>NZ_JADEYR010000001.1 GCF_015209585.1 Brachybacterium epidermidis
GTCCAACGGCGGTCGACCCCCCCCCCCCCCTGCCCGCCGTGCCGTGGCGCGGCCCGACATCGACTCGCGCGACGGCCGCCCGGGCCTGACCGTGGTGTGCGCCGCGCTGAACATCGCCACCGAGACCGTGCTGCGACCGGCCGTGCGCACCGTGGTGCTGGGAGGCGTGGCCGAGCCCTACTCCTTCGAGCTCATCGGCCCCCTGGCCACCGCCACCATGCGGGACCTCTGGCTGGACACCATGTTCGTGGGCACCGTCGGCCTCGACGTCCACGCGGGCCTGACCTGCAACTCCGATGCGGAAGCGGGGGTCACCCGGATCATGATCGGCCACTCCCGCCGCGTGGTGGGCCTGGCCACGGCCGAGAAGATCGGGCACCGTGCGCTCGCCGGCATCTGCCCCGTCTCCGCACTCACCGACCTGGTGATCGCCGGGCCCGTCACCCCGGAGCTGCGCGAGCACCTCGAGGAGTCCTCAGTGCGCCTGCACGAGGTGTGAACACGGCACCCGTGCCGAGCGCGACCCCGCTGTGAGGCACGCCTGACGCTCCCTACGGCACGCCTGCGCCTGCCTGTGGCGCGACCCCGGTAGCGTTGCGGGCTATGTGGAGATTCCTGCGCGGGAAGAAGAGCCCCGACCCGTCGGCCCCGCCTGCCGACCGCCGCGACGACGCCCCGGCGGCGACCCGCGGCAGCACCCGCGCCCCCTCCGCCACGGATGATGCCCACGGCGACGGCCCGTCCGTCCCGGCCGCCGGACCCCACAGCGCCGACGCCCCCGGCGGCGCCCGCCACGGTGCACACCTGGCCGAGCGGCGACGCGCCGGCGGTGAGCCCCCGCGCCACCCCGGGGTCGACGTCGTGGTCGAGCAGCGCCTGGGCGCGGCCGATGCCGGCACCGCCCCCGAGCAGGAGGAGGACTCTCTTCCCCGGCTCCCGCGCGAGCACCGCCCCCTCAGCCGCGAGGACGTGGTGGCCGATGCCCTGGACCGCTGGCGCCAGCAGATCACCGGCGGTCAGACCGCGCCTTCGTTCCTCACCCAGATGCGCGCCGGCACCACCTTCCTGGACCTCACCCATTCCCACCCCTCGGGCCTTGCGCAGCTGCTGGCCGGGCGGGGCCCCACCCGGCTGTCCTCGCTGGTGCGGGAGGTGGGCGCGCTGGCAGATGCACGCGCCCATGCCCGCACCCTGCGGGAGATCGCGGAGCGTCACGCCGAGGAGGTGGGCCTGACCACCTGCCACCTGGGCATCGGCGAGGCCACCTGGCACCCGGAGGACGGCTCCGAGCCCGTGCACGCACCGGTGCTGGTGCGGCCCATCACCCTGCGTCTGCGCGGCAACGCCCGCGAGGACGTCGACCTCGACCTCGACGCCACCGCAGATCTCAACCCGGTGCTGCTGCGCGCCCTGCGCGAGGCCGGCGTCGCGGTCGATGCCCGAGCTCTCCTGGCCACCACCGACAGCACCCACGGCTTCGACCCCAACCCGGTGCTGGACGCCTTCCGCGCCCTCGGCCAGCCCCTGCCGGGCTTCCGCATCACCCACGCGCTGGTGGTCGGCAACATCATGGACGCCGCCGGTTCGGTGGGGGAGGACCTCGCCTCCGACCTGGGCGACTGGGCGAGCAGCCCCGTGGTGGCCGCACTCGCCGGCCACGGGCCCGCACGGGACGAGGTGCGGGCCGGAGTCCGGGAGCAGGAGGAGGGCCACCAGGACCAGGACGACACCCTTCGGCGGGACCCGGGCCGGGACGCTCCGGAGCAGGACGCCCCGGATCTGGACGTGCTGGTCCCGGAGGACGAGCTGGTCGCCGCCGTGGACCCGGACCACCGGGAGGCACTCGCCCACGTGCTGGCTGGCAAGCACCTGGCGATCGCGGCGCCCCCCGGCGCGGACACCCTCGACCTGGTGGTGGACCTGGCCGAGGAGCTCAACGCCCGCGGCCGCAGCGTGCTGGTGGTCTCCCAGCGCCGCCGCAACCTCGCCCAGCTCACCGCCAGCGCCGAGCAGCGGGGCATCGACGAGCTGGTCTTCGACCTCTCCCCGGATCCGTCCCTGCAGCGCAACGCCTCCGCCTCCCTTCTGCGCAGCCTGCGGAGGGCAGGAACCTTCGGCCTGGGAGCCGAGGACTCCGCCGCCGAACCGGAGGAGCTCACCCGCACCCGCGAGATCCTCACCGGCCACGTCGAGGCCATGCACCGGATCCAGCAGCCATGGGGTGCCTCCGCCCACGATGCGATCTCCGCGCTTGCGGCACTGACCCGCCAGCGGCCCGCGCCGCGCACCACCGTGCGGCTGCGCTCGGATGTGGCCGCCCAGATGATCGGCCAGGAGCGCGAGAGGTACGCCTCCGCCCTGCGCGAGGCGGCGACCGTGGGCGTGCTCAGCACCGGCCCGGAGACCACCGCCTGGTACGGGGCACCCATCAGCTCCGACACCCAGGCCGAGCGTGCCGCCGCCCTGGTCGACGAACTGCGGGAGGGCATGCTGCCCCAGCTGCACCGCGCCGCCACCGCCACCGGGGAGAGGATCGGACTGCGCCCCGTCGACTCCCTCGACGAGCTGCTGGGGCGCCTGTCGATGCTGGAGCGCGTGCGCGGCGTGCTCACGATCTTCCAGCCGGCCGTGTTCCGCGCCGAGCTCGCCGACCTGGTGGCCGCCACCGGAGACAAGACCTGGCGCGCCGAGAACGGCGTCACCATGGGGTGGGGAGTGCGGCGCCGACTGCGCAAGGAGGGCGAGGCGCTGCAGCGCCCGGCCTCCCTCACCACGGACCTGCACCGCGACCTGATGGACGCGCGCCGGGTGCGCGACTCCTGGCGGCAGGTCGCCCAGGAGGACTCCGTCCTCCCCTCCGTCCCCGAGAACCTCGATCAGGTGCGCTCCACCGCGCAGCACGCCCAGCGGATCCTCGATGAGCTCTCCGTGCTGCTGGACGGCACCGAGGCCGGTCACGCCCTGGCCCGCACCCCCTTCGAGCAGCTCCAGCAGCGCCTGGACGCCCTGGACCGCGACCGCGACGACCTGGAGACCCTGCCGCGCCGCACCGAGCTGCTGCGCCGCCTGGACTTCGACGGGCTCGGTGAGCTGGTGGAGGACCTGCGCGCGCGCCGCGTACCGGCCGTCCACGTCACCAGCGAGCTGGACCTGGCGTGGTGGCGCAGTGTGCTGGAGTTCATCGCCGGCGCGGAGCCCACCATCTCCCAGTACGACGGCACCTCCCTCTCCCAGGTCGCCGAGCGGTTCCGGCGCCTGGACGCCGAGCACCTGGCCGGCTCCTCCGCCCGCGTCCACGCCGCTGCCGACGAGGTGCGGGTGCGCACCATGAAGGCCTACCCCGACACCTCCCGGGCGGCGATCGCCGAGCTGGCCCGGGCCTCCACCGTCTCCATCCGGGACCTCTCCGCGAAGTACGAGGACATCCTTTTCCGCTCGCGCCCCACCTGGCTGGCCTCGCCGTACCTGGTGCCCCAGGTGATCCCGCGCGGCCGTCACTTCGACGTGGTGATCGTGGCCGACGGCGGGCGGCTGCCCACCGCTGCGGCGCTGCCGTCGATCGTGCGAGCAGCCCAGACCGTGGTGGTCGGTGACCCGCTGGAGTACGGAGGGGACCAGCAGCCCAGCCTGCTGGACGACATGCTGCGGATCGCCACCCACGTGGAGCTGGGGCGGGACGACCGCCCCGCCGCCGAGGGGCTCCGCGCCTTCGCCCAGCGCCGCGCGCTGGTGCGCGAGGTGCAGGCCGTGCCCAGTCCGGTCGCCTCCGAACCGGACCGCCTGGTGCTGGTGGAGAACGGGCGCGGCCCGGTCACCGCCGGCATGGAGTACGTGGAGAGCACCGAGGGTGAGCTGCGCCGGGTCACCGACCTGGTGATCGAGCACGCCCGCAGCCGCCCGGAGCGGTCCCTCGCGGTGCTCACCTTCACCGAGGAGCATGCCCGGCGCCTGATGGAGCGGATCATGCAGACCGTCGCGGTGATCCCGGCACTGCGCGGCTTCTTCGACCCTGCGGCCAAGGAGTTCTTCACCGTGCTGCCGGCCGCCCACGCCTCGAGCATCGTGCGCGATGACGTGATCGTCTCGGTGGGCTTCGGCCGCACCCCGCACGGACGCCTGCTGCACCGCTTCGGCCCGCTGTCGGAGGCCGGGGGCCGCAAGGCCCTGGGCACCGTCATCACCCGAGCGCGGGGTCGCACCACCGTGGTCTCCTCGATCGATGTGCAGGACCTGGACCCCGCGCGTCTGCGCTCCGACGGCGCCCGGGATCTGCGCGCCATGCTCTGGGTGCTGCGCGGCGGGGCCGACGTCGAGGTGGTGCCGCAGGTGGCGGCCCTGACCGGAAGCGATCAGGTGACCCCGGCGCAGCCCGCCCCCGCACCCACCCCCGACCCGACTCCCGTCTCCGGCCCCGCGGCCGAGCCGGCGCCGGAGGCCGCGCACAGCAGCCCCGCCGAGGCCGAGACGTCGATGCCCGCAGAGGCCCCTGATGGCGGCCGCGCCGAGGGGGCGGAGATGTCCGACGAGGACTTCGACGCCGCCCTCGAGGCCGCCCTGGCCCGCAAGTCCACCGGCGACACCGCAGCGAACGATGCCACCGCCGAGGATGAGTCGGGCCCCGGGGCGCAGGCGGCGGCAGTCGGCAGCTCGTCCGAGGCCGCGGCACACGCCGAGGCGGAGGGCACGGCGGAGCAGCCAGCAGACGACGCCGTACAGGAGCCCGTCGACAGCGCCGGGCAGGAGCCCGTCGACGGCCCCGCCGGGGAGCTGGAGACCGATGCCCTGGTGCGGGACCTCGCCGATCGCCTCTGGCGGCTGGGACTCGTGGTGGAGAGCGACTTCGGCTCCACCTCGGACCGCATCGAACTGGCCCTGGGCCACCCCGAGCTGCCCGGTCGCCTGCTGCTGGCCGTGGACACCGACGGCTCCCGCTACGTGGGCACCGCCAGTCAGCGCGAGCGCGACCGCCTGCGCGCCGAGCGACTGGAGGAGGCAGGCTGGGCCACCGAACGGGTGTGGTCCTGGGCGCTGTTCATCGACCCCGACGGGGAGGCCGAGCGGATCCGCCGCGCCGTGGAGCGGGCCCTGCGCCTGGTGCAGACCGACGAGCAGGCCGATGCCCTCACCGGTGTGGGCACCGTGCGCCACCGCCTCCCGCGGCCGCAGATCCCCGCCGGGCACCCGCTCTCGTTCTACTCCAGTGAGGACTTCGACGCGGTGGTGGAGTACATCTGCTCCGACGGCCGTGCCCGCCTCGAGGAGCACCTGGCCACGGAGGTGCGCAGCTTCCTGGGCTTCGAGCAGCGCTCCGTGCTGCTGGACGTGTCCGTCTCCAGCGCGATCCGCCGCTATCAGGAGCGGCAATGAGCACCGAGCGCCCCGGGGGAGGGGAGCACCGGCCTCGGCGCGGGCCGGTGGTGATCTCCTCCCTCACCGGCAAGCCGATGGAGTGGGATCCCGATGCGGGCACGACGCGTGACCCGGGCGCATCGGCCGGCGCGGGTTCCCCGCGCGCCACCGGCAGCGCTTCGGGCCGGCGGCGCCCGATCCTCCCGGACCGTCTGGACGAGGACCAGCCGGAGCCGGGCGCCGATGAGTCCAACGACGCCCGCATCGCGGGTGATGTGCCTCCCCACTGGGGCCGCGGCCGCTGACCCCCGGCCCCCCGAGACGTACGCTGGAGCGATGACCGAGAGCGCGGCCACCACGACCACGACGTCCCCCTCCCCGCAGGAGACCGTCCGCGGGCCACGCCACCGCAACGTCCTCGGCAATGCCGCTCGCGGCGCGCTGATCGGCCTGGTGGAGACCATCCCCGGTGTCAGTGGGGGCACCGTAGCCCTGGTCACCGGGATCTACGACGAGCTGATCGATTCCGGCCACCACCTCACCTCCGCGGTGCGGCGCCTGGTCACCGGGCCTGACCGCCGCCAGGGTGTCCTCAACGAGCTCCGGGCGGTGCCCTGGGTGCTGGTGGTGCCGCTGATGATCGGCATGGCGCTGGCCGTGCTGCTGGTTGCCGGTCCCATGGCCCACCTGGTGGAGACCAGTCCCCAGCTGATGCGGGCCCTGTTCTTCGGCCTGGTGCTGGGCAGTGTGCTGGTGCCGATCAAGCTCTCCGGCGGCGCCTGGCGCGCGCCCGAGCTGGCACTGTTCGCCGCCGGTGCCCTCGGAGCGTTCGTGGCCACCTCCCTGCCCGGGGCGGCCCTCGAGCCGAGCCCGTGGGTGATCGCCCCTGCCGCCGCGATCGCCGTGTGTGCCCTGGTGCTGCCGGGCCTGTCCGGCTCGTTCATCCTGCTCACCCTGGGTCTCTACCAGCCCACGCTGCGCGCGGTCGATGCGCTGGACATCGGCTACATCGCCTGGTTCGGGCTGTGGGCGCTGGTGGGCCTGGTGGTGATCGTGCGGATCATGCGCGTGCTGCTGGTGCGGCACCACCGCGGCACCATGGTGGTGCTGGCCGGTCTGATGATCGGAGCCCTGCGCACCCTGTGGCCCTGGCAGGACGCCGGCGGAGGCCTGCTGGCACCGGAGGCGAACTGGCCGCTGCTGATCGCCACGGCGATCGGCGGAGTGGTCCTGGTGCAGCTGCTGGTGCTGATCGAAGGGCGCACCATCGACCGCGATCGGGACACGGGCGGCGGTGGCGACCCCTCCGCGATCGCACCCGCTGGATCCTGAACCCCTCCGCCGGCTCCGGTTCCTGGGGCTCCGTGCGCGGTGCTGCTCCCGAGACCGGCCACTACCCTGGGATCCATGACGGACAGCACCACGCCCCGGACCACGGCCCACCCCGATGCAGCCACCGCCGATGCAGCAGCTGGGGACGCAGCAGCCCCGGTTGCGTCATCCCGTGCTGACGGTGCCGAATCCGAGGCCCCCGGTCACGACCTCGCGGACCTCACCATCGTGGTGATCGGGGCGGGCAACATGGGCGGCCCCGTGGTGCAGGCGTTCCTCGCCTCCGGGGCCGATGCCGGCATGGTGCTGATCTCCAACTCCACCCCGGACAGCAGTGCCCGCGCCGCCCAGGAGCTCGGCGCGACCGCTGTCGAGGACCGCTCCTCCGCGCTGCGCGAGGCCGACGTGGTGGTCCTGGGCGTCAAGCCGTACCAGATCGTGGAGCTCACCTCGGAGATCGCCGAACTGATCCGCGAGGACGCCATCGTGATCTCCCTGGCCGCTGGGATCACCCTGCAGGCCATCGAGGACGTGCTGCCGGCGGGCCGCCCCGTCGTGCGGGCGATGCCCAACACCCCCATCTCGGTGGGGGAGGGTGCCGTTGGACTGATGCGCGGCAGCGCCGTCACCGAGTCGCAGCACGCGCTGGTGCGCGCCCTGTTCGCGCGGGCCGGGGTGGTCGAGGACATCACCGAGGAGCAGGTCCACGCCTTCATCGGCGCCGCGGGCTCGCTCTCGGCCTTCACCTTCTCCCTGATCGAGGCGATGACCGACGAGGCCGTGCGGCTGGGACTGAAGCGCGATCTGGCCGACCGCCTGGTGCAGCAGACCGTGCGCGGCGCCGCCACCATGCTGATGCGGACAGGTCAGCACCCCGCGGTCGCCAAGAACGGGGTGTCCAGCCCCGGGGGCACCACTGTCGAGGGCCTGGCGGTGATGGAGCGCCAGGGCGTGCGCCCCGGCATCGCCGCGGCCATGCAGGCCGCCGCCGAGCGCTCACGCGAGCTCACCGGGGAGTGAGGTTCACGGACGGGTGGAGAACCGCTCGATCAGGTCGGTGTGCCCCGAGACGATCAGCAGGTCGTGCTGGGTCACGATGGTCTCCGGCGTGGCGTAGGTGAAGTCCCGGCCCGGGGACTTCACACCCACCACGGTCACGCCGTAGGTGGCGCGGATGTCCGACTGCGCCAGCGTGTAGCCCTGGGTCTCACGCGGGGGCCGCATCTTCACGATCGCGAAGCCGTCGTCGAACTCGATGAAGTCCAGCAGACGGCCGTTGACCAGGTGGGCCACGCGACGGCCGGCGTCGGCCTCCGGGAACACCACGTGATGGGCGCCGATCCGCTCCAGGATCTTGCCGTGCGAGGAGGAGATCGCCTTCGCCCAGATCACCGGCTTGCCCAGGTCCACCAGGTTCGCGGTGATCAGCACGCTGGCCTCCAGGGAGGTGCCCACGCCCACCACCGCCACGGAGAACTCCGCGGCACCGATCTGTGCCAGGGACTCCATCTGGGTGGCGTCGGCCTGCACCACGTGGGTGAGGCGGCCGGAGTACTCCTGCACCAGGTCGTCACGGGTGTCCACGGCGAGCACGTCGGTGCCCAGCTCCTCGAGCGTCAGGGCGATCGAGGCGCCGAACCGACCCAGGCCGATCACCAGCACTCCGCTGTCGTCGCGTTCTCTGCGAGGCACGTCTCCTCCTTCGTCGGCCGCCACAGTCTAGGTCCGTGCCGGACTCCTGCGTGATCAGCCCACCACCGGGCGCTCGTGCGGCAGGCGCACCATCCGCGAGCGTTGCCGCAGTGCCAGCGCCGCCCCCAGGGTCATCGGGCCCAGGCGCCCCACGTACATGCACACGATGATCACGTACTTCGCCGGGCCGGACAGATCCGGGGTGATGCCGGTGCTCAGGCCCACGGTGCCGAAGGCGGAGAGCGCCTCGAACAGGGTCTGGTCCAGGGTGAAGGGGGTGATGCGCAGCAGCGCGAAGGTGGCCGCGAACACCACCGCTGCGCTCATCACCAGCACGCCGATCGCCTGCCGGATCGTCTCCTGCGGGATGCGCCGGCCGAAGGCCTCCACATCGGGGTTGCCACGGATCTCCGCCCAGATCGACAGCACCAGCAGCGCGAAGGTGGTCACCTTGATGCCGCCGCCGGTGGAGCCCGAACCGCCGCCGATGAACATCAGCAGGTCGATGAACAGGCGTGACTCACCGGTCATCTGGCCGATGTCCAGGGTGGCGAAGCCCCCGGAGCGCGGCATCACCGAGGCGAAGGCCGCCGCCAGCAGCTTGGTGCCCACCGAGTGTTCACCCAGGGTGGCCGGATGGGCCCACTCCATCAGCAGCAGCCCCAGCCAGCCGGCCCCCAGCAGGACCCCGGAGGTCGCGGGGGTGAGCTGGGAGGGCGGGGACCGGCGGGGGGGCGGGCGCCAGGCCCGGGCCACCGCCAGTATCACCGGGAAGCCCAGCGATCCCACCGCGACCGCGAGGCCCACCGGCACGGTGAAGAACGGATCGGCCAGGTACTGCGCGGTGCCGGCCGCCTCGGGGACGAACCCCGCGTTGTTGAACGCGCTGATCGCGTAGAACAGCCCCAGGAACAGCGACTCGCCCAGGCCGTGCTCGGTGACGATCATGTACGGCGTCAGCGCCACGAAGGTGGCCGCCTCGAAGGCGGTCGAGGTGATCACGATGGTGCGCAGCACCCCGCCCACCTCGGCCAACTGCTCGGCGCGGGTCTCCCGCGCCGCGATCAGGCGCTGTGCGAGCCCCATCGACCGCAGCACCGACAGTCCCAGCAGGGAGGCCAGGGTGAGCACGCCCAGCCCGCCCACCTTCATCGCGATCATGATGACCACCAGCCCGAAGGTGGACCAGTGGGTACCGGTGTCCACGGTCACCAGGCCCGTCACGCAGATCGCGGAGACAGCGGTGAACAGGGCGTCCACGAAGGGGGTGCGCTGCCCGTCGGCCGCGGCGATCGGCAGTGACAGCAGCGCGGTGAACACGCCGATCATGGCGGTGAACACGATCAGCAGCAGGCGCGCGGGGGAGGAGCGTCCCAGCTCCTCGAAGAACTCGCTGATCGCGCGCCGCCAGCGGGCATTGCGCGACATGGGCGGCAGATGGCTCGGGGTGCCCGTCACGCGAACGGCCATGGCACCTCCTGCTGGTCTTCGGGGCCCGCGCAGCTGCGCGCCCTCGTCGCGGCGCAGTCTACGTCGGCATGCGGCCTGCGCTGGGTACGCTTCGGGACATGCTGGCAGACGACGCGCCGCCCACCACCACTGCGGATTCCTGCGCGGTGGTGTGGGACGAGGGGTTCTGCCGCTACGACTTCGGGCCCTACCACCCCATGTCCCCGGTGCGCCTGACCCTCACCCTCGACCTGGCGCGGGCGGCCGGACTGCTGGATCGTCCCGGCGTCGAGGTGATCGAGGCGCCGGTGGCGAGCGAAGAGCAGCTGGCCACCGTGCACGAGCGCCCCTACATCGAAGCGGTGCGGCGCGCCTCCGCCCCGCTGCTGCTGGAGGCGCACGACGAGCTGATCGGCGTGGGTATCGGCGGGGACGACGTCCCTGCCTTCCCCGGCATGCACGAGGCCTCGGCCCAGATCGTCGGCGGCTCGATCGCGGCGATCGACGCGATCCGCTCGGGCCGCGTCGCCCGCGCGGTCAACGTGGCCGGCGGCATGCACCATGCCCGTCCCGGCCGGGCCTCCGGGTTCTGCGTGTACAACGACGCGGCGATCGCCATCCGCCACGCCATCGACGAGGGCGAGCCGCGAGTGCTGTACGTCGACGTGGACGTCCACCACGGCGACGGCGTGGAACGGGCCCTGTGGGACGAGCCCCGGGCCGTCACCGTCTCCATCCACGAGAGCGGGGAGCACCTGTTCCCCGGCACCGGCTTCGTGCAGGACACCGGCGGTGCGGGTGCGCTGGGCTCCGCGATCAACGTCCCTCTGCCGCCCCGCACCGATGCCGACGGCTGGGTGCGGGCGATCCGCGCCACGGTGCCCGCGCTGGCCCGAGCGATCCGCCCCACCCTGCTGGTCACCCAGCACGGAGCGGACACCCATCGGGTGGACCCCCTGGCCGACTTCACCGTCTCCCTGGAGGCGCAGCGCGCGGTGATGGTGCTGATGCGCGAGATCGCCGACGAGGTGTGCGAGGGCCGCTGGCTGGCCCTGGGCGGCGGCGGGTACGCGGTGGTGGACGTGGTGCCGCGCTCCTGGGCGCACCTGATCGCGGTGGCCACCGGTGACCCGGTGGACCCCGATCAACCCCTGCCGCAGGCCTACCTGAACGCGGAGGCCCGCGCGCGACTCGAGCACGGGCTCACCCCGGAGCCGGCGATCCGCACCTTCGGGGACGGCAGGCCGCTGGCCGTGCGCGACTGGGAATCCGGCTTCGATCCGGAGGATCCTCTGGACCGAGCGGTCCAGGCCGCCCGCCGGGCCGCCTTCCCCGAATGGGGCCTGGACCCGTTCCACGACTGACGACCACGGCGGATCGGTGCCCGGCCCTCGCCGAGCATCCGTCGCGGGAGGGACACCTGCCACAATGAGCCCGTCACATCACCGTCCCGACGGGGGAACCATGAACGACCGGGGATCCATCACCACGGAGCAGCCCACCGTGCTCGGCACCTTCGCCGAGGACCTGCGCTCCTTGGAGCTCCCGTTGCCCATCGAGGGAGCGGAGCAGGCCCGCCGGGAGGTCTCCGGGGCCCTGTCCCAGCTCGCCGACCACGTCGCTCCGCGCCTGGCCTCCCTGGACGCCCCGCTGCTGGTGGTGGTGGGCGGCTCCACCGGTGCCGGCAAGTCCACCCTCGTCAACGCCCTGGTGGGGCATCCGGTCAGCCGCACCGGCGCCATCCGCCCCACCACCCGGCGGCCCGTGCTGCTGCACCATCCCGAGGACTCCGCCTGGTTCGCCGGCTCGCGGATCCTGCCGGGCCTGGCGCGGGTGCGCGGGGACGGCCAGCCCGTCGCAGCGCAGGAGGCCCTTCCCCCCGCCGGCGGTGATGCCGGGGCGGCCGGTGCCGGGGACGAGGCCGCCGCCACCAGCCTCGAGCTGCGCGCCGAGCCCTCCATCCCCCGGGGCCTTGCGATCCTGGATGCCCCCGACATCGACTCCGTCTCCACCGGGAACCGGGAGCTGGCCCGCCAGCTGCTGCGCGCCGCCGACCTGTGGCTGTTCGTCACCACCGCCAACCGCTACGCGGACGCCGTGCCCTGGGAGGTGCTGCGCACCGCCGCCGAGCGGGACGTCACCGTCGCCGTGGTGATGAACCGCATTCCGGACAGGCCCGGCGTCGCCGAGGAGCTGGGCCCGGACCTGCGCGCCATGCTGGATCGCGAGGGCATCGAGGTGGCACGCCTGTTCCTGGTGGTCGAGAGCGAGGTCGACGAGCGCGGCATGCTGCCCGCTGCCGCCGTCGGCGAGCTCACCGGGCACCTGCGGGACCTCGCCGCCGATGCGGAGGGCCGCGGAGCGATCGCCCGCCGCACCCTCGCCGGGGCCGTGGGCCGCCTGGCCGGCTCCGCCCGCGAGATCGCCGACCATGCCCGCATGCAGGAGTCCGAGCGGGACCGCCTGCACGCCGAGGTGGTGGCCGCCTTCGCCGATGCCCGCGACCGCATCGAGCAGTCCATCGGGGACGGCTCCCTGCTCCGAGGCGAGGTGCTGGCCCGCTGGCAGGACGTGGTGGGCACCGGCGAGTTCTTCCGCGGGGTGGAGAGCTTCGTGGGGCGCATGCGCGATCGCATCGGCGAGATGCTCAGCGGCCGCCCCGCCCCCTCGGTCGCCGCGGAGCAGGCCCTGGGCACGAGCCTCGTGCACGTGGTCATCGACGAGACCGCACGCGGTGCCGAGCGCGCCGAGCAGTCCTGGCGCAGCAGCCCCGCCGGGCGCTACCTCGCCGAGGGCCAGGACCTCTCCCGCATCCCCGACGGGTACGGGGAGGAGGTCGCCGCTGCCGTGCGCGCCTGGCAGGGCGACGTGCTGGAGCTGGTGCGCCAGGAAGGCGCGGACCGTCGCACCCAGGCCCGGCTGATGTCCCTCGGTGTCAACGTGGTCGGGGTGGCACTGATGATCGCCGTGTTCGCCTCCACCGCCTTCATCCCCACCGGCCTCGAGGTCGGCGTGGGGGCCGGCACCGCCGTGGTCGGCCAGAAGCTGCTGGAGACCCTCTTCGGCGACGAGGCCGTGCGCCGCATGGCGCGCATCGCCCGCGAACGCCTCACCACCCGCCTGGACTCCCTGGTCGCCGGGCGGTCCGCGCCCTTCGAGGACCGCCTGGCGGAGCTGAGCGGCATCGGCGGGGCCGAAGCGCTGGATGCCGATGCTGACGCCCTCGAGGCCCTGGCCGCCGAGATCCGCGAGGACCGCGGCGCACGCCCCGAGCAGGGCACGGCATCTGCAGACTGGGAGGGTCCCCGATGAGCCCCCGTCGACGACGCGGGGATCAGACCGTCCCTCTGGTGCAGCGCCTGGACGCCCTGGACCGCGCCGTCGAGGTGCTCGAGGACGTCGCCCCCACCGGGGAGGTCCAGGCCGCCCGCGAGATCATCGACCGCATCGACCGGCGCCGCGCACTCTCCGCCGAGCACACCGTGATCGGCCTGTTCGGCGCCACCGGCTCCGGGAAGTCCTCCCTGGTCAACGCGCTGGTCGGAACCGAGGTGTCCAAGGCCGCGGTGCGCCGCCCCACCACCTCCCGCCCGGTCGCCGCGGTGCTGGGCGAGGTGGGCTCGGACGAGCTGCTGGACTGGCTGGGCGTGCCGGACCGCCACCACCTCGACGGCAGCGGCACGGCCCTGGAGAAGGCCGGCCAGGAGCCCGCCCGCAAGCGACGGCTGCGGGCGGCCGATCCCGAGGTGCCGCCCGGCCTGGTGCTGCTGGACCTGCCGGACCTCGACTCCGTGCAGGTGGACAACCGCGCCGTCGCCGCACGCATGACCGGCCTGGTCGACGTGATCGTGTGGGTCACCGACCCTCAGAAGTACGCCGATGCGGTGCTGCACCGCGAGTTCGTCCAGCCCTTCGCGAGCCATGACGCCGTCACCGTGTTCGTGCTCAACCAGATCGACCGGGTGCGGCCCGGTGAGCGCGAGGCCGTGGTGGCTTCTCTGGAGGGCATCGCCCGGGCCGATGGCCTCACCTCCGCGCCCGTGCTCGCCGCCTCCGCCACCACCGGTGAGGGCCTGGAGGAGCTGCGCACCCACCTGCTGGACATCGCCCGCACCCGCGATGCAGCGGCCTCGCGGCAGCGCGCCGATGTCGCCTCCGCCGCCGAGCGTCTGCGCGAGGCCGCCGATCCCGCCGGCCTGCGCGAGCGCGTGGACGACGGCACCGTGGACACCCTGACGGAGGACCTGGCCGCCGCGGCGCGTGTGGAGCCGGTCGCCAAGGCCGTGGGCGCGTCCTACCGCTACCGCGCCTCCGGCCGCGTGGGATGGCCGCCGCTGCGCTGGCTGCGGCGCTTCCGCGCGGATCCGCTGCGGCGGTTGAACATCGGTCAGGAGCGCGACGAGGAGGGCCTGGAGCGCACCTCCCTGCCCGAGCCCGATGCCGGGACCCGCGCCCGCGCCTCCGGTGGGGTGCGCGCCTTCGCCGATGCCGCCTCCGAGGGCGGCACCGATCCGTGGCGATCGGCGGTGCGCCGTGCCGCCCGGTCCCACGAGGAGGCCCTGCCCGACGCTCTGGACCAGGCCGTCGCCGAGGCCGATCTGCGGGGCCGGGCCACGCCCTGGTGGTGGCCGGTGTTCGACGTGCTGCAGTGGCTGGCCCTGCTCACCTGGGTGGTGGGGCTGGGCTGGCTGGCCCTCAACGCCGCCCTGGTGTTCTTCGGGATCCCCCCGCTGCCGCTGCCGATGATCGAGGAGCTGTGGATCCCGATCCCGCTGCCCACCGCCCTGATCGTGCTGGGCGTGGCCGCAGGCATCCTGCTGGGCATCACCGGGGCGGCGCTCGCGGCGATGACCGGCGCCTGGCACCGGCGGCGTGCCCGGCGGGTGCTGACCGTGCGGGTGCGCGACGTGGCCGATGACCTGGTGGTGGATCCGGTGCAGGAGCAGCTGGACCGTGCGGCCTCCGCTGCGAGCGATCTCGCACTGGCGGCCGGGGAGTCCCGCTGAGTCGGGTGTAGAATGATGCGTCGACCGTGGCGCTCCTCCGTGCCCTCGCCCGTGCAGCAGCGCTGAGGCGGGAGCGAGCGGGGCGCGCACTCCCGAACAGCTGGACCACCCGCAGGCTCATGCCTGCAGAACTGAGGCACCTATGGGTTCTGTCATCAAGAAGCGCCGCAAGCGCATGGCCAAGAAGAAGCACCGCAAGCTGCTTCGCAAGACTCGTCACCAGCGCCGCAACAAGAAGTGAGCGCAGCGTGAGAATCGCGGCCCCCGCCCATCAGGGCGGGGGCCGCGGTTCGTCCGGGGCCGGGGTGCTGGGGGCGCGGGCCGCTCAGCGGCGGCGCAGCAGGCGGCGCCACAGCGGCACCGCGAGCGCGGCCCGCAGCTGCTCGGCATCGACGCGGTAGCGGGAATGGACCTTCCCATCCACGATGATCACCGGGACGTCGTGGTCCCAGTCGCGTCGCAGGGTCTCGTCGGCGTCGATGTCCTGCACGTCCACGGTGGTACCGGCCCGGTCGGCCTCCGCCCTCACCACGGGCAGGGCCTCGTCGCACAGGTGACAGCCGGTGCGGGTGAGGTAGACGATCCTCGCGTCGGGATCGATGGGGGAGGGGATGCGGCGCTCGCTCATGGGGGAACCCTACCGACAGCACGACGGGCCGCTCGCCAGATGGCGTGCGGCCCGTCGTGGGCTCACAGAGCCGGCCCCGGGGAAGGGAAGGGGGCCTTCGGTCTCAGCGGTGCTGGATCAGCCGATCGGCGATCAGGCGGCGGTCGGCGCGGTGAACTCGGCCTCGATGGAGATGTGCACGTCGTCGGAGACCAGCACGCCACCGGTCTCGAGGGCGGCGTTCCAGGTCAGGCCGAACTCCTTGCGGGAGATCGTGGTCTCGCCGGTGAAGCCGGCGCGGTACACGCCGAAGGGATCGGTGGCAGCGCCCTCGTAGGCGAAGTCCAGGACCACCGGGCGGGTGGTGTCGCGGATCGTGAGCTCGCCGTGCAGCTCGTCGCCCTCGACCTTGGTGGACACGAAGGTGATCTCCGGGAAGGTCTCGGCGTCGAAGAAGTCACCGCTGCGCAGGTGGTTGTCGCGGTCCTCGTTGCCGGTACCGATCGAGGCGGTCTTCATCACGGCCTTGAAGCTGACATCCTGTCCCTCACCGACGGTCAGGGTGCCCTCGACGTCGGCGAACTGGCCACGGGCCTTGGAGATGCCGGCGTGACGCACGGTGAAGCTCGCGGAGGTGTGGGCGGGGTCCAGGGTCCAGACGCCGGGGGTGAGGCCATCGAACTGCTCGGTCATGAGGTGTCTCCTTCGTAGACGGGGAACGCCCCGGGGTGGGGCACCCACACATGCTTGAAAGCTAAACTATACTGCGAGGGCAGTGCAAGGGCACCTCCCGATCGAACCAGGAGAACGTGATGCAGTCCATATCCGATGACGACCGGCGCTCCGCGGACGCCTCCACCCCCGAGGGCCTGTGGCTCAGTCACGCGGAGCAGGGGGCGTGGCGCCGCTTCCTGTACGCCACCACCCTTCTCAACGAGCGCCTGTCGATGGCACTGGAGTCCGCACCGGAGATCGACCTGACCCTGGGGGAGTACGAGATCCTGGTGCGGCTGTCCGAGGCCGAGGCCGGCTTCATCCGCATGTCCGACCTCGCCGACCAGGTGGTCCACTCCCGCTCGCGCCTGACCCACACCATCACCCGCATGGAGAAGCGCGGGCTGGTGGAGCGGGTGCGCTGCTCGGCCGACGGCCGCGGCCGCCAGGCCCGCCTGACCGAGCAGGGCACAGACCTGCTGCGCCAGGCGGCACCCCTGCACGTGCGGTCCGTGCGCGAGCTGCTGCTGGACATCGTGGGCCACGAGGACTTCCTGGAGCTGGGCCGGATCATGGGACGCACCCTGCCGGAGGGCGCTCCGGTGGAGCTGCCGCGTCCGTCCGCTCACATGCAGGCGTGACCCCGCCTGATTCGAAGCTTGGGTTGGTACCGTGAGCCCGCTCAGCCTCGGGAGGAATGCGCACCCATGACCACCACCGTCGTCCACCTCGTCCGCCACGGCGAGGTGAACAACCCCGACCGGATCCTGTACGGCCGCATGCCCGGCTACCGGCTCTCCGATCGCGGGGCGCAGATGGCTCTGCGCGTGGCCGATCACCTCGCCGGGGAGGACATCGCCCTGGTGCGCTCCTCCCCGCTGCTGCGCGCCCAGCAGACCGCCGCCCCCATCGCGGCCGCGCATCAGCTGCCGGTCACCACCGATCAGCGGCTGATCGAGTCCGGCAACCGCTTCGAGGGCCAGCGCATGGGCCACGGCGATGCGAAGCTGAGCGATCCGCGCAACTGGCGCTGGTTCGTCAACCCTCTGCGCCCCTCCTGGGGCGAGCCCTATCGCGAGCAGGTGGCCCGCGTGCTGGCGGCCATGCACCAGGCCCGCGCCGAGGCCGAGGAACTCGGCGGGGACGCCGTGCTGGTCCTGCACCAGCTGCCTATCTGGCTGGTGCGGCGCAGCGCCGAGGGCAAGCCCCTGCCGCACGACCCGCGGCGCCGGCAGTGCTCGCTGTGCTCTGTCACCAGCTTCCGCTTCGCCGGCCCCCACCTGGCGGGTGTGGACTACGCCGAGCCCGCCGCGGACCTGGTGGCCGGCGCCGTGGACGCCACCGGGGGCAAGCTCACATGACCCTGCGACGACGCTCCGTGCTCGCCGGTCTCGGCCTGCTCCCCGCGGGAGCGCTGCTGGCCGCCTGCGGCACTGACACCTCCGACCGCTACGACACCGGCTACGTGGGCGGCGACGGCGTGACCACCGAGATCCCGCCCGAGTCCCGCGAGGAGCCGCTGGAGTTCGCCGGCGCCACCTACGAGGGTGAGGAGTTCGCCGCAGCCGACCGGCGCGGCGAGGTGCTGGTGGTCAACGTCTGGTACGCCGCCTGCCCGCCGTGCCGCAAGGAAGCGCCGGACCTGCAGGCCGTCAGCGAGGAGTACGCCCCCGAGGGCGTCTCCTTCGTCGGGGTCAACGTGCGTGATGCCGCCGGCCCCGCCCGGGCCTTCGAGCAGACCTACGGCATCACCTACCCCTCCCTGCCGGACACCGACGCGCAGATCATGTACGCGCTGCGGGGGCAGGTGGCCCCCAACGCCGTCCCCTCCACCCTGGTGCTGGACCGCGAGGGCCGCGTGGCCGCCCGCATCTCCGGCGCGGCCGACCCCTCCGTGCTGCGCGCCATGCTCGACCGGGTCCTGGCCGAATGATCGTCGCCGAGATCGGGGAGGCCTTCCAGGCCACCGCGCTGTCCGGATCACTGCTGCTGGCCATCGCGGTGGCCGCCGCCGCAGGCGTCGTCGCCTTCCTGTCCCCGTGCGTGCTGCCCGTGGTGCCCGGGTACCTGGGGTACGTCTCGGGCCTGGCCGGGCAGGGCGCGACAGCGGCCGCCGGTCGGGCAGGCACCGGGGGTGGCCGGGCGCAGAAGCGCCCCGCCGCGCCCTCCCGTGGGCGCATGGTCGCCGGCAGCGCCCTGTTCGTGGCCGGGTTCACCGTGGTGTTCATGCTGCTGGGCGGCTTCGCCGGTGCCGTCGGGTACCTCCTGCAGGAGCACGCCGTGTGGATCAACCGGGTCGCCGGCGTGGTGGTGATCCTCATGGGCCTGGTGTTCATGGGCGTGTTCCCCCAGCTCAGCGGAACCACAAGGGCCTCCGGGAAGAAGCCCGACGCCGGCCTGCTGGGCGCCCCGCTGCTGGGTGTGATCTTCGGGCTGAGCTGGACCCCGTGCATCGGCCCCACCTACGCCGCCATCATCGCCCTGTCCCTGGACGGCACCGCTGGCGACGGGGCGGCCGTGCGCGGCGGCATCCTCGCCCTGGCCTACTCCCTGGGCCTGGGGCTGCCTTTCGTGCTGTTCGCCCTGCTGTTCGAGAGGGCGCTGGGCCTGAGCCGCGCCCTCAGTCGCCACCGCCGCACCATCGGACTGCTCTCCGGGGCCCTGCTGGTGGCCATCGGCGTGCTGCTGCTGACAGGGCAGTGGGCGGCCTGGATGGACCAGCTGCAGGGCATGATCGCGACCTTCGAGCCGGTGGTGTGATGAGCTCATCCCGACCCTCCCGTGCCTCGCGACGCCCCCGCCCGGCCGCTCCCGCGCTGGGCCTGCGCGGCACCCTGCTGTTCCTGTGGCGCCAGCTCACCAGCATGCAGACCGCCCTGATCCTGCTGATGCTGCTGGCGATCGCGGCGATCCCCGGCTCCCTGTACCCCCAGCGCAACGTCAACCCCGGCCTGACCGACCAGTACCTGCAGGAGAACGGCCGCTGGGGGGAGATCCTCGACTCGCTCGGCTTCTTCGAGGTGTTCTCCTCGCCGTGGTTCTCCGCGATCTACCTGCTGCTGTTCATCTCCCTGATCGGCTGCATCGTTCCGCGCGTGGGGGTGCACCTGAAGCAGCTGCGCTCCACGCCCCCGCGCACCCCCGCCAAGCTCACCCGCTTCACCGGGTACACCCGGCAGGAGCTCCCCGGTGCGGACGCCGACGCGCTGCTCGACCGCGCCCACGCCGCCCTGCGCCGCTCGCGGTACCGCACCGAGCGCCTGCAGGAGCGGGCCTCGCGCTCGATCACCGCGGAGCGCGGCCTGCTGCGCGAGAGCGGCAACCTGCTGTTCCACATCGCCCTGGTGGGGGTGCTGGTGTGCGTGGCGGCCGGTCATCTCACCGGCTACCGCGGTCAGATCACGGTGGTGGAGGGATCCGGCTTCTCCAACTCCCTGACCCAGTACGACTCCTTCGAGCCCGGTGCCTGGTTCGACACCTCCGAGCTGCCCGAGTTCCGCTTCACCCTGGAGCAGTTCCGCGCCGCGTACGACGAGGAGCCCACCTCGCCCAACGTGGGGCAGCCCCTCTCCTTCGAGGCCGACGTGCAGGTGACCACTGCGGGCCAGGAGCCCTTCGCGCAGACCCTCGAGGTCAACAAGCCGCTGCACGTGCCGGGCGCCTCGATGTACCTGCTGGGCAACGGCTACGCCCCCGAGGTCACCCTGCGGGACCCGGAGGGCACCGTGGTGGCCGAGGGACCGGTGATCACCGTGCCCACGGGGGACACCGGCTACACCTCCCAGCTGGTGATCAAGGCCCCGGACGCCCGCCCCGAGCAGACCGCCGTGGTGGGCTACTTCCTGCCCTCCGGCGTGATCGACGAGCAGGGCCCCCACTCGGTGTTCCCCGATCTGTGGAATCCGATGCTGGTGGTCTCCGTGCACCACGGCGACCTGGGGCTGGACGAGGGCGTTCCCCGCAACGTGTACGAGGTGGACGTCTCCCAGCTGGAGCAGCTGACCGGCCAGGACGGCAGCCCCGTGCTGATCAGCCTGGAGCCCGGCCAGCAGATCGACCTGCCCGATGGCTCCAGCCTCTCCTTCGACGGGGTGCGCCGCTACGCCGCGTTCGACGTGGCGCACAACCCCTTCGAGCCGTGGCTGCTGGGCTTCGCGCTGGCCTCGGTGGCCGGTCTGATCCTCTCGCTGTTCGTGCCGCGCCGCCGCATGTGGGTGCGCGTGACCGAGGCCGACGGCGCCGCGGTGCTGGAGGTGGCGGGCCTGGCCCGCAGCCAGGATCCCGCCCTCGCCGACGACGTCGCCTCCCTGGCCCAGCGGCTATCCTCGTCGATTGACCACCACGACGGGCCCGAGGGCCCGCAGCCTGCGCAGTCCAGCACCGCCCCGACCACCGGAGGACGACCCTCGTGATCGACCAGCAGCTCGCCGAGTTCTCCAGCCTCCTGATCGTGATCACGATCGTCCTGTACGTGCTCGCACTGATCGGCTTCACCGCCGACCTGGCCGGCACCACCGCACGGCGCAGCGACGCGCGCCTGGCCGCCCGTGAGGCGAAGGAGGCCCGCGAGCCCGTCGGCGTCGCAGCGAGCGGCGCCACCGACTCCGCCTCCGTCGATACGACGGGTGCGCACACCGGCGTCGGGGGGACCGACGCGCCCGTGGCCGGATCCGGCGGGCAGGATCCTGCCGCGGATCTCGGCGCAGCGGGCGGGGTGCCCGCCCAGGGAATGTCGGCCCAGCGCTTCGCCTTCCTGATCGCCGGTGCCGGCACCGCCCTGCACCTGGGAGGCGTGATCCTGCGGGCCCTGGCCACCCAGAGGGTGCCGTGGACCAACATGTACGAGTTCGCCATCACCAGCGCGGCCCTGGTGATGGCCGCGTTCCTGGTGTTCTCCATCAAGCGCCACGACCTGCGCGCCCTGGGCACCTTTGTGGTGGGCCCGATCCTGCTGCTGCTGTTCATCGCGCAGCGCTTCTGGATCGTGCCGGCCGCAGAGCTCACCCCCAGCCTGCAGAACTCCCACTGGCTCGTCATCCACATCGGCGTGGCGATCCTGGCCACCGCCCTGTCGATCCTCGGCGCCGTGGTGGCGGTGATGCAGCTGCTGCAGGCCCGCCACGAGAGGGCCCTGGTGGAGAAGGTCGCCGCAGGGGAGGAGCGCCCCGAGCACTGGGGGCGCTTCGGGCACGTACTGGACCGCCTGCCCTCCTCGAGCGTCCTGGAGGGGCTGAGCTTCCGCATCCACTCCGTGGGCTTCGTGTGCTGGACCTTCACCCTGATCTTCGGCGCGATCTGGGCGCGCGACGCCTGGGGCCGCTACTGGAACTGGGATCCCAAGGAGGTGTGGACCTTCGTGATCTGGGTGATCTACGCGGCCTACCTCCACGCCCGTGCCACCGGCGGCTTCCGCGGCAGCCGTGCGGCCTGGCTAGCCCTGGCAGGGTTCGTCGCCGTTGTGTTCAACTACACGATCGTCAACACCGTCATCAACGGGCTCCACTCCTATTCGGGGCTGTGAGCAGGGAGAACCCCCCTCGCAGCGCTCCGGCGCAGGTCTGGCCCGCGGCACGGACGTGCAGGTCGTGGCGGTTCAGGCCGAGGGCGGGTCCTCGGGACCCTCGCTGCGCTGCTGATCCTCACGGGCCTCCCGCTCCTTCCGCAGGCGCTCCTTCTCGCGGCGCTCGCGACGGATGTCCTCATCGAGCTTGCGCAGGAAGTCCGGGTCCTCGTCCGGCGCGATCGGTCCGCTGCGCCGCGGCCCGCCCCGCCCGGGCCCGCGGCCGGTGCCGTCGGTGCGGTCCTTGCCGACCAGCAGCCACGTGATCGGCCCCACCCAGGGGATCAGCACGATCAGCACGATCCACGCCCACTTCGGCAGCCCGCGCACCTCGTCGTCCTGGGTCTGGACGCAGTCCGCGAGCGCGAAGATCGCAAGGGCGATGGAGAGGATGGCCGGGATCGCGCGAAGCATGGATCCAGTCTAGGCAGGGTCCCTGGTCGGCGGCTCGGAGCAGGAAGCACCCACCAGGGGGACCTACCCTGGTGGGTATGCGAGAGATGGTCGTCTATGCCGTGCTGCGGCTCGCCCTGTTCGGTGCGGTCTGGTGGCTGCTCACCCTGCTGGACATCGGGGTGATGCTGGCGGGCGTGCTGGCGGCGCTGCTCTCGATGCTGGTGTCGATCCTGGTCCTGGACAAGGTGCGTGACCGCGCCGCGATGCGGTGGAAGGATGCCGATGATCGTCGTCGCGCCAAGCGCGGGCCCATGGTCGACGAGGACGCCGAGCACGAGGACGCCCTGCTGGACAGCGCGGAGAGCTCCGGTCGTGAGGAGCCCTCAGATCACCAGGCCGGCCAGCAGCAGCACTGAGAACACCAGCTCGAGCTTCCCGGTGGCGCCCAGCACCGGGATCAGGTCACGGCCCATCGCCCCTCCCAGCACCGTGCGCGCCGGCATGATCGCCAGCGGCAGGGCCAGCAGCACCAGCAGCACTGGCCACTGCGCCACCATCACCGGCACCATCAGCACGAACGGCACCAGCATGGTCGCGGTGAACAGCCATCGGGTGCCCCGATCGCCCAGGCGCGCCGCGAGGGTGCGCTTGCCTGCGATCGTGTCGGTGGGGATGTCCCGCAGGTTGTTGGTGAGCATGATCGCCACTGCCAGCAGGCCGATCGCGATCGAGGCCAGCAGCGCCACCCACCCGAACCGCAGCGTGATCGCGTAGGCGGTGCCATTGACCGCCACCAGCCCGAAGAACACGAACACGAACAGCTCGCCCAGGCCCAGGTACCCGTAGGGCTTCTTGCCGCCGGTGTAGAACCAGGCGGCCGCGACGGCGGCGGACCCCACCACCAGGGCCCACCAGATCCCGGCCACCGCGATCAGCGCCACCCCGAACAGGGCGCCTGCGGCCAGGGAGCCGATGGCGGCACGCTTGACGGTGGCCGGTGCGGCAGCTCGGGAACTGGTGAGGCGGAAGGGCCCCACGCGCTCGTCGTCGGTGCCGCGGATGCCGTCGGAGTAGTCGTTGGCGTAGTTCACGCCGATCTGCAGGCTGAGCGCCACGGCGAGCGCCAGCAGGGCGCGGGGCAGCACCACGCCGAGCAGGGTGCCGGCGTCGAGGGAGTCGAGGCCGCGCAGCTGCCATATCGCCGCGCCGGTGCCCGCCGCCACCGGGGCCACGGCCGCCGGCCAGGTGCGGGGGCGTGCCCCTTCGATCCACTGGGAGACGGTGGCCACGGCGGTCCTTCCGGGAGTGCTCAGGCGAACGGTCGACGTCGGAGCGCGTCGAGCGGGGGAGGGCATCCGGGCCGGGCGGTCAGCCGCCTGCCGGATCGGTGAGATCGGTGGCGACCCGCCGGGCGGCGGACCGATCGATCTTACCGATCCCCAGCAGCGGCAGCTCCTGGACCACGTGCACCCGCTTGGGGATCATGAAGGAGGGCACCTCGGTGGTGCGCAGCGCCGAGCGCACCAGGGACGCCGCCTCGGCCGGCTCCACGCCCGCCTCGAGGGTCACCAGGGCCTCCACCCGCTGGCCCCACTCCGCATCCGGCACGCCCACGACGACGGCCGAGCGCACCAGCCCGCGCAGCATCAGGGAGCGGTCGATGGCCCGCTCCACGTCCTGCGGGAGCACTTTGCGGCCACCGGTGATGATCACGTCGTCGGCGCGACCCAGCACGCTCAGGGCGCCCTCGGCATCGAGCGAGGTCAGGTCCGAGGTGGCCAGCTCCGTGCCGATCGCTTCGCTGCTGCCGTCCGCGAACAGGTACCCCAGGGCGAGTGTCGGGGAGGAGACGAGCAGGCGGCCGGCGCCCTCGGCGTCGGCCCCGTCGATCCGCAGGCGCACCCCGGGCAGGGCGGTGCCGTCGTACACGCAGCCACCGGCGGTCTCGGAGGAGCCGTAGGTGGTGCGCACCGCGATCCGCTGGCCACGGGCCCGCGCCAGCACCTCCTGCGGGGTCGCGGCCCCGCCCACCAGCACCGCGGTGAAGCGGCGCAGCACGGCCCTGGCCCGGGCATCGGCGCCGGTGGCCCCGGTGACGACGCGGGTCAGCTGGGTGGGCACCAGGGAGGTCAGCGCCGGCAGTCCCGCCTCCTGCGCCTGCGCCAGCGCCGGCTCGGCCAGGGCCACGAAGGCGGTGGAGTCGAAGTGGCCGCGCAGGTCCGGCAGCGGCCGGGGGAGGGCCGGGCCGTCCAGCCCCAGCACCTGCGCGGTGCGGTGGGCGCGGGCGATCACCTGCACCCCGGCGATGTGCGTGGGCGGCAGCAGGGGCAGCCAGTAGCCGTGGCCGATCAGGGAGGCGGTGGCGTCCTGCGAGGCCAGCAGCGCCTGCCGGGACAGCGCCACCGCCTTGGCCGCGCCGGTGGAGCCGGAGGTGGGCACCACCAGCGCCGCATCCTCGAACCCGGCGGGCAGCTGCGCGGGAGGATCGAAGGGGCCCAGCCACAGCCTGCCGTGCCCGGCCATCACCTCACCGATCGCGTGTGCGTGCTCGGTGAGGGAGGCGGCGGAGGCGTCGTACGGGGCCGGCCGGATCCACGACGTCACGGCGATCTCAGCCCTGCGGGTGGGGGAACCGGGTCCAGTCGGGGTCGCGCTTGTGCAGGAAGGCGTCGCGGCCCTCGACGGCCTCGTCGGTCATGTAGGCAAGGCGCGTGGCCTCCCCGGCGAACACCTGCTGGCCCATCAGACCGTCGTCAGCCAGGTTGAAGGCGAACTTGAGCATCCGGATCGCCTGCGGGGACTTGGTGGCGATGGTCGCGGCCATCGCGAGGGCCTCGTCCTCGAGATCGGCGTGGTCCACCACCCGGTTGACCGCGCCCCAGTCGTAGGCGTCCTGCGCCGAGTACTCCTCGGCCAGGAAGAAGATCTCCCGGGCCCGCTTCTGCCCCACCTGCTTGGCCAGGTACGCCGAGCCGTAGCCGCCGTCGAAGGAGCCCACGTTCGCATCGGTCTGCTTGAAGCGGGCGTGCTGGCGGGAGGCGATGGTGAGATCCGCGACCACGTGCAGGGAGTGGCCACCGCCGGCGGCCCAGCCGTTGACCACCGCGATCACCACCTTGCCCATGGTGCGGATGAGGCGCTGCACCTCCAGGATGTGCAGGCGGCCCGAGGAGCCGGTGCGCGCCTGGTCGGTCTCCGCGAGCTCCTCGGCCTCGGCGTACTCGTAGCCGGCGCGGCCGCGGATGCGCTGGTCGCCGCCGGAGCAGAAGGAGCGCCCGCCGTCCTTGGGGGAGGGGCCGTTCCCGGTCAGCAGCACCACGCCCACGCCGGTGTCCAGGCGGGCATGGTCGATAGCCCGGTACAGCTCATCCACCGTGTGCGGGCGGAAGGCGTTGCGCACCTCGGGACGATCGAAGGCGATGCGCACCACCGGCAGGTCGTGGCCGGTGGAGTCCTCGCTGCGCTGCACCCCGCGGTGGTAGGTGATGTCGGTGAAGGCAGAGCCGCCGTGCTCGGCGGCCGTCACCTCCCGCCAGCGCGAGGGATCGAAGGTCTCGGAGACCTGCCGGGGCTCAGGAGCGGGGGTGGTCGTCATGCCCCCCAGGGTAGTGGGAAGGCGCCATCTCCTGGCCCTGCGGCGCCCAGGGCAGGCGCGGTGTGGACGGTGCCCGATCGGTGCGCAGGCGCCCGTAGGCGAGCACGTCGTGCCGCTCCCCGTCGATCAGGAACTTCTGTCGCTCCACGCCCTCCTGCACGAAGCCCGCTGCACGCGCGATCGCTCCGGAGGCTGGATTGTTGGCACGATGTCCCAGCTCGAGGCGGTCCAGCCCCCACCCGCCCTGCTCGAGCGGGGCCAGGGCCCGATCCGCCACGGTGGCCGCCGCTCGGCCGATGAGCCCACGGCCCCGGGGCTGCGCGGGCATCCAGTAGAAGAACCATCCCGCCCGGTTGTCCTGGTCGATGCTCAGGGCCACCAGGCCGATCATGCTCCCCGAGGAATCGGTGACAGCGACCGCCCGGCGCTGCTCGCCCCGCAGCCAGTCCACGTAGGTGCGGGCCTGCTCGATGGTCTCCACCTCACCCTGACGGGCCATGTCGGGGTGGGAGGTGAAGGCGGCGAGCACCGCGTCGGCGTCCGCAGCGCCCACGGGACGCAGGGAGTACGGGCCGGATGGCTGAGGGGACGTCATGACCCCATCCTGCCCTGCTGGGGCGGTGACCCGGCCGATACCCTCGAGAGATGCACATCCCCTCTGCTCTGCGCGAGCTCGGCATCGATCGGGCGGTGGCCTGGTCGATCCCCATGACCATGCGGTTCCGCGGCCTCACCGAACGCGACGGCGTGCTTCTGCACGGCCCCCGGGGCTGGTCGGAGTTCTCACCCTTCTGGGACTACGACGTGGAGGAGTCCGCCTCCTGGCTGCGGGCAGCGCTCGCCGATGCCACAGCCGAGCGGCCTGCCCCGCAGCGCCGCGAGATCCCCGTGAACGTCACCGTGCCCGTGGTGCCCCCGGCCCTCGCCGCCCGCATCGCCCGGGTGGGCGGCGCGCGCACCGCGAAGGTCAAGGTCGCCGACCCCGGCTGCGATCTCTCCCAGGACGCCGACCGGCTCGCCGCCGTGCGTGAGGCCATGGGACCCGAGGCCCGCATCCGCATCGACGCCAATGCCGCCTGGACCCTCGAGGAGGCCCTGGCGGCACTGCCGGTGCTGGACAGGGCCGCCGGGGGGCTCGAGTACGCCGAGCAGCCCTGCGCGAGCATCGAGGACCTCGCCTCCCTGCGCCGGGCCCTGGACGTGCCGATCGCAGCCGACGAGTCGGTGCGCCGCGCCGAGGACCCTCTGCGGGTGGCCCGCGCCGAGGCTGCTGATGTGCTGGTGATGAAGGTCCAGCCCCTGGGCGGGGTGCGGCGCTGCCTCCAGCTCGCCGAGCAGGCCGGCCTGCCGGTGGTGGTCTCCTCCGCGCTGGAGACGGGGGTGGGTCTGAGCGCGGGGCTGGCCCTGGCCGCCGCGCTGCCCGAGCTGCCCCACGCCTGCGGCCTCGCCACGGCGGCGCTGCTCACCGGCGATGTGACGGCTGAGCCCCTGCACGCCACCGGCGGCACCATCGCCGCCGTGCGCCCGGAGCCGACCGAGGAGCAGCTGGTGCGGCACGCGGCCGGGCCGGAGCTCACCGCGAGGTGGCAGGCGCGCCTGGCCGAGTGCTCTGCGCAGCTGTGAGGGTTCTACGCTGTCACCATGCCTGATGCCGAGCAGCGCCCCGAGGTCGCCCCACTGACCGCGCCGGCCCCCACCGGGTCCGGGGCGGTCGACGAGGCGGTCGTGCTGTGGCGCGCCCTGGGCCTGCTCGGCGTGCGCGAGACCGTCCTCGCCCCGGGATCCCGCTCCGCCCCCCTGGTGTACGCCCTCGCGGATGGGCAGGTGGCCGACATGCTCCGGCCCCACGGGCGGCCCGACGAGCGCGCGGCCGGCTCCGCCGCCCTGGGCACCTCGCGCCACGACCCCGCCCCCCCCGCCGCGGTGGCCACCACCTCGGGCACCGCGACCGCCCACCTGCTGGCCGCGGTGATGGAGGCGCACCACTCCCGGGTGCCCCTGATCGTGCTCACCGCCGACCGCCCGGTCGAGCTGCGGGGCACCGGGGCGAACCAGACCACTTCTCAGGTGGGCCTGTACCGCGACTTCGTGCGCTTCGAGGCGGATCTGCCCGCGCCCACCGCCACCGGGGCGACCCCCGTCGAACTGCGCACCATCGCCATGACCGCCGCCCGCGCCATGGCCGCGGCCACTGGCACCCATCCCGGACCGGTGCACCTGAACCTCGGGTTCCGAGACCCCTGGTGCCCACGACGCCCGGCCCCGGAGCTGCTGCCGGTCCCGACGACGACACGGATCCCGGCGCCACCGGTGCGGCCGACGATGCGGACTCGCCCGCACGACCGATCGTGCTCACCCGCAGGCCACGCCCCGGCGCCCCGCCGCCGCACCCCGTGGCGGTCTCCTCCCGCACGGTGGTGGTCGCCGGTGACGGCGCCGGACCCGATGCCCGCGCCTTCGCCGAGCGCCATCGGCTGCCGCTGCTGGCGGAGCCCAGTTCCGGTGCCCGCGGCGGCGACATGCTGGTGCCGGGGTATCCGGCGCTGCTGAGCGAGATCATGGCGGATCCTTCGCACGACCTGCGGCCCGAGCGGGCCGTGGTCTTCGGGCACCCCACCCTCTCACGACCCGTGCTGGGGGCCCTGTTGGGCGCCGAGGACGTCGAGGTGATCGTCGTGGATTCCACCTCGAGCTGGCCCGACGCGGCAGGCCGCGCCGCTCTCACGGTGCCCGCGGCCACCGGTGATGATCGCGCGGACAGCGAGGAGCTCGCCGCCCGCCGCACCCGCGTCCAGGCCTGGCGCGGCGCGGCCGCATCCGCCGCCCGCCCCCTGGGCTGGCAGGTGGGGGCGGCGCTGGCCGTGTGGAACGCGAGCGAGGAGCACGACGTGCTGGTGCTGGGCTCCTCCAGCCTGGTCCGGGACCTCGAGCAGCACGCCGGGAGCACGGACGCCCGGGTGATCGCCAACAGGGGACTGGCCGGCATCGACGGCACCACCGCCATGGCCACCGGCCTGGCCCTGGCCCACCGGGACCACCCCGGGCGGGTGCGGCTGCTGGTGGGTGACCTCACGGCGCTGCACGACCTCACGGGCCTGATCATCGGCCCGGAGGAGCAGCGCCCGGATCTCGACGTGGTGGTGGTCGACGACGACGGCGGTCGCATCTTCGGGGGGCTCGAGCACGCCGCCGCCCCGCCCGCGCTGCTGCGGCGCTTCTTCACCACCCCGCACGGCGTGGACATCGCCGGTGCCGCCGCCTCCCTCGGTGCCCGCACCGAGTCCGTGTGCACCGATGAGCTGGCCGGCGCGCTTGCGGCCCCCAGCCGGGGGATCCGGGTCATCGTGGTCCAGGAGTTCTCCCGTCGGCGGTCATCGATCTCGAGAGACGGGATGGTCGAATGAGCCCCGCGCAGGATGATCCCGGGCAGTCCCCGAACCCCTGGGATCCCTTCGCCTCCCGGACCGGGGAGGACGCTCAGGGGCCATCCGCGCTCCGACCGCCGCAGCCGGAACCGACGCCGCCTGCCGGGCCGAGCGGCACCGCGGTCGAGGCATCGCGGGTCAGCCGGGAGGCCGCCCCGCACGCCCACCCGCACACCCCGCGGCGCGGCCCCGGTTGGGGAGGGGTGAGCGCCCTGGTCCTGGCCGGGATGCTCCTGTCCAGCGGTGCCACCCTGGGCGGAGTGGTGGCCTACGACCGGATCATCGCGCCGCTCACCTCGGCACAGGCACCGAGCGAGCCAGCCTCCCCCTCGCCCACCGGCCCGGACGTGGAGCCCGTCTCGACCGGTGGGGCGACGGTGGCGGACTGGAGCGAGGTGGCCGAGCAGGTGGCCCCGAGCACGGTCGCCATCCAGGTGCGCACCGCTACCGGCACCAGCCAGGGCACCGGCGTGGTGCTCTCCGAGGACGGCTCCGTTCTCACCAACGATCACGTGGTGGCCGGAGGGGACCAGGTGCAGGTCACCCTGGCCGACGGCCTCACGTACACCGCGGCAGTGGTGGGCGCTGATCCCAGCACGGACCTGGCCGTGATCCGCCTGGACGCACCGCCCCCGGACCTCCAGCCCGCCACCTTCGGCGACTCCGAGCTGGTCGAGGTGGGGGATCCGGTGATGGCCGTCGGCACACCGCTGGGGCTGGAGAACACCGTCACCACGGGCATCGTCTCGGCAGTGGACAGGCCCGTGACCACCGAGGGAGAGGAGGAGGACGGCTCCGACGCCGCCTTCACCTCCGCCATCCAGACCGATGCCGCCATCAACCCCGGCAACTCCGGGGGGCCGCTGGTCGACGCCCGCGGTCACGTGGTGGGCGTCAACACGGCCATCGCCGCCATCCCCGGCACGGATCGTGCCGTGGGGAGCATCGGACTGGGCTTCGCGATCCCCTCGAACACCGCGCGGCTGATCGCGGATCAGCTGGGGGAGGGCGGCACGGTGCGGCACGCCTACGTGGGCGTCACCACCCAGGACGGCACCCGCAGCGTGGGCGACGTGACCCACCGCGGTGCCGAGGTGGTCGGCGTGGAGCCGGACAGCCCGGCGGTGGAGGCCGGCATACAGGAGGGGGACCTGATCACGGCGTTCGACGACGTCAGCATCGGCGGGGCTGCGGCGCTGACGGCCGTGGTGCGCGGCCAGGAGGTGGGATCCGAGCACACGCTCACCGTGGTCAGGGGCGAGAAGGAGCGGGCGATCCGGATCACCCTGGGGGAGAGGCCCTAGCGCTTGACGGGGCCGTTCCCCGTCCCGGCCGTCCCGCCGCGCAGTGCCCGCAGCATGGGCCGGTTCTTCGCGAGCACCTCGGCGTGCTCGGAGACCGGATCGGAGGCCGCCACCAGGCCGCCCCCGGCCTGCAGGGCGACGGTGCGGTCGTCCACCAGGTGCGCCATCCGCAGCGCGATCGCCCACTGCCCGTCGCCCCGGGCGTTCATCCAGCCCACGGGGGAGGCGTAGCCGCCGCGGTCGCGCGGCTCCAGGCGGGCGATGATCTCGTCGGCCGCCTCCCGCGGGGTCCCCGAGACCGCGGCCGAGGGATGCAGCCGTGCGGCCACGTCCAGGCTGGTCACCCCACGTAGCAGGCTCGCCGAGACATCCGAGGCCAGGTGCTCCAGCCCCGGCAGCCGCAGCACGAACGGCTCCGGGGACACCGTGACGTCGAGGGCCACGTCCACCAGGCGATCCACCACCGAGTCCACCGCGAAGGCGTGCTCGGAGCGCTCCTTGGCGTCCCCGCGGAAGGTGCGGCGGTCCTGTTCGGACAGCTCTGCGCCCTCGGCCACCGGACGGGTGCCTGCCAGCACCCGGGAGAACACACGGCCGTCCTCGGTCTGGGCGAGCATCTCGGGGCTTGCCCCCACCACGTCCTCGAGGTGGTACACCCAGGTGCTCGGGTACTCGCGAGCCAGGCGCGCCACCAGCGCGGCCCGACTGACGGGCGCGCCGGAGCGCACCGTGGTCAGCTCGGAGAGCACCACCTTCTGCGCCTCGCCGTCCGTGATCGCACCGACCGCGTCCCGCACCAGGGCCTGGTACTGCTCTGGGGTGTGCGAGGGTCGATGTCCAGCTCGCCGGGGTCGGGTGTGCGCGGGTGGGGGAACAGGTCGCGCCAGGAGGCGGGCACCTCGGGCTCGACACCCGTCCCCACCACGGTGAGGAAGGCCTCGCCCTCCTCCACCCCCAGCGCCGCCTGCGGAACCATCAGCGTGGAGGGCCGTGCGGAGCCGTCGGCGTAGGAGAAGCTGCCCAGGGCGATCAGGCCGCTGGCCCGGGTGCGCACCTCGTCGTCGATGCGGCAGCGCTGGGCCAGGTGCTGGAAGGCAGCGCTGGCGGCGGCGAAGCGGTGCGGCCCGGCCGTCTGCACCGACCAGGCCGTCCCCACGGCGACCAGGCCCTGGCCGTGACGCAGCCAGGCGGCGCTGAGGTGCTCGGGCACATGCCCCAGCAGGTCGACCGGTTCATCGATCCGCAGGGTGCGCACCACCAGCTCCGACGTGTCGTCGGCGAGGGCGGGGGACGTGGGGAGGGAAGGCATCGGGACTCATTATGCGACAGGTCCTCCGCGTGCGGATGGTCACCGGCGGCACCCCGATGCCGCCTGCGCCGGTGAGGGGGTCTCAGGTGCGACGATGGTGCGGGCGCCCCCCGCGGTGCCCGTCGGCCCTCCCGGGCCGCCCGATGGACGGATGGACGGAGCAGTGCGTGAGAAGCAGCGGCGAGAGCATCGCGAGCCCCCTGGTGCGGGGAGTGCTCGCGGCCGTCGTGTCCCTGGGCACCGCGATCGCGGTGACCGTGATCCCCGCGCTCGCCGCCCAGGTGGCAGGCACCCGCTCAGCCGCCACCGCCCTGGACGCCATCATCATCGGCCTCAACGTGCTGGTGCTCGGGCACGGCGGCGGCATCACCCTGTCCACCGGGGTGATCGACGGCACCGTCACGCTCACCCCCCTCGGGCTGATGGCGCTGTTCGTTCTGGTGTCCGCTCTGGGCATGCGCCGCGTGGGCTATGTGCTGGGGCTGGTCGAGCACGATGCAGGGCTGCGGCCGCGCGCGCTGGGGGACGCCGGCGCGGCACTGGGCGCCTACACCGTCGTCTACGCGATCGGGGTGGCGGCGCTGGCCGCCCTGGGGCGCAGCGTCGATGCGGCCCCCATGATTGTCCCGGCGTTCCTCTCCGGCGCGCTGGTGGCAGTGGTGGGAGGCCTGCTCGGCGTGCTCCGGTCCCTGTCACGGCGCCCCACGGACAGCTCCCCGGGAGTGCGGGTGCTGGGTCTGCTGCCCGCCCCCTTCGACGCTGTTGCCCGCGCGGTGCTGCTGGCCCTGGCCGGCCTGGTCGCGGTGGGGGCCCTTGCCGTCACCGGCCAGCTGCTGTGGGGCATCAAGGGCGCCGCTGCCCTGTTCGAACAGCTGGGCCCCGGGATCGTGGGCGGGATCGTGCTGACCCTGCTGCAGCTGGCCCTGCTTCCCCTGCTGATGGTGTGGGCACTGGTGATCCTGCTGGGCGGCACCGTGACCATGGGCACCGGCACCGCCTTTTCCCTGCAGGGGGTGGAGACCGGGCTGATGCCGGCCCTGCCGATCCTGGCGGCCCTGCCGGAACCGGGCCCCGCACCCGAATGGGCGATCGCGTTGATGCTGGTGCCCCTGGCCCCCGTCGTGCTGGGCGCGGTGCGCCTGGTGCGGGACGTCGAGCACCTGGACCTCCGGGACCGGGTGACCGCGTGGGTGGCCTACCCGCTGGTGCTGATGGTGGTGATCCTGCTGCTGGCCGGGCTGTCCACCGGTGGCATCGGCGACGGACGCCTGGCGCACCTGGGCCCGCAGATGGGCACCCTGCTGATGCCGCTGCTGCTGCTGACGGTGGGCGGCACGGGCGCGGTGCTGGCGTTCATGGCCACCGCATTGATCCCCTGGACGCAGAAAGCGGTGACATCGCTGCGCAGCCGCGTGGAGTCCGCCGAGGAGAAGGAGCGTGCCGAGCGCACCGGGGCAGGTGATCCCGCACCCGCGCAGGAGGACGGGGAGGTCCACGAGGACGCCCCGGACCCTGTGGAGCGTGAGGAGCCTGCGCAGGCTCAGGACCCCGTGGAGGTGCCTGCGGAGGAGCTCAACCCCCCAGCAGACCGGTGATCCAGTCCGTCATCGACTCCTGCGCCTCCTGGGCGCACTGCGACTTCGCACGCTCGGTGATCGCCGTGCGCACGCACTCCTCGCGCTGCACCGTAGGGCCGTAGAACACCAGGGAGGTCACGGTGCCCAGCACGATCAGCAGTGTGGCGGGAACGCCCACCACGGCGGAGAAGATCGCCATCCCCCGGCGCCCCTCCCGGAAGGCGGTCACGATCAGGGGGATCAGCAGCACCAGCGCGATGAGGCCTGCCAGCCCGCTCAGCAGCGAGTAGGGCAGCGGAGCCAGCATCAGCAGCCACGCGGCCAGCAGGGCGAAGCTGAGCGCCCCGAGCAGCCGACGCTGCCTGGTGCCGGTGGTGGACTCGTCCCGTGCGCCGCCCTGCGGTTTCTTCTCATCGCTGCTCATCGTGGACCATTGTGCCCCGTCCGCCTGGACCCCGTGTCACCGCGTGCAGGCCGCTCGCAGATGGGGGCGGGCTCGCCCCGCGGTCGGCGCTGACCCCCGGACCGACGCCGACCCTCGGGCCGGCGCCGACCCTCGGACCGACGACGGCGCGCACACGCCCCTGCACTACCCTGGCACCGTGTCCCGCACCCCCGTCGTCGTCCTCATCTCCGGCACCGGATCCACTCTCGCCGCCCTGCTGGAGGCCGGTGCGCACCCGGACTGCCCCTACGAGATCGTCGGTGTGATCGCCGACAAGGAGGCCGCGGGCCTCGCCCACGCGCGCGCTGCGGGCGTGCCCACCGCCGTGGTGCGCCTGGCCGACCACGCCGACCGCGCCGCGTGGGATCGCGCGCTCGCTGAGGCCGTCGCCGGCTTCTCCCCGCGCCTGGTGGTGCTGGCCGGGTTCATGAAGCTGCTGGGAGCACCGCTGCTGGAGGCCCATCCCGGGCGCATCATCAACACCCACCCCGCCCTGCTTCCCTCCTTCCCCGGCGCCCACGGCGTGCGCGACGCCCTCGCGCACGGGGTGAAGGTCACCGGCGCCACCGTGATCGAGGTCGATGCCGGTGTGGACACCGGCCGCATCCTCGCCCAGGTCGCCGTCGAGGTGCACGAGGACGACACCGAGGCCACCCTCCACGAGCGCATCAAGCAGGCCGAGCAGCCGCTGCTGGTGGACGTGGTGCGCCGACTGACCGCTGCGAACCGAACCGAACAGGAGCCCATCGCGTGACCACTTCCGACCGCCGCCCCTTCCGCCGCGCCCTGCTGTCCGTCTACGACAAGAGCGGCATCGTCGAGCTGGCCCGAGCGCTCGCCGACGCCGGCTGCGAGATCGTCTCCACCGGCTCCACCGCGGCGACCGTCCGCCAGGCCGGGATCGAGGTCACCGACGTCGAGCAGATCACCGGTTTCCCCGAGATGCTCGATGGCCGTGTCAAGACCCTCCACCCCCGCATCCACGGCGGGATCCTCGCCGACCAGCGCCTGGAGGACCACGTCTCCCAGCTGGCCGACCACGACATCGCCCCCTTCGACCTCGTGGTGGTGAACCTCTACCCCTTCGCGGAGACGGTCGCGGCCGGCGGCAGCTTCCAGGAGATCATCGAGAAGATCGACGTGGGCGGCCCCACCATGGTGCGCGGCGCCGCCAAGAACTTCGCCTCGGTGGCCGTCGTGGTCGAGCCCGAGGACTACGCCGAGGCCGCCCGTGCAGCGGGGGCCGGTGGCTTCACTCTGGGGGAGCGGCAGGAGCTGGCCGCGGCTGCTTTCCAGGTCACTGCCGGGTACGACGAGGCGATCGCCGCCTGGATGATGGGCGCCCTGGACGGGGACGACGCCCAGGACGCCGACGGCGCCGAGCAGGACGAGGCGGAGGAGGTCAGCGACACCTACCTGCTGGACATGAGCGACGAGGACGCTGCCACCATGGGCTTCGCCGCCACCCTGCGGTACGGCGAGAACCCCCACCAGCGCGCCCGCCTCGCCGTGGTCGACGAGGAGGATCCCGGTCTCGCCGGCGCCGAGCAGCTCGGCGGCAAGGCCATGAGCTACAACAACTACGTCGACGCCGACGCCGCCCTGCGTGCTGCCTACGACCACGACCAGCCCTGCGTGGTGGTGATGAAGCACAACAACCCCTGCGGCATCGCCGTCGCGCGCGAGGGCGAGGACATCGCCGCCGCCCACGCCCGCGCTCATGGCACCGACCCGGTCTCCGCCTACGGCGGGGTGATCGCCGCCAACCGCACGGTCACCCTGGCGATGGCTCAGCAGGTCAAGCCGGTGTTCACCGAGGTGATCCTGGCGCCCGGCTACGAGGTCGAGGCCCTCGAGCTGCTGCACAGCAAGAAGAACCTGCGGATCCTGCAGGTCGCCGACCGGCCCCGCGGCGGGGTGGAGATCCGCACCATCTGGGGCGGCACCCTGGTGCAGGACGTCGATGCCCTCACGGCCGGCGGGGACGACCCTGCCACCTGGACCCTGGCCGCCGGGGAGGCCGCCGACCAGGACACCCTCGCCGACCTCGCCTTCGCCTGGCGGGCCGTGCGGGCGCCCAAGTCCAACGCGATCCTGCTGGCCAAGGACGGTGCAGCCGTCGGCATCGGCATGGGCCAGGTCAACCGCCTGGACTCCTGCCGGCTGGCCGTGGCCCGCGCCAACACCCTCGGCGAGCATGCCGAGGGCGAGCAGGCACCGGAGCGGGCACGCGGAGCCGTCGCCGCCTCGGACGCCTTCTTCCCCTTCGCCGACGGTGCCCAGATCCTCATCGACGCGGGCGTGACCGCGATCGTCCAGCCCGGCGGCTCCATCCGCGACGACGAGGTGATCGCGGCCTGCCGCGAGGCAGGGGTGACCCTCTACCTCACCGGCACCCGCCACTTCGCCCACTGAGCCCGACGGCACTCGGCTCGCGGCTCGCGCTTCGCGGACGCAGGGGTCACGGAAAGCTGTCGGACCGGGGCAATAGAGTGAGCGGTAACCCAGGCGAGTGATCGAAGGAGAGCAACGGTGAAGATCCCCGACAACCAGAGTCTGCGCGAGTACATCGAGCACCTGCGGGACGAGGGCTACTCCGTCACCGACGGCCACACCCCGGACCCGGACCTGATCGACCCGCAGGGCAACCCGGTGTACACCTGGCAGGAGGGGTACCCGTACGAGACCCGCATGGACCGCGACGAGTACGAGCTGGAGAAGTACCGCCTGCAGGTGGAGCTGCTGAAGTACCAGTACTGGCTCGAGGACAACGACCAGAAGTCGATCATCATCTTCGAGGGGCGCGATGCGGCCGGCAAGGGCGGCACCATCAAGCGCTTCACCGAACACCTGAACCCCCGCACCGCGCGCGTGGTCGCGCTGAACAAGCCCAGCGACCGCGAGCGCGGCCAGTGGTACTTCCAGCGCTACATCCAGCACCTGCCCACCTCCGGGGAGATGGTGCTGTTCGACCGCTCCTGGTACAACCGCGCCGGGGTGGAGCGGGTGATGGGCTTCGCCTCCCCGGAGCAGTACGAGACCTTCATGAACCAGGTCCCGCACTTCGAGCGGATGCTGGTGGATTCCGGCATCCACGTCACCAAGTTCTGGTTCTCCGTGTCCCAGAAGGAGCAGCGCACCCGCTTCGCGATCCGCCAGCTGGACCCGGTGCGCCGCTGGAAGCTCTCCCCGATGGACCTGGAGTCCCTGGACCGCTGGGACGCGTACACCGAGGCCAAGCTGGAGATGTTCCGCCGCACGGACAAGAAGTACGCGCCCTGGACCATCATCCGCTCCAACGACAAGAAGCGCGCACGGCTCAATGCGATGCGCTACTTCCTGTCCCAGTTCGAGTACGAGGGCAAGGACCACGACGTGGTCGGTGAGCCCGATCCGAAGCTCGTGATGCGCGGCAAGCAGGAGGAGGCCGACGAGTAGCCAGTCAGCTCTCGTGGGTCCGCTCCTCGTCCTCGGCGGTCCGCTCCTCGGCAGCCGGGGGCTCCTCCGCGACCGTGAGCGCCGGGATCGTGCCGGTGGCCGTGGGCCGTACCGGGCGGGTCATCGAGGCAGGTGAGAGCAGCCCTGCCAGGCGCCGCTCGTCCAGCAGGCCCCTCTCCAGCACCAGGTCCGCCACCGGCCGGCCCGTCTCCAGGGCCTCGCTGGCCACCTCGGTGGCGGCGGCGTAGCCGATCACCGGCACCAGTGCGGTGATCACCCCGATCGAGTGGCGCACGTACCCGTCCACCACGTCCCGGTTCACCTCGATCCCGGCGATGCAGCGCTCCGCCAGCGTGGTCATCGCCCGGGTCATGATGCGCGTGGACTCCAGGATGTTGAAGCAGATCACCGGCTCGAAGGGGTTCAGCTGCAGCTGGCCGCCCTCAGCGGCGAAGGTGACGGTCATGTCGTTGCCGATCACCTCGAAGGCCACCTGGTTGACCACCTCGGGGATGACCGGATTGACCTTGCCCGGCATGATCGAGCTGCCGGGCTGGACGGCAGGCAGTCGCAGCTCGGCGAAGCCCGCACGGGGCCCGGAGGAGAGCAGTCGCAGATCGTTGCAGATCTTGGAGATCTTCACCGCGATGCGCTTGAGCACACCGGAGAAGGTGACGAACGCGCCCGTGTCACTGGTGGCCTCCACCAGATCCGCGGAGACGGAGAACGGGATCCCCGTGAGCTCGGCGAGCTCGCGCGTGGCCAGCTCCGCGTAGCGAGGATCCGAGGTGATGCCGGTGCCGATCGCGGTGGCCCCCAGGTTGACCTCCTGGAACAGGCGCGAGGTGCGGGTCAGGCGCTCGACGTCCTCCGCGATGGTGGTGGCCCAGCCGCGGAACTCCTGGCCCACGGTCATCGGCACCGCGTCCTGCATCTGGGTGCGGCCCATCTTGAGGATGTCGGAGAACTCCTCGCCCTTCTCCCGCAGGGTCCCGATCAGCTGATCCATCGCCTCGGCGAGAGCCGGGAACGACAGCAGCATCGCCAGGCGCACCGCCGTGGGGTACACGTCGTTGGTGGACTGGCCCAGGTTCACATGGTTGTTGGGATGCAGCTGCTCGTAGTCGCCCCGCTCCAGGCCCAGGATCTCCAGCGCGCGGTTGGCGATCACCTCGTTGGCGTTCATGTTGGTGCTGGTGCCGGCGCCGCCCTGGATCATGTCCACCACGAAGTGCTCGTGCAGAGCACCGTCCACGATCTCCGCGCAGGCCTGCTCGATGGCCTCGGCCCGGCGCTCGTCCAGGGCTCCCAGCTGCCGGTTCGCGCGAGCCGCTGCCCGCTTTACCTGCGCCAGCGCGATGATCAGCTTGGGGAAGTGGCTCACCGGCACCCCGGTGATGTGGAAGTTCTCCTGGGCGCGCAGGGTCTGGATCCCGTAGTAGGCATCGGCAGGCACGTCGCGGTCGCCCAGCAGGTCGTGCTCGCGGCGAGTGGCGGAACTGGTCATCGGGAGTCCTCCGGGGATGGATGCGTGTGGCCGCGTCGACGGGGCCGGCGGGGGGCCGCCGGGGCGTGCCGACGGTCCGGGGCCGACGGCTCTGACGGCCCCGCTCAGCGTATCCCGCGCCGGGGCCTCCCGAGCCGGATCGGCGGCACCGTACGATGGGCCGGTGATCTCCGACCCCTCACCGTTCACGGTGCGCGCGGCGCTCCGACGCCAGGCCGTGCTCACCGTGGCACTGCTCGCGCTGGCGGTGATCCTGGTGGTCGGTGCGCTGGGTGCGGTGCCGCTGGCCGGCATGCTGCTCGCGGCACTGATGGCCGTGCTGGCAGTGATGCGACTGGTGCTGCCCACCGCCGCCGTCGGGGCGCTCGCCGTGCGCTCACGCGCCGTGGACGCCGCAGTGATGCTGGTCATCGCGGCGGGGCTCGCCGTACTCTCGACCTCACCGAACCTCTGATCCACGGGAGCGCCTCAGCCCCAGGGGACCTGAGAGCCGTCAGTCCTGGACCAGGACCATGCGTCCGTCACCCAGGCCGTACACCCCGCCCACCACGGACAGCAGTCCGGAGCGCTGGGCCTCGCGCACCAGGGCGGAGCCGGCCGTCAGATCGGTGATCGTGCCGCGCACGTGCCGGGCCACCGCGTCATGGGAGGGATCCTCGGGATCGAGGTGGTCGCGCACGCCCTCCACCAGTGCGGGCATGGAACCGGGCAGGTCGTGCCCGTCAACCAGGTAGCGCTGGGCCGCGGCCACGGCGCCGCAGGACTCGTGCCCCAGCACCAGGGCCACGGAGACCCCCAGCTGCGCCACCGCGAACTCCACCGATGCCACCACCGAGCGGTCCAGCACGTGTCCCGCCGTCCGCACCACGAACAGGTCGCCGAACCCCTGGTCCAGCAGGATCTCCACGCTCACCCGCGAGTCCGAGCAGGCCAGCACCACGGCGTGCGGGTGCTGACCGTCGGTCAGGGCCCGACGATGCGCATCGTCCTGGTGGGGGCGGCGCGGGCGGCCCTCGGCGAAGCGGAGGTTGCCGTCGATCAGGGCCTGCAGCGCCTGTGACGGAGTCGGTCGGGAGCGGGGGTCCGGTGCGTTGGAGAACACGCGAGACAGTGTGACACGATCAGGATCGTGCCCACCGATACCGCGCGCCTGCACGCCGTGTTCGACCTCGCGATGAGGATCGGTGAGGGCCTGCTCTCCAACGGTGCTGCCGCCTCCGAGGTCACCGCGACCGTCCTGCGGGTCACCAGCTCCTCGGGCCTGCGCAACGTCTCGGTCCAGGTCACCTTCGACGAGGTGACCATCTCCTATCTTCCCGATCAGCTCTCCGCGCCCTTCACCCGGGTGCGCTCGGCGAGCGCGAGAGTGCAGGACTTCTCGCGCCTGGCCGCCTTCGAGGACATCACCCACCGCTACATCGCCGGTGACCTCGACCTGGACGAGGCTCGGCGCCTGGCCGAGGAGATCCCGCGCCAGAAGGCCGCCTACCACCTGGGACTGGTCACCGCCGGCTTCGCGATGATGGGCGGTGCCGCTGCCCTGAGCCTGGGTGCCAAGCCCCTGGTCGCCACCGCCGCGACCCTCGCGGCCGGGATCCTGATCCTGGCCGGGGAGTACCTGACCCGGTGGCGCATCCCGCAGTTCTACTCCCAGGCCCTGGGGGGACTGGTCGGTGTGCTCACCGCGGTGGTGGTGGACATGATCGACCCCACCGTGAACTCCTCGATCGTGGTGGTGGCCTGCATCATCGTGCAGCTGGCGGGACTGACCTCCTTCGGCGCGATGCAGGATGCTGTCACGGGCTGGTACATCACCGCCTCCGGGCGGATCCTGGAGACCCTCATGCTCACCGTCGGCGTGGTGGCAGGGGTCCGCGGGGGACTGCTGCTGGCCGATCGCCTGGGGGCCGACATCTCCGTGAGCGCCTCCATGCCGGTCTCGCTGATCTCCGTGCTGGTGCTGGTGGTCTCCGGTGCCGGGATGGGCCTGGGCTACGGAGTGGGCACCCAGGTGCCCGCCCGCATCCTCGCCTGGACGGCCGTGGTGGCCGTCGGCTCGGCGGTCACCTCCCACGTGCTGTCGGTGCTGGTGCTGGACCGGGTGTACGCCGTGGCCATCACCGCGTTCCTGGTGGGCGCGGTCTCCGTGGTGATCGGCGACCGGCTGCGGGCCCCCGCTCTGGCCATCGTGATGGCAGGTGTGATCCCCCTGGTTCCCGGCAGCCGCATCTTCCGGGGCCTGCTGGGGCTGGGCAGCGACGTCGCCGAGGGCGCGGTGGAGCTGTTCGGCGCCGCCGAGGTGGCGGTGGCCATCGCCGCCGGCGCGATCCTGGGCCAGCTGGCGCTCGCCCGGCTGATCGCACGACTGCCGCGCGGCCGCATCTCCTACACCCCGGTCATCTCCTCCCCGTTCACCACGCTGCGCAGGCGACGTATGTCACTGGGTCTGCGGCGATCGAGACGAAAGGGCCGGACGGCGCATCTCGAGCCGTCTACGATGACCGGTGAGATGACAGCGCTGTCGCCCAGCCTCCTCGAGGAACTCGAGAGCTCCCCGGTGCGGCGCTCCGAGCACAAGGAGAACTGATGAGCAGCCCCGCGATCGTCGCCACCGGCGCGTACTCCCGCAGCGGCACCGGCCGCGGCACCGGAATAGAGCTGATGCGGCTGACACCGGGGCAGGGACAGGCCGCTTGCGGCGTCGAGCGCCTGGCCTCCGTCGAGCTCGAGAATCCCACCTTCCTGCTGTGGAGTCGTGACGGCACCCTGCTGTACGCCGTGCTGGAGACCTCGCCCAGCCGCCTGGTGGCGCTGCGCGTGAGCGAGGACGGCACCACCGCCGAGCTGGTCGCCGACCTCCCCCTGCAGGGGGAGGGGGCGTGCCACCTGGCCTACGGCCACCGCGCCCGCACCCTGGTGATCGCCGACTACGGCTCCGGCTCGGTCGAGACGGTCACCCTCGACGAGCAGGGCGTACCCGTGGAGCTAGTCGACTTCGACAGCCACCGCCACCACGCCGACGGCCTGGACCCGCACCCCCACCAAGTGGTCCAGATGCCCGGCACCGAGCTGCTGGCCGTCCCGGACCTGGGGCTGGACCGCGTGTTCCTCTACGCGCAGGACACCACCGGCCAGATCGACCTGGCCGGCGAGATCCCCCTGCGCCGGGGCAGCGGGCCGCGCCACCTGGTGGCCGACCACGAGTCCGAGCTGCTGCACATCTCCTGCGAGCTCAACGGAACGGTCGCCACCGCCGTGAGGCAGGAGGGCGAGAGCGACCCGAACCTGCCGCGCCCGGTGCGCGGTGCCCAGTACCGCTGGGCGGTGCGCACCACGGTGCAGGCCAGCGGGCATGAGGGCACCAATGCGCCGTCCCACCTCGAGCTCACCGCCGATGAGGGGCACCTGCTGGTCGCCAACCGCGGCCCGGACACGATCTCCCTGCTGTCCCTGGTGGCGATGCGCCCCCGGCTGGTCGCCGAGATCGAGGTGGGGGCCCACCCCCGCCACTTCACGCAGCTGGGCGACCTGGTGCTGGTAGCGGCGCAGGAGGCCGACCGCATCGACGTGCTGCGCGTGGAGGGCGAGCGCCTGAGCACGGTGGGGGAGCCGATCGAGTCCCCCTCGGTGGCATGCCTCGCCGTTCGTCCCTGACGTGCGTCCCTGATCATGGGCCCGGTGCCTTATAGACTCTCCAACCGCTGAAGAGAACATCCCGGGGACCTCGGATCCGACCGGGACGGCGTCCGTCACGGAAGGATTCTGATGACCACACCTGCCGGCCACGAGAGCACGACCGCCCCGGGTTCGGCACCCGGACCGGACGCGGATGCGCAGCCCCAGGGGCTGCTGTCGACGGCACCGGACCGCGCCCGGGCCGCACAGCGAGTGGAGGAGGCGTTCGCGCAGTCCTTCGGGTACAGCCCCGACGGCGTGTGGTCCGCCCCTGGCCGTGTCAACATCATCGGCGAGCACGTGGACTACCAGGACGGCCTGTGCCTGCCTATGGCCATCTCCCACCGGTGTTTCGCAGCGGCCGCACGCACCCCCACCGACCGCGTGCGCCTGCGGTCCCTCCAGAGCGACGTGGAACTCGACATCGACGCGGGGGAGCTCGCCCCCGGTGCGGTCGAGGGATGGCCCGCCTACGTGGCGGGAGTCCTGTGGGCGCTGCGCTCGTTCATCTCCGGCTCCGCCACGCAGGGCATGGACGTGCTGATCGACGGCCACGTCCCGCTGGGCTCGGGGCTGTCCAGCTCCGCGGCACTGGAGTGCGCCACCGCCGAGGCCATCGAGTCCCTGCTGAGCCTGGGAACCACGCCCCTCGAGCGGGTCAAGGCCGCGATCACTGCGGAGACCGAGTTCGCCGGTGCCTCCACGGGAGGCCTGGACCAGTCCGCCTCGGTGCTCTCCCGCGCCGGGCACGCCCTGTTCCTGGACTGCCGCGCCTTCTCCACCCGCCCCGTGCCGTGGGACCTGGGCTCCCAGGGCCTGGCGCTGCTGATCACCGACACCCGCGCCGAGCACTCGCACGTCGACGGCGAGTACGTGGCCCGGCGCGCCGACAGCGAGCGCGCCGCCGAGCTGATCGGTGTGCCCACCCTGCGCGAGGTCCCCTTCGAGCAGCTCGAGGAGGCACTGGGCCGCATCGAGGACGACACGGTGCGCCGTCGCGCCCGGCACGTGATCACCGAGATCCGGCGCGTCAAGGAGTTCGACGGGCTGCTGTCCTCCGGCAGCGTGCGGGACCACCTGGCGGAGCTCGGCGACCTGCTGAACGCCTCCCATGACTCCCTGCGCGATGACTACGAGGTCACCGTGCCGGCGCTCGACGTCGCCGTGGACGCGGCCCGCGCCGCGGGGGCCCACGGTGCCCGCATGACCGGGGGCGGCTTCGGCGGCTCGACGATCGCGCTGGTGGAGGCGGAGCAGGCCGAGGCCGTGGCCGGTGCCATCGCCCACGCCTTCCGCCAGCAGTCGCTGGGTGAGCCGGTGTTCTTCCTGGCCCTGCCCAGTGAGGGCGCCGGTCAGGACCGCTGATACGCGGGCGCGCGCCCTCAGTCCGCCGGCGGGGCGGGGGTGCGCAGCCACTCCTCGACCCCGCCCAGCAGGCGGGCGCGCACCTGCTCGGGTGCGCTGGACAGCCGGATCGAGGACGCGGCCAGGTGGGCCAGCTCCCCGTCATCCATGCCGATGGCCCGGGCGGTCTCGTACTGGTCCAGCAGACGCGAGTTGAACAGCAGCGGGTCGTCCGCGCTCAGAGCGATCAGGGCGCCCGCATCGACCAGGGTGCGCAGCGGCACGTCTGTGGCCTCCCGGAACACCCCCAGGGAGGCGTTCGAGGCCGGGCACACCTCCAGCCCGATGCCGCGCTCCACGATCTGCTCCAGCAGGCGGGGATCCTGGGCCGCCCGCACGCCGTGGCCCAGACGGTCGGGCGCCAGGCTGTCCACCACCTCGCGCACGTGGTCCGGGCCCAGCAGCTCACCGCCGTGCGGGACCGACAGCAGGCCCGCCTCCCTCGCGATCCGGAAGGCGGGGGCGAAGTCACGGGTGTCCCCGCGGCGCTCGTCGTTGGAGAGCCCGAAGCCGACCACCCGGCCCGGCTCCCGCTCGGCGTGGCGGACAGCCAGCCGAGCCAGGGTGCGGGCATCCAGCGGGTGACGGGTGCGGGAGGCGGCGATGATGATGCCGATGCTCACGCCCGTGGCGTCCTCGGTGAGGCGGGCCTCGTCCAGCACGATCTCGATGGCCGGGGTCAGCCCGCCCACGTGCGGCGCGTAGCTGGTGGGATCCACCTGCAGCTCGAGCCGCCCGGAGCCCTCGGCGGCGTCGTCCTCGGCGGCCTCCCGGATCAGGCGCCGCATCGCCCCCTCGGAGTCCACCACCGCGCGCGCCGCGTCGTACTGCCGCTGGAAGCGGAACCAGCCGCGATGCGTGGGCTCCACCTGCAGGGCCGTGTCATCGGTCAGGGAGCGCGGCAGGCGGATCCGCCGCTCCGCCGCCAGGTCCCACAGGGTCTGCGGGCGCATCGAGCCGGTGAAGTGCAGGTGCAGGTGGGCCTTGGGGAGCGCCGCGAGGTCCCGGCCTGTCCCGGTGCTCACTGCGGAGCCGGTGCTCACGATCCGAGCAGGGCGATCACCCGGTCGATGCCCTCGGCCAGGTCCTCGTCGCTGAGGGCGTAGGAGAACCGCAGGTGGCCGGGCGCGCCGAAGGCCTCTCCCGGCACCGCGGCCACCTCCGCCTCCTGCAGGATGACCGCGGCCAGCTCGGTCGAGGTCTCCACGTGCGTGCCGCGGATCTCCTTCCCCAGGGCGCCGTGCACGTCCGGGAAGGCGTAGAACGCCCCGGTGGGGGTGGGGACCGTGAAGCCGGGCACCTGGGAGAGCTTCTGGACCATGAGCCGGCGCCGACGGTCGAAGGCCTCGCGCATCTGGTCGATGGGCTCCATCGGGCCATTCAGAGCGGCGATCGCGGCGCGCTGGGCGATGTTGTTGACGTTGGAGGTGAGGTGGGACTGCAGGTTGCTGGCCGCCGCGATCACGTCCTCGGGGCCGATCATCCATCCCACCCGCCAGCCGGTCATCGCGTAGGTCTTGGCGACCCCGCCCAGCACGAGCGTGGAGTCGACCAGCTCGGGGACGACGGACAGCACCGAGGTGAAGGGGGTGTCGTCGTAGGTGAGGTGCTGGTAGATCTCGTCGCTGATCACCCACAGCCCGTGCTCGAGCGCCCACTGCCCGATCTCCCGCAGCTGATCTGCGCTCATCACCGCGCCGGTGGGGTTCGAGGGGGAGCACAGCAGGATGGCCCGGGTGGCGTCGGTGCGGGAGGCCTCCAGCTGGGCGAGGCTGGGCAGGTACCCCTGGTCGGCGCCCGCGAGCACCGTGACCTCGCGGCCCCCGGCCAGGCGGATCGCCTCGGGGTAGGTGGTCCAGTAGGGGGCCGGCAGCAGCACTTCGTCGCCCGGATCCAGCAGGGTCGCGAAGGCCTGGTACACGGCCTGCTTGCCGCCGTTGGTGATCAGCACCTGGCCCGGCTCCACGGTGAGGCCGCCCATCCGGGTGGCGCTGTCCGCCACGGCCTGGCGCAGGGCGGGCAGGCCGGCGGTGGGGGAGTAGCGGTGGTTGGCGGGGTCGCCCACCGCATCCCGTGCCGCGTCCACGATGTGCGCGGGTGTGGGGAAGTCCGGCTCACCGGCGCCGAAGCCGATCACGGGACGACCGGCGGCCTTGAGGGCCTTCGCGGTGGCGTCCACGGCGAGGGTGGCGGACGGGGCGATGGAGCTGATGCGCCGTGAGATGCGGGCGCGGTCGGCTGCAGGGAAGGAGGCTGCGGGGCTGCGATCGTCGGCGGTGGTCACGCCCCCATCGTGGCAGAGGCGGGCCGGGTTCGTCAGGAAGTCCGGCCCATGTGATCTGCCCCGGGTCGATTCGCACCGGGTCCGTGAGGCTTGTATGCTGATCGCTGGCCCGAACCGCTACGGCGCGTCACAGCACCCCACCGTGCTGCCGCGGCGTGCCCCCGGGCCGCGCGGGGATCCTTCCCCGCGAAGGGTAGTGGCGCAATTGGTAGCGCAGCGGTCTCCAAAACCGCAGGTTGCAGGTTCGAGCCCTGTCTACCCTGCCCGTCCGTCCGGGCCTGCCCGGCCGGATGCGGATGACCTCGACGAGATCGGACAGTCCACACGTGAACTCCAGCCAGCACGCACCGTCGGCGCCCGCGCGCGGCGACGGTCGGGGAAACGGGTCCAGCAACCCGTTCCTGGCCATCGGTCTGTTCATCCGCCAGGTCATCGCTGAGCTCAAGAAGGTCGTCGTCCCGACCCGCAAGGAGCTGATCGTCTACGCGATCACGGTCCTCGCGTTCGTCATCGCGATGATCCTGTACATCTTCGGTCTCGACTTCGTCTCCAGCTGGCTGTCCCGGATCGCGTTCGTGGTCCCGGACCAAGGGCTCTGAGCTCGCGTCGAGACCCAGCCGGGTCCGCGACCAGGCCCGATCCGATCCACAGCCGCCAGGAAGGCAGGTTCACGATGGTGAGCGACCCGAACGCATCCCGTGAGGACTCCTACGACGACGTCGACGACACCCTGTCGTTCTCCTCGTCCCCCGAGACGCAGAACGCCTCTGCCGGCGAGCAGGTCGATTCTGCCGTGCAGACCGAGGCTGCCGATGACGCCCTGGGCACCTTCGACTCCGTGGACCCCGACGGCGAGGGCCTCGGGGTGAGCGCCGACGCCGAGGACGCGCTGGATGCCACGGATGCGGGCGATGCCGAGGCCGAGGCGGATGCCGTCGCCGATGCGGGCGAGGAGATCACCGAGCAGGCCGATGATGCGGCCACCGCGGAGGAGCCCGCCGCCGAGGAGCCCGAGGAGGAGGACCCGCTGGTCGCCCTCAAGCGCCAGCTGCGCTCCGCCCTGGGCGAGTGGTACGTGATCCACTCCTACTCCGGTCACGAGAACCGGGTGAAGACCCAGCTCACCACCCGTATCGAGACCCAGGACATGGAGGAGTACATCTTCCAGGTCGAGGTCCCGATGGAGGACGCCACCGAGGTCAAGGGCGGCCAGAAGAAGGTCGTGCGACGCGTGCGCGTGCCCGGCTACGTATTGGTGCGCATGGAGCTGACCGACGAGTCGTGGCGAGTGGTGCGCGACACCCCCGGCGTCACCGGTTTCGTGGGCAACGCGACCGATCCCACGCCGCTGACCTTCGACGAGATCTACTCGCTGCTGGCACCGTCCGTGGGCCTGCCCGAGAAGAAGCGCAGCGGCTCGGCCACCAAGGCCGCCGCCGCACAGAAGATGCCGGCCTTCGAGGTGGGCGAGTCGGTCACCGTGATGGACGGCCCCTTCGAGACCATGCCCGCCACCATCTCCGAGATCCACACCGAGGCGCAGAAGCTGCAGGTCCTGGTGTCGATCTTCGGTCGCGAAACCCCGGTCGAGCTGGGCTTCGACCAGGTCGCGAAGATCTGAGACTCGGTCGTCGACGAAGATCACTCCCGATCCCCCTCGACGTCCGCGCGGCGCTCCCGTAGCGTCGCACCCGGCCCTCGCCGCGCCGGAACCCCGGTTCCCGGCGCGATGGCCCAGGGCCAATTGTGGGAGGAGCGCCTGATGAGCTCCGCCCGGACCACGACACAGTAAGGAAGAGCAATGGCTCCCAAGAAGAAGATCGCGAGCGTCATCAAGCTCCAGATCCAGGCCGGCCAGGCCACCCCTGCGCCGCCCGTGGGTCCCGCGCTCGGCGCTGCCGGCGTGAACATGATGGAGTTCGTCAAGGCCTACAACGATCGCACCGCCGACATGCGCGGCAACATCGTGCCGGTCGAGATCACGGTGTACGAGGACCGCTCGTTCACCTTCATCACCAAGACCCCTCCGGCCGCCGAGCTGATCAAGAAGGCAGCGGGCCTGCAGAAGGGCTCCGCGACGCCGCACACCGACAAGGTCGGCAAGATCACCCAGGCTCAGGTCCGCGAGATCGCGGAGACCAAGATGCCTGATCTGAACGCGAACGACATCGAGGCCGCGGCGAAGATCGTCGCCGGCACCGCTCGTTCCATGGGCATCACGGTGGAGGACTGACGACATGGCATTCCGCAGCAAGGCTTACAAGGACGGCGCCGCTAAGATCGAGGACGGCCGCCTCTACTCGCCGCTGGACGCCGTGCGTCTGGCCCAGAAGACCAGCCCGTCGAAGTTCGACGCCTCGGTCGAGGTCGCGATGCGCCTGGGCGTGGACCCGCGCAAGGCGGACCAGATGGTGCGCGGCACCGTCAACCTGCCCAACGGCACCGGCAAGACGGCCCGCGTGATCGTGTTCGCCACCGGCCCCCAGGCCGACGCCGCCCGTGAGGCCGGCGCCGACGAGGTGGGCGACGACGAGCTGATCGAGAAGGTCGCCGGCGGCTGGACCGACTTCGACGCGGCCGTGGCCACTCCGAACCTGATGGGCAAGGTCGGCCGTCTGGGCCGCGTGCTGGGCCCCCGTGGCCTGATGCCGAACCCCAAGACCGGCACCGTCACCATGGACACCGCCAAGGCCGTGTCCGACATCAAGGGCGGCAAGATCGAGTTCCGCACCGACCGCGCGGCGAACCTGCACTACATCATCGGCAAGGTCTCCTTCACTGATGAGCAGCTGGTGCAGAACTACGTCGCGGCGCTCGAGGAGATCCTGCGTCTGAAGCCGGCCTCCTCCAAGGGCCGCTACATCACCAAGATCACCGTGTCCACCACCATGGGCCCGGGCATCCCGGTCGACGTGAACCGCACCCGCAACCTCCTGGAGGACACCGACGAGTCCTGAGACTCCTCGGTTCCTCTCACGGCGCCCCGTCCACCCCAGCGGTGGGCGGGGCGCCGTCGTCGATAACGGGGCCGCCGTGCGCCGGTCTGTAGTGCCCACCGCGAAGCACCCACCGCACAGTTCCCAGCGCACTGCGCGGCCCGCCGTCGGCGCGAGCAACGCTGCTAATACGATGAGTCCGGGATGCGAGACACCATGGTGATTTCGGGACCTTCGAGGTGAGCGTCGCCGATGAGAACCGGGACCCTGTATGCGCCGGAGCAGAGCAGCTCCGCACGCCTCCCGCGGATGCACTGGGACCGCCGGAGGCCCCTATGTGTCTGGAAGGATCCTCTCCCCATGACTGAGTCCCGACCTCCACGCAACACCGAGCCGCCTTCTCGCCAGGGTCCGGGCGGCACCGGAGCCACCGCCCTTGGGCCCGATGGCACCACGGCACCGCGCATGCGCTTCGCCCCCGACACCCTGCGCCACGGCCCCTCGGCCGAGGACCGCTCCTTCATCGGCCACCCCGGCGGTCTGCCGTGGATGCTGCAGGTGGAGATGTGGGAGCGCTTCAGCTGGTTCGGCATGCGCGCGATCCTGCTGTACTTCCTCGTGGACACCGTCGCCAACGGCGGCCTGGGGCTCTCCACCACCGCCGGACAGGCGGTCGTCTCCGCCTACGGCGCGGCCGTGCTGCTCATGACCATCCCTGGCGGCATTTTCGCCGACCGCATCCTGGGCCCGTGGATGTCCACCCTGGTCGGCGGCTCCATCACATCGGCTTCATCGCCGCCGCGATCGGCATGGCGCTGGCCCTCATCTCCTTCTGGTACGGCCGCAAGAAGCTCTCCACCTTCGCGTACACCGTCCCGAACCCGCTCAAGCCAGGGGAGGGGAAGAAGCTGCTGGGCCTCGCGGTGGTCATCGCCGTGGTCGCCACGGTGCTGGTGGTCCTGTTCCAGCTGCTGCTGGGGGAGCTCACCAGCGCGATCGCCTGGGCGCTGTTCCTGTTCGCCCTCGGCACCGCCGGCGTCTACTTCGTGACCATGGTGAAGAGTCCCAAGGTCACGCCCGAGGAGCGGGTGCACCTGGGCGCCTTCGCCCCGCTGTGGGTGGGCAACGTCCTGTTCGTGCTGATCTTCGAGCAGGCCGCCGGAAAGATGGCCACCGTCGCGCTGGAGCACACGGACCGTTCGGTGCTGGGCCTGTTCGAGCTCACCCCCGAGACGTACCAGTCCTTCAACCCCACCTTCGTGCTGATCCTCGCCCCGATCCTGGGCTGGCTGTTCCTGAAGCGGCAGGGGCGCTTCCCCTCCACGGCGCAGAAGTTCGCGATCTCGCTGGTGATCATCGGTATCTCGGCGCTCATGATGGGCTACGGGTTCAGCGCCTTCCCGGGCGGTGCGGCGCTGGCCCCGTTCTGGTTCCTCATCGCCGTGTTCGTCGTGCAGACCGTCGCGGAGCTGCTTATGAACCCGGTGGGCCTGTCGGTTACCACCAAGCTCGCTCCGCGCCACTTCGCCTCCCAGACGATGACGCTGTGGTACCTCGCCCCGGCCGTCGGCATGGGGCTCACCTCCGTGGTCATCCAGCTCATGTCCGGTTTCTCCGACGGCGTGTACTACGCGGTCCTCGGTGGCGTGACGCTGCTCGTCTCCCTGGGCATGTTCGCGATCGCCCCCTGGGTGCAGTCCAAGATGGACGACGTGGAGACTCGGCACGATGAGACGGCCGATGAGGAGGCCGTGTCGGCCGAGGGCTGATTCCCCAGGGTCCTGAGCCCTCAACGCTCGTCAGGTGTCCCGTCCACCCCGCGGTGTGCGGGACGCTGCAGAGTCGCCCCGTTCTTCCGCTGTGCGGCATGATCAGGTCATGACGTTCATCGGAACGCTCGAGCTTCCCGGCGAGTTGGAGGACTCCCGGGCGATGCGCTGGCGACGCCGTGTGTTCGGGCCACGTCTGATCGACGGCCCTGTGCGTGGCATCGCGCTGTTCCTCATGGTGCTAAGCCTGTTGCCCACAAACTTCAATCAGCCCGGCCCGCTGTACGCGGCGACGGTGGTTGCCAGCGCGGTACTCACTCTGCTCGGGGCATGGTTCCCTGGCGCAGTTGCGCTGGCCTCCACGGTGGGATTCCTGGGAGAGATCCTTCTGTTCCCGGCATCACTGGGAAACTTCTTCCTGCCGCTGATCGTTTCAGGGGCGGTAGCGATGGTGCATCAGCGGTGGAGCGTCCTGACCGGTGCTACAGCAGGGCTTGGCCTCGCCACGATGATCCAGACCTTCTCGTGGCCGGACCCCACCACGGATCCGCCCGTCTTGGTTGACCTCGAGTTTTCATAGCGGTGTGGTCTCGATGGGTGGGAGGCATAGAGAAAGGTGCTCCTGGCCTGGGATGATACGGGGTGTTGAAGCTCGTAGCCATCCGCCGGAAGGAGCACCTTTCAGGTGTCCCACCCTACCTTGTTCTTCTACCCCCGTCCGCGCGTGGACATCGCTGAGGTCCCGGCCCTCTCGCATGCTGGTGCGGTGCTGCTGACCGACACGATCCACGCCACCGGCCTCGCCTCTTCGCTGCGGGAAGCACTGGCTCCGTGGACGAAGCCGCTGGCCGAGCACCACGCGGCGAAGGTCCTGCTGGACCTCGCACTCACTCTCGCAATCGGCGGGGAGCATGCTTCGGATACTGATCTGCTGCGTTGCGAGCCGGGCCTGTTCGGTGATGTCGCCTCGGCCCCGACGATCTCCCGCACGCTCACCACCCTCGCCCAGGACGCGCCCACCGTGATCGAGGCGATCTCGAAAGCCCGCCGGGCCGCGCGTGAACAGGCCTGGGCCCTGGCCGGAGACCATTCCCCGACTGTGGGGGCGAGCGTGAAGAGCCCGCTGGTCATCGACCTCGACGCCACCCTGATCACCGCCCACAGTGAGAAGGAGCAGGCCGCACCGACGTTCAAACGCGGCTTCGGATACCACCCGTTGTGTGCGTTCCTTGACCACGGCAGCGACGGGACCGGGGAACCACTGGCGATCCAGCTGCGCCCCGGCAACGCCGGCTCCAACACCGCCGCTGATCACATCACCGTCACCCGTGACGCTCTGGCCCAGCTGCCTGCGGGCCTGCTGGCCCGGGGCGGGCGGGGGTCGAAGAAGATCCTGATCCGCACCGACGGGGCCGGCGGCCCCAAAGACTTCCTGGCCTGGCTCCAGCGGCAGCGTCCGGCCTACTCCGTCGGGTTCACCCCCCCTGCGAACACGCCTGACCTACTGGAACGTATCGACGAGGCAAAGGCGTGGACCCCCGCCTACGACAGCGAGGACGAGGGGATCCGCGAGGGGACATGGGTGGCGGAGCTGACCGGGCTCCTTGACTTAGCCGCGTGGCCTGCCGGGATGCGGGTGATCGTGCGGAAGGAACGTCCTCATCCTGGGGCGCAGCTGCGGATCACCGATCACGAGGGGATGCGCATCACCGCGTTCGCCACCAACTCCCCGCGCGGCCAGCTTGCCGTCCTGGAACTGCGGCACCGTCGCCGTGCACGCTGCGAAGACCGGATCCGTAACGCCAAGGACATGGGCCTTGAGAAGTTCCCGCTGCAGTCCTTCGCGCAGAACCAGATCTGGTGCCAGATCATCCAACTCGCCTCCGAGCTCGTCGCCTGGATGCAAACCATCGCCTTCAGCAGGCACGACGCGAGGAAATGGGAACCCAAACGGCTCCGCGCGCGGTTGTTCGAGATCCCCGCGACCCTCGTGCGCCGCGCCCGGCACAAGGTCCTCCACCTCGCCGAACATGCACCCGAAGCCGTGAGGGTCCTGACCGGCGTCAACCGGCTCCGCACCACCGTCGCACAGACCTAACCCGGCGAGACCACCCGCCCCTACGACCAGCAGCTCCTCTTCTCGGGAGTGGAACCCGACCGCCCGCAACGGACACTGCGACGATCTGTCATACCCGAATGCCAGAATCAGCAGCTCAACACCGGCAACGACGCCGACCCACCCCGCTCACCAGCCCCATGAAACATCGAGGTTGACTGGGCAATCTGGCTATTCGCTATAGCCCTCGCGGGAGGAGCTTTGCTTCTCCAGACCCATCTCAATCGCGCTGTCGCCCACGCAACAGACTCTGCCGTCGAGGCAGAGCGTCAGCTGGAGCGGATTCGGCTCCAACACGCTGCTGACACGCACGACACCGTCTCAAACGCCCTGATGACCCAGAAGGCGATCATCACCGTTCTTGCCGGCTCCCCTCAGTCCACCGTGGATCGCCAGATCCTGGGTGAGCTGGCTCTGGTGAACTCGCGGGCGCAACTGGGTCTCCGGCAGCTCCTTGCGCGGATCCACGGCGCCCGGTCGTCAGCGAGCCCTGTCGATCTGCTGCGGGAGATCGAGCGCACGGTGCTCACGATCCGCTCCAGCACGGAGGCTGCTGGGTACACCATCCACAGTACCGTGAGCATCGCAGACATGCCTGTATCGGCCAGCTTCGCCGAGGAGGTTCAGCTGATCCTCTTCGAGCTGATGACGAACATTCTCAAACACTCCGGGTCGCCCGATCGGGCCACCCTGGAAGTCTCGACCACGTCCGGGGCACATGGCCGGGAGCTGATCCTCGCCACCTCGAATCCAGCATCGCCCCGCGACGATCTTCCTGCGGCACCGTGGTCGATCGAGCATCGCGCACGACGTCTCGATGGCGCCTGCACCATGGCTCAGCGGGGTCATTGGGTCCACGTGCGCGTCACGCTCCCCCTCAAGTGCCAGCCCGATCATCCTGAAGCTCATCCGTGCAGATGATGCGCTCCGACTACGTAACCGATCCAATGCTTCTATGGGAAGGACGCTGCTCATCATTCTATGCTCCGTGCTCATCATGTTCGGGGTGCCCTCTGGTCGTACCGAGGTTCCCTCCCGCGGACCAGATATCAATTCCGAGGCCATCGCTCAGCATCCCGATGGGCACGAGATTCGGTGTCAGTTCTGGCGCTTGTTCGACCCCGCGCGGTACGCCAAGGAGTGCCTATGACGGCGAATCCGCGCCCGGGAGAGAAGGACGTCGTGCGGGTCCTGATCGTGGACGACGACACATGGACCGCACGCGCACTGGCCCAGACCATCACGGCCTCCGGTCAGATCGAGGTCGTCGCGCATGCGCACGAAGGGTCTGCTGCGGTGGAGCTGTTCCGGGCCCATCGGCCTGACGTCGTCCTCATGGATGTCTCCATGCCTCGCGGCATGAACGGCATCGATGCCACCGAGCGCATAATGCGCAACGATGCCGAGGCCAAGATCATCCTCATCACGACCTCATGCCCGAGCCTGGCGCTGCGCCGTGCCCTGGCCTCTGGAGCACTCGGAGCTGTGGCCAAGGACGCCCCCGCTGATGTGCTCGTCGACGTCGTGCTCTCCGTCATGGCAGGACCGTCGTCTGCAACGCTGCGAGAGCAGACGGCCGAGCTCCTGCACGCGGTCGATGCCTCCACTGGTACAGATCACCCGGTGCCGCGCCTCACCGCCGCGGAATTACAGACCCTGCAGCTGCTGGCCCGCGGCTGGAACTACGAGGAGATCGCCGCCCACCTCGTCATCAGCGTCAACACCGTGAAAACGCACACCAGCCATCTCCGCCAGAAGCTCGACGCACGCAACCTTCAACAGCTGCTTGTCACGGCTCGTGCGTACCGATTCATCGACCCGCCCTGACCCCGCCTGGCGGTAGTTCATTCGCCCAGATGATGCCGCGGCTCTGAGCCTCAGTGACGATGTGGATGCGAGCCGACGATGGCTCGCATCATCACCGAAGGAGATCCTCGATGAAGAACCTCACGACCAAGGCAATCCTTACTGCGACCGGAGCTCTCATCGTGCTGGGCGGAGGGCTCAGCTCCGCGAGTGCTTACACGTCCTACCTTGCTGATAGTGCGGGCCGAGCCGATGTAACCAGCACGCGCACGTCCTACTCCGTGAAGGACACCAAGGGAGATGGATATCGGGTCTACGGCGACTTCTGGCTCAATACTGGCGCCAAGCGCCAGCTGGTGACGAAGGCGTACAACCAGACCGTCTCCCAAAAGCTCTCTGGTTCGGAGAAGGTAGCGTCCTTCCGGGCGTGCCTGGATCGTCCCGTCGAGCTTGATACTTGCGCCAAGCGACAGTACATCTGATCCCCACTCTCGCCACGCCCGCCTCGGCAGCGCCACATGGCCGAGGCGGGCGCTTCCCCACTACGTACTTCCTTCACGAAAGTCTCTTCGCCCATGCTCGAGGTTCATCAGCTCGTCATCGCCTACGGCCGACGCACAGTCCTCTCCGGTGTTGATTTCACGCTTCCAGCAGGTGCGTCGGCAGCCGTGCAGGGCCGTTCTGGAAGCGGAAAATCCTCTCTGCTCGCTGCGATCCTCGGCATGGTGACACCGTCCTCGGGGGACATTACTGTCAACGGCGAGTCGGTGATCAGAATGCGCTCGGCGGCGCGGCGAGATTTTCTCCGGCACACCGTGTCCATGGTCTTCCAGCACGGTGAGCTCATCGATGAGCTCGAGCCGTCGGAGAACGTCGAGGTTGCGGCGCTGCTCGCGGGGCAGAGCCGCCACGATGCCCGTCAAAGTGCAGCGCAGCTCCTGAGTGATCTCGACGTGCAGGCCACCGGGATCCTCACACGAGATCTTTCCGGTGGTGAGCGGCAGCGCGTCGCCGTGGCCAGGGCACTCATCACGAAGCCTCAGCTCGTCCTCGCCGATGAGCCGACCGGTTCTCTCGATGCCGAGTTCCGGGACATGGTCGGTGACCTCGTGCTGTCGATACCCGAGCGGTGGGGCAGCTCTGTTCTCATGGTGACGCACGATCCGGACCTCGCGGCTCGTGCCGATTCCTCGTATCGCGTTGTGGCGGTTCCAGGAGAGTCCTCGCGGTGGGAGGCGGTTGCATGAGCATCGGCCGAAGCACCCCTCAGGCGGCCACGATGTTTCGCCTTGGGTGGCGGGGGGACGCCACACACTTCGAGCGGCGTATCGCCTCGGCGATGATCGCGCTGGCCACGGCTGCGATGGTGCTGTCCACAGGGTTCCTCGGGATCATCTGCGCGACGTTTCAGGAGCGGCTCGAGACCGACCACAGCCGTATCGCAGATGGCTGGTTCTCCGGTGAGGACGCCACGGCAGAGGGAGCACGGTGGCGCATCGTCGCTGACGCGGTCGAGGACCGATGGGTCGACGTCATCATCGTCGTCCCCGAGGAATCCACTCCCCTCCCTCCCGGGCTGGAGGCCTGGCCGGAGCCCGGGACCGTCGTGCTGTCACCAGCACTTGCCGCTCATCCTGATGGTGCAATCATCGCCGAGCGCTATGGAGTCTTGTCCCAGCAGCAGGTACAGGGAGACGGTCTCGTCTCACCCCAAGAGCGCATCGCATATGTCCGACCCAGCGCTGCAACCGAGCAGCAGACCTTCGGTTACTCCGTTTCATCGTTCGGAATGCCTTCCCCCGTTGAGCTGACCAGCGAAGGGCTGACCGGCGGCCCCGCGCGCCAACGGGGCATCTGGAACATCACCATCGGTTTTACGCTCGGCGTCATCGCCCCCGCCCTGTTGTTCATGGCCATCGCATCACGCACCGCATCCGCGCGACGCGACCAGCGGCGGCAGATGCTGCACATCCTCGGCGCGGGGCGCAGGGAGGATCTCGCCTTCCTCCTCGGTGTCTTCGCGGTTCCCTTCACGGCAGGCATCACGAGCGCGGGGGCAGTCATCACTGCTCTGATGGTCTTTGATCTCTACATCCCGATCGGCCGCTACACGATCCAATCGGCGGATCTGCGGGCCCATCTGCTGTGGGTGATCGGCGCTGTCCTCCTCGGCGCGAGCATTGCCGCTGCAATGCTGCTCGGGCTGAACCAGCTCCGACGGCACCGTGGCACCCGCCCTCGGTCCTCCCAGCGTCCGGACAAGCTCAGGCAGATGCTTCCGCTTCCGCTTGCTGCCGTGGCGATGATCATCGCGTGGCTGAACACTGGTCGATGGGAGCTCAGCGCCCTGCGGCTGTTCGTCACCTACGGCGGCATAGCAGCGGTTGCCATCTGCCTTCCCGGGTTCATCGGCATCATCACCTCGCTCGCAGCACGTGCCCTCGCCGCGTGGGGACAGCGATACGGCAGCGTGAGCGCCCTGGTCGCAGGACGCCTCATGATGGCCGATCCGGGAGCGGTGCGACGCCTCAGTGCCGGCATGGCCCTGGTCATCATCCTCGTGGCCCACCTCATGACGCTCGGCACCATGACCACCTCGGCATTCAGGGAGGCCGCCGCCCTGCGAGACCGCTTCGGGGACTCCCTGCTGGTACTGGACACCTCCCGCAGCGGTGATGAGGCGCCGCAGCTCGTGGATGATGCGCTCTCGGGCAACGGTGATGTCATCGCCGTGATGACCCAATACGGGAACTCCCCGAGCGACCCGGTCCGCGCAACGGTCACCGGATCCTGCGATGCGCTGAGAGCGCTCGGCCTGCCGTGCACCGATGGTCCGCTGGAGACGTCGGATCGGGTGGATGACGACAGAGGACGCTGGATGCTCGGTGGCATCGACGAGGTGCAGATCGCTGTGGGCAGCGCCTGGGATATCTCCCCCGATGGGGAAGCGCCCGCAATCTATGCCGTCTCACTGGACGGCGAGGATCTTCCCCGCGAGGAGATCGCGATTGAACTGTCCCAGCAGGTGCTGCCCCGCCCCGAGCTGTCGAACATCGGCGAAGAGTGGCTGCTGGGCTACTGGACCGGCTACGACAGCTTCTACCGCTGGCACCCGTTGATCGCAGTAGTGGCAACAGTGCTACTGGCGCTGGCGATCTCCGGCGTCGTGCTCGGGGACTCCGATGGAGCATCGGATCGGCTCGGGGTGCTGAGCATGTGGGCACCCGGGCCGGGGCTCTCCCTCGGGGTCGCAGTCGGTCGAGTCCTGATCCCGTTGCTGGCCGCCATCGTCACCGGCGGTGTCACCGCCTTCGCCACGACGTTCCCCTACACACTTCCACCGTTCAACGGATTCCTCCCGCCGGGATACTTCCTGGCCACCTCGGTGCTGCCGGTGCTGGCGGCACTGGTCATGGCCGCAATCGCGGCCCTCGCGCAGCACCGAGCCCTGCGTCGATGGCGGCCCGGTGCGTCGTCTGCGTGAGCCATCCCGGTGGCACTCCGCCCAGGAGACGGCAATGTCCCGACCCGCATCATCTAGATCATGGACGAGAGGTCAAGCCGCTGTGCGCGGCTGACCGCACTCAGCGAAGGGCCCCGCACCGATCACCGGTGCAGGGCCCTCCTCTCAGCTGCTCAGCCGCTCAGCGACTCACGCCTTGCCCTGCTCGCGCTCGCGCTCGGGATCCACGGAGTCGACGAACTCCGCGGTGTCGTCCGCGTCGTTGTCGGTCGCATCGGCCGCCGGGGCCTTCTCGCCGATCGCCACGGCCGAGGCGGTGGTGGAGGGCTCCTTCACCTCGCCGCCGGTGCGCTTGGTGTACCCGACCTCGCCCTCGAAGGCGTCCTGGATCAGCTCCTTGAGCTCGATCACCAGGGGCTCCTTGGGGTTGGCCGGGGTGCACTGGTCCTCGAAGGCCCGGTAGGCGAGCTCGTCGATCACCCGGTCCAGGTGCTCCTGGGTGGCGCCGTTGGCCTTGAGGCTCAGCTCGACGCCGAGATCCTCGGCCAGGCGGGTCACCTCGTCGATCAGCGACTGCACGCCCTCCTCCGTGGTGGCGGCCGGGAAGCCCATGAAGCGTGCGAAGTCCGCGAGGTCCTTGTCGGCCCGGTAGTTCTCGTACTTCGGGAAGATCGCGTGCTTGAACGGCTTGGTGGCGTTGTACCGGATCACGTGAGGCAGGAAGATCGCGTTGGTGCGGCCGTGGGCGATCTCGAACTCCGCCCCGCACTTGTGCGACAGGGAGTGCACGATGCCCAGGAACGCGTTGGCGAAGGCCATGCCGGCCATCGCCGAGGCGTTGTGCATCTTCTCCTTGGCCTCCATGTCGTTCTCCAGCACGGCGGCCCGCATGTTCTCGAAGATGAGCTGTGCCGCCCGGATCGAGAGGCCGCGAGTGTAGTCGCTGGCCATGGTCGACACGTACGACTCGATCGCGTGGGTGAGCGCGTCCAGGCCGGAGTCGGCTGCGGTGCGCCTCGGCACGGTGTCCACGAACTGGGCGTCCACGATCGCCACGGTCGGAGTGAGCGCGTAGTCCGCCAGCGGGTACTTCACGTGCGTCTCCGCATCGGTGATCACCGCGAACGGGGTGCACTCCGAGCCGGTGCCGGAGGTGGTGGGGATGGCCACGAACTCCGCCTTCTGGCCCAGCTTCGGGAAGCGGTAGGTGCGCTTGCGGATGTCCATGAACTTCTGCTTCATGCCGAAGTAGCTGGCCTCGGGGTGCTCGTAGAACAGCCACATGCCCTTGGCCGCGTCCATCGCGGGGCCCCCGCCGAGGGCGATGATGCAGTCCGGCTCGAAGTCCCGCATCCACTGGGCGCCCTTGAACACGGTGGTGGAGGTGGGGTTGGGCTCCACGTCCGAGAAGATCGTCCAGGCGACCTCCTCGCGGCGCTGCTTGAGGTGGTCGATCAGCACGTCCACATAGCCGAACTGGACCATGCCCGGGTCGGTGACGATGAAGACCCGCTTGATCTCCGGCATTTTCTGGAGGTACTGCACGGAGTACCGCTCGAAGTAGGTCTTCGGGGGCACCTTGAACCACTGCATGTTGTTCCGCCGTTCCGCGATCCGCTTGACGTTGATGAGGTCCACCGCGCTGACATTGCGGGAGACAGAGTTGTGGCCGTAGGAGCCGCAGCCCAAGGTCAGCGAGGGCAGCAGACCGTTGTAGACGTCCCCGATGCCGCCCAGGGCACTGGGGGCGTTGACGATGATGCGGCAGGCCTTCATCCGCAGTCCGTACTCGCGCTCGATGGCGGCGTCGGAGGTGTGGATGACCGCGGTGTGCCCCAGCCCACCGAACTCCAGCATCTGCTGGGCCAGGTCGAAGCCCTCCTTCTTGCCGGGCACCGTGAGCATGGCCAGCACCGGGCAGAGCTTCTCGCGGGAGAGGGGGTGCTCCTCGCCGACGCCCTCGATGGGCGCGATCAGCAGCTTGGTGCCGGCGGGCACCTCGATGCCCGCGCCTCGGGCGATGTCCTCGGCGCTCTGACCGACCACGGAGGCGGCGATCCCGCCCTTCTCGGTCACCATGAAGTCCTCGAGCTTGGCGCGCTCGGCCTCGGTGACCACGTGGGCGCCGAAGGCCTGGAACTCCTCCAGCACCTGCTCCGCGATCTCCTCGTCGACGATGATGGCCTGCTCGGAGGCGCAGATCATGCCGTTGTCGAAGGTCTTGGAGATCAGCAGGTCGTTGACGGCGCGGGACACCTTCGCGGTCCGCTCGATGTACACCGGGACGTTGCCCGGGCCCACGCCGAGCGCCGGCTTACCGGTGGAGTAGGCGGCCTTGACCATGCCGGAACCGCCGGTGGCCAGGGTGAGTGCCACCGTCGGGTGGTTCAGCAGGGCATCGGTGGCCTCCAGCGAGGGCTGCTCGATCCACTGGATGCAGTGGGCGGGTGCGCCGGCCTCGACGGCCGCGTCCAGCATCACCTGGGCGGCTGCGGCCGAGCACTTCTGCGCGCTGGGGTGGAAGGCGAACACGATCGGGTTCCGGGTCATGATCGAGATCAGGCACTTGAACATGACGGTGGAGGTGGGGTTGGTGACGGGAGTGACGCCCGCGACCACGCCGACCGGCTCGGCGATCTCGATGATCCCCTTCTGCTTGTCCTCGGCGATGATCCCCACCGTGCGGTCGTACTTGATCGAGTTCCAGATGTACTCGGTGGCGAAGATGTTCTTGACGCACTTGTCCTCGAAGAGGCCGCGGCCGGTCTCCTCGACGGCCAGCTTGGCCAGCGGCATGTGCTGATCCACGCCCGCCAGGGCCATCGCATGGACGATCGCGGTGATCTCCTTCTGCTTGAAGGAGTCGAAGGCGGCCAGGGCCTCGGAGGCGCGCTCGGCGAGGGTGTCGATGGCGGCCGCGGTGGAGCTGCGGGTAGAGGTGGTCGCGCTGTCGGCTTTGCCGGTCATGATCTCGGTTCTGTCCTTGCCTCTGGTCTCGGCTGCTCGGCCCCGCGAGCGGGGGAGCCGACGGCCCGTGTGGTCCGTCACCGATCACGCTAGAGGGATGCCCGGTCGATTGCCACCCTCACTTCGTCAACAGCGCCACACTGGGTGAAAGCGCAGGTCAGAATGCTTTTTGAAGGGGCGCGGGGAGCTCCTGCTGCCGTGGGGCCGTGGCGGGGAAGGGGGCGCCCGGCTCGTCGTGGCGGAAGGGTGCGCTGAGGCGAGCAGAGTCCTTGGTCCCGCCCTCGCCTGCAGGTTCGATGGTCTGATGAATGCTGGCGGAAGAACGACCAGATGAGGTGGGCGAGGTCCCGGGGCGAGGATGCCCCCGACACTCGCCCCTCCGGCAATGCCCACCGGGACGTGGGTCCCTTAGCGTCGAACTGACAACATCGGGTGTGGGTCAGATCACCGGCTTCAGCCGGTCGTGTGACCCACTCCGCCCGTCGCCCCGTGGCGGGACAGCCTCGGGAGCGGGTACAGTTACCGGTACCGAAGACCGCCGGTCGTCGCCCTCACCTGAGGGGGACCGAAGAAATCCCGCACGGGATGGCCTGCGCAGGTGAATCAGGACGACCGTCGCTCGGTCGTGCCCGGTGCTCCCATGGGGGCACCGAGCACGTGCTGTGCGGCCCGGGGCCTCGACACCTGCGTGTCGAGGCCTTTCTCGTGCGCGGAGACCTTCACCCGGCGGCGCGAGACCTCTGGAAGGAGGGCCATGGCGAACCCCGAGAAGGTCGACGCCGTCGCGGAGATCACGGAGCTGTTCCGCAGCTCCGACGCCGCCGTCGTCACCGAGTACCGCGGGCTCAGCGTGGACCAGCTCAAGCAGCTGCGTCGTGCTCTGGGCTCCGAGACGACGTACGCCGTGGTGAAGAACACGCTGACCGAGATCGCCGCCCGCGAGGCCGGCATCGACGTCTTCGAGGGTCAGCTCAGCGGCCCCACCGCCATCGCCTTCATCAAGGGTGAGCCGGTGGAGCCCGCCAAGGCTCTGCGTGACTTCGCCAAGGAGCACGAACAGCTCGTCATCAAGTCCGGCTACTTCGAGGGCAACCTGCTCTCGGTGGCCGATGTGCAGCAGCTCGCGGACCTCGAGTCCCGCGAGGTCCTGCTGGCCAAGGCCGCCGGTGCCATGAAGGCGTCGATGTCCAAGGCCGCCGCCGTGTTCAATGCGCCGCTGTCCAAGGCAGTGCGCACCGTGGACGCGCTGCGGGTCAAGCAGGAGGCCTGAGCCCAGGCTCAGCTCCCGCACCCGCCCAGCGCGATCGCGCTGGACCGTCGGCCGCCCGATGGGGCGAACCGGCCGCATGACCTGGCGCACCAGCGCCGCTGAAGTACCACGCACCCGCCCCACGCGGATGCACCGGAACCCAGGGACCAGGTCCCACCGACAGGAAGGAACGCCATCATGGCGAAGCTCAGCACCGACGAGCTCATCGAAGCTTTCAAGGAGATGTCCCTCATCGAGCTCTCTGAGTTCGTGAAGCAGTTCGAGGAGGTCTTCGACGTCACCGCCGCCGCCCCCGTGGCCGTCGCCGCCGCTGGTGGCGCCGCCGCCGGTGGCGAGGCCGCCGCCGAGGAGGAGAAGGACGAGTTCGACGTCATTCTCGAGTCCGCCGGCTCGGCCAAGATCGCCGTCATCAAGGAGGTGCGCGCCCTGACCTCCCTCGGCCTGAAGGAGGCCAAGGACCTCGTCGACGGTGCCCCCAAGCCCGTCCTCGAGGGCGTCAAGAAGGAGGACGCCGAGGCCGCCAAGGAGAAGCTCGAGGGCGCCGGCGCCACCATCACCCTCAAGTGATCCGGTGCTCGCCCCGGCGAGCACGCGCATCACAGACGCAAGGGCCGTCCCGCAGCTGCGGGGCGGCCCTTCCGCCGTTCCCGCCCAGTGGTAGCGTCCGTGATCGTTTCGTGACGCAGAGAAATGCGAAGAACGCCTCCGGAGTCGAGGCCTGGGGCATGGCCGCTGCCGCGCTGACCCTGCTGGGCGGCGGTGCCCTGATGGTGGGGCTGCGCAGGCGCTGATCCGCACAGCACGGGGCGATGCCGAGGGCTCCTCTGGATCCGTCCGGAGGGGCCCTCGGTGCGGGTCGGGCGCGGGGGTTGGCCGCCATGTGCTCTGGCCTTCACCACCGACACGCGGCCCGCTGCTTGACTCGCGGGCGAATAGTCAGCATCCTGTGTGACGTACGAAGCTGTTCCTGCCGCCCACGGCACCGGAGCCCCTCCCGTCACCGCACGGGAACGCGTGCGCACCGGCAGCCACGTCGAGAAAGACGGGCAGGAGGCCTCGCCTTTCCGCGCCAGGCATATGGCGGCCGACGCGGATGGACCCGTCGCGAAGCGACCCTTGTGTCCATCCGCGACTCTGTGTATGCTCGGATTTTGCGCTGTGCCTCGCCCCGTTCTGTCATCACGGCTCTGTCATCTCGGCATCACGCCGGCCATCGGCAAGTCTCTTCACCTCACGGGGTGTTCGCCGCGCCTGGGATTCCGTCATCGGCCTGGAAGGACCCCCCTTGGCTGCCTCGAGCACCGATATCACCACCGACATCTCCCGTCGCACCGCCTCGCCGCGCGTCACCTTCGCCAAGCTCGGCGATCCGATCGACGTTCCGGATCTCCTGAGCCTGCAGACCACGTCCTTCGACTGGCTGCTGGGCAATGAGCGCTGGCAGGAGCGTGCCGCTGAGGCCGCCGCCGCTGGGCGCGAGGACGTCCCGCAGACCTCCGGTCTGGCCGACATCCTCGAGGAGATCTCCCCGATCGAGGACTTCGCCGGCAACATGTCGCTGTCCTTCCGGGACCACACCTTCGACGACCCGAAGTACAGCGTCGAGGAGTGCAAGGAGAAGGACCTCACCTACGCCGCTCCGCTGTACGTGATCGCCGAGTTCATGAACAACGAGACCGGCGAGATCAAGACCCAGACGGTCTTCATGGGCGAGTTCCCGCTCATGACCGACAAGGGCACCTTCATCATCAACGGCACCGAGCGCGTGGTCGTCTCGCAGCTGGTGCGCTCCCCGGGGGTGTACTTCGAGGAGACGATCGACAAGACCAGCGACAAGCGCATCTTCTCCGCGAAGATCATCCCCTCGCGCGGCGCCTGGCTGGAGTTCGAGGTCGACAAGCGCGACCAGGTCGGCGTGCGCATCGACCGCAAGCGCAAGCAGTCGGTGACCACCCTGCTGCAGGCCCTCGGCATGTCCCACAGCGACATCCTCGAGGAGTTCGGCGAGTTCGAGTCCATGCGCTCCACCCTGGAGAAGGACCGCATCTCCTCGACCGACGAGGCCCTCATGGACATCTACCGCAAGCAGCGTCCGGGCGAGCCGCCCACGCGCGATGCGGGCGAGGCCATGCTGAACAACCTCTACTTCAACCCCAAGCGCTACGACCTGGCCAAGGTGGGCCGGTACAAGATCGGCAAGAAGCTCGGCGTGGACGGCTCGCTGTCCGAGTCCAGCCTGCGCCTGCAGGACGTCGTGGCCACGATCAAGTACATCGTCGCCCTGCACGAGGGCCTCACCGAGTACACCAGCGCCGACGGCCACACCGTGCGCGTGGAGACCGACGACATCGACCACTTCGGCAACCGTCGCATCCGCGCGGTCGGCGAACTGATCCAGAACCAGGTGCGCACGGGCCTGTCCCGCATGGAGCGCGTGGTCCGCGAGCGCATGACCACGCAGGACGTCGAGGCGATCACCCCGCTGACCCTGATCAACATCCGCCCGGTGACGGCGGCGATCAAGGAGTTCTTCGGGACTTCGCAGCTCTCGCAGTTCATGGACCAGAACAACCCGCTGTCGGGCCTGACCCACAAGCGTCGTCTCTCGGCGCTGGGCCCGGGCGGTCTGTCCCGCGACCGTGCGGGCATGGAGGTGCGCGACGTGCACCCCTCGCACTACGGCCGCATGTGCCCGATCGAGACCCCTGAGGGGCCGAACATCGGCCTGATCGGCTCGCTGGCGACCTTCGCCCGCATCAACCCCTTCGGCTTCGTCGAGACTCCGTACCGGAAGGTCACCGATGGCCAGGTCACCGACGAGATCGTGTACCTGACCGCCGACGACGAGGATCGCCACGTCATCGCCCAGGCCAACGCCAAGCTCACCGACGACGGCCGCTTCGCCGAGGAGCAGGTGCTGGTGCGCCTGGCCGGCGGCGAGCCGGACCTGGTGGACGCCACGGACGTCGACTACATGGACGTCTCGGCCCGCCAGATGGTGTCGGTCGCGACCGCGATGATCCCCTTCCTCGAGCACGACGACGCCAACCGTGCGCTGATGGGGTCGAACATGCAGCGCCAGGCCGTGCCGCTGTTGCGCCCGGAGATGCCGCTGGTCGGCACCGGCATGGAGCGTCGTGCCGCGGTGGACGCGGGCGACGTGGTGGTGGCCGAGAAGGGCGGCGTCATCGAGGAGCTCAGCGCGGACCTGGTCTCCGTGATGGCCGATGACGGCACCCGTCAGACCTACCCCATCGGCAAGTTCCAGCGCTCCAACGCCGGCAACTGCTACAACCAGCGCGTGCTGTTCGACGAGGGCGACCGCGTCGAGGCCGGTTCGATCCTGGCCGACGGCCCCTCCACCGATCAGGGCGAGCTGTCGCTGGGCAAGAACCTGCTGGTGGCGTTCATGTCGTGGGAGGGCCACAACTACGAGGACGGCATCATCCTGTCCTCCCGGATGGTCCAGGACGACGTCCTCACCTCGATCCACATCGAGGAGCACGAGGTCGACGCCCGCGACACCAAGCTGGGCAAGGAGGAGATCACCCGGGACATCCCCAACGTGGGTGACGACGTCCTGGCCGATCTCGACGAGCGTGGCATCATCCGCATCGGCGCCGAGGTGGAGCCGGGCGACATCCTGGTCGGCAAGGTGACCCCGAAGGGTGAGACCGAGCTGACCCCGGAGGAGCGCCTGCTGCGCGCCATCTTCGGCGAGAAGGCTCGCGAGGTGCGCGACACCTCTCTGCGCGTGCCCCACGGCGAGTCCGGCACCGTCATCGGTGTGCGCGTGTTCACCGACGAGGAGGACGGCGACATCCTCCCCACCGGTGTCAACGAGATGGTCCGCGTGTACGTGGCTCAGAAGCGCAAGATCACCGACGGCGACAAGCTCGCCGGCCGCCACGGCAACAAGGGCGTCATCGCCAAGATCCTGCCGGTCGAGGACATGCCGTTCCTCGAGGACGGCACCCCGGTGGACATCATCCTCAACCCGATGGGCGTGCCCGGGCGCATGAACATCGGCCAGGTGATGGAGACCCACCTGGGCTGGGTGGCGAAGAACGGCTGGGACCTCGAGAAGGGCTCCGCCGCGGTGGACGACCTGCCCGAGACGGCCCTGCACGGCGAGCCCGGCACCCCGGTGGCGGTGCCCGTGTTCGACGGCCTCTCCGCCGATGAGCTCGAGGGCCTGATCGCCAACCACCGCCCCAACCGGGACGGCGAGCGGATGGTCAAGGAGAACGGCAAGGCGCGCCTGTTCGACGGTCGCTCCGGTGAGCCGTTCCCCGACCCGATCTCCGTGGGCTACATGTACATCCTGAAGCTCCACCACCTGGTGGACGACAAGCTGCACGCCCGCTCCACCGGCCCGTACTCGATGATCACGCAGCAGCCCCTGGGCGGAAAGGCCCAGTTCGGCGGCCAGCGCTTCGGCGAGATGGAGGTGTGGGCCCTGGAGGCCTACGGCGCCGCCTACGCCCTGCAGGAGCTGCTGACCATCAAGTCCGACGACATCTCCGGCCGCGTGAAGGTCTACGAGGCGATCGTCAAGGGCGAGAACATCCCCGAGCCCGGCATCCCGGAGTCCTTCCGGGTGCTGCTCAAGGAGATGCAGTCGCTGTGCCTGAACGTCGAGGTCCTCTCCTCCGACGGCACCGCCCAGGAGGTGCGGGAGAGCGACGAGGAGGTCTTCCGCGCCGCCGAGGAGCTCGGCATCGACCTGTCCCGCCGGCCCCACGAGGGCGTCGGCTCCATCGAAGAGGTCTGAGAGACAGGGCCCGACGGTCCACGCCCCGCGTGGCCGCCGGCCCGCCCCTCGACCCTGATCACTCAGACCGCCTGACTTACGATTCGAGAGAAGGACACCTGTGCTCGACGTCAACACCTTCGACGAGCTGCGCATCGGCCTCGCGACCGCCGATGACATCCGCGCCTGGTCGCACGGCGAGGTCAAGAAGCCCGAGACCATCAACTACCGCACCCTGAAGCCCGAGATGGAGGGCCTGTTCTGCGAGCGCATCTTCGGTCCCACCCGGGACTGGGAGTGCTACTGCGGCAAGTACAAGCGCGTGCGCTTCAAGGGCATCGTCTGCGAGCGATGCGGCGTGGAGGTCACCAAGTCCTCCGTGCGCCGTGAGCGCATGGGCCACGTGGAGCTCGCCGCCCCCGTCACCCACATCTGGTACTTCAAGGGCGTGCCCAGCCGTCTGGGCTACCTGCTGGACCTCGCGCCGAAGGACCTCGAGAAGGTCATCTACTTCGCCGCGTACATGATCACCGCCGTGGACGAGGACGCCCGCCACGAGGACCTGCCCGACCTCCAGGCCCGCCACGACCTGGAGATCAAGGAGCTGGAGAACGAGCGCGACAGCGCGGTCAACGACCGCGCCGTCACCGCCGAGAAGGACCTCGCCCAGCTCGAGGAGGAGGGCGCCAAGGCCGACGCGAAGCGCAAGGTTCGCGACTCCGCCGAGCGCGAGCAGGCCCAGATCCGCAAGAAGTACGACGCCGAGATCGCTCGCGTCACCAACGTGTGGGAGCGCTTCAAGTCCCTCAAGGTGGCCGATCTCGAGGGCGACGAGCAGCTGTACCGCGCCATGAAGCTGCGCTACGGCACCTACTTCGAGGGCGGCATGGGCGCCGAGGCGATCCAGAAGCGCCTGCAGGACTTCGACCTCGACTCCGAGGCCGCGTCCCTGCGCGAGATCATCGCCAACGGCAAGGGCCAGAAGAAGGCCCGCGCCCTCAAGCGCCTCAAGGTGGTCTCCGCCTTCCGCACCACCACCAACTCGCCCGACGGCATGGTGCTGGACTGCGTGCCGGTGATCCCGCCGGACCTGCGCCCCATGGTGCAGCTGGACGGCGGCCGCTTCGCGACCTCGGACCTCAACGATCTGTACCGTCGCGTGATCAACCGCAACAACCGCCTCAAGCGGCTGCTGGATCTCGGTGCCCCCGAGATCATCGTGAACAACGAGAAGCGCATGCTGCAGGAGTCGGTGGATTCGCTGTTCGACAACGGCCGCCGCGGTCGACCGGTCACCGGTCCGGGCAACCGCCCCCTGAAGTCCCTCTCGGACATGCTCAAGGGCAAGCAGGGCCGCTTCCGCCAGAACCTGCTGGGCAAGCGCGTTGACTACTCCGGTCGTTCCGTGATCGTGAACGGCCCGCAGCTGGAGCTGCACCAGTGCGGCCTGCCCAAGGGCATGGCGCTGGAGCTGTTCAAGCCGTTCGTGATGAAGCGCCTGGTGGAGCTGTCCCACGCCCAGAACGTGAAGGCCGCCAAGCGCATGGTCGAGCGTGCCCGCCCCGAGGTGTGGGACGTGCTCGAGGAGGTCATCACCGAGCACCCGGTGCTGCTGAACCGTGCACCCACCCTGCACCGCCTGGGCATCCAGGCCTTCGAGCCGCAGCTGGTGGAGGGCAAGGCCATCCACCTGCACCCGCTGGTGTGCGCCGCCTTCAACGCCGATTTCGACGGCGACCAGATGGCCGTGCACCTGCCGCTGAGCGCCGAGGCGCAGGCCGAGGCCCGCATCCTGATGCTCTCGAGCAACAACATCCTCAAGCCCTCCGACGGTCGCCCCGTCACCATGCCCGCACAGGACATGGTGATCGGCCTGTATCACCTGACCACGGTGCGCGAGGACGTCCCCGGCGCGGGCCGCTCCTTCTCCTCCGAGGCGGAGGCCATCATGGCCTTCGATGCGGGCGAGCTGGACCTGAACGCGCCGGTGACCATCCGCTTCACCGACATCGTGCCGCCCACCGGATGGGAGGCCCCCGAGGGCTGGAGCGAGGGCGACCCGATCACCCTCACCACCACCCTGGGCACCGTGTTCTTCAACGAGACGCTGCCGGAGGGCTTCCCGTACGTCGAGGGCCAGGTGGGCAAGAAGCGCCTGGGCTCGATCGTCAACGCCCTGGCCGAGCGCTACGAGAAGGTGCAGGTCTCCGCGTCCCTGGACGCCCTGAAGGCCTACGGCTTCTCCTGGTCCACCCGTTCCGGTGTGTCCTTCGCGTTCTCCGACGTGGTGGTCCCGCCGAACAAGGCCGAGATCGTGCAGAAGTACGAGGCCAAGGCCGCGCAGGTGCAGGAGAACCGTGACCTGGGCCTGGTCTCCGAGGCCGAGCGCAACATGGAGCTGATCGACATCTGGACCGAGGCGACCAATGAGGTCGACAACGCGATGCGCGAGAACTTCGAGGAGACCAACACCATCTACCGGATGGTGCACTCCGGTGCCCGAGGCAACTGGATGCAGATCCGCCAGATCGCCGGTATGCGCGGCCTGGTGAACAACCCCAAGGGCGAGATCATCCCGCGTCCGATCCTCTCCAACTACAAGGAGGGACTGTCGGTCCTGGAGTACTTCATCGCCTCGCACGGCTCCCGCAAGGGCCTGGCGGACACCGCTCTGAAGACCGCCCAGTCCGGCTACCTGACCCGTCGTCTGGTGGACGTCTCCCAGGACGTCATCGTCCGCGAGGCCGACTGCGGCACCGCCAAGGGCCTGGTGCTGCCGATCGCGGTGGAGGAGGCCGGTGCGCTGGTGGCCCACGAGAACGTGGAGACCACCGTGTACGGGCGTGTGCTCGCCTCCGCTGTCACCGGTGAGGACGGCCAGGAGCTGGCCGCGGCCGGCGACGAGGTGGGCGATGTGCTCATCGAGAAGCTGGTCGCCGGGGGAGTGCGCGAGGTCAAGATCCGCTCCGTGCTCACCTGTGACTCCGCCGTCGGCACCTGCGCCGCCTGCTACGGCCGCTCCCTGGCCACCGGCCACCTGGTGGACATCGGCGAGGCCGTGGGCATCGTCGCCGCCCAGTCGATCGGCGAGCCCGGCACCCAGCTGACCATGCGTACCTTCCACACCGGTGGTGTGGCCAGCGCCGACGGCGACATCACGCACGGCCTGCCGCGTGTGCAGGAGCTGTTCGAGGCCCGCACCCCGGCCGGCTTCGCGCCGATCACCGAGTCCGCGGGCCGCGTCGAGGTGGAGGAGAACGACAAGCAGCGTCGTATCACCGTCACCCCCGACGACGGCACCGATCCGATCACCTACAACGTGTCCAAGCGCGTGACCCTGCGGGTCTCCGACGGCGACCACGTCGAGGTGGGCCACCAGCTCACCGTGGGCTCGGTGGACCCGAAGCAGGTGCTGCGCATCCTCGGCCCCCGCGCCGTGCAGCAGCACCTGGTGGACGAGGTCCAGAAGGTGTACATCTCGCAGGGCGTGGACATCCACGCCAAGCACATCGAGGTCATCGTGCGGCAGATGCTGCGCCGCGTGACGATCATCGAGTCCGGTGACACCGACCTGCTGCCCGGTGACTTCGCCGAGCGCGTGGCCTTCGAGACCGAGAACCGTCGGGTGCTCGCCGAGGGCGGTCAGCCCGCCTCCGGTCGCCCGGAGCTGATGGGCATCACCAAGGCGTCGCTGGCGACGGACTCGTGGCTGTCGGCGGCCTCCTTCCAGGAGACCACCCGCGTGCTCACCGAGGCCGCCCTGAACCGCAAGAGCGATCAGCTCATGGGGCTCAAGGAGAACGTGATCATCGGCAAGCTGATCCCCGCTGGGACCGGCCTGCCGCGGTTCCGCCGCATCGCGGTGGAGCCCACGGACGAGGCCAAGGCGCAGATGTACCAGGTGCCCGGGTACGACGAGCTGGACTTCTCCGGCTTCGGCCAGACCGGCTCGGTGAACCTGGACGACATCGACTACGCCGATCCGTTCCGCACGGACTTCCGCTGACCCGCTGAGATCCCCCTCCGCCTCCACCGGTCACTGCCGGTAAGAGCGGGGGAGCGGATGCGGTCGGCCAGATCAGCAGGGGCGGTCCCACCTCCGGGTGGGGCCGCCCCTGCTGCCCGTCTGTCACAGGGCCGCTCGACGGTCCGTGCCCGTGAGGACCGCCACGCCGTGCGTTCCTCAGCGTGACCTGGGGCGCGTGCATGTTCACGAGCGGGTAAAGATCCCTCCGGTCCCTGGCCAAGGTCTGGCCGGGACCCTTCACGAGGCCCCGCCGCGCGCGGAAGCATGGAGGACGGCGGCACTCCGCGCGTTCTTCCCCCGCAGCACCTCGGCTCCTTGGAGTCGAGCACGCGATCGCGCCGATTCCCGCCCGGCCCCCTCCGGGGCCCACGGACCCAGGGAACGACGGACCGCCTGGCGGCGGCGAGAAGCAGGTGGAACAGTGAAGAAGACCCCGTGGATCATCGCGGCCGCGACGGCCTGCGTCATCGGCGTCGGCGGCGGTGGCACCGCGTACGCGATGTCGAACGTGGTGACGGTGGATGCGTACGGGGAGGAGTCCCACGTGCGCACCTTCAGCCCCACCGTGGCCGAGGTCCTCGCGGACCAGGGCATCGAGGTCAAGGACACCGACCTGGTGATCCCGGGACTCGATGAGCAGGTCACCGATGGCACCCAGATCCAGATCATCGAGCGCACCCCCGTCACCGTGACCGTGGACGGCGAGCCCCAGGAACTGCTCACCACCGGCACCACCGTCTCCGACGCGCTGGAGGAGCTCGAGCTCGAGACCGAGGGCGCCCGCATCACCCCGGAGCCCGGCACGGAGCTGGTCGCCGACGGCAACGACGTCGAGGTGGTCACCCTCAAGACCGTCACCTTCGTGGGCCAGTACGGCCAGGACACCTTCGAGGTCGCCGCTCTCACCGTCGACGAGGCGATGCGCACGGTGCTCCGCGACATCGAGGACACCGACACCGCGTCCGTGGACCGCGACTCGATCCTCGAGGACGGTGCCACCATCACCGTGCAGCGCGTGCGCCAGACCGAGCGCACCGAGACCGAGACCATCCCCTTCGAGAAGAAGACCGAGAAGGACGACTCCCTCCTCGAGGGCACCACCAAGGTGAAGGTCGCCGGCAAGGAGGGCTCGCGGGAGAAGGTCGTCTCCGAGAAGCTGGTCGACGGTGAGGTCACCGAGTCGCAGGTCGTCACCGAGAAGGTCGTGACCGAGCCCGTGGCGCAGGTGACCCTGGTGGGCACCAAGCCGAAGCCCGAGCCAGAGCCGGAGCCGGAGCCGGAACCGGAGCCCGCCCCCGTGCAGGAGGAGAAGGCACAGCCGGCCACGAAGAAGAAGACCGAGAAGAAGAGCGAGACGAAGGAGCCTTCCCGCTCCTCCGAGTCCTCTCGCAGCTCCGAGCGCTCCTCGGCTCCCGCGCCCACGGCGCCCTCGGGCTCCGTGTGGGACCGACTGGCCCAGTGCGAGTCCGGCGGCAACTGGTCGATCAACACCGGCAACGGGTACTACGGCGGCCTGCAGTTCTCCGCGGGCACCTGGCGCGCCTACGGCGGTGGCCAGTACGCCCCGTACGCCAACCAGGCCACTCGCGACCAGCAGATCGCGATCGCCAAGAAGGTCCAGGCCGGTCAGGGTTGGGGCGCCTGGCCGGCGTGCACCAGCAAGCTCGGTATCCGCTGATCCACTCCGCTTCATCCTCCTCGGCCGCAGGCCGGCTCGCGCCGGTGCTGCGGCCGAGGTGCGTCGTGGAGCAGCCCTGCTGGTCCCGCCCGGTGTGATGTGCGTCGGAGCTTCCTCATCCCTTTGACCCTGCCCGCCGGGCCTCCGTAGACTGTCAGAGCGTCCGGAGTGCCCTCTGGTCGTGAGCTGGGACGAACCCGCCGCCCCTCCGGGGAGCAGCGAGGGGGGTCCCCCGCGAGGAGCGGATCCTGGCGGTGTGCCCGAAATCGGTGCGGCGGCCATGCCCGGTCCCGCAGCGCGGGCATCGATCACGGTCCTCCGACGACCGGCCGGTCCCATACCGGTCGGGCGGGTCGGTCCGCCACCGCTTCCCGGGCATGGGGGCGGCGAACCGGGTCGCCGTCCGCTGCGGCGCCACGCAGGCAGCGGTCGAAGATGTCGATCCTCCGGAGTCAACAGTTCCGGTGGCCGAACAGGCAGAGAATCTGTGCCAACTATTCAGCAGCTGGTGCGCAAGGGACGGAAGGACAAGTCCTCCGCCTCGAAGACGCCGGCGCTCAAGGGCTCGCCCCAGCGCCGCGGTGTCTGCACGCGCGTCTACACCACCACCCCGAAGAAGCCGAACTCGGCCCTGCGGAAGATCGCGCGTGTGCGTCTGTCCACCGGCATCGAGGTCACCGCATACATCCCGGGTGTGGGCCACAACCTCCAGGAGCACTCGATCGTGCTGGTCCGCGGCGGCCGTGTGAAGGACCTGCCCGGCGTGCGCTACAAGATCGTGCGCGGCTCCCTCGACACCCAGGGTGTCAAGGGTCGCCAGCAGGCCCGTTCCCGCTACGGCGCGAAGAAGGAGAAGAAGTAATGCCTCGTAAGGGAGCAGCTCCCAAGCGCCAGCTCGTCGTGGACCCCGTCTACGACTCGCCGCTGGTCACCCAGCTCATCAACAAGATCCTCCTGGACGGCAAGAAGACCGTCGCCGAGAGCATCGTCTACGGCGCTCTCGAGGGCTGCCGTGAGAAGAACGGCCAGGACCCGGTGGTCACCCTGAAGGCTGCGCTGGACAACATCCGTCCCAGCCTCGAGGTGCGCTCCCGCCGCGTCGGCGGTGCCACCTACCAGGTGCCGATCGAGGTCAAGCCCGGCCGCTCGACCACCCTCGCTCTGCGCTGGCTGGTCGGCTACTCCCGCGCCCGTCGCGAGAACAGCATGACCGAACGCCTCATGAACGAGATCCTCGATGCCTCCAACGGTCTCGGTGCGTCCGTGAAGCGCCGCGAGGACACCCACAAGATGGCCGAGTCCAACCGCGCCTTCGCCCACTACCGCTGGTGAGGCCGTCGGGGCCCGCCCACTCGGCGGGCCCCGACTCCCCTCACCGGCTTCCCGGATCTGTCGACCAGACCCAGTTCTCCAGAAAGGCACAAGCCAGTGGCACTTGAAGTGCTCAGTGACCTCACGAAGGTCCGCAACATCGGCATCATGGCGCACATCGACGCCGGCAAGACGACTACCACCGAGCGGATCCTGTTCTACACCGGTGTCAACTACAAGATGGGCGAGACGCACGACGGTGCGGGCACCATGGACTGGATGGAGCAGGAGAAGGAGCGCGGCATCACCATCACCTCCGCCGCGACCACCTGCTACTGGCACGGCAGCCAGATCAACATCATCGACACGCCCGGCCACGTGGACTTCACCGTCGAGGTGGAGCGCTCGCTGCGCGTGCTCGACGGTGCCGTCGCGGTGTTCGACGGCAAGGAGGGCGTGGAGCCCCAGTCCGAGACGGTGTGGCGTCAGGCCGACAAGTACGACGTCCCGCGCATCTGCTTCGTCAACAAGATGGACAAGCTCGGTGCGGACTTCTTCTTCACCGTCGGCACCATCGTGGATCGCCTCAAGGCGAAGCCGCTGGTGATGCAGGTCCCGATCGGCGCGGAGCACGACTTCCGCGGTGTGGTCGATCTCGTCGAGATGAAGGCCTACGAGTGGCCCGAGACCCTCGAGGAGGACCTGCCCGCCATCAGCGCCAAGAAGGGCGATCCGGCCCTGGGCCAGTGGCAGCGTGAGATCCCGATCCCGGCCGAGCTGCAGGACAAGGTCGACGAGTACCGCGCCAAGCTGGTCGAGGACGTCGCCGAGAGCTCCGAGGAGCTCATGGAGGCCTACCTCGAGGAGGGCGACCTCTCCGTCGAGCAGCTGAAGGCAGGCATCCGTCAGCTCACCGTGAGCTCTGAGGCGTACCCCGTCTTCTGCGGCTCCGCCTTCAAGAACAAGGGCGTCCAGCCCGTGCTCGACGGCGTGATCGACTACCTGCCCTCGCCCCTGGACGTGCCTGCGATGGTGGGCCACGACGTCAAGGACGAGGAGAAGGAGCTCTCCCGCAAGCCCGATTGGAACGAGCCGTTCTCAGCGCTCGCCTTCAAGGTGGCCTCGCATCCGTTCTTCGGTGCGCTCACCTACGTGCGCGTCTACTCCGGCCAGGTCAAGCAGGGCGATCAGATCCTCAACGCGACCACCGGCAAGAAGGAGCGCGTCGGCAAGCTGTTCCAGATGCACTCCAACAAGGAGAACCCGGTGGAGGAGGCCTTCGCGGGCCACATCTACGCGTTCATCGGCCTGAAGGACACCACCACGGGTGACACCCTGTGCGATCCCTCCGCGCCGATCCAGCTGGAGTCCATGAGCTTCCCGGAGCCGGTCATCTCGGTGGCCATCGAGCCCAAGACCAAGGGCGACCAGGAGAAGCTCGGCGTCGCGATCCAGAAGCTCGCCAAGGAGGATCCCACCTTCCAGGTCGAGCTGGACGAGGAGACCGGCCAGACCGTCATCAAGGGCATGGGCGAGCTGCACCTCGACATCCTCGTGGACCGCATGCGCCGCGAGTTCAAGGTCGAGGCGAACATCGGCAAGCCGCAGGTCGCCTACCGCGAGACCATCAAGCGCACCGTCGACAAGTTCGACTACACGCACAAGAAGCAGACCGGTGGCTCCGGCCAGTTCGGCAAGGTGCAGATCACCTACGCCCCGCTGACCGAGGCCGAGGAGGGCGTGTTCTACGAGTTCGAGAACCTCGTCACCGGCGGTCGCATCCCGCGCGAGTACATCCCGAGCATCGACGCCGGCATCCAGGACGCCCTGCAGTCGGGCATCCTCGCCGGCTACCCGGTGGTCAACGTCAAGGCCTCGCTGATCGACGGCGCCTACCACGACGTGGACTCCTCGGAGATGGCCTTCAAGATCGCCGGCTCCATGGCGACCAAGGAGGCCCTGCGCAAGGCCCAGCCCGTGCTCCTGGAGCCCCTCATGGACGTCGAGGTGCGCACCCCCGAGGAGTACATGGGAGATGTCATCGGCGATCTGAACTCCCGTCGAGGTCAGATCCAGTCGATGGAGGATGCGAGCGGGGTCAAGATCGTCCGCGCTCTCGTCCCGCTGTCGGAGATGTTCGGGTACGTCGGCGACCTGCGGTCCAAGACCCAGGGCCGTGCGATGTACACGATGCAGTTCCACAGCTACGCGGAGGTCCCCTCCAGCATTTCGGAAGAGATCATCGCGAAGACCCGGGGCGAGTGAGGGAGCCGGGGGAGCGGGTAGGATCTTTCTCCTGCTCCCCTCCTCTCCGTCGGAGCCTGCCACCGGGGCAGGAATCCGATCCCGATCCAGAAGTACCCAGAGATAAGAAGTCCTAGGAGGACACCACCATGGCGAAGGCCAAGTTCGAGCGGACCAAGCCGCACGTCAACATCGGCACCATCGGTCACGTCGACCACGGCAAGACCACCCTGAGTGCCGCCATCTCGAAGGTCCTGTACGACAAGTTCCCGGACCTGAACGAGAAGCGCGACTTCGACACGATCGACAACGCGCCCGAGGAGAAGCAGCGCGGCATCACGATCAACGTGTCGCACATCGAGTACCAGACCGAGAAGCGTCACTACGCTCACGTCGACGCCCCCGGCCACGCCGACTACGTGAAGAACATGATCACCGGCGCTGCTCAGATGGACGGCGCGATCCTCGTGGTCGCCGCCACCGACGGCCCGATGGCCCAGACCCGCGAGCACGTGCTGCTCGCCAAGCAGGTCGGCGTCCCCTACCTGCTCGCCGCGCTGAACAAGGCCGACATGGTCGACGACGAGGAGATCCTCGAGCTCGTCGAGATGGAGGTCCGCGAGATGCTGGGCGGCCAGGGCTTCGACGAGGACGCTCCCGTCATCAAGGTGTCCGCGCTGAAGGCTCTCGAGGGCGACGAGAAGTGGGTCAAGTCCATCGAGGAGCTCATGGACGCCGTCGACGAGTCCATCCCGGACCCGGTCCGCGACCTCGACCAGCCCTTCCTCATGCCCATCGAGGACGTCTTCACCATCCAGGGCCGCGGCACCGTGGTCACCGGCAAGGTGGACCGTGGAAAGCTCGGCATCAACTCGGAGGTCGAGATCGTCGGCATCCGTCCGGCGCAGAAGACCACCGTCACCGGTATCGAGATGTTCCACAAGCAGATGGACGAGGCGTGGGCCGGCGAGAACTGCGGCCTGCTGCTGCGTGGCACCAAGCGTGAGGACGTCGAGCGCGGCCAGGTCGTTGTGAAGCCGGGTTCGATCACCCCCCACACCAACTTCGAGGCGCAGGTCTACATCCTGTCCAAGGACGAGGGCGGCCGTCACAACCCGTTCTACTCGAACTACCGCCCGCAGTTCTACTTCCGCACCACCGACGTCACCGGTGTCATCACCCTCCCCGAGGGCACTGACATGGTGATGCCCGGCGACAACACCGAGATGTCGGTCGAGCTGATCCAGCCGATCGCCATGGAGGAGGGCCTCGGCTTCGCCATCCGTGAGGGTGGCCGCACCGTGGGCTCCGGCCGCGTCACCAAGATCACCAAGTGATCGCTGCGGGGCGCGCCCCGCATCCGTGATGCGTCCAGCGGACGCTGCATGAGGAAGGCCCCGGACCGATACGGTCCGGGGCCTTGCCGCATGCTCGGGGGCGGCAGCGGGGAGCTCAGCGCTCCGGCTGTCCGGGGGTCTTGTCCTCGGGGTGCACCGGCACGACCGGATCCTGCGGGGCGGGCTGTCCGAAGCTGCGGCGATTCGTGGGCCTGCTGCGCTCGGACCCAGGGTCGGCGGGTGCGTCCGCCGCGGGCTGCCCGTAGCGCCCCTGCGCGTGTCGGCCCCGGTCGCTGCCGGGCTGCGCCTGCGTGTGCCCCCAGCCGTCAGCGGACGGCCCGCCCTGGTGCAGCGCGTCCTGGTGCAGCACGTCCTGGTGGGACTGGCCCTGGTGGGACTGGCCCTCGGGGGGCTGGCCGGGCAGCTCCGCGTGGGGGAGAGGGGCTGCGCTCTGTCGGGGGAAGGGCTGGGCGGCCCCCTCCTCCACCAGCAGGCGGCGCGCCTCATCAGCGTGGCGGTGCTCCACCAGCAGCTCGTACTGCATGGGAATGGTGGAGGTCATCGAGGTGAAGTCGCGCTTCCCTCCGCTGGCGGCGTAGCCGATGACGGACCAGATGGTGAAGAACACGATGCCGATCAGCACCGAGGAGATCACCGTGACCTGCGGCTGGGGCGCGAACAGTGCGAACAGGATGCCGATGAACAGGCCCATCCACGCGCCGCTGAGGATGCCTCCCAGGATCACCCGTCCCCAGGTCTGTCGGCCCGTGACGCGCTCCATCAGCTTGAGGTCGGTGCCCACGATCAGGGTGTGCTGGACGGGGAACTGCTTGTCGGCCAGGGTGTCCACGACGGCCTGGACTTCGGCATAGGTGGCGTAGGTGCCCAGGGACCGCGGGTACTCGAGGCGGAACAGCTGTGAGTTCAGTGGGGAGTTCTTCGGCTGTGTCATGGCGACAGGCTAGACCGGCCACCTGCTCGCAGCTGTGGAGCAGGCTGGGAGCGCGTGCGGTCCGCGCCGGAGGGAGTTACGAAGTCGTGATCGTTCGGCGGCGCATTCATGCAACATCGCGCAGTGCGGGCGTTACCCTGGGCGTAGGCGGCGCGACGGCGAGCAGCTGGTGCTCACCGTGTGTCCGGCGCCGACAGCGCATCGCGCATTTCAAAGACGAAAGAAGGACTCATGGACGAGCAGACCACTTCGATGACGCCGCTGGAGCGTCTCGGTGCATCCCGCCGCAGCTTCCTCGCCCTTGCCGGTGCCGGTGCCTCGGCGGCAACCCTGGCAGCCTGCGCCGGAGGCGGCGGTGGCGGCGGTGACGACGAGTCGGATGGCGGAGGTTCCCTCGCCGGCGAGAACGCCTCCGAGGACAACCCGCTGGGTGTGGACGCCGCCGCGCCCGTCGAGGCCGTGATCTTTGATGGCGGCTACGGCATTGCCTATGCCGAGTCCGCCGGTGAGCAGTACAAGGAGATGTACCCCGACGCCGACGTCGAGGTCGCGGGCACGGTCAACATCCAGCCGGACCTGCAGCCCCGCTTCGCCGGTGGCAACCCGCCGGACGTGTTCGACAACTCCGGTGCTCAGAAGCTCGCGATCGACGGCCTGGTCCAGCAGCTGCAGGACCTGGGCGACCTGCTCGCCGCCCCGATGGTGGACGGCGAGGGCACGGTGGAGGAGAACCTCCTTCCCGGCGTCACCTCGCCCGGCATGTTCAGCGGCAAGTTCCTGGGCATGAACTACGTGTATACGGTGTTCGCACTGTGGTACTCCGCCAAGGAGTTCGAGGAGAAGGGCTGGTCCGTCCCGCAGACCTGGGAGGAGCTCATGGCCCTCGGCGAGACCGTCAAGGGTGAGGGGCGCTACCTGTTCTCCTACGGCGGCCAGAACGCCTCGAACTACTATCAGGAGATGGCCCTGTCGATGGCCGCCAAGTTCGGTGGTCCCGAGGTCCTCAAGAAGATCGACAAGCTCGAGGAGGGCGCGTTCGAGCAGGACGCCATCGTCCAGGCGTACGACGCCATGGCCGAGGCGGTGGCGGCCGGCTACTTCGAGCCGGGCGGCGAGGGCATCAAGCACACCGACGCCCAGACCAGCTGGGTGCAGGGCAAGTCCGTGTTCTACCCCTCCGGCTCCTGGATCGAGAACGAGCAGGCCGACGTCACCCCCGAGGGTTACGCCATGACCGGCGCCCCGGTGCCGTCCCTGGACGGCAGCTCGATGCCGCATGAGGCGTTCCACGGCACCGCGGCGGAGCAGTACTTCGTTCCCTCCGGTGGCAACAACCCCAACGGCGGTGCCGAGTTCCTGCGCATCATGCTCTCCAAGGAGCAGGGCGCGAAGTTCGCCGAGCTCACCAAGGCGCCCTCCGTGGTCAAGGACACCGTGCCCGAGGACGGCTTCGGCTCCACCGCGCTGGCCTCGGTCAACAAAATGATCTCCGATGCCGGCGACAACACCTTCACCTACAACTTCTCGGACTGGTACGGACTGGGGTCGGACTCCATCACCAGCTGGACCAGCTTCCTGAAGGGTGACATCGACGCTGCGACCCTGCGCCAGCAGGAGCAGGCCATGATCGACCGGGTGCGCGAGGACGACGCCGTGACCAAGTTCGAGGTCGATTCGTGACAGCAGCTCCGGTCTCCGGACTCGGTGAGGCGGCGGCGACGGCTGACAAGGTCGTTCGCCGCCGCCGACCTCGGGTGCCCACGGTGCAGAGGATGCTGTTCTTCCTGCTGTTCCTGGGGCTCCCGCTGGCCGTGTACATCCTGTTCGTGGTCTCGCCGTTCGTGCAGTCCTTCTACTACTCGCTGACGAACTGGTCGGGACTGTCGCCGTCCATGGAGTTCATCGGCCTTCGCAACTATGAGCGCATCTTCAACGACCCGGTGTTCTGGAAGTCGCTGCGCAACAACCTGGTGCTGCTGGCGGTCCTGCCCACGGTGACCATCGTCCTGGCCTTCGCGCTCGCGGTGATGGTGACGATCGGCGGGGACACCCGTGGGGGCGTGCGCGGTGTGCGAGGCGCGGGCTTCTACCGGGTGGTGAGCTTCTTCCCGTACGCGATCCCCGCAGTGATCACCGGCATCCTGTTCAACTTCGTGTACCACCCCAATGGCGGTCTGCTGAACGGCCTGCTGAACCTCCCGCACGACCTGCTGACCCGCTTCACCGGCAGCTCGCTCATTCCCGCGGTGAACACCGCCTGGCTCGGCGACCAGCGCTACGCCCTGGCAGCCGTGGCCTTTGCGATCATCTGGACCTTCGTGGGCTTCTACATGGTGCTGTTCGTGGCCGCCATCAAGTCCATCGGCCAGGAGGTGCTGGAGGCCGCGCGCATCGACGGCGCCGGCCGCTTCCGCACCGCCGTGCAGATCGTCGCACCGATGGTGCGCGACAGCGTCTCCACCGCGCTGGTGTACATGGGCATCTTCGCTCTTGACGCCTTCACCTTCGTGTCCGTGATGACCCCGAACGGGGGCACGAACAACAGCACCAAGGTGGTCTCACTCCACCTCTACCAGACGGCGTTCTCCGACGGCCGCTTCGGTGAGGCCAGCGCCATGGGCGTGATCATGGCGCTGGTGACCATGGTGGTCGCCGTCGTGGTGATCACCCTGATCCGGCCCAAGAAGGCAGACCGATGACCACCACCGATTCCTCGCTCGATGCGCGCGGGGCCTCCTCCTTCGAGGTCACCGGCGGCCGGGGCCGTCGTGATCGTCCCGCGGCCAAGCGTGAGGGCGGGATGACCTTCACCCATCACCTGGTGCTGGGTCTATGGGCCCTGCTGGTGATCCTGCCCCTGATCTGGACGGTCTACACCTCGTTCAAGACCTCCGCCGAGATCCAGACCGACCCCTTCGGGCCCCCCGCCCAGATGCAGTGGAACAACTACTCGCGCGCCTGGACCGAGGCCCGGATCGGTGAGTACTTCCTCAACACCATCATCGTGGTCGGCTCAGCGCTGATCATCGTGATGCTGCTGGGCGCGATGTGCGCGTACGTGCTGGCTCGGTTCCCCTTCCCCGGCAACCGGTTCATCTACTTCTCGATGATCGCCGGTCTCACGTTCCCGGTCTTCCTGGCCGTGGTGCCGCTGTTCTTCGTGCTGAACAACATGGGGCTGCTCGACGGGAGGCTCGGCCTGGTGGGCCTGATCCTCTCCTACGTCGCGTTCGCACTGCCGTTCACCGTGTTCTTCCTGCACGCCTTCTTCTCCGGCCTCCCGGAGGAGATCAGTGAGGCCGCCGCGATCGACGGGGCGGGCGACTTCCGCACCTTCTTCCAGATCATGCTCCCGATGGCCAAGCCCGGCCTGGCCTCGGTCGCGATCTTCAACTTCTTGGGCCTGTGGAACCAGTTCCTGCTCCCGCTGGTGCTGAACCGCGAGCGCAGCAACCACGTGCTCGCCCAGGGTCTGGTGAACCTGCAGGCTCAGCAGGGCTACCGCGTGGACTGGGGCGGCATGTTCGCCTCGGTGGTGATCACCGTGATCCCGGTGCTGGTGGTCTACGTGATCTTCCAGCGCCAGCTGCAGGGCGGCGTGGGTCCCAGCACGGACAAGTAGACACCCGGGTGTCGGGGGGCGCACCGCTCGCATCCGTGCGATGATGCGAGCGGTGCGCTTCTGCTGAGCGCCGGGATGGGTGCTCGATGCCTCCGGGCACGTCCGGTGTGATGGGCCGCACCCGGCCCGCCCTTGTGAGGAGACGTACCGCTCTGGCAGACTGTTCGAGTTGTCTGCGCGGGCCGACATGCCCGGTTCCGTTCTCCGCACGAATCCGACCCTTCACCACAGCGTGATGCTCGCGGGCCTGGCGGCGAATGATCACCGGATGAGGTCCGTCCCGAGGATGCGAACGATGCTCCCTGCACCGACCGCGCATCGCACGAGGGAAACAGACGCAGACGCAGCCGGAACTCGGCGGCCGCAGGCTGGGCTTCACCGCCCCGCGGAGGCCGACACGCCCGTCCTCGGGTACCGGGGGAGGCCGCATCAATGCCAGACGGAAGAAAAGAGACAGGACGCCATGGCGGGACAGAAGATCCGCATCCGGCTCAAGTCGTACGACCACGAGGTGATCGACAGCTCGGCGCGCAAGATCGTCGACACGGTGACCTCCGCGGGTGCGACGGTCGTGGGCCCGGTGCCGCTGCCGACCGAGAAGAACGTGTTCGTCGTGATCCGGTCGCCGCACAAGTACAAGGACTCCCGTGAGCACTTCGAGATGCGCACGCACAAGCGGCTGATCGACATCGTCGATCCCACGCCCAAGGCCGTGGACTCGCTGATGCGCCTCGATCTGCCGGCGGACGTCAACATCGAGATCAAGCTCTGAGGCAGGTCGAAATGAGCAACGAACTGACGGGACAGCGTGCCCGCGCCGTGTCCGGCGTGCTCGGCACCAAGCTCGGCATGACCCAGGTCTGGGACGAGAACGGAAAGCTCGTCCCCGTGACCGTCGTGCAGACGGGCTCCAATGTCGTCACCCAGGTGCGGTCCGTCGAGACCGACGGGTACGACGCCGTGCAGATCGCCTACGGGCAGATCGATCCGCGCAAGGTCTCCAAGCCCCTCCGGGGCCACTTCGAGAAGGCAGGCGTGACCCCGCGCCGCCATCTCGTGGAGCTGCGCACCACCGATGCCGCTGACTTCACCGTCGGCCAGGAGATCGACGCCTCGATCTTCGAGGCCGGCCAGAAGGTCGACGTGGTCGGCACCTCCAAGGGCAAGGGCCATGCGGGCGTCATGAAGCGTCACGGCTTCGCCGGTGTGAGCGCCTCCCACGGTGCCCACCGCAACCACCGCAAGCCGGGTTCGATCGGCGGCGCCTCCACCCCTGGTCGCGTGTTCAAGGGCCAGCGCATGGCCGGCCGCATGGGCGGCGCCCGCACCAGTGTCCAGAACCTGACCGTTCACGCGGTCGACGCCGAGAAGGGCCTCGTGCTCGTCAAGGGTGCCGTCCCCGGCCCCAAGGGCGGCATCGTGCTGGTCCGCTCGGCTGCCAAGAGCCCCGCGAAGGAGGCCTGAGCCCGATGGCAGAGAACCTGACCGTCGACGTCCTCGACCCGGCCGGCAAGAAGACCGGCACCGTCGAGCTGCCCGCATCGATCTTCGACGTGCAGACCAACGTCCCCCTGATCCACCAGGTGGTCGTCGCCCAGCAGGCGGCCGCTCGTCAGGGCACCCACAAGACCAAGACCCGCGGTGAGGTCGCCGGTGGCGGCAAGAAGCCGTGGAAGCAGAAGGGCACCGGCCGCGCCCGTCAGGGCTCGATCCGCGCGCCGCAGTTCGCCGGCGGCGGCGTGGTCCACGGACCCGTCCCGCGCGACTACTCGCAGCGCACGCCCAAGAAGATGAAGGCCGCCGCTCTGCGCGGTGCCCTCTCCGATCGCGCCCGCAACGGCCGCGTCCACGTGGTCTCCGCCCTCCTGGAGGGCGAGGTCCCCTCGACCAAGGCCGTGCGCAGCACCCTGGGCCTCGTCTCGGATCGTCGCCACCTGCTGGTGGTCGTGCGTCGCGACGACGACCTCGGCGCGCTGAGCTCGCGCAACCTGCCCATCGCCCACGTCCTGTACGCGGACCAGCTGAACACCTACGACGTCATGCGCAGCGACGACGTCGTGTTCACCGCCGGTGCCCTGGAGGACTTCGTGGCCATGGCGACCCTGTCGCTGCCCACCTCCTCGTTCGCCGAGAAGCGGGCCGCGGCCGCCGCCGTCGCCGAGGCGTCCATCGACGCCGAGGCCCCCGCTCCCGAGCCGGCTGCCGACGCACCGGCCGACGCCCCTTACGGTGAGGGATCCGCGGCCGCTCTGGCCGACGGCTCCGCCCCCGAGGGCTTCACCATCAAGGGCAACGCGGGTTCGATGAAGTTCCACACCGTGGAATCCCCGTGGTACGACCGCACCAAGGCCGAGGTCTGGTTCGCGAGCGAGGAGGCCGCCGAGGCCGCCGGGTTCGTCAACGCCAAGCCGTCCACGGACTCCACTGATGCCGAGGAGGACTCGAAGTGACCTCGCTGAACAAGGATCCCCGCGACGTCCTGCTGGCCCCGGTGGTCTCCGAGAAGAGCTACGGGCTGATGGACGAGGGCAAGTACACCTTCCTGGTTGACGCCCGCGCCAACAAGACCGAGATCAAGATCGCCGTCGAGACCGTCTTCGACGTCAAGGTCGCCTCGGTGAACACCATCAACCGGCAGGGCAAGTCGCGGCGCACGCGCTTCGGCACCGGCAAGCGCAAGGACACCAAGCGCGCCATCGTCACCCTGACCGACGGAGCCATCGACATCTTCGGAGGATCGGTCGCCTGAGCGACCGGTCACCGAGGAGCCGAAGAGAGTCTGAGGGAAAGCCACCATGGCAATTCGCAAGCACAAGCCGACCACGCCGGGCCGTCGCGGCTCGAGCGTCGCCGACTTCGTCGAGATCACCCGCGACACGCCGGAGAAGTCCCTGGTGCGTCCGCTGTCCAAGACCGGCGGCCGCAACAGCAACGGCCGGATCACCTCGCGTCACCGCGGCGGCGGCCACAAGCGGGCCTACCGTGTGATCGACTTCCGTCGTGCCGACAAGGACGGCATCAACGCGAAGGTCGCCCACATCGAGTACGACCCGAACCGCACCGCCCGCATCGCGCTGCTGCACTACACCGACGGCGAGAAGCGCTACATCCTGGCCCCGGCGAAGCTGCGTCAGGGCGACTGGATCGAGAACGGTCCCGGCGCCGACATCAAGCCCGGCAACAACCTGCCGCTGCGCAACATCCCGCTGGGCACCGTGGTGCACGCCATCGAGCTGCGTCCCGGTGGCGGCGCCAAGATTGCCCGCTCCGCGGGTTCGTCGGTGCAGGTCGTCGCCAAGGAGGGCCCGTACGCGCAGCTGCGCATGCCCTCCGGCGAGATCCGCAACGTGGATGCCCGCTGCCGCGCCACCATCGGTGAGGTCGGCAACGCGGAGCAGTCCAACATCAACTGGGGCAAGGCCGGCCGCATGCGCTGGAAGGGCAAGCGCCCGCACGTGCGCGGCGTCGTCATGAACCCGGTCGATCACCCGCACGGTGGTGGCGAGGGCCGTACCTCCGGCGGTCGCCACCCGGTGTCGCCCTGGGGTCAGCCCGAGGGCCGCACCCGTCGACCGGGCAAGGAGAGCGACAAGCTCATCGTGCGCCGTCGTCGGACCGGCAAGAAGCGCTGATAGGGAGAACCACAGGACATGCCTCGCAGTATCGCCAAGGGCCCGTTCGTCGACGACCACCTGCAGAAGAAGGTGGACGCCCAGAACGAGAAGGGCACCAAGAACGTCATCAAGACCTGGTCGCGTCGTTCGGTCATCACCCCGGACTTCCTCGGCCACACCTTCGCAGTGCATGACGGCCGCAAGCACGTCACGGTGTTCATCACCGAGTCGATGGTCGGCCACAAGCTCGGCGAGTTCGCTCCCACGCGGACTTTCAAGGGCCACGAGAAGGACGACCGCAAGGGCCGCCGCCGCTGACCCAGGTCAGCCAGACAGCACGCCCCGACATCCAGAAGAAAGCAGGACAGCAATGGAAGCCAAGGCGCAGGTGCGGCATCTCCGCATGTCGCCCATGAAGGCTCGCCGCGTTGTGGACCTGATTCGTGGCAAGAGCACGGCCGAGGCCCTGGACACCCTGCGGTTCGCCCCGCAGGCCGCCAGCGAGCCCGTCCTCAAGCTCGTGGAGTCCGCGATCGCCAACGCCCGGGTCAAGGCGGATCAGTCCGGGGAGCGCTTCGACGAGCGCGACCTGGTGGTCTCCGCCGCCTATGTCGACGAGGGTCCGACCATGAAGCGGTTCCAGCCGCGTGCTCAGGGTCGCGCCTTCCAGATCAAGAAGCGCACCAGCCACGTCACCGTGGTTGTCGCTCCCGTGAAGAAGTAAGGAGTCCCAGTGGGCCAGAAGGTCAATCCGAACGGGTTCCGACTCGGGATCACCACGGAGCACAGCAGCCGGTGGTTCGCCGACTCCACCAAGGAGGGGCAGCGGTACCGCGACTACGTGAAGGAAGACGTCGCGATCCGCAAGCTCATGTCCGAGGGGCTCGAGCGTGCCGGCATCTCCAAGGTCGAGATCGAGCGCACCCGCGATCGTGTCCGCGTCGACCTCCACACCGCCCGCCCGGGCATCGTCATCGGGCGTCGCGGCGCGGAGGCCGAGCGTCTGCGCGGTGAGCTGGAGAAGCTCACCGGCAAGCAGATCCAGCTGAACATCCTCGAGGTCAAGAACCCCGAGGCCGATGCGCAGCTGGTCGCCCAGGGCATCGCCGAGCAGCTCGCCGCCCGTGTGTCCTTCCGTCGTGCGATGCGCAAGGGCATGCAGTCCGCGCAGCGCGCCGGCGCCAAGGGCATCCGCGTGGCCGTCTCCGGCCGCCTGGGCGGCGCCGAGATGAGCCGCAGCGAGTTCTACCGCGAGGGACGCGTGCCTCTGCACACCCTGCGGGCGAACATCGACTACGGCTTCTACGAGGCCCGCACCGCCTTCGGCCGCATCGGCGTGAAGGTGTGGATCTACAAGGGCGACGTCACCGCCAAGGAGCTCGCGGCCCAGCAGGCCGCCTCGCAGGGTCCCCGCTCCGGCGGCCGCGGCCCGCGTGCCGAGCGTCCGCGCGGGCGTCGCAACGAGCGCAACGCCGCCCGTCGTGAGGGTGGGGAGCAGCAGGCCGCGGCCTCTGCCCCGGCCGCCGGCGAGCAGGCGGCTGCACAGCAGTCCGGAACGGAGGCCTGAGCGACATGCTGATCCCCCGCAGGACCAAGCATCGCAAGCAGCACCACCCCACCCGCAGCGGCATGGCCAAGGGCGGCACCGATCTGGCGTTCGGCGACTACGGCATCCAGGCGCTCGCGCCGGCCTACGTCACCAACCGTCAGATCGAGGCGGCGCGTATCGCCATGACCCGCTACATGAAGCGTGGCGGCAAGGTGTTCATCAACATCTACCCCGATCGACCGCTCACCAAGAAGCCTGCCGAGGTCCGCATGGGCTCCGGCAAGGGCTCGGTGGAGTGGTGGGTCGCCAACATCAAGCCGGGCCGCGTCATGTTCGAGGTCGCCGGTGTCCCCGAGGACGTTGCACGTGAGGCCCTGCGCCTGGCGATGCACAAGCTCCCCATGAAGTGCCGCATCCTGAGCCGAGAGGGTGGTGACATCTGATGGCAGCGACCAAGCTCACCGCCGATGCACTCGACAAGCTGGACGACGCCAAGCTGGCCGAGGAGCTGGCGAAGGCCAAGGACGAGCTGTTCAAGCTCCGTTTCCAGTCCGCGACCGGCCAGCTGGAGAGCTCCGGCCGCCTCCGGTCCGTCAAGAAGGACATCGCACGGATCTACACGATCCTGCGCGAGCGCGAGCTGGGCATCCGTCAGGCGCCCGGCGCCGCCGAGTGACCGCGAAGCGAGGAACTGAGAGATGAACAAGAACGACTCCCAGGTCGAGGAGACCGCCGTCGAGCAGGAGGAGCTCGCCAAGGAGGGTGCGCACGCGTCGTCCCACGAGCGTCCGTACCGCAAGACCCTGCGCGGCTACGTCACCTCCGACAAGATGGACAAGACCATCGTGGTCGAGGTCGAGGAGCGCGTGAAGCACGCCCTCTACGGCAAGGTCATGACCAAGACCAACAAGTTCAAGGCCCATGACGAGGAGAACACCGCCGGCATCGGCGATCGCGTCCTCATCATGGAGACCAGGCCGCTCAGCGCCACCAAGCGGTGGCGCCTGGTCGAGGTCATCGAGCGGGCCAAGTGATCGGACGGTCCTTGTGACCGCACCCGGGACCTGAGAAGGGCCGGTCTCCCCAGGGAGGCCGGCCCTTCCGCATGCCCCAGCGCTGTCTCGCCGGCCGGCCTCAGCTGTGAGTCAGCAGCACCAGGAGGGCCCCGGCGTAGGCGTCCTCCGCGCTGGGGGCGCGCACCTCGCGCTGCGAATCAGGACCGTCGGCCTCGGCGGGCTGCCTGCTCCCGTCGAGCTGCACGACGTACACCTCGCCGTCGACGGTCGTCTCGCGGCGCAGCTCCCGGAACGCGTCCCCGAGGGCGTCGCGCAGCTGGCCCTCGCGCGGGATCCACACCGCCTCGTACTGCTCCACGGAGTCCAGCGCCCATTCGGTGGTGCCGTTGAAGCGGAACACGCTCTGCCCGTGACGGCTGATGCCGCGCTCGATCACCATCGAGGACAGCATGAACGGCTCCTGCCGCAGCAGCTCGTTGTCCACCACGAACCAGTCGCCGTCCGCGGGCTCCCACGCCAACCCGGCATCGCGCAGCCGCCGGGCGATGTCGATGTCGATCACAGGCCTGACCTCTTCTCTGAGCGGATGTGGCACCGTCAGCGTACGCGTCGGGCGCGGACCGGCGGCTGCGTGCGCAAGGACACAGGGGATCGGCCGGGCGCCGGTCTTCCGCGGGGAGGGGCGGACCCCGTATGCTTGTCGGGTTGCGCTTCCGCGCTGCCGTCCGGGTGAGTCCGGGCTGGAGCGAGGAGGTTGCGGACGGCAGCGTCCATCCCCCGACGGAGACCTCGCACCGTCCCGCGGATCGGCCGGATTCATCCGGAGGCCCGCGGAGCATGTGCCCGAGTCCGACGGAGGGTTTTTTGATGCCCGCCCTCCGCGCCGACGAACCCCCTCTCGGGGCTCGGCGGGCAGCGGTCCACCATCCGTTCCGCCAGGCTCGGCGCTTCCGCAGTGCGGGGGAGCGAGAACCGGCGAGACGACAGGAGTACGGAGTGATTCAGCAGGAGTCGCGACTCAAGGTCGCCGACAACACGGGTGCCAAGGAGATCCTCTGCATCCGCGTTCTCGGTGGCTCCGGTCGCCGTTACGCCGGCATCGGCGACACCATCGTGGCCACCGTCAAGGACGCCATTCCCGGCGGCAATGTGAAGAAGGGCGACGTCGTCAAGGCGGTCGTCGTGCGTACTACCAAGGAGCGTCGCCGCAGCGACGGCTCCTACATCCGTTTCGACGAGAACGCCGCGGTGATCCTCAAGACCGACGGCGAGCCCCGCGGTACCCGCATCTTCGGGCCCGTCGGTCGCGAGCTGCGCGACAAGCGGTTCATGAAGATCATCTCGCTGGCGCCGGAGGTGCTGTGACATGGCAAAGATGAAGATCAAGAAGGGTGACCTGGTCCAGGTCATCACCGGTCGCACCAGCGATGCCGACAAGGCCGCCGAGCGTGGCCTGAAGGCCGGCGACAAGGGCAAGCAGGGCCGCGTCCTGCAGGTGTTCCCCGAGAGCCAGCGCGTGCTGGTCGAGGGCGTCAACCGTCGCACCCACCACCTGCGTCCCACGCAGGCCGGCGGTGCGGGCGGCATCGAGCAGCGCGAGGCCCCCATCCACGTCTCCAACGTGGCGCTGGTCGACCCGGAGGACAACAAGCCCACCAAGGTCGGCTTCCGCGTCGAGACCATCGAGCTGGAGAACGGCCGCACCAAGCAGACCCGCGTGCGGTACTCCAAGCGCTCCGGGAAGGACATCTGATGACCGAGACTTCCACCCAGGCGCCCACCCCGCGCCTGAAGACCCAGTACCGCGAGACCATCAAGGGCCAGCTCACCGAGCAGTTCGGCTACCAGAACGTGATGCTGGTGCCGGGCCTGACCAAGATCGTCGTGAACATGGGCGTCGGCGACGCGGCTCGCGACTCCAAGGTCATCGACGGCGCCATCAAGGACCTGGCCGCCATCACCGGCCAGAAGCCGCAGGTCACCAAGGCTCGCAAGTCCATCGCGCAGTTCAAGCTGCGTGAGGGCATGCCGATCGGCGCGCACGTCACCCTGCGCGGCGATCGCATGTGGGAGTTCCTGGACCGCCTGCTGTCCACCGCCCTGCCGCGTATCCGTGACTTCCGCGGTCTGTCCCCGAAGCACTTCGACGGCAACGGCAACTACACCTTCGGTCTCACCGAGCAGGTCATGTTCCACGAGATCGACCAGGACAAGATCGACCGCGTCCGCGGCATGGACATCACGGTCGTCACCACCGCGAAGACCGACGACGAGGGACGCGCGCTGCTCAAGCTGCTCGGCTTCCCCTTCAAGGAGAACTGATATGGCCAAGACCGCCCTGATCAAGAAGTCGGAGCGCAAGCCGAAGTTCGCGGTGCGCGCCTACACCCGGTGCCAGCGCTGCGGGCGTCCGCACTCCGTGTACCGCAAGTTCGGGCTGTGCCGTGTGTGCCTTCGCGAGATGGCCCACCGCGGCGAGCTGCCCGGTGTCACGAAGAGCAGCTGGTAAGCACTATCGCCATAGGTCCTGCGGCACTGCCGGAGGAAACCAGGTGAGGAAGAAGCAGACGACATGACCATGACCGACCCGATCGCGGACATGCTGACGCGGATCCGTAACGCCTCCGGGGCGTACCACGAGACCGTGTCCATGCCGTATTCGAAGTTGAAGAGCCGTATCGCCGACATCCTGAAGTCCGAGGGATACATCGTCGACTGGCGTGAGGAAGACGCCGAGGTGGGCAAGAACCTGATCCTCGTGCTCAAGTACTCCGACAGCCGTGAGCGCGCCATCTCCGGTGTGCGTCGTATCTCGAAGCCGGGTCTGCGCGTGTACGCGAAGTCCACCAACCTGCCCAAGGTCCTGGGAGGCCTGGGCGTGGCGATCCTGTCCACGTCCTCCGGTCTGCTGACCGACAAGCAGGCTGCCAAGAAGGGTGTGGGTGGGGAAGTCCTCGCCTACATCTGGTGAGCGGGGGAGGAGAACCACAATGTCCCGCATCGGACGCCTGCCGGTCGCAGTGCCGGCCTCTGTCAAGAACGTGAGCATCGAGGGGAACCTGGTCACCGTGACCGGCCCCAAGGGCGAGCTGCAGCACGAGATCCCTGCCCCCATCACCGCTGAGCGCGGCGAGGACGGCAGCATCGTGGTGAGCCGCCCCGACGACGAGCGCGAGAACAAGGCCCTGCACGGCCTGACCCGCACTCTGATCAACAACATGGTCCTCGGCGTGACCGAGGGCTTCACCAAGAAGCTGGAGATCGTGGGCACCGGTTACCGCGTGACCGCGAAGGGCACGGACCTGGAGTTCGCGCTCGGCTTCTCCCACCCCGTGGTGGTGAAGGCCCCCGAGGGCATCACCTTCGCCGTCGAGTCGCCGACCAAGTTCTCGGTCAGCGGCATCAGCAAGCAGCAGGTGGGCGAGGTCGCCGCGAACATCCGCAAGATTCGCAAGCCCGAGCCCTACAAGGGCAAGGGCGTGCGCTACGCGGACGAGGTCGTGCTGCGCAAGGCCGGAAAGGCTGGTAAGTGATCATGGGTTACGCACTCAAGCACACCAAGGGCGCGCGTGGCAGCAAGCTGCGCTACCGCGGTCGCCGCCACCTGCGCGTGCGTCGCCGCGTCGTGGGCACGGCCGAGCGTCCCCGCCTGGTCGTCACCCGCTCGCAGCGCCACGTGTTCGTCCAGGTGGTCGACGACTCCCTGGGCCGCACCCTGGCGTCGGCCTCCACCATGGAGGCCGATCTGCGCGGCACCACCGCCACCAAGTCGGACAAGGCCCGCACCGTCGGCGCCCTGATCGCCGAGCGGGCGAAGGCAGCGGGCATCGAGTCCGTCGTGTTCGACCGCGGCGGGAACAAGTACCACGGCCGTGTGGCCGCCGTCGCCGACGGTGCCCGCGAGGCCGGCCTGGCGCTGTGATCGCCCCCCGGACACAGGACGAGAAGAGGATCTGAACATGGCTGCACAGCAGCGAAGCAACGGTCCCGCGGCCTCCGGCCGACGGGGCGGGAACACCGGGACCGGACCGGAGTCCGGCTCCGAGGACCGCAACCAGCGCGGCGGACGCCGCGACGACCGCGGCGGTCGCCGCGGTGAGGGCCGCGGTCGCGGCCAGGACGCCGAGAAGTCGGCGTTCCTCGAGCGCGTGGTGAGCATCAACCGCGTCTCCAAGGTCGTCAAGGGCGGCCGGCGCTTCTCCTTCACGGCCCTGGTGGTCGTGGGTGACGGCGACGGCACCGTCGGTGTCGGCTACGGCAAGGCCAAGGAGGTGCCGGCGGCGATCTCCAAGGGTGTCGAGGAGGCGAAGAAGAACTTCTTCCGCGTTCCCCGCATCCAGGGCACCGTCGTGCACCCGGTCCAGGGTGAGGACGCCGCGGGCATCGTCCTGCTGCGCCCCGCCGCTCCCGGTACCGGCGTGATCGCGGGCGGCCCCGTCCGCGCCGTCCTCGAGTGCGCGGGCGTCCAGGACGTGCTGTCCAAGTCGCTCGGCTCGACCAACGCCATCAACATCGTGCGGGCCACCGTCGATGCCCTGAAGCAGCTCGAGGAGCCCGAGGCGGTGGCCGCTCGTCGCGGCCTGTCCGTCGAGGAGGTCGCCCCGGCCGCCCTGCTGCGCGCTCAGGCAGAGGGTCGCGCCGCGGCCCGCGCCGAGAAGGTGGGTGCGTGATGCAGCTGAAGGTGACCCAGGTCCGTTCCGACATCGGCGGTACCAAGTCCCAGCGGTCCACCCTGCGCGGCCTCGGCCTCAAGCGCATCGGTGACACCGTGGTGAAGGAGGACCGCCCCGAGATCCGCGGCATGATCCGCGCCGTCACTCACCTGGTGACGGTCGAAGAGGTGGACTGACAATGACTGAGAACAACAAGGCCGACAGCACCGAGCAGAGCCTGCTCAAGCTGCACGACCTGCGCCCGGCGCCCGGTGCCAAGACCGCGCGCACCCGCGTGGGTCGTGGTGAGGCATCCAAGGGCAAGACCGCAGGTCGTGGCACCAAGGGCACCAAGGCCCGCTACCAGGTGCCAGCTCGCTTCGAGGGCGGCCAGATGCCGCTGCACATGCGCCTGCCGAAGCTGCGCGGCTTCACCAACCCCTTCCGCGTCGAGTACCAGGTCGTGAACCTGGCGACCCTGCAGGAGCTGTTCCCCGAGGGCGGCGCCGTCACGGTCGATGACCTCGTCGCCAAGGGCGCCGTGCGCAAGAACCAGCCCGTCAAGGTGCTGGGCACCGGTGATGTGAGCGTCAAGCTCGACGTCACCGCACAGAAGTTCTCCGCCTCGGCGGAGCAGAAGATCACCGCGGCGGGTGGGTCCGTCACCACCGCGTGAGTCTCTTTTGACGGGGCACCGCGGCGCAGAATAGCCTGTGCCGCGGTGCCCCGTCCCTGTTTCGTCGGGGCCGGTCCGCACGCCACCGGGCGCCGCCGGCGCACGCAAGGCAGAGGACGGGCGTGACCGATGGTCCGCGTCCCCGGACCTCCAGGAGGAATCTGGTGAACTCGTTCGTGCGCGCACTGCGCACCCCCGAGCTGAGGGCGAAGATCTTCTTCACCCTCGGCCTGATCGCGATCTACCGGCTCGGGGTGTTCGTCCCCACGCCGGGGTTCGAGTACACCAACGTGATGATCTGCGCCGACCAGGCGATGACGGGTCAGGGCGCCGGCGTGATGGGCATGGTCAACATGTTCTCCGGCGGCGCGCTGATGCAGCTGTCGATCTTCTCGCTGGGGGTGATGCCGTACATCACCGCCTCCATCATCGTGCAGCTGCTGCGCGTGGTGATCCCGCGCTTCGAGGCCCTGCACAAGGAGGGCCAGGCAGGCACCGCCAAGCTCACCCAGTACACGCGCTACCTCACGATCGGCCTGGCCGTGCTGCAGGCCACGACCATCATCACCCTGGTGCGCTCCGGGAACTTCTTCGTGGGCTGCGCCCTGGAGCTGGTGCCGGACCAGTCCGTCCCCACTCTGCTGCTGATGGTGCTGACCATGACGGTGGGCACCGTGCTGATCATGTGGATGGGCGAGATGATCACCGAGCGCGGCATCGGCAACGGCATGTCGCTGTTGATCTTCACCTCGATCGCGGCCTCGTTCCCCGCCGCGATGGGCACCATCTTCCAGACCCAGGGCTGGATGACCTTCACCCTGGTCATCCTGGTCGCGCTGGTGGTCATGATCGCCATCGTCTTCGTGGAGCAGTCCCAGCGCCGCATCCCCGTGCAGTACGCCAAGCGGATGGTGGGCCGCCGCATGTACGGCGGCACCTCCACCTACATCCCGATCAAGGTCAATCAGGCCGGCGTCATCCCCGTCATCTTCGCCTCCTCCATCCTGGCCCTGCCCCAGATGGCCACGTCCTTCGGCGACCCGAACGCCGCCTGGGTGCAGTGGATCAACGAGCACCTGGTGATGGGCTTCTCCTTCTCGTGGGTCTACGCCCTGGTGTACGTCTCGCTGATCATCTTCTTCGCGTTCTTCTACGTGTCGATCACCTTCAACGCGGAGGAGATCGCCGACAACATGAAGAAGTACGGCGGCTTCATACCCAACGGGCGCGCCGGCAAGCCCACCGAGCGCTTCCTCACCTACGTGATCAACCGGATCCAGACCCCCGGTGCCATCTACCTCGCCCTGATCTCGCTGATGCCGCTGATCGCGATGGTCTACCTGGGCACCTCGCAGGACTTCCCGCTGGGCGGCGTGTCCGTGCTGATCATGATCGGCGTGGGTCTGGACACCGTGAAGCAGATCGACGCGAAGCTCCAGCAGCACCACTACGAAGGGATCCTCCGGTGACCACCCCCGCACAGTCCTCCCACGCCGACGCCCCGGCCGCGAGCCGGCTGCTGATCGTCGGCCCGCCCGGCGCGGGCAAGGGCACCCAGGCCGCCCGCATCGCCGAGGCGCTCGACATCCCCGCGATCTCCACCGGCGACATCTTCCGCGCCAACGTCTCCGGGCAGACGGAGCTGGGCGTGCTGGCGAAGTCCTACATGGACAAGGGCGAGTACGTGCCGGACTCGGTCACCAACGACATGGTGCGCTCGCGACTGGCCGAGGACGACGCCACCGGCGGGTTCCTGCTGGACGGCTACCCCCGCACCCTGCCCCAGGTCGACGCCCTCGATGCCGTGCTGGCCGACCTCGGCGCCGCGCTCGACGCGGTGCTGCTGCTCGAGGTGGACAACGACGCGGTGGTCGAGCGCCTGGTGGCGCGTGGGACCGAGCAGGGCCGCAGCGACGACACCGAGGAGACCATCCGCCGTCGCCTCGAGGTCTACGCCGAGCAGACGGCCCCGCTGATCGACGTGTACGAGCAGCGTGGCCTGGTGCGTCGCGTGGACGGCATGGCCTCGATCGACGAGGTCACCGCCTCCCTGCTGGACGTCCTGGGAGCCCCCGCCTCCCGATGAGCATGCTGCGCCGGGAGCGGGTGGAGCTGAAGACACCCGAGCAGATCGCCGTGATGCGGCGCAGCGGGATGCTGCTGTCGCAGGTGCACGACATGCTGCAGGAGGCGATCCGCCCCGGGATCACCACCGGTGAGCTGGACGCCCGCGCCGAGACGATGATCCGCGAGCACGGCGCCACGCCCAACTTCCTGGGCTACCACGGCTTCCCGGCCTCGCTGTGCATCAGCGTCAACGACGTGGTGGTGCACGGCATCCCCGGCGACCAGGTGCTCGAGCAGGGCGACGTGGTCTCCATAGACGCCGGTCTGATCATCGAGGGCTGGCACTCCGATGCGGCCCGCACCCACATCGTGGGCGCCCCGCGCCGACAGGCCGACGAGGACCTGGTGCGGATCACCCGCGAAGCCCTGTGGGTCGGCATCGCGGCTCTGGCCACCGCCGATCGGGTGGGGGACATCGGCGCCGCGATCGAGGACTTCGTGAATGCGGCGGCGGGGGATGCCCTCTCCCACCTCGAGGACTTCGGCGGCCACGGCATCGGCTCCGCGATGCACCAGCCGCCGGACGTGATGAACTACCGCACCCGCTCCCGCGGACCGAAGGTGCGCCCCGGCATGTGCCTGGCCATCGAACCGATGCTGATCCAGGGCCCCGGCGACTGGCAGCTCGAGGACGACGACTGGACCGTGCGCGCCACCGGGGGAGGCCGCGCCGCCCACTGGGAGCACTCCGTCGCGGTCACCGAGCACGGCATCCTGGTGCTGACCGCTGCCGACGGCGGGCGCGAGGAGCTCGCCGCTCGCGGCATCACCACCGCACCGGATCCCCTGCTCGCGTGACCGGGGTCATCCTCGGCACCCCTCGCTCATCCCGCAGGCACCGTGTAGGCTGGTCGATCGGGTGTGCTCCGTGATGAGCGCACGCGAAGCGCGGCTGCAGACGATGTGCAGCGCCCTGGCGACCCCGGTCGCGGGCACCCGCGCTCGTGTGCCGCAGACGGGCTCACCATCGCAGACCACCGTACTCGCCGCGCGGGTCCGAGGTGTGCGTTCCAGGAATGCGGAACTCGGTCACCGTGACAGCGGTGCGAGAGATTGGGGAGGCATGGCCAAGAAGGACGGCGTGATCGAGGTCGAGGGCACGGTCACGGAGGCGCTCGCGAACGCGCGCTTCCGCGTCGAGCTCGACAACGGGCACAAGGTGCTCGCGCACATCTCCGGGAAGATGCGCCAGCACTACATCCGCATCCTTCCCGAGGACCGTGTGGTCGTCGAGCTGAGCCCCTACGACCTCGACCGGGGCCGCATCGTCTACCGCTACAAGTGAATCGTCCCGGGAGAAGGAAGCTATGAAGGTCAAGCCGAGCGTCAAGCCGATCTGTGACAACTGCAAGGTGATCCGTCGCCATTCGCGCGTCATGGTCATCTGCTCGAACCCCCGTCACAAGCAGCGCCAGGGCTGAGCGGGGCGATCCGTTCGTCCCGGCCTGTGCCGTGACAGCCGCGATGCGGCAGCCCTGAGGGGCACGCCCGGGACACCGGGCACACACAACAGAAGAGTCGACACCACCGGCCACGGCCGGCCACCCGCAGACGGAGGCTGCGGCGCCGGGGGCAGAACCCCTGCGAGGTGTCGGATCAGGCCTCCGGAACAGTAGGAGAGAACTGCACATGGCACGTCTGGTTGGAGTCGACCTCCCGCGCGAGAAGCGCCTCGAGGTCGCCCTGACGTACATCTTCGGCGTGGGCCGCACCCGCGCCCAGGAGACCCTGGCCGCGACCGGCGTCTCCGGCGACAAGCGAGTGCGGGAGCTGAGCGACGACGAGCTCGTCAAGCTGCGCGACCACATCGAGGCGAACTACCGGATCGAGGGCGATCTGCGCCGCGAGGTGGCCGCCGACATCCGCCGCAAGGTCGAGATCGGCAGCTACGAGGGCCTGCGCCACCGCCGCGGCCTGCCGGTGCGCGGTCAGCGCACCAAGACCAACGCCCGTACTCGCAAGGGCCCCAAGCGCACCGTCGCCGGCAAGAAGAAGGCCCGCTGATCCAGGGCACCTGCCCTGGGCACAGCGTGTCCCGCCCCCACCGACACCTGCAGTCACTTCGCGCCGCCGAGGGATCCGGCGCATCGATCACCTGAACTGAGGAGTTCCGCCTCATGGCAACCAAGACCCGCCAGACCGCGTCGCGCAAGCCGCGTCGCAAGGACAAGAAGAACGTCGTCAACGGCCAGGCTCACATCAAGAGCACCTTCAACAACACGATCGTCTCGATCACCGACCCCACCGGTGCCGTGATCTCGTGGGCCTCCGCCGGCCAGGTCGGCTTCAAGGGCTCGCGCAAGTCCACCCCGTACGCCGCGCAGATGGCCGCCGAGGCCGCCGCGCGCCGGGCGCAGGAGCACGGCCTGAAGAAGGTCGACGTGTTCGTGAAGGGCCCCGGCTCCGGCCGTGAGACCGCGATCCGCTCGCTCACCGCGACCGGTCTCGAGGTCGGGTCCATCCAGGACGTCACCCCGCAGCCGCACAACGGCACCCGCCCGCCGAAGCGCCGCCGCGTCTGAGGCTCCTTCTCGCGGCGGGCCGTCCTGCCCCCGCCCGACGGAGCGTCACCCCCCTGGCGCCGGCGCCGAGACCGCCCGTCGCCGCACCTGGACCACTCACCTCGCCCCTCGCCCCCTTCTGAGCGTCATATGGCGGACGCTCGCCGAAAGGACTCACAGTGCTCATTGCACAGCGCCCCACGCTGACCGAAGAGGTCGTGTCGGACAACCGCTCCCGGTTCGTGATCGAGCCGCTCGAGCCCGGCTTCGGGTACACGCTGGGTAACTCCCTGCGTCGCACCTTGCTGTCCTCCATCCCCGGTGCTGCGGTCACCTCGATCCGCATCGACGGCGTGCTGCACGAGTTCAGCACCGTCCCCGGGGTCAAGGAGGACGTCACCGAGATCATCCTCAACATCAAGAACCTCGTGGTCTCCTCGGAGAACGACGAGCCCGTGGTGATGTACCTGCGCAAGGAGGGGGAGGGCAGCGTGACCGCCGCCGACATCACCCCGCCCGCCGGCGTGGAGATCCACAACCCCGAGCTGCACATCGCGACCCTGAACGACAAGGGCCGCCTGGAGATCGAGCTGATCGTCGAGCGCGGTCGCGGCTACGTCTCCGCCTCGCAGAACAAGTCGGCGGACGGCGAGATCGGCCGCGTGCCGATCGACTCGATCTACTCGCCGGTGCTCAAGGTGACCTACAAGGTCGAGGCCACCCGTGTCGAGCAGCGCACCGACTTCGACCGTCTGATCGTCGACGTCGAGACCAAGCCCGCCATCTCCCCGCGCGATGCCGTGGCTTCGGCCGGCAAGACCCTGGTGGAGCTGTTCGGTCTGGCCCACGAGCTGAACCAGGAGGCGGAGGGCATCGAGATCGGCCCCTCGCCCACTGATCAGGCGATCGCTGCCGACCTCGCGCTGCCGATCAACGACCTCAACCTGACGGTGCGGTCGTACAACTGCCTCATGCGCGAGGGCGTGCACACGGTCGGCGAGCTGACCGCTCGCTCCGAGGCCGACCTGCTCGACATCCGCAACTTCGGGCAGAAGTCCATCGACGAGGTCAAGGCGAAGCTGGCCGAGCTCGGCCTGTCGCTGAAGGACTCCCCGGCCGGGTTCGACCCGTCGGCTCTGGACTCCTACTCCGACGACTTCGGCGACCAGTACTGACCCTCATCTTTTTCTAGGAGAACGACCATGCCTGCACCCACCAAGGGAGCGCGCCTCGGGGGTTCGCCCGCGCACGAGCGGATGATCCTCGCCAACCTCGCCACCGAGCTGTTCCGCCACAAGGCCATCACCACCACCGAGTCGCGTGCCAAGCGCCTGCGCCCGGTGGCCGAGCGCCTGGTGACCTTCGCCAAGAAGGGCGACCTTCCCGCTCGCCGCCGCGTGATGCGCACCATCCGCGACAAGGGCGTGGTGTACACCCTGTTCGAGGAGATCGCCCCCACCTTCGCCGAGCGTCCCGGTGGCTACACCCGCATCACCAAGATCGCGCCGCGCAAGGGCGACAACGCTCCCATGGCCGTGATCGAGCTGGTCCAGGAGGCATACTCGCCCAAGCAGGCCGTGGTGAAGGAGGCCGAGGGCGCGGCGAAGAACGCGGCCAAGGCCGACGCTGCTGAGCCCGCGGAGGAGACCCCGGCCGAGGAGACCACTGCGGAGGAGACCCCGGCGGAGGAGACTCCGGCAGAGGACACTGCGGAGGAGCAGAAGTCCGAGGTCTGATCGGATGAGCTGCTGACAGCTGCGCGTGAGGCCCCGGCACCGGATGGTGCCGGGGCCTCATGCTGTGCGGGGGATGCGCGGCGGGCCGGCGGCAGCGGCGCTAAGGGATGTCGTCCTGCCGGGTTGATGGGGTGTGGTGACCTCACCCCCACGCGGGACGACGTGGGGTGGGTCATCCGGGATTCGAACGGTTGTTGCACAATCGTTGCCCAGCACCCGAGATCTGGTGCCTATGGTGGACGCGTTCGCGCTGTGCCGTGGACACTCTGTAGCTTCCCCGCTTCCCCAGGAGATCCGCGATGTCCGCCTCCCTCCGCCGTCCCCTGCCCGATGCATCCGGCCGCACCCCGGATCTGCGTCCGCGGCGCCGCTCCCTCCTCGCCGGCTCAGCCCTCGTGGGTTCCTCCGTGGTCATCGGCGGCGGCACCGCCCTGGCCGATGGTGAGGAGGGTGCCCCGGTCAGCGGTGCGGAGGATCAGCCGTCGTCGGCCGCCGGAGCCGGCACGCAGGCTGCCCAGCCGCGCACCACGACCATCGCGCTGCGCGAGGCGGAGCATATCGAGCGCGACGGCCGCCTGGCTCGCCACATCGTCGGGCATCCGGCCGCTCTGGTGGGCGTGACCTGGGAGGAAGGCGGCGTGGAGCCGACCGTCTCCGTGCGTGGCCTGCAGGTGGATGGGGCCTGGAGCCCCTGGCATGACCTCGAGGTCGCTGTGGACCTGGACACCGGCGTGCGCTCCAACGGCACCGAGCCGGTGTTCTTCGCCGATGTCACCGAGGTGGAGGTGATCGGTGAGATCGACGGTGAGGATGTCACCGAGGCGCTGAACGCCCACCTCATCGACTTCCCCGATGATCCTAAGCAGGCGCCGCTGGAGCTCGATGAGGGGGCTGTCTCCGCGGAGGATGCAGCCCAGGAGCGCAGCGAGCAGCCTCCTGCCGAGGGCGAGGCGGCCACGCCCTCTCAGGAGCCACAGGAGCGCCTCACCGAGGAGACCGCCCCGGCCGAGGAGACCGGTGAAGGTGAGGACCCGGCGGATGCGCCGGCGCCCTCCGATGGCGGCGGCGCGACCGTGGGCGGCGGGGGAGTAGGGACCGCGCGGCCTGCCCTCGGGCCGATCGTGCCGATGTCCCTGGTCCCGCGGGACCTGTGTATCCCCGGGGCGCCGCGGATCGTGACCCGCGCCCAGTGGGGCGCCGATGAGCGAGCCGCCCGTTCCAGCTCCACCAGCTCTGCGCTGAAGGCCGTGGTGCTGCACCACACCGCCGGCACCAACAACTACTCGCCCTCGCAGGCCGCGCAGCAGATCCGCGGGATCTTCGACTATCACGTGCGCACGCTGGGCTGGGCGGACATCGGCTACAACGTGCTGATCGACCGCTATGGAACGATCTACGAGGGCCGACGGGGCGGTCTGACCCGCAACGTGAACGGCGCCCACGCGCTGGGCTTCAACACCGGCAGCTTCGGCATCTCCGTGATGGGCGACTACTCCTCGCTCCGGGCGAGCTCCGAGGCGCGGGAGGCGATCATGCGCGTCGCCTCCTGGAAATTGCTGTCCACCTTCCGGGCGAAGGTCGACGAGACGTCGTCCTGGACGGTTGGCGTGGACGGGATCCGCTGGCCCCGCGGCACGAAGGTGAACATGCCGCGGCTCTTCGGGCACCGGGACGTCAACCTCACCGCATGCCCCGGGAACGGGCTGTACAACGAGATGGACAGCCTGCGATGGGGGATCCAGAGCCGCATCGACTCTGGATGGCGCTACCACCTCGGGGCCTTCCAGCGCCACGGTGGTGAGTCCGTGCTGGGGACAGTCCTCATGTCAGCGCAGAAGGAGGGGGACTACACGATCACGCGCCTGTCCAAGGGCATCGTGGTCTCCGGGCCTGGCCTGTCCGCGCGCGCCGCGACGACCACCGACTCCATCCGCCGCAGCTGGCACCCCAGCTGGGGGCGACCCGAAGCGGACTACGTGAGCACGGACGGCCGCTACACCCAGCGTTTCGACAACGGGGTCGCGGTACGGGAGAACTACCGCAATCGGTTCGTGTCCGCGTACTTCGTGGATGTCCCGACGAGCCACCGCTACTTCGTCGAGATCCACGATCTGCGTGAGCAGGGCATCATCCCCGGCTGGTCGGGTCGTCGATTCCTGGGCAAAGAGGCGACCACCCGCAACCAGGCGGTGACATTCCTGTACCGCCTGATGGGTTCGCCGAGCTTCACCCCGCCCTCGAGATCGCGCTTCACCGATATCACTCCGCGTCACGCGCAGTACAAGGCGGTGACCTGGGCTCATGCGCAGGGCATTCTGGAGCCCTACGCGGACGGTACTTTCCGCCCGTCGGCGGCTGTGCGCCGCGATGAACTCTCTCGCCTCCTGTATCGCGCTGCGGGAAGCTCACGCTGGTCACCGGATCGGGCCTACGCGTTCTCGGACGTCTCCCGTTCCTCGGAGTACGCCACCGAGATCGCATGGATGGCGGACAACGAGATCTCGACCGGCTGGGGCCGCTGGTTCAAGCCCGGTGACGCGGTGAACCACGAACGGCTGGCAGCGCTGCTGACACGGTTCCAGCGTGTGATCGGCTGACGGTTTCCTGAGCCGACCGGCGCGGCGGGCGGTGTGCGATCTTCAACATCGCTCACCGCCCGTCGCAGGTCCTCAACCGAAGTACCGCGGGAGCGTGCCCTCGCGCAGCTCCCTCAGCTCAGCGACCTTGAAGGAGCCTGCGCCCTCGATCTCGAGCGCATCCCCGCCGGTGGTGCCCAGACGCAGCACAGGCACCCCGTGTTCCGCAGCGAGAGCTCGCAGCCGCTCCGCGCGGTCCGCAGGTACAGCCACGACGGCGCGAGCCTGCGACTCGGAGAACAGCGCGGTGAACACATCCACACCATCGCGAGCGGTGAGCTCGGACAGCTCGATCCGGGCTCCGGTGCCGAAGCGGGTCACGGACTCCATGAGCGTCTGCGCGAGACCGCCCTGGGACAGATCATGCGCGGCTGCCGCGAGGCCCTCATCGGCCGATCCCACGAGCACGCGGGCGAGCGCCTTCTCCGCCTCGAGATCCACGCGCGGCGGCATCCCGCCCAGATGCTGGTGCATCACGTCGGCCCAGGCGGATCCGGAGAGCTCCTCGCGGGTGGTGCCCAGCAGCAGGATGTCCAGGCCCTCCTCGTGCCAGCCGGTGGGCACCCGGCGCGCCACGTCCTCGAGCACGCCGAGCACACCCACCACGGGGGTGGGGTGGATCGCGGAGCCCTGCACGCCGGGCTCACCGGTGGAGTTGTACAGAGAGACGTTGCCACCGGTCACGGGCACGCCGAGCACCTGGCAGGCCTCGGAGAGCCCCTCGATCGCCTCGACCAGCTGCCACATGGGGCCCGGATCCTCCGGGGAGCCGAAGTTCAGGCAGTCGGTGACCGCGAGCGGTTCGGCACCCACCGTGGCCACATTGCGGTACGCCTCAGCGAGGGCCAGCTGCGCCCCGGCGCGGGGGTCGAGTTCGCAATAGCGCCCGTTGGCGTCGGTGGCCAGGGCCACGCCGCGCCCGGTGGACTCATCCACCCGCACCACACCGGCGTCGTCCGGCATGGCCAGGGCGGTGTTGCCGCCCACGTAGCGGTCGTACTGGTCGGTGACCCAGGCGGCGGAGGCCAGGTTGGGGGAGGAGATCAGAGCGCGCAGCTGCTCCGCGATGCCCGCGGCATCCCGAGGCCGCTCGAGCGTCTCGGCACGATCGGCCTGCAGGGCGTCCTGCCAGTCGGGACGGGCGTAGGGACGGTCGTAGACGGGGGAGTCCACCGCGACGGTGGCCGGGTCCACGTCCACGATCCGCTGGCCGTGGTGGTCGATCACCAGGCGTCCATCGCCGGTGACCTCGCCGATCACGGACATCTCCACGTCCCAGCGGGCGCAGATCGCGGTGAAGTCATCGAGCATCTCCGGCCTCACCACGGCCATCATCCGCTCCTGGGACTCGCTCATGAGGATCTCCCCGGCGTTCAGGGTGGGATCCCGCAGCAGCACGTTCTCCAAATCGATCCGCATGCCGGATCCACCGTTGGCGGCGAGCTCGCTGGTGGCGCAGGAGATGCCGGCCGCGCCCAGGTCCTGGATCCCCTCCACCGCACCCGCGGCGAACAGCTCCAGGCAGCACTCGATCAGCAGCTTCTCCATGAACGGGTCGCCCACCTGCACGCTGGGGCGCTTGGCCGGGCCGTCCTCCTCGAAGGTCTCCGAGGCCAGGATCGAGGCACCGCCGATGCCGTCGCCGCCGGTGCGGGCGCCGAACAGCACCACCTTGTTCCCCGGTCCCGTGGCGGAGGCCAGGTGGATGTCCTCGTGCCGCAGCACGCCCAGGCACAGGGCGTTGACCAGCGGGTTCGTCTGGTACGTGGGGTCGAAGACGGTCTCACCGCCGATGTTGGGCAGGCCCAGCGAGTTGCCGTACCCGCCGATGCCGGCCACCACGCCGTGGACCACCCGGGCGGTGTCGGGGTGATCGATGGCGCCGAAGCGCAACTGGTCCATCACCGCGACGGGGCGAGCACCCATGGAGATGATGTCGCGCACGATGCCGCCCACACCGGTGGCTGCACCCTGGTGGGGCTCGACGTAGCTGGGGTGGTTGTGGGACTCGACCTTGAAGGTCACCGCCCAGCCGTCGCCGATGTCCACGACGCCGGCGTTCTCGCCCATACCCACCAGCAGGTGCTCCCGCATCTCCTCGGTGGTGCGCTCGCCGAAGCGTCGCAGGTGCTTCTTGGAGGACTTGTAGGAGCAGTGCTCGGACCACATCACCGAGTACATGGCGAGCTCGGCCGCGGTGGGGCGGCGCCCCAGGATCTCGCGGATCCGCGCGTACTCGTCGTCCTTCAGGCCGAGCTCGGCGTAGGGCAGCTCCAGATCGGGGGTCGACGCGGCGTGCTCGACGGTGTCGGTCTGCCCGGGGGCCCCCGGTGCGGGATCGGCGGGGGCGGAGGAGTTCGCAGCGGTCATCGCGGGGTCGGGTCCGTTCGTCACGAGGGGCGCCGGCGGGTCCTGGCGCGGCGCCCCCAGTCTACGATCGGACGCATCCGCGGTGACCCGCGGCCCGGGGTTCGGCAGCAGTGACGAACGATCGGCCGCACCGGGAGCGCCCCGGCGCGGCCGATCCGTCAGCGGTGACGCCGATCAGCGCCGAGCTCGATCAGCGCCCTGCACCCTGGCGCTTCCTGGCCGCCTGCTTCTCCTTCTTCGCCCGTTCGCGCAGCACCTTCTCGCTGACCGGGGCGCTGGTGCTGGCCCGCTGGGCGCGGTGGTAGGCGGCGGCCTCGTCCTGGCGCTCCTGCTCCCCACCCAGCGCGATGGGCGCGCGCACGTGGCCGGGTCGCACGTCGAAGGCCGCGATCAGGTCCAGGGCGTGCGGGCGCAGACGCCACAGCAGCCGGCGCAGATCGGAGGTGATCTGGCGCCCGCGCTGAGCGGAGATCAGTCCGTTGAGCAGGAACCAGGCCAGGTCGGCGTTGATGCGGTCCAGCCCGAACAGGTCGCGCACATCGGTCAGCACGGTGCGGGAGTCCTCGTCCTCGAGCGCCTCGATGCCGGCGGTGAAGGCCCGCCACAGCACCAGCTCGGCGTGGGCGCGGGCCGCTGCCAGCATCTCCACCTGGTGCTTGTTGACGTGCGCTGCGGCATCGGCCGGGCTCATGCGGGCGGCGGGGCGCAACGACAGCGCCACCTCCTCCACCTTCACCCGGGCCCGGGAGGCCAGCATCTCCTCCTGGAAGTCGGCACTGCGCATCGAGTCGAACGCCCGCTTGGGGCTGCCCAGGTCGCTGAGGTCCTGCGCCAGGCGGGTCCAGGGGGTGTGACGGCGGGCCAGCACCTCGGCCCGCTGGGCGATGAACCGGCCGATCCCGGCGCGGTCGATGGTCTTCAGCTCCGAGGTGTAGTCGCTCAGCAGGCGCTTGGCCACCAGCTGCAGCAGCACCGTGTTGTCGCCCTCGAAGGTGGCGTACACGTCGAGGTCCTGGTGAAGGCCCACCAACTGGTTCTCGGCCATGAACCCGGCGCCGCCGCAAGCCTCCCGGCACTCCTGGATGGTGTCCAGGGCCAGTCGCGTGGAGGTGGGCTTGAGGGCGGCGGCCATGGTCTCGAGGTCTTCACGGGCCTCGGGGGTGTCGCCGCGCCCGGAGAACACGTCATCGAAGGCCTGCAGCAGCTGCTCGTGGGCGAAGGCCCCGGCGTAGGTGGCGGCCAGCTTGGGCATCAGGCGGTGCAGATGGCTCTGGTAGTCCAGCAGCACCATCTCCCGCGTGGGATCGGCAGCGGTGAACTGGCGGCGCTGGGTCGCGTAGGTGATCGCGATGTGCAGCGCCAGCTGCGTGGCCCGGTTCGCGGCGCCGTCCAGGGAGACGCGACCCTGCACCAGGGTGCCCAGCATGGTGAAGAAGCGCCGGCCGGGGGACTCGATGGGGGAGGAGTAGGTGCCGTCGGGCGCCACGTCCCCGTAGCGGTTCAACAGGTTGGTGCGCGGCACCCGCACCTGGTCGAAGGCCAGGCGCCCGTTGTCGATGCCGTTGAGCCCGCCCTTGGGGCCGTCGTCCTCGGAGGAGATGCCGGGCAGCAGCTCGCCGTTCTCGTCGCGGATCGGCACGTAGAAGCAGTGGACCCCGTGGTCCACTCCCTGCGTGATGAGGCGGGCGAACACGGTGGCGGCCCGGGCGTGCAGGGCCGCGTTGCCCAGGTAGTCCTTCCAGGCGGCCCGGAAGGGGGTGTGGATCACCCACTCCTCGGTGTCCGCGTCGTAGGTGGCGGTGGTGGCCAGGGACTGCACGTCGGAGCCGTGGCCGATCTCGGTCATGGCGAAGGCGCCGGGGATCTGAAGGCTCATGGCGTCGGGCACCCAGCGATGGTGCTGCTCCTCATCGCCCAGCTGGATGATGGCCGCGGTGAACAACCCCCACTGCACGCCGGCCTTGATCTGCATGGACGGGTCGGCGACCACCAGCTCCTCGAAGGCGGCCACGTTCCCGCCGTTGTCGTTGGGGCCTCCCAGGTGCTCGGGCAGCATCTTGTGGGAGGTCTCGTCGGCCACCAGCAGGTGCAGCTGCTCCAGCACCCGTGCGCGGTGCTCGGCCACGGAGACGTCGTAGGGCTTGTGCAGCTCGGGGCGGGCGGCACGCTCACGGGCCTCGTCGCGGGAGTCCGCCCAGCGTCCTTTCAGGGCACGGGAGACGGCCTCGACGTCGAGCCGGGCGCTGCCGTCGGGAACCACGGGGATCGGCCCGGTGGGGGTCCCGGCGGGCTCGGCTGCTGCCCGTGCGGCTGCGGACGGGGTCTGCTCGGGGGCGTCCTCGACGGTGGCGGCGTCCGCGCCGGCAGGGGTGGGGATCAGCGCGGGGGTCTGGTCCGCGACGGCCGCTTCGTCACCTCCGCTGCCCTCGGCGTTCTGGGGGGCGGTGATCGGATCGGGGCGGTCGGTGGTGGAGGTCATGCCTGCATTCCCTTCATGAGCCAGGTGACGAGGTGGTCGACGAGGGCGTCCGAGGTGATCGGTGCGGGCCGTTCGTCGTCGGTCGATGTCTCGTGCTGCGTCATCCACCGGTCCACCGAGCGCTCGACGAAGCCCACGGCTCCGTTCGCCCACAGCTCGGGGGAGGGGACCTCCGCGGGGAGGAAGGTGGTGACCAGACGGGAGACGGATTCCAGGAAGTGGTTCAGCCCGTCGCTGGGACGGGTGACGAAGCGGTACACGCCAGGGGAGCGCTGCGCCGTCTCGACGTAGGCGCGGATCATGGCGCGGATTCGCTCCGCCGGTTCGGGCCTGCGCCCGGATCCGGTCTCGAGCGCCGTCAGCTCAGCGACGAGCCGACGGTGCATGGTGGACAGGATGCTGCGTCCCAGGGCCCGCTGCAGCTGGGCCTTGTCGGTGAAGTAGCGATAGACGATCGACTTCGAGGTGCCCGAGGCCGTGGCGATCTCCTCCATGGTGACGTCGGGCCCCTGGGCGTGGATGAGACGCCGGGCCACGTCCAGCAGTTCGGCACGGCGCTGCTCACGGTGCTGGGCCCAACGGGCGGAGCGTCCGTCGACGGGGGCTTGCATCATCGCGTTCACGGGACCTACGGTATCAAGTACCGACGGTTCCATGTAAAGTCCCCTGTCGGACGAGCTCCCCGATCGAGCTGTTCGACCACGCACGAACGACCATGCACAGACCACGAAGAGGTGCCCCCGTGACAGAGTCCCGCCCCGCCACCGCCGCCGCAGCCCACGAGGCAGACAGCTCCCGGGCGGTCCTGCGCGACGCCCTGGTCCTCGGCGGCAACCGCATCCCCTTCGCCCGCGCCGGTGGCCCCTACGCCGGGATCTCCAACCAGGACCTGCTCACCGCCGTCCTCGAGGGCCTCGTGGCCCGGTTCGGCCTGCAGGGCGAGAGGCTCGGCGAGATCGCCGGCGGTGCGGTGCTGAAGCTCGCTGCGGATCTCAACCTCACACGCGAGAGCGCCCTGGGCACGCCGCTGGATGCTCGCACCCCCGCGATCGACATGGGCCGCGCCTGTGCCACGGGCCTGGAGTCCGTGGTCCACGTCTCCAACCGCATCCAGCTGGGCCAGATCGACTCCGCGATCGCCTGCGGCGTCGATTCCGCCTCCGACTCCCCGATCGAGGTGACCCCGCGCCTGCGTCGCACCCTGCACCGTGCCTTCGCCGCCAAGACGCCGCTGCAGCGCATCAAGGCGCTCGGCGCGATCCGCCCCGGAGACCTGGCACCGGTGCCCCCGCGCAACAGCGAGCCCCGCACGGGCCTGTCCATGGGCGAGCACATGGCCCTGACCGCCGCTGAGTGGGGCATCACCCGTCAGGCGCAGGACGAGCTCGCCCTCGCCTCCCACCAGAAGCTCGCCGCCGCCTACGAGGCCGGGTTCCTGGACGACCTGGTCACCGGCTACCGCGGCCTGGGCAGGGACCAGAACCTGCGCGCCGATTCCAGCATGGAGAAGCTGGCCTCCCTCAAGCCCGTCTTCGGCGTGAAGTCCCCGCAGGTCGCCGAGCCGACGATGACCGCTGGCAACTCCACCCCCCTCAGCGACGGTGCCTCCGCCGTGCTGCTCGGCAGCGCCGAGTGGGCCGCCGAGCACGACCTCACCCCGCTGGCCAGGGTGGTCGATGCCCGCATCAGCGCGGTCGACTTCGTGCACGGCGAGGAGGGCCTGCTGATGGCCCCCGCCTACGCTGTGCCAGAGCTGCTCGATGCCAACGGGATGACCCTGCAGGACGTGGATCTGTACGAGATCCACGAGGCCTTCGCCTCCACCGTGCTGGCCACCCTGGCCGCCTGGGAGTCCGAGGAGTTCTGCCGCCACAAGCTGGGCCGCGACAGCGCGCTGGGCAGCATCGACCGCGACCGCCTGAACGTGACCGGCTCCTCGCTGGCCGCCGGTCACCCCTTCGCGGCCACCGGCGGGCGCATCGTCGCCACTCTCGCCAAGCTGCTGCACCAGCGCGCCCTGGAGACGGGTCGTCCCCAGCGGGGCCTGATCTCCGTGTGCGCCGCGGCCGGCCAGGGCTCCGTCGCCCTGCTCGAGTCCGTCACCTCCTGATCCGTCGCCCCCGACCTCCGCCGACCGCGGCGCGGCAGCCCTCTGGGGCTGCCCCCGCCCCTACATCGTTCTTCCGGGAGGACCCCATGGCTGATGCCTACACCCGCTTCGTCCGCTCCGCCCCGGTGCCCTGATCGCCAAGCGCACCGGCCTTCCCGCCCCGCCCGCCTGCTGCGACGCGAGGACCGCCCCGAGCCGGTGCTCGGCCCGGTCGTGGTGCTCGGCGACTCGGCCGGTGCCGACCAGGTGGCCCGCCTGCTGCTGTCCTGGGGGGCCGACGTGCGTCGCCGCTTCGAGGAGCTGCCTCGCGTGGGCTCCGTGATCGCGGTGCTGGACGAGGTCTCCGCCCCCGACCAGCTGGGACCGATCCTGCTGCCCCTCTCGGGCGCCATGCGAAGCCTCGCCCCTGGTGCGCGCGTGGTCACGATCTCCCGGCCCGCCACCGGCGAGGATCCCTCGCGTGACGCCGCCCGCGGGGCAGTGGAGGGCTTCGTGCGCTCCCTCGCCCACGAGATGCGCGGCGGGGCCACTGCCAACGGCATCCTCGCCGCCGACGGCGTGGCCCTGGACGCCCCGGCCGTGATCGGCGCACTGCGGTTCTTCCTCTCCTCCCGCAGCGCCTTCGTGACCGGCCAGTTCCTGGAGGTCGCCAGCGAGGCCGGCACCCTCACCGAGGACCAGCAGCAGCCCCTGGCCGGGCGCACCGCCCTGGTCACCGGCGCCGCCCGCGGCATCGGTGCGGCCATCGCCCGCACCCTCGCGGCCGACGGCGCACAGCTGGTGGTGCTGGACGTCCCGGCCGCCGGCACCGAACTGGCGCGCCTGGCCAACGAGCTGCGCGCCGTGCCGCTGCAGCTGGACGTCACCTCCGGCGGCGCCGGCCGGCGCCTGGTGCAGTTCCTGCGGGAGAAGTCGCTGACCCTGGACGTGGTGGTGCTGAACGCCGGCATCACCCGCGACAAGATGTTCGCCAACATGACCCCGGACCGCTGGGACCCGGTGATCGCCGTGAACATCACCAGCCAGCTCTCCCTCATGGAGGCGCTGCTGGAGGCCGGGGACGCGCTGGGCGATCAGCCGCGCGTGGTCTCCCTGGCCTCCACCAGCGGCATCGCCGGCAACCGCGGGCAGACCAACTACGCCGCCTCCAAGGCGGGCGTGATGGCCTTCGTGGATGCGCTGTCCTTGCGTCTCGCCGATGCCGGTGGCACCGCCAACGCCGTCGCCCCCGGCTTCATCGAGACCGAGATGACCGCCCGCATGCCCGCGCTGAACCGAGAGATCGCCCGCCGCGTGAACTCCCTGCAGCAGGGCGGCCTGCCCGCGGACGTGGCGGAGGCGATCTCCTTCCTGTCCTCGGCGGAGGCCGGCGGCATCCAGGGGCAGACCCTGCGGGTGTGCGGCCAGAACATCGTGGGGCGGTGACAGCGATGAGCGACGAGCGGATCAAGGACCTCACCGACGTCCCCTCCTTCCCCGCGGTGTACGCTGCGGCCCTGCTGCCCCGGCGGGGCGATGCCCCCCGGACGTCGCGAGAGAAGCGCCTGCCGGGCACCGCCTACCGCGTGCGTAAGGTGCGCATCGACGCCGGCCGCGCCGCCGACTTCGACCACCTCATGGGCGGGCCCGCCACGGAGAACGTGCACCCCGGTGTGCTGCACGTGCTCGCCTTCCCGATCTCGCTGGCGCTGATGGCGCGCGGGGACTTCCCCTTCCCGCTGCTGGGCCTGGTGCACCTGCGCAACTCCGTGCTCCAGCACCGTCCGGTGGCGGTGGGGGAACTGGTGGATGTGGAGTGCCGCGTGCGCGAGCTGCGCCCGCACCGCAAGGGCCACACCTTCGAGGCGGTCTCCACGATCCTCGCGCAGGACGGGGAGATCATCGCCACCGACGTCTCGACCTACCTGGCCAAGGGCACGAGCTCGTCCGGCTCGTCGTCGAGTTCGTCCCCGAGCTCTGCGGCCGGACCCTCTGCGGGCTCCTCCGACCAGGGATCGGACCATCGCGACTTCGCGCCGCCGCGGCCCACCGCCCGCTGGAGCCTCCCGGCCGACACCGGCCGGCGCTACGCCGAGGTCTCCGGTGACGTGAACCCGATCCACATGTCGGGCCTGTCGGCCAAGGCCTTCGGCTTCCCCAGGGCGATCGCGCACGGCATGTACACCGCGTCCCGGGCCTTCACCGAGTCCCGGGTGGATCTCTCCCGGCCGCTGCGCTGGGACGTCTCCTTCGATGCGCCCGTCACCCTTCCGGGGTCCGTGCTGGTGGCGTACGACGAGGACCGCGACAGCGGCACCACCCGCTGCGTGGGCTGGCGCCCGGCGAAGGGGGAGAAGGCCCCACGGCGCTGCTTCGAGGTGGAGATCCAGCAGCTGGGCTGACCGGCTCCCTGCGCCGCCTCAGTGCGTGGCGTCGCCCTCGGCCTGCCCGCTGCTGGCGGCTGCCTGCGTGCTGAGCCCGCTGCGCAGTGTCTCCCACAGGTGGGCGATGAACGCGGGAGCATCGGCCGAGGTGGCCGCATCGACGTTCGGCTCCCGGCCCCAGCGACCCAGGGGGTCGGCGACCGTCTGCCCCCGGGTGAGGGTGCCGGTCAGCTCGACGTCCACCGGCAGCGGCGTGGTCTCCAGGAAGCGACCGGTCACGGCGTGCGCGGCCACCAGCGGGTCGTGCACGTGGGCGGACCAGCCGAAGCCGTCGGCCTGATGGAACTCGAAGTAGAACTGCAGGGCCTCGACGAGGATCGGCACCACCGGATGATCGCCGAGCGCGCGCACCGCATCCAGCTCTGGCTGCCAGAACCGCACCGCCTCGGTGGTATCCAGTCCTGCCAGCACCGGCCTGGTGGGCGCCTCGCTGAAGGCGATCAGCACGCGCTGGGCAGCTTCCGGATCGACAGCGACGTTCCACTCCGAGGTGGCGCCGGTGTTGCCGCGATGGTTGATCGCCCCGCCCATCACGTGCAGCCGCTTCAGCAGCCGGGGCAGCTCCGGTTCGATCTCCAGGGCCAGTGCCAGGTTGGTGTGCGGGCCCAGCACCAGCCCCACCAGCTGCCCGGGATGCCTCCGGGCGGCATCGACCCACAGCTGCGCGCCCGAGCGATCGTCGGCCTGCCGTGTCGGTGTCGGCAGTCGGGCGTGGCCGAGACCCGTCGGGCCGTGGGTGTCCTCCGCTGTCATCAGCTCCTGGACCAGCGGCGTCCGAGCGCCGCGGGCCACGGGCGCGTCGATGCCCAGCAGCTCTGCCAGCACCAGGTTGTTGCCCAGCACCGCCTCGGTGGGCACGTTGCCGGCGGTGGAGACGATCCCTGTGATCTCGACCTCGGGGCGGCAGGCCAGATAGGTGAGCGCGAAGGCGTCGTCGATCCCGGTGTCGCAGTCCAGCAGCAAGGGCATTCGCATCCACCCAGCGTACGGCCCACCGAGATGGTCCGCGGCTCCCGCCTAGACTCGAGGCCATGCCTGCGTCCACGCCCGACAGCTCCGGAGCGCCCACTGCCGATCAGACCGACCGGGTCGTCCTGCGCACGGCCGAGTCCGAGGCCGGCGGGCCGGGCTGCCCCTGCGACGTGATCGTCGTCGACGACGCCACAGGCGCCCTCACCGCGCATTCCCTTCAGACGCTCGCCGAGCACGAGGGTGCGCGCGTGTTCTCCTGGTCCTCCTCCTGTGCGCGTGCTCGCGAGATCGCCGAGCAGTTCACCCGTGAGATCGCTGATGGGCGCCTGGTGGTGCCGAGCGGTGCGAGGACGGCGCCGGGCGGTGCGGCGCCCGCGTCGGACCCGGCGCTGGAGCCCGTGCCGCTGGAGGAGTTCGCCTCGAGCGCCGATGCCCACCTGGCGCTGGGCCGTCTGCCCAAGTCCCTCGCAGGGCTCGAGGATCGGGCTCGGCGTCTCGCCCTCGCTGCGGGCGGGTCCGGACGCGATGATCTGGAGCTGGTGGCCGGCGGGCGTGTCAAGCACATGACCCGGCAGCAGAATGAGGTGCTGGGCCGTGTGTTCACCGAGGTGCGCGCGTCGTTGGGGTTGGGCAAGTCCCGGGCTCTCATCGCCACCGGCCCCAGGCCCGGGCCCGATCTCATGCAGCCCGCTGAGGGGACCGCTGCGATCACGATCCGGGGACAGGCCCACGAGCTGCCCCTGCGGGGCATCGGCGGCGTGTTCGGCGGAGCCTCCGCCGACGCCGGCAGTCTGCTCCTGCTGCAGTCACTCGATGAGGCACTGGCTGCGGGGGAGTTCGACGCCGAGGGGACTCGGTCGGACGGCTCGCTGCCCGGTCCTCACGTCACTGGGCAGGCGGATCCTGCCGTGGGCTCGGGATACTGCGCCGTGGATCTGGGCTGCGGCAACGGCCTGCTCACGGCCTACCTCACGCTGGCCTTGCCGGGCGCCCGGGTGATCGCCAGCGACGACGACCTCGATGCAGTGCTGTCCACCCGAGCCACCCTCGATGCACTCGCCTCCCAGGCCGCTCGTGACGGATCCGCGCCCGCAGGAGGTGCCGACGTCGATGGCCCGGCATCCGCGCCCCGGGTCGAGGTCATGTGGGATGACGCCCTGTCGCGCCGTGCGGACCGCAGCGCGGACCTGGTGCTGCTGAACCCGCCCTTTCACGACGGCACCGCGATCGATGCCACCCTCGTGCACGGCCTGCTCGACGCCGCCGCCCGGGTGCTGCGGCCGGGAGGTGAGCTGTGGATGGTGCACAACTCGCACCTGCGCTACCGCGCCGAACTGGAGCGCCGGGTGGGGCCTGCCCGTCAGCGCGCCCGCGACCGACGCTTCACGGTGCTGTCGGCCCACCGGGTCTGAGCACATGGGGGAGGAGGTTCCTCCCCGATCGCAAGGCCGCCCTGGTGGCGGAGGCTGCTGCTTCCCGGGCTGTCACCGGTCCCGTCACCTCGATGCCCACCACACCGCGCCCTGGTCCCAGGGCGGCACCACCGACATCGAGCACCCACCGCCGCCTGACCGCACGATCGACAGACGGCGGGGGACGGGGGGCGGGCATCTGCGGAGCCGCACGACCGGACGAAAGGCAGCATCGGGTGCGCACGGGGTGATCACGCGCGGGCTTGCGCGCGGTGGGAAGAGCGGCGTCGGAGCGGGTGCTCAGGCGACGAGGCTGCGCAGCACCGAGGTGAAGATCCCCAGACCGTCCGTGCCGGTGCGTGTGCCCTGACCGGGCTCGTCGGGCCCGAAACCGGCCTCGACCGCATGCTCCGGGTGCGGCATCAGACCCACCACGTTGCCGTAGGCATTGGTGATGCCGGCGATGTCATTGCGGGAGCCGTTGGGGTTCACCTCGAAGCCCTCGGGGCCGTGGGTGGCGCCCTCCGCGTAGCGGAACACGACGCGGCGCTCGGCCTCGAGCTCAGCGAGCGTGCGCTCATCGGCCACGTACTGGCCGTCCTGGTTCTTCAGGGGGATCCGGATCACCTGACCCGCTTCGTAGTCGGTGGTCCAGGCGGTGCGATTGTTCTCGATCCGCAGCGGCTGATCACGGCAGATGAAGGCGCGGTGCGCGTTCTTGATCATCGCCCCGGGCAGCAGGTGGGTCTCGCACAGGATCTGGAAGCCGTTGCAGATCCCCAGCACGGGCATCCCGCCGTTCGCGGCGTCCACCACGCGCTCCATCACGGGGGCGAAGCGACTGATCGCACCGGCCCGCAGGTAGTCACCGTAGGAGAACCCGCCGGGCAGGACCACGGCCTCGACATCGAGCAGGTCCCCCTCGGCATGCCACAGCGCGACGGGCTGACCACCGGCCAGGCGGATCGCACGCAGGGCGTCCCGGTCGTCCAGAGTCCCGGGGAACGTCACCACACCGATGCGCATCAGGCCTGCTCCTCCGCCCCGGCGTCCAGGGCGCGCTCCAGGGAGCCGGAGTCCTCCACGTCGATGGCGACGACGTCCTCGATGACAGGGTTGGACAGCAGCGTGGAGGCGGCCTCGCGCAGGGAGGCGAGGACCTCGTCGGTCACCTCGCCGTCGACCTCGAGCTCGAAGCGCTTGCCCTGCCGCACGGAGCCGATCCCCTCGAAGCCCAGACGGGGCAGCGCCGCGGCGACGGCCTTCCCCTGCGGATCGAGGATCTCGGGCTTGGGCATGACGTGGACCACGACGCGCGGCATGGGCAATCTCCTGGGGGATGGTGTCGACCCGATGGCAGGACGACGGGGCGGGCGAGCTCATCCTACCGATCGGCTTCCCCGCCCCGCGCGGGGCGGGCTACATTCGAAACAGACCACCTGACCGTGCCGATGATGCCGGGAGGCAACCGATGAAGATCCGTCACCTCGTCCACTCGTGCCTGCTCGTGGAGGTCGCCGGCCGACGCCTGATGATCGACCCGGGAGGCTTCAGCGCCGAGGGCGTGCGGTCACTGAGCGCCGATGTGCTCGGCGCGATCGACGTCGTGGCCATCACCCACCAGCATCCCGACCACGTGGACCCCGAGCTGCTGACCGAGATCCTCCGGGCCAGCCCGGGTGCCGTAGTGATCGCCGAGCCCGAGACCGCCGAGATGCTTGCCGGCAATGACAGCGATGGCGGCGATGACAGCGCCGGTGACGATGCCGGCGACGGCGATTCGGCCCCCGTCGTGACTCGTGATCGGCTGGTGCCCCTCCCGGCCGGCAGCAGCCACGAGTTCCCCGCCGTGGACGGGCATGAACCACTGCGCATCGCCGCCGTGGGCGGACGCCACGCGATCATCCACCCGGACATCCCGCGCGTGGGCAACTCGGGCCTTGTGATCAGTGCCGGGGGCGGCCAGCGCCTCGGCGTCACCGGCGACTCCCTCGAACCCGTCCAGGAGTTCCATGGCATCGACGCCCTCGCCTTCGCGGTGGTCGCCCCCTGGTCGAAGATGTCCGAGACCATCGACTTCCTGCGTGCCGTCCGCCCCCGCCTTGCTCTTCCCGTGCACGATGCGGTTGCCAGCGAGCAGGGGCGCGCGATCTACATGCGGCAATCCACGCAGCTGGCCCCCGAGGGCACCGAGGTGCGCGACTGGCCGGAGCCCGAGCGGGTCGTCGAGCTCGGATCGCGCTGACCCGCCCACCGAGCAGGCAGGACGCGAAGGAGACGCCCATGGGACCGGATCGTGTGCAGACCGCGATGGAGGCCGTGCCCCGGGCACCGTTCCTGCCCGAGCAGCAGCGCCCGTACGCCGGTATCGACTGCGCCCTTCCCATTGGCCACGGCCAGACGAACTCCCAGCCCTACACCGTCGCGACCATGCTGCGGCTGCTGGACGTGAAACCGGGGCACCGGGTGCTCGACCTCGGGGCCGGATCCGGCTGGACCACCGCTCTGCTGGCCCATCTCGTCGGCGGCTGCGGAGAGGTGATCGGCGTGGAGCGACGCCCGGAGCTGATCGGGCCCGCGCGCGAGGCCCTCGAGGCAGCGCTCGGTGAGGCGACCCATGCCAGCATCCGGGAGACGCAGGCCGGGGTGCTCGGTGCACCCGGCGACGGACCCTACGACCGGATCCTGGTCTCGGCAGAGGCGCAGCGCATGCCGCACCAGCTGATCGACCAGCTCGCCGACGGCGGCATGATGGTGATCCCCGTGGCGACGGTCATGCACCGGGTCGAGCGCCGAGGGGACCGGATAGTCGACACCCAGCACGGCCGGTTCCGCTTCGTGCCACTGGTGGAGGACACCTGAGCCTCAGAACACCTGACCGGTGAGCCTCTCGTAGGCCTCCACGTACCGGGACCGCGTCTGCTCGACGACCTCCGCCGGCAGAGCCGGGGGAGGAGCGTCGGCGGCGCGGTCCCATCCGGAGGTGTCCGAGGTCAGCCAGTCGCGCACGAACTGCTTGTCCAGGCTGGGCTGGGCCCGGCCCTCGCGGTACCCGGCTGCGGACCAGAAACGGCTGGAATCGGGAGTGAGCACCTCGTCGCCCAGCACCAGGGAGCCGTCGGTGCGGGAGTGGCCGAACTCGAGCTTGGTGTCGGCCAGCAGGATGCCCCGCCCGGCCGCGATCGACCGCGCCCGCTCGTAGACGGCGAGGGTGAGGTGCTCGAGCTCCTCGACCAGGTCGCCCCCCAGACGCTGCCGGGCCTCATCCACGGTGATGTTCTCGTCGTGGTCACCCACCTCCGCCTTGGTGGCGGGGGTGAAGATCGCCGGCTCCAGGCGGGAGGCCTCGGTGAGACCCTCGGGCAGCGTATGCCCGCCCACGGAGCCGGTGGCCCGGTAGTCCGCCAGCCCCGACCCCGTCAGGTACCCGCGTGCCACGCACTCCAGCGGCACCATGTCCAGGCCGCGGCAGCGCAGGGCGCGCCCGGTCACCTCGGCCGGCACGTCGGTCGCCGACAGCACATGGTTCGGCACCAGATCCTCCAGCTGCTCGAACCAGAACAGGCTGATCGCGGTGAGGAGCCGGCCCTTGTCGGGGATCCCCGGCTGCAGGGCGTGGTCGTACGCGCTGATGCGGTCGGTGGCCACCATCAGCACCTCGGTGGCCTCAGCCGGATCGGTGCCGGCCGGGACGTACAGCTCGCGCACCTTGCCGCCGACGGCGTGGTCCCAGCCGGACAGCTCCGGTGCGGTCAGCAGCGGCTGGCCGGTGGGGCGTGCTCATGCCGGCCCCGCCTCCCCGGCGCCGCTCCGCTCGGACTCGGCGGCGCGGAGGGCGATGTCGGTGCGGTGCAGGGACCCCTGCAGCTCGATCCGTTCCACCCCGGCCATGGCGAGCTCGCGGGCGGCCTGCAGATCCTCCCCGGTGCCCACCACGGCGAGCACGCGACCGCCGCAGCTGACCAGGGCGCCGTCCTCGCGTCGGTCGGTACCGGCGTGCAGCACGTGGGCACCGGCGGCCTCGGCCTCCTCGATGCCGGTGATCTCATCGCCCAGGCGGGCCTCGGCCGGGTAACCGGCGGAGGCCAGCACCACTGCGACAGCCGCGCCGTCGTGCCAGCGGGGGGCCTGGGCCTGCTGCAGGTCGCCGCGCGCCGCTGCCAGCAGCAGCTCGGACAAGGGCGAGGCCATGCGCTCCAGCACCACCTGGGTCTCGGGATCGCCGAAGCGGGCATTGAACTCCACCACCCGCACCCCGCGGGCGGTCAGGGCGAGACCGCAGTACAGGATGCCGACGAAGGGGATTCCGCGCCGGCGCATCTCCTCGACCGTGGGCTGGACGATGGTACGCACCACCTCATCCACGAGACCCTCGGGGGCCCACGGCAGCGGAGAGTAGGCGCCCATGCCGCCGGTGTTGGGGCCCTGGTCGCCGTCCAGGGCGCGCTTGAAGTCCTGGGCCGCGGCCAGCGGCACCACCCTCTCGCCGTCGCACACGCAGAACAGGGACACCTCGGGGCCGTCCAGGTATTCCTCGAGCACCACCGAGCCGCCCGCACCGATCACGGAACGGCCGTGGGCGAGGGCCGCCTCGCGATCAGGGGTGACCACCACGCCCTTGCCGGCCGCGAGCCCGTCGGCCTTGACCACGAACGGCACATCGCCCAGCGGGTTCACCCGGTCCAGGCCCGCCACCAGTGCGTCCTCGTCGGAGGCGGTGACCGAGGCGGCGGTGGGCACGCCCGCGGAGGCCATCACTTCCTTGGCGAAGGACTTCGAGCCCTCCAGGGCGGCAGCCGCCGCCGACGGGCCGAACACGGCGATGCCGGCCGCCCGCAGGCGATCGGCGACACCCGCCACCAGCGGTGCCTCGGGGCCGACCACCACCAGGTCCACCTCCAGCCGGCGTGCCAGCTCGACCTGGCCGTCGAGATCGCCGACGGCGATGTCGTGGCAGGTGGCCCGGGCCTCGATGCCGGGGTTGCCGGGGGCGGCGTGGAGGTCAGGGGCGGGGAGTCGGCGCTGAGGCGGCGGATGATCGCGTGCTCGCGGCCGCCGGAGCCGATGACGAGGATCTTCACGCGGGCCAGCGTACCGAGCGCCGCCGATACGATCGGCACCATGTCCGTCGATCAGCCCGCCGATCCCACACCGGACGCTCCCCGGGAAGCCGGCGCGCCAGAGGCGTCCCGCGTCCCTCAGCTCACCCGCCTGCGCCTGGACCTCTCCTACGACGGCACCGACTTCCACGGCTGGGCCGCCCAGCCCGGGCAGCGCACCGTGCAGGGTGAGCTGGAGCAGGCCCTGTCCCGCATTGCCCGCGTGCCCGTGCAGGTGACCGTCGCCGGGCGCACCGACGCGGGTGTCCATGCGCGCGGGCAGGTGTGCCACCTGGACCTTCCCGGCCCCGTGCTCGCCACGATCCCCGGCCGCTCCGACCGCGCTCCGGCCGACGCCCTGGTCACCCGGTTGGCCGGCCTGCTGCCCGCCGACGTGGTGGTCCACGCCGCCCGGGAGGTCCCTGCGGAGTTCGATGCCCGGTTCGGGGCGCTCCGCCGCCGCTACCGATACCGCATCTCCGACGGCCCCACGGTGCACGACCCGCTGCGTCGCGACGTGCTGCGCCACCGCTGGCCCCTCGACGTCGAGGCGATGGCGCGCGCCTCCCGCGCCCTGCTGGGTGAGCACGACTTCCTGTCCTTCTGCAAGCCGCGAGAGGGAGCCACCACCATCCGCACCCTCGAGCAGCTCTCCTGGGAGCGCCCCGAGCCAGGGAGGACCGACGAGGGCCTGGTGGTCGCCACTGTGGTCGCCGACGCCTTCTGTCACCACATGGTGCGCTCCCTGGTGGGCACGCTGCTGGCCGTGGGGGAGGGACGCAAAGGGGAGGACTGGCCCGCGCAGGTTCTCGCAGCCCGCACCCGGCAGTCCTCCACCCGCACCAGTGCCGGGTCCGCGCCGCTGTGCCCACCCCAGGGGCTCACCCTCGAGGGGGTCGAGTACCCGGCCGAGGCGGACCTCGCCGCGCAGGCGCGTGCCGCGCGGGTGCTGCGGGGGTAGAGCTCGTTGCAGCCAGACCCCAGCAGGAGTCAGCGCAGCGGGGGACGGGCATGGGTGAAGGAACGGTGCAGCTGCTGGTCAGGTCCGGTGCGCACCCGTCAGCTGCCCGCCCCTCCGGCCTAGCCTTTCCGCGGAGGACCCGTCCCAGGGTCCGGACCAGAGGGGGCGGCATGAACGCAGGACGGACGGACGTGGACGCGATGGCCGCCGCGGCGCGGGAGGCCCGCCGCAGCGGTGGGGCTGCGCGTGGCCACGTGGCCGTGGTCCTCGTCGGGACATCGCTGGTTCTCGCGTACGCGACGCTCGCCGTGGTGCAGATCCTGGTGCTGAACCCTCTGGCCGCAGCACCGGGCCGCACCCTTTCGCAGATCCATCGCGACCTGGAGGCCGCGGATCAGAGTCTGTCACCGGTCCTTGCCCTCGGCATTCCCGCCCTCGGCGTCGTGCTCGCACTGGTGCTCGGGGTGGTCGGGATGCGGTCCCGCACACCGGTGTCCACGCTGGCCTTGGGGTATCTGGTGCTGCTGGCCGCGGGGACTCCGGCGTACTTCGCAGCGAGCTTCGGGGCTGGGATGTCCTTGGCCGATACTTACTTCATCGGCGGCGCTGACCATTCGCCATGGTCGTGGCCCCTTCATGCCACCAGTGCCGCTGCCACGGTCCTGGTGGCCCTGGCCGGGGCTGGACGGCTGCTGCAGTTGATGCTGCACGCCCCGCGAGCCGGAGATCACACCCCGGGGACCCCGCCCCCGCGTTGACCCCGTCGCCGCCCGACCAGTAGTCTTGGTCGTCGTTGTGCCTTGGTGCGCGCCCTGATCCGCTGCCGACTCCTCACAGGTCGGCGCGAAAAGGGCTCCTCACAGTGCACCCAGGACCGCCGTCGCGGCGTAAGCGGAACGGTCCGGGCCCAGCGAAGAGGCCATGCTTCAACCGAGGGAAGCGTGTCCACGGTCCATCGAACCGTGCCCCTGAGCACCCGCTCATGGGGCACTCCGACGAGAGAAGAAGGCACGAGTGCGTACGTTCACCCCGAAGCCCGGCGATGTCGAGCGTTCCTGGTACGTCATCGACGCAACGGATGTCGTCCTCGGCCGGCTCGCTTCCCAGGCTGCTCAGCTGCTGCGGGGAAAGCACAAGCCGGTCTTCGCACCCCACGTGGATGCAGGCGACTTCGTCATCATCATCAACGCTGACAAGGTTGCCCTGACCGGCAACAAGCGCGAGACCAAGCTGGCCTATCGCCACTCCGGCTACCCGGGCGGCCTGCGCGGCATCCCCTACTCCGAGCTGCTGGAGAAGAAGCCCGAGCAGGCGGTCGAGAAGGCCATCCGCGGCATGCTCCCCAAGAACAAGCTTGCTGACCAGCAGCTGAAGAAGCTGAAGGTCTACCGCGGCGCCGAGCACCCCCATGCTGCTCAGCAGCCCGTCCCCTTCACCATCGACCAGGTGGCGCAGTAAGCGGGCGCGCCCCGCGCTTCGCCCTGCCGCACGGAACAACCAAGGAGAACCGTGACCGAGACCACCCCTGAGGCCCTCGAGACCGTCACCGACGAAGAGGCCCCGTCGAGCTTCACCACCGAGTCCACCCAGACCGAGGGTTCGACCGGCCGCGGCCAGTCGGCTACCGCTCCCGGCTACGGCACCGGCCGTCGCAAGCAGGCTGTCGCCCGCGTGCGCCTGGTCCCCGGCTCCGGCCAGTGGACCGTCAACGGCCGCAGCCTCGAGAACTACTTCCCGAACAAGGTCCACCAGCAGGAGGTCAACGAGCCCTTCCGCGTGCTGGACATCCAGGGACGCTTCGACGTCATCGCCCGCATCCACGGCGGCGGCGCCTCCGGCCAGGCCGGCGCTCTGCGCCTCGGCGTTGCCCGCGCGCTGAACCAGATCGACGAGGACAACAACCGTCCCACCCTGAAGAAGGCCGGATTCCTCACTCGTGACGCCCGCGTCATCGAGCGCAAGAAGGCCGGGCTCAAGAAGGCCCGCAAGGCGCCTCAGTACTCCAAGCGCTGATCGGAGCGGCAGCGCCGCTTCCTCCAGCTCGCACAGGACCCCGTCACCCCTCGGTGGCGGGGTCCTGTCGCGTGGGCAGCCACCGGCCCGTGCGTGGCCTTGCCCGGCGTGGCCCTGCTCTCCCCAGTCGATGACATCGGCAGATCTTCGCGGCGACGGGCCCACTGCCCACTACCCTCGAACAGTCGGTCGTCCTGAGCGGCCCACCGGAGCACCACCCTGCGACACCACCCGGCGACACCACCCTGCGAGAGGAATCGGATCCCATGGCACGACTGTTCGGTACCGACGGAGTGCGCGGACGCGCCAACGGCGACATCACCGCGGAGCTCGCCGTCGAGCTCTCCGTGGGCGCAGCCCACGTGCTGGGCACCCTGGGCGCCTTCGGCGGCACCAAGCCGCGCGCCATCGTCGCCCGGGACACCCGCCCCTCCGGTGACTTCCTCACCGCCGCCGTGTGCGCGGGACTCGCCTCCGCGGGTGTCGACGTGCTGGACGCCGAGGTGCTGCCCACCCCGGGACTGGCGTACCTGGTGCAGTCCACTGGTGCCGACCTGGGCGTGATGATCTCCGCCTCCCACAACCCCGCCCCCGACAACGGCATCAAGTTCTTCGCCCGCGGCGGCACCAAGCTGCCCGACGAGGTGGAGGACGCCATCGAGGCCCGCCTCGGTGAGGAGTGGGACCGCCCGGAGGGCACCGACGTGGGCACCATCCGCCGCTACGAGGGCGCGATCGATGCCTACGTCGAGCACCTCGTCCGCACCCTGGATCGCTCCCTGGAGGGCATCACCGTCGTGGCCGACTGCGCCAACGGGGCTGCCGCCGTCACCGGCCCCGAGGCACTGCGGCGCGCCGGCGCCACCGTGCACGTGATCGGCGACCTCAGCGACGGCGGCCTAATCAACGACGGCGTGGGATCCACCCACCTCGAGCCCCTGCAGCGAGCGGTGCGCGAGCACGGCGCGGACATCGGCGTGGCCTTCGACGGCGATGCCGACCGCTGCCTGGCCGTGGACGCCGACGGCGAGGTCATCGACGGCGACCAGATCATGGCGATCCTGGCCCTGGACCTCAAGGAGCGCGGCAAGCTCCACGAGGACACCCTGGTGGTCACGGTGATGAGCAACCTGGGCCTCAAGCTCGCCATGCGCGAGCACGGCATCTTCCTGGGGCAGACGGCCGTGGGCGACCGCTACGTGCTCGAGGAGATGAACCTGGGCGGGTACTCCATCGGCGGTGAGCAGTCCGGGCACGTGATCATCGCCGAGCACGCCACCACCGGTGATGGGGAGCTGACCGCCCTCCACCTCCTGCAGCGGATCGCCGAGACCGGGCGTACCGCCCGCGAGCTGGCCGACGTCATGACCCGCCTCCCACAGGCCCTGATCAACGTCAAGAACGTGGACAAGGCGCGCGCCACCATCGACCGCGGTGTGCTCGACGCCGTCGCCGAGGCCGAGGCCGAGTTGGGGGAGACCGGCCGCGTGCTGCTGCGCCCCTCCGGCACCGAGCCCGTGGTCCGCGTGATGGTCGAGGCGCCCACCGACGAGCAGGCCACCGCCGTGGCTGAGCGCCTCGCCGCTGTGGTCAGCGAGCGCGTCGGCCTCTGAGTCGCATCCTGTGAGGGCCGGTCGACAGTGCGGCCGGCCCGTCCTCACACCTTGCGCAGCAGGACGGTCTGCACCCGGTGCAGGCCGTCCTTGCGCAGCACGAGATCCGCGCGACCGCGCGTGGGCAGCACGTTCTCCGAGAGGTTCGGCCCGTTGATGGAGCGCCAGATCCGCTCGGCCGTCTGCCTGGCCTCCTGGTCCGAGAGCTCCGCGTAGCGGCGGAAGTAGGAGCGGGGGTCGTTGAAGGCGGTGCGTCGCAACTGCAGGAACCGCTCGACGTACCAGCGCTGCACGTCCTCACCGCGGGCATCCACGTACACGGAGAAGTCGAAGAAGTCCGAGACCGCCAGGCCCATCCGCCCGTCACGACGCGGCCGCGAGGGCTGGAGCACGTTCAGGCCCTCCAGGATCAGCACGTCCGGTCGCTCCACCACCACCCGTTCGTCCTCGACGATGTCGTAGGTGAGGTGGGAGTACACCGGTGCCTCCACGCTCGACACCCCGGCCTTGACGTCGGAGACGAACCGCAGCAGGCGCCTGCGGTCGTAGCTCTCGGGAAAGCCCTTGCGGTGCATGATGCCGCGCTTCTCGAGCTCGGCGTTGGGGTACAGGAACCCGTCGGTGGTCACCAGCTGGACGCGCGGCGTGTCCGGCCAGCGCGCCATCAGCTCCCGCAGCAGGCGCGCGGTGGTGGACTTGCCCACGGCCACCGATCCCGCCACCGCGATCACGTACGGGGTGCGGTGCTGCCGCTGGGGCAGGAAGTCCCCCCGCGCCATGCGCAGCTGCTGGGCGGCGGCCACCTGGATGTTCAGCAGGCGCGAGATGGGCCGGTACACCGCATCGACCTCCTGCAGGTCCACCCGGTCGCCCAGGCCCCGCAGCTTCGCCACGTCCTGCTCGGACAGGGGGAGCGGGGTCTGCTGCGAGAGCCGGGCCCACTCGTCACGAGGGATCTCGTCGAACGGGGAGACGGCGTTGACGGCGGATCTCATGGGGCGATTGTTCCAGCCCGGGCCCCGTGACGCGCACCGGACAGGCCGTGACCGATCGTGACCGAACCTGCGCGGGATGCTCCACGTGCGTGCACGGTCGCTCTGGATCGTGAGCGACACCTCTCTCCACCAGCGGTTTCGGGGTGTCACACCCTGCGCGGGCCGTTAGCGTGAGCCCCATGTGTGGAATCGTCGGATACGCAGGCCCCGCGCCGCCTCCCTCCCGCCCCGTCGATGTGGCCCTGCAGGGCCTGGCCCGGCTCGAGTACCGCGGGTACGACTCCGCCGGCATCGCCGTGGTCGACGACGGCACTGTGCGCCTCGGGAAGCGGGCCGGCAAGCTGCAGAACCTGCGCGAGGCCCTCGCCGAGCGCACCGACATGACCGGCAGCGTGTCCATCGGCCACACCCGCTGGGCCACCCACGGCTCACCCAACGACACCAACGCCCACCCCCACCTGGGCGGTCACGACGACGAGCTCGCCCTGGTGCACAACGGCATCATCGAGAACTTCGCCGCCCTGCGCGCCGAGCTGGAGGCGGCCGGCTACCCCTTCCGCTCCGAGACCGACTCCGAGGCCGCCGCCCACCTGGTGGCCCGGGAGATGGAGGCCACCGGCGACCTCACCGAGGCGATGCGCCGGGCCGTCACCCATCTCGACGGTGCCTTCACGCTGCTGGCCGTGCACCGCGATGCCCCGGGCACCGTGGTCGCCGCCCGGCGCAACTCCCCGCTCGTGGTGGGACTGGGCGACGGCGAGAACTTCCTGGGCTCGGACGTGGCCGCCTTCGTGGACTCCACCCGCGAGGCGCTGGAGATCGACCACGACCAGATCGTCACCGTCACCGCCGATGCGGTGCGAGTGATCACCGCCGACGGCGCCGAGGTCACCGACCCCAAGCGCTTCACCATCGAGTGGGACGTGACCGCCGCGCAGAAGGGCGGCTACCCCTCCTTCATGGCCAAGGAGATCCACGAGCAGGCCGGCGCCATCGCCGACACCCTGCTGGGCCGCCTGGTCGACGGGAAGCTGCACCTGGACGAGAAGGCGATCGACGACTCCGTGCTGCGCAGCGTGGACAAGATCGTGGTAGTGGCCTGCGGCACCGCCGCCAACGCGGGTGCGGTGGTCAAGTACGCCATCGAGCACTGGTGCCGCATCCCGGTGGAGGTGGAGCTGGCCCACGAGTTCCGCTACCGCGACCCTGTGGTCACCGAGAAGACGCTGGTGGTGGCGATCTCCCAGTCCGGCGAGACCATGGACACCCTGATGGCCGTGCGCCACGCGCAGGAGCAGGGCGCCAAGGTGATCGCGATCTGCAACACCCGTGGTTCCACCATCCCCCGCGAGGCCGATGCCGCCCTGTACCTGTACGTCGGCCCGGAGATCGCGGTGGCCTCCACCAAGGCCTACCTGGGCCAGATCGCCGCCTGCTACCTGCTGGGCCTGTACCTGGCGCAGGTGCGCGGCAACCTCTTCCCCGACGAGATCGCCCAGATCATGGAGGACCTGCACGCCCTGCCGGAGAAGATCCAGCAGGTGCTGGACGCCTCGGCACAGGTCGAGGATCTCGCCAAGGACATGAAGGACGCCACCAGCGTGCTGTTCCTGGGCCGGCACGTGGGCTACCCGACCGCCATGGAGGGCGCGCTGAAGCTGAAGGAGATCGCCTACATCCACGCCGAGGGGTTCGCGGCCGGCGAGCTCAAGCACGGCCCCATCGCCCTCATCGAGGAGGGGCAGCCGGTGTTCGTGATCGTGCCCTCCCCGCGCGGGCGCGACGTGCTGCACTCCAAGGTGATCTCCAACATCCAGGAGGTGCGCGCCCGGGGTGCCCGTACCCTGGTGATCGCGGAGGAGGGGGACGACGAGGTGCTGCCCTACGCCGACGTGGTGATCCGCATCCCGCAGACCCGCACCCTGTTCGCGGCGCTGCTGACGGTGATCCCGCTGCAGATCTTCGCCTGCGAGCTGGCCACCGCGAAGGGCCTGGACGTGGACCAGCCCCGCAACCTGGCCAAGTCCGTCACCGTGGAGTGACCCGCACGCGGGTGTGATACTGCAGGGGTGTACACGTCCCCTTCCGATCCCCATGACCCGCACGGCCCCACCCCGCCTGCCCTGTCCGCCGGGCCGGCCGGGCGCGTCGAGCCTGCCGAGACGGCCGGGGGATCGCCCCGGGCCTTCGCGCCCCGTGAGGACGGCACCGTGGTGGGGGTCGGCATCGACGTGGTCGACGTGCCCCGGCTCGATGCGGCCTTCGTGCGCACCCCGGCGCTGCTGACGCGCCTGCTCACCCCCAGCGAGCGGGAGATGTCCGCCGCCTCCCGCGCCGCGCGCGTGGCCGCCAAGGAGGCCGTGGGCAAGGCACTGGGGTCCCCGGGGGACTTCTCCTGGCACGACGTCACGGTGCGCCGCAACGGTGCCCGCAAGCCCTACCTGGTGCTCGAGGGTGCCACGCTGCGCGCCGCCGAGCGCCTAGGGGTGGGCCACCTGCACCTGTCCCTCTCCCACGACGGCTCGATCGCCACCGCGATCGTGGTGGCCGAGAGGGAGAGCGACCCGCCGGCGGACCATCGAACGGGGACCAGCCCGAGCAGCAGGCCCACGGGAGCGGAGGCAGGAGCATGATCCACGGCTACGAAGCAGAGACCGTCCGCGCGGCAGAGCGTCCCCTGCTCAATGCAGGCGAGCCCCTGATGCAGCGGGCCGCCCACGCCCTCGCCGCCCATGTGCGCGCCGAACTGCGGGCCCGGACCGGACTCGTCGCCGATGCGGATCGCGCCCCGGGACCACCACCCCACGTACTGGTGCTCGCGGGCTCCGGTGCGAACGGCGGCGACGGGCTGCACGCCGCGGCCATGCTGCGCCGAGACGGGATCCGCGCCGATGGACTCGCCACCGCGGACGCCTGCCACCAGGAGGGGGCCCGAGCCCTCCACGCGGCTGGAGGGACGCTGCACCGGCTCGCGGATCTCACCGAACAGCAGCTGGGCGAGCTGATCGACGGTACCTGCCTGGTGCTCGATGCGATCCTCGGCATCGGCGGCCGCCCCGAGGTCCCCGGGGAACTGCGAGGGATCCTCGAGCTGATCCGCCACCGCGGCACACCCGTGATCGCCGTGGACCTCCCCAGCTTCCTGGATGCCACCACCGGTGAGGCCGCCGAGCTCGCTCTGCCCGCGCGTTCCACCGTGACCTTCGGAGCCGTCAAGGCCGGGATGCTGCTGCCCGGCGGCAGCGCTCTCACCGGTCGCACCCACCTGGTGGACCTGGGGCTGGCGGACCACCTGCCCCCGCAGCCCGCCGTGCAGCGCCTCCAGGATGAGGACGTGCGCCGGCTGTGGCCGCGGGCCGGCAGGGACGACAGCAAGTACAGCCGCGGCGTGGTCGCGATCGCCGCCGGCAGCACCCGATATCCGGGCGCCGCGGTACTGGCCTGCTCCGGTGCGGCACGCGCCGGGGCGGGCATGGTGCGCTGCCTCGCCCCCGCCCCCGTGCTGGACCTGGTGCTGCGCACCCGACCCGAGGTCCTGGGCCACCCGGTGCCCGACGGGCCGGCCGCCCCGGCGGCGGGCTCCCGCGCCGGAGGAGTGGACCTGGCCGACATCGGCCGCACCGATGCGCTCGTGGTCGGCCCGGGCCTTCCCGGTGACGACGCGCGCGCACGCACCGTCATCGGCGCCCTGCGCGCCGGCACCGACGGCGAGGTGCGCCGTGGCGTGATCGACGCCGGAGGGATCGATGCCATCCGACGGGCGGACCGCTTCAGCGCCGAGGTGGTGCTCACCCCGCACCGCGGCGAGGCGCAGCGGCTGGCCCGCACCTTGGGCATCGACCCCGAACAGGATGCGCCCGCCCTGGCGCGGGCGCTCGCCGGCGCCACCGGGGCGACCGTGCTGATGAAGGGCTCGGTCAGCGTGATCGCCGCGCCCGAGGCGGAGGTCCCGCTGCTCGCGCAGGACGACGCGACGGCCTATCTGGCCACTGCCGGCACCGGCGACGTGCTCGCCGGGATCCTGGGCACCCTGCTCGCCGCGGGACTGCCCGGCCCGCACTCGGCGGCGATCGCCGCACTGCTGCACGGCCGCGCGGGGCGCCTGGCCTCCCACGGAGGCCTCGTGCCCTTGGTCGCTCTCGACGTCGCCGATCGGGTCCCCGATGCCCTGGCGACTATCCTGTCGGGCACGGAGGACCAGCCCCACGGCGCAGAGCCGTCGAGCGAAGGAGAACGATGAGCGTCCCGATCCCGGCGGAGGATCCCCGATACATCCCCAACCGCGCGGTGGTGGACCCGTCGGCCATCACCGACAACGTGCGTGCACTGAAGAGTGCGCTCGACGAGCAGACGGCGCTGATGGCCGTGGTCAAGGCCGACGGCTACGGGCACGGCATGCTCGCCACCGCCCGGGCCGCACTCGAGGGAGGGGCCACCTGGCTGGGAGCGGCCCACCCGGCCGGTGCCCTGGCCCTGTCGCATGCGGGACTGGACGTGCCCATCCTGACCTGGATGTACGAGCCGCGCACCGCAGCCGCCCTGCTGCCGGACCTGGTGGCCGCCGGGATCGACGTGTCCGTCGGCTCCATGGAGATGCTGCACCTGGTGATCGATGCCTCCCGTTCCGTGGAGCGGCGCGCCCGCGTGCACCTGAAGATCGACACCGGAATGGGCCGCAACGGCGTCCTGCCCTCCCAGGCCGCCCCGGTGGTGCAGGCCATCCGGGAGGAGGACTTCGTGCAGCTGGTCGCGGCCTGGACCCACCTCACCGATGCGGACGTCCCCTCCGACCCGGCCACCGACCAGCAGGTGGACGTGTTCGACTCCACTGTCGCCGCCCTGACCGAGGAGTTCGGCACCATCCCGCTGCAGCACCTGGCCAACTCCGCCGCCCTGCTGTCCCGGCCCGACCTGCACCGCGACCTGGTGCGGCCCGGCATCGCGATGTACGGCTACCCGCCGGTGGAGACCGACCTCCCGCTGCGACCCGCGATGACCGTCACCAGCCGCCTGGCCCTGGTCAAGGAGGTCCCGGCGGGGACCACGGTGGGCTACGGGCGCCTGCACACCGCGGCGAGCACCACCCGCCTGGGACTGGTGCCGATGGGCTACGCCGACGGTCTGCACCGCGCGGCCAGCGGCAAGGTGTCCGTGCTGGTGCGCACCGCCGAGGGCGACCGGGTGGTGCCGCAGGTGGGCCGCATCAGCATGGATCAGATCGTGCTCGACCTGGGCCCTGACAGCGTCGCGAAGGCCGGTGACGAGGTGATCCTGTTCGGCGATGCCCGCATCGGGCACGAGAGCACTCCGGCCGAGGACGGCCCCGGACCTGACGCCGCCGGGAGCGACGGACCTGCCGCAACCACGGCCTACGACTGGGCACGTGCCGCCGTCACCATCCCCTACGAGGTGCTCACCTCCATCAACGCCCGCGTTCCGCGCGAGGTCCGTCCATGAGCGGCATCGAGCTGCACACGGAGGACCCGCGGGACACCCGGCGCGTCGCCGAGGTGCTCGCCACGGTGCTGCGCGCGGGCGACCTGCTGGTGCTGGACGGGCCCCTCGGCGCGGGCAAGACCACCTTCACCCAGGGCCTCGGGGAAGGGCTGGGGGTGCGTGGGCCCGTGGCCTCGCCCACCTTCGTGATCGCCCGGGTGCATCCCTCCCTCACCGCAGGCCCGGCACTCGTGCACGTGGACGCCTACCGGCTCGGCGGCAGTGCCGACCTGGAGGACCTCGACCTCGAGGCCGACCTCGACGATGCGGTCACCGTGGTGGAATGGGGCCGCGACCGAGTGGAGCACATGGCTGATTCGCACCTGCTCATCGAGCTGGTGCGCCCCACCCAGGTGGCCGATCCCGACCGCCCCGAGGAGCCGCGCACCCTGCGCCTGCTCCCGTCCGGACCTCGCTGGGACCGGACCGCGACGACGTCCCTGTCCCGCGCGCTGGCGGGTGCCGGCCTGAGGACCGCGCCGATCGACCCCGCCACCGACACCCACGAGCAGGAGGACTGATGCTGCTGGGCATCGACACCTCCGGTGCCGTCTCCACCGCTGTGATGGGTGGAGACCTGGACGCACCGGATGCCGCTGTGCGCCACGTGCGCTCCGACGCCCGCGCCCGTCACCACGACGAGGTGCTGCTGGCCCTGGTCGACGGGGTGATGCAGGACGCAGGCGCCAGCCGCGCAGGGCTCACCGGCGTCGTCGTCGGCCGCGGCCCCGGCCCCTTCACGGGCCTTCGGGTGGGCCTGGTGGCTGCCCGGTCCATCGCCGCGGTGCTGGGAATCCCCCTGCACGGGGTGTGCTCCCTGGACGCCCTGGCCCACCAGGCGCTCGCCGAGGCCGACGGGGCTGACGGGGTCGCCGGCAATGCCCGCGACCTGCCGGAGCGCACGGTGGCCGTAGCGCTCGACGCGCGCCGCCGCGAGGTCTACCACGCCCGGTACCGCCGGTTGGCCGACGGCACCGTGCGCCGCGAGTCCGGGCCAGCCGTTGCCCCGCCCGCGGACGTGGCCGCGGAGCTCACGGCCTGCGGTCTGCTGGTCGGCTCCGGGACCCGCCTGTACCCGGACCTGCTGCCGGCCACCTCGGAACTCGTGGACGCGGATGCCTCCCACCTGATCGAGGTGGCGGCCCTCCTGCACGCCCAGGGGGAGGACCTCACCAGCACGGACCCCCTGTACCTGCGGGACCCGGACGCCGCCAAGCCCACCTCCCGCAAGAGCGCGCTGGGCCGTTGACCATGCCCGAGCAGATCACGCTGCGACAGGCGACGCTCGAGGACGTGGAGGCCATCGCCTTCGCCGAGCTGGAGCTGTTCCCCGGCGAGGCCTGGACCGTGTTCCAGCTGGCCGAGGAGATCGAGCACCCCGATCGTCGCTACGTGGTCGCCGAGGAACCCGGTCGGGCCGGTGAGCTGCTGGGGTACGCCGGAGTGATGCTGGCCGGCGACACCGCGGACCTGCACACCATCGGCTCCCTCCAGGAGCATCGCGGCATCGGGCAGGCGCTGCTGGGCTGGTGCGAGCAGGCCGCCCGGGCGGGCGGTGCCGAGCGGATCCTGCTGGAGGTGCGGGAGGACAACGGCCGCGCCCGCGCCTTCTACCGGCGCGCCGGCTACCAGGAGATCGGGCGCAGGCGCGGCTACTACCGGATCCGCGGGCGCAGCATCGACGCCCTGGTGATGCAGCGCGAGCTGAGCTGAACGCTCAGAGGTGGTCGCGGACCTTCTGGAACAGGTCCGGGTAGCGGGCATCCAGTCGTGCCGAACCGATCCGCACCCCCACCCACAGCACCACGATGCCGATGATCAGGCTGAGCAGGCCTGCGAGCCCCTGGATCAGCAGGCCCCCGCCCAGCACGCCCCAGGCGGCCAGCCCGATCGCCGGCAGCTGGGGCACGAACACGCCGAGGGAGGCCGCGCCCATCCCCAGGAACGCATTGGCGCTCGAGGCGGACTTGTCCTTCATCGGGTTCGTTCCCGGGGGCGAGGTGGGGTAGGGCAGCAGCACGCCCACCACCACGGAGACCCCCCAGCCGGTGAGCATCAGACCCAGCGTGCCCAGCACCATCATCGGGACCAGGTGCGCCATGCCGTACAGCAGGGGCACCAGCGCGGTCACCACGACCGCCGCCGGAGCCATGAGCACGGCGATCGCCGCGATGCGGCCCAGCAGGTTCGCGCGCGCGTCGAGCCCGGCGGTGATGTTCACCCAGCCTGCAGGGCCGTCGAAGCCGATCTCGTTCGAGAGCGAGATGCCCGTGAGACCGGCCATCAGCACGGCCATCACCAGCATCATCGGACGGGCCTCCTCCAGCACCAGACCCATCGCGGCCAGGAACACGAACACCAGCGGGTAGATGGCCACGGCGGCCAGGTACCGGGTGTCGCGCCGCCAGTAGCGCAGCGACCTTCCCATCACCGCCCCGAAAGGCGATGCGGTGGCCCATCGCGGCACCAGCGAGGTGACCTTCGCGGTGCCCGAGGAGGCGTCCCCGGTCAGTGCCGAGGTGAGGGAGCGGTCCAGGGAGCGTCGCCACCACCTCCACACCAGCACGATCGTCGCTGCGCCGATGAGGACGCGCAGCAGGGCTGCCAGCACCTGGCCCTCCGCGAGGTCCATCGGCACCGCGAACAGGGCACCGAACGGGGTCCACGCCAGCACCGTGACCGCGATCATGGTCCATTCGCGCACCAGGTCCATGTCCAGGCTCTCCAGGCCCTGCACCGACAGAGAGATACCGTAGACAGCGGCCAGGAACAGCATCATGGCCACCATGCCTCCCAGCTCCCGACCGCTGCGAGAGGAGGTGCGGGAGGCCGAGTGCGCGAACACCGCGCGCGGCAGCAGCAGGCACAGGGCGATGCCGGCCAGGTTGGCAGGGAGCAGCACGATCAGGGCGAGGGCCACCCACACAGCACCGGCGCCGAAGGCCAGCAGCCAGATCACCTCGAACACCGTCGCGATGCCCACGGCCACCACGGTCAGCAGGGTGGGCAGGCTCAGCGCGGCAGCGGCGAACATGCCCGGCTGCAGCTCCTTCGCCGACCGCGGGAACATGGCGAAGCGTCGCGGGTCCAGGGTGTCGTCCACCCCGAAGGCCAGCACGGGAATCAGCAGCCACGCGAGCACCGTGACCGCACCCAGGCCCCTGATGATGGTGGGGAACATGGTGCCCTCGCCGCTCCACAGCGTCAGCCCCAGGAACGTGAACACCAGTCCCACCAGGCCGCCGGTGGCGTACAGCACACCGATGATGGTGCCCACCAGCTTGCCGACGTTCTTGCGGTAGGAGCGCTTCCACAGCGCCCACTTCAGCTTCATCAGCAGCGGCACCAGCTGCCGCTGCTGGATGGAGCCGTGATCGACGGTCCCCGCGGCAGCGGTGGCGGCGGCAGGCGGGGTGCTCAGGACTCCAGCCACGACAGGCTCCCCTCGGCCACGGCCCCGCCGCCCACCATGTCGATGAAGGTCTGGACCAGGCTGCCTCCCCGGCGCACCTCGTCGAGGGTGCCCGCCGCGAGCAGCTCACCCTTGGCGATGATCGCCACGTGGGTGCACAGGCCCTCCACCAGCTCCATCACGTGGCTGGAGAGCACCACGGTGCCGCCGTTGCGCACGTAGTCGGTGAGGATCTTCCGGATCACCTGTGCGGAGACCGGGTCCACGGCCTCCAGCGGCTCGTCCAGCACCAGCAGGCGGGGCGCGTGGATCAGGGCGCTGGCCAGCAGGATCTTCTTGGTCATGCCGGCGGAGTAGTCCACCACCAGCTTGCCCTCCTCGCCTGCCAGGTCGAAGGCCGCCAGCAGGGAGTCGGTGCGCGTGGCGACGGTGTCGGCCTCCATCCCGCGGATCAGGCCCACATAGGTGAGGAGCTCACGGCCCGTGAGGCGGTCGAAGGTGCGAAGCCCGTCGGCCAGCACACCCAGGCCGGCCTTCGCGCGCTCGGGCTGCGCCCACATGTCCACCCCTGCCACGTGGGCGGTGCCGCCGTCGGGGCGCAGCATCCCGGTGGCCATCGACAGGGTGGTGGTCTTCCCGGCACCGTTGGGGCCGACGATGCCGTAGAAGGAGCCCCGCGGGACATCCAGGGAGATCCCGTGGACCACCTCGGTGCCGCTGAAGGACTTGCGCAGCCCGCGGATGGACAGCGCGGCCTCGGCGGTCACGGCCTGCTCGGGGGCCGGTGGCCGCGTGCGGAACGCGCCTGCGGCACCGGGATCGGGGGCGGTGGCAGTGGCGGGCGCCGGGGCGGGAGCGCTGCCGCCGGTCGGCGCGGGAGGGAGGATGCCGGTGGGACGGCGGGGAGGGCGAGGGCGCGGCGTCGGAGCTGTGCATGGGCCCACGGTATCGAGCACCACCGCTGAGGGACCTGGCCGGAGGGATGCGGCGGGCACGACCTTCGTCGAGGATGACCTCCTCGATCGTCGTGCGGGCCACGATCGTGAGGGCAGGCCGGGTACGCCCCACTAGAGTGGGCGCGGAGTCGATCGGCTTGCCGGAATGAAGGAGACCGCTGATGTCGAAGCTGCGCCCTGCGCCGCGCCCCCCTGGCCTGCCGCAGGAGGTGGACGAGATCCCCATCGGCGTGCGACGGGTCGCCGCCTGGTCATGGCGACTGATCATCGTCGTCGCGGCCATCGCCCTGGTGCTATGGGGTCTGCTGAAGATCACCACCATCGTGATCCCGGTGCTGATCGCGATCCTGCTGGCCGTGATGCTTCAGCCCGTGGTGCAGGTCCTCACCAGGTACACCTTCCTGGGGCGTGCGGCATCCAGCGGCATCGCGCTGATCGGTCTGCTGCTGGTCATCTCCGGGATGTTCACCCTGGCCGGTCGGCAGCTGATCGCCCAGTTCGCCGACATCCAGGCGAAGGCCGTCGACGGCTTCCAGGCGATCCTCGATTGGGCGCAGACCACCTTCCAGATCGATGACCCGATGATCAATTCGGCGATCAACGAGGGGATCACCCAGCTTCAGGAGAACGCCTCCCAGCTCGTCAGCAGTGCTCTGAGCACCGCCGCGGTGCTGGGCAACGTGGCGACCGGCATCGTGATCTGCCTGTTCACCCTGTTCTTCCTGCTCTCCAGCGGCACCGCGATCTGGCGCTGGGTGGTGGGGTTGCTGCCCCCGGACGCTCGCATCCCCACCCATGAGGCGTTCCGCCGCGGCTGGAAGGCCCTATCGGCGTATGTGCGCATCCAGATCCTGGTGGCCGCCGTGGACGCCGTGGGCATCGCGCTCGGCATGGTGGTGCTGGGCCTCGGCTCCTACGCGGTGCCGATCTGGCTGCTGGTGTTCCTGTTCAGCTTCATCCCCCTGGTCGGTGCCTTCGCCTCCGGCGCGATCGCCGTACTGCTGGTGCTGGTGCTGAACAACTGGGTATCGGCGCTGATCATGCTGGGCATCGTTCTGGCCGTCCAGCAGATCGAGGGCAACGTGCTGCAGCCGTTCCTGATGGGCAAGGCCGTGGAGATGCATCCGCTGGCCGTGTTCCTGGGCGTCGCCGCCGGTGCGATGCTTGCCGGCATCCCCGGGGCGCTGTTCGCGATCCCGCTGATCGCCTTCGTCAACGCCACGATGCTGTACGTGGTGGGGCGTGATCCCAGCCCCGAACTGGGGCTCGATGCTGGGGCCGAAGCCCACTTCCGGCAGCTCCGCCGCCGCACCGTGGCCTGAGAAGACCCGGCACGGCAGGGCTGCTGATCTGCTGCCGAAGCCAAGAAGAGGGCCCCTTCCCGGTCGATACCGGGAAGGGGCCCTCTTCTCAGCGCAGTGGCCACATGGCCGGGCGGTCAGCTCTTGTACGGCTTCGCCTTCAGGATCTCCACCGGGAAGGACTTGCCGTTGGGGGCGGTGTAGTCGATGGACTGGCCCACCGAGGCGCCGTTGATGGCGCCGCCCAGAGGCGAATCGGTCGAGTACACCTCGAGGTCGTCACCTTCGGCGATCTCACGGTTGCCCAGCAGGAACGTGCGCTCCTTGCCGGCCAGGGAGATGGTCACCACCATGCCCGGCTCGACCACGCCGTCGTCCTTGGGGGCCTCGCCCACCACGGCGTTCTTCAGCAGTCGCTGGAGATCGGCGATGCGCGCCTCCATCATGCCCTGCTGCTCGCGGGCAGCGTGGTAGCCGCCGTTCTCCTTGAGGTCGCCCTCGTCACGGGCCGCAGCGATGCGCTCCGCGATCTCGGTGCGCCCCGGGCCCTCGAGCTCCTCGAGCTCCTTGGCTAGGCGGTCGTACGCGTCCTGGGTGAGCCAGGCGCCATTCGGCTGGCTGCTCATGGGTTCACTCCTGTCGAAGTTCTGGTGCGCAATGGGACGACATGGCCCCCTACGCAAATACGGGGCACATGTGCGCATGCGCCCCGTGTGCGGGAAATGAAGAACCGGCACGAAGCCGGTTCCCAGACAGTTTACATGTGTGAGGGCAGTTTCCTGAACGCACAATGGTGCACGTCACGACATTGCAGGTCAGTGCGAGGCTCGCAGGGAGTGTCGGCGTGCTCCGCGTGCTCAGAGCTGTTCGCAGCCGAGCACCTCGGCCGATACTGCTTCGCCCTGGGTGGCGATCTCCACCCGGTGCGTGCTGCGGCGCTGCTCCTGGGCGGGGACCTCCACCTCGACGAAGCCCACCTGCGCACGTCCCTCGTTCATCGCCTGGACCGCGCACTCCGCCTCCGCTCCGGGGCGCATTGTGACCGCGAAGCTCACCGCGATGCGGTTCTCGTCCACGTGCTCATACGAGAGCAGTTCGGCCTTGACGGGTTGATCGGCGAAGCGGATCCCGATCAGCACCACCGTGGCCGCGAACACGATCGCGACCACGGCCACCATGATCCGGCCCAGGCGCGGGGACACGATGGGTGCGCCGTAGCGATCTGCCGGTCGGTTCTGGACTGCACTCATGCCAGCCAGTGTCCCAGACCGGCCTGGGGGAGGAGGGGTCGATGGTCGGCACCGCGGGAATGGTGCCGATGCCGCCGACGCCGCTTGCGCAGACGGTCCCGTGCTCGCCGCTGGGCGAGAGCAAATGGCGTAGGCTCAACCGATGGTCGGGGCCCTGTCCCTGGCGCCGTCCCCCGCTGACCTTGCCTGATCCGTCGAGGAGATCCGTGAACGTCGTACTGCCCGCCCCCGACGAGCCCCTGCGCATGGTGGCCGTCCACGCGCACCCCGACGACGAGTCGTCCAAGGGTGCCGGCAGCACCGCCCGCTACGCCCGCGAGGGTGTGGAGGTCACCGTGATCACCTGCACCGGTGGCGAGAGGGGCGACATCCTGAACCCCAAGCTGCTCGGTGACGCCGAGATCGCGGCACGCCTGCCTGAGGTGCGCCGCGAGGAGATGGCCAAGGCCCAGGCGATCCTCGGCGTGCAGCACGAATGGCTCGGCTTCGAGGACTCCGGGCTGCCCACCGGCGACCCGCTGCCGCCGCTGCCCGAGGGCTCCTTCGCCACCATCGAGGTCCAGGAGGCCGCCCGCCCCCTGGTCGAAGCGGTGCGGCGACTGCGCCCCCACGTGATGACCACCTACGACGAGAACGGCGGCTACCCGCACCCCGACCACATCCAGGTGCACCGCATCTCGATGGCCGCCTTCGAGCTGGCGGCGGATCCCGAGTTCGCCCCGGAGCTGGGGGAGCCATGGGCGATCGCCAAGCTCTACTACATCAACGCGTTCCACCGGCAGCGGTTCGCCGCGATCGCCCGGCACCTGCGTGAGGAGGGCCAGCCCAACGAGGAGCTGGAGGACATGCTGCTCCACTTCGACGAGCGCACCGATCGCCTGCTCACCACGCGCGTGGACGTGCGCGACTACCTCCAGGTGCGGGACGACGCCCTGCGGGCCCACGCCACCCAGGTGGATCCTGACGGTCCGTTCTTCCGCATCGCCCACGACGCGGACACCCGAGCCTGGGGCACCGACGACTACGAGCTGCGCATCTCCCGCATCGGCGTGGAGCTCCCGGAGACGGACCTGTTCGCGGGCCTGCGCCCTGCCCGGCCGGAGCAGCCCCACCATGAGGAGGGCGGCTGGCTCGACCTGGTGCGCACCGAGGGCCACGAGGCACCCTCCCGGGATGTCGGCGAGCAGGCCAGGACCGGTCGGTCCGCCGACGGCGAGGTGCGCTGATGTCCCCCGCCCTGGTGATCACCGAGCTGGTGCTGGCAGCCCCCACCCCTTCGGACGGCGAGGAGTTCACCCCGGTCTCCGTCTCCCCCGGCCTGCCCGGGTTCTTCGCCACCTTCGTGCTGGCGGCCCTGCTGGTGCTGCTGCTGGTGGACATGGCCCGGCGTGTGCGACGCGTGCAGGCCGCGGGCCGGGTGCGGGAGCGCTACGAGGCCCAGGAGCGGCGCGACAGGGCCGAGGAGCAGCGCGACGGGGCCGGTGCTGAGAGCCGGGAGGTCGATCCGGGAACGGACCCTGTCGACGGGACGCACACGGCAGGCGAGCGCGGAGCCGGGGAATCCGAGGACGATCCGCGGCCTCCGTCGGACCTGCGCTGACGGGCCCTTACGGGCTCTCAGAGCGCCGACAGTGCGACCGCCGCGAAGTGGCAGCCGAAGCCGACCAGCGTGCCGGCGTGGAAGATCTCGTGGAACCCGAACCACGCCGGTGAGGGATCGGGCCGCTTGAGGGCGTACACGATCGCACCAGCCGTGTAGGCGATGCCCCCGGCCACGAGCAGTGAGACCACGGCCCAGCCGCCGCCGGCCAGCATCTGCGGCATGTAGAACACCGCCACCCAGCCCAGTGCGATGTAGGCAGGCACGTAGAGCCAGCGCGGGGCCCCGGTCCAGAACAGCCGGAACAGCACCCCGACGGCGGCACCGCCCCAGCAGATCGTCAGCAGGGTCACCGCATCGCGCGTCTCCAGCAGGGAGATCGCCAGCGGCGTGTAGGTCCCCGCGATGATCAGGAAGATGTTGGCGTGGTCGAAGCGTCGCAGGATGATGGCGTGCTGCGGTGACCAGGTCCCGCGGTGGTACGTGGCACTGACCCCGAACAGCAGGGAGGCGGTCGCGATGAACACCGTGCAGGCCAGGCGGATGGCGAGGGTCTGTCCGAAGGCCACCAGCAGCAGGCCCGCGATCAGCACCGCCGGGAAGGCGATCAGGTGCAGCACGCCCCGCAGTCGAGGCTTGGGCAGCTGGAGGCCCAGCGTCGCGGCCCGGCGCGCCATGGCGCGGGTCAGGGTGCGCGGCGCGAAGGGGTAGCGATCGGCGGTGGGGATGTCCTCGTCGGTCACGGTGGCACCGGACTCGGCGACCGCGTCGACCGCCTCGCGGAGCGCCGGATCCTGGTCATGGTGCGGGAGGGTGATGGTGCTGGGCGCGACGCGGGTGCGCTCGTGCTGGGGTGCGTCGTCCGGACGCTCGCCGATGGTCATGGCGAAAGCGTAACCTACGGTTCCGTAACCGTCACGGCCTGGGCCGGCGGGGCGGCCACGCGCCCGCGGTGAGCTGTGCGGATCCGGGGAGGATCCTGGCACCGCACGCGAAAGCCGTCCACGACAGCCGATAATGGACAGCGCGGCCGCGATCCGGGCCGCACGATCGGTCGGCGGAAGGGGATGAGGCCGTGGTGGACGACGACTCCCTGCTCTATCGCGTGTACGAGCGCCGCCTCACCCGTGAGCTGGAGAACTACGAGCTGCCCCAGCACCTGGGCGTCATCGTGGACGGCAACCGGCGATGGGCCAAGGCCTCCGGAGCCACCACCGCCGAGGGCCACCGCATGGGCGCAGCGAAGATCGTCGAGTTCCTGACCTGGTGCGAGGACCTCCACATCCCGCTGGTCACCGTCTGGATGCTCTCGACCGACAACCTGTCGCGCCCGGCCGAGGAGCTCGGTGCGCTCTACGGGATCATCAAGGACACCGTCGAGCAGATCATCGACGCCGGCTACTGCGTGCGCCTCACCGGCAGTGCGGAGATGCTGCCCGAGGAGGTGCGCGGCGCCATCGGCCGGATCCAGCAGGATGCCGAGCCCGCTTCCCGCCTCACGGTGAACGTCGCCATCGGCTACGGCGGCCGCGAGGAGATCGTGGATGCGGTGCGCGAACTGGTGCGGGATCTGGGATCCCAGGGGATGGACCCAGAGCAGGTCGCGGCGGCCATCAGCGTCGACTCCATCACCGAGCACCTCTACACCCGCGGCCAGCCCGATCCCGACCTGATCATCCGCACCTCCGGGGAGCAGCGGCTCTCCGGCTTCCTGCTGTGGCAGTCGGTCCACTCCGAGTACTGGTTCTGCGAGACGTACTGGCCGGGCTTCCGCCGGGTGGACCTGCTGCGCGCCCTGCGCGACTTCTGCCGTCGCGAGCGCCGCTTCGGCAGCTAGGCCGGTGCCCCGAACCCCGGGTGCGCCGGCCCGCCGCACAGACGGTGGGGCCGGTCGGTCGTCGTTCCCATGGAGGGCGGGCACGTCACCCCGCCCGTCGAAGCCGGGACGGGGATGGGCGCGTCCCCCATGTGCTCCAGGTCACTGCGATGGCACCATGGAGGTCGCCGGGGTTCTGCCGAACTCCCGGTGACGATCGGGTGAACGTCCCACCCGCCCGCGGCGGGACGCGCCCGAGTGCGGGTGCCGACAGGGTTATGGTCCAGGCAACCGCGTGAACCCGGGAGGCTCCCATGGACGAGACCACCACAGCCCGCGAGACGATGCCCGCCGAGGGCGGCGTCGCAGATGCCGGCCCCGCAGAGCTCCGCACCGCGCGGGCCAGCACATCGGCGGAAGCGGCGCCCCGTCTGGGCGACGGCACGCCGGTGGTCCCCTCGCTGGTGCCCGGGGCGGCCCAGGAGGTGCTGCCTGACATCGAGACCGGGGTGATCACCTACGTGCTGGACACCTCGGTGCTGCTGGCCGATCCGCTCTCGCTCACCCGCTTCGCCGAGCACGACATCGTGCTGCCGATCGTGGTGGTCACCGAACTGGAGGCCAAGCGCCATCACCCCGACCTGGGGTACTTCGCCCGCCAGGCCCTGCGGATCCTCGACGACCTGCGCGAGCAGCACGGCAACCTCGCGGTGCCCCTGCCCATCGGCCAGGAGGGCGGGCGCGTGCACGTGGAGCTGAACCACCAGTCCACCTCTTCCCTGCCCGATGGGTTCCGCCTGGGCGACAACGACACGCGCATCCTCGCGGTCGCCAAGAATCTGCAGCTCGAGGGCAAGCACGTGGTGCTGGTCTCCAAGGATCTGCCGATGCGGATCAAGGCCTCCGCCTCCGGCATCCACGCCGAGGAGTACCGCGCAGAGCTCGCTCGCGACCGCGGCTACACCGGCATGATCGCTGCCTCCGTGGACGAGCAGGCCATGGCCGACCTCTACGACGGGGAACTGGTGGAGATCCCCGAGATCGCCCACCATCCCGTGCACACCGGGCTCACCATCACCAGCCCGCGCGGATCGGCCCTGGGTCGCCTCACCAAGGACAAGAAGGTGCGCCTGGTGCCCGGGGACCAGACGGTGTTCGGGGTGTCCGGTCGCTCCGCCGAGCAGCGGGTGGCGATCGACCTGCTGCTGGACGAGTCCGTGGGGATCGTGTCCCTGGGGGGCCGCGCCGGTACCGGCAAGAGCGCCCTGGCGCTGTGCACCGGTCTGGAAGCGGTCCTGGAGCGCCGCACGCAGCGCAGGATCATGGTGTTCCGGCCCCTGTTCGCGGTGGGCGGCCAGGAGCTCGGATACCTGCCCGGCGACCAGAGCGAGAAGATGGGGCCGTGGGGGCAGGCCGTGTTCGACACCCTGGGGTCGATGGTCTCCCAGAACGTGATCGACGAGGTCCTCTCCCGCGGGATGCTCGAGGTGCTGCCCCTGACCCACATCCGCGGCCGTTCCCTGCACGACGCCTTCGTGATCGTCGACGAGGCGCAGTCCCTTGAGCGCAACGTGCTGCTGACCATGCTCTCCCGCATCGGCCAGAACTCCCGCGTCGTGCTCACCCATGACATCGCCCAGCGCGACAACCTGCGGATCGGCCGCTACGACGGCATCGCCTCCGTGGTCGAGGCCCTCAAGGAGCACGAGCTGTTCGGCCACATCACCCTGCAGCGCTCCGAGCGGTCCAAGGTCGCCGAGCTGGTCACCCACGTGCTGGACGAGCCCGTGCTGTGATGCTGCTGTGATGCGCGGGATGATCGACCGGGAGACGGCCCGAGCAGCAGCAGTGCTGCCGCTCGGGCGCTGCGGAGAGCTCGAGCGCTGAGCCGACCGCCCCGCAGGCGGCCCCTTCGATCAGCCCTTCGGCTCGGTCATGGACAGCACGTCCAGGGCCGAATCCAGCTGCTCCTCGGTGAGCTCGCCGCGCTCGACGAAGCCCAGCGCGAGGGTGGCCTCGCGCACGGAGATCTGCTCGGCCACGGCGTGCTTGGCGATCTTCGCGGCGTTCTCGTAGCCGATCAGCTTGTTCAGCGGGGTGACGATCGAGGGGGAGGCCTCAGCGTAGAAGCGTGCCTTCTCCTCGTTGGCGACCAGGCCGTCAACGGTCTTGTCGGCCAGCACGAGGGAGGCGTTGGCCAGCAGACGGATCGACTCCAGCAGGCTGGTGCCCATCAGCGGGATCTGCACGTTCAGCTCGAAGGAGCCCTGGGCCCCGCCCCAGGCGACCGCCGCGTCGTTGCCGATCACCTTGGCGCACACCATCAGCACGGCCTCGGGGATCACCGGGTTCACCTTGCCGGGCATGATCGAGGAGCCGGGCTGCAGGTCGGGGATGGCGATCTCACCCAGGCCCGTGTTGGGGCCGGAGCCCATCCAGCGCAGGTCGTTGCAGATCTTGGTGATCGACACGGCGATGGTGCGCAGCGCACCGGACATCTCCACCAGGCCGTCGCGAGCGGACTGCGCCTCGAAGTGGTTGCGCGCCTCCGTCAGCGGCAGGCCCGTCTGCTCGGCGAGGTTGGCGATCACCTTCTGCGGGAATCCGGCCGGGGTGTTGATGCCCGTGCCCACGGCGGTGCCGCCCTGGGGGACCTCGGCGGTGCGCGGCAGGGCGGCCTCGACGCGCTCGATGCCGTAGCGCACGGCTGCCGCGTAGCCGCCGAACTCCTGCCCCAGGGTGACGGGGGTGGCGTCCATCAGGTGGGTGCGGCCGGCCTTGACGACGTGCTTCCACGCCTCGGCCTTGGTCTCCAGTGCCTCCGCCAGGTGAGCCAGAGCCGGCAGCAGCTTCTCTGTCACCGCAGCGGTCACCGCGACATGCACCGAGGTGGGGAACACGTCGTTGGAGGACTGCGAGGCGTTGACGTGGTCGTTGGGGTGCACGTCGATCCCGCCGGCGCGGCTGGCCAAGGTGGCCAGCACCTCGTTCATGTTCATGTTCGAGCTGGTGCCGGAACCGGTCTGGTACGTGTCCACCGGGAACTGGTCGTCGTGATCGCCCGCGATGACGGCATCGGCGGCGGTGACGATGGCGTCGGCGATCGCGGCATCCAGGACGCCCAGGTCCTTGTTGGCGCGGGCGGCGGCCTTCTTCACCTGGGCGAGGGCGTGGATGTGCGCGGGCTCGAGGCCCTGCCCCGAGATCGGGAAGTTCTCCACGGCGCGCTGGGTCTGGGCGCGGTACAGGGCGGAGGCGGGGACCCGCACCTCGCCCATGGTGTCGTGCTCGATGCGGTACTCGCCCTGGGTCGCGGGCGCGGTGGTGTTCTCGGACAAGGTCTCTCCCTCGGTGTGCGGTCGGCGGTGACGGGACGTGGTGGATCGGGGTCAGATCTCGGGGTCAGGAAGCAGGGTAGGCGTGAGCGCTGCCGCGGCGGGCCGGGGGCGCGGATCAGGTCAGCTCGTGGCTCCACGGCGGGTTGGCCCCGGAGCGGGAGACCGTCACGGCGGCCAGCCTCGCGGCGCGGCGCAGCACCCCGGCGACGTCGTCCGACGGCATCGCCGCGATCGCCTCACGGCGATCGGCTCCGAGCAGTCGCTTGTCGGCCAGGGCGTCGAGGATGCCCGCGCTGAAGGTGTCGCCGGCACCGACGGTGTCGACCACCTCCACACGCGGCGGGGCGACCTGCACCCGGCCGGAGTCGCTGAAGCCCACTGCGCCCTCTCCGCCGCGGGTGAGGACGGTCAGTCCGGGTCCGCTGCGCCGCCACGAGGCCACGACGTCCTCCACGTCCTCGGTGTCGTACAGCCAGGCCACGTCCTCGTCGGAGGACTTCACCACGTCGGCGCGGGCGATGATCGCCTCGATCCGCTCGCGGGCCTCGGCCGCATCACCCATCAGGGTGGGGCGGGCATTGGGGTCGTAGCTGATGGTGGCCTGCCCGCGGTAGCGGTCCAGCACCTGGGCGACGGTGGCGGCGCCGGGGTGGAGCACGGCGGCGATGGAGGAGGTGTGCACGGCGGTGATGCCGTCGGGCAGTCCGGATGGGTCTGGGTCCCAGGTCAGGTCGAAGGTGTAGGTGGCCGCCCCGCTGGCATCCAGCTGGGCTTCGGCGGTGGAGGTGGCGGCGCCGGTGATGCTGCCCGGGGTGAGCTCCACGCCGGACTCGGCGAGGTGGGCGCGGATCGCCTCGCCGCGCGCGTCGCTGCCGATGCGGGTGAGCAGGTGGGACGTGTAGCCCAGGCGTCCCAGCGCCACTGCCACGTTCATGGGGGAGCCGCCCGGGTGCTCAACCCGATGGCCGTCCCCGTGGACGACGATATCGGTGAGGGCTTCTCCGAGGGTGAGGAATGTCGCGGTCACCGTGCGATCATCGCAGGTTTCGTGGGGTGGGGCGAATGCGCGGCGGCATCGGGGGCGGCGCCGCAGACGGTGTGCCCCAGGACCCGGCGGAGCGGCGGCGCGGTTGCGGGGACAATGGGACCATGCATGCCCCGGACGACACCCCCGCGCCCCGGCCGACCTCGCCGTACTCCCGGCTCACCAAGCAGAACACCTCCCTGCGCAACATCGTGTGGGCACTCGGGCTCACCATGGCGATCGTGATCGTCGTGGGCTTCGCCTTCTTCGGTGCGGGGGATGACTCCTCCCCTGAGCCGCTGCCCAACTCCGGGCTGGACGTCGCGGCCAGCGCGGAGCGAGCCCAGGGGACCGCCCCGTACCCGGTCGCCGTACCGGAGGTGGGCGCGGAGTGGGCCGAGCGCTCCGCGCGCTACTCCGGCAGCCAGGAGCGCTGGGAGATCCGCTACTCCTCGCCGCAGGGGCACCTGGTGGCACTGGTGCAGGTCCCGGAGGTCTCCGCCCCCGTGCTCTCGGCGAGCCTGCCCGGGGCGTCGGTGCAGGAGGAGCGCGAGATCGCGGGCGTTCCCTGCCAGGTGGTCACCGGCGGCTCCGATGACGAGCCCCGCACGGGGCTGTCCTGCCAGGGCGAGGACTGGGGCCTGCTCGTGCACGGCGGGGCGGAGATCGCAGAGCTCGAGGAGCTGGCCGAGGCGGCGATCACCTCGATCGGGTGAACCGGTCTCGACCAGTCTGCGGCGGACCGGCCAGCAGTGGAGCGGCCCGCCATGGGTTCACCCGTCGGACGGATCGTCCGTCCGCCGGGCCGCCACGGCCTGGTCCAGGCGCTCCCGTGCGCCGTCGAGCCACTGCTGGCAGCGGCGGGCGAGCATCTCGCCCCGCTCCCACAGGCCAATGGAGTCCTCCAGCCCGCCCTGCCCGCTCTCCAGTCGCCGCACCACCTCGGTGAGCTGGTCCCGGGCCGCCGCGTAGCTGAGCTCGGCGATGTCCGAGGGCAGCGGCTGCGGGTCGTCGCTGGGCTGCACCGCAGGCGCGGTGGTCGCGGTGGCTTCGGCGGGGGAGTCGGCGGAATCGGTGGGCTTGCTGGGGCGCGGGGTCATGGGGTCTCCGTTCGGGTGAGGGCGGATTCTCGGGCCGGCGGGGCGATCGAGGGCGAGGGCCGGCGACGGCGGGGTCGAGGTGGATGTGTCAGGGGGTGGGCGGCGGCTGGTACGGATCGTCCTCGGTGCGGCGCACCCCGAAGCGACCGGCGGCCACACGCACGGACAGTGCCTGATCCACCGCCGCCTGCTGCGGGTCCCGCACCACGGTGCCCTGGGCGTCCTGCACCACCGCGTAGCCGCGCTCCAGGGTGGCCAGGGGGCTGAGTGCCCGTACCTGCCTGCGCAGGTGGCCGACCTCGTCCCGGGCCCGGTCCAGACGGGATCCCACCAGGGTGCGGGCCAGGCTGATGCGTGCGCGGATCTCATCGGCCCGGCCCGCCAGGATCGTCGAGGGGTTCTCCAGCACCGGACGGGAGCGGATCGCATCCAGGGTGGACTGTTCGCGCTCCAGGCGACTGCGCACCGCGGTGCGCAGTCGGGACCGGGACATGGTGAGCTGCTCGAGCTCGGCCTGGATGTCGGGTACCACGCGCTTGGCGGCATCGGTGGGGGTGGAGGCGCGCACATCTGCCACCAGGTCGATCAGGGGGGTGTCCACCTCGTGGCCGATCGCGGAGACGATCGGTGTGGTGGACGCCGCCACCAGGCGCACCAGCTGCTCGTCGGAGAACGGCAGCAGGTCCTCCAGCGAGCCGCCGCCGCGGGAGACGATGATGACCTCGACCTCCGGGAGGGAGTCGAGCTCCCGCAGCGCAGCGGAGACCTCCCGCACCGCCTTGGGGCCCTGCACGGCGACCTCCCGGATCGCGAACTCCACCGCGGGCCAGCGCCGCCGGGCGTTGACCACCACGTCCCGCTCCGCAGCGGATTCACGACCGCAGATCAGCCCCACGGTGCGCGGCAGGAACGGCAGCGGCTGCTTGCGAGAGGCGGCGAACAGGCCCTCCGCGGCCAGCACGCGCTTGAGCTGCTCCAGGCGGGCCAGCAGTTCGCCCAGCCCCACCGGGCGGATGTCGTCGGCCTCCAGCTGGAGGCTGCCGCGCCGGGTCCAGAACGTGGGCTTGGCGTGCACCACCACGCGCGCGCCCGGCACGGGCTCCATGGGCAGGGCCCGCAGCACGTGCTCACGGATCGGCACCGAGAAGGACATGTCCACCTCGATGTCCCTCAGGGTCATGAACGACAGCCCCGACCCCGGGCGCCTGTTGAGCTGGACGATCTCGCCCTCCACCCACAGCGGGGACATGCGCGCCACGTACTCGCCCACCTTCACTGACAGCTGGCGCAGCGGCCAGGGATTCTCCGCGGTGGTCTGCGCGGCGGTGGGCGCCAGGGTGCGGTGCTCCGCAGCGGCGACATCGCCCGGGGAGTGCTCAGTCATGGAGCCCACTCTGGCACGAGGGTGCGACAGTCCGGCACGCCGACGCGACCCGGGGGAGATCCAACCGGCGGGGAGGAACCTGGGGCCTGAGCTGAGGAGCAGCAGCCGTGGCAAGGCCCTGTTGCCCCGAGCTGCATGAGCAGTGTTCGTCAGGAGATACCACGGCGCGTGTGGAGGGATGGTGAGGCATGCCCCAGCACCGTGCCCTCCCGGGTGTCGGTTCCCTACGATGGAGCGGTGAGCACCGGAACCGTGTACCTGGCCGAACCGCGCGGATACTGCGCTGGCGTCGATCGCGCCGTCGTCGCCGTCGAGCGCGCCCTGGAGCACTACGACGAGACCGTCTACGTGCGCCACGAGATCGTCCACAACAAGTTCGTGGTGGACAGCCTGCGCGCCAAGGGCGCCGTGTTCGTCGACGAGGTCGACGAGATCCCCGAGGGGTCCCTGGTGATCTTCTCCGCCCACGGCATCTCCCCGAAGGTGCGCGAGATGGCCGAGCAGCGCAACCTCCGCACCATCGACGCCACCTGCCCACTGGTGACCAAGGTGCACAAGGAGGCGGTGCGCTTCGCACGCGAGGACTACGACATCCTGCTGGTGGGCCACGAGGGCCACGAGGAGGTCGAGGGCACCGCCGGGGAGGCCCCCGACCATGTCCAGATCGTCAACTCGCCCGATGACGTGGTCAACGTGACCGTGCGCGACCCCGAGAAGGTCGTGTGGCTCTCGCAGACCACCCTCAGCGTTGACGAGACCATGGAGACCGTGGACCGGCTTCGCGAGCGGTTCCCCACCCTGCAGTCCCCGCCCAGCGACGACATCTGCTACGCCACCCAGAACCGTCAGGTCGCGGTCAAGAAGATCGCCCCGCAGTCGGACCTGGTGCTGGTGGTCGGTTCCCCGAACTCCTCCAACTCCGTGCGTCTGATGGAGGTGGCCAAGGAGGCCGGCGCCAAGGCCTCCCACCGCATCGACTCCGTGGCCGAGCTGCGTGAGGAGTGGTTCGAGGGAGTGGAGACCGTGGGCGTGACCTCCGGTGCCTCCGTGCCCGACGTGCTGGTCCAGCAGCTGCTGGCCGAGCTCGCCGAGCGCGGCTACGGCGATGTGAAGCCGGTGCGCACCGCCACCGAGGACCTCATGTTCTCCCTGCCGCGCGAGCTGCGCCAGGAGATGAAGGCGCGCGGCGTCAACGATCGCCGCTCCCGCCCCACGGGTGAACGCGCCACCGCCGAGTCCGGGTCCCTGGGAGCCAACCCCTCCCAGCCCTCCGGGAAGGTGCAGGACGTCCGCGAGAACCCGGAACAGGGTGCCGGACTGGGCTGACGAACAGGCCGATCACCCGGAATGATGGCCGGGTGAGCTCACCCATGCCGCTTGGTCCCGCTCCTGCTCCGGCCACCATCCCGGGCGCACAGCCGTCCAAAGACGCGGATGCACCGCGGGTGCGCCCCTCGCGCTGGCGTCACGCGGTGCCCGGGTCCACGGCGATGGCCTCCGCGCTGCTCACGGCGCTGGTGGCGGCACTGGTGGTGATGGCAGGCCCCGCATCCCCGGCCCTCGCCGAGGGCTACAACACCGGCCGCACCGCCCCGTCGATGCTGGTGTTCGACGCCTCCGGCTCCATGCGCGCGGAGGACGTGGACGGTCGCAGCCGCATGGACGTGGCCAAGGAGGCCGTCTCGGGCCTGGTGCCGATGCTGCCCGACGACGCCGCCGTGGGGCTGATGACCTACGGCAACTCGGACCCGCAGACGGCCAGCAGTCAAGAAGCAGGCTGCCAGGACGTCAAGCTTCTGGTGGAGGCCGACGGCCTGGACCGGGAACGACTGCTGCAGGAGATCGACGGGGTGCAGCCCTCCGGCTACACCCCCATCGGTCTCTCCCTGCGGAAGGCCACCGAGGCGCTGCCCGAGGCGGAGATGCGTTCGATCGTGCTGGTCTCCGATGGCATCGACGAGTGCGGGGGACCGCCCCCGTGCGAGGTCGCAGGGGAACTCGCTCAGCAGCACCCGGAGATGCGCATCCACACCATCGGGTTCAAGGCCGAGCAGGCAGCCCGGGACGAGCTGGCCTGCATCGCCGAGGCCACCGGTGGCACCTTCGCCGACGCCACCGACGCCGAGACGTTGCGCGATGAGCTGCTGGTCAAGATGACCCGTGCGATCCAGGGCTACTCCTCCGCGGGCAGCCCGATCACCGGCGGGACCAGCCTCGAAGAGGCCGTGGACCTGGTGCCCGGCTCCTACCTGGACGTGCTCGAGCACGGCAGCCCCGCGATCGACGACGGAGAGGGTCACTCCCGCTACTACCGGTTGCAGATCGCACCTGGCGAGATCGCCCACGTGGCGGCCACCATGGTGCTGCCCGGGGGCGACGGCGCCACGAACAAGCTCGCCCAGCTCCAGCTGCGCACCTTCGCCCCCGACGGCACCGACTGCCGCATCGGGAATCTCGATGCCCGGGCCGAGGCCGATCTGGGTGACGGGCCGATCACGGCCTCCATCGCCACCCCGCGGATGGGGCAGACCGAGAAGCTCTCCTGCTTCGGAGCGGATGCCGATGGCACGGTGATCCTGCAGGTGGAGCGCACCGGCAACCCGTCGCAGGACCAGGCGATCCCCGTGGAGGTGCAGTTCTTCGCCGAGGAGGAGGTGGACCCCTCGGGGCTGCCGCCGGCGGTGAAATGGCCGCGCCAGATCGACCCGCTGCCCGTCCCCACGAACGGACAGCAGGTGCAGCCGGCCTTCTCCTTCGCCTCGGCGGTGCACGCGGGCAGTGGCCCCCTGCGCGGCACCATCATCCCTGGTGAGGTGCAGTTCTTCCGGGTGCCCGTGCACTACGGACAGCAGGTGCGCACAGCCCTCGTGCTGGGCGAGTTCGAGCCCCCGCCGGGCATGGACCTGACTCTGCACGCCACGCTCATCTCGCCCCTGCGCGAGGACGTGTACTCGATGGTCTCGCCCGATGGCGATGCGGATTCCGGCGGCCACTCGGCGGCGGCGGAGCCGGGCCTGCAGGTACAGCTCAACCAGGCCACGGCCGTGCAGTTCAAGAACCGGGAACAGGGAGGAACCGAAGCCCGCAGCTCCTACCTGGCCGGCGACTACTACCTGCAGCTGACGATGGTCCCCTCCCGGTACGACGGTGACCGGCTGTTCGAGGTGCCCTACACGATCGACATCGACGCTGCGGGCGAGGCTGCTGAGGGGCCGGAGCTGGACGGTCAGGGCGCGGCCTCCGCGCAGGACCGCACCGCGGCCGACCCGGGCCAGGTGCCTGCAGCGTCCAACGGGGGCGGTTCGGACGGGGGAGGCGAAGGGCCCGGCGACATCGAGGACGGGCCATCAGAGCAGAGCGGCGGTGGGTGGTCCTTGCCACCGCTGGCCTGGGCACTCATCGCCGGAACCGCGGGAGGCATCGTGGTGGCGGTCGCCGCCATCGCCGCTGTGGCGCTGGTGAGGCGCGGCCGCTGAGCGTGATGCGCCTGCCAACGGCGTCGCGCCCGCCAGGACCGCCGCAGGGCAGGTCCGGACGGGCGCGAGGCCACGGCCCAGCCGGGTCTCAGGCGGTGGCCGCTGCGTCCTGCGGGACGTGCTCCTGACCGTCGCGATCGGAGATGCGGCGACGGATCACCTGGAGCACCACCACGACGGCCGCCATGACCATGCCGACCGCGGAGACCGGTATCGACGGGTACACCATGAGCACGCCGGCGATGATCAGGACCACCTGTTCCCAGGCCCGGGTGCGGACTACCAGGTGACCGGCCAGTGCCGCGGCGATCGCCGTCATACCCAGGATCACGGTCACGAGGGCCGGCACCAGCTCGCCGATCGTGCCCTCGAGCAGCAGGGCAGGTTCCAGCACGAACACGAAGGGGATCAGGAACCCGGCGATGGCGAGCCTGAGCGCGGTCACGCCCGTGCGCAGCGGATTGGAGCCGGCGATGCCGGATCCGGCATACGCGGCCAGGCACACCGGTGGGGTGATGTCCGCGAGGATCCCGAAGAAGAACACGAACATGTGAGCCGAGATCAGCGGGACCTCGAAGTTGTTGTACAGGATCGGTGCCGCCACCGTGGCGGTGACCACGTAGTTGGCGGTGGTGGGCAGGCCCATGCCCAGCACCAGGCAGGCGATCATCGTCAGCAGCAGCACCAGCATGAAGTTGTCCTGGGCAACGTCGATGAGGCTGTTGCCCAGGCGGCCACCCAGGCCGGTGCCGGTCACGGTGCCTGCCACGATGCCGGCGGTGGCGCAGGCCGCGATCACCGGGAGGGCGGTGCGGGCGCCCTCCTCGAGGGTCTTCACTATCCCCTTGAAGGAGAGACGGGTGGACTTGCGCAGGGAGCTCAGCGCGAAGGCCACACCCACGCCCCACAGGGCTGAGCGCGCGGGGGGGAAGCCCGAGAGCATCATCCACACGATCACGATCAGTGGCAGCAGCAGGTCGATCCGCGTCAGCAGGCTCTTCCAGCTGGGCAGCTCCGAACGCAGCAGCCCCTTGATCCCGTGCCGCTTCGCCTCGAAGTGCACGGAGAGGAAGGCCCCCAGGAAGTACAGGACCGCCGGAATGATCGCGATGATGATGATCTCGCTGTACGGGATGCCCGTGTACTCGGCCATGATGAACGCAGCAGCGCCCATGATCGGGGGCATCAGCTGCCCGCCGGTGGAGGCTGTCGCCTCTGCCGCGCCGGCGAAGTGGGGGCGGAACCCGGCCTTCTTCATGATCGGGATGGTGAAGGAGCCCGAAGCGACCGTGTTGGCCACCGAGGAGCCGGAGATCATGCCCTGCAGACCGCTCGCCGCGACAGCCGCCTTGGCCGGACCACCGGTGAAACGCCCGGTGAGGCGGAACGCGAGGTCGTTGAAGAACGCGCCGATGTTGGTGTGGATCAACACCACCGCGAACAGCAGGAACAGGAAGATGAACGTGGAGGACACCTGGATCGGGGTGCCGAACACCCCTGAACGCGCGGTGAAGTACGTCTTGCCCGCGAAGTCCTGCCAGGACTGGCCTGCCCCGAAGATCCCATAGGCGATCGCGCACAGCGCGATGATCACGATCGGCAGGCCCACGCAGCGTCGGGTGGCCCCCAGGGTCAGCAGGATGCCCAGCACCGCCACCGCGTAGTCGATGCTGCGGAACCCCATGATCTGGACCAGGTTGCTGGTCAGGTGCGAGTACTCCACGACGATGAACAGGTTCACCGCCAGTCCCAGCAGTGCCAGTACGGCGTCGTACCAGGGGATGCCGCCCTTCGGGCGGGTGAGGTGCTTCCCCGCCGGGTACAGCAGGAAGATGATCGAGGTGGCCGCGCCCAGGTGGATCGCGCCCTGGATCAGTGAGGTGCGCGAGCCGAACACGCCGGTGTACAGGTGGAACAGCGTCAAGGCGACGGACAGGCCGCCCACCACCCATGCCCACCAGCCCAGGTCGGTGCGGAAGCGGCTGGCGGTGTCGTGCTCGCGCAGCACCTCCTGCGCGTGCTCCTCGCCGTCGTGCAGCGACTCACCGTCGTGCAGCTGCGTGATGAGGTTCTGCGTGCCGCCTCCCTCAGGAGGGGTGACGGGATCCTGCGCGGTGGGCGCGCCCGGCATGCTCGTGTCCTCGGGGATCGCCCCCGCCGACGAGTCGTCGTCGGCGGGACGCGATCCCGTCCTCTTTCCTGCCGGGGTCATCTCAGAGCAGCCCCTGCTCCTCGTAGTACTTCTCCGCGCCCGGGTGGAGGGGGACCTCGCCCTGGCCGAACAGCGCGTAGTCGTGACTGATCAGGTCGCCCTGAGGCAGGGTGATCGTCTCGGCGTGCTCGAAGGTGGCCTTGGTGATCTCGTAGGCGAGATCAGGGCTGATCTGGGTGGTGGAGCCCACCAGTGCGGCGGCCACGGACAGTGTGGTGACCGGCTCGGTGAGGAAGTCGTAGGCGTCCGGTTCGATGGTGTAGACCTCGTACAGGCTCTCGTCGGCCACGCTCTGGGCGGTGGACTCGTCCATGGAGACCAGCTTGACGTCGTTGGTGGCGGCCAGGTCCCCCAGAGAGCCGGTGGGGGTGCCCACCACGAAGATCGACGCCTCGATGTTGCCGTCCCGCAGCAGGTTCAGAGAGCTGGCGAAGTCCTGCTCGAAGGGCTCGTAGTCACCCTCACCGATGTCATTGGCGGCCAGGATCGCGTCGGAGACGTTGCGGGTGCCGGAGCCGACGTCGCCCACGGCGATGCGCTTGCCCTTGAGATCCGCGACGGTCTCGATGCCGGTGCCCGCGAGGGTCACGATGTGGGCGGCCTCCGGGTAGAGGGCCGCGATCCAGCCCAGGTTGTCCACCTGGGCGCCCTCGAACTCGCCCTCGCCGGCGACGGCGGCGTTGGCGGTGTCGGACTGGGAGATGCCCAGCTGCCACTCGCCCTGGAAGATCTTGCCGATGTTCTCCACCGAGGCGCCGGAGTCGGTGTAGTTCACGGTGATGCCGTCGATGTTGTTCTCGTAGATGGAGGCGTACTCACCGCCCAACGGGTAGTACACACCGCCGGTGCCGCCGGTGCCGAAGGTGAGGTCGGTGACGAAGTCCTCCTCACCGCCCCGCCGCCCCGTTGCCGGTGCCGCCCCCGCCGCCTTCGTCGTTGCCGCAGGCGGCGAGCAGTCCCAGGGCGGCCACAGGCCCCAGTGCAGTGAAGGTCCGTCGTGCGATCCTCATCGGTGTTCTCCTCGGTGAGTGGTTCGTCGTTCGGTCGATGGGTGCGGAAGCATCCCCAGGCCCGCCGGTGCCGACGGCGTCGTCGACCCCGCGGATGTTCGGTCGATCACATCATGCCCTACTGCCCGGTCGAGGCCCTTGACCGCTTTGTGGATGTAACGGTTCGGCCTCAGTGCGCCTGCCCGCACCACGCACCTACGTTGGCCGCTATCGGCGGTGGCGGCCCGACGGGCGCACAGCACATCTGCGGGGGCTTCCCGGCATGCGCGAAAGGGGCGCCGGCACGATCGTGCTGATCTCCTCGGCGGCGGGATGGCGACCGGCGCCGGCGGCGGGCGTCGCCTACAGCGCCACCAAGACGGCGCCGGGCCCGGAGGGGGAGCATCCCCGTCGCTGCCCCCGGATCACACCGCCTCCCGGCCCTGAGCGCCCGTTCGCCGTCGGCTACCGCCGGCGAGATCGGCGATCTCGGCATCGTCAAGGGTGCGGGCACGGCGCTCGAGCTGCTCGACATCCTCCAGCCGCGTGCCTGGAAGCCCCAGGTCCTCGAACCGGCGGGCGGTGACCATCACCCGTGACTGCAGGGACCCCACCGCGTCGTTGAACGCGGCGACGGAGGAGTCCAAGGAGCGGCCCACCTTCCCCAGGTGGGTGGTGAAGGTGCCCAGACGATGGTGCAGCTCACGACCGGCCTCCAGCACCTCGCGGGCGTCCCGGTTCAGGGCCTCGGTGCGCCACGTGTGGGCGACGGTGCGCAGCAGCGCCACCAAGGTGGCGGGGGAGGCGATCACTACGTCCTTGCCGAAGGCGTCGTCCAGCAGGGCTGGGTCCGTCTCCAGGGCGGCAGCGAGCACACCGTCGCTGGGCACGAACAGCACCGTGAACTCCGGGGTGTCGCCGAGGGCCTTCCAGTAGGCCTTGGAGGCGATCACGCCCACGTGGTGGCGCAGGGCCTTGGCGTGGGCGGTGCGGCGGGCTGCGGCACGGGCCGGATCCTGCTCCTCGACGGCGTCGAGATAGGCGTCCATGGGGGCCTTCGCATCGACCACCAGGGTGCGCCCTGCGGATAGGTGCACCACCAGGTCCGGTCGCTGCCCCTTGTCGCCATCGGCCCGGGTGCCGGCCAGCTGCTCGGTGAAGTCCACGTGCTCGAGCATCCCGGCGGCCTCGACGATGCGTCGCAGCTGCACCTCGCCCCATCGGCCCCGTGCCGTCGGTGCCCGCAGCGCTGCGGTCAGCGCCGTGGTGCCGCTCTCCAAGGACTGCGCGCGCTCGGCCAGTTGGCCCAGGTGGGCACGCAGGGCGCCCTCGGCATCGATCCGGGCGGCCTCGGAGCGGGCCAGGGACCGCTCCAGGTGGGACAGGGTGGCGGTGATCGGTGCCAGGGTGCGCTGCAGCTCGGCCTCGCGCTCCTCCTCCGCGGCGTCGCGGCGGGCCGCATCACGTTCGAAGCGCTCATCGGCCAGGCGCAGCAGTTGCCCGGAGGTCTCGGCCCCGGCGCGCAGCCGCTCCTCCTGGCGGAGGGTGCGCTCACGCAGCAGCAGCCAGGTGATCGCTGCGCCCAGCGCCGCGCCCAGGGCCAGGCCCAGCAGGAGCATCTGTGTTCCGCTCATGGGACCAGCACACCACGGGGGTGCGACGAACCAGCCGAGGCGCGGCTGAGAGCTCGTGAGCTCGAGGCTGTCGGCCGGGGCTGAGGTGCACTGCGGGACAACTGGAGAAGCCCGGAGGAGATGCCGCGCACGATCACCGCCCGATCCCGGGTGGGGGAGGCGAGGCCCCCCGTAGAATCATCTCCCGTGGCTCTCACTATCGGAATCGTTGGACTGCCCAACGTCGGCAAGTCCACCCTGTTCAACGCCCTGACCCGCGCCGAGGTGCTCGCGGCGAACTACCCGTTCGCGACCATCGACCCCAACGTGGGGATGGTGCCCCTGCCTGATCCGCGCCTGGCCCAGCTGGCCACCGTGTTCGGCAGCGAGAAGCTGGTGCCGGCCACCGTGTCCTTCGTGGACATCGCCGGCATCGTCAAGGGCGCCAGCGAGGGCGAGGGCCTGGGCAACAAGTTCCTTGCGAACATTCGTGAGGCCGACGCGATCTGCCAGGTCACCCGCGCGTTCTCCGACCCCGACGTGACCCGCGTGGCCGGCAGCACCGACGCCGCCGGCGACATGGAGACCATCGCCACCGAGCTGATCCTGGCGGACCTGCAGACCATCGAGAACTCGATGCAGCGCCTGGAGAAGGAGACCAAGCGCGGCCTGCTCGAGCCCAGCGTGCTGGAGAACGTCACCGAGGCCAAGGAGCTACTGGAGAGCGGCCGGACCCTCTACCAGGGCGCCCAGGCCGCAGGCATCGACGTCGCCGAACTGCGCGAGCTGCAGCTGATGACCGCCAAGCCCTTCATCTACGTGTTCAACACCGACGAGGAGGGCCTCGCCGACACGGCCATGCAGCAGCAGCTGCGCGAGCTGGTGGCTCCCGCCGAGGCGATCTTCCTGGATGCCAAGTTCGAGGCCGAGCTGATCGAGCTGGACGCCGAGGAGGCCGCCGAGATGCTGGAGTCCACCGGCCAGGAGGAATCCGGACTGGACCAGCTGGCTCGCGTCGGCTTCGACACCCTGGGCCTGCAGACCTATCTCACCGCCGGGCCCAAGGAGGCCCGCGCCTGGACCATCCCCAAGGGCGCCACCGCCCCCCAGGCCGCCGGAGTGATCCACACCGATTTCGAGCGCGGCTTCATCAAGGCCGAGATCATCTCCTTCGACCAGCTGATGGAGGCCGGCTCCAAGAACGAGGCCAAGGCCAAGGGCTGGGTGCGCATGGAGGGCAAGGACTACGTCATGGCCGACGGAGACGTGGTGGAGTTCCGTACAGGGATTCCGTCTGGGAGCAAGAAGTAAGCGCTAGTTCGCATCGGTGCGGGCGAGGAGGGCACACCATTGTCGAGACTGACGGAGCTGCTGCGGCAGGCGCGCAAGGCTGATCCGCAACTCGGTGCTGATCTGGAGGCAGAGATTACCGCGCTCACTAACCTCGAGTTTTCATAGCGGTGTGGTCTCGATGGGTGGGAGGCATAGAGAAAGGTGCTCCTGGCCTGGGATGATACGGGGTGTTGAAGCTCGTAGCCATCCGCCGGAAGGAGCACCTTTCAGGTGTCCCACCCTACCTTGTTCTTCTACCCCCGTCCGCGCGTGGACATCGCTGAGGTCCCGGCCCTCTCGCATGCTGGTGCGGTGCTGCTGACCGACACGATCCACGCCACCGGCCTCGCCTCTTCGCTGCGGGAAGCACTGGCTCCGTGGACGAAGCCGCTGGCCGAGCACCACGCGGCGAAGGTCCTGCTGGACCTCGCACTCACTCTCGCAATCGGCGGGGAGCATGCTTCGGATACTGATCTGCTGCGTTGCGAGCCGGGCCTGTTCGGTGATGTCGCCTCGGCCCCGACGATCTCCCGCACGCTCACCACCCTCGCCCAGGACGCGCCCACCGTGATCGAGGCGATCTCGAAAGCCCGCCGGGCCGCGCGTGAACAGGCCTGGGCCCTGGCCGGAGACCATTCCCCGACTGTGGGGGCGAGCGTGAAGAGCCCGCTGGTCATCGACCTCGACGCCACCCTGATCACCGCCCACAGTGAGAAGGAGCAGGCCGCACCGACGTTCAAACGCGGCTTCGGATACCACCCGTTGTGTGCGTTCCTTGACCACGGCAGCGACGGGACCGGGGAACCACTGGGGGTCCAGCTGCGCCCCGGCAACGCCGGCCCCAACACCGCCGCTGATCACATCACCGTCACCCGTGACGCTCTGGCCCAGCTGCCTGCGGGCCTGCTGGCCCGGGGCGGGCGGGGGTCGAAGAAGATCCTGATCCGCACCGACGGGGCCGGCGGCACCAAAGACTTCCTGGCCTGGCTCCAGCGGCAGCGTCTGGCCTACTCGGTCGGGTTCACCCTCCCTGCGAACACGCCTGACCTACTGGAACGTATCGACGAGGCAAAGGCGTGGACCCCCGCCTACGACAGCGAGGACGAGGGGATCCGCGAGGGGACATGGGTGGCGGAGCTGACCGGGCTCCTTGACTTAGCCGCGTGGCCTGCCGGGATGCGGGTGATCGTGCGGAAGGAACGTCCTCATCCTGGGGCGCAGCTGCGGATCACCGATCACGAGGGGATGCGCATCACCGCGTTCGCCACCAACTCCCCGCGCGGCCAGCTTGCCGTCCTGGAACTGCGGCACCGTCGCCGTGCACGCTGCGAAGACCGGATCCGTAACGCCAAGGACATGGGCCTTGAGAAGTTCCCGCTGCAGTCCTTCGCGCAGAACCAGATCTGGTGCCAGATCATCCAACTCGCCTCCGAGCTCGTCGCCTGGATGCAAACCATCGCCTTCAGCAGGCACGACGCGAGGAAATGGGAACCCAAACGGCTCCGCGCGCGGTTGTTCGAGATCCCCGCGACCCTCGTGCGCCGCGCCCGGCACAAGGTCCTCCACCTCGCCGAACATGCACCCGAAGCCGTGAGGGTCCTGACCGGCGTCAACCGGCTCCGCACCACCGTCGCACAGACCTAACCCGGCGAGACCACCCGCCCCTACGACCAGCAGCTCCTCTTCTCGGGAGTGGAACCCGACCGCCCGCAACGGACACTGCGACGATCTGTCATACCCGAATGCCAGAATCAGCAGCTCAACACCGGCAACGACGCCGACCCACCCCGCTCACCAGCCCCATGAAACATCGAGGCTAAGCGCCGCACCTTCGGACTCGTCTTTGAGCGGCATCAGCCCGAGGCTGTCGAGCTGCCCGGCAGGCCGGTGCGACGCGGCGACAAGGTGCGCGTGCTTCCGCCTCGTGGGGAGACGAAGACTGGCGACCAGCGTTTGTGGCGCGTCACGCGGATCGAACGAGCCGACGGGCAACGCCTGGCCCATCTCGCGGAGCTGGACGCCGAGGAGCCTGCGGCCTGCTCTGTGCCCGCCGACGACGTGGTGGTCGTCGCGGAGTTCCGGGATCGCGTCTACCCCGGCCTGGTGGAGACGGGCCGTGTCGAACGGGGTGGCGACAAGCCGTTCCACTCGGTCATCAACGCGGAGAACTACCACGCGCTGGAGATGCTGACGTACACGCACAGGCACTCCATCGATGCCATCTACATCGACCCGCCCTACAACACGGGCGCCAAGGACTGGAAGTACAACAATAACTACGTCGAGGGTGACGACGACTACCGGCACTCGAAGTGGCTGGCGTTCATGGAGCGGCGCCTGAAGATCGCCCGGGAGTTGCTCAATCCCGAGGATTCCGTGCTCATCGTCACGATCGATGAAAAGGAGTACCTGCGGCTGGGGCTTCTGCTGGAGCAGACGTTCCCAGAGGCGAGAGTTCAAATGGTCTCCGTCGGTATCAATCCGGCTCCTCCTTCGAGGAATGGGATGTTCGGGCGTGCCGACGAGTTCTACTTCTTCGTTCTCTTCGGCATAGCTGGAGTGCAGGCAGCGCCTCTTGGACAGGACTGGATCACCGCAAAGGGCAGAACACATAAGGGGCAGATCCGGTGGGACTTGCTTAGAAAATCCGGGGCAAGCCCCACTCGCGAAGGTCACCCAGACACGTTTTATCCCTTCTTCATTACAGAGGATGGTGCGCGATTCCACAGCGTAGGAAATCCAATCGGTGTCGGGGCATCGCGCGAAGACACCTTGGCGCCGCCCGGCACCGTTGCGGTGTGGCCGATCCGGCAGAACGGGACTGAGGGTCGTTGGCGCCTTCAGCCGTCGACAGCGCGACGCGTGATGGAGGATGGCGGTCTTCGGATTGGCGCCGTCAAAGGTGAGCGGACTCCCATTTACTACCTTTCTGAGGGAGAACGGGAGAAGATTAAGAACGGGCTGTACCAGGTCCTTGGTCGAGGTGACGACGGGTCTGTCATCACCTCGACGCTCGAATCATCCGAACGTTGGCTGATTCCTGGTACTCAGTGGCGCGTCGGTTCCCACGACTCCACGCAGTACGGGTCCAGGCTATTGGCAAAGCTCCTGCCAGACCGAAAGTTCCCGTTCCCGAAGTCTCTCTACGCAGTCGAGGATTCACTACGCTTCTTTTTGGCGAACAAGCCTCAGGCGGTCGTCCTAGACTTCTTCTCCGGCTCAGGTACCACGGCCCACGCCGTGATGCGCCTGAACCGTCAAGACGGAGGCCATCGGCGGAGCATCTCGGTGACGAACAACGAGGTATCTGCTGACGAGCAAGTATCACTCCGCAAACAGGGCCTGCGGCCGGGTGACGCGGAGTGGGAAAACCTGGGGATCTGCGACTTCATCACGAAACCGCGACTTACCACCGCGATCACCGGCAAGACTCCGCAGGGCGAGCCGGTAAAGGGCGACTACAAGTTTACGGATGAGTTCCCGATGTCGGAGGGCTTCGAGGAGAATGCCGCGTTCTTCACCCTCACCTACGAGGCGCCGTTGTCGGTTCGTCACAACCGTGCCTTCGAGCGCGTCGCGCCGATGCTGTGGCTGCGCGCCGGGTCCCGTGGCCGCGTCATCTACGACCTCGGCGAAGACGGCTGGGACGTGGCCGATTCCTATGGCGTTCTGGAGAACCTCGACCAGGCGGACGAGTTCGTCGCGACGGTGAGTGCTCGTGAGTGCGTCGACATCGCGTTCGTCGTCACAGACGACGACAGCGCCTTCCAGATGGTGTGTCGCGAACTGCCGAACGCTGTCGTCCCCGTCCGCCTATACGAGTCCTACCTCCAGAACTTCGAGATCAACACCGGACGGAGCCTGTAAATGCGTTACACGCTGAAGGACTACCAGGCCGAGGCTGTCCGTGACGTGCTGCGGAACTTGGACCGTGCTCGCGACTCCTACCGTCGCTACGGCGCGCTCTCGCAGTTCTCGCTGAGCGCCACGACAGGTGCTGGAAAGACCGTCATGGCCGCCGCCGTGATTGAATCGCTCTTCTTCGGCAACGACGAGTTCGACGTGGCTGGTGACCCGGGTGCCGTCGTGCTGTGGTTCTCGGACGACCCGGCGCTGAACGAGCAGTCGCGTGCGCGTATCCAGGCCGCGGCCAGCGAGCTCGATCACCGACTGCGGGTCGTGCCTACGACGTTCTCCGAGCCGGCGTTTCGGCCAGGCAACGTGTACTTCCTCAACACGCAGAAGCTTAGCAAGAACTCCCGTCTCGTTAAGGGTGCACCGGAAGTCAACGGCGAAGACGTGCTGCCGGGTCTCGAGCCTCGTCCCGACGAGGTCCAGTCGTCCATCTACGACACGATCACAAACACCATCGCCAACGAGGACCTGACCCTCTACCTCGTGCTCGACGAGGCGCACCGCGGCATGGGGACGCGCGCACGCGAACGGTCCACCATCGTGCAGCGACTCATCAACGGCCAGGGCAGCGTGCCTGCGATGCCGGTCGTCTTTGGCGTCTCGGCCACGGTTGAGCGGTTCGAGACCGCGATGAAGGACGCCAAGGGCCGTGACGCACTCCCGTCGGTGCAGGTGGACTCCGCGCTGGTCCAGGCCTCGGGGCTCTTGAAGGACGACATCGCCCTGTCGATCCCTGCCGAGGACGGCGCGTTCGAGACCGTGCTCCTGACCAAGTCCGTCGAGAAGATCAAGGCCTCCGAGAGCGCGTGGCAGGACTATGCGCGCGAGCAGGGCGAGTCCGAAGCCGTTCGTCCACTGCTGGTGGTCCAAGTCGGGGACAAGCCCTCGCAGCAGACCCTCACCCGGACGCTGGACACGATCTACGAGGCCTGGCCGGAGCTGCCCTATGACGCAGTGGCGAACGTCTTCGGCGAGCACACGGACTTGACCGTCGGGCAGCAGGTCGTGCCGTACATCGAGCCGCAGCGGGTTCAGGACGCTACGCACGTACGTGTGCTGCTGGCCAAGAGTGCAATCTCGACCGGCTGGGACTGTCCGCGCGCCGAGGTGCTCGTCTCGTTCCGCCCCGCCAAGGATCGCACCCACATCACGCAGCTGCTCGGGCGGATGATGCGCACACCCCTCGCCCGGCGGATCCCGGGCAACGAGCTACTGAATTCAGTGGACTGCCTGCTGCCGCTGTTCGACCGCAAGACCGCCACCGGAGTGGCGGAGCTGCTCATGAAGGGCGCGACGAGCAAGGACGCCGACGAAGGCGAGGACGGCGGTGGTGGCCTCGGGCGCCGTGTGCTGTTCGACCCGATCCCGCTGCACCAGAACCCTGCGATCGCCCAGTCCGTGTGGGAATGCTTCGCGGCCATCCCGTCGGTGACGATCCCGAAGAAGAACGTCAAACCCATTCGCCGACTCACCGCCCTGGCGACGGCGCTGTCGAAGGACCACCTCGTGGACGAGGCCGTGGAGAACGCCCACAAGCACCTCCACGCCGTGCTCGACGGGCGCGCCGTCCAGTACAAGCAGAAGGTCGAGAAGGCACGCGAGGATGTGCTCACGATGGAGGGCGAAGAGGTCCGAGGCCGGATCGGCGGCGGGTTCTCCTACCGCGCGTTCTCCGTCAGCGCCGACCCGCGCGCCATCGAGGACTACTACCGGACGGCGACCCGCGTGTTGAGCCCGGCGTTGTGCGCTTCGTACGTCGATCACTTGGCCGGACCGGACGCTGACGAGGACGAACTCCTCGAAGCGCACATCTCCGTCGCTTCGCTCGGCCGAGTACCCGAGATCGCCCATGCTGTCGAACACGAGGCTGATGAACTGTCGCGACAGTGGCTTACGGATACCCGCGTCGTGCGCAAGGGACTGAGCGATGAGCGTCAGGCCGAGTACGACGGGCTGGAGTCGATGTCGACAACGCCCGAACCGATCAGCCTTGTCGTCCCGAAGAACGGCCAGGCAGACACCAAGGTGCGTCATCCCGACGGCACCGAAGAAGACCTGCCCACCCGCGAGATGCACCTGCTAGCCGCTGAGGACGGCACAGTGCCGATCACGCTGAACGAATGGGAGCGTAAGGTCCTTGATTCCGAGGCCGCCCAGCCGGGCTTTCAAGGTTGGTACCGCAACCCCGACCGCGCCACTAAGGAATCCCTCGCCGTGGCCTACAAGGATGAGGTAGGCGACTGGAAGGCGCTGCGTCCGGACTTCCTGTTCTTCGGCACCAACCATGACGGCAGCGTCGCGGTGGACCTCGTCGACCCTCACGGCCACCACCTCTCCGACGCGCTGCCGAAGCTCCGCGGCCTCGCCGACTTCGCCGAGTGCTTCGCCGATGACTTCCGCCGTGTCGAGTCCGTCGCCGAGACGGGCGGCGCACTCCGCGTCCTCGACATCACGAAGCCACGTGTCCGAGAGGCGATCCGCGGCGCCGAGAGCGCCAGAGCGCTGTACGAGTCGGACCTGGCCAGTGACTACTGATCCGGTCGACGCGCGCTCAATGTCAGTGGTCCCTTCTAGTGTTCGAGGAGTCGATGTGGAGGAGGATCTATGGCGCTGAGGACATCTCTGGCCGGTCGAGTTCAGAACACCACTCTGCCCAAGACCCACGCTCTGCTGCCTCTCCTAGAAGCGGTCGTCAACGCCATCCAGGCGATCGACGCCCGTTATGGAGATGACGTCGGGCGCGGATTGCTGAGGGTGCGGATCGAGCGAGCGCCTCAAGAGGCGTTCGACCTCTCACCAGGCCCGGGGCGTGTGCCACTGAAGCCGATCGTCGGCTTCAGTGTCGAGGACAACGGCGTCGGCTTCACCCCGGAGAACATGGCCTCCTTTGAGACGCTCGACAGCGACTTCAAGTCCGAGCTCGGGTGCCGCGGGGTCGGCAGGCTCCTGTGGCTCAAGGCGTTCGACCGCGTCGAGGTTCGGAGTGGGTATCGCGACGATGCTGGCTCGCTCCAGGGACGACAGTTCAGGTTCTCAGTGACGCGCGAGGTCGAGCAGGTCTCCGTGCCTGAGGACATCGTCGGCGTCGGCTCGGTGGTGAGCCTGATGGGATTCAAGAAGCCCTTCCAGCAGAGCGCTGCGAAGACCGTTGAAGCCATCTCTCGCGAAGTGTTCGAGCACTGCATCTGGTACTTCCTCCGCCCTGGCGGGGCGCCGGACGTGATCGTCTCGGACGACGACGGCGAGTCGATCTCGCTCAGAGAGCTGCTCGACGACTCGGGATACTCGGAGACGACGCGGGCGACGCTGGAGATCAAGGGGGAGGAGTTTGACCTGCTTGGTCTCCGGCTCAAGTCGTCGGCGCGCAACTCCAGCCCCCGGCTGCACTGGTGCGCGGCGAATCGCGTGGTCAAGGACGAGAGCATCGCTGGCAAGGTGCCGGGGTTGTATGGTCGGTTGAAGGACGAGACGTCGGCTGAGTTCACATACGTGTGCTACTTGTCGTCGACGTTCCTCGACGATCATGTCCGCTCTGATCGCACGGACTTCGATCTCCCCGAGCGAGTACCTGGGGACACCCTGATCGACGAGCCGTCGCTCGACGACATCAAGAAGGGCGTGTTCGCGGAGATCGCCCGGAGCCTCGCGGAGCCGCTGGCGTCCGCCCAGCAGGCCGGCCTCGAGCGGATGCATCAGTACGTCAGCACCAAGGCCCCTAAGTACCGTCCGCTGGTCAAACGGATCGAGTCGCTCGGCTTCTCCATCGACCCGTCGATCAAGGATCAGGACCTGGAAATCGAGCTTCATCGCTGCAGCCAGAAGATCGAGGCGGACGTGCTCGCCGAGGGTCAGGCCGTATTCGCGGAGTCGGCCGGGGACAAGCCCGAGGGTTACGACGAGCGTCTCGCCAAGTACCTGGAGACGGTGAAGGACTTCAACCAGTCGGACCTGGCGAACTACGTCTTTCGGCGACGGACGACGCTCGACATCCTCGACAAGCTGATCCAGTCCGACAGCGACGGGAAGTATGCCCGCGAGGACTCCATCCACGAGCTGCTCTTTCCAATGCGCAAGGAGTCGACAGAGGTCGGCGACGACGCCTCCAATCTCTGGATTCTCGACGAGCGGCTCGTGTTCCACGACTACCTCGCCTCCGATAAGGCGTTCAAGAGCATCGCCATCGCGGACGACGACTCGATGAAAAGGCCCGACGTGCTCACGACACGCGTCATCGAGCCGGATTCTCCGGTGCTCACCGCCGAGGGCAAGAAGCTGCCCCTGCAGTCGATCGTCGTCGTCGAGCTTAACCTCGAGTTTTCATAGCGGTGTGGTCTCGATGGGTGGGAGGCATAGAGAAAGGTGCTCCTGGCCTGGGATGATACGGGGTGTTGAAGCTCGTAGCCATCCGCCGGAAGGAGCACCTTTCAGGTGTCCCACCCTACCTTGTTCTTCTACCCCCGTCCGCGCGTGGACATCGCTGAGGTCCCGGCCCTCTCGCATGCTGGTGCGGTGCTGCTGACCGACACGATCCACGCCACCGGCCTCGCCTCTTCGCTGCGGGAAGCACTGGCTCCGTGGACGAAGCCGCTGGCCGAGCACCACGCGGCGAAGGTCCTGCTGGACCTCGCACTCACTCTCGCAATCGGCGGGGAGCATGCTTCGGATACTGATCTGCTGCGTTGCGAGCCGGGCCTGTTCGGTGATGTCGCCTCGGCCCCGACGATCTCCCGCACGCTCACCACCCTCGCCCAGGACGCGCCCACCGTGATCGAGGCGATCTCGAAAGCCCGCCGGGCCGCGCGTGAACAGGCCTGGGCCCTGGCCGGAGACCATTCCCCGACTGTGGGGGCGAGCGTGAAGAGCCCGCTGGTCATCGACCTCGACGCCACCCTGATCACCCCCCACAGTGAGAGGGAGCAGGCCGCCCCGCCGTTCAAACGCGGCTTCGGATACCCCCCGTTGTGTGCGTTCCTGGCCCACGGCAGCGCCGGGACCGGGGAACCACTGGCGACCCAGCTGCGCCCCGGCAACGCCGGCTCCAACACCGCCGCTGATCACATCACCGTCACCCGTGACGCTCTGGCCCAGCTGCCTGCGGGCCTGCTGGCCCGGGGCGGGCGGGGGTCGAAGAAGATCCTGATCCGCACCGACGGGGCCGGCGGCACCAAAGACTTCCTGGCCTGGCTCCAGCGGCAGCGTCTGGCCTACTCGGTCGGGTTCACCCTCCCTGCGAACACGCCTGACCTACTGGAACGTATCGACGAGGCAAAGGCGTGGACCCCCGCCTACGACAGCGAGGACGAGGGGATCCGCGAGGGGACATGGGTGGCGGAGCTGACCGGGCTCCTTGACTTAGCCGCGTGGCCTGCCGGGATGCGGGTGATCGTGCGGAAGGAACGTCCTCATCCTGGGGCGCAGCTGCGGATCACCGATCACGAGGGGATGCGCATCACCGCGTTCGCCACCAACTCCCCGCGCGGCCAGCTTGCCGTCCTGGAACTGCGGCACCGTCGCCGTGCACGCTGCGAAGACCGGATCCGTAACGCCAAGGACATGGGCCTTGAGAAGTTCCCGCTGCAGTCCTTCGCGCAGAACCAGATCTGGTGCCAGATCATCCAACTCGCCTCCGAGCTCGTCGCCTGGATGCAAACCATCGCCTTCAGCAGGCACGACGCGAGGAAATGGGAACCCAAACGGCTCCGCGCGCGGTTGTTCGAGATCCCCGCGACCCTCGTGCGCCGCGCCCGGCACAAGGTCCTCCACCTCGCCGAACATGCACCCGAAGCCGTGAGGGTCCTGACCGGCGTCAACCGGCTCCGCACCACCGTCGCACAGACCTAACCCGGCGAGACCACCCGCCCCTACGACCAGCAGCTCCTCTTCTCGGGAGTGGAACCCGACCGCCCGCAACGGACACTGCGACGATCTGTCATACCCGAATGCCAGAATCAGCAGCTCAACACCGGCAACGACGCCGACCCACCCCGCTCACCAGCCCCATGAAACATCGAGGTTAAGCGGCCGATGCGCGACGACGCGGCTGAGGGCAAGAACCCCATCGAGCAGTGCCTGGACTACGTCGCGCGAGTCCGAGCCGGCGTCGCCAAGACCGCCACGGGGAGGCTGATTCCTTCGGCGGATGACCCACCAGCCTTCTGCTACATCGTCGCGGACCTCACACCGACGATGGTCAGCCGATGCAAGCTGTCCGGCTTGACCATGACCCATGACGGAATGGGCTACTTCGGCTTCATCGAACCGTACAAGGCCTACGTCGAGGTCATGAGCTTCGATCGGCTCGTCAACGCCGCGACGGAGCGGAACCGTGCCTTCTTCGACAAGCTCGGCCTGCCCTCGAGCTAGATGAAATGACGCACGACGACGAAGACCCCGAGGAGGGTCCTGGGCAGGAATCCGGCGAGGGGGACGACTCGCCGGTCGACGGCGCGGAGGCTCCGACCCCGGACGCTGTCTCGTCACCCACGGCCGGCTTCCGGCTGCCGGAAGGGTTCGCGCAGTCCTTGTTGCCCAGCATGGACGTCGCCGTCTCGAAGATGCTAACCCCCATCCGAGAACAGATGAAGGCGAGGCTCCCGGACACCTCGGTGTACGCGCGGGCCATCATGGGGCCGCTAAACCGACGCCTCCAGGAGCAGATGAAGTCGGCGCTGCCTGACTACGACGGGGACTGCCGCACGGATCGGTGACACATCGTCTGTGGCGCTGTGGAGCGTTGCAGGGAAGGATGTGCATCATGCCTGCCCCCTATCCCCAGGAGTTCCGTGACGACGTCGTCCGCGTCGCGAGGAGCCGTGAACCGGGTCAGAAGCTCGCCCAGATCGCGAAGGACTTCGGGATCTCGGAATCCTGTCTGACGAACTGGATGCGCCCAGAGCCGCCCCGGCGATCGTGGAATGTTCACTCGTCGGTAACGGGGTTCTGATCAGCAGTGTTGTTCTTGTCCCACCGAAGGGATCTGGGTTACGTTCGGGGTTGAGTGCTGACGCACAGTCCGATTGCCATGGGTTGCCAGCGGGAGCTGGACGGCCCTGTCGGAGGACGGATCCGCGCGTCTACCCTCGTCGCATGAGCGGAACCTCGAAGCTGACCGTTGTCGGAGCCGGAGCCGTCGGATCGAGCGTCGCCTACGCGGCCCTCATCCGGGAGAGCGCCCGGGACATCGCCCTGTACGACATCGCCCCCGAGAAGACCGAGGCCGAGGTGCTCGACCTCGCCCACGGCTCCTTCTTCGCGGGCAGCAGCCAGATCACCGGCGGCAGCGACATCGCGGTCGCCGCGGACAGCGACATCGTCGTGATCACGGCCGGCGCGAAGCAGAGGCCGGGCCAGACCCGCCTCGAGCTCGCCGCCACCAATGCGCGGATCATGGGGACCCTGATGCCGCAGCTGATCGACGTCGCGCCCGACGCGGTGTTCGTCATCGTCACCAATCCGTGCGACGTGCTGACGCTGCTGGCCGACGAGAGCAGCGGCCTGCCCGCCGGGCGCGTCTTCGCCTCCGGGACGGCGCTGGACTCCTCCCGGCTGAGGTGGGAGATCGCTCGGCGCGCCGGGGTGTCGACCTCGAGCGTGCACGCGCAGATCGTCGGCGAGCACGGCGACAGCGAGTTCCCGGTGTGGTCCACGGCGACCATCGGCACCGTCCCGATCCTCGAGTGGCGCGGCGAGGACGGCACGGGCTTCGACCGGGCGGAGCTCGAGAGAATCGCGGTGGACGTGCGCGATGCCGCCTACACGGTGATCCGTGGCAAGGGCGCCACCAACTACGCGATCGGCCTGTCGAGCGCCCGCATCGTCGAAGCCGTACTGCGCGACGAGCACGCGATCCTGCCGGTCGCGCCGGTGCTCCGCGGCGAGCACGGGATCGACGGGGTCGCGCTCTCGGTGCCGTGCGTGCTGGGTCGGCACGGCGCGCGCCCGATCGCGGGGACGCCGTTCGACGCCGACGAGCGCGCGGCGCTGCAGCGCTCCGCGGAGTCGCTGCGGGCCGTCGCCGCGGACCTGCGCGGCTGAGAGCCGAGACGCCGACGGGCCGGACCGGCAGCCGGTCCGGCCCGTCGGCGCCGGGGCGGTCAGTCCAGCAGTTCAGGCCGTGCCCGTCGCGCACATGGGCATCCCTGACGACTGGCAGACCAGCAGTCCGCTCTGGGCCTGACGAGGCTGTGTCGGAAGTTGAACCCTAGAGGTTGTTCGGCTACGGAACGCGGTGGAATTACGGTTCAACGTGTGATCAGCACACTCGATCGTTGATCCGAGATCGCCCCGGTCGCCTCGTCATCAAGGGTCGGGCCAGTGGCGTTTCGAAGGGTGGTCGCCTTCGGCGAACGTGCTGCACGCGCTCCTCTCATCGCTGGTGTCAGGGGAGGTGGCCGCCCATGTCACCCATCATCGTGCGTGGTCTCGATGAGCACGTGAAGCAACAGCTCTCAGCCCAGGCGAAGGAGCACGGGCGGTCCATGGAGGCCGAAGTTCGCGACATCCTGACGAAGGCCGCCCGACGGCCGCACATCGGCATGGCTCTGCTGTCCGTGGCGCGGGAAGCCGGTGGGGTCGATGAGCTGCCGATTCCGACGCGCGATGACGTCGCAAGTGCGTCGAACTCGTGGACCGTGGAATGCGGACGCGTGAAGCGTCATTCGATCGAGGTCCTCGTCCACCAAGAGCTCCCTGAGGCCGATCTGCGTGGGCTTCGACAGCTCTTCGAAAGTGAATATCTCAAGGGGTTCGGAGAGTCGGATCCGCAACAGCACTACGGCTACGCATCACATGATGTCCACATCATGGCGCGAATCGAAGGTCGCGTCGTCGGCCATGTGGGATGGGCGCCCGCGAGAGTGACAGGGGCGCCGCGAGGGTGCAAGCTCTCGAAGCAGGCCTCGATGCGGCCATCAGTGACCGGCGGGCGCGGATCCTCCGCGCCGAAATGAAGTACTTGGGAGTCGAACCTTCACCAGTCATCGACAACGCGAAGGTGGTGACCCCGTCTGCTCGTCCGCGGTCGCTTCGGTGAACTGTGGAGCAGGTTCACTAGCCTCGAGATTTCACGGGGGTGTGGTCTCGCCCGACGGACGGCATAAAGAAAGGTGCTCCTGGCCTGGGATGATGCGGGGTGTTGAGTCTCGTAATCCCTGGCCGGAAGGAGCACCTTTCAGGTGTCCCACCCTACCTTGTTCTTCTACCCCCGTCCGCGCGTGGACATCGCTGAGGTCCCGGCGGCCGCGCATGCGGGCGCGGTGCTGCTGACCGGCACGATCCACGCCACCGGCCTCGCCCCTTCGCTGCGTGAAGCTCTGGATCCGTGGACGAAGCCACTGGCCGAGCATCACGCCTCGAAGGTCCTGCTGGACCTCGCGATGACTCTCGCGATCGGCGGCGAGCACGCTTCGGATACTGATCTGCTGCGATGCGAACCGGGACTGTTCGGAGACGTCGCCTCGGCCCCAACGATCTCCAGGAACCTGACCACGCTGGCCGAGGACGCCCCCGCCGTGGTCGAGGCGATCTCCCAGGCCCGCCGCATCGCGCGGGAACGGGCCTGGGCACTGGCCGGCGACCACTCCCCGGTCCGCAGGGTCAGTGCGCAGAATCCGCTGGTCATCGACCTCGACGCCACCCTGATCAACGTCCACAGCGAGAAGGAGCAGGCTGCACCGACGTTCAAACGCGGCTTCGGTTACCACCCACTGTGCGCTTTCCTGGACCACGGCAGCGAAGGAACCGGGGAACCGCTGGCGATCCACCTGCGCCCCGGCAACGCCGGTTCCAACACCGCCGCCGATCACATCACCATCACCAGGCAGGCCCTTGCGCAGCTCCCGGCTGGTCTGCTCTCCTCCGGCGGAAGGGGGTCGAAGAAGGTCCTCATCCGCACCGACGGAGCCGGCGGCACCAAGGACTTCGTCAAGTGGCTGACCGGGCAGCGTCTGGCCTACTCAGTCGGGTTCACCCTCCCCGCGAACACTCCCGACCTGCTGGAACGTATCGATGAGGCGAAGACGTGGACTCCTGCCTACGACACCGACACCGACGGGATCCGCGACGGAGCATGGGTCGCGGAACTGACCGGGCTGCTGGATCTTCAGGGTTGGCCGCCCGGGATGCGGGTGATCGTGCGGAAGGAACGTCCTCATCCTGGGGCGCAGCTGCGGATCACCGATCACGAGGGGATGCGCATCACCGCGTTCGCGCCCAACACCCCGCGCGGCCAACTTCCCGTGCTCGAGCTGCGACACCGCCGCCGCGCACGATGCGAAGACCGGATCCGCAACGCCAAGGACATGGGCTTGATGAAGTTCCCGCTGCAGGGCTTCGCGCAGAACCAGGTCTGGTGCCAGATCATCCAGCTCGCTAGCGAGCTCGTCGCCTGGATGCAGACCATCGCGCTGACCGGCCATGATGCGCGGAAGTGGGAGCCCAAACGGCTCCGCGCACGGCTGTTCGAGATCCCCGCGACCCTCGTGCGCCGCAGCCGGCACAACCTCCTCCACCTCGCCCAGCACGCTCCCGAAGCCCGCACCGTCCTAACCGGCGTCAACCGGCTCCGCATTGCCGTCGCGCAGACCTGATCCGGCAAGGCCGCCCGTCCCTACGACCAGCAGCATCTCTTCTCGGGAGTGGAACCCGACCGCCCGCAACGGACACTGCGACGATCTGTCATACCCGAATGCCAGAATCAGCAGCTGAACACCGGCAACGACGCCGACCGCGACCGCTCACCAGCCCGATGAAAGATCGAGGCTAGGATTGAGCTATGAGTACGTTCGAATCCCCTGCTGGATGGACACGCCGGTCTGTCCTCGGGGGGTTGCTGACGGTCCCGGTCGCCGGGCTGGTGAACGGGTGCGCACCAACCAGCACGAACGAGCACGGAGGTTCGGACGGGCGAATCGCCCTTGTGTACCGCGGCCCCGCAGGGTGCGCAGGATGCTCGGAGATTCTTGCAGAGCGGCTGTCCCGACCACCGCTTGGCCTGGACGTTGCGTTTATCGGCCCACGCGAACAGGTCCCTCTCGAAGCGAGTGCCCTATCTGGAGCCGCCCTCTACGCTCAGCCGGGCGGTGGGGACGACATCAGTGGCGCTGCCCAGAGTTTTCCTTCGGATTTCATTCGCGGGCTACGTGACTATATTGGTGCCGGTGGAAGCTACCTCGGAATCTGCATGGGCGCATATCTCGCCGGGAGCGAGGGCTTCGGTTTGCTTGATGATTCCGTTGAGGGGGAGGTAGGCGTTCCCGGCTTCCCTGTGGAAGACAGCAGCGATCAAGTGGTGGCAGTCACGTGGGGTGAGACCTTGCGGTGGACGTACTTTCAAGAGGGTGCGCGGTTGCCAGCAGATGGTGCGGAGGAGTATGCGCACTATGAAACAGGCGATCTCGCCGCCGCGTATTACCGGTGCGGCGATGGAAATGTGGGCTTGATTGGCCCTCATCCGGAGGCAGACGTGACCTGGTTCGAGGATGCCGATCTCGTCGATCCCGACGGCGACGACTGGCAATATGCGCTGCCGCTCGTCAAGCGGATTCTCAGTTGATCGCTGGGAAGGCCACGTGCGGCACATCTGCCGAGATCAAGCTACTGGAGGTGGCATGACCAACCGCACGGTGCTACGCCCTGACGGTGTCTCGATCGCGGTCACTGACCTCGGTGGCGATGGCCCCGTCGTCGTACTGCTGCACGGTCTCGCGGGGAGCTCGCGCGAGCTGCTGCCGACGGCGCAAGCGTTACCGGGATATCGGGTGCTGCTCGTGGACCAGCGGGGGCACGGTGCGAGCACACGGCTTCCCAATGACCTGTCGCGCGATGCCTTCGTCGGAGACGTCGTCGCAGTGCTCGAGGAGCTCGTCCCTGGGCAGCGCGCGGTGCTCGTCGGGCAATCGATGGGAGCCCATACCGCGTTCCTCGTCGCGGTGGCGCGGCCAGACCTGATCAAAGGGCTCGTGATGCTGGAAGGACATGTGAAGGGCCGCGATGATCCGGGCGAGGCCGCACAGCTCGGCACGTATTTCGCGTCGTGGCCAGTGCCGTTCGAGGACGAGGTCGCGGCGAGAGAGTTCCTCGGCGGGGACGCGATCGTCGACGCCTGGGTGGCAGACTTCGAACTGACGGATCATGGCCTCGTGCCGCGCTTCGACGCCGCCGTCATGCAGCGCGTGATCGAGGCGGTGCACGAGCCTCGCTGGGACGAGTGGCAGGCTCTGACGGTCCCGACACTCGCGGGGTTCGCGAAGCATGGGATGTTCGGCAACGACGATCGGGAAGCGTTGATCCGGCGCAGGTGCCAGACAGACAGGATTGATCTCGATGGCGGTGGCCATGACGCGCACCTCAACGCCTTCGATATGTGGATCGACGTGCTCAGTCGCTGGCTGGCCCGCGAGCGAATCAACGGGACGCACGCCAGTGGGCGCTGATGGTACGCCGTGCCGGAACGTCATGACCAACTACACCTAGAGCGCCATGTCGACGTGCTGCCAGGCGCAGTACCCCGGAAGCATGTCTGAGACCGTCATGGCACCCGAGAAGCTCGCGCTGCGCGAGCTCCTCGCTGCGCGTTGTGAGGAGTTCCAGGTGCTCTGTACCGGTACGGCGCGACCAACCCGAAGCTGTTCGGTCCCGTTGCGCGGGGCACCGCGTCTGCCGGATCGGACATCGACATCCTCGTCGAGATGGATCCCGCCGAGGGGAATCTCCTGATGCGTGCGTCCGGTCTGCTCGAGGAGACCCGCGCGCTGTTCGAGTGCGATGACATCGGCGTGTCCCCTCTCCAACTGCTCAAGCGCCCGGTCTCGGCCTCAGTGCTCCCGAGGCGGTGCGTGAGTGCGTTGCTACCGACTGACGGCGCGGATCCAAAGGGTGTTCGGCTACGGAACGTGGTGGAGTTCCGCCTCGACGCCTGACCCGCACTATTGACACTTCCCATAAGTGGAAGATATCTTCTCGTTCTGTGAAGGTTCCCGGCTCGCAGCTGACTCCATTCGTACGCTCCGATGCAGTCGGGGCGATCCTTGCGGAGTCCCTGGGGCATCCCGACCGGGAGTTCTCACTGGCTGAGCTCGGTCGACGCACCGGCGTCAGCGGCCCCGTGGTTCATCGAGAGGTGGGGCGCCTCGTGGAGAGCGGCATCCTTCGTGACCGTCATGAGGGGCGCAATCGACTTGTGCGAGCCGATGTCGGGCACCGGCTGTTCAGGCCCATGCGCGAGATCATCGACGCCACCTATGGTCCCGTGCCCCTCCTCCGCGAACAGTTCGACGGCGTGGAGGGGGTTGAGCGCGTGCTGATCTACGGCTCCTGGGCCGCCCGGCGAGCCGGCGAGGCGGGCCTGTTCCCGAACGATATCGATGTCCTGGTCCTGGGTTCTGCCCCGCGCCGGGTGCTGACGGCAGTCGCTTCTGAAGCCGGCAAGCGACTCGACGTACCGGTGAACGTCACCAGACTGTCCGTCGACGAATGGGAGGCTGACGACCCGACGCCGTTCGTGTCGACGTTGCGCTCACGACCCACCCTCGACGTGATGACTGGGGACCTTCATGTCTGACGTCATCACCCGGATGCTCGCGAACCGCCAGCTGGAGAGGGTCGCGGTGAACCGGGATCATGCGCTGGCAGTGATCGAGATGGCGAAGCAACACGTGCGCACCGCTGAGGCGCTGGTCGGCTCTGATGACCAGGCCATGGCGTTCACGGCAGCCTACGACGCTGCGCGCAAGGCACTTGTCGCCGTTCTGGCCGCGCAGGGGCTGCGGGTGCGCCCGGTGGGCGGGGCTCATCGGAACACGGGAGTGGCTGCCGCCGAGTTCATCGAGGATGCCGCTCTCGAGGAGTTCGACTGGATGCGCCAGGTGCGCAACGCGACGGAGTATCCCAGTGATGATCATCCGACGGCGAGCCTCCAGGACGTCAGGGAGGCGATCAGCGCCGCATCAGCGATCGTCGTCGCATGCGAGGTGCATCTTGGCTGAATCGGTTCTCCGAGCCTGCAGCTCCGGCGCTGAGGACGCCCCGGCTCCCTTCATGGAGGGCGGGGCGTCCTCGTCTGCGATCACAGGTATGGCTGCGTGATCAGCTCCAGGTAGTGCCCTGAGGGATCGAGCAGGTACACGCCGCGCCCGCCGTGCTCATGGTTGATCTCGCCGGCGCGCGTGCGCTGAGGATCCGCCCAGTGCTCGCGTCCGCTCGCCGTGATCTGCGTGTATGCCCAATCGAAATGGGCATGGTCGAGCAGGTAGGCGTAGTGCCGCGGCGGGAAGTCGATCGGTGGGGCCGCGAACTGGAGCAGTACTCCGTCGGCGATCTGCACGTTGACGTACGAGCCCCAGGAGGGGGCTTCCTCTACCTTGAGAAGCTCGCGATAGAACCGGGCCATCTCAGCCGGATTCGACGAGGCGATGGTCGGGTGGTTGAAGTGCGCTGTCATGGTTCTCCTTGTCGCGTGGTGAGCGAAGCTGGATTCACTCACGCAAGGAGGGGCGCGGATCAGGGAACGACCAGATAGCCGATCCGGGAGCAGCCACGAGGGACCTGGCTGGCCATCATCGTGACCAGCGTAGCGGGTCACCGGGTGCGGTCGCGTGCACACTCCGGACGTCTCGAAGAGGTTGTTCGGTTACGGAACGCGGCGGAGTTCCGCTTCAACATCTAGAGCGCCATGTCGACGTGCTGCCAGGCCCAGTACCCCGGAAGCATGTCTGAGACCGTCATGGCACCCGAGAAGCTCGCACTGCGGGAGCTCCTCGCTGCGCGTCGTGAGGAGTTCCAGGTGCTCCTCGACGGGTACGATGCGACCAACCCGAAGCTGTTCGGGTCCGTTGCGCGGGGCGCCGCGTCTGCCTGATCGGACATCGACATCCTCGTCGAGATGGATCCCGCCGAGGGGAATCTCCTGATGCGTGCGTCCGGTCTGCTCGAGGAGACCCGCGCGCTGTTCGGGCGCGATGACATCGACGTGCTTCCTGCCCAACTGCTCCAGCGCCCGGTCTTCGCCTCTGAAGGAGTGCTCAGAGCGAATCACGCCCCGGCCTGCGCCGCTGCTGCTTGGTGAGCGCTCGCTGACGCTTCCCCTCCAGCCTTCTTTGCTGCGATCCTCGCGTCGGCCGGGTGGCGCGGCGCGTGACCGGCGGGATCAGCGCCTCACGCAGGAGCCCCGCCAAGCGCTCCCGAGCGGCACGACGATTGCGGTGCTGGGAGCGGTGCTCCGCAGCGCTGATCGTCAGTACCGTGCCGTTCAGCCTGGTCGCCAACCGGCTCAGCACCCGCTCCCGCTGCGGTTCGGTCAGCGCGGTCGTAGTGGCGAGGTCCAGGCTCAGCTGAACCCGGGAATCCGCGGTGTTCACACCCTGGCCGCCGGGACCGGAGGCGTGGGAGAACTGCTCGACGAGCTCCCCGGCCGGGATGCGCAGCCCACGGGGCGCACCGGGGCCCGCGGGCACGCACAGATCCTCCACGGCTCCAGTGTGCCCCACGGCGGCCCGGGCCCAGGCGGGCAGTTCCTGCCGTTGACCAAAGCCCTGTGAGGACAACGTGGCCCCTGCCTGCGCTTCGAAAACGACACGGCCGCGCCGTCAGGGGGGAGGGAGGCACCGTTACCGCACCGTGGTACGGATGCTGTTCGGCTCCGTGTTCTGCTCCGGCGGCATCATGCACCTGGTCGCAGGCAGAGCCGCTCCCAAGGGCTACGCGGCATGCGGGGGCGCTGCGATGTGGACATGGTTCGCAGATCTGTGGGATAGCGTCGTCATGCCTCGTACCGGGGGTTGACCCTGCTGCTGGCGGCGCGTGACACGGCGATGGGCATTGGGCTGCTGCTCGGTGGGAGCTGTGCGCCGGTGGCCAGCCCGGCCATGCATCGGCGTGCTCGTGCCCCACTGACCTGATGGAGGGATACCCATGGACACTCAGCGGACCATCCCGTTCGAGAGGGTCAGTGACGCCATCGAGCGGGACCTGGCCGGGACCGATGTGGCCGTCGTCGCCGAGGCGCTCGAGCCGTTGAGCACCTCCCAGGTGGTGCAGCTGCTGGAGCGCCTGGATCCCCGGCGCATGGCCCTGGCCTACCGTCTGCTGCCCAAGCGGCGTGCCGTTGCCGTGTTCGAGCGGCTGGATGCGGCCGTGCAGGGGGACCTGGTCGGGGCGCTCCAGGACGAGGACGTCGCCGCCGTGTTCGGCCAGATGGAGCCCGCCGACCGGGCCGTCCTGCTGGACGAGCTGCCCGCCTCCGTCGCCAGCCGGCTGATGCAGGGACTGCCGCGCGGAGAACGCGAGCTCACGGCCGTCGTCCTTGGCTACCCGGAGCGCTCCATCGGCAGGCGGATGAGCCCAGAGGTGGTGTCCCTGCAGGCTGATTCCACCGCCTCGCAGGCGATGGAGCGGATCCGTACGCGCCTCGTGGATGCCGAGACCGTGTACACCCTGCCCGTGGTGGACCAGGGGAGGTGCCTGGTGGGCATCGCGGATCTGCGGGACCTGATGGCCGCCGACGATCAGGCGCCGATCAGCGAGCTGATGGCCGAGCCGATCTGGGTGACGGTGACCGAGAGCGCGGAGGGCGCGGCGCGCCTGTGCGCCGACATGCGTCTGCTGGCCCTGCCCGTGGTCGATGCCGAGTCCCGCCTGGTGGGCATCCTCACCGTTGACGACGCCCTTGCCATCCTGGAGGAGGCGGACTCCGAGGACCAGGCCCGCATCTCCGGATCCGAGCCCCTGCGCCGCCCGTACCTGGCCACCCCGGTGCGCTCCATCGTCCGCTCCCGGGTGGTGTGGCTGCTGGTGCTGGCCATCGGAGCCACGCTCACCGTCCAGGTGCTGGAGGTCTTCGAGGACACCCTTGCGCAGATGGTGGTGCTGTCCGTGTTCGTCCCGCTGCTGATCGGCACCGGCGGCAACACTGGCAACCAGGCTGCGACGACCGTCACCCGTGCCCTCGCACTCGGCGACGTCCGACCCCGGGACGTCCTCAGGGTCGCGCTGCGGGAGGTCCGCGTCGGCATCACCCTCGGCGTGCTGCTGGGCGTGCTCGGATTCCTGGTGGCCTCCGCGTTCTACGGGATGCAGATCGGAGCGGTCATCGGCCTGACCCTGCTGAACATCTGCACCCTGGCCGCGACCCTGGGCGGGGTGATGCCCCTGATCGGGAGACTGCTGAAGGTGGATCCGGCCGTGTTCGCCAACCCCTTCATCACCACCATCGTCGATGCGACCGGCCTGATCATCTACTTCCTCATCGCCCGCGCGGTGCTGGGGCTGTGACCCTTCGGCCCGGACGCCGCTCCGCCGCGGGCTCAGGCCGGTGACGCAGTGCCGTAGCTGCCGGTCTCGTCCCGCAGGCGCGGCTCGACCCGCAGCTCCGGGCGCACCCCGGCCTTGTCGGCGTAGAACGCGCGGATCCGGTCCATGTCCGCAGCGACGTCCCCGTTCAGCTCGAGGGTGGGGCCCAGGCCGGTGGTCTTCGTGGGCAGGTCCACGTACCCCAGGGTCACCGGCATCCCGGTCTCCATCGCGATCCGGTAGAACCCCGACTTCCAGTGGCCCGTCTTGTTCGAGCGGGTCCCATCCGGGGTGATGACCAGACCGAACACCTCGCCCGCGCGGACGCGCCGCACCACCTCGTCGATGATCCCGCGGGGGTTCGAGCGGTCCACCGGGATCCCACCCACGGCCCGGAAGAATGGCGCCGCCCAGCCCGTGAACAGGGTGTGCTTGCCCAGCCAGCGCACATCGATGCCGAGCTGCCAGGCGATCCCCAGCATGTACACGAAGTCCCAGTTCGAGGTGTGCGGGGCGCCGATCAGGATCGTGGGTCGCTGCGGGGCGGGCTCGATGACCAGCGTCCAGCGGCTGAATGCCCAGAACGTGCGGGCGATGAGGCGTCTGAGCATGGGCACACCGTAGCCCCTCCCTGTCCTACCGGAGCAAACGGAGGGGCGACCGAGCTGTCAGGACCCGTCGCTGGTGGGCCACGCGTTCGCCCGGCAGCCCCGCAGGCCTTTGCTCTGCTGCATCATCACCGGCGCGGCCAGGCCCTCACCGCCGCAGGACTCGTGGCCGTGGCCCAGGAAGTGCCCCACCTCATGGTTGACCATGAACGCCCGGTACTCGGCGACATCGTCATAGGTGGGGGTCATGTGCACCCAGCGGTCGGAGTTCAGCGCCACCTCCGCGCCGATCCGGCAGCTCCAGATGCCGTGGGTCTGCGCCGGCAGGCACAGCTCGTCCACGGTGGGCGGTGAGGCCAAGGAAATCGTGAACTCCGCCTGCTCGGGATCGGCCACCTGCTCGAAGCTCACATCGTGCACGGACGCCCAGCCGCGTTCGTCGGCGAGGATCGCGGCCACGTCCTGGGCCGCCTCCTCCGGGGCGAGGCCGATGCCTCCCTCGACGCGCAGGGCGTAGCGGTGCACGGTCCCGGCCGGTTCCCCCGCCGGCGGTACCGGCTGGGGCACGGTCCAGGTGCCGTCGCCCTCGGTGTCCGAACGGACGATGCCGCTGCGGGTGGTGCGCAGGCCGGGCCCAGGTTCCGCGGCCTCCTCGTCCCCGGTCAGCTCCGGATCTGTCTCCGGTGTGGGTGTTTCCTCCGCGTCACCGGCGTCGGAGGGACCGCCGCCGTCGGAAGGCGCGGTGCTCGTCGTCGGGGCACCGCCGGTGGTGGACGAGCCGGCGGGATCACTTCCGTCACTGATGGCGCGGATGCCGAGAACCAGAGCGATCGCCACGGCGATCACCGCGGCCAGCACCAGGATGCCGCGCGCGAGACGACCGCGCCGGGTCAGGATCAGCCTGGCCGGACGCGTCGGAGCAGATGGCATGGCTGCATCGTAGTGCTGATCAGGGCTGTCAGAGGGTGCGCAACGGGACATCGCCGGATGGCGGCAGCGGCTCAGCTGAGCTTGAGGGCTGATCAGCCTCGGGCCTCTGAGCTCTCAGCTGCTGACACCCAAGGCGGAGCCGATCGTCGCGTCGTCCTCCAGCACCTCCAGCATGCAGGCGGCCAGATCGGCGCGCGGGATCGTACCGCGCAGCGTGCCAGGCTCGGAGGTCTCCAGCGTCTGCCAGGAGCCGGTGGCCGGCTTGTCGGTGAGCCCGGAGGGCCGCACGATGGTCCAGTCCAGGCCGGAGGCCATCACCGCCGCCTCCTGCTCCTCGTGATCGGCCAGGGGCTTGGCCAGCACCAGCTTCATCGGCAGGCGCAGCGCCAGCGGCATCTGCTGGGCCGACTCACCGGCACCGAGCGAGGACTGCACCAGCAGGCGCCTCACGCCCACCTGCTTCATCTGCTCGATGACGGTGCGGGTGACCGCCGCTCGATTGTGCGCGACGCCCTTGGCCCCGCCGACGGTCACCACCACGGCGTCGGCCCCGGTGACTGCCAGGCGTGCGACGGCCGGGTCGGAAGCGCTTCCGAGCACGCGGTCAGCGCCCTCGGGGACGGTGCCGCTGCGGGTGACGACGGTGACCACGTGACCGGCCTCGATGGCGAGCGCGGCCAGCTGGGCGCCGGTGCCCTTGGCTCCTCCGACGATGGTGATCTGCATGGTGACCTCTTCCTCTGATGGGCCCTGTGGCCCGGTCCGGGTGCGATGTCGGCCCGGGAGCTCCACGCTAACCTGTGCAGATGAGCGCCATCGCCTGGTCCCGAGGCCACTGGACCACCGAGCCCGCCGCCGTCACCGAGGACGGGGAGGACCTGCTGATCACCGCCGTGGAGGGCTCCGATGCCTGGCGAATCACCTCCTACGGCTTCGTGCACGACTCCGAGCACGCCCTGCTGGTGCCGGGGTCGTGGGCGAGGACGGTGCGGCGGATCTGCAGCTGGTGCGGGTGATCCCGCTGGCTCCCGAGTGCGAGGTGGAGGCGGGGCCGCTGGTGTGTGCGCCCAGCAGGCCCGGTCTCACCGTCACCTTCCACGCCTGGCGACTGCTGGAGGCCGACGCCTCCCTGCACTGACGGTGCCGCCTCGCCGACGCAGACCCCTCCTCACGCGCGACGCAGCTTCCCCATCACCTCGTCCAGCATCGTCTCGGTGAGACGACCGGTGAACGTGTTCTGCTGGCTCACGTGGTAGCAGCCGATCAGACGCACCGCCCGGCCGTCCGGCATGCCCAGCGAGGCCTGGGCGCCGTGACCGAACCTCGGGGCGGGCCGGGGCACCGTCCAGCCCAGGCGGCGGGCAGTGCGCAGGGTCTCGGTCCAGGCGATCCCGCCGAGTGCCAGGATCGATTCCAGGTGAGGGGAGAGCAGCTGGATCTCACGGTCAAGCCATGGTGCGCACGTGGCCTTCTCGGTGGCGGTGGGGAGGTTCTGCGGGGGAGCGCAGTGCACCGGCGCGGTGATCCGCACCCCGGTCAGCTCGAGCCCGTCGGCCGCGTGGCTCGAGGTGGGCTGGTTCGCGAGACCGGCGCGGTGCAGCGCCGCGTACAGCCAGTCGCCACTGCGGTCCCCTGTGAAGATCCGGCCGGTGCGGTTGGCACCGTGTGCAGCCGGGGCCAGTCCCACGATCAGGGCGTGCGCCTGCGGATCGCCCCAGCCCGGCGCGGGCCGACCCCAGTAGGGCTGATCCGCATAGGCCGCGCGCTTCTGACCTGCGACCTGTTCCCGCCACTGGACCAGACGCGGGCAGGCCTGGCACACGGACACCAGCGCGTCCAGCTCGTCGAGAGCGCGGGCCCGCGCTGCAAGGCGAGCCACCTGCGCGGGCGTCGTCGCGCGGATGGTGTCGGAGGGCGCTGGGTCACCCGGCCATCCGCTGCCCGGTGGTACCGGGGAGGGGTGCGGAACGCCGGTCCCGGGGTGCGGCAGCAACTGGTCCATACCAGCAGGGTGTCACGTCGGACCAGCAGAGTGTCACGTCGGACCTGCAGGGTGTCACGCTGACGGCGGTGCCGCGCGCCGCAGCGGGGTTTGACAGACGACCGGCCTCAGCGCCCTTGCGCACCTCAGCAGCGGGGGTTGCGCGAGCCGCGGGCGTTGCGCGGGTGGTTGCGGGCTCGGCGCCCCGACCCCGGGTGGTGAGCCGGGGCGCCGACCGTGGGGTCAGGAACGGGTGGGGTACTTCCCCTCCGCCTCGATGCGCTGGTTCAGCTCGGTCAGGTACTCATCGGCAGGGAAGTCCACCAGGTCGATCTCGCGACCGGTCCATGCCGACAGCTGCATGCCGGAGGCCAGGCGCACGCCGTTGATGCCCTCGGCACCATCGGCGATCAGGGCAGTGCCGTCGTTGATGTGCGCGGCGAAGTTGGTGAGCACGTCCACGTGCTGGGCGCCCCACACCGACTCGTACTCCTTCACCTCGGTGCTGAACAGGTCTGCGGTGTTCATCTCGCCCTTGAAAAGGCGGCCCACATCGGCCACGGACATGCTGTCGCTGATGCTGCGCTCGTCCTTCGTCAGGCGGGTGATGGTCACCTTCGTCGAGGCGTCCACCACGATCTTGCCCGCGTCGAACAGCATCTCCAGTCGGTCGGTGCCGGCGATGTCGCTGGTGGAGGTCAGGAAATGACCGGTCGCCCCGTCGCCGAAGTCCACCAGGGCGTTGACCTCGTCCTCGGTGGCGATGTCCCGCTGGAAGCCGAAGGCGAGCTTCGCGAACACCTTCTGCGGGGTGCCGGCCAGCCACTGCCACAGGTCCAACTGGTGGGGGGCCTGGTTCACCAGCACGCCACCGCCCTCGCCACCCCAAGTGGCGCGCCACTCCGACTGGTCGTAGTAGGCCTGGGGGCGCCACCACGTGGTGATGATCCAGGAGGTGTGGCGCAGCCGGCCCAGCTCACCGGAATCGATGAGGGCCTTCAGGTCCGTGTACACCGGGTTGGTGCGCTGATTGAACATGATCGCGAAGGTGGTCTCCGGGTGCGCCGCGGCGAACTCGTTCATCTGCTCGACCTGCTTCGTGTACACGCCGGCCGGCTTCTCCGTCAGGGTGTGGATGCCCTTGCCGATGGCCGCGATGGTCATCTCGGGGTGCAGGTAGTGCGGGACCGTGGTCACCACGGCATCCACATCCCCGGAATCCAGCATCGCGATGTAGTCGTCGTAGAAGGCCACCCCGGGGTGCTGCTCCTCGGCCAGCTGCTTCTTGGCGGGATCGATGTCGCAGATCGCGCCGAGGGACATGCCCTCGACCCTCCCCTCGGCGATGAATCCGGCGTACACGCCGCCCTGGGCACCGAACCCGATGATCCCGAGTCGCACGTTCTTGTCGGTCATGGTGTCTCCTTCGTCGGTTGTGACCCTGGGATCGGTGGTCAGTCGACCTTCAGCTCGCCCATCGGGCCCCAGCCGTCGCCCTCCACCTGGTGGGAGACGATCTGCGGGGTGGCCGAGAGGTACTGCGGGAACTCCTCCTGCATGGCCTTGAAGTGATCGGACTGGACGTGCGGGGCGGCACCCTCGTCGGTGAACGCCTCGATCAGCACGTAGGTGTTGGGGTCTTTCACGCTGCGGGACCACTCGAACCACTTGTTGCCCGGCTCGGCGAGGGTCTTCTCGGTGAACTCTCGGGAGATCTCCGGCCACTTCTCCGCGTACTCGGGCTTCACCGGGAACTTCACGTTGATCAGGATCATCGCCTGGTCCTCTCTCATCGGCAGGGGTGGGTCGGTGCCACCATCCTGCCTGCTGCCCACCGGCCGGGGGAAGTCCGGTTCTCGGCACGCAAGAACAGCTGCCCAGCGGAACGGGAGCGGGCGACGACGGGCGGGGTGTCATCCCTGCTTCATGCCGAAGGCCCCCGCATCTCCACCGAAGTGGGCGGGATGCGGGGGCCGCGGCTGCTGCCGGTGATCGTGCGGTCACCGGTCCTGCGGGGATCGCAGAACCCGCGGACCGGTGGCGATCAGTGGATCAGTACAGGTTCAGGAACGTCTGGAGCACCTCGACGGTGTCCTCGTCGATGTCCTCGGAACCGTTCTGGGCGGCGCCGATCTCGTGCTGGAGGCCGGCCACGGTCTTCGGGCCGATCACGCCGTCCTGGTCGGTCTTGGCCCAGGCCTGGAGCGCCAGGGTGGTCTCCTCGTTCATCTCACCGGTCTGCTCCACGCCCAGCCAGTCCTGCAGGGCGGTGATGGTCTTGGGGCCCATCTTGCCGTCCACCTTGAGGGTGCCGGCGACCTTCAGATCAGGAGCACCGGCCGGTGCCGTCTGCTCCGGCGTCGTGGGAGCCTGCTGAGGCGCCTGCTGCTTCTTCTCGGGCTTCTGGGGTGCCTGCTCGGTCTCCTTGGTGAAGCCGTTCTCGGTGCAGTTGTCCGGGATGCCGTCACCATCGCAGCTCCAGTCGCCCTGCCGCTCGCGGGCAGGCTCGCTCTTTCGGGAGGAACCGGAGTCCCTGCGCTCGCTGCGGCTGCTCGAGGCGCCGGAGTCCCCACGGCTCTCCTGCTGGTCGGAGTCCTCGCGGGAGTCCTGGTCGCCGGAGTCCTGCTCCGGAGCCGGGGCACCGCTGGTGTCGGAGCCGCCGCTGAGGTGCACGCCGCAGGTGGGCCACGCACCCGGGCCCTGCATCGACAGCAGCACCTCGGCCGTGGCGATCTGCTGGGACTTGGAGGCAAGATCCGCGCGAGGCGCGTACTGGGTGCCGCCGGCGGCCTCCCAGGAGGACTGGGAGAACTGCAGCCCGCCGTAGTAGCCGTTGCCGGTGTTGATGCTCCAGTCGCCGCCGGACTCGCAGGCTGCGACGTCGTCCCAGCCGGAGGCCGCGTTCGCGGCGGTGCCAGTGGCGAGCATGCCGGTCGCGACGAGTGCGCCGCCCGCCAGGGTGGTGGCGGTGCGGGCCATGCCGCGCCGCAGCAGGGTGGTCTTGGTGGTCTTCGCGTGTGTGGACATGTGAAGCCGTCCTCTCGCGTTGCTCGGGTGTGTGGACGTCGGCCACCGTAGTGCTCCCCCGCCCCCGGTGATCAAGGCCTTCCGGGGTACCTGACGGAGATTTGACCTGGACGTGCCGCTGCTGGGAAGAAATCCGTATCCGCGTCGGTGGGAACGAGCCCGCCGTGACCAGTGCTCTTGACCGGTCCTCGCGCTGCGGTGCCCGCCGGTGTGACATGGTGCGCATCCGGGTCGCGCATCTCACGGGCGGCCGCCCCCCGCCGCCGCAGGCGAATCTCCTGCCCGCCTGCCGGGGCGGCCGGCCCACCTGGCGTAGCCTCAGATCATGGGCATCGACGATGATCTCGACCCCGGGGAGGGCACCGCTCTGAACCCCCAGGAGCTGCTGGGGCTGGACGAGCTGCTGGAGCAGTCGCAGCGCGGCAGCGAGGCCGACGACCTGCGCGAACTGCGCGCCTTCCTCACCCGACTGCCGATGCTCGGTCCCTACAACGCCGCTCTCGTGCAGCTGCAGCGTCCCGGCGCCCACTACGTGGCCTCCCGCAGCGTGTGGGCCCGCGAGTTCCACCGCCGCGTGCTGCCCGGGGCCAGGCCCCTCATCATCCTGCGGCCCTTCGGGCCGGTGGACCTGGTGTACGACATCGCCGACACCGACGGACAGCCCGTCCCGGAGGGCGCCCTCGCCCCCTTCCGCATCGACGGTCCGATCACCGAGGAGGGCCTGACCGCGTTCACCTCCCTGCTGCCCAAGGCCGGTGTCCTCTACCGAGAGGAGGCCGTCGGCTCGCAGCTCGCCGGGACCGTCGAGCCGATCGATCCGCCGCTCACGCGCGAGGGCGCCCGCCGCTCCGTCCCCCTGCGGCACGCCGTGGTGGTCAGCTCCCAGCTGGACCCCACGGCCCGCCTGGTGACGGCGTTCCACGAACTCGGGCACGTGTTCGCCAGGCATCTCGAGCACCGCACGGAGTCCACGGTGCGGCCCGGCAGGCCATTGGACCTGCACAGCCGCGAGTTCGAGGCGGAGATCGTGGCCTGGCTGCTCGCCGCGCGGCTCGGCATCGACTCACCCGCCGGGGAGTACCTGGCGGGCTATGTGGAGGCCGACGGCACCGTGCCGCCCTTCTCCCTGCAGGCAGTGGTCTCGGCCGCCGGCAGGATCGAGTCGATGGCCGGAGGGCTCGCCCAGCTGGCTCGGCTGCTGCGCACCGGACAGACCATCACGGACTCCCCGGCCCACGGCCCGCACCAGGAGGAGCTGGACCTCGGCGCGTGGGCATGACCCCGCCGGTAATCGAGGAGACACCCACCATCACCAGCGCGGCCGGCACCGCCGAACAGGACGGCGAGCATCAGCCCTTCGATCAGTGCAGCCGCCGGTCCCCGGGCAGGAGGATGCGCAACCAGTGGTGGCCGTACGCCCCCACCTCCAGGGCGAGCTTGCCTCCCTTGGTGACCTCGTACCGGTCACTGCTGAACAGGTCCAGCACCCCGGTGCCCTCCTCGACGTCCTCGAGCGTCACCGTGATGGAGGTGGCCTCGGGAGAGAGGTTGTGCACCAGCACGGAGCTCGCGTTGCCGCCGCCGAAGGGACTCCAGGTGCAGCGGTGGGCCAGAACGGAGGGTGCCTCGTGGTCGAGGACCTCGGCATCGCCCATGCCCACCTCGGGGCACTCACGGTAGCGGCGGGCCAGCAGGCTCACGAACGACAGCAGCGAGTCGGGGTCGGAGCGCTGGTCCTCGGCATTGACGTGCTCGGGACCGTACCCGCCCCCGGTCAGGGGCGCGACCAGCCGCGAAGGGGCCACGGTGGAGAAGCCGCCGTTCTTGCCACTGGTCCACTGCATGGGGGAGCGCACCGCGAGCCGACCGGGGATCTCGAGGTTCTCGCCCATCCCGATCTCCTCGCCGTAGAACAGAACGGGCGTGCCCGGAAGGGCGAACAGCAGTGAGTAGACCATGCGCATCGCCCGCGGGTCCCCGTCCACCATCGGGGGCAGTCGACGCCGCAGCCCGCGGTCGTACAGCTGCATGTCCTCCTCGGGCCCGAAGGCGTCGAACACTTCCTGCCGCTCCTGGTCGCTGAGCTTGTCCAGGGTGAGCTCGTCGTGGTTGCGCACGAAGTTCGCGAACTGGTTGTTGCTGGCAAGCTGCGGGCGGCGCTTCAGGGTGCGCGCCATCTCCGTGGCGTCCTGTCGGGCCAGGGACAGATACATCCGCTGCATCAGCTCGAAGTCGAACATCATGCTGAGTTCATCGCCGTTCTCGCCGCCGAAGAACTCCATCTGGTCGGGGTACTCCAGGTTGACCTCGCCCAGCAGCATGGCATCGCCCCGTCGGCGCTTCATGAAGGAGGTCAGCTCGCGCAGGTAGTCGTGGGGGTCGGAGTAGACGTCGGTCCACTCCTGCGGGATGCCGCGCTCCTGGATGAAGAACGGCACCGCGTCCACCCGGAATCCGTCCATGCCCAGCTGCATCCAGAAGCCGACGATCTTGGCGATCTCCTCCTGCACGGCCGGGTTGGCGATGTTGAGGTCGGGCTGCTCGGAGTAGAAGTTGTGCAGGTAGTACTGGCCGGTCCTCTCATCGAGGGTCCACAGCGAGTTCTCCGCATCGGGGAACACCACATCCTCGGAGGTGTCCTCGGGCGGATGGTCGCGCCACACGTAGTAGTCGCGGTAGGGGCTGCTCTTCGAGGATCGCGCCTTCACGAACCAGGGATGCTTGTGGGAGGTGTGATTGACCACCAGGTCCATGATGACCCGCATCCCGCGATCCTTCGCCGTGCGGATCAGCTCCACGATGTCGCCGTGATCCCCCAGACGGGGATCCACGCCGTAGTAGTCCGTGATGTCGTAGCCGTCGTCGCGGCCCTCGGTGGGCATGAACGGCATCAGCCACAGGCAGGTGACGCCGAGCTCGGCCAGGTAGTCGATGCGCTGGCACAGGCCGTCGATGTCACCGGTGCCGTCGTCGTTCGCATCGAAGTACTTCTCGATGTCCAGGCAGTAGACGACGGCGGTCTTCCACCAGTTGTCAGCGGTCTCGGTCTTCAGCATGATCGCTCCTCAGGTCGTGACGGGGGCTGGTGGATCGGAGGGGACTCCACCTGAACGGGTGGGGACTCAGCGCAGCTGCGGCAGCACCTTCTCGCCGAAGGCCTCGATGAATCCGCGCTGCTTCTGGCCGATGTGGTGGAGGTACACCGCATCGAAGCCCAGCGAGGCGAGGCCATGGATCTGCTCGGTGAGCCTGCCCAGGTCCGAGGAGATCAGCGCCGCACCGGCCACGCGCTCGGCGGGGACGCCCTCCTCGCTGACGGCGTCGTAGTCCGCCACCCGCAGATCGGTGTTGGCGGGCGAGGTGAACACGTTGGAGCGCCACTGCTCGTAGGCGATGGCCTGTGCCTCGTCCTCCGTGGGCGCCCAGCTCAGGTGGACCTGCAGGATGCGGTGGGGCGCACCCCCGGCGTTCTCCCAGGCATCGAGCATCTCGGTGAGCTTCTCGGGGGGCTGGTTGACGGTGGCCAGGCCGTCGGCCCAGCGTGCCCCGCGCACGGCGGTGTCCACGCTGATGGCCGGGGCGATCAGCTTGGGCTTCGGATCGGGCACCTCCCACACCGTGGCCTGGTCCACCGTCACCAGGCCGTCGTGCGAGACGGTCTCGCCGTCCAGCAGCCGGGAGATGATCTCCACGCATTCCTCGAGGCGCTGCTGACGCACCTCCTTGCGGGGCCATCCCTCGCCGGTGACGTGCTCGTTGGCGTACTGGCCGGTGCCCAGGGCGGTCCAGAACCGGCCCGGGAACATCTGCCCCAGGGTGGCGATGCCCTGGGCCACGATCGCCGGGTGGTACCGCTGTCCGGGGGCGCTGACGGTGCCGAAGCTGAGCTCGGTGGTGGCCAGGGCCGCGCCCAGCCAGGACCAGGCGAGCCCCGAATGGCCCTGCCGCTTCGACCAGGGCTCGAGGTGATCGGAGCACATGGCGGCCTGGAAGCCTGCCTGCTCGGCCAGCTGGACGTCGGCCAGCAGCTGCCGGGGCGAGATCTGCTCGTGGGAGGCGTGGAAGCCGTAGACGGTCATGGTCCGTGTCTAGCAGAAACCGGTGAACGGCATCACGGATCCGGGTGTGACCGGCATTCTCATCGGCATGCGCATCGCCCGGGGATCCTCGCCGCGGTCTCCGCCGTCCATCTGGGTGCCCAGCTGCTCGGAGATGGGCCGACGGCCCCCGCACCGGAGTGCAGGGGCCGTCCTGAGCGAGCGGCACGAGGGCCGACTCGTGCCCGCCGTCATGCCGGATCAGGGGTGGTTGCGCTGCCCGTCGACGTCGGCGGGGGCGTCGGGCTCGTGGCTCCCGCGGGAGCCGGGGTTGGTGTCCGCCCCGAGTGCGGCGTCCTGGGCCGTGCTGTCAGCGTCACCGGCAGCGCGGATGGCGGCCAGCTCGAGGCCCTCCGGGCTGGTGTCGGTGCGCACGCCCTTCTCGCGGTCCGCGGAGCGCTTGTCGGCCACCAGGTGCGCCTCGCGCAGCAGCTCGGTCAGCGGCTTCTGGTCGCGCTCCTCGAGCAGGTCCTGGTACTTCGGCGGGAGGTTGGCGATGGTCTGCTCGTTCTCCAGCATGCGCCGGAAGATGCGCTCGCGCTCCTCCTCGAAGGAGGTGTAGGTCATCTGCAGGTACGAGTCGGCGTCGCGACGGGCACTGGAGACCGCCGCCTTGGCGCGGCCCCTGCGGCTGGTCAGCGAGGCCACGATGGTGAAGGCCAGGATGCCGATGATCACCGACAGCGACAGCGTCGTGGTCACCTCCACAACCGGCACGGGCTGGCCGTCGTTGATGAAGGGCAGCTCGTTCTCGTGCAGGGCGTGCAGGATCAGCTTCACGCCGATGAAGGCGAGGATCGCCGCCAGGCCGTAGGACAGGTACACGAGGCGATCCAGCAGGCCGTCGATCAGGAAGTAGAGCTGACGCAGGCCCAGCAGCGAGAACACGGTCGCGGTGAACACGATGTAGGTGTTCTGGGTGAGGCCGAAGATGGCGGGGATCGAGTCCAGGGCGAACAGGATGTCGGTGCCGCCGATGGCCACCATCACGAGCAGCATCGGGGTCATCATCCGCTGTCCGTCCACGTGGGTGAACAGCTTGTCCCCGTCGTAGTGGTCCGTGGTGGGCAGCAGCTTCTTCGCGATCCGGATGACGAAGTTGTTGGCCTCGTCCTTGTCGTCGTCCTCCGGCTTGAGCATGTTCCCGGCGGTTAGCAGCAGGATCAGGCCGAAGAAGTAGAACGCCCAGGAGAAGTTGTCGATGATCGCGGCGCCGCCGGCGATCATGCCCGTGCGGGCGATGATCGCGAAGGTGATGCCGAACAGCAGCACCTTCTGCTGGTCCTCGCGGGGCACCCGGAAGGCGGACATGATCACCAGGAACACGAACAGGTTGTCCACCGAGAGCGCCTTCTCGGTGATGTACCCGGCGAAGTACTCGGTGCCCATCTCGTGGCCGGGGGTGAAGAACCACAGGATCACGCCGAACACCAGGGCGATCCCCAGGTAGATGGCGGACCACACCGCGGCCTCGCGCAGCGTGGGGATGTGCGCCTTGCGCACGTGGAAGATGTAGTCGAAGGCCAGCAGGCCGATGATCACCAGGACGGTGATGATCCAGATCAGGGGGGAGACGCTCACGAGTTCTGCTTTCCGGGTTCGACGGAGGGACCCGGGTCTCTCCACCCGCGGGCGAGGAGGGGATCCTCACCGGCGGGCCGCTGCACCCGGAAGGCCGACGACGGTCTTCGTGCTGACGGGCACAGCGTTAGGGATACTCCCCCGATGCCCGACGCAGTCTACAGCGAGGGCCCCGACCGCGAAATGAGCTCAGGTCGACTGAAACGGGTATCACGTGGCACCCCGGCCCGACCGGGCCGGGGCGCCGCGGGCGCGTCCGGGTCAGTCACGGTCCTCGAGCGCCTCCTCGAGCTCTGCCTTGCTCATCGAGGAACGGCCCTCGACGCCCTGGCGCTTGGCGTCCTGGTAGAGCTGGTCCTTGGTGCGTCCCTGGGTGCCGGAGCCGGAGCGTTCGCCCCCGCGCTGGGCAGGGGACTTGTCCTTCGTGGAGGTGGGACTGGACTGCTCCGCCTCGCCCTGCTGGGCACGGGTCTTGTTGACGGTGCGGGCGGCGATCTCCTGCGCGGTGTCCTCGCTCTCGCCGCGATCCTCGAGCCCGTCCTTGATGTGCTCGTACTGGCGCTCTCGCTTCTTGCTCCAGCCCTCCGGCATGGCGGCCCCTCCCTGCTCGGCGGGCCCACGGGGAGCGGGCCCGGTGTGTCCTCCCAGGGTAGACCGCGTACATCCGAGGGGCTCCGAAGCGCACCGGACCCAGGGCGATCACCTCCGAGGCAGCGCCCGGATCCGATCGTCGGTCCGAGGCTCCGATCGGTCAGAAGGTGAAGCTGCGGAACAGCAGCAGTGCCAGCCCCAGGCCCACCACCAGGTTCACCAGGGTCGCGACGAAGAACACCAGCACTGGCTTCCAGCCCGCGTCCTTGGCGGAGGACACGTTGAACTCCAGCCCGATCGACACGAACGCGAGGGTCAATGCCCACGTCTGCAGCTCCTTGGCCGCGTCCAGGCGAGGCTCGAGCACATCGGCCGCGACGGACTCGGCCAGCACGGTCGCGATGATCGAGGCGACGATGAATCCCAGCACGAACTTCGGGAAGCGCTGCCACAGCATCGCCAGTGACGCGCGGTCCCCGAAGCGCGGCGGTGCGGCCGGCTGGCCAGCGGCGGGTTCGGTCCCGGCTGAGGCGCCGGCGGGTGCAGCCTTCACCGCGAAGTAGAGGGTCAGCAGCACGGCCACCACGCCCAGCAGGGCGTTCTGGGTGACCTTCACGATCGAGGCGATCTGCAGCGGCTGCTCACCGGCAACGGCTCCGGCAGCCGTCACGGCTGCGGTGGTGTCGATGTTGCCGCCGATCCAGGCGCCGGTGACAGCATCGGGCAGCCCCATCAGGTTCGCCAACCAGGGGAGCAGGAAGATCGACGGCACCGCGAACACGATCACCAGGGTCGCGGTGAACGCGAGCTGCTCCTTCTTCGCCTGCACCGCGCCCGCGGCGGCCACCGCCGCGGAGACCCCGCAGATCGACAGCGAGCTGGCCAGCAGCGCTCGCAGGCGGTCGTCGATGCCCAGCAGCCCGGCGAACCACCAGGTGAACAGGAACACCACGGTGATCAGGGCGATGGCCTGGAGCACGGCCGGTCCTGCGGCACGCACTACGACCGCGAAGTTGATGGTGGCGCCCAGCAGCACCAGCCCGATCTTGATGAAGAACTCGGTGCGGAACGCGGCGGTCATCCGGTCCCGCACCCCGGTCAGGGAGAGCACGGCGTTGCCCAGGAAACCCAGTGCGATCGCGTAGACGGGGTACTCGATCGACTTCGCGACCTTCCCGAAGCCGGTGCCCTCGGTGGCGCCGGGAAGCCACTCGGTCAGCAGCCGCACGATCCCGGCCAGCGCCACCACGATCACCAGCCCGGCGATGGTCCACGGCAGGGAACTGCGCGGCGTCGCCTCAGCGACGGTGGCTGCTGGGGAGCCGACACCGGTGGCGGATGCTGGGGGAGGCGCTGCGGTCTCGTCGCGGTGGGCGAGCGGGGAGGCCTCGGTGGCGGTGATGCCCTGATCCTGATGCCGGGAGTCGCTCACGGGATCAACTCCGGGGAGATCAGCCCGCCCATGCAGGCGGCGAACAGCAGCAGACCCACCAGGGTGGCTGCCCAGTCCTCGTTCAGGGAGAACCGCTTGTGGTCATCAGGTGACTCTGGACGCCTATTGCTGTTCACCAGTGCTCCTCGGTCAGAGGCGGGGCGTCCGGCCGGACCCGTGAGGACGGGCGGCCGCCACCGCGGAACGATCCCTCGCACTGTAGGTCATGGAGCGCCCCCGTTCCGCGCCGCACTCCGCCATGCGGTCCGGTGTCCATCCGGGTCTCACCGGATGTTCGCCCGCCGTCATGTGCTGTTCGCGTGCGCGACACCGGCAGCCCGGGCCACCGCACGCCAGTCACGGGCAAGGGACTCGACGGTGGCGTGGGCGTTGAGTCCGCTCGGCTGCGGCACCACCCACAGGTCCGTGCCGGTAGGCCAGGCGGCTGGAAGAGGAGACCCCTGCCTGCCCAGCTGCGCCCGGGGCAGGCCGAACGCACTGCGGTAGGCCGTGATGCCCACCACGGCGACCACCGTCGGCCGCAGGTGCTCCACCCGCTCCACCAGGTGCCGGCCGCCCTCCTGCAGCTCGTGCACGTCCAACTGGTCGGCGCGGGCGGTGGCCCGCCCCACGAGGTTGGTGATGCCGATTCCCCGTGATGTCAGCTCCCGCCCATCGGCTTCGTCGAGCCCGCAGGAGGCGTCGATGAGGTGCCCCGTCAGGCCCGCGCGGTGCAGGGAGGCCCAGAAGCGATTGCCGGGCCGGGCGAAGGGAGCATTGACGGCAGCCGTCCACAGGCCGGGGTTGATCCCCACCATCAGCAGCCGCAGCGGATCCCCGAGCGGGGGCAGCACGTCGTCCATCGCCTGCGGGTCATCGGTGGCGAACCGCTGCAGGTCCTCGCGCGTGGGTCGTCGGCCCTGGAGCGGGGAGGGGCGTCGGGTGCGCATGCTCTGACCCTAGACCGGGCCTGCCCAGTCCCGGGCAGCTGCTCCGGGCTGAGCAGGGCCGGCCCCCGGAGCCTCGGCCGTGCTCCCGGACCTGGCTACCCTGAGAGAATGGACGTGCGCATCGAGCCCGGGGACATCACCGCCGTCGCAGTGGACGCGATCGTGAACGCCGCCAACTCCTCACTGCTGGGCGGTGGGGGCGTGGACGGCGCCATCCATCGGCGGGGAGGCCCCCGCATCCTCGCCGCCTGCCGGCAGCTGCGGGGGAGCGCCCTGCCTGATGGCCTGCCGGCAGGTCAGGCCGTCGCCACCACGGCCGGCGACCTGCCGGCGCAGTGGGTGATCCACACAGTGGGGCCGGTCCATTCGAGCAGCGAGGACCGCTCCGCGGTGCTGGCGTCGTGCTACCGCGAGTCGCTGCGCACCGCCGCTGACCTCGGAGCCCGCTCCGTGGCCTTCCCCGCGATCTCCGCCGGCGTGTACGGCTGGCCGATCGACGATGCCGCTCGCATCGCGGTGAAGACGATCCGCGAGACCGCCCCCGAGGTCGATCACGTCGTGGACGCGGTGGTGCTGGTGCCGTTCGGCACCGCAGCGGAGCGGGCCTTCCGGGCCCGGCTCGAGGCTTCCTGACCCCGGGCCGGCGGCCCGGGCCGACTCAGCCGGTGGTGGGCGCGTCGACCACCTCGACGCCGTCCACGAACCAGCCGCCCTCGAAGCGACGCACGTAGAACCGCAGCTGCGCCTCCACGTCCTGGCCGTCGCGCTGGTACGTCTCGGTGACCTCGAAGATCGCGTAGCCCTGGCGGTTGACGCGCTCATCGACCGTGTAGTCCAGCGCACCCATCTGCGAGGTCATCGTCTCGAAGGTCGCGCAGTCGTCCAGCTGGGTGGTCTGGCGGTACTCCTCGGTGGTGGACTCCTCGAACAGCCGGCAATCGCCGTTCTCCATCGAGGTGTAGAAGTTCTCGAGGGTGTCCTGGGGATTGCCGCGGTTCAGGATCTGGTACCCCACCAGGCCGGCCACGCCCAGTGCGATCAGCAGGGCGAGCAGGGAGCAGCCCCCCAGGACGACCCAGTGCCAGGTGGGCCGCTTGGCCTTGCCGGGCCGTGAACCGGCAGGACCCGCGGGGTGGGGCTGCGCGAAACTCATGTCGTCTCCTCATGATGCGGAATGCACTGCACCGAGTATTCCGCACCGGAGTCCGTCGTACACCGGGACCGGATGGGGAGAAATCCCCATCCGTGCGTTGCGGTCTCCGTCAGGCCGAACGCGCTTGACTAGCCTGGAGCGATGATCGCCACTGATGCCGCCGGCCCCGTCGGATCACCCACCAGCAAGGACGGTGCAGGCTTCGTCGCGCAGTCGGCGCTGCGATGTCGCACCCGGCCCGGGGAGCGCTTAGAGCAGGAACTGCCTCCGATGCCGGGCGCGGGGGATCTCCGGGGCCGCACGGTCGGTGCAGACGATGTGCTGCGCTGCTACCTGTTCCCCGAGCTGGACCCCGGTCTCACCTGGGGCGCCACGTACGTGGCCGTGGATCTTCAGTTCGAGGACGGCACCCGTCTATCCGAACTGGGGCCCGTGGACCAGTACGGCACCGAGGCCACGGCACGCGGAATGGGGGAGGGGAGGATCCTCTACGCCGATCAGTGGAACGACGTCCAGGTGGGGCTCGAGGCCGCGGCAGGCCGCACCATCGCCCGGGTGCTGCTGGTGGCCGATCCGCCGCCGGCACCGCTCATCGAGGGCACGGAGGACGCCGCGGACGAGGAGGATGCGCGCAGCAGCAGTGAGCTCGTCACCTGGATCGACGGCCCCTACCTCGCGCCCGTCCCGCAGGACCCACCCCTCGATGATCCCGTTGCCTGGGTGGACACCCGCCGCGGCACCTACGCCTCCGGGGACTTCTCCCGCGGCAACACCCTGCCGCTGACCGCCTGGCCCAACGGCTTCGCCTTCTTCACCCCGATGACCGATGCCCGCACCCGGCGCTGGGTGTACGAGTACCACCGCGCCAACGACGGGCAGAACCGGCCGCGCCTGCAGGGCATCGGCATCTCCCACCAGCCCAGCCCGTGGATGGGGGACCGCAACCAGTTCGTGGTGATGCCCCTGCAGGGCCAGGGCCCCGATGCTTCCCCGCAGGCCCGCGCCCGCGCCTTCGACCACGCGCGTGAGACAGCACGGCCGGACCTGTACGCCGTCGAGCTCGACGGCGGCATCGGTGTGCGGCTGGCGCCCACTGACCACGGCTCGATCCAGGAGTACACCTTCCCCGCCGATGGCCAGCCCGCCCACCTGCTGCTGGAAGGGGTGGACGAGCATGCCCGGATCGATGCGGCCGGGGCCGTGCTCGACGGCTCTGTGCACGCCTGGGTGGACTCCGGGCTCGCGGAGGGCTACGCCCGCGCCGATGGCGCCACCCGCATGTACATCAGTGCGCAGCTGGACCCGGCCCCGGCGACGGTGAAGCCCGCCGATGGCGCGAACCCCGGCGCCAGCCTGCTCACCTTCGCTCCCGGCACCACGCGGGTCACCCTGCGGCTGGTCACCAGCTTCATCGGCCGGGACCAGGCTCGCCGCACCTACGCCCAGGAGGTCGAGGGTCGCAGCCTCGAGCAGGTCAGGGCCGCCGCCCACGCCGCCTGGAAGGAGCGGCTGGACGTGATCAGGGTCGGGCACGCCACCCCGGCCCAGCGCCGCACCCTGGCCGGCAACCTCTACCGGCTGAACCTCTACCCCAACTCGCACTGGGAGAACGCCGGCACCATCGAGCGACCCGTCCCCGTGCACGCCAGCCCCGTGCTGCCGGTGAAGGGGAACGCCACCGACACCCGCACCAACGCGCAGGTGCTGCCCGGCAGGATCCACGTCAACAACGGCTTCTGGGACACCTACCGCACCGCCTGGCCCGCCTACGCGCTGCTGTACCCGGAGCTGTGCGCGGAGCTCGTCGACGGCTTCGTCCAGCAGTTCCGCGAGGGCGGCTGGATCGCCCGCTGGTCCTCACCCGGGTACGCCGACTGCATGACCGGCACCAGCTCCGACATCGCCTTCGCCGACGCCGCCGTCAAGGGTGTGCCCCTGCCGGACCCGCTGGGCACCTATGAGGCCGGGCTGCGCAACGCCACCGTCACCCCGCCCTTCGCCGAGGTGGGCCGCAAGGGCAATGAACGTGCGGTGTTCACCGGGTACGTGGACACCGACACCCCCGAATCGGTCTCCTGGGCCCTGGAGGCGCACATCAACGACGCGGGGCTCGCCGCCCAGGCCGAGCTGCTGGCGGCCGACGAGGACCTGCCCGAGCAGCGCCGCCGGACGCTCCGCGAGGAGGCCGCCTACCTGCGCGCTCGCAGCGCGAACTACGTGCTGCTGTTCGATCCGCGCATCGGGTTCTTCCAGGGGCGCGGGCCCGACGGCTCCTTCTCCCAGGGGCCCGACGACTTCGATCCGTGCGTGTGGGGAGGGGACTTCACCGAGACCGACGGCTGGAACTTCGCCTTCCACGCCCCGCACGACGGCGAGGGGCTGGCCGACCTCCACGGTGGTCGCGAGGGCCTGTGGGAGAAGCTCGAGGAGTTCTTCGCGACCCCGGAGCGAGCCGACCTCAAGGGCATCTACGGCCACGTCATCCACGAGATGGACGAGGCGCGGGCCGTGCGGATGGGCCAGTTCGGGATGTCCAACCAGCCCTCCCACCACATCCCGTTCCTGTTCCACCACGCCGGAGCCCCGCACCGCGCGATGCAGATCGTGAGGGAGGTGCAGCGCCGGCTGTTCGTGGGCGAGCAGATCGGTCAGGGCTACCCCGGGGACGAGGACAACGGCGAGATGAGCGCCTGGTGGCTGCTGACCGCGCTCGGCCTGTACCCCCTGCAGCTCGCCAGCGGTCGGTACCACGTGGTGGCACCACTGTTCGACCGGGCCGAGGTGCGCCCCCTCGGTGGCGCCGCGTTCACGGTGGTGGCCGAGGGCCAGGCACCCGCGCATCCGTACGTCACCTCCCTGACCGTGCGCGGCCGTGAGCACAGCGTCGCCGCGATCGAGCACGCGCAGCTGCACGGAGAGCTGAGGTTCACGCTCGCCGCCGACCCCGGCGACTGGGGCGAGGTGCCCCCCTCGCCCACCCCCGAGGGCGGGCACCCCGAGGCCCTGGTGGACCTGCTGGAGACCGATCCCGAGGACCCGCTTCTGGACGACGACTCGCGCACGGAGCGGCACTGGGACACCGCCAGCTGCGTGATCGACCTTCCGCGGCTGCCGGGCCCCGGCCGGGCGCGCTTCCTCACGCTCACCTCGGGTGCCGAGGAGGGCGGGGACCCGATCGCGTGGCGGCTCGAGGGATCCGACGACGGCTCCAGCTGGACGCTGCTGGACGAGCGCTCCGATCAGCACTTCCGCTGGCGGCGGCAGACCCGTCCCTTCGAGATCGCCTCGCCGCAGGAGTGCACCCACCACCGCATCGTGGTGATCGCCGCCGAGGGCCCGCTGCGGCTGGCTCAGGTCGAACTGCTGCTCTGACCCGCCGGGGCCTTCGCGTCGACCGCCCCGCCGGGCCCCGTCCTGTCAAGTGCCTGCTGCGAGGCCGGCGTGGGCAAGCCCCCTGCCGAAGCCCGAGCTGCGCGACTCATCAGACCGCCGGTGCCCGTGGCGGGGGTGCCCTGCCTGCGGCCCAGCAGCACGAACGGCAGGGTCAGCAGTGCCCAGCCGATCGCGATCACCGCTGCCTCGACCAGCAGGTACTGCGGCCAGGGGCCCATCAGATCCAGGATGCTGGGACCGGCCGGTGCCCGGTTCAGGTACGCGTAGTTCGTCCCCATCGTCATGTTCGCCGTGAAGGCGAGGGTGGCCCATCCCAGCGTGGCAGCGTAGGAGAAGCCGTACCCCCGCCAGGTGGGCCGGTACCCCAGGCCCCAGATCAGCACCACGGGGACCACGACGCCGCTGCCGTGGGAGATCCAGTACTGGAAGAACTCCAGCGGCACCCAGACGAAGTAGTTCACATCCGGGGTGAGCACGGACTGCATGTTCAGGGTGAGGCCCCAGTAGCAGGCCACCACGATCATCCAGGGGCGGCGCAGGATCATCGCGGCCGGCAGCAGGTACCTCAGGGCATCGGAGAAGTGCAGCGGCAGGGATTCGTCGATGTTCCACGCCCACGGCATGAACCCCCACAGCGTCCACAGCGCGGCGTTGAGCAGCAGCACCCAACCGGCCACCCGCAGCGCGCGGTCGACCTGTGCGGGGTCCGTGCGCCGGGCCCACAGCACCAGGGCGACCGAGCACAGGACGATGAGGATCAGCACGGTGATGTGCTCGACGCCGTACGGCGCCATACGACCCAGGGGAGGAGGAGTCATGGGGCGAGTATGCCTCTGCCGGGCCACGTGGCAAGGGCATCACTCCTGGGGCCGCTCCCGGAGAAGATGCGGACCCCCGATTCCCGGACCGAATGGTCATGGTGAACATGCTGGCCCGGGCGATGCTCGTTCCGGCCCGGACCGCCCCGCAGCGGACCGCGAGCACTGACGACCCCGGGGCCACGCGACGCGGACGGCCCCGCCGAGCCGGTGCTCGACGGGGCCGTCGTCCGTCCGGGGGAGGGCGATGCTCAGATGCGGGGGTCGGCTGCGGTCTCGGTGTCGCGCTGATCGCCCACGGCGGGGTGCTTCTGCTTCCCGGCGTCCACCCGGCGGGAACCGCCGTCCTGAGCCCCTGTGCCGTGGCTCGCGTCGGCAGCGATCTTCTCGTCGGCCTCGTCATCCCCGCGGCGGCCGAAGGGCAGCACGTGCATCAGCGCCACGATGATCGCGCCGATGCCCAGGCCGATCAGGAACGAGAAGAAGGTGTTGATCAGCCATCCCAGCACGCCGCCGCCCACGGCCACCTCGAGGCCGTGGATCCACCCGTAGGGCTGGGCCAGCCCCAGATCATGGGTGCTGACGAGGATGATGTGGCCACCCACCCACAGCATCGCGATCATGCCCACGTAGCTGATCACCTTCATCACGGTGGGCATTGCGGTGACCAGGCGCTGGCCCAGCTTCTGCTTGGCGGGGGAGTCGTGGTCCTTGGTCATGGCCAGGCCCACGTCGTCCATCTTCACCAGGATCGCCACCGCGCCGTACACCAGCGCCGTGATGCCGAGGGCCACCACCACCAGCACCGCGGCGCGGATCCACAGCGAGTCCTGCTCGATGGAGTTCATGGCGATCACCATGATCTCCGCAGAGAGGATCAGGTCCGTGCGCACCGCGCCCTTGACCACAGAGTCCTCGGCGTCCCCGCCCTTGGCGGACGCGGGCTTGCTCTTTTCGTGGCCGCGTACCAGCTCCCATACTTTCTCGGCGCCCTCGAAGCTCAGATAGAGGCCGCCGAATATCAGCAGCACCGGCAGCAGCCACGGGGCGAACACGCTCAGCAGCAGCAGGATCGGCAGGATGATGACGATCTTGTTGAACAGGGAGCCCTTGGTGATCCGCCATATGATCGGCAGCTCCCGCTTGGGCTTGATGCCCTGCACGTACTGCGGGGTGACGGCGGTGTCGTCGATCACCACACCGGCGGCCTTCGCACCCGCGCGGGCGGAGGCGGCGGCCACGTCATCGGCGCTCGCGGCAGCGAGGCGGGCCAGAGCGGCGACGTCATCGAGCAGGGCGGCAAGTCCACCGGCCATGGTGCGGTTCCTTCCGGGGGCGGAGGCCGGCGGATGGCACGGCCCGGCTCAGAATACGCTGACGAGCTGGAGGCGCGACGGCAGCCCGACCACCCGGTACCGCCCCTCGACGGTCACAGGCAGGAATGGCAGGGTGGGAACATGAAGATCACACTCATCGGAGGACACGGCAAGGTCGCCCTTCTCGCCCAGCCGCTGCTGGTGCAGGCGGGCCACGAGGTGCGGTCCGCGGTGCGCAATCCGGACCACATCGCCGACATCGAGCTCACCGGCGCCCGACCCGTGGTGACGGACATCGAGCGGCTCGATGCGGAGGGCTGGGGGGAGCTGCTGAGCGGCACGGAGGCCGTGGTGTGGACGGCCGGAGCCGGGGGAGGTGACCCGAAGCGGACCTGGGCCGTGGACCGCGATGCCGCGATCGCCGCCATGGACGCCGCCCAGCGTGTCGGAGCGCGTCGCTTCGTGATCGTCAGCTACTTCGGCGCCGGCCCTGGCCACGGGGTGCCGGAGGGCGACGACTTCTACCCCTACGCCCAGGCCAAGACGGAGGCCGATGAGCACCTGCAGAACAGCGGGCTGTCCTGGACCATCCTGCGCCCTTCCGCCCTCACCCTGGAGGAGCCCAGCGGGCGCATCGACGTCACGGCCACCGAGGGCGCAGAGGTGTCCCGCGCCAACGTGGCCCGGGTGATCACCGCGACCCTCGAGCACGAGAGCACCATCGGCCGGGTGATCGAGTTCAACGACGGCGACCAGCCGATCGACGAGGCTCTCGAGAGCCTGGACTGATACCGCGCCCGCAGGAGCCACCACCAGGTACTCCGCTCCCAGACGGAGGGGCCCGATCCGCGGTGCGGATCGGGCCCCTCCTATGAGCGGGTCACTCGTTGTCGCCGCCGGTCTCAGCGGCCACCCCCGGGGCTGCGGTCGTAGCGTCGCCGCCGTCGCCCCACTGCCAGTCGGCCACCTCGGGGACGTCGGCACCGTGGGTGTAGGCGTAGGCGCGGGCACGCACGCGGGCGTCCTCCATCTCCTGGCGCAGCAGGGCCTGGGCGGTGCCCAGCCCCTCCACCCTGTCGATCACGTCCATCACCAGGTGATAGCGGTCGGTGTCGTTGCGCATCAGCATGTCGAAGGGCGTGGTGGTGGTGCCCTCCTCCTTGTAGCCGCGCACGTGGATGCGGCCATGGCGGTCGTGGCGGTAGGCCAGGCGATGGATCAGCCACGGGTAGCCGTGGTAGGCGAACACCACCGGGATGTCCTCCCCGAAGATCCCGTCGAAGGCCCGCTGGGACAGCCCGTGCGGATGCTCCGTGTCGTCCTGAAGGCGCATCAGGTCCACCACGTTGACCACACGCACCTTCAGGTCCGGCAGCTTCTCCCGCAGGATCTTGGCGGCAGCCATGGTCTCGATGGTGGGGATGTCCCCGGCGCAGGCGAGCACCACATCGGGCTCCTGGCCGGCCACCTCGGTGCCCGCCCATTCCCAGATGCCCAGACCGCGGGTGCAGTGGGTGATCGCTTCCTCCCGGCTCAGCCACACAGGGTTGGGCTGCTTGCCGGCCACCACCACGTTGACGTACTGCTTAGAGCGCAGGCAGTGGTCCATCGTCGACAGCAGCGTGTTGGCGTCCGGCGGCAGGTACACCCGGACCACCTCGGCCTTCTTGTTGACCATGTGATCGATGAAACCCGGGTCCTGGTGGGAGAAGCCGTTGTGGTCCTGCCGCCACACGTGCGAGCTCAGCAGGTAGGTGAGCGAGGAGATCGGAGCGCGCCACTCGATCTCGTTGGTGATCTTCAGCCACTTGGCGTGCTGGTTCACCATCGAGTCGACGATGTGGATGAACGCCTCGTAGGAGGAGAACAGTCCGTGCCGGCCGGTCAGCAGGTACCCCTCCAGCCAGCCCTGGCACTGGTGCTCCGAGAGCATCTCCATCACCCGGCCCGTGGCGGCCAGGTGCTCGGCGTGATCGTGGTCCTCGAAGTGCGCGTTCCACTGCTTGTCGGTCACCTCGTAGACGGCCTGCAGCCGGTTCGAGGCGGTCTCGTCCGGGCCGAAGATCCGGAAGGTCTCCATGTTCTGGGCGGTCACGTCCCGCAGCCAGGTGCCCAGCACCCGGGTGGGCTCGGCGATCGTCGCGCCCGGGGCCTGCACATCCACCGTGTAGTCGCGGAAATCGGGCAGCCGGAGGTCCTTGCGCAGCACCCCGCCGTTGGTGGCAGGGTTCGCCGACATCCGCAGCCCGCCCTCCGGGGCGGCCGCGGCGATCTCGGCACGCAGGGCGCCGTCCTCGTCGAACAGCTCCTCGGGCTCATAGGAGCGCAGCCAGCGGTCCAGATCCGCCAGGTGCTCATCGGTGTCCCGCGCGCTGGCCAGGGGAACCTGGTGGGAGCGCCAGGAGCCCTCGGTCTTGTGCCCGTCGATCTCCTTGGGCCCGGTCCACCCCTTCGGACTGCGGAAGACGATCATCGGCCAGGCAGGTCGCTCAGTGGTCCTGCCGGTCTTCGCGTCCTTGGCCGCCTGCTTCTTGATCGCGGCGATCTGGTCAAGGGCCTCGTCCAGCACCTCGGCGAAACGGCGGTGCGTCGGGATCGGGTCCTCGTCATCGAAACCGCCGGTGAAGAACAGCGGCGTATGACCGTAGCCTCGCATCAGGTCGGCGAGCTCGTCGTCCCCGATGCGGGCCAGCACCGTGGGGTTGGCGATCTTGTAGCCGTTCAGGTGCAGGATCGGCAGCACCACCCCGTCGGTGTGGGGGTTGATGAACTTGTTGGAGTGCCACGAGGTCGCCAGCGGGCCGGTCTCGGCCTCGCCGTCACCGACCACGGTGAAGGCGATCTCGTCGGGCCGGTCCATCATGGCCCCGTAGGCGTGGGAGAGGGCGTACCCCAGTTCGCCGCCTTCATGGATCGAGCCCGGCGTCTCCGGGGCCACGTGGGAGGGGATACCGCCGGGGAAGGAGAACTGGGTGAACAGGCGACGCAGCCCGTCCACGTCCTGGCCGACTGCCGGGTACACCTCGGAGTAGGTGCCCTCCAGATAGCTTGCCGCCACCAGCCCGGGGCCGCCATGGCCGGGGCCGGTGATGTACATGGCCTTCAGGCCGCGCTGACGGATCGCGCGATTGGCATGGGCGTACAGGAACGTGAGCCCGGGCGTGGTGCCCCAGTGCCCCAGGAGCCGCGGCTTCACGTGCTCGCGCTGCAGAGGCTCGCGCAGCAGCGGGTTGGCCATCAGGTAGATCTGGCCGACCGAAAGGTAGTTGGCTGCGCGCCACCAGGCGTGGATCGACTCGAGCTCATTGTCACTGGGAGCCTTCGGCGCCGCATCGGGCCAGGACGGAACGGTGGACATGGTGCCTCCTCGGTGCTCGACGGTGCGAGCTGGACGATGCCGTGCCTCCACACTAGGACGATCCGCGGGCCGCAGTAAGGGACCAGCACTGGGAAGCGGTGATCCGGGCCGTTCCGGTCGCGGCATGCGGAAGGGCGCACCACCTCGGAGGTGGTGCGCCCTTCCTGGATCAGGACTCAGGGGTCAGGGCGCTTGACGCGCTGCCTGTTCCTGGTTCCCTCAGATGCTGCTCAGACGCGGTCGTCGCGACCCGACTGCACATCGACCTCCTCGTGACCCACCTGCTCGGTGACGGTCTCGGTGTCGGTGACGGTGCGCTTGCCGAGGTTGACGTTCTCCGTGGCGACGGTCTCCTTGCTGACGACGGGGCGCTCCTCGTGGAGGGTCACCTCTGTCTCGTCCTCGCCGAGGCGGCCGCCGCGGTCCTCGCCGGTGGCGGGGGTGCGCTCGACGACCAGCTCCTCGCGCTGGACGGGAACCTCCACCTGCTCGGTGTCGGTGACCACGTACTTGCGCAGGCGCGCCTTGCCGGCCTCACGGCGCTCGGTGCCGACGTTCAGCTTCTCCTCGTGGAGGGTCACGCCGTCGTCGTCACGGCGGTCCAGATCGCGGTCACGGTCCACGCCGGCCCCGGCGGCTCCGACGCCAGCGCCAGCAGCGCCCACGCCCGTCCCGGTGCTGTCATCGACGGTGCCACCGGTGCGGTCACCTGCATCGAGGTAGCCGTCGCGGGAGGGATCCTGGACGCCGTAGTAGCGGTAGAGCTCGGCCTCCTGCTCCTGGGAGATCTCGCCGTCCTCCGCGATGTTCGGAGCGTCCTTGATGAACTTCTTCTCGTACGGGACGCGGATCTCACCGTCGGTGAACTGAGCGTCCGCCAGGGGGATGAAGGTCTCGTTGGTCCCGAACAGGCCGGTGTTGACCGTCACCCACGACGGGTCCTGCCCCTCGTTGGTCACGTACACCTGGCCGACGGAGCCGACCTTGTCGCCGGTGGAGTCGACAACGATTGCGCGCTGCAGGTCTCGGATGTTGCCCTGAAAAGTCATGTGGATTCCTCTCATGTACAGCTGTCAGATCCGAGGGCGGTCGAGATGGAACACGACCGCGGATCCGTGGATCTGCTGACCCAGTGACCGTAACCCAGGTCACGCTCCACCTGCCAAGAACCGGTGCTAACGGTCGGTCGGCCCATTCATCCGTGCAGTTGGGAGACATATCAGGCGTCCGTTCGTGAACTGCGGATGAGAGTGCTCTCAGAATCCGCGCCCGCCCAACCGGCCATGCCTACGCTGGATTGATCAGCGAACCGGGTGGCCAGTGCGATCAGCACGGTGGCGCCCGGGCCACCTCCAGGAACGGAGAACCCCCATGACCATCACCAGCCGCCGCTTCGTCCGCTCCGCCGCCGGGGCCGCCTTCGTCCTGGCCCTGGCGGTCGGATGCGGCTCCGACACCGAGGATCCCGCCCAGCCCGATCAGCCGAGCCAGGAGCAGGACGCAGGGGAGGGCAGCGGCGCCTCCGACGGTGGTGGATCCTCTGATGGAGGTGCCGCCGATGGCGGCGCGGCCACCTCCGACGACGGCGCGGCCGCATCCGACGGCGGCGGTTCCGCAGCGGGCTCCGAGCTCCCGGCCGATGCCGACCTGGCCTCGACCGAGCTGCCCATCCCCGCGGAGGACGCCGTGCAGCGCGCCCTGGACGCCGCCGGGGGAGGGGACGTCCACTCGATCACCATCGACCACGACCGCCGCAACGGCTGGGAGTGGGAGATCGAGATCCGCAACGATGCCCAGGAGCACGCCATCGAGCTCAGCGCCATCAGCGGAGAGATCATCGAGCACGAGCGCGACCAGGACGACGACGGCGAGCCCGCCGTCGACATCGCCGATCCGATGCCGTACGCCGAGGCCATCGAACTAGCCCTGGGAGCACAGGACGGCCGAGTCTCCGGCTGGTCGCTGGAGTCCGATGACGACCGGATCCACTACACCGTCGACATCATCCCGGACGGCTCGAACGACGACGTGGAGGTCGAGGTCGACGTGGAGACCCAGGACGTGCGGATCGACGACTGAGCGCTCAGCGCTCCGCGATCACGGGCTGCCCGTCCTCACCGCGGTGCATGACCTCGCGGCCGGCCTGCCACACGCGCAGCGTCCGGTGGCGCAGGTCCAGCGGGTCACCGTCCCACAGCACCAGGTCCGCATCCTTGCCCACCTCCAACGAGCCCAGCCGGTCACCCAGACCGAGCACCTCGGCAGGGTTCACGGTGATCGCGCGCAGGGCATCGGAGGGGTCCATGCCGTCCTTCACTGCCAGGGCAGCCTGGTGCACGAGGAAGTCGATCGGCACCACGGGATGGTCGGTGATCAGGGATACCTTCACCCCGGCCCGCGCCAGGATGCCCGGGGCGCGGGTGGTGCGGTGGCGCACCTCCACCTTGGAGCGGGAGACGATCAGGGGTCCGTACAGCACGGGCACCCCGGCCCTCGCGATGCGATCGGCGATCAGGTACGACTCCGTGCCGTGGTCGAGCACCAGCTCGTAGCCGAACTCCTCGGCGATGCGCAGGGCGGTCGCGATGTCGTCGGCCCGGTGCGCGTGCTGCCGCCATGGGATCTCGCGGGCCAGCACCCGTGCCAGAGCCTCCGACACCAGGTCGCTGTCGCGCTCGGCCGGGTCCTTCGCACTCCAGGCGCGGGCCTTCGCGAAGGCCTTGCGGATGGTCAGCGCGACCCCGAGGCGCGTGGACGGCGTGGCGCTGCGCTCGCCGTACACGCGCTTGGGGTTCTCACCCAGGGCGGCCTTCAGCCCGGAGGGCTCGCGCAGCACCATGTCGTCCACCACGCGGCCGTGGGTGCGGATCGCCACGGCCAGGCCCCCGATCGGGTTGCCCGAACCGGGGTTGACGTTCACAGCGGTCACCCCGCCGGCGATGGCGTCGTCGAAGCCCACCTCCATCGGGTTGATCGCATCGATGGCGCGCACCGCGGCCATCACCGGGTCGGTCATCTCGTTGGTGTCGTTGCCGGCCCAGCCCTCACCCTCCTCGTGCACGCCCAGGTGCACGTGGGCGTCGATGAACCCGGGCAGCAGCCATGCGCCGTCGGCGTCCACCACCTCGGCGTCGCCGGGGACGTCCACGTCGGGGCCGAGCGCGGTGATCACCCCGTCCCGCACCAGGACGGCGCCGTCGAAGGGATCGTCGGTGACGGGCTGGACATGGGCGTGGGTGATCGCAAGGGTCGTCATGGGGCGACCCTCGCCCCCCGCGGGCGGCGCGTCAAACCGGGTCCCACTACTCTGAAGCGCATGAATGAGATCCATGGCACAGATGATTCAGGTGGCGCGGGCACCGGCGCGGACGTGCTCGTCAGCACCGATGCCCCGCGGGGTGTGAGGATCCCTCCCGGCTGGACCGGCTCGGTGACGGAGCTCGATGCCCGCTCCACCCCCGGCTTCCAGGGCGACAAGCAGGACGGCGAAGATCGCCTGGCCGCGCTCGACGAGCGCCTCGACGACCTCCAGGAGCGGCTCTACGCGGCCAGTCGTCCCACCGGGGAGGGCCGCAGTGTGCTGCTGGTGGTGCAGGGAATGGACACCTCCGGCAAGGGCGGCATCATGCGCCACGTGGTCGGCTCGGTGGACCCCCAGGGTGTGGACATCAGCGCCTTCAAGGCCCCCACGGACGAGGAGAAGAAGCACGACTTCCTGTGGCGGATCAGGCCGCACGCCCCGGCCCCCGGGATGATCGGCGTGTTCGACCGCTCCCACTATGAGGACGTGCTGATCCACCGGGTGCACGGCTGGGCTGATGAGCAGGAGATCCAGCGCCGCTACCGTGCGATCAACGAGTTCGAGCAGGAGCTGACCGAGGCCGGCACCACCGTGATCAAGGTGATGCTGCACATCTCTGCCCAGGAGCAGGGCGAACGGCTGATGGAGCGGCTGGAGCGCCCGGACAAGCACTGGAAGTTCAACCCCGGCGACCTCGATGAGCGAGTCCACTGGCCCGCCTACATGGAGGCCTACGACCGGGCGCTCGCCGCCACCTCCACCGAGCACGCCCCGTGGACCGTGGTGCCGGCGGACCGCAAGTGGTACGCGCGGATCGCTGTCCAGCAGCTGCTGCTGGACGCGCTGGAGGCGATCGACCCGCAGTGGCCCGCCGCGGACTTCGACGTGGACGAGCAGGTGGAGCGACTGCGCGCCACGATGGAGTGAGCGAGCCGGCGGGAGGCTCCGCGGTCCGATGCCGTCGACCGGTTGCCCGTCCGTGCGTTTCAGGTCCGTTCTTGTGGTTCCCAGGCAGGCGCGTGAGGATGGGGACATGGCTGCTATCACTTTCCAGAACAATCCCGTCTCCACGGTCGGCGAGCTGCCGCAGAAGGGATCATCGGCACCCCAGTTCGATCTGGTCGGCACGGACATGGGTCCTGTTACCAGCGGCGACTTCGCCGGCAAGCGCGTGGTGCTGAACATCTTCCCTTCCGTGGACACCGGCACCTGCGCCATGAGCGTGCGCCGCTTCAACGAGCTCGCCGCGGGGCTGGAGAACACCACCGTGCTGTGCGTCTCCCGTGACCTGCCCTTCGCCCAGGAGCGCTTCTGCGGTGCCGAGGGCATCGAGAACGTGGTCAGTGCCTCCGCCTTCCGCTCCACCTTCGGTGAGGACTACGGGGTGACCATGTCCGACGGTCCCCTGGCGGGCCTGCTCTCGCGTGCTGTCGTGGTGGTCGACGCCGACGGCACGGTCCTGTACACCGAGCAGGTGCCCGAGATTGCCGACGAGCCCGACTACGACGCGGCCCTCGCGGCGCTGCGCTGATGCGCTTCGAATGACCGCCTCGCGCACCCGCCCCCGGATCCTCCTGGGGCGGGTGCGCGATCTCGTCGATGACGACGGCCCCGGCGAGCACGACTTCCGCGTGCTCACCGACAGGCTCTGGCCCCACGGGGTGAGGAAGGATCGACTCGCCCTGGACCTCTGGGCTGCGCGGCATCATCGCGGCGGTTGCCCTGGTGGCGCTGGTGCGTCAGGTGCTCTGATCCTCGGCGAGGAAGGGCAGCACGTGCTCCAGCACGGGTCCGGCCGGGGCCAGCGTTCCTCCGTGGTCGCGCCCCTCCAGCGGCACGAACCCCGCGCGCGGCATCACGGCCGCCGCCTGCCGGGACTCCTCGAACCGCGGGTGGTCCTCGGTGCCGGCCATCCACAGGGCCGGCACCTCGCACTGCGCGAGCTGCTCGGCGGGGATCCCCGCGGTGGCGTCAGTCGCGGCCAGCAGGGCGGCGATCGCCTGGTGATCAGCGGTCAGGAACGCGGCGCGGGTGGCGCGGGCGCGCCTGTCCCCCACCTCCGGTCCGAGCCCCTGACGGGTGCAGAACTCCTCCATGCCGCCGGAGGCCACCGACTCGATCACCCCGGGGAAGAACACCTCGTCGACCGCTCCGTGCTGAGCGGAGGCGGACCCGCCCAGGCTCACCAGGCGCGACACCCGCTGCGGGTGGCGCACTGCGGTGCTCACGCCGATGCGGGCGCCCAGGGAGTAGCCCAGCAGGGACGCCGCCTCCAGGCCCTCCGCATCCAGCACCGCCAGCAGGTCCGAGACGAAGCGCTCCTGCGTGTAGGCATCGGCACTGTGCGGGGCGTCGGAGCTGCCGTGGCCCCGCAGATCCACCCGGATCACCGTGTGGTGCTCGGCCAGCGGCTCCAGATAGCCCAGTCCTCGCCAGATGGCGCGGCTGAGCACGGAGCCGTGCAGGAGCACCACGGCAGGACTGGTGCCGGAGACGTCGTAGCGCAGGTCGATGCCGTCCGACGGTGCGGTGATCACGGGCATGGGTGCTCCTTGCTCCCGGCGGGGGCGGTGTGCAGGTGCGAACGGCCGCGGCCGATCATCGCGAGGATGACCGGCCGCTGCCGTGCGTGCACGTCTCGATCGTGCTGGGCTCGTCTCAGAGCGCCTGGGCGATCTCGTCCAGGATGGCGTTGAAGGTGGCCGAGGGTCGCATCACGCGTGCGGTCTTCTCCGGATCCGGACGGTAGTAGCCGCCGATGTCGGCCGGGGAGCCCTGCACGGCCAGCAGCTCCTCGGCGATCGTCTGCTCGGCCTCGCTGAACTTCGCGGCCAGCGGGCCGAACGCCTCGGCCAGCTCGGCGTCCTCGGTCTGCTTGGCCAGTTCCTGCGCCCAGTACAGGGCCAGGTAGAAGTGGCTGCCGCGGTTGTCGATGCTGCCCAGCTTGCGCTGCGGGGACTTGCCCTCCTCCAGCAGGGTGGCGGTGGCGCGGTCCAGGGCGTCGGCCAGCACCTCGGCGCGAGCGTTGTCGGCGGTGCGGGAGAGGTGGCGCAGGGACTCGGCCAGGGCCAGGAACTCGCCCAGGGAGTCCCAGCGCAGGTAGTTCTCCTCCATCAGCTGCTGGACGTGCTTGGGGGCGGAGCCACCGGCACCCGTCTCGAACAGGCCGCCGCCGTTCATCAGCGGCACCACAGAGAGCATCTTGGCGCTGGTGCCCAGCTCCATGATCGGGAACAGGTCGGTCAGGTAGTCACGCAGCACGTTTCCCGTCACCGAGATGGTGTCCTCGCCGCGGCGCACCCGCTCCAGGGTGTGCTTGGTGGCCTCGACGGGGGAGAGGATGCGAATGTCCAGGCCCTCGGTGTCCTCCTCGGCCAGGCAGGCCTCGACCTTGGCGATCAGGTTGCGGTCGTGGGCGCGCTCCGGGTCCAGCCAGAACACGGCCGGCATGCCGGAGAGGCGGGAGCGGCGCACGGCCAGCTGCACCCAGTCGCGGATCGGGGCGTCCTTGGCCTGGCAGGCGCGGAACACGTCCCCGGCCTGGACCTCGTGGCTCATCAGCACGGAGCCGCTCGCATCACGCACCTCGACGCGACCGGGGGAGGGGATCTCGAAGGTCTTGTCGTGGGAGCCGTACTCCTCGGCCTTCTGCGCCATCAGGCCCACGTTCGGCACGGTGCCCATGGTGGTGGGGTCGAAGGCGCCGTTGGCCTTGCAGTCCTCGACCACCACGTCGTACACGCCGGCGTAGGAGGAGTCGGGGATGACCGCCAGGGTGTCGGCCTCCTCGCCGTCCGGGCCCCACATGTGGCCGGAGGTGCGGATCATCGCGGGCATGGAGGCGTCGATGATGACGTCGCTGGGCACGTGCAGGTTGGAGATGCCCTTGTCCGAGTTGACCATCGCCAGGGCGGGGCCGTCGGCGAGATCCTGCTCGATGGCCTTCTTCACGCCCTCCTGGGTCCGGGCGTCCAGCTCCTGGACACCGGCGAGGATGCCGCCCAGGCCGTTGTCGGGGGACAGACCCGCGGCCTTCAGCTGCTCGCCGTGCTGGGCGAAGAGAGTGGGGAAGAAGGCCCGCACGGCGTGCCCGAAGATGATCGGATCCGACACCTTCATCATGGTGGCCTTCATGTGCAGGGAGAACAGCACGCCTTGCTCCTTCGCCGCCGCGACCTGCTCGCGCAGGAAGGCGTCCAGCGCCTCGGCGCGCATCACGGTGGAGTCCACGACCTCGCCGTCCAGCACCGGGAACGGTGCCTTCAGGACGGTCTCTGCGCCGTCGGCGCCGATGTGCACGATGGACAGCTCTCCGGGACCCTCGATCACCACGGACTGCTCGTTGTGGCGGAAGTCGTCGGCGCCCATGGTGGCCACGGAGGTCTTCGAGTCCGCGCTCCACTCGCCCATGCGGTGGGGGTACTTGCGGGCGAAGCTCTTGACGGCCTCGGGGGCGCGACGATCGGAGTTGCCCTCGCGCAGCACCGGGTTCACGGCCGAGCCCTTGACGGAGTCGTAGCGTGCGCGGGTGTCCTTCTCCTCATCGGTGGAGGGCGACTCGGGGTAGTCCGGCAGGGCCACGCCCTGGGACTGCAGCTCGGCGATCGCGGCCTTCAGCTGCGGCACCGAGGCGGAGATGTTGGGCAGCTTGATGATGTTGGCCTCGGGGGTCTTGGCAAGCTGGCCCAGCTCGGCGAGGGCATCGTCGACCTGCTGGTCCTGGGGCAGGACGTCGCCGAAGGCGGCCAGGATGCGACCGGCCAGGGAGATGTCGCGGGTGGTGACGTCGATCCCGGCGGTGGTGGAGAAGGCCTCGAGGATCGGAAGGAACGATGCGGTGGCCAGCATCGGTGCTTCGTCGGTGTGGGTGTAGATGATGCGCGCCATGGTTCGCGGGGCTCCCTCGGTTCGGTGCGGCAACTGTCTTGACGTCAAGACTATCGGCTGGGGGTGTCGGCCGCCCGGGGGCCGACGCCGCCCACCGTACGGGATGCGAGGGGGATCCCGCCCTCCGGTGCATGGAGGCCGGAGGCGGGGACCGGGTCACCACATGCCGGCCAGCCCTCCGAGCTGGTAGATCGCCAGGCCGATGACCACCAGGGTGATCACCGCGCCCAGCACGTTGGCGACCACGCCGTTGGCATGCTTGCCCAGCAGCCGGCGGTTGTTCATGGTGATCAGCAGGAACACCGCGATGATCGGCAGCAGCAGGCCATTGGCGGCCTGCGCGATGATGATGATGGAGACCGGTTCGAAGCCGGTCAGCGCGATGAGCGCACCGATCGCCAGCACCGCGATCCACACGATCCGGAAGCTCCAGGACTTCATGTCGGTGCTCAGTCCCAGCACACCGCAGATGGCGTAGGCGGCCCCCAGTGGACCTGCCAGCGCCGAGGTGAAGCCGGCGCAGAACAGACCCAGGGCGAACACCCAGCCGGCGGCATCGCCCAGCAGGGGCTCCAGGGCTCGGGCCAGGTCCGTGCCGGTCTCGGCGGTGATGCCCTTGAGGAACATGCCGCCGAAGGCAGTGGCCATCACCGCGAGAGTGATGATGCCGCCCAGCGCGATCGAGGAGACGGTGTCCACGCGGGCCTCACGGATCGCCTTGTTCTCCTCCATCTCGCCCCAGTTCTCCTGGACCAGGGAGGCGTGCAGGAACACGTTGTAGGGCACCACCGTGGTGCCGATCAGCGCGATCGTGGTGAGGGCCGCGCCCGCGGGGATCGAGGGGACGAACATCCCCTTCAGCACCTCGCCGAACGGGGGCTGGACCACGAAGGTGGTGGCCACGAACAGCAAGGCGAGGATCGCCGCCATCGCCATCAGCACCTTCTCGACCACCTTGTAGCTGCCGGTCACCAGCAGCCCGAAGATGGCCAGGATGATCAGGGCGATGATGATGCGGATGTCGATCGGCAGCACCGAGGACACGGCCAGGGCGGTGCCCGTGGTGTCACCGCCGGCGTAGGCGGCGCCGCCGATGCCGATCGCCGCGACCACCAGGATCACCATCAGCACCTTGGCGATCGGGTTCTCGAAGGTGCGGCGCATCGCCTCGCCCAGCCCGATCCGCCCGCCGATCCCCAGGCGCGATGCCATCTCCTGCAGCACGATGGTGGCGACGATCGAGAACACCACCGCCCAGGCCAGGGCGAAGCCGTAGCTCGCACCGGTGACGATCGCCGTGGTCAGGGTGCCCGGCCCGATGAACGAGGCCGCGATGATCAGGCCCGGACCGAACAATGATCCCTTGCGCTTGCCGGTGCGGGGCCGGTCGTCCACGTCGGTGTCTGCGGCCTCGCCGGGCGCCCCGTCAGCATTCGGGCTGTCGTGGCCGGCAGGGGTCGGCTGGACTGCGCTCATAGCGGCTCCTCAGGTCGATGTGCACCCCACGGCGGGGTGCGTGATCCACAACACTACCGGGGGCTGTGCTCGGAACGGGAGAGCGCGGGGATCGTTACTGATCGGTGATCGGTGATCGGTGATCGGTGATCGGTGATCGGTGATCGGTCGACGGGATGGCCGTACCGTACGGCGGGCGCCGCGTATCGCACGGCGGACCCGTTGTGAGGGGCAGAACGACGTCGATAGGCTCGCGGTGGACCGAGCGCGCCCTCGGCAGCGCAGGTCTCCCACGCATCACCCCGACCCCAGGAGGGGCTTCATGTTCACGCGATCCATCGATGACGTCGAGAAGGTCGAGTGGGGCAGCGGCACCAGCCAGCGCATCCTCACCGCCAAGGACAACATGGGCTTCGCCGTGGCCCACACCGTGGTGCGCAAGGGCACCAGCTCGCCGCTGGAGTACCGCAACCACCTCGAGGCCTGCTACTGCATCGGCGGCTCCGGCACCGTGTGGAACGCCGATCGCACCGAGCGCTACGACATCACCCCCGGCGTGATCTACGTGCTCGACGAGCACGACCCGCACCACCTGGAGGCCTCCGAGCACGAGGACCTGATCCTGGTCTCGATCTTCAACCCGCCGATCACGGGCGATGAGCAGCACACCCTGACCGAGGGCGGCTTCTCCAGCTACTGATCGAGCTGGCCTGGCGCAGGGCGGTCACCCCGAGCAGGGGTGGCCGCCCTCTCGCACGGGGCCCCTGGAGGCACCTGTTCAGGGCTCCCTGCATGCACACCGCTCGGCACGATCACACCTCACGGCACGATCACACCTCACAGCACGATCAAGGTGACTGCCATCAGCGCCATTCCCGCGATCAGCGAGTAGATCACCGTGTGGTGCTCCCCGGTCTCCTCGGCGGCCGGCAGCAGCTCGTCAAGGGACACGAACACCATCACCCCCGCCACGCCCGCGAGCACCGCCCCCATCGCCGGTCCCTCCAGCAGCGGTGCCAGCAGAAGGTAGCCGACCACCGCGCCGGCGGGCTCGGCCAGCCCCGTCATGGTGGCCAGCCAGAACGCCTTGGCCCTCGAGCCCGTGGCGCGATGCACGGGCACCGCGACCGCCAGACCCTCGGGGATGTTGTGCAGGGCGATCGCAGCGACCACCGGGATCGCGATCTCCGGGGCCTGCAGGGCCGCCACGAAGGTAGCGAAGCCCTCGGGCACGTTGTGCAGCGCCAGCACCATCGCCATCACCGTGCCGGTGCGCAGCAGTCGTGCCCGCAGGGCCCTGTCGGCCGCCTGCTCCGCCGGTTCTCGTGAAGGACCGTGCACGTCCGCATGATCGACCCGGCCCGAGAACTCGTGCGGGTTGACCGGCTCCGGCACCAGCCGGTCCAGCAGGGCGATCAGTGCGATGCCGCCGAAGAACGCGGCGACGGCGAGCGCCGAGCCCCGGCCGGTGGGCGAGCCGTCGGCGCTGTCCGAGAGCGCCGCCGCCCCTTCGGGCAGCAGCTCCATGAAGGACACGTACAGCATCACCCCGGCGGAGAGCCCGAGCCCTCCGGCGAGCGTCCGGGCGGGGGTGCCGCGTCCCAGCACCCCCAGCGCCGCACCGATGCTGGTGGCGCCACCGGCGACGAGGGTGAGCAGGAAGGCGACGAGCACAGGCACGACCATAGACTGTTCGCATGCCGATCCTCACCACCGTCGACCTGCGTACCCGCACCCTCACCGCAGCCGAGCTGACCGCGGCCCTGCCACGTGCCGAGCTCGACGTGGAGGCCGCTGCCGCGGCCGTGCGCCCCGTGGTCGAGGACGTCAAGGAGCGGGGCGCCGCCGCCGTGCGTGACGCCTCCGAGCGCTTCGATGGGATCCGGCCGGAGCACCTGCGCGTGCCGCAGGCCGAGCTGGAGCGGGCGCTGGCCGGGCTCGACCCCGCCATCCGGGCTGCGCTCGAGGAGTCCGCCGCACGCGTGAGGCGGGTCGACGAGGCGCATCGCCGCACGGACGCCAGCGTGCAGGTGGTGCCGGGCGGCACCGTCACCCAGCGCTGGGTCCCGGTGCGGCGCGTGGGCCTGTACGTGCCCGGCGGCCGGGCCGTGCTGCCCAGCTCCGTGGTGATGAACGTGGTGCCCGCCCAGGTGGCCGGGGTGGAGCAGATCGTGCTGGCCTCACCGCCCCAGAAGGAGCACGGCGGCCTGCCGCACCCCACCATCCTCGCGGCCTGCGCCCTGCTGGGCGTCACCGAGGTGATCGCCGCCGGCGGAGCACAGGCCATCGCGCTGCTGGCGCACGGGGCCGAGGATCTCGGCGACGGCAGCGGGCTGGAGGGCGTGGACCTGGTCACGGGCCCCGGCAACGTGTACGTCGCTGCCGCCAAGCGCCTGGTGCGCGGCACCGTCGGCATCGACGCCGAGGCCGGCCCCACCGAGATCGCGATCCTGGCCGACGACACCGCCGACCCGGCCTACGTCGCCGCCGACCTCATCTCCCAGGCCGAGCACGACCCGCTCGCCGCCAGCGTGCTGGTCACCGACTCCGAGGCCCTGCTGACCGCCGTCGAGGAGCAGCTCGCGGTGCAGGTACCGCAGGCGATGCACGAGCAGAGGATCCGGACGGCACTCGCCGGCCCCCAGAGCGGCGTCGTCCTGGTCGACGGACTCGAGCAGGGGCTCGCCGTGGTCAACGCCTACGGTGCCGAGCACCTGGAGATCCACACCGCCGACGCCGCCTCCGCAGCCGCCCGCGTCACCAACGCCGGGGCGGTGTTCGTCGGCCCCTACGCACCGGTGAGCCTGGGTGACTACGCGGCCGGCTCCAACCACGTCCTGCCCACCGGTGGCAGCTCCCGGTACGACAGCGGTCTGAGCGTGCAGACCTTCCTGCGCGGCATCCACGTGGTCCAGTACGACCGCGAGGCGCTCGCCTCGGCACGCACGGCAGCCACCGCGCTGGCCGATGCCGAGGGACTGCCCTCGCACGGGCGGGCCATCGACATCCGCTTCGAGAAGGATTGCTGAGAACCCGGCAGCGCGTGCTGAGCCTCAGGCTCGGGCGCGGGCCTCGTGCCGCTGATGGGGCGCGCGCTCCCCGCGCGTGAGGTGGAGGGCCAGGGCCCGCCAGCCCAGCATCAGCACGCCGGTGACCGCGGCGGAGACCAGCACGAAGGACAGCTCGGCACCGGCACCCAGCAGGCTGCGGATCACCATCGCCCCAGCGATCGTGATGGCCCACACGAACACGCCCTGCGGCCACAATGCGAACGGCGCCCGCCAGGAACGGATGGCCAGATGGCCCAGCAGCGCGCCCACGGCGAACGGCCACCCCACGGTGAACAGGTTCTGCGTGGTCAGCGAATCGCCGTGCTGGATCAGGCCGATCGCGACGAAGAGCAGGACGATCAGCAGGTCACCCACCAGGGCACCGAGGGAGCGGAACATGCCGTCAGGATATCTCCGGGCCCGGCCCCGACGATGGCAGGTGCCTGTGCCTCCTGCCACCTTCGGTCTCCCCGGTCGGACCAGCCCGAGGCGCCCTCACCGCGGAGCCCTACGATGGAGGACATGTCCGTGAACCCCGCAGCCACGACCGCGGCCACCTCGCTGCCGGCGCCCCGCGCCGATCTCGTCGGAGCCGAGCCCTACGGCGCTCCCCAACTGCCGGTCACGCATGCGCTCAACGTCAACGAGAACCCGTTCGGTCCGTCGGCCGCGCTGGCCGATGACATCGCCGCCGCCGTGCGCGAGGCCGCGCTGGGGTTGAACCGGTACCCGGACCGCGAGGCGATCGCCCTGCGGGAGGACCTGGCCTCCTACCTCGCCCACGAGGCGGGGATCGACAGGCCGCCGGTGGAATCGGTGTGGGCGGCCAATGGCTCGAACGAGATCATGCACCAGCTGCTGCTGGCCTACGGCGGCCCCGGCCGCACGGCCCTCGGCTTCACGCCGCACTACTCGATGTACCCCGAGTACGCGCGCGACACCTACACCGACTGGGTCACCGCTTCCCGCGGCCCCGCCCCGGACTTCGCCCTCACCGCGCAGGACGTCCTCGCCGCGATCGAGCAGCACCGCCCGGACGTGGTGGTGCTGACCAGCCCCAACAACCCCACCGGCACGGCCCTGGAGCTCGAGGTGGTCGAGGCCGCCGCCCGCGCCCTGGCGCCCACACGCGGCCTGCTGGTGGTGGACGAGGCCTACTCCGAGTTCCGCCGCGACGGCGTGGCCAGCGCGCTGACCGTTCAGGGGGACCATCCCGGGCTGGTGGTGACCCGCACCATGTCCAAGGCCTTCGCGCTGGCCGGAGCACGCCTGGGCTACCTGGTGGCCCATCCCGCGATCGTGGACGCGGTGCGCGTGGTGCGCCTTCCGTACCACCTCTCGGCCGTCACCCAGGCCGTCGCGCGGGCTGCCCTGGCTCACCGTGAGGAGCTGCTCGGGCAGGTGGCCCTGCTGCGCTCCGAGCGGGACGCACTGGCCACCCACCTGGGCGAGCGCGGCCACGAGGTGGCCGCATCCGACGCCAACTTCATCCTGTTCCGCACCTTCGCGGACCGCTCCGCCGTGTTCGAGGCCCTGCTGGCCCGGGACGTGCTGGTGCGCGCCGTCGGCCCGGAAGGCTGGCTGCGCGTGTCCATCGGCACTCCCGAGGACAACGCCGCGTTCCGCACCGCCCTTGAGGAGGCAGACCCCCGATGACCGAGAACACCGAGCGTGCCGGCGAGAGCAGTCCCGGCAGCGGGGCGGGCACCGACCTGGACCGGCCGCGCCGCACCGCGACCGTCTCCCGCACCACCCGTGAGTCCAGCGTCGAGCTGACCCTGGACATCGACGGCACCGGCCAGGTGGACGTGTCCACCTCCGTGCCGTTCTTCGACCACATGCTGACCGCCCTGGGCACCCATGCCCGCTTCGACCTGACGGTGCGGGCCACGGGCGACACCCACATCGATGCCCACCACACCGTGGAGGACACCGCGATCGTGCTGGGCCAGGCGCTGCGCGAGGCGCTCGGGGACAAGCGCGGCATCGCACGCTTCGGCGATGCGATGGTGCCGCTGGACGAGGCCCTCGCCCAGGCCGTGGTGGACCTCTCCGGTCGGCCCTACTGCGTGCACACGGGGGAGAGCGAGGCGCAGGCCCTGCACCTGATCGGCGGTCACCTCACCGGGTCCCTGACCCGCCACGTCTTCGAGTCCATCGCCCACCACGCCGCGATCTGCCTGCACATCCGACTGCTGGCCGGCCGCGACCCCCACCACGTGGTGGAGGCCCAGTTCAAGGCCCTCGCCCGCGCCCTGCGCGCCGCCTGCGCCCTCGACGACCGCGTGCTGGACGTCCCCTCCACGAAGGGAGCACTGTGACCACCGCCGACCGCCCCGACCCCGATCTGCCCCGCGATCCCGACCAGCCGAGCCCGGACGGCCCCGGCCCCGACGGTGCCGATCGCCCCGGCTCCGACATCGACGCCGAGTTCGCCCGCCTCACGCAGGGACTCGGCCTCGACGACGCCCCGCTGACGGTGGACGACGTGCTCGCCGAGCCCGCCGCCCAAGACGAGGACACCGAACCGGCCATCGCCGTGGTCGCCACCTCCGTTGCCGCCGCCACCGCCCTGGCTGGAGCGATCCGCCTGGGCCGGGAGGCCCGCACCGACGGCACCGACATCCCGGCCGACAGCCGTGTGCTGGACACCGACACCGGGGCGATCGCCGCGGGCGAGCTTCAGGAGGCGGACGCCCACGCCCTCGCCGCGATCACCTCCACCGCGCTGCAGCGCAACGGCCTGGTGCTGTTCTGGCGTCGTGGCGATCGCATGACCGCCACCCGCTACCGCAACGGCGAGCGGGGCGACGACGTCTCCCCGGCGCTCGTGCTCGGGGCGGTCTCCGACGTCGTCGAGCAGCTCCTGCTGGGCGCTGTGACGCTGGCGGAGCTGGGAAAGGGGATCGACCCCGCCGCCATCAGCCGCACCCAGGCCCTGCAGTGGATCGCGTCGGGGAGGAAGCGCCGGTGAGTCAGGGCACCGCACCGTCCGTCGTCGTCCTGGACCACGGATCGGGCAACGTCCGCTCCGTGGTGCGCGCCCTCGAAGCCGCCGGCGCCCAGGTGGAGCTGACGGCTGACCGCACCCGGGCGCTCGCGGCCGACGGCCTGGTCGTGCCGGGCGTCGGCGCCTTCGCCGCCACCATCGCGCAGGTGCGCGCCGTCGGGGGCGACCGCATCATCGAGCAGCGCCTCGCAGGCGGGCGCCCGGTGCTCGGCATCTGCGTGGGCCTGCAGATCATGTTCGAGGCCGGCACCGAGCACGGCGAGCGCGCCGCCGGGCTGGGCCAGTGGCCCGGCGAGGTCACTCGGCTGGAGGCGGAGATCGTCCCCCACATGGGCTGGAACAGCATCGAGCCCGGCGAGGGCACGCGCCTGTTCGACGGCGTGGAGCAGGAGCGCTTCTACTTCGTCCACTCCTACGCCGCCCGCAGCTGGGAGATGGAGAAGATCGGGCCGCTGGCAGCGCCCACGGTCACCTGGGCCACGCACGGCGGGGACAGGTTCATCGCTGCCGTCGAGAACGGAGCGCTCACCGCCACCCAGTTCCACCCCGAGAAGTCCGGGGATGCCGGAGCGCGCCTGCTGCGCAACTGGCTCGGCACGCTCAGGAGGACCACGTCGTGATCCTCGCCTTCGTCATGCTGTTCGCCGGTGGGATGCTGGTGGGCGGCGCCTGGTCCTTCCACCGTTCCCACAAGCCGTGGTGGACGACCGCGGCCTTGGCCGCTCTGGGCCTGCTCTGCATCGCCGTGTCGATCTGGCGCCTGCAGAGCGGCTGAGCCTCCCGCCCACGCCCCCGGACCCGCCCCGACACCCGGCTCCCCCGCCCCGTCACCCGGCTCCCCCACCCCGCCTCAGGAGGCACCCCATGACTGCTCCCGTGCTCGAGCTGCTGCCCGCCGTCGATGTCCAGGACGGCAAGGCCGTGCGCCTGGTGCAGGGCGAGGCCGGAACCGAGACCGCCTACGGCGCCCCCCTGGACGCAGCGCTCTCCTTCCAGCAGGGCGGCGCCCGCTGGCTGCACCTGGTGGACCTCGATGCCGCCTTCGGTCGCGGCTCCAACGCCTCCATGCTGGCCGAGGTCGTCGCCGCGGTCGACATGAGCGTGGAGCTGTCCGGGGGGATCCGCGATGACGAGTCCCTGGCAGCCGCGCTCGCCACCGGCTGCCGCCGAGTGAACCTGGGCACCGCCGCCCTCGAGCACCCCGAATGGACCGCGGAGGTGATCGCCGAGCATGGCGACCGCATCGCCGTGGGCCTGGACGTGCGAGGCACCACCCTGGCCGCCCGGGGCTGGACCCGTGAGGGCGGAGACCTGTGGGAGACCCTCGAGCGGCTCGACGAGGCAGGCTGTGTTCGCTACGTGGTCACCGACGTCACCAAGGACGGCACCCTGCGCGGCCCCAACCTGGAGCTGCTGCGGGGGGTCTGCTCCCGCACCGACGCAGCCGTGGTCGCCTCCGGAGGCGTCTCCTCCCTCGGGGATCTCGTGGCCCTGCGCGGGCTGGTGGCCGACGGGGTGGAGGGCGCGATCGTGGGTAAGGCCCTGTACGCCGGTGCCTTCACCCTTCCCGAAGCGCTCGACGTCGCGGGGCGGGTGGATGACTGAGCCCGGCACCGACAGATCGGGACAGGGCCGCGCACTGCCGGCCCACTTCCGGGAGAAGTCCCCGCTCACCGACACCGCCGGGGTGCCCTGGGCCGGCCGCGACTACGCGCCCAGTCCGTTCCCCGAGGACGACGGCTCCACGCCCCCCGCCCTCGCGGCGGCGCTGGACGCCCACCGACGGGGGGAGGACCCGCACCGCCGCGACCTGGTCGCGGCACTGGCCGCTTCCCGCGTGCTGGTGCCGATCATGGCGGTGGCAACCGACCTGGGAACCACGGCGCACGGTCTGACCGGGGACAACGGGGCCGACATGGCGATGGTGTCCATCACCGCGCCCGACGGCACGCGCGTGCTGCCCCTGTTCACCTCGGTCGCGCAGCTCAGCGCCTGGCGCCGCGATGCCCGGCCCGTTCCCGTGGTGGCCCCACAGGCCGCCCAGGCCGCCGTGCAGGAGCAGTGCACCGCCCTGCTGCTGGACGCCGCCACCCCCGCAGAGCACGGCGGGCCGATCCTGCTGCCGCGCTCTGTGCTGTGGGCCCTTGCCCAGGGACGCCCCTGGACCCCGCCCCACGAGGACCCGGAGCTGATCGCCGTGCTGGACCGCGTGGCCGCCACCATCGGGCCCGTGACGGGCCTGGTGGCACGCCCCGGTTCGCGCAGCGAGGTGGACCTGCATCTGCGCCTGGTCCCGGGCCTCGACGCCGAGCAGGTGCGTGCAGTGGTGCAGGAGATCTCCTCCCGTCTGGGTGCCGAGCCCCTGGTCGCCGAGAGGGTCAGCTCGCTTCGCCTGGCGCTGGAGTCCTGAGGATGGACGCCTACCGTCGGGTGCTGAGCATTCCCGGCACCGCCGCCGTGCTGCTGCTGGGCCTGCTGGCCCGCATCCCCTTCTCGACCCTCGGCCTGCTGCTGACCCTGCACACCGTGCTTACGCTGGAGCGCAGCTACTTCGAGGCCGGTCTCATCGTGGCCGCCTCGACCATCGGCACGACCGTCTCCTCTCCATGGCGGGGCAGGCTGCTGGACAGGTACGGGCTGCGCCGCGCAGTGATCCCCTCGATCGTGATCCAGCCGCTGGCCCTGATCGCCGCCTCCCTCGCGACGTACGAGGCGCTCGTGCTGATCGCCTTCGTGGGAGGCATGTTCAGCCTGCCCGTCTGGGCGATCGTGCGCACCTCGCTGTCGGTGCTGGTGCCCGCCTCACTGCGCCGATCGGCCTTCGCCCTCGACTCCATGACCACGGAACTGGTGTTCATGGCGGGGCCGGCAGCGATCACCATCGCGGCCCTCGCCATCACCACCCAGGTCTGCCTGGTGATCGTGGCGGCCCTGATCGCACTGGCCGGCATCGGACTGCTGATCGCCGATCCGCCCACCCGCAGCGACCAGGTGATGCTCCCCACCAAGCTGCCGCCGGCGCTCGCCGCCAGCGAGGGAGCAGCTGCCGCGCAGAAGGAGGGCTACGCCGAGCAGCGCGTGGCCGAGGACCTCACCACCGGGCAGATCCCGGTGGTCGACCCGCAGGCCAGTGCGAGTGCCCGTGCCGCGCTGCTGAGCCTGGGCGGGATGGCCGCGCTGATCGCCACCGCCGTCGGCTCCACCACCATCACCGCCACCGACCTTTCCCTGGTCGCGATCCTCGAGCGCGCAGGCTCCACGGGACTGATCGCCCCGATCATGACGGTGTGGTGCGCGGGCTCCCTTGTGGGCGGCTTCGCCTACGGGGCGGCTCGACGCACCATCGGCCCGCTGTGGGTGCTGCTGGCCCTGGGCCTGCTGTCGATACCGGTGGGGTTCGTCCACAACCCCTGGCTGCTGGGAGTCGCCGTGTTCGGCGCCGGGCTGGCCCTGGCGCCGATCATCACCGCGACCAGTGAGTCCATCTCCCGACGGGTCTCCGAGGAGGTGCGCGGCGAGGCGATGGGATGGCACGGCAGTGCGATGACCATCGGCGCCGCCGTCGGGTCCCCACTGTTCGGGGCGGTCATCGACGGCCTCGGACCGGCCTGGGGCGTGGGGACCGCCGCCTTGCTGGCCACCGGTGTCGCGGCAGCCGGACTGATCGCGACCGGGATCCGACGGTCGCACCGGCGCCGGGTGCTCCAGGGACGCTTCGGAGAGGTCGCCTGAGCGGACAGTGGCCGTGCGAGGGCTGTCGAGCGATCTGGTGCAGGGCGCGGTGAGCGAGGAACCCTGGTATCAGCGGTGAGCGGGAAGCCCTGGTATCAGGAGACCCGGCCGGTCCACTTCTCGCCGGGCGCCTGCCCGGGCGGATCCGGGAAGGGCAGCGCCTCGGCGAAGGCCAGCTGCAGGGAGCGCAGACCATCGCGCAGCGAACGCGCGTGCACGCTGCCGATCTCAGGCGCGGCGGCGGTGACCAGGCCGGCCAGGGCCGTGATCAGCTTACGGGCCTCGTCGAGGTCCTGGTACTGACCGGTCTCCTCATCCTCGGCCAGGCCCACCTTGACCGCCGCGGCGCTCATCAGGTGCACGCACGAACTGGTGATGATCTCCGCTGCATTGACATCGGCGATGTCCCGCAGCTCCTGCCCCGCGCCGCCCGGGACGGGTTCGGTGACGCCGGCGGCGTCGGGTGCGGGTTCGGGGCGGGGCGACTGGTCCACGGTTCTCCTGCTGAGGTGTCGGCCGGGACCATCATCGGGCCCCGGGAGGTGCCGGCGGGCCGGGCCCGCGCATCGGAACCCACAGTAGAGCGAAATCGGCGCGGGCGTTTTCAGCCCCCGAGCGTGAGCTCTCCCGTGAGCTCACCGGTGCCGCCGCCTTCTGCCCAGAACAGTTCGATGTGCACCGAAGCGGGCTCGGCACCCACCGGCACATCGAACACCGCGTGGACGGCGGTGCTCTCACCGGCATCCGCGGTGCCGCGCGGCTGGGTGGGGGCATCGAGGATCTCCGAGGCGTCCGTGTCCGGGGTGATGGTGTCGCCATCGGCGGTCTCGAGCTGCATGGACGCGTTGGTGACGATGACGGTGCGTTCCGAGGCATTGTCCACGTCGATGGTCACCACCACGTACTCACCCTCGGGCTGCGACCGCCCGTCCTGTCCCCGCAGCTCGGTGAGTCCCGCCCGGGTGGAGACCTCGGTGACCGTGACCTCGCCGATGGTGAGCCCGGGGCCGCCGCCGGCCGCCGGCTGGTCCGTGTCGTCGGAATGGGCGGGATCGAGCTCGGAGGAGGGGGCCGGAGCGCCGGGGTCCTCGGCCGCGGGGTCGTCGCCGCTCAGGGCCCGGATGGTGATCACTCCGCCGCCGATGCCCAGGGCGAGGACCAGGACGAACGCCGAGATGGCCGCCAGCGCCAGGTGGCGCGGCCGTTGCCGGGGCTCAGGCTCCGGCGCGGGCAGGGCGGGCGCACGGTTGGGGCACGCCGGCCTGGGAGGCGGGGTCGGGAAACCCTCAGGAACGGGACGCAGCACCGCCCTGGGCGCGGTGCCTGTGGGAACACCGGTGGAGGGGTGGGAGCGGGAGGCGGTCTCGCTGCCGGGGCCGTCCGCCTGTTCGGGAGCCACTTCTGACGTGGAGCCCGCGGATCCCGGGGAGTCCGGCTCGGTCGGCGAGCCCGGGCCCGCATGCTCCGTGGCACCGGACGGAGAACCATCCGTCGCCCCGTCGGCCGGGATCTCGGAGCCGTCGCGATCGGTGGCCACCCGGTCCCCCTCGGTTCTCGCTGTTCACTGCGCGACGCACATCACCTGGACGGCGAGCGTGCTGCTGGTAGGATAGTGGACCGGAACATGGCGTTTCCCTATCGTTCAGATCCTTGTCCAGGCCTCCTGAATGCCGGTCTCCAGAGGACCGGCTCCCCGGAAGGCGCAGCCCGTCACCGGGCCTGGCGCAGCGGATCAGTTCTCGGAAGTGGAGTCCCCTCCCACCTCGTGGCTCGCGGTCACCAGGTCAGTATCGCAGCCGGGCGCAGCGCTCGGTCGGCGCCTCCCGGCGTCGTGCATCACGGGGCCTCCGCATCTGCGGGGGCCTTCGTCATGTCCGACACGAACCGAGGTGAGGAGCCAACATCAGCGAACAGCGCATCAACGGTCAGATCAGGGTGCCCAAGGTCCTTCTGGTCGGTCCCGCCGGCGAGCAGGTCGGCATCGTCCGGGTGGAGGACGCCCTCCGCCTGGCCAACGAGGCGAATCTCGACCTGGTCGAGGTGGCGCCCGGGGCCAACCCGCCGGTCGCACGCCTCATGGATTACGGCAAGTACAAGTACGAAGCCAATCTGAAGGCCCGTGAGGCGCGCAAGAACCAGGCCAACACCGTCCAGAAGGAAATCCGGATGGGCCTGAAGATCGACAAGCACGATTACGAGACCAAGCGCCGCAACGTCGAGAAGTTCCTCGCCGGTGGTGACAAGGTCAAGGTGATCATCCGGTTCCGCGGCCGCGAGCAGTCCCGCCCCGAGATGGGCGTCAAGCTGCTGGGCCGCATGGCCGAGGACGTCTCCGAGTACGGCTTCGTCGAGTCGCACCCGCGACAGGACGGCCGCAACATGGTGATGGTCTTCGGACCGCACAAGAAGAAGGCCCAGGCGATGGCGGAGGCGCGCAAGCGCCGGTCCGACGCCGAGAAGGCCGCCAAGCGCGGCGATGACACCGCGTCCACCACGCCCGACGGGACCGAGGACGCCGCCGAGTCCGGCGCCGATTCCCAGTCCTGACACCGCACGAAGGAGAACAGGCAGATGCCGAAGAACAAGACCCACTCGGGCACCAAGAAGCGCGTCCGCGTGACCGGCTCGGGCAAGCTGATGCGGGAGAAGGCGAACGCTCGTCACCTCCTGGAGCACAAGTCCTCCAACCGCAAGCGCCGCCTCGGCAGCGACACCCAGGTGTCCAAGGCCGATACCAAGCGCATCAACAAGCTGCTGGGCCGCTGACGCCCTGCGGGGCCGCAGCGCCCCGCCCCACATCCGTAGAACGAAGCAAGGAGTACACGTGGCACGCGTGAAGCGGGCGGTCAACGCCCAGAAGAAGCGTCGGGAGATCCTCGAGCAGGCCAGCGGCTACCGCGGTCAGCGCTCTCGTCTGTACCGCAAGGCCAAGGAGCAGGTGCTCCACTCGGCCACCTACAACTACCGCGACCGCAAGGTCCGCAAGAGCGACTTCCGCCGCCTGTGGATCCAGCGCATCAACGCCGCGGCCCGCGCCAACGGCATGACCTACAACCGCTTCATCCAGGGCCTGGGCCTGGCGGGTGTCGAGGTCGACCGTCGCATGCTGGCCGAGCTGGCCGTCAACGACGCCCCGGCCTTCGCGGCCCTGGTCGAGGTCGCCAAGGGCGCCCTGCCCAAGGACGTCAACGCTCCTGCTGCCTGACCGGCGCCTTTCGTGACCGACGAGCGCCCGGACCAGTCCCCGATCACCTCGCCCCGCTCAGAGCGGGTGCGCAGGATCGCGGCACTGGCCGGGCGCTCGGCACGTCGCAAGCAGGGGCGCTTCCGGGTGGAGGGCCCACAGGCCGTGCGCTCCCTTCTCGCCGAGCGCCCCGATCTGACCCTCGAGCTCTACCTCACCGAGCGCTGCGAGTCCGATCACCCCGAGCTGGCAGCGCTGGCCGCAGCAGCCCGGATCCCGCTGCACCGGGTGGAGGACCCGGCGCTGCGGGCAATGGTGCGTGAAGGGGAGGGCGCGCTGGTCACACCTCAGGGCGCAGTGGCTGTGGGTCGCCTCCCTCAGGAGGACGCCCGCAGCGCGGTCGAGGCGATCGGAGCCCAGCCCGCCGAGGGTCCGCTCACCGTGGTCGTGCTGCACGAGGTGCGCGACCCCGGCAACGTGGGCACCCTGATCCGCACCGCCGATGCCGCCGGTGCCGATCTCGTGGTCCTCACCCGCACCAGTGCGGACCCGTACTCGCCGAAGGCCGTCCGGGCCTGTGCGGGTAGCCTGTTCCACCTGCCCGTGGTCACCGGGGGCGATATCGACCAGGTGCTCGCCGCACTGGCCCACAGCCACGTGGTGGCCGCGGCGACCAGCGGCCACGCATCACTGGACCTGTTCGAGGCGGAGCTGCCGGCACGCATCGCATGGCTGCTGGGCAACGAGGCCCATGGACTCGACGCCGCCACCCTCGAGGCGGCACCGCTGGCGGTGCGGATCCCGCTGGCCGGCCGCGCCGAATCGCTCAACGTGCACACCGCGGCCACCGTGTGCCTGTTCGAGACACTTCGCCGGCGGGGACGCGGATGACAGCCCGCCGTCTCACCCTGCTCACCCTTCCCGCCCTGCTGGCGCTCACGATCGGCGCCGCACTGCTCGGGCTGATCGCCACCGGTGCCGCCGCACCGCAGACCCTCGTACCAGCCTCCCCGCTGGTCACCTGGGGCGTTCCCGTCGTCCGCTCCCTGCACCACCTGGGCCTGCTGCTCGCCGTCGGAGCAGGAGGCACGGCGGTCCTCCTCCTGCCGGGCCCCTCGCGCCGGGAGGTGACCAGCCTCGCCGGTGCCCGGGGGCACACGGTGCGGATCGCCGCCGCCGGTGCCGCACTGTGGGCGGCGGCATCCCTCGCCCTGGTGCCGCTGGGCGGTCTGGAGGCCGCGGGAGCCGGGTCCGGCCTCGCCGTGTGGGACATCGCGCTGTCGACCGAGCTGGGGCGCCTCCAGCTGACCATCGCCGTCATCGCTGCGATCAGCGCAGCCTTCTCCGCCGCGGCCCGTTCCACGGTGATGGCGGCGTGGGGGCTGGCCTTCGCGGGCATCGGCACCGGATTCCTGGGGCTGGCCGGCCATGCGGGCGCCAGCCTCGACCATCTGAACGCTGTCAACGGCATGGCCGTGCACCTGGTCGCGGTGACCGTGTGGGCCGGCGGGCTGCTGGTGATCGGGCTGATCAGCCCCCTGCTCGATCAGACACAGCTGGCCGTGACCATCGGCCGGTTCTCGCCCTGGGCGCTGGCAGCGGTGGTGGGGCTCGCGTTCAGCGGGGTGCTCAGCGCCGGGATCCGCATGTCCTCCCTCGCCGAGCTGGCCACCACCGGCTACGGGCGCATCGTCGCCCTCAAGGCACTGGCCCTGGTGGGTCTGGCTGTGCTGGGTGCGCTGCAGCGACGGCGTCTGGGGGACCGGGTGCGGTTCCGCCACCTGGCAGTGACGGGGGGCGCGGTGATGGCCCTGGTGATCGGCGCCTCGATCGCTCTGGGTCGCAGCGCCCCCCCGGTGCCGCAGGAGATCCCCGCCGTGGGCGACCTGCGGGTGCTGTCCCTGGCGGGGTTCTTGCCTCCCGAGGAGCCGTTCAACCCGACCACCATGTTCACCGAGGTGCAGCCGGACTGGGTGGCCCTGCTGCTGGCGGTGGTGATGGCCGGCTTCTACATCGCGGGGGTCGTGCGTCTGCGCCGCCGCGGCGACCAGTGGCCGATGCTGCGCACCGTCCTGTTCGTGCTGGGCTGCGTGGCGTTCGCCTGGGTGATGAGCGGTGGCGCTGCCGCGTACGGCCGGTTCCGGTTCGACGCCCACATGGTCCAGCACATGGCCATGATGATGATCGTGCCTCCCCTGTGGGTGATGGGCGGTGTCGTCACCCTGCTCTCTCGCGCGCAGAGCCCGCGCACCGACGGCTCCCGCGGGATCCGCGAATGGGTGTTGGCGGCACTGCACTCCGGCTACGCCCGGACCGTCTCGTCACCGCCGCTGGCCGGGATGTTCTTCGCCGGTTCGCTGGTGGTCTTCTACTTCACGCCGCTGTTCGAGCTGGCGATGTACCACCACCTCGGGCACGTGCTGATGACCGTGCACTTCCTGCTGTCGGGATACCTGTTCGCGTGGGTGCTGATCGGCGTGGACCCCTCCACCCGGCCTATCAACCCGGTGATGAAGCTGGTGACACTGCTGGTGACGCTGGCCTTCCATGCGTTCTTCGGGGTGGCGGTGGTCTCGGCCACCTGGCTGATCGCCGAGAACTGGTACACGGACCTGGGGATGTACACCGGCGAGCAGCTGGCACTGATCCAGACTCGCGGAGGCTCGATCATGTGGGCCGTCTCCGAGATCCCCACCGTGCTGTACGCCCTGGTGGTCGCCGTGCAGTGGATGCGCTCGGAAGATCGGCGCGCCACCCAGTGGGATCGCAAGGCCGATCGAGACGGGGAGGCCGAGCTCGCCGCGTACAACGCCTACCTGGCATCGATACGGGGCGAGGCGCACCCCGGCGAGGAGCCTTCCTGCGAGGAGTCTTCCGGTGCGACGCCCCCCGGTGCGGAGCCCGAAACCCCGGACGCTGGAGAGCGCCGCGCCCGCTGAGGCAGCGCGGACTGCTCAGAGCCAGTCGCCGGTGGCGCTCTCCTTCTCCGCCCCGATGGTGGTGTCGTCGCCGTGGCCCGTGTGGACCACGGTCTCCTCGGGTAGCACGAACAGGCGCTCGCGGATCGACTCCTCGATCGTCTCGCGATTGGAGAAGGAGCGCCCGGTCGCACCGGGGCCGCCCTGGAACAGGGTGTCGCCGCTGAACAGCGCACCCAGCATCTCCACGTAGTAGCAGGTGGAGCCGGGGGAGTGGCCGGGGGTGTGCAGGGCCTCGATGTCGGTCCCACCCACGCTGAACACGTCCCCGTCGGCCACGTCGTCGTCCCACGGCAGGTCCCCGTGGGTCAGCTGCCACACCTCACGGTCCGCGGGGTTCAGCAGCAGCGGGGCCTCCAGCTCAGCGGCCAGCTCCGGGGCGAAACGCACGTGGTCGTCGTGGGCGTGGGTGAGGAGGATGCCCACGCATTCCCGCTCGCCCACCAGGTCCTTCACGGCCTGGACGTCGTGCGGGGCGTCGAACACCACGCACTGCTGGTCATCGCCCAGCACCCAGACGTTGTTGTCCACCTCGTGGGTCTCCCCGTCCAGAGTGAAGGTGCCGGAGGTGACGGCGTGATCGAGCCGGATGCTCATCGCTCGATCACCGCCACGGTGCGCAGGGTCTCACCGTCGTGCAGGGAATCCATCGCCGCATCCACTCCTTCGAGAGTTGTCCTGCCGGTGACGAACCGGTCCAGGGGGAGCCGACCCTGCAGGTACAGGTCGGTCAGATAGGGCAAGTCCCGTTCGGGCAGGCAGTCGCCGTACCAGGAGGACTTCAGGGCGCCGCCGCGACCGAACACGTCCAGCAGCGGGAGGGTGAGTTCGACGCCGGGACGAGGGACGCCCACCAGCACCACGCGGCCGGCCAGGTCCCGCGCGTAGAACGCGGTCTCGTAGGTGGCGGGGATGCCCACGGCGTCGATCACCACGTCGGCTCCGACGCCGTCGGTGAGCTCCTGGACCTTCCCGGCGATCTGCTGGGGCTCCAGGCCCTTGGTATCGATGGTGTGGGTGGCTCCCAGCTCCTCGGCCGCGGCGAACTTCTTGCCGTCCACGTCGAGCCCGATGATGGTGGTGGCCCCGGCGAGCTTCGCACCGGCGATCGCCGCGCAGCCCACGCCGCCCAGGCCGATCACCGCCACGGACTCGCCGCGCTGGACGGCGCCGGTGTTGACCGCGGCGCCGATGCCGGCCATCACTCCGCAGCCCAGGAGCCCTGCGACCTCGGCGGGGGCGTCCTCGTTCACCTTGGTGCACTGGCCCTCGTGGACGAGGGTCTTCTCGGCGAAGGCCCCGATCCCCAGGGCGGCGGTGAGCTCGGTGCCGTCCTCCAGGGTCATGGGCGTCGAGGCGTTGTGGGTGTCGAAGCAGTACTGGGTGACGCCCTTGCGGCAGGCACGGCACTGCCCGCACACCGCGCGCCAGTTCAGAACCACGTAGTCACCCACCTCGACATGGGTGACGGCCTCGCCGATCTGGGCGACCCGGCCGGCCGCTTCGTGCCCCAGCAGGAAGGGGAACTCATCGTTGATGCCGCCGTCGCGGTAGGCCAGGTCGGTGTGGCACACCCCGCAGGCCTCGATGTCGACCACCACATCGTTCGGGCCGGGATCGGGGATCACGATGTCCACCAGCTCCGCGGGCTGCTTCTCTGATCGGGCGACGACGCCCTTGACGGTCGTGGGCACGGGTCCTCCTGGGTGCTCGGGCTCTGCTCATCGGCCAGCCTAGCCGCCGGGCCTCCGCTGTGTCCCGGCCAGGGGGCTGGCCGGGGCCAGCGGAGGAGCCGCAGCTCTGCAGTGCTCCAGAGCCACTGGAAGGCATCATTGCCCGGTCAGTCCCACGAGTGACCGCGGAGACCTTGGCGAGGTCAGTTCAAGCGCCCCCCGGCCGTCCCGTCCGAGTGATCGCGCACGATCAGCTCGTCCGCGAAAGTGCGGTGCGGTCCTTCCCGGTGGCGGAGATGTTCAGCTCATCGGTGCCCGCCGTGAGCCGGGAGTTCGAACCGCGTTCCGAGGCAGTACCGGCTGCTCCGTGTCCGCTCCGTGCGTGAGCATGTCGACACCTCACCTGGAACCTTCCCGGAAGTGTAAGGGGGGCGCGGCGAACACGACATGGGGAGCAGTCCCCATCCCTCCTAGAATGGACAGCGGTGCCCGCGCCCGACGCGGGCGTTCCCGTGCCCGCCGGACGAAAGCGATACCCGTGTCCGAAACATCCCCCGCCTCCGAGGCGCCCGTGATCGACGAAGCCACCATCGGTGCTGCCGTCGACGCAGCGCTCGCCGCCGTCGCCGCGGCGCGCAGCACCGCCGAGCTGAAGCAGGTGCGCATCGACCACACCGGGGACTCCTCCGTGCTGGCCACTGCGAACCGTTCCATCAAGGACCTGCCCAAGGACCAGAAGGCCGCGGCCGGCAAGCTGGTGGGGCAGGGCAAGGGGCGCGTGCAGAAGGCCATCGGGCAGCGGCAGGGCGAGTTGGCCGCTGCCGAGGAGGAGGCCGCGCTGGCTGCGGAGACGGTCGACGTCACCCTCCCGGTGGACCGCCGGCCCCGCGGGGCGACGCATCCTCTGACCACCCTGACCGACCGCATCAGCGACGTCTTCGTGGGGATGGGCTGGGAGGTCGCGGAGGGCCCGGAGATCGAAGCGGAGTGGTTCAACTTCGACGCCCTGAACTTCGATGTGGACCACCCGGCCCGCCAGATGCAGGACACCTTCTACGTGGCCGGACCGGACGGCGGCGAGGGCAGCGGGCAGATCCTGCGCACCCACACCTCCCCGGTGCAGGCCCGCTCCCTGCTGGAGCGCGGCGTGCCGCTGTACATCGTGTGCCCGGGCGAGGTGTTCCGCACCGATGAGCTCGATGCCACCCACACCCCGGTGTTCCACCAGGTGGAGGGCCTCGCGATCGACAAGGACCTCACCATGGCCCATCTGGTGGGCACCCTGGACGCCCTGGCCAGGGAGCTGTTCGGCGGTGAGCCGATCACGCGCCTGCGCCCCAGCTTCTTCCCCTTCACCGAGCCCAGCGCGGAGATGGACTTCCGCTGCTTCTCCTGCGAGGCCCGCCACGGCCTGGACCACGACGCGGATCCCGCCTGCCGGGTGTGCGGCGGCACCGGATGGATCGAGATGGGCGGCTGCGGGATGGTCAACCCCGCCGTGCTGCGCGCTTGCGGCGTGGATCCCGAGGAGTACCAGGGCTTCGCCTTCGGCCTGGGCATCGAGCGCATCTTGATGCTGCGCAACGGGGTGGAGGACATGCGCGACATGGTGGAGGGCGACGTCCGCTTCTCCCAGCACTACGGAACGGAGATCTGAGATGCCCCGCATCCCGCTGACCTGGCTCGCCGAGCACGTCACCCTGCGCGAGGGGGCCGGCGCCGAATCGGTCGCCGCCGATCTCGTCTCCGTCGGCCTCGAGGAGGAGGCCATCCACGGCGCCCAGGTGACCGGACCGCTCGTGGTGGGCCGCGTGCTCGCCCTCGAGAAGGAGCCGCAGAAGAACGGCAAGACCATCAACTGGTGCCGGGTGGACGTGGGCCCCGAGCACAACGAGGACGCCGACGATCCCAAGGACCCTCAGCCCGGCCCGGAGCAGCCCTCCCGCGGCATCGTCTGCGGTGCCCACAACTTCGAGGTGGGCGACCTGGTGGTGGTGTCCCTGCCCGGCACCGTGCTGCCGGGCGACTTCGCCATCGCGGCCAGGAAGACCTACGGCCACACCTCCGACGGCATGATCTGCTCCGGCGAGGAGCTGGGCCTGGGCGCGGACCCGGAGGGCGAGGACGGCATCATCGTGCTGGGTCGCGGTCTCGGTGCGGGCCTGACCGGTGAGCCCGGTGACGACGCCATCGCTCTGCTGGGACTCGGCGACGAGACCGTCGAGATCAACGTGACCCCGGATCGCGGCTACTGCTTCTCCATGCGCGGCGTGGCCCGCGAGTACTCCCACGCCACGGGCGGTGCGTTCGTGGACCCCGTGACCACCGTCGACGCGCCGGAGGGCACCCGCGGCGGGGTGCCGGTGCAGCTGCGGGACGATGCCCCGCTGCGGGGCGGCGAGGGCTGCACCCGGTTCGTGACCCTCGAGGTTCGCGGCACCGACGCCACCGCCCCCACGCCGCGCTGGATGAGCCGTCGCCTCACCCAGGCCGGGATGCGGCCCATCTCCCTGATCGTCGACGTCACCAACTACGTGATGCTGGATCTGGGCCAGCCCCTGCACGCCTACGACGCGGAGAAGGTGGTCGCCCCGATCATCGTTCGCCGTGCCCGGGCGGGCGAGAAGCTGACCACGCTGGACGATGTCGAGCGCACCCTGGATGCCGAGGACCTGCTGATCACCGACTGCGGCGGACCAGAGGGGGATCGTGTGCTGGGCCTGGCCGGGGTGATGGGCGGGGCGGAGACGGAAGTCACCGATGCCACCCGCAACGTGATCCTCGAGGCCGCCACGTTCCAGCAGATCACCGTGGCGCGCACCGCCCGCCGCCACCGCCTGCCCTCGGAGGCCTCCAAGCGCTTCGAGCGCGGTGTGGACCCGCACCTGCCGCTGGTGGCCGCCCAGCGTGCCGCCGAGCTGATCGTCCAGTACGGTGGCGGCGAGATCGACCACCGCGTCACCGACGAGGGCACCATCACCGAACCCTCCGCGATCGACTTCCCGATCGCGGACGCCGAGCGCGTGGTGGGCGTGGCCTACACCCCCGAGCAGGTGCGCAGCAGCCTCGAGATGATCGGCTGCACCGTCGAGGAGGCCGGCGCCCCGGCGGGCGGCAGCGGCGACATGCTGCGTGTCACCCCGCCCAGCTGGCGCCCCGATCTGGTGGTCCGTGAGGACCTCGTCGAGGAGATCGCGCGGCTGGTCGGATACGAACAGATCCCCTCCGTGCTGCCCACCGCCCCCGGTGGTCGCGGGCTCACCCGTTCCCAGCGGGGCCGCCGTAACGCCGGGCGGGCGCTGGCCGAGGCGGGCCTCACGGAGGTCGCCTCCTACCCGTTCATCGGCGAGGGCGTGTTCGACCAGCTGCGCTACGACGCGGAGGACGAGCGCCGCCGCGCCGTGCGCCTGTTGAACCCCCTGGCCGACGACGAGCCGCTGATGCGCACCGCGCTGCTGCAGACCCTGCTGCCGGTGGCGCGCCGCAACCTGGGCCGCGGCGAGGAGAGCGTGGCGATCTTCCAGGTGGGGTCGGTGTCGCTCTCCCGCGGCGAGGCCGGTGTCTCGCCCGTGCCCTCGGCCGCGCAGCGACCCTCGGACGAGGAGCTCGCCGCCGTGCAGGACGCCCTGCCCGCACAGACCCGGCGCCTGGCGGTCGTGATCGGTGGAGCCAGCGGCCCCGGATCCTGGATGGGGGACGCACCCGCCTGGGGGTGGGCCGACGCCATCGACCTCGCGCACCGTGTCGCGGCCTCCGTGGGGGCGCACCTCGAGGTGCGTCAGGCCGAGCACGCGCCCTTCCACCCCGGCCGCACCGCCGAGCTGACCGTCCAGGGCGCCGACGGCGAGCAGGCCGTCGTGGGACATGCCGGGGAGCTGCACCCCGCAGTGATCAAGGCGTACTCCCTTCCCGCCCGCAGCAGCGCCCTCGAACTGGACCTGGAGGCCGTGATCGCGGCGGCCCCCGCGGTGGTCGAGGCCGTACCGGTGCCCACGTTCCCCCCGGCCAAGGAGGACTTCGCCTTCGTGGTCGATCAGGACGTGCCCGCCTCGGCCGTCGAGGCCGCGATCGTGGTGGGCATCGGAGATCTCGCCGAGAGCGTTCGCCTGTTCGACGTGTACACCGGCGATCAGATCGGCGAGGGCAAGAAGTCGCTTGCCTTCGCGGTGCGGCTGCGGTCCGAGGACGGCACCCTCACCGGCGAGCAGATCGGTGCGGCCCGCGAGCGCTGCATCCGCGCGGTGGAGGACGCCGTAGGAGGCGTGCTGCGAGCGTGAGTGTCTACGGCACCTACTTAACCGCTGAACCAGGAGCTTAACCGCTCCAGGTGGGCACTGTGCAACCCGAGGGGCCCCTTCGAGGGGCGTCCGTGTCGAAACCGTTACCGACGAGGCCCCCCGCCCGTACGAGGTGTGCACCACAGCCGAGTTGGCTGATCATGCACGGGCATGTATAGACTTTCGCCATGTCTGTCACGCAGTCCCTGCCCCGCATCGCGGTCGTCGGCGCCTCCGGATACGCCGGGGGCGAGACGCTGCGCCTGCTGGCCGGGCACCCCGGGGTCCAGGTTGCCACGGTGGCCGCGCACTCCAGTGCAGGCAAGCAGCTGAGCGAGGTCGCCCCGCACGTGGACCTCGGGCACGACCCGGTGCTCCAGGAGACCACGGTCGAGAACCTGTGCGGACATGACGCCGTGGTCCTCGCCCTGCCCCACGGGCAGTCCGGACACATCGCCGCCCAGCTGCGGCAGGTGGATCCGCAGGTGCTCGTGCTCGACCTCGGGGCGGACCACCGCCTGGACAGCGCCCAGGACTGGGAGGACTACTACGGCAGCGAGCACTCCGGCACCTGGACCTACGGCATGCCGGAGCTGCCCCTCGCCGATGGCACGCGTCAGCGCGAGCTGCTGCGCGGGACTCGCGAGATCGCCGTGCCCGGCTGCAACGCCACCGCCGTCACCCTCGGGGTCGCGCCCCTGGTGCGCAGAGGACTCATCGACGGCGGCGCGCTCGGCGCCGTGCTCCCCGTCGGCTACTCCGGTGCGGGCCGCACCGCCAAGCAGCACCTGCTGTTCAGCGAGGCGCAAGGATCCGCGTCGCCCTATGCCGTGGGAGGCTCCCACCGGCACGTGCCCGAGATCCTGCAGAACCTGCGCCGCGCCGGTGCCGAGGGCGAACTGCGCCTGACCTTCACCCCCGTGCTGGTGCCCATGAGCCGCGGCATCCTCGCGGTGATCAATGCCCCCGTCGATCCCGGCACCACCACCGCGGACCTGCTGGAGGCGCTCGGGGCCGACTACGGCCAGGAGCACTTCCTCACCGTCCTGCCGGAGGGCCGGATGCCCACCACCGGCCAGGTCACCGGCGCCAACACGGTGCGCATCGGCGCGGCGGTGGATCGTCGCAGCGGCCAGGCCACGGTGATCGCCGCCCTCGACAACCTGGTCAAGGGCACCGCCGGTGCCGCCCTGCAGTCCCTCAACCTCGCCCTGGGCCTGCCGGAGCGAACCGGGCTGAGCCGAACCGCGCTCGCCCCCTGAGCCCGGCAGCCCCCGCACCAGCCTCCGCTCGCTCCCCGCCTCCCCACAGACCCCCGGAGACAGCCATGACCGTCACCCGCCCCCGCGGATTCCGCGCCGCCGCAACGGCCGCCGGGATCAAGGCCACCGGTGCCCTGGATCTCGCCCTTGTCGTCAACGACGGCCCGCGGGACACCGCCGCGGCCGTGTTCACCGCGAACCGCGTCCAGGCCGCCCCCGTGCTCTGGTCCCGCCAGGCCATCGCCGATGGTCGGTCCCGCGCCGTGGTGCTCAACTCCGGCGGTGCCAATGCCTGCACCGGCCCGGAGGGCTTCGCCGACACCCACCGCACCGCCGAGCACACCGCCCAGCAGCTCGGCATCTCAGCCCAGGACGTGCTGGTGTGCTCCACCGGCCTGATCGGTGAGCGCCTGCCGATGGACGCGGTGCTGGGCGGGATCGACACCGCGGCGGCCGCGCTCGCCGTGGGAGCCGAGACCGATGAGGCCGCCTCGCGCGCCATCATGACCACCGACAGCGTGCCCAAGACCGCCTCCGCGACCACGTCCTCCGGCGTGGTGGTGGGCGGCATGGCCAAGGGCGCCGGGATGCTCGCGCCCCAGCTGGCCACCATGCTGGTGGTGCTGACCACCGACGCCGACGTCGACCCCGCCACCGCCGGGTCCGTGCTGCGCGCGGCCACCGCCACCACCTTCGACCGCGTCGACTCCGATGCCTGCATGTCCACCAACGACACCGTGATCCTGCTGGCCTCCGGTGCCAGTGGCATCACCCCGCGGGCCGAGGAGCTCGCCGAGGCCGTCCGGCAGGTCTCGGCCGACCTCGCCCGGCAGCTGGTGGCCGACGCCGAAGGAGCCGCCCACGACGTGCACGTGATCGTGCGCTCGTCCAGCACCGAGCAGGCCGCCCTGGCCGTGGCCCGGGAGATCGCCCGCTCCAACCTGGTCAAGACCGCCGTGTACGGCAATGACCCCAATTGGGGCAGGATCGTCGCCGCCGCCGGCTGCGTCCCCGAGGACGTCGCCCCCTTCGCCGTCGAGGACCTCTCCGTGAGCGTCAACGGGGTGGAGGTGTGCCGCTCCGGCGGAGCCCACCGCGACCGCTCCGAGGTCGACATGACCCCCCGCGAGACCCTCATCGAAGTGGACCTCGGCGCCGGCACCGCCACCGGCGACATCTGGACCAACGACCTCACCCACGAGTACGTCGAAGAGAACAGCGCCTACTCCTCATGAGCGTGACCGCCCCCGACCCGAGCCGGCCCGCCCAGACCCTGGTGGGCAAGAACCCCCTCGCCCAGCTCGACGCCGCCCGCCTCGAGGCCCGCAGCAAGTCGGCCGTGCTGATCGAGGCCCTGCCCTGGATGCAGCGCTTCCGCGGCAGGATCGTGGTGATCAAGTACGGCGGCAACGCCATGGTCGACGACGAGCTGCGCCGCGCCTTCGCCGCCGACATGGTCTTCATGCACCTGGCCGGCATCCACGTGGTCGTGGTCCACGGCGGTGGGCCCCAGATCAGCGCCATGCTGGAACGGGTCGGGATCGACTCCACCTTCCGCGGCGGCATGCGCGTGACCGACGCCGACACCATGGACATCGTGCGCATGGTGCTGGTGGGCCAGGTGGGCCGCGAGCTCGTCGGCCTCATCAACCAGCACGGCCCCTACGCCGTGGGCATGTCCGGGGAGGACGCGCACCTGTTCACCGCCAAGCGCCGCGGCACCGTCGTGGACGGCGAGGACATCGACCTGGGCCACGTGGGAGCCGTGGACGGCGTGCGCATCGAGTCGATCAGCGACCTGCTGGAGGCCGGCCGCATCCCCGTGATCTCCTCGATCGCACCCGAGGTGGACGAGGACGGGAACCTCACCGGCGAGGTCCTCAACATCAACGCCGATCTCGCCGCGGCAGCCATCGCCCAGGGCCTGGACGCAGAGAAGCTGGTGATGCTCACCGATGTGGAGGGCCTGTACCGCGACTGGCCGGACCGCGATTCGCTGATCCCCGAGATCGCGGCCAGTGAGCTGCGCGCGATGCTCCCCGAGCTCACCGAGGGCATGATCCCCAAGGCCGAGGCACTGCTGGGGGCCGTGGACGCCGGGGTGCGCACCGCCGCCATGATCGATGGCCGCATCGAGCACGCGGTGCTGCTGGAGGTCTTCACGACCAAGGGGATCGGAACCATGGTCAGGAGGGACGACTATGTCTGAGCACGGGACGCAGACCGGCTACGGCACGCGCTACGCACAGTCCATGATCCCGGTGTTCGGTACCCCCCAGAGGGTGCTGGTGCGCGGGAAGGGTGTGCACGTCTGGGACGAGCGGGGAACCCGCTACCTCGACCTGCTGGGCGGGATCGCGGTCAACACCCTGGGCCACGGCCACCCCTCGATCACCTCCGCCCTGTCCAAGCAGGCCGAGAACCTGGCCCACGTCTCCAACTTCTTCGCCACGCCCCCGCAGATCGAGCTCGCCGAGACCCTGCTGCGCCTCGCCCAGGCCCCCGAGGGATCCGGCGTGTTCTTCGCCAACTCCGGCACCGAGGCGAACGAGGCCGCCTTCAAGATCGCCCGCCGCCACGGCGGCCCGCGGCGCCCCCGCATCCTCGCCCTCGCCGACTCCTTCCACGGCCGCACCATGGGAGCGCTCGCGCTCACCTCCAAGGTGGCCTACCGCGCCCCCTTCGAACCCCTCCCCGGAGGCGTCGAGTTCCTCCCCGCGAACGACGAGGACGCCCTCGCCGCCGCCCTCGCCCCGGGGGACGTGGCCGCAGTGTTCGCCGAACCGATCCAGGGCGAGGCAGGCGTGCGCCCCCTGCAGCCCGCCTACCTGCAGGCGCTGCGCAGGCTCACGCGCGAGCACGGCACCCTGCTGATCCTGGACGAGGTGCAGTCGGGCATCGCCCGCACCGGCCACTGGTTCGCCCACCAGGCCACCCAGGGTGTGACCCCCGACGTGATGACGCTCGCCAAGGGCCTGGGAGGCGGGTTCCCCATCGGGGCGCTGATCGCCTTCGGGCCCGAGACGCGCGGTCTGCTCACCGCTGGGCAGCACGGCACGACCTTCGGCGGCAACCCGCTGGCCGCCGCCGTGGCCCTCGCCGTCCTGGGCACCATCGCCGAGGACGCGCTGCTCGAGCACGTGCGCACCGTCGGCGACGCCTTCGCCCAGGCCGTGACCGCGCTCGGCGACGACCGCATCACCGAGGTGCGCGGTGCCGGGCTGCTGCGCGGCATCGGGCTGAGCGAGCCCATCGCCGCGCAGCTGGCCGCAGTCGCACTGGAGGCCGGGTTCATCGTCAACGCCCCCAACCCCACCACGCTGCGGATCGCCCCACCGCTGATCATCACGGCGGAGGAGCTCGCGAGCTTCACCGCCGCCCTGCCCGGACTGCTCGACACCACGACCGCAAGCGTCACCGAAGGAGCCTGAGATGCCCCGTCACTTCCTGCGCGACGACGACCTGAGCCCTGCCGAGCAGAAGGAGGTCCTCGAGCTCGCTGCTGCCCTGAAGCGCGATCGCTTCGCCGAGAAGCCCCTGGCGGGCCCGCGGTCCGTCGCGATCCTGTTCGACAAGTCCTCCACCCGGACCCGCCTCTCCTTCGCCACCGGTGTGTCGGAGCTGGGTGGGAGCCCCCTGGTGCTCGAGGCGGCCGTCAGCCAGCTGGCTCGAGGAGAGTCCATCGCTGATACGACCGGTGTGCTCACGCGCATGGTCTCGACGATCGTGTGGCGCACCTTCGGTCAGGAGCGCATCGAGGAGATGGCCGCCCACGCGACGGTCCCGGTGATCAACGCCCTCACCGACGAGTTCCACCCCTGCCAGATCCTCGCCGACCTGCAGACCATCGCCGAGCACTGCGGGGGGCTGGCCGACGGGGACGCGGCGCTGGCCGGTCGGTCCCTGGCCTACCTGGGGGACGGCGCCAACAACATGGCCCACTCCTACCTGCTGGGCGGGGTCACCGCCGGGATGGACGTGCGGATCGCCGCCCCTGCCAGTCATCGACCCGAGAAGGGCATCCTCGAGCGGGCCCGCGAGATCGCGGCCACCACCGGCGGCTCGGTGACGGTCACCGAGGATCCGCGGGAGGCCGCGGCGGGCGTGAACGCGGTCATCACCGACACCTGGGTGTCCATGGGCCAGGAAGGGCAGGACGGCCGCGGCGAGGCCACCTTCTCGCGCTACCAGGTGACCGAGGAGCTGATGGACCTCAGCGGCGCCGACGGCGACGGCAGCGGAATCTTCCTGCACTGCCTGCCCGCCTACCGGGACAAGGAGGTGGCCGCCTCGGTGATCGACGGCCCGCGCTCACGGGTGTGGGACGAGGCCGAGAACCGGCTGCATGCGCAGAAGGCGCTGATCACGTGGCTGCTGCACCATCCCGACGAGAGCACCGCGTCGCACGCCCTGGTGCTGGGGACCGGGCGATGAGCGAACAGCATCGACGAGCCCTGGCCCAGACCAAGACCGCCCGCCAGCAGCAGATCGTCTCCATCGTCCGCGGCCAGGAGGTCGTCTCCCAGGCGCAGCTGGCACGACTGCTCGCCCAGGAGGGAATGGAGGTCACCCAGGCGACCCTGTCGCGCGATCTGGTGGAGCTCCAGGCCGAGAAGGTGCGCGGTGCGCACGGGACCCTCGTGTACCGGGTGCCGCCGGACGGCAGTGCTCCGCGGACCGACAACGGCCACGGTGAGAGCGAGCTGCTCCAGGCCCGCCTGCCCCGCCTGGCCGAAGGACTGCTCGTATCCGCGGAGGCCAGTGGCAACCTGGTCGTCGTGCGCACCCCGCCCGGGGCAGCGCAGTACCTGGCCTCGGCGCTGGACCGGTCCGTCGTGCCGGACATGATCGGGACGGTCGCCGGTGACGACACCGTCCTGCTGGTCTCCCGGGACCCCGCGGGCGGGGACCGCCTCGCAGCCCGCCTGCTGGATCTGGCCGGCGGCCGGCGTGAGGCCGCCAGCGAGACCGAGGCGGCCGAGCTGGACCCGCAGGCGCCGCCCGATGACGAGCACGTCACCCCCGCCTGATCGCAGTTCTGCGGTGGGCCCCGCCATGCCGCATCCTGAACCCTGAACAAACCACGTCAAGGAGCACCCGTGACCGAACGCATCGTCCTCGCCTACTCCGGCGGACTCGACACTTCCGTGGCCATCGGCTGGATCCACGACGCCACCGGCGCCGAGGTCATCGCCTGCGCGGTGGACGTCGGCCAGGGCGGAGAGGACCTCGAGGTCATCCGCCAGCGCGCCCTGGACTGCGGCGCCGTGGAGGCCGTGGTGGCCGACGCCCGCGACGAGTTCGCCTCCGAGTACTGCATGCCGGCGCTCAAGGCCAACGCGCTGTACATGGACGCCTACCCGGTGGTCTCGGCCATCTCGCGCCCCGTGATCACCAAGCACCTGGTGGCAGCCGCCAAGAAGCACGGCGCCAGCACGGTCGCCCATGGCTGCACCGGCAAGGGCAACGACCAGGTGCGATTCGAGGTCTCCATCACCTCCCTCGCCCCCGAGCTCAAGTGCATCGCCCCCGTGCGCGACCTGGCACTGACCCGCGACAAGGCCATCGAATACGCCGAGCGCAAGGGCCTGCCCATCGCCACCACCAAGCACAACCCCTTCTCGATCGACCAGAACGTGTGGGGGCGCGCCATCGAGACCGGCTACCTCGAGGACATCTGGAACGAGCCCACCAAGGACGTCTACGCCTACACCGACGATCCCTCCTTCCCGCCGGTGGCCGACGAGGTCACCATCTCCTTCGCGGACGGCATCCCGGTGGCGATCGACGCTCGCCCCGTCACCCCGCTGGAGGCGATCCAGGAGATGAACCGCCGCGCCGGCGCTCAGGGCGTGGGCCGGATCGACATCGTCGAGGACCGCCTGGTGGGCATCAAGTCGCGGGAGGTGTACGAGGCCCCGGGAGCCATGGCGCTGATCGCCGCCCACCAGGAGCTCGAACGGGTCACCCTGGAGCGCGAGCAGGCGCGCTTCAAGCGTTCCGTGAGCGACCGCTGGACCGAGCTGGTCTACGACGGCCAGTGGTTCAGCCCGCTGAAGAAGTCCCTGGACGTCTTCATCGACGACACTCAGCGCTACGTCAACGGGGACATCCGGATGATCCTGCACGGCGGTCGCGCCCAGGTCACCGGGCGTCGGTCCGATACCGGCCTGTACGACTTCAACCTGGCCACGTACGACGAGGGCGATGCGTTCGACCAGTCCCACGCCAAGGGCTTCATCGAGATCTACGGCCTGGCCGCCAAGCAGGCCGCCGCCCGCGACGTCGCCCACGGCAACGGGGAGGACCTCGGTCAGGCAGCGCAGCAGGAGGACGCATGATCTCCCCGGGGGCCCCGCAGCAGCCCGGCGGTCAGGGCGCGAGCAAGGGCCCGGCCTCCGAGCGGCTGGCCCTGTGGGGAGGCCGCTTCGGCTCCGGCCCGTCGGCAGCCCTCGCGGCGCTGTCCGTCTCCACTCACTTCGACTGGCGCCTGGCGCCGTACGACGTGGCCGGCTCCCGGGCCCACGCCCGGGTGCTGCACGCCGCCGGGCTGCTGGACGACGACGAGCTGGCCGGCATGGACGAGGCGCTGGTGCGGCTGCGTGAGGACGTCGCCTCCGGGGCCTTCACGGCCGCGGCGGACGACGAGGACGTGCACACGGCGCTCGAGCGCGGCCTGATCGAGCGGGCCGGGACCGAGCTGGGCGGGAAGCTGCGGGCCGGGCGGTCCCGCAACGACCAGATCGCCACCATGATCCGCATGTACCTGCGGGACCAGGTGCGGTCGCTGTCCCAGCAGGTGCTGGCACTGGCACAGGTGATCACCGACCGCGCCGAGCAGGCGGGGGAGGCGATCCTTCCCGGTCGCACGCACCTCCAGCACGCCCAGCCCGTGCTGCTGGCCCACCACCTGATGGCGCACGTGTGGCCCCTGCTGCGGGACGTGGAGCGGTTCTGCGACCTCGACGGCCGGCTGGACGCCTCCGCCTACGGCTCCGGTGCCCTCGCCGGCTCCTCGCTGGGGCTGGACCCTCAGGCCGTCGCGGCGGACCTGGGGTTCTCGGACTCAGTGGAGAACTCGATCGACGGCACCGCCTCGAGGGACCTGGTGGCCGAGTTCGCCTTCGTCTGCGCGATGGTCGCGATCGACCTCTCGCGGATGGCCGAGGAGATCATCGTGTGGAACACGAAGGAGTTCTCCTACGTGACGCTCGACGACTCCTTCTCCACCGGGTCCTCGATCATGCCGCAGAAGAAGAACCCCGACATCCCCGAGCTCACGCGCGGCAAGGCGGGCCGGGTGATCGGCGATCTCACCGGACTGCTGGCCACCCTGAAGGCCCTTCCGCTGGCCTACAACAGGGACCTGCAGGAGGACAAGGAGCCTGTGTTCGACCAGGTGGACACCCTGGACCTGCTGCTGCCGGCGATCACCGGCATGGTCGCCACCCTCACCTTCCACACCGACCGCATGGAGCTGATGGCACCGCAGGGCTTCTCCCTGGCCACGGACATCGCCGAGTGGCTGGTGCGTCAGGGCGTCCCGTTCCGCAGCGCCCATGAGATCGCGGGCTCCTGCGTGCGCGTGTGCGAGCAGCGCGGGATCGAACTGGCCGATCTGAGCGCCGAGGACCTGGCAGGGATCTCTGAGCACCTGCGACCGGAAGTGCACGAGGTGCTCACCGCCGCCGGTTCCGTCGCCTCCCGCGACGGCAAGGGAGGCACTGCACCCGCGCGCGTGCGCGAGCAGATCGCGTCGGCGCAGTCCCGGATCCAGGTGCTCGCTGACAGGACCGGGCCGCTGGAGCGGTCCGTCTGACGGAAATCGCTGGGGGAGGTCTCCACCTCCTGCCACAATGGGGCCGGTCCCGATCGTGGGGCCGGCCCCGTCGTACTTCGGAAGGAACACCCCTGATGCAGACCGTCCTGGACGACCTCGACTGGCGAGGACTCGTCGTGCAGACCACCGGGCGCGAGGCGCTCGGAAGCGCTCTGGCCGATGGACCGGTCTCCCTCTATTGCGGGTTCGACCCGACTGCTTCGTCCTTGCACGTGGGGCATCTGACCCAGGTGCTCACCATGCGCCGCTTCCAGCTCGCCGGTCACCGACCCATCGCCTTGGTGGGCGGGGCGACCGGTCTGATCGGGGATCCTCGGATGTCCGGTGAGCGGGTGCTGAACGACGCCACGGTGGTGGCGGGATGGGTCGAGAACCTGCGCGACCAGATCTCCCGCTTCCTCGATCTGGAGGGCGAGTTCGGGGTGACGATGGTGAACAACCTCGACTGGATCGGAGGCCTGGGCGCACTGGAGTTCCTGCGGGACATGGGCAAGCACTTCCGCATGGGCACCATGCTGGCCAAGGACACGGTGGCCAGGCGATTGGCCAGCGATGAGGGGATCAGCTACACCGAGTTCAGCTACCAGGTGCTGCAGGGCATCGACTACCTGGAGCTGCATCGGCGCCACGGCGTCACCCTCCAGTACGGGGGGAACGACCAGTGGGGCAACCTGCTCTCGGGAGTCGACCTGATCCACAAGGTGGAGGGGCGTGACGTGCACGCGATGACCACGCCACTGGTCACCAAGGCCGACGGCACGAAGTTCGGCAAGAGCGAGGGCGGGTCCGTGTGGCTGGATGCGGAGCTCACCAGCCCGTACGCCTTCCACCAGTTCTGGCTGAACGCCGCCGACTCCGACGTCATGAACTACCTGCGGTACTTCACCTTCCGCGGCAAGGATGAGCTCGCGGAGCTCGAGACCGCGACCCTGGAGGCCTCCCACCAGCGACGCGCGCAGCACGCCCTCGCCGACGATCTCACCACCCTGGTGCACGGTGAGCAGGCCACAGCCCAGGCGAAGGCCGCTGCTGGCGTGCTGTTCGGCAAGGGAGACGTCCGGGAGCTGGACGAACCCACGATCCGCGCCATCGCCGGCGAGCTCCCCGGCGCCGAGCTCACCTCGAGCACGCCGCTGGTGGACGCCTTCGTGGCCGCGGGGATCGTGGCCTCGAAGGGCGCGGCCCGGCGAGCGGCAGAGGAAGGTGGGCTGTCCGTGAACGGCGAGAAGCTCGCCGCCGATGACCTCGCGGGGGAGCTGGGTTCCTTGACGTCCCTTCCCGGAGGGCACCTCCTGCTGCGCCGTGGCAGGAAGACGGCGGCCATGGTGCGCCTGGTTGCCTGAGGCTCGCACCTGGCTGCCGAAGCCTTCGGGTGACACCCCTAACAAGTACAGGTCACATTCGGCCCCAGGCGGCCCGTAAGGGCTTGGAAAGACAGCCTGACCTGGGATGATGGTGTTGCCGGAGGGTGAACAGAGGGTGTCGAAGCGGGTTTGACGGCCACCCCGCGGCCCCGTAATGTCTTCCCTTGTCGCCGCGAGGACGACGCCGGGAAGCCAAGAGGATCCACCACGGATCAGCGAAGCGGAACGGGGTCACCGCAGCGGGGATCTGATCCTCAGGGATCAGCCGCGGGTCAGCGGATCGAGCAGGTCGCACAGCGAACTGGGAGAGACGCAGACCACACGGAGCGGAGTTGAAACGGCCGCGACGAACTGCTAGAGTAGTGACTCGCGCCGGGACGACGAAGCGAAAAGAAGTCGGACCGACCGGGATCACGATCCCGCAAGGCTGCCGGCGCCACCGAGCCTCTGAGATGAGCCGCTGAGCGGCCCATTGACAATGTGCGCGTGTTGCTTGATATCTCAATAGCGTGTCTGTTTGTTGATGCCAATATTTTGATTGGCATTCTTCGGATGATTAGCAGAATTATTTTTGCTGGTTGTTTGTTTGAATGCTGGGATTTTTCTATGTTTTCATGGAGAGTTTGATCCTGGCTCAGGACGAACGCTGGCGGCGTGCTTAACACATGCAAGTCGAACGATGACGACAGGGCTTGCCTTGTCTGATTAGTGGCGAACGGGTGAGTAACACGTGAGTAACCTGCCCCCCTCTTCGGGATAACCTCGGGAAATCGGGGCTAATACCGGATATGACTTCGCACCGCATGGTGTGTTGTGGAAAGTTTTTCGGTGGGGGATGGACTCGCGGCCTATCAGTTTGTTGGTGAGGTAATGGCTCACCAAGGCGATGACGGGTAGCCGGCCTGAGAGGGCGACCGGCCACACTGGGACTGAGACACGGCCCAGACTCCTACGGGAGGCAGCAGTGGGGAATATTGCACAATGGGCGGAAGCCTGATGCAGCGACGCCGCGTGGGGGATGACGGCCTTCGGGTTGTAAACCTCTTTCAGCAGGGAAGAAGCGAGAGTGACGGTACCTGCAGAAGAAGCGCCGGCTAACTACGTGCCAGCAGCCGCGGTAATACGTAGGGCGCAAGCGTTGTCCGGAATTATTGGGCGTAAAGAGCTTGTAGGTGGCTTGTCGCGTCTGCCGTGAAAACCCGAGGCTCAACCTCGGGCGTGCGGTGGGTACGGGCAGGCTAGAGTGTGGTAGGGGAGACTGGAACTCCTGGTGTAGCGGTGATATGCGCAGATATCAGGAAGAACACCGATGGCGAAGGCAGGTCTCTGGGCCATTACTGACACTGAGAAGCGAAAGCATGGGGAGCGAACAGGATTAGATACCCTGGTAGTCCATGACGTACACGTTGGGCACTAGGTGTGGGGAACCTTCCCCGTTTTCCGCGCCGTAGCTAACGCATGAAGTGCCCCGCCTGGGGAGTACGGCCGCACTGCTAAAACTCAAAGGAATTGACGGGGGCCCGCACAAGCGGCGGAGCATGCGGATTAATTCGATGCAACGCGAAGAACCTTTCCAAGGCTTGACATGCCCCGGACGTCTCCAGAGATGGGGTTTTCTTCGGACTGGTGCACAGGTGGTGCATGGTTGTCGTCAGCTCGTGTCGTGAGATGTTGGGTTAAGTCCCGCAACGAGCGCAACCCTCGTTCCATGTTGCCAGCGCGTTATGGCGGGGACTCATGGGAGACTGCCGGGGTCAACTCGGAGGAAGGTGGGGACGACGTCAAATCATCATGCCCCTTATGTCTTGGGCTTCACGCATGCTACAATGGTCGGTACAATGGGTTGCGAAACTGTGAGGTGGAGCGAATCCCAAAAAGCCGGTCTCAGTTCGGATTGGGGTCTGCAACTCGACCCCATGAAGTCGGAGTCGCTAGTAATCGCAGATCAGCAACGCTGCGGTGAATACGTTCCCGGGCCTTGTACACACCGCCCGTCAAGTCACGAAAGTCGGTAACACCCGAAGCCAGTGGCCCATCCTCGTGAGGGAGCTGTCGAAGGTGGGATTGGCGATTGGGACTAAGTCGTAACAAGGTAGCCGTACCGGAAGGTGCGGCTGGATCACCTCCTTTCTAAGGAGCATCACCATTAATGGTGGCCATCTGCCTGCCCGCGTGTGGTGGGGGTGGTTGCTCATGGGTGGAACATCAACGGATGGGCGCTTCATCATCGGGTGCTGCTCGCTAGTACGGTCCTTCGGGGCGTGGAACGTGGGTTGCCTGGTGGTTCGAGGTGGAGACACGCTATTGGGTTGTGAGGCTGCACGCGGCCCCTGGGTTCGCTCGGGGGTGTGTGGCTGGTCCTCCCTGGTTCTTCTGCTGCGGTTGTGGTGGAGGTGCTGGTGTGGGGTTGTTTCTTGAGAACTGCATAGTGGACGCGAGCATCTTGTAAGCAATTTATTTTAGTGTCTTTGTAGTGTTTGCCAAGTCTTTAAGGGCGTACGGTGGATGCCTGGGCACGAGGAGCCGATGAAGGACGTAGGAGTCTGCGATAAGCCTCGGGGAGGTGACAACCGACCTGTGATCCGAGGATGTCCGAATGGGGAAACCCACCGCGAGTCATGTCGCGGTACCTGCCACTGAATGTATAGGTGGTGTGGAGGGAACGCGGGGAAGTGAAACATCTCAGTACCCGCAGGAAGAGAAAACTAATAGTGATTCCGTGAGTAGTGGCGAGCGAAAGCGGAGGTGGCTAAACCTGTTCTGTGTGATACCCGGCAGGGGTTGCAGGGCGGGGGTTGTGGGACGTATCTGGGTTGTCTGCCGGCAGCCCGACGTGGACGTGCATTGGTAGTCGAAGTCGTGGTGAGTGCGACGGCGTAGAGGGTGTGACCCCCGTAGACGAAACTGTTGTGCGGCGTGATGCTGTTCCCGAGTAGCACCGGGCCCGTGAAATCCGGTGTGAATCTGCCAGGACCACCTGGTAAGCCTGAATACTACCTCGTGACCGATAGCGGACAAGTACCGTGAGGGAAAGGTGAAAAGCACCCCGGGAGGGGAGTGAAATAGTACCTGAAACCGTGCGCTTACAATCCGTCGGAGCCTTACGGGGTGACGGCGTGCCTTTTGAAGAATGAGCCTGCGAGTTAGTGGTCGGTGGCGAGGTTAACCCGTGTGGGGTAGCCGTAGCGAAAGCGAGTCTGAACGGGGCGTTCAGTCGCCGGCTCTAGACCCGAAGCGAAGTGATCTATCCATGGGCAGTGTGAAGCGCGGGTAAGACCGCGTGGAGGCGCGAACCCACTTCAGTTGAAAATGGAGGGGATGACCTGTGGATAGGGGTGAAAGGCCAATCAAACTTCGTGATAGCTGGTTCTCCCCGAAATGCATTTAGGTGCAGCGTTGCGTGTTTCGTGCCGGAGGTAGAGCACTGGATAGGCGATGGGCCCCACCGGGTTACTGACCTTAGCCAAACTCCGAATGCCGGTACGTGAGAGCGCAGCAGTGAGACTGTGGGGGATAAGCTTCATAGTCGAGAGGGAAACAGCCCAGAACATCAGCTAAGGCCCCTAAGCGTGTGCTAAGTGGAAAAGGATGTGGAGTTGCTGAGACAACCAGGAGGTTGGCTTAGAAGCAGCCACCCTTGAAAGAGTGCGTAATAGCTCACTGGTCAAGTGATTCTGCGCCGACAATGTAGCGGGGCTCAAGTACACCGCCGAAGCTGTGTCACTCCACGTTGTGTGGGGTGGGTAGGGGAGCGTCGTGCAGACTGCGAAGCCGCGGGGTGACCCAGTGGTGGAGGCTGCACGAGTGAGAATGCAGGCATGAGTAGCGAAAGACGGGTGAGAAACCCGTCCGCCGATTGATCAAGGGTTCCAGGGCCAGGTTAATCCGCCCTGGGTTAGTCGGGACCTAAGGCGAGGCCGACAGGCGTAGTCGATGGACATCGGGTTGATATTCCCGAACCGATCGTAGGAGGACCCATACCGAGGCATCTGATGCTAACCACCCGAGCTTGCCTCGTGCCCTTCGGGGTGCGTGCGTGAGTGAGGCTGGGAACCAAGGGTGTAGTAGGTCAGCGCGAGGGATGACGCAGAGAGGTAGCTTCCGCGGACTTAATGGAATAGTCCGTCTAAGCGAGCAGCCCGGTCACGGTAATGCGTGGCCATGTGGGTGAGACGTGATGGGGATCCCGTATGGGCGTAGGTGAGTGATCCTGTACTGCCGAGAAAAGTTCCAGCGTGACGAATACGGTCGCCCGTACCCTAAACCGACTCAGGTGATCAGGTAGAGAATACCGAGGCGTTCGAGAGAATCGTGGTTAAGGAACTCGGCAAAATGCCCCCGTAACTTCGGGAGAAGGGGGGCCTGAGAGGTGAGAGCCTCGAGGGCCGCAGAGACCAGGGAGAAGCGACTGTTTACTAAAAACACAGGTCCGTGCGAAGTCGTAAGACGCTGTATACGGACTGACGCCTGCCCGGTGCTGGAAGGTTAAGAGGACGGGTCAGCTCTTCGGAGCGAAGCTCAGAATTTAAGCCCCAGTAAACGGCGGTGGTAACTATAACCATCCTAAGGTAGCGAAATTCCTTGTCGGGTAAGTTCCGACCTGCACGAATGGCGTAACGACTTCTCCACTGTCTCAACCGCGAACTCGGCGAAATTGCATTACGAGTAAAGATGCTCGTTACGCGCAGCAGGACGGAAAGACCCCGGGACCTTTACTATAGTTTGGTATTGGTGTTCGGGACGGCTTGTGTAGGATAGGTGGGAGACTGGGAAGCATTCACGCCAGTGAGTGTGGAGTCGCTGTTGAAATACCACTCTGGTCGTTCTGGATTCCTAACCTCGGTCCGTGATCCGGATCAGGGACAGTGCCTGATGGGTAGTTTAACTGGGGCGGTTGCCTCCTAAAGAGTAACGGAGGCGCTCAAAGGTTCCCTCAGCCTGGTTGGCAATCAGGTGTTGAGTGTAAGTGCACAAGGGAGCTTGACTGCGAGACAGACATGTCGGGCAGGTGCGAAAGCAGGAACTAGTGATCCGGCACCTCATTGTGGAATGGGTGTCGCTCAACGGATAAAAGGTACCCCGGGGATAACAGGCTGATCTTGCCCAAGAGCTCATATCGACGGCATGGTTTGGCACCTCGATGTCGGCTCGTCGCATCCTGGGGCTGGAGTTGGTCCCAAGGGTTAGGCTGTTCGCCTATTAAAGCGGTACGCGAGCTGGGTTTAGAACGTCGTGAGACAGTTCGGTCCCTATCCGCTGCGCGCGTTGGATATTTGAGAAGGCCTGTCCCTAGTACGAGAGGACCGGGATGGACTGACCTCTGGTGTGCCAGTTGTTCTGCCAAGGGCATGGCTGGTTGGCTACGTCGGGAAGGGATAACCGCTGAAAGCATCTAAGCGGGAAGCCTGCTTCAAGATTAGATATCCGTGCACCCTTGTGGTGTGGGAGGCCCCCAGTAGACGACTGGGTTGATAGGCCAGATGTGGAAGCGCGGTAACGTGTGGAGCTGACTGGTACTAATGGCTGATGACTTACTCAAACACTGTCACTGATTGTGTTGTTTGCGTGTGTGTTCGCGTCCACTGTGTGGTTCTTGAGGAACAACCGCTGCGTCCCTGTGTTTGGGGGTGTGGGGGCTGGTTGGGTCTCGTTGTGTTACGGCGGTCATAGCGTCGAGGAAACGCCCGGTTCCATTCCGAACCCGGAAGCTAAGCTCGATTGCGCCGATGGTACTGCACTCGGGAGGGTGTGGGAGAGTAGGTCGCCGCCGGACATCTTCATTCGGGAAGGGATGAAGGGGTTGTAGCATCGCTCGTGATGGGTGTGTGCTCCTCCTTCATCCCTTCCCCTTTTTTTATGCCGGCGCGCGCTGGCGAAGCAGGTGCCCTTCCCGCGGTGCGGGGAGGTGCGGGTGCGAGACGGACGGCGCGGGCTGTCTCGGGGGCCGGGTGCGTCGGGTTCCACAGGTGCAGGGGGCAGCCAGTGCACAGCGGAGCGGTAGACTCAATTCTTGCGGTGAACGTCCGTTCGGGCTCCGGGCCCGTTACTCGGATCCACTGCGTGACAGTCGTCCCCCGTCGGCAGCGGTGCTCAGCACAAGCCGACTGCGCCCCCCAGGAGAGCAATGCCGTCCAGCCTGTCGGCCGTGCCCGACATCGATGAGCAGCTGGCCCAGACCATGCTGGAGCGGCTCGCCGTCATCGAGGATCGCCTGCGGGAGTCGGTGAGCACCAACGATCACCTGGCACGGTGGACCGCGCGCCACCTGCTGGACGCCGGCGGCAAGCGCGTGCGCCCGATGCTCGTGCTTCTCGCGGCGTCCCTGGGGGACGCCCAGCGGGATGAGGTCATCGATGCAGCAGTCCTGGTCGAGCTCACGCACCTGGCGAGCCTGTACCACGACGATGTGATGGACTCGGCCAGCACGCGGCGGGGCACCCGCAGCGCCCATGCGATCTGGGGCAACAACGTGGCGATCCTGACCGGGGACTTCCTCTTCGCCAGAGCGAGCGGTTTGAGCTCGCGGCTCGGCACCGAAGCAGTGCAGCTGCACTCGCTGACCTTCGAACGTCTGTGCCTGGGCCAGCTTCATGAGACGGTCGGCCCTCAGGACGACGAGGATCCTTTCGAGCACTACATCTCCGTGCTGTCGGACAAGACCGCTTCGCTGCTCGCGATGGCCGGCCAGCTCGGCGCGCTGCAGGCCGGGGCGCCCGAGGGCAGCGCTGAGGTGATGCGTCGCTACGGCGAGAAGATCGGGGTGGCGTTCCAGCTCGCCGACGATGTGCTGGACCTCGAGAGCGATCCTGGCACCAGCGGGAAGACACCGGGTACGGACCTGCGCGAAGGCGTCCCCACCATGCCCACCTTGCTCGTTCGTCGGCGCGCTGCCGCCGGCGAGCGCCGGGCCGCTGCGATCGTGGAGCGGCTCGAGGGGGACCTGAGCAATGACGCCGCACTGGAGGAGGTCGTCGCGATGCTCCGGGAAGATCCGGCGCTCGAGGAGACGCGCGCTCTTGCCCAGCGCACTGCAGACGAAGCGATCGGCGTGCTGTCAGAGCTGCCGGCCGGTGCGGTGCGGGACTCGCTGGCGGGCTTCGCCCGTTCGCTGGTCCAGCGGAGCCGGTGAACGTCTCCGCTTCAGAGGCGGCGCGGTGAACTCCTGGTGAACCGCCTACGAGAGTGGAACCGTGACCAGGACGTTCACCAGATGGTGATCTGCACCGCGTAGCTCCGGAGTGCTCCGCACAGTACCCTGGGGGCGCGTGCGCACCGCCCGGTCAGGCTCGGGGGTCCGGTCGCCGACGACGGAGGCCTCTGGCGTGCGCACCGCTGGTCATTGGTGCTTCGTAGGGGGTTCGGATGTCGGTCACTCACGGGGTGAAGCGGCGGCGCCGCCGCTCCGGTGCGATCTCCGGGGCGGTGCTGGCGATCCTGGCCCTGGTGGTCACCGGCTTCGCGATCAAGTACCCCGGGCTCACCTCCTCCGAGGTCGACGTCACCAACGGCGGCGTCTGGGTGATGAACGAGCAGAAGCGGCTGATGGGCCGACTGAACGTCGACGCCCAGGAGCTCGACGCCCGCCTCGCCATGAACGGCGAGGACCTCGATCTGCTGCAGTCCGGGTACACGGTCATCGAGACCGGCCCGCGCGGCATGACCCCGATCAACACCGCAGCCGTGAGCCGCAACGCCCTGGTCGAGCTCCCGCCCGGGTCGGAGGTGCGACTGGGGGGCGACCGCGTCGCCGTTGCAGCCCCCGATGGCCGGATGTGGATCCTGTCCCCGGAGGAGGCTGCCGCCTTCAACCCGAGCGCTGTCGACCCCACCTACGAGGGAAGCAGCAAGGCGCCGCAGATCGCCGTGTCCAGCCAGGGCACCGTCCACCTGCTGGAGGGCGACAAGCTGCTGGTGTTCCCCTACACCGAGGACACCCGCAAGGCCAAGCCGAACGATCCGATCGTGGTCGGGGGGCTCTCCACCGGTGAGGGGATGGTGGAACTCACCGTCGTCGGCGAACAGCCCGTGATCCTGGACCGCGAGAATCGCATGCTGCGCCTGGGCACCGAGGTGAAGGAGTACCAGCTCACCGAGTACGGGGTCTCCGATCTGGCCACGGCGCGTCTGCAGCAGCCCAGCCCCGCATCGAAGGACGTCGTCCTGGCCACCCAGGACACGCTGTTCCTGATCCCCCTGAACGGCGGTGAAGCCGAGGCCCATGCTGCCCGTGGCACGGGACGTCCGGTCGCTCCCGCGCAGGCGCGAGGATGTGCCTACGGGGCATGGAACGACTCCTCCGCGTACGTGCGTGCCTGCGGGGACGACGTCATCAGCGAGACGGTTCCGGATGCGAACAGCGACGGTGACCTGGTCCTGCGTGTCAACCACGACCTGGTGGTGCTCAACGACCAGAAGTTCGGGCTGTCCTGGATGATCACCGACGACATGCAGCTGGTCGACGAGTGGAAGATCCGGCAGGACATCCAGACCAGTGACGCCGAGGAGCGCGAGGAGGAGACCCTCACCACCACGATCACCAACGTGGCGGCGGAGCGCGACGAGAAGAACCGGCCGCCGGTGGCCAATGACGACGAGTTCGGTGTGCGGGCAGGCAAGAGCGTCGTCCTACCCGTGACGCGCAACGACACCGACCCCGACGGCGACATACTCACGGTGTCCGTTCAGGGCGAGCAGCCCTCCATCGGAACGGTCACCCCGATCAGGGGCGGCACCCAGCTGCAGATCGAGGTGGACGAGGATGCCACCGGGACGGCGAGCTTCACGTACGTCGCGGATGATGGTCGGGGCGAGAGCGATACCGCGACCGTCACGCTCGATGTCACCGGCCCCGCGGACAACCGGGCCCCCGCCCCCACGGCCGAGAACATCACCAAGGTGCAGGTGCGCTCGGGACAGGAGGTCTCCTTCAACATCCTCCCCTACTGGGAGGACCCCGACGGCGACGCCTTCTACCTCGCCAATGCCACCGTGCAACCTGAGGACGTCGTCACCTTCCGCCCCGATGGCCTGATCACCTTCACCGACGCCGGTCTGACCACGGGTGAGAAGAAGGTCCAGCTCACCTTCCGCGACGAGCGCGGCATGCAGGGAGAGGGCACCCTCGAGATCGAGGCGGTCTCCGAGAACGATCTGGCACCGATCACCACCGCGGACCACGTCCGGATCGTGGCTGGACGCACCGCGACGATCAAACCACTGGTCAATGACCTCAACCCCAACGGCGGCCAGCTCGAACTGACCAACGTCTCCGAGAACGATGCCCTCGAGGTGGACCCCGCCCTGGAGGCCGGTACCGTCAACGTCTCCGGCGCCGAGCCCGGAACCTACTACCTCGACTACACGGTGGCCGCCAGCAGCTCCAGCTCGGCCTCGCTGGGACTGATCCGCGTTGACGTGGTCGAGGCGAGCTCCGAGCAGCTGATCCCCGTGGCCGTGGACGACATGGGAACGGTCACCGCCGGTACCGAGACCCTGATCGACCCGCTGGAGAACGACGTGGACCCCACCGGCGGGGTCCTGGTGGTCAACTCCGTCTCCGTCCCTGAGGGCAGCGGGTTGAAGGCCACAGTGATCGCCCACGGGCTGGTCCGGGTGGAAGCCGAACCGGGAGCCGTGGCCGGCGCGGAACCAGTGCCCCTGACCTACCAGGTCGGCAATGCTGCAGGGACCGCCGAAGGAACGATCCGGGTGATGGTCGCGCAGACCGACACCCAGTTCGCCAACCCGATCGCAGTGCCCGACCGGGCCACGGTGCGCGCCGGAGACATGGTGCTCGTCGACGTGGTCGGCAATGACATCTCACCCACAGGATCGAAGCTCACCCTGGGCCAGATCCTCGACGGATCTCGCGCCGAGGACAAGGGACGCGTGGAGACCCTCCAGAACCAGATCCGCTTCATCGCGAACGATGACGCCAGCGGGGAGGCCGTCATCAAGTACGAGGTGCTCGACGAGACCGGGCGCGACGGGTCGGCGAACCTCACGGTGCGGATCGTGCCCGCCGATGCCTCCAACGCTCCACCCAGGCCTGAGAACCTCACTGCGCGGACCGTGGCCGGCACGTCCGTCCGGATCCCCGTGCCCACCACCGGCATCGACCCCGACGGCGACTCCGTGATGCTGATGGGCATCACCAGCCCGGCCCCCCAGCTGGGTGAGGTGGTTTCGGCCACCGGTGAATGGATCGAGTACGTACCCCACGAGGGATCCGTGGGCACCGAGCGGTTCCGGTACCAGGTGATGGACCGGCAGGGCGCGCTGGGCACCGCCGAGGTGCTGGTGGGCATCGCGGAGCCCAACGACACCAACCAGCCGCCCTACGCCGTCGACGACGTCGTCGAGGTGCGCCCCGACCGCGAGGTCCAGGTGCAGGTACTGGACAACGACACCGACCCCGAGGGCACTCCGCTGAGCGTGGTCGCCGCCGACACCGAGGCACTCACCGACATCCACGTGCACAGCGGGGAGGATGCGGCCGAGAACCTGGTCACGGTGACCACGCCGCCAGAGAACGGCACGCACCAGGTGCTGTACAGCGCCTCGGACGGTCAGCTGAAGAGCTCGGCCACGGCCACCATCAAGGTGGACGAGAACGCCCCGTACCGCTCCCCGATCGCACGGGACGACTTCGTCGAGGCGCAGGACGTGCTGGATCCGCAGGCCGAGCACGTCGACGTCGATGTGCTGGCCAACGACTCCGACCCCGACGGCAGCGTCACCGATCTGACAGTCACCCTCGACGGCGCGCCGGAGGGAGTGGAGCTGCGGGAGAACGGCGTCGTCCGCATCGCGCCCCAGGACGAGCAGCAACGGTACCGGTACCAGATCGAGGACGTCGACGGCCGCACCGCCGCCGGCTACATCTGGGTGCCGGGCCGGGCGAAGCAGGCACCGGTCTGGGTGGGCGGGACCGTGCAGGTGCAGGCAGGTGCGGAGACCACGATCGACCTGTCCGATCCGAACAACATCCGCGTCCGCCCCGGTGCCGAGGCGGCCACCGTGACCGATCCTTCCTTGGTCACGGCGGCGCACACCGACGGCACCCAGCTGGTGCAGGACGAGTCCACGCTGCTGTACCGCGCCGCTGAGGGCTTCTCCGGCAACGACACCATCTCCGTCGAGGTCACCGATGGCGAGGTGGGGGACCCGATGGCTGCCACTGCCATCCTCGCCATCCCCGTGGAGATCACCGCCGAGGACGAGAACCTGCCGCCCACGCTGCAGGGCGCTCTGCTGGAGGTGGAGCAGGGTGGCACCCAGGCCTCCGTCGATCTCGCCGCGAGTGCCGCGGACCCGGAGGGGGACGACCTCACCTTCGCGCTGGGGGAGTTCTCCGAGCCCGAGGGGGTGACGATCGGGCTGGACGGGTCCTCCGTCACGGCCCAGGCGACGCCACGGGCCGCCAAGGGCTCGATCGTCAGTGTTCCCGTCACCGTCACGGACGGCACGAACGATCCCGTCGAGGCCACGGTGCAGGTGACGGTCACCGGCTCCAACCGCCCTCGCCTGGCTGCGGTGCTGGACACCGCGGTGATCGATGCAGGCACCACGCAGTCCATCGACGTGCTGGCCAACGACTCGAACCCCTTCCCCGGGGGCAACCGCACCGTCATGACCCCCGTGGTCACCAGCGGCAGGGGGAGCCTCGACGTGGAGGGAGACCAGGTCGCCATCACCCCGGACGAGGACTTCCACGGGATCCTCACCGCGACCTACACGGTGCGCGATGACACCGAGGATCCGGCTCGTGATGCCACCGGGGAGATCCGGGTGACCGTGCGCGGCAAGCCGGAGGCGCCGTCGGCCCCGCGCGTCGCGGAGGTCGGGGACGGCATCGTCGATCTGAACTTCACGGCGGGTGTGGACAACGGCGCTCGGATCACCGGCTACCGCGTCACCTCCGCCTCCGGCCCCCCGGTCAGCCAGGAGTGCGCCTCCACCTCGTGCACGATCACGGGCCTCACGAACGATGTGGAGTACACCTTCCAGGTCATCGCCATCAACGAGGTGGGGGAGTCGGAGCCGTCGGCCCCCTCGGCCACCGCGCGCCCGGACGTGCGCCCGGAAACCCCGGGGGCGCCGTCCGCGCAGCGCGGGGACAGCCGTCTCACCGTCGCCTGGAATGCTCCGGTCAACCGTGGCTCCGCCATCCAGAGCTACGACCTGCAGATGCAGGACACCGCCACCGGCGAGCTGGTGGAGAAGGAGATGGGAGGCGGCACCACCCAGCACGTGTGGGAGGGACTGACCAACGGCACCGACTACCGGTTCCGGGTGCGGGCCCGCAACCTCGCCCCCGAGCCCTCGGAATGGTCCGCGTGGTCGGTGGCCGAGCACCCCGCAGGGCCCCCGGCCAAGCCCAGCGGCGCCATGACCGCAGAACGGGTCAACGACCCCAAGGGCGGTGGAGTGAAGGTCACCTGGCCGGCGATGACCAGGGCCGAGGCCAACGGCGAGCCCATCTCCAGCTACATCGTCCGCTCGTCGTCCGGGCAGTCCGCCACGGTGGGAGGCGATGCCCGTACGCACACGTTCTACGACCTCGACCAGGACTCCGCCCACACGTTCACCTACACGGGCGTGAACTCGGTGGGGGAGGGTGTGGCTCCGTCCGCCCCCTCCAACGAGGTGACGCCCTGGGCGATGCCTGCGCCGCCCACCTCCGTCTCGGCGTCGATGCCGAGTGAGGGCACAGGTGATGGTCCCAACAAACGGGCCACCGTCACATGGTCGGGCGCCTCGGGCAACGGCACCACGATCAAGGACTATGTGGTCCGTTGGGAGGGAGGCTCCACGGTGGTGAACGCTCCCGCGGAGTCCGCGGCCATCACCGGGCTGGACAACGGGAAGTCGTACACCTTCACCGTTCAGGCCAGGAACCGTTTCAAGGGCGGCGAGAGCGCGCTGTCGAAGGCCTCCAACTCGGTGACCCCGTACACCAGACCGGCTGGCCCCGCGATCAGTGCCAGCAATGGGAAGTGCTCGGACGGGACCACATGCCCCGTGTCCTTCTCCATCACCGCGAACGGCAGTGATGGGGGTGCCGGGGGCAAGACCCTCCAGTACCGCGTGGACGGCGGCAGCTGGAAGAACGCCTCCGGGACCTCGTACACCCACAAGGCGAATCTGAAGTCCGGCGGATCGATGACGGTCGAGGCGCGGGTGACCAACGCCAAGGGCCTGGTCAGTGATGTTCGCTCCGCCACCCAGAAGGCGCGGACCTACACCCCACCGGTGCCGACCGTCGCTGGTGGCGGCCCTGACTGGGGAGGGAAGGTGCCGCCGGGCGCTGACGGTTGCAGTTCGAACAACTGCTACTACTTCACGATCACGTTCGAGAACCTGGAACCCGGTGAGACGTACCAGGTCGTCTACAAGAGTGTGGATACAGACGGTGTATTCAAGGAATGGGCCAGCTTCTCGTTGACCGCAGATTCGCGGGGGCGGGTGACCACGCCGCAACGCTTCTACGGCCACTGGCAGAGCACCGGGAATCCCAATGTGGTGTACATCGGCAGTAAGTCGATCGAGCAGAGGGAAGTCGGACGTTACTACAGCCCGGACTGATCATCGCGCTGCGATACCTACTATTGCCACGCCGTTGAACGTATACGGCGTGCCCCGCTACCACTTCCAGGAGAGACCCCGCCCATGAGCATGACCCCCGAACAGGCACGCTGGTTCGCCGACACCTTCGACAAGCTGGTCCAGAGCGTCGGTCAGGCCGTGCTCGGCAAGAACAACGTGGTGCGCCTGGTGCTCACCGCGATGATGTCGCCGGGCCACGTGCTTCTGGAGGACGCCCCCGGCACGGGGAAGACCTCGCTGGCACGTTCGATCGCGGCGACCGTGCAGGGCACCAGCACCCGCATCCAGTTCACCCCGGACCTGCTGCCCTCGGACGTCACCGGTGTGACGATCTACGACCAGAACACCAAGGCCTTCGAGTTCCACAAGGGACCCGTGTTCGCCAACGTGGTGCTGGCCGATGAGATCAACCGCGCCTCGCCGAAGACCCAGTCCGCCATGCTCGAGGTGATGGAGGAGGGTCGCGTCACCGTCGACGGCGTCACCCACGAGGTGGGCAATCCGTTCATGGTGATCGCCACCCAGAACCCCATCGAGCAGGCCGGCACGTACCGCCTGCCCGAGGCGCAGCTGGACCGCTTCTTGATGAAGACCTCCCTGGGCTACCCCGATCACGCCTCCAGCGTGCAGATCCTGCAGGGCTCCGCCGTGCGCGACCGCAGCCGCCAGCTCGCCCCGCGCATCTCCCTGCAGGCCGTCAACGACATGACCCAGCTCGCCTCCACCGTGCACGTGGATCCGGCCGTGCTGGAGTACGTCTCGCGCCTGATGGAGGAGACCCGCCTCGCGCCCGAGGTGCGCGTCGGCGTCTCGATCCGCGGAGCGCTCGCCCTGATGCGCGCTGTGAAGGCGTGGGCAGCGGTCCACGGCCGCCACTACGTCATCCCCGATGACGTCAAGGAGCTGGTGGACGTGGTGTGGCTGCACCGCTTCGTGCTGGACCCGGAGGCAGAGTTCTCCGGGACCACGGCGAAGTCCGTGATGCACAAGATCCTCAGCGAGGTGGCGCCGCCCCAGGCTCGACAGCGGACGGCATGAACGTCGATACCCCCCTTCCCAGCAACACGGCCGACGCCAAGGCCGCTCGCCGGGCCGCCAAGGCCGCACGCAAGCGCGAGCGCACCGCGGCCCGCGCCGCTGCTCGGCGTGCCAAGCGGCGCGGTGGCGTCTCGGAGTCACAGGCCCCTGCGGGCAGCTCCGACGCGACCTCCGGTCCGGGCACTGCCGCAGGCGAGGAGCCCCTCGGGCTGCGAGAGCGCCTCGGGGGGTTCTGGATGCGCCGGATCCACCCGGTCCTGGACGTGATCTCACCGATCGGCTGGGCGGTGCTCGGGGTCGCGGTGGCGTGCTGGATCCTGGGGCTCCTGCTCCGCATCACCGAGCTGAACGTGATCGCGCTGACGCTCACCGTGCCCCTGGTGCTGGCAGCACTGTTCGTGCTGGGACGCACGTCCTACAAAGTGAACCTGGACCTGCAGTCCCACCGCGTGGTCGTGGGTACGCGGGCCGTGGGCCGGGTCGAGGTCGCCAATCCCACGCAGCGCGTCATCCTGCCGTCCCGGATCGAGCTGGCCGTCGGTCAGGCCACGGCGCAGTTCATGGTGCCGCGCCTGGCGGCGGAGCAGTCGCACGAGGAGCTGTTCGCGGTGCCCACCAAGCGTCGGGCCGTGCTGGTGGTGGGTCCCGTGCGCTCGGTGCGGGACGACCCCCTGTCGCTGATGCGCCGACAAGTCACCTGGGCCCGATCGCAGGAGCTGTACGTGCACCCCCGCACCGTGCGCCTGGACGGGGCCGCCAGCGGATTCCTGCGCGACCTGGAAGGCACGCCGTCCTCGGACCTGTCCAGCTCCGACATCGCCTTCCACGCGCTGCGGGACTACACACCGGGGGACGACCGCCGCCACGTGCACTGGCGCACCACCGCGCGCACCGGCAAGCTGATGGTCCGCCAGTTCGAGGAGACCCGCCGTTCCCACGTGGTGGTGGCGCTGGACAACCTCGCCGACCACTACGCGAGCGAGGACGAGTTCGAGCTGGCCGTCTCCGCCGCCGCCTCGATCTCCGCCCAGACGATGCGCGAGGAGAAGGAGCTGACCCCGTTCAGCTTCGACGCCCTCCAGCGCACCGCCACCTTCCGCGTACTGATGGACGACTACACCGTGCTCGAGCAGCTCCGCGACCGCCACTCCCTGCACGAGCTCGGGCAGCAGGCGGCCGACCTGGCTCCCAACGCGTCTGCGGTGATGATGGTGGTGGGCTCCCACACCACGGCGCGAGAGCTCAACTCCGCGGCCAACCAGCTGCCCATCGGGGTGCTCGCCGTGGCGATCCGCTGCGTGGACGACGCGGAGGTGCGGCGCAGCTCCATCGGAGGCCTGGACGTGGTGACCCTCGGCGACCTCGATGCGCTGCCCAAGGCACTGCGGGCGGTGGGCCGATGAACGCGCGCGCCACGTACTTCGCCTCGGTCAGCAATGGTCGGCGAGCCGTCGACGTGCTGGTGCTGGGCTCGCTGTTCGTGATCGCACTGCTGGGCTTCCAGACGGTCTACGGCGGCATCCAGTACCTGCTCACCGGGTTGATGGCCCTGGTCCTGGCCACGCTGGTGGCGCTGATCGCGGCCCGCTTCCGGTGGGGCCCGCTGCGCACCGCACCGGTCATGCTGCTGGTGTACTTCCTGTTCGGCAGCATGTTCGCGGCTCCCACCCATGCGCTGTGGGGCATCGTCCCCACCCTGGGCTCGCTGAAGGAGCTGCTGTTCGCACCGGTCACGAGCTGGAAGGCAGCCCTGACCATCGCACCACCGGTGGGCACCGCTCAAGGGGTGCTGGTCGTGGTGTGGATCAGCATGCTGCTGCTGGCGCTGTTCTCGATGACCATCGTGATGCGCACCCGGCTCTACGCGGTCGCGTGGCTGTTCCCCCTGGCCCTGCTGCTGGTGAGCGTGGTCTTCGGCACCACCGAGGCCACCTGGCCGGTGGTGCGCGGCGTGCTGTTCGCCGTGATCTCGGTGGCCTGGCTGACCTGGCGGTTCGAGAGCGGACGGCTCGACAGTGCCCGGTCCACGATCATCTCCGACACGGTGCGGCCGGGATCCTGGAAGAACCCCGTGCTGCGTCGCCGGGTGATCGGTGGGGCCGTGATCATGGCGATCGCCGCCGGCGCTGCCGTGGGTGCCCAGTCCCTGCTGGACCCGCCCTCGGGGACCATCCGGCATGCCGTCCGTGACTACGTCACCCCGCCCTTCGATCCCCGGCAGTACGTGTCGCCCCTGACCGAGTTCCGCGGATACCTCAAGAACCAGCGCGATGCCGAGCTGTTCACCATCACCGGTGTCACCGAGGGCGAGAAGGTGCGCCTTGCCACCATGGACCAGTACGACCTGCACGTGTACAACGTGGCGGGGGGCCGTGACAAGGACGCGCCCGAGGGTGCATTCCTGCGGACGGCAGGGGGAGTGGACCTGCACGAGGCCAGCGGCTCCCAGCGCACCTCCACCGTGACCATCGGGGCGTACAGCGGCGTGTGGATGCCCACGCTGGGGGAGCGCACCAATCGCATCGATCTGGGGGATCTGCCGCCCGAGCGCAGCGGTGCCCTCGCCGAGAACCTGTACCTCAACGAGAAGTCCCAGACCGCGGTGAACTCCAGCGGGCTCCGAGCGGGCGACAGCTACGAGGTCGGCTACGAGCCCTACTCCGACCTCACTGTCGAGCAGCGACGCACCGCCAAGTTCGCTGACATCGACCTGCCGCCCAACGCCCGTCTCGACCCCGAGTTCGCGCAGCTGGCCGACGAATGGGTGGGAGGCGCCGACACGGACTACGACCGCTCCCAGACCCTCCCCCGCCACATCAAGCAGGACGCCTTCTACTCCAACGGCATCGATGAGGACGACACGGCGTCCCTGTCCGGACACGGGTACAGCCGCCTATGGTCGATGCTGCAGGACGTCGGATTCGACAAGGAGAAGTCCGACGCCGCCCCGACCGGGCGCATCGGCGATGAGGAGCAGTTCGCTGTGCTCACCGCGGTGATGGCCCGGGAGATCGGCATCCCCGCCCGGGTGGTGATGGGCTTCGAGGTGCCCGAGGGCGCCGAGGGCACGGTGGCGATCACCGGGGATGACGTCACCGCGTGGGTCGAGGTCGCGTTCGAGGGCCTCGGATGGGTGCGGTTCGATCCGGCACCCGATGACGATCAGGACCCGACCCAGCCGAAGCCCAAGGAGGTGGAGGAGCCCATGCCGCAGGTGGCCCAGCCTCCGCCCCCACCGGCGGAACCGCCCTCCCCACCGCCCGGCGCGACGAGCGAGGACAAGCCCCAGGACGAGGACCAGCCCGAGGAGACCCGCAGCTGGGTGGTGTACGCCGCCTTCGCGGCCGTCCCGGTGCTGCTGCTGTTCCTGGCGCTCACGGGCATCGTCGTGGCGAAGGTGGTGCGGCGCGGACGGCGCCGGGCCCGGGGTGCGCTTCCGGAGCGTATCGATGGCGGTTGGCAGGAGATCCTGGACCTGTTGACCGACATGGGGCGCCGACCCGACCCGTTCCGTACCCGCTCCGAGACCGCGGCGATGCTGGAGGGTGAGGTACCGGGAGCTGGAGCGGCCCTGCTCGCCAGTCGCGCTGATCGAGCGGTGTTCGGGCCCGACGATCTTCCTCCGGTGGTGGTGGAGGAGTACTGGGAGCAGGTGGCCGCCGCGCGGCGTACCATGACCGCCTCCGTACCGTGGCACAAGCGGATGCGCGCACTGTTCTCCTTGCGTTCGTTCCGCCGTCGCAGTGCGGAGCGGCGAGCTCACAGGCGCCGTGAGCGCGCGGCGGCTCGGGAGCGATCGCAGGCCGAGCGCCGTGCACACGCGATGCGTCGTCGTCGTGCACCCGTCTCGGGGGTGAGCGGCACGGGCTCGTCCCGAGGCAGCAGCAAGAGGAAGGGCAGATCGTGATGAGCCAGACGCGGTACTGCAGCACGTGCGGGACTCTGCTGTCGCAGGGGGCTGCCATCTGCGGGGAATGCGGGGCCCGCTATCAGGAGTCCCCGTACGAGCGCCGCGCCACCGATGCGCCGGGGGCATGGGCCCAGGCCCCCCGTTCGCGCTCTCGCGATCTCGGCGAGGAACCGGAGACCGCCTCTGAGGACGACGGCATCCAGCTCATCTCGCGGGAATCGCTCCAGCCGAAGGCCCCGGGCGCGACAACCCTGCGGCCGCCGGAACAGTACGATCAGCTGATGGTCACTCAGCAGCCTTCGAACGCCCCTGCGACGGGGTCAGCCTCCGGAGCGCCTGCCCCGGGCGGTTCCCACGCCGCGGGGGGCGCCTCCGGTGCGCCCGACGGCGCTGTGCCGGCGATGGAATCGCCGCTGGACGGCTGTGTCCCCGCCAGCCCGCTCAAGCGCTTCCTCGCCGCGCTGCTGGACGGCGTGATCGCGACGCTGGTGATGATCCCGTTGACGATCGGCCTGATCCTGGTGCTCACCCAGGAGACCGTAAGCCTGCTCGCAACGATCCTGGTGGGAGTGGGCGCTGCCCTGCCTGCGGCGTACACCGTGCTGATGATCTGGCTGCACGGAGCCAAGGGCTTCACCCTCGGCAAGCTGATCATGGGGCTGCGCACCACCCGCCTCTCGCAGGCCGGCCCCATCGGCCTGCTGCGCTCCCTGGGCCGCTGGTTCCTGTACGGCATCGCCTCGCTGATCATGGCGCTGTCGATCTTCCTGGATCCGAAGAAGTTGCTGCGCGGCTTCCACGACCGCGCTGTCGATTCGGTCGTGGTGGACATCAAGACCGGTCGCAACCCGATGAAGCCGCGCCCCGACGATTTCGAGCGACAGGACGCCGAGCACTACCTCGGTGCGCCGTCGGTGGCGGTCACCACGCACGAGAACCTCCTGGCGACCCCCGGCTCGGCCTGGGCCGGGCAGGGTGATGCCAGTGCCGCTTCCGCGTCGTCCCAGGACCCCCGACAGACCAGCGGGTGGGGTTCCGGCATCGGAGAGGCCAGCCCTTACGCCCCTCCGCCGCAGGATGCGCAGCAGACTGCAGGGGACTCCTGGGCACCTCCGGAGGTCCCCGCTCTGGCGTCCCCGGCACCGCAGCCACAGCAGCCTCAGGAGCAGCAGTGGGGTGTGCCGTCGCAGCCGCAGCAGGCACCCGCCCAGCAGTGGGCCGCCCCGTCACAGCCGCAGCAGGCGCCCGAGCAGCCGTGGGGCGGCACGGCCTCACAGGAGCCCGCCGTCCAGCAGCGGCAGGCACCGGCGGCGGCACCCCCCGGTGCGCCGCAGGGCCCTCCGTCGCAGCACGTCCCGGCCGAGCACACCACCGACGCCTGGGACGACGGCGACGTCGACGAGGAGACTCGCGCGGTGATCGGGGCGGATCAGGACCTCGGCGACCTCGAGCAGACCCGCGTCTCGGTCGCGGCTCCAAGGCTCCCCGCCGTCACGCTGCGCGCGGATGACGGCACCGAGAGGGTGGTGACGGGTCCGGTCGTGATCGGCCGCAATCCTGCTGCTGGGCAGGGCGAGGTGCAGTTCGTGCTCAAGGACGAGACACGCTCGATGTCCAAGACCCACCTGCGGCTGGACGGAACCGGAAGCGACATCACCGTCACCGACCTGGGTTCGACGAACGGCTCGGCCATCGTCAGGGCCGACGGATCCCGTGAGAGCCTGGTGCCGAACACCCCGACCGTCCTGCCCGAGGGGGCCGCCCTGGCCCTCGGCGATCGCACCCTGACCGTGGAGAGGGACACGTGATCGACCGCTCCCTCTCCGACCCGGACATCCCCGGGACCATTCGCGCGGTCTCTGCGGCGGCCACCCATGTCGGCCATGTGCGGGCGACCAATGAGGACAGCCTGCTGAACGCACCTCCCGTCTACCTCGTCGCCGATGGCATGGGCGGGCACAACGCCGGTGAGGTCGCCAGTGCGATCGCGGTCGAGGAGTTCGAGAAGCTCACGATTCAGGAGAACGTCACCGTCGAGCAGCTCGGCCAGGCCCTGCGGGCGGCTGCGGAGCGGATCGCGGAGCTGGGAGGCGAGGCGCAGCTCGGCGCCGGCACCACGGTCGCGGTCGTGGCGACCATGGTGCTGGACGGGGTGGGCTACTGGGTGGTGCTCAACCTCGGCGACTCGCGGGTGTACCGCTTGTCGGGCGAGATCTTCGAGCAGGTCAGCGTCGATCACTCGGTGGTCCAGGAGCTCATGGACCGCGGGGAGCTCAGTCGCGAGGAGGCGAAGGTCCATCCGTACCGGCACATGGTCACCCGCGCACTGGGTGCCGGGCCGGAGTCCGATCCGGACTACTGGCTGATCCCGGCCGAGACGAACGACCGCATGCTGGTGTGCTCCGACGGACTCACGGGCGAGGTCGACGACGCCACCATCGAGAGGGTGCTGCGGGGACCGCAGGACGTGCGAACGATCTGCGAGAGCTTGGTCCAGCTGGCGCTGGACGCCGGCGGTCGCGACAACGTCTCGGTGGTGGTGGTCGAGGCGGTCGAGGTGGTCGGCCTGGGAATCGCTGCAGAGACCACCGGTGGCCGGGAGCCGCAGGGCGAGGGTTTCGAGGTGGATGAGGACACCCTGCCGCGCGGGCTCGGTTCCGGGGGAGGCGCCGGGGCATGAGCGAGGGGGCGCCGCTGCTCGGGCGGGGAACGTGGATCCAACCGGGACCGGCCACGCTGGTCGTGCGCGAGTCGGGCTGGGCTCTGATGGTCCCCGGGCTGAAGAAGGAGGTCGTCGAGGCCGCCTGGACCGCCCTGGGGGACGAGCCCACCGCAGACGGCTTCCTGGACGACCTGGTCCAGGCCGCTGGGCTCGAGAGCCTCGACAAGCTTCCCGCGATCCTGTACGCACTGGTGGACGGCACGACCGCGCACGTGGGCGTGAAGGGCAAGACCCCTTTGGCGGTCTACACGGCGCAGGGGGCCCGGCAGATCGCAGGCACAGAGGACGAGCCGCTCGCGCAAGAGACGATCGAAGGGGTGCGCCGCATCGCCTTCGGCGACCTGCCGCCGGAGGAGCCCACCGGCGGGCTGCGCCTGGAGGTCGGCATCTCCCGCGTCCGCGGGTTCGTGCAGGCCACCATCGACCCGTCCGAGCTGGACGACGAGGCGCGCGCTGCACTCGCCGAGCAGGTGGAGAAGGACGGGCGCTCGATCGAGGATCCGGAGGCGAAGAAGCGGAAGGCCGAGAAGCCCAAGCCTCCGCCGCCGAAGGCGCCTGCGGCACCGAGCACCCCGGTGCGCAAGCCCATGCTGGCCACCCGGCCTCCCGGAGCCATGCCACCCTCGCGATCGTCCAGTGCTCCAGCCCAGGCGGCAGCGCCAGCTGGTCCCAGCGTGTTCGACGACCTGTTCGGTGACAAGAAGGACGACAAGCACAGCGACGCTGCTCCGGCACCGGCGGCCTCCAACGCCCCCGCTCCAGCACCCGAACCCGCTCCGTCTCCCGAGCCCGTCCCAGATCCGGAGCCCACCCCAGCTCCCGGGCCCGAGGCCAAGCCGTCCGTGGCCCCCGCGCCCGAGGCCGCATCGTCGAACGCCGCACCAGCGGGCCCCACCCCGTCGGAGCCTGCGTCGGAGCCGGATCAGCCTGCCACTGCCGAGCCCGCACCTGCTCCCGACGCGCCTGCCGCAGCTGCCCCGGGGAAGCGGCGACTCGTGAGCACCTCGCTCTTCGATCGGAAGCGACGCGCGCCGACGCCGGACCCGACCCCGGCCGCGCCGACTCCCGCGCCGGCCCCTGAGCCCGCCGCGACACCGCAGCCGACTTCTCCTCCTGAGCAGGTGGCGGCGCCCGAGCCTGCGCCTGAACCTGCCGCGGCCCCTGAGCCTGCGGCGACGCCACAGGCGGAACCGGCCGCTGCTCCGGGGAGCGCGTCCCCGCCGGAACCGGCCACCCCCGCCGACGCAGCTCCGGCATCATCCACCAGCCCGGACGTGCGGCGGCCTGCATCCCCAGCACCGCAGGAGCCACCGACCTCATCGATCCCGACCCCACCGGAACCGGATGACGACGAATCCCCGGTGACGCTCATCGCCCCGATCGAGGACGAGCACGCGACCGGAGACCCCGAGGACACGGGGACGGGCAAGGAGACGGACGAGAGGGGCAGCACCAGCGCGGACGCGCCCGCCGGCACCACCTCCGGTGGCACGGCCTCCTCACTCGGGTTCGGCAACGACCTCGACGCCACCGGCGCCTACGACGACCTCTTCGGCAAGACCGTGTTCCGCCGCATCGAGGACGCCGCAATACGACGCACCGACGAGGACGAGGACTCCGAGGAGGCGGGCTCGAGCTCCGAGACGGCACCGACCGAGCCCGACCAGGACGACGATGCGGCGCCCGCGGACGACGACACCCCCGAGACCCTGGCTCAGCCCGCCCGGCCGACGGCAGACGAGGCATCCTCCGCCATCGGGGGCGACTTCATCGACTGGGTGCCCGGCGTGGGGAGGGCTGCTCCCGAGATCGCACAGACCGCCGCCCGTCGTGCCTCGCAGCCGCCCCGGTCCAGCCCGCATACCCACAGGTCCACATGGCGGAGAGGCCCCCGCCCCCGTCACCGGTCCGCCCCGGGCAGTGGCACCCTCGTACGGCTCCGCACCCGTGCCCCAGGAGGGGATCGGCTTCCCCCAGCAGGGCGCCCCGCAGCCTGCGGGGCCGGCGGCGGCAGGGCCTGGACCGGCTCGACCTCACGCCGGAACCGGGCGGCAGGGCCACCCCTCGGCCCCAGGGCACACTGCCCGGGCGGCCAGTGCTCCGCACCCGGTGGCCCCCTCCGGGCCCCCTCCGATGCCTGCACCCTCTCCCGCACCTGCGGTGGGCGCCGGCCCCCGTCCGGCAGCGCCCGCGCACGCCGGATCCGCGGCCCCGGGTGGACAGCAGGCCGCCCGAGCCGTCGTGATCCCGGGCCTGCTCTGCCCCCACGGGCACCCCAACTGCCCCGAGCGAACCCTGTGCCGCACCTGCGGAGGACCGCTCGAGCAGAAGACCCGTCCGGTCCACCGACCGCCCCTGGGGACGGTCGACATCTCCACCGGTGGCGGATTCGTGCTCGACCGCTCCGCCGTCATCGGCCGTCGCCCCCGGGCCTCACGGGTCAGTGCCGACGACGTCCCCCAGCTGGTGACGGTCCCCAGCCCGCAGCAGGACATCTCCCGATCGCACCTGGAGCTGCGCCTCGAGGGATGGCGAGTCATCGCACTGGACATGGGCACCACCAACGGCACCACTCTCGAGCGACCGGGGATGGAGCCGGTGCGCCTGCGCGCAGGGGAGGGCGTGGTCCTCGGCGAGGGCGACCGACTCGACCTGGGAGATGGGGTCCGACTGACGATGAGGGGGATGGCATGAGCTCCCGTGCACCATCGCAGCCGCCCCAGCTGCCCGGCTACGAGTTCGAGAAGCTGCTGGGGTCCGGCGGATTCGCCGACGTCTTCCTGTACCGGCAGTTCCGCCCCCAACGACGGGTCGCCATCAAGGTGCTCCTGTCCAGCGTGCTCGACGACACCGTGCGTCGCCAGTTCGACGCCGAGGCCAACGTGATGGCCACGATGTCGACCCACCCCTCCATCGTCACCATCCACACCGCCGACGCCTCCAGCGACCACCGGCCCTTCATCGTGATGGAGTACTGCCCCCGCCCCAACTACGGGGTCCGGTTCCGCAAGGAGCGGATCACGGTGGCGGAGGCGCTGCGCGTGGGCGTGCAGATCGCCGGTGCTGTGGAGACAGCTCACAGGGCCGGGATCCTGCATAGGGACATCAAGCCGGCCAACATCCTGGTCACCGAGTACAACCGGCCCGCCCTCACCGATTTCGGCATCTCGATCGTCGCCGGGCAGAGCAGCGACCTGGAGGATTCCCAGGGGATGTCGATCCCATGGTCGCCCCCGGAGTTCTTCGCGGATCCCCCGCGCGCCGATGTTCGCAGCGATGTGTTCTCCCTGGCCGCGACCGTGTACTCACTGCTGGCCGGGCACACCCCGTTCGAGCGGGTCGGTCAGCGCAACACGGCCTCCGACCTGATCCACCGGATCACGAGCGAACCGCTGCGGCCCCTGAACAGGCCGGACGTCCCCGCCGAGCTGAACCGAGTGCTGTCCATCGCCATGGCGAAGGATCCGGCGGGCCGCTATGACACCGCCTTGGCGTTCGGGCGGAGCCTGCAGCAGGTGGAGATGGCGCTCTCGCTGCCGGTCACGCAGATGGACGTGCTGGATGACCGGGGCGCCCCGGCGGTACCCGCCGCCGATGACGACGAGCTGGACAGCCACACCCGGATCCGGAAGGTCGCCACGGTCGACCCCGAGACCGGGGGAGCAGCCTCGGGTGGGCCTCGCCGCCTCGACCCGTACGCCGGGGTGGCCCCGGCACTGGGCTCGCCCGCGCCGGAGGGATACGGATCACCGGCCTCCGCTGCCGCGGGGCCGGAGGAGTCCACGATGCTGCGGCCCGCCGGGACTGCGCTGTCCACGATGTCCGGCGCCTCACCGGCACCTGCTGGGCCCGCTGCCGTGGCGGCCCCGGAGCTCGCAGACGTGCGCAGGACCCCGGCCTGGCCGTTCGTGACACTGGCGGCCGTGCTGGTGATCCTGCTGGGCGTGGGTGCCACGCTCGCGGTGCGCCACTACTTCGTGGACAAGCCCGGCCCCATCGAGACCTCCGAGATCAACGTGCCCGAGCCCCCCGCCGAGCCACCGCCGCCGCCGGTGGACCCGCAGATCGTGGTGGTGGTCGCCGGAGAGCTCGGAGGGGAGACGGGGCGTGCACGGGTGGAGTGGGGGTTGCCCGAGGGCATCGAGGAGGACCAGCACTTCCTGGTGGAGTGGGTGGACCTTCCCGAGAACTACGAGGATTTCCAGGTCCCCCACGAGGTGCACGGCCGCTCCTCCGTCACGCTGGAGATCCCGCCCGGACAGACCGAGCTGTGCGTGCAGGTGCGCACGGTGGATCCTTCCGGGCCCTCCAGTGACCCGCAGCAGGCATGCATCGATGGCGGATGACCGGGACCGTGCGGGGACGATGGCAGGCAGGACCAAGAACGAGGGAGGACGGACGGTGACGTCGACGATATCTGTGGAGTTCTGCGGGGAGTGGTTCCGCGTCGCGGAGGGAGAGGAGCTGACGATCGGCCGGGACGCCGATCTCAACGTCGACGACGACAACCCCTACCTGCATCGCCGTTTCCTGTCCATCGTGCAGGTGGAGACGATGTGGTGGCTGGTCAACATCGGATCGCGCCTGTCCGCTACCATCACCGACGGCACCGGGACCATGCAGGCATGGCTGGCCCCGGGTGCGCGGATCCCGCTCGTGTTCGACGTGACCAAGGTGGTGTTCACCGCGGGGCCCACCACGTACGATCTCGAGATCCACGCCGACTCCCCGCAGTTCGAGCGCAGCCCCAGCCTGGATGACCCGGTGGGGGAGACCACCGTGGGCTCCGTGCAGCTCACCGCCAGCCAGAAGCTGCTGATCCTCGCCCTCGCAGAGCCGATGCTCACCCGGGAGAGCAGCGGGATGAGCGCGGTGCCCACCTCGGCTCAGGCCGCCGAGCGGCTGGGCTGGCCGCTGACGAAGTTCAACCGCAAGCTCGACAACGTGTGCGACAAGCTGGACCGCATGGGGGTGCGGGGCCTGCGCGGCGGCCCCGGCAAGCTCGCGAGCAACCGTCGAGCCCGCCTGGTGGAGCACTCGGTGTTCTCACGACTGGTGAGCTCCGAGGATCTGCCTCTGCTGGACCAGGCCCACGACGTCGACGAGGACTGATAGATGCGCATCAAGCTCACGCTGCGCAGGCCCGAGGACCGCCTGACGGACCTGGAGGTGACCGCGGACGCGACGGCCTCGGTCGCGGACGTCGCCAATGCGCTGTACCTTGCCGATCCGCTTCGCTCGGAGCTGGAGCCCCCGGAGGGGCTCACGCTGCAGGTGCAGGACCCGGGAGCCGGGCCCGGTGCGGGGGGTGTGCGCTCGCTGGACCGCGAGATCGACCTGATCCAGGCCGGGCTCCGCTCCGGCAGCGTGGTCTCCATCGCGCGCTCCTCCACCGAGTACGCCACCCGATCGGAGTCCCGCGGTGCGGCGGTGGCCCTGATGCGGGTGCTCTCGGGCCCGGAGGCAGGACGCGAGTTCCCCCTGCCCTCCGGTTCCAGCGTGGTGGGCCGTGAGGGAGACCTCGACATCCGCATCGCCGATCCGATGCTCTCCAAGCGGCACGCCCGCATCAACGTCGGGGACTCGATCGAGATCGTGGACATGCACTCGTCCAACGGCGTGGTCATCGGCGGTGAGCAGGTCCAGCGTGCCGTGATCGGCCCGGCCGACACCGTGCTGATCGGCCAGACCACCTTCTCCGTGATCGCCCTGCACCGCCTGGGCGGCACTGCCCCCAGCTCCCCGGTGGTGGAGTTCAACCGGTCCCCGCGCGTGGTGCCCCGCTTCCCCTACCGGCCGTTGAAGGCACCCACACCGCCCAAGGAGCCGGCCCCGCAGTTCTTCCCCATCTTCATGCTGTTCGCGCCCATCCTCATGGGCGGGTTCATGTTCTCCCTGACCCGCAGCCCGTTCTCGCTCATGTTCGTGTTCATGATGCCGATGATGGCCACGGCCGGGTACCTCAACCGCAAGTTCCAGCAGAAGAAGGTGCTCGAGCGGCAGATCCAGAACTTCGAGGAGGGGCTGGCCTCCCTCAAGCGCCGGGTCACCGCCGCACAGGACCTCGAACGCGCAGTGCGCCTGGTGGAGACCCCGTCGGCCGCCGACACGGTGGACGCCGCCTTCCGACTGGGCCGCCTGCTGTGGACCCACCGTCCCGAGCACAACGCCTTCGCCACGGTGAGGCTGGGCCTGGGGATCGCCGAGTCCCGGGTGGGCATCGAGATGCCCGGGGAGAACGACGCCATCCCCAAGTACTACGACATGCTCGACGACATGAACGAGGAGTACAAGCTGATCGCCGGCGTGCCGGTGGTCGCCGAGCTCCGCTACGCCGGCAACATCGGCGTCGCCGGTGGAGGTGACGAGGCCGATGGTGTGGCCAGGGGCATCGTCACCCAGCTGTTCTCCCTGCACTCACCGGCCGAGATGGCGATCGCTGCGATCACCTCGCGCTCCAGCCGGGACACGTGGCAGTGGCTGAAGTGGCTGCCGCACACCTCCAGTCCCCACTCGCCCCTGCCGGGTGATCATCTCGCCGACACCCCGGGGCGGGGCACCGCCCTGATGTCCCGGATCGAGGAGCTGATCGAGCAGCGCAGCGGCGGCGAGGCGGCACAGCTGCGCACCCCGATGACGCCGGACATCACCTCCGAGCCCGAGATCCCGCCCGAGCCGGTCACCCCCAACCTGGTGGTGATCATCGAGGACGACGCCCCTGTGGACCGCGCGCGGCTGGTGCGCATCGCGGAGCGCGGGCCCGACGTCGGCGTGCACGTGATCTGGTCGGCCTCCAACGTCGCCGCCCTGCCGGCTGCCTGCCGCACCTACGTGTCGGTCGAGGAGTCCGTGGAAGGTGCCAGCGCCGGGCACGTGCGGCTGGGGGAGCGGTACTACCCGGTCACCGTCGAGACCGTCTCGGTGGAGGTCGCCGCCGGCGTCGCCCGGCATCTGTCCCCCGTGGTGGATGCGGGCGTGCCCGTCGATGACGATTCCGACCTGCCGCGAGCCATCTCCTACCTCAAGCTCGGCGGCATGGCGCTGGCCGAGGACCCGGGGCACATCATCGAGCGGTGGAAGGAGAACAACTCCTTGACCCCGCGCGACGGATCGCCGCCCCAGCGCCGCAAGCACGACGCCAACCTGCGCGGGCTGATCGGCCACAACGGCCAGGACGCCTTCCACCTGGACCTGCGCACCCAGGGCCCCCACGCCCTGGTGGGCGGAACCACGGGTGCAGGCAAGTCGGAGTTCCTGCAGGCATGGGTGATGGGCATGGCCACTGCGCACAGCCCCGACCGCGTCACGTTCCTGTTCGTGGACTACAAGGGCGGTGCCGCGTTCGCCGATGCCATCACGCTGCCACACGCGGTGGGGCTGGTGACGGACCTGTCCCCGCACCTGGTGCGTCGTGCCCTGACCTCCCTGCGCGCCGAGCTGCACCACCGCGAGCACCTGCTGAACCGCAAGAAGGCCAAGGACCTGGTGTCCCTGGAGCGCACGGGGGACCCCGAGGCGCCTCCCAGCCTGATCATCATCGTCGACGAGTTCGCGGCTCTGGCCAAGGAGATCCCCGAGTTCGTGGACGGCGTGGTGGACGTGGCCGCCCGTGGTCGATCGCTGGGCCTGCACCTGATCCTGGCCACGCAGCGACCCGCCGGTGTCATCAAGGACAATCTGCGCGCCAACACCAACCTGCGGATCGCCCTGCGCATGGCCGACGAGGCCGATTCGAAGGACATCCTGGGCGATGCGATGGCTGCGCACTTCGACCCCGGGATCCCGGGCCGTGCTGCCGCCAAGACCGGGCCAGGGCGCATCGCCACCTTCCAGACGGGGTACGCCGGCGGGTGGACCACCCACGAGCCCGAGCGCGCCCGCATCGACATCGTGGAGATGGACTTCGGCACCGGTGAGCAGTGGGACATCCCCGCTCCACCCGCGAAGGAGGTCAAGGACCCCGGTCCCAATGACATCAGCCGCATGGTCCGGACCATCACCGCGGCCGCGGAGCAGGCGGGCGTGCCGACGCCGCGCAAACCGTGGCTGTCCGAGCTCGCCGAGGCGTACGACCTGGCCCGTCTGCCCAGTCGGCGCACCGACGAGGACCTCCTGATGGGCGTGATGGACGTCCCGGAGAACCAGGCACAGCCCACCGTGTCGTACTACCCAGACCGTGACGGCAACATGGCGATCTACGGCACCGGCGGCTCGGGCAAGTCCACGACGCTGCGCACCATCGCGATCTCGGCCGCCTCCACCGTGCGCGGTGGCCCGGTCCACGTGTACGGGCTCGACTTCGGCGCCTCCGGCCTGACGATGCTGGAGGAGCTGCCGCACGTGGGCGCCATCGTCTCCGGGGACGACGAGGAGCGGGTGATCCGACTGCTGCGCACCCTGCGCGAACTCATCGACGAGCGCGCCCGCGCCTTCTCGGCGATCCGCGCCGGGTCCGTGTCCGAGTACCGGGAGCTGGCGAACGCACCGGAGACCCCGCGCATCCTGCTGCTGGTCGACGGCATGGCCGCGTTCCGCGAGGCCTACGACTTCTCCAACCTGACGAAGTGGTTCACCACCTTCGTCCAGATCGCCACCGATGGCCGTCAGGTGGGCGTGCACGTGATCGTCACCGGTGATCGCCCCAACGCGATCCCCACCTCCCTGGGCTCGTCCATCCAGAGGCGGCTCATCCACCGCATGGCATCGGTGGACGACTACATGGCCTTCGGCGCACCCAAGGACGTGCTCGACGGCACCTCCCCGCCCGGGCGCGCGATCCTGGACAGTCACGAGATGCAGGTCGCAGTCCATGGCGGCGACTCCAACGTGGCCATCCAGTCGCGCGAGGTCAGCAAGCTCGCCCAGGCCATGAGGCGTGCCGGGGTCCCGGAGGCACCAGGGGTGAAGAGACTCCCCGAGCGCGTGGAGCTCTCGGAGCTGCGCCCCGTGGTCGACGGCCAGCCGGTGCTGGGCCTGGGGGACGAGACGCTCGCGGAAGTCACCTACGAGCCCCGTGGAGCCTTCATGGTCACCGGACCGATGGGATCGGGACGCACCACCGCGATGCTCACCATCGCGACCGGCCTCAAGGCGCTGCCCGCGCCCATGCGCCTGGTGCGCTTCTCCGCTCGCCGCACCCCGCTCACCGGCCTGCCGATCTGGGATGTGGAGGGGTCGGATCCGGAGACCGTCAAGGACCTGGCTGCCCAGCTGCGCCAGACCGTCGAGTCCGGCTCGGTCGCCGAGGGCAGGCTGGCCCTGTTCATCGACGGGGTCGCCGACTTCACCGGTACGGGGGTGGAGAACGACCTGGACAAGCTGATCCGTGCCTGCACCCGCGAGGGGCAGTTCGTGGTCGGTGAGAACGAGTCCGCCTCCTGGTCACAGGCCTACGTGCTGGCCCAGCCCTTCAAGGCGGGGCGGCGCGGTCTCCTGCTGCAGCCCGGGGAGATGGACGGCGACACGCTGCTGGGCACCGGTCTGGGCCGGGTGCGCCGGGCGGACTTCCCCACCGGCCGCGGGTTCCTGGTGTTCAGCGGCAGGGCGGTCAAGCTGCAGGTCGCCCAGATCACGACCTGAGGCGGCGCGGGGGACCGCACGGGGTTCCTCCCCAAGCCGTCCCCATGGGGACTCCTCCCCATGGCCGCGTGTCGCGGCCCGCTCTACAGTGGGACCGTCGAACAGTCGGCAGCAGGCGGTGCACGGGATTCGGGCGCGGCCGCGAGGCACCAGTAACTGAGGAAGGGGAACCCGACGGTGAACGCCTTGAAGGGTATGAATGTCGAAGAGGTCCGGGGCATGGCGCGCCAGCTGCGCGAGGCCGCGGAGGAGATCACCCGCATCGAGCAGGAGCTCACCAGCGGCCTCGAGGAAGTGGACTGGACGGGTCCTGATGCCGACCGTTTCCGCGGGCAGTGGTCCGGGGAGATGATCCCGGCCCTCCAGCAGATCATGAACTCGGTGAACGAGCTCGGCGAGACCGCTGATCGCAACGCTGCCGAGCAGGAGGCCACCTCCGGCTCCTGACCCGCAGGTGAGCACGAGCGGTACCACGTGAGGGGCCGGGATGGAACACCATCCCGGCCCCTCACCGTACTGATATGTTGACGGCGTCATCGGTGGGAGAAATCGGAGCCAGTTCATGTCCAAGACCATCCTGTTCCCGAGCGCAGATTTCCCGGGTCCGCCGCAGATCCGCCTCGACGTCCCCGATGAGTGGGAGACCCTCACCGTCCCCGGCGTCCAGATGGCGGTCGCACAGCCCCGAGTCGAGGGCAGGTTCCGCGCCAACGTGGTGGTGACGGTCCAACGTTTCGGTCCGGACTTCAGCCTGGAGGCGGCAAAGGCCGGCCTCGAGCAGCGCAAGGCGGTGCTGCCCGAGCTCGAGGAGATCGGGACCGGGGAGATCACCCTGGACGAGATCACCTGGATCGCGAGCGAGTACGGGTACACGCAGCCGGGCCGTCCCACCGTCGTGCAGGCCGCACGGTATGCGGTGGTGGACCGGGCCGGCGTCGCCACGGACGTGGTGGAGATCGTCGGAAGCTGCGGTGCCGAGCACGCGGAGGACGAGATCGAGGTGGTGCGCTCGATCCAGGACTCCGTGCACCTGGTGCTGGACTGACCATCCGCCGACCCGGAGGGCTGCCCCGAGGTCGGGAACCGCGGTGCAGACGACGATTGTGGATAGTCCGCCTCTGACAAGGAGGTGGGCGGTCCACAGTCTGTGAGCCCCAGGGGTGGCTGTGACCTGGACCGATGGCGCTTGGCGCCGCCCTCGGCGCGGGCGGGGCGCCCCGGTAGGGGAGGGGAGAGGTGCCTGGGGAGTTCTCCCCATCGACGGGTGACGTGGCATGTCCGTACAGTGATGGCATCACAACGGGAACGATCGAGGAAGCGGCACGGAGCTGCGGAGGTCACCCCCGAGCTGATGCCACGGAATCACCGAGAAAAGGGGAACACCATGAAGAAGGGCATGAATCCGGAGGCCGTCGACCAGCTCGCCGGCCAGGTCGACTCGCTGATCGAGAACATGGAGACCATCTACTCCGGTCGCCTGGGCTACGTCACCGACCTGGACTGGACCGGTGAGGACCGCGATCGCTACGTGCCGGAGTTCGAGGAGCAGGTTGGCACCGCCAACAAGACCGTCGTCCAGAAGCTCACCGAGCTCGCCGAGAAGCTTCGCGCCAACGCTCAGCACCAGCGCGAGACCTCCAGCTCCTGATCCGCACCTGAACTCACCGCACACATACGTCACAGAGGGGAAACACCATGGCTTTCAAGGGTATGAATCCGGACGAGGGTCGCGAGACCGCATCGCTCGTCACCGAGGCTGCCACCGTCGTCAACGACACCACCGACAACGTCACCTCGCAGGTGATGGGCGTGGAGTGGGTCGGCCCTGACTACGACGCCTTCACCGAGGAGTGGAACTCGTTCCTCGCCGGCCCGCTGCAGGCCCTCTCCGAGGCCTACCGCAACAAGGGCGACGAGCTCACCAAGCACGCCGATCAGCAGGACGAGACCTCGAACGCTGTCTGATCCGGTCCTTGCGCCTCACATCGGGCGCATCGGATCTCTCGAATGCCCCATCTCCTACGGGAGGTGGGGCATTCGGCGTTGCCGGCCGGCCATGGGGCAGCCCTCCCAGGGGTCATGACGCCTGCACCAGTGCTTGTCGGCGCCGTTCCCGATGCCACCCGTGGGAGCCGCCGCGCTGCCGGCTCGAGGCCCGTCGTCGGTGCCGCGCCGCTGCAGTGCACCGGGGGGCGAGACGCCGGCGCAGAGCGCCCGTTATCCACAAGGGCAGGCCGTGCACAATCCGCCCTTGCCTGCGAGAATGCGCCGCTGAACGGGTGGGGAGGAACATGGGGACTAGTCCCCATCGCCTCAACGACCGGTCCCGTCTAATCTGAGGACATCACCCGGGGGACCTCGATCGATGAAGCCGGAGGCGGAGATCGATCTCAGGGGTGCACACCCGACACCATGACTGGGAGGAACACCATGAAGAAGGGCATGACCCCGGAGGCCGTCGAGCAGATGGCCGAGCAGATCCGCGGCGCCGGCGACGACACCAACGCCGCCTACACCACCGTCCAGGGGCGGGTCACCGATTTCGACTGGACCGGTGAGGACCGCGACCGCTACGTCTCCGATTTCGACAGCAGCATCGGGCAGCTCGTGCAGCAGGTCCGTCAGCAGGCCCAGGACTTCGCCGAGCGGGCCCAGCGCAACGCTCAGGAGCAGCGCGACGCCTCCGCCTGATCCCCAGACACCGACCAGCAGGGGCGCTGAGGGGCGCCGCATCAGCACTCACGACATCTTCAGAAGGGGAGCATCATGGCTTTCAAGGGAATGGACCCGGAGGAGGGGCGCGAGGTCGCCTCGGAGATCACTCGGACCGGCGAGCAGATCCTGGAGTACTTCGACTCCGTCACCTCGGTGGTGAGCTCGGTCGACTGGATCGGGCCCGACTACGACGCATACCTCGATGACTGGAACAGCTTCGTGTCCGGTTCGATCGCTGGTCTCGTCGAGGCTCTCAACGCCAAGAGCGAAGAGCTGACGCGTCACGCCGATCAGCAGGACGACACCTCGAACGCGGTCTGATCGCTGGGCGCGGCTGCGTCGGCTCCGCCCACGCACCGCCGTCGCCTCGCGCATGGGCAGGAGGCCCCGATCCCCTTCTCAGGGATCGGGGCCTCCTGCTGCACAGATCGGAGGGCGTCAGCGGTAGTTGATGAACTGCAGTGCGACGTCGAGGTCCTTGCCCTTGAGCAGTGCGATCACGGCCTGCAGGTCGTCCCTGCTCTTGGAGGAGACCCGCAGCTCGTCGCCCTGGATCTGCGCCTTGACGCCCTTGGGGCCCTCGTCGCGGATGATCTTGGAGATCTTCTTGGCCTCGTCCGAGGCGATGCCCTCCTTGAGGCCGGCGGCCAGGCGCACCTCCTTGCCGGATTGCTTGGGCTCGCCCACCTCGAGGGCCTTCAGCGAGATCCCGCGGCGCACCAGCTTGGACTGCAGGACGTCGAGCACGGCGAGCACGCGCTCCTCCGCGTTGGCGGTCATCACGATCTCGTCGCCGTTGAGACTGATCGAGGCGCCCGTGTTGCGGAAGTCGTAGCGCTGCCCCACTTCCTTGATCGCCTGGTTCACGGCGTTGTCGATCTCCTGGCGATCGAGCTTGCTGACGATGTCGAACGACGAGTCGGCCATGAGGCTCCTCCCTCTGCTTCCACGGGTTCCACCGGGACCGGCGCCCGGCTCCACAGTGCAACCCACTGTAGACGGCGTCGACTGTGACCACCTTCATGCACCCCGGGGCCGCCTCGGGTTCGCACGGTCGGCCGCGCCCCGGTATGCTGGTCCAGGTCCGCTCCACGGCGGATGCAAGCCCGGCAGGTTACCCGAGGGGCCAAAGGGAGCTGACTGTAAATCAGCTGGCATCGCCTACGGGGGTTCGAATCCCTCACCTGCCACTGCGGAGGGTCCGTGTGATCCGACGCACCGGGGCTCGCACGTGAATTGCCGCTGCGGCAAGGAATGTGTAGAGTCCACCGGGTTGCCCTGATAGCTCAGTCGGCAGAGCATCTCCATGGTAAGGAGAAGGTCAAGGGTTCGATTCCCTTTCAGGGCTCTGATGGATGTGCCGGCCCGATCTCGTACGAGGTCGGGCCGTCGCGTCGATCATGCCGGGGTAGCTCAGACGGTCAGAGCGCACGACTCATAATCGTGAGGTCGCGGGTTCGATCCCCGCCCTCGGTACCACACCGGTCATGCCGGTAGTGCAGATCCATCCCGCATACGGGAACCCACGCGGCGCGCGGGATAACAGCGCGCCACCCGGAACGAAAGAGGCGAACCGTGGCGAGCAAGAGCTCTGACGTGCGTCCCAAGATCACCATGGCCTGCACCGAGTGCAAGGCACGCAACTACATCACCAAGAAGAACCGCCGCAACACCCCGGACCGTCTGGAGCTCTCGAAGTTCTGTCCCACCTGCGGCAAGCAGACCGCCCACCGCGAGACCCGCTGACCGGGCCGAGCGCACCCACCAGAGGCCATTCGGGTTCACCCCGGGTGGCCTCTCGTGCATCCTGATGGGTGACGCAGGCAGCGCCTGCCCTTCCCGTGCTGTACCAGCCCGCCCCCCGCCTGATCCAGGGAGACGCCATGACCGCCACTGCCCCTGACCCCTCCTTCGCCGGCCGCACCTACCCGCCCGGCCCGGTGCACACGGTCTCCGCCCAGAAGATCGCCGAGTTCGCACGCGCCACCGGCGCCGCCTCCGCCCTGCACACCGACCCCGCGGCCGCGCGCGCGGCCGGCCACGCCGACGTCATCGCCCCGCCCACCTTCCTGGTCTCGCTGGCGCAGGCGACTGAGGCGCAGTACATCGAGGACCCGGCGGCAGGCATCGACTTCACCAGGGTGGTGCACGGGGAGGAGTCCTTCGACCTGCACCGCCCCGTGGTGGCCGGTGACCGCCTGGTGCCCACGCTCACCGTCGAGTCGATCCGTTCCGCGGGCGGGCACAGCATGGTCGCCACCCGGGTGGACGTGACCGATGAGACCGGGCAGGGCGTGGCCAGCGTGCGCAGCATGCTCGTGGTCCGCGGCGAGTGACACCAGGAGGAACCATGAACACCGATGCACACACCCCCGCGCAGCCCGTCGCGAAGGAGCCGATGGGCGCCGTGCACCCCTCGATCGACCTCACCTCCCTCACCAAGGGGCAGCAGATCGCCCGGACCACGCACCCCCTCTCCCGGGACACCCTGGTGCGGTACGCCGGGGCCTCCGGCGACTTCAACCCCATCCACTACAACGACACCGCCGCCACCGAGGCCGGGCTGCCGGGCGTCATCGCCCACGGCATGCTCACGATGGGTGTGGCGATCAACGGTGTCATCGAGGCCATCGGCGACCCCACCGCCGTGCGCTCCTACTCGGTGCGCTTCACCAGTCCCGTCGAGGTCCCCGCCACCGGTGAGGTGCTGCTCGAGGTGGTCGCCGTGGTCGGCGCCGTCGACGAGGAGGCCGGTACCGCCCGGATCGACCTCACCGCCCAGGTGGGGGAGACGAAGGTGCTGGGACGCGCCCGTGCCACCGTCGCGCTGCCTACTGGCAGGGCAGACGCGCCCGTGGGCGGTGCCGCATGAGGCTGGCGGACCTGACCACCCTGCGCATCGGCGGGCAGATCCGCACGCTGGTCGAGGCCCGCACCGAGTCCGAGGTGATCGAGGCAGTCCGCGCCGCTGACGAGGCCGGCGAGCCGCTGCTCGTCCTCGGCGGGGGCTCCAACCTGGTCGCCTCCGATGCGCCCTTCGAGGGGACCGTGGTGCTGTTGCGGGACCCGGAAGACGCCCCGCTGCTCGATGCGACCTGCGAGATCAGCCCCTCCGGGGAGCCGGACGGGATCGCCGTGGATCCCTCCGAGCTCAGTCCGCTGGACCCCACCTGCGGTGGCGCTATCGTCGAGTACTTCGCCGGGGTGAACTGGGATCGCGCCGTGCGGTACGCGATCGCTCGTGAGATGGTCGGCATCGAGGCCCTCTCCGGGATCCCCGGCACTGTGGGGGCCACCCCGATCCAGAACGTCGGCGCCTACGGTCAGGAGGTCGCCACCACCATCACCCGGGTGCGCACCTGGGACCGCCACGAGCAGAAGGTGCGCACGTTCTTCGCTGCCGACTGCGGATTCGCGTACCGAGACAGCGTCTTCAAGCGCACGCCCTACGAGGGAGCGGCGGGCTCCGCCACCGGTCGGTACGTGGTGCTGGCGGTGACGTTCCAGCACACCATCGGCAGCCTCTCCGCCCCGATCCGCTACGCGCAGCTGGCCGGCGAGCTCGGTGTGGACGTCGGCGCCAGGGTGCCGATGGCGCAGGTGCGGGAGGCGGTGCTGCGGATCCGCGGCGCGAAGGGGATGATGCTGGACGCCGCCGACCACGACACCTGGAGCGCGGGCTCCTTCTTCACCAATCCGATCCTCGAGCGCTCCACCGCGGAGCGCCTGCCCGACGGCGCTCCCCGCTATGCGGCAGGGGCGGAGCAGGTCAAGACCAGCGCCGCCTGGCTCATCAGCAGCGCGGGGATCGAACTGGGTCACCGGATCGCGCCCGAGGCCCCGGCCTCCGTGTCCACCAAGCACTCCTTGGCACTGACCAACCGGGGCGGGGCCGGCAGCGACGACCTGGTCGCCCTCGCTCGTGACGTGCAGGAGCGCGTGCGGGACGCCTTCGGGATCGATCTCGTCCCGGAACCCGTACGCCTCGGCCTGGATCTGTGAGCGGGCTCTAGGATGGGGGCGGCGACGATGCCCCCGCTCCTCACCTCGATGCCCGCAGGAGGCCCTGTGAACGTCCTCGACCAGTCCATCGCCGAGCTCGACCCGGACATCGCCCGGGTGCTCGATGCCGAGCTCGCCCGTCAGCAGCGCACGCTGGAGATGATCGCCAGCGAGAACTTCGTGCCGCGCGCTGTGCTGCAGGCCCAGGGCTCCGTGCTCACCAACAAGTACGCCGAGGGCTACCCGGGCAGGCGCTACTACGGGGGCTGCGAAGAGGTCGACGTCGCCGAGCAGATCGCGATCGACCGCGCGAAGGCACTGTTCGGGGCCGAGCACGCCAACGTCCAGCCCCATTCCGGCGCCACCGCCAACGCCGCGGTCATGCACGCACTGGCGCGCGCCGGCGACAAGCTGATGGGCCTCTCCCTCGCCCACGGCGGTCACCTCACCCACGGCATGAAGATCAACTTCTCCGGCCGCCTGTACGACATCGTCGCGTACGAGACCGAGCCGGGCACCGGCCTGATCGACATGGCCAAGGTGCGCGAGCTCGCCGTGGCCGAGCAGCCCAAGGTGATCGTCGCCGGCTGGTCCGCCTACACGCGTCACCTCGACTTCGCTGCCTTCCGCGAGATCGCCGACGAGGTGGGCGCGGCCCTGTGGGTGGACATGGCCCACTTCGCGGGCCTGGTCGCCGCCGGCCTGCACCCCAGCCCCGTCCCGTACGCGGACGTCGTCTCCACCACGATCCACAAGACGATCGGCGGTCCGCGCTCCGGCATGATCCTGTGCAAGCAGGAGTGGGCCAAGAAGATCGACTCCGCCGTGTTTCCCGGCCAGCAGGGCGGGCCGCTCATGCACGTCATCGCGGCCAAGGCAGTGGCGCTCAAGATCGCGGCCTCTGAGGACTTCAAGGACCGCCAGGCGCGCACCCTCGAGGGCGCCCGGATCCTCGCCGACCGGCTGCAGGCCGAGGATGTGAAGTCCGCCGGCGTCAAGGTGATCTCCGGGGGCACCGATGTGCACCTGGTCCTGGTGGACCTGGTGGACAGCGAGCTGGATGGCCAGCAGGCCGAGGACCGCCTGCACGAGGTGGGCATCACCGTGAACCGCAACGCGGTCCCCAACGATCCGCGCCCGCCGCGGGTCACCTCCGGTCTGCGCATCGGCACCCCGGCCCTGGCCACCCGCGGCTTCGGTGCAGAGGAGTTCACCGAGGTGGCTGACGTGATCGCCCAGGCACTGCTGCCGGAGGCCGACCTGGAATCCCTGCGCCGCCGCACCGCCGTGCTCGCCGACTCCACGCCGCTGTACGCGGACCTCCAGCAGTACTGAGGCGCCGTGCCCGGGCTCGCCCCGAGCCCGGGCACGAGCACCCACCTCGCACCATCGACCGGTGAGCAGGCCCCACCGACCCGAGGGCCAGGCTCATCGACGCGGGGGCACGCCCCACCGACCCCGTGGGATGCCCCATCACCAAGGAGACGAACCAGTTCCATGACTGCACAGATCCTCGACGGCAAGGCCACCGCCAAGGCCATCAAGTCCGAGCTCGCCGAGCGGGTCGCCGCTCTGATCGACGCCGGCCACCCCCAGCCCGGGCTGGCCACCGTGCTGGTGGGGGACGACCCCGGCAGCGCCGCCTACGTGCGCGGAAAGCACCGCGACAGCCAGCAGGTGGGCATGAACTCCATCCAGAAGCACCTGCCCGCCGATGCCGACCAGGAGCAGATCGAAGCCGTCGTGGACGAGCTGAACGCCGATCCGGCCTGCACCGGTTACATCGTCCAGCTGCCCCTGCCCGGGCACATCGACACCGACGCGGTGCTCGAGCGGATGGACCCTGCCAAGGACGCCGATGGGCTGCACCCGATGAACCTGGGGCGCCTGGTGCTCAACGCCAAGGGGGACATCCACACCCCGCTGCCCTGCACCCCGCGCGCGGTCATCGAGCTGCTGGAACGCCATGGGATCGACCTGGACGGAAAGGACGTGGTGGTGGTGGGGCGCGGCGTCACCGTGGGCCGCTCCATCGGGGCACTCATGACCCGCCGGGCGATCAACGCGACCGTCACCCTCACCCACACAGGGACCCGCGACCTGCCCTCCCATCTGCGTCGGGCAGACGTCATCGTGGCCGCGGCCGGCACCGCGCACCTGGTGCGGCCAGAGGACGTCAAGCCGGGCGCGGTCGTGCTGGATGTGGGCGTGTCCCGTCAGGAGGACGAGGACACCGGCAAGGCCCGCCTGGTGGGCGATGTCGATCCCGGCGTGGCCGAGGTGGCCTCCTGGATCTCACCGAACCCCGGCGGCGTGGGCCCGATGACACGAGCCCTGCTGGTCAAGAACGTGGTGGAGATGGCCGAGCACGCAGCCGGGATCGAGCACAGCGCACAGGACTGAGCGGCCCGCTGCCGCCCGGTGAGCTCCCCTGCCACCGAGCGGGCCGAGCACGGTCCGACCCGGCCCCAGGGGCGTCGCCGGGTCGGCTCCGGTGCCTCTCGGTTCGACCGGGGGCGCGCCGCACAGTGATACTGGGGCCATGACCTTCACCCTCGCCACCGTCAACGTCAACGGCCTGCGAGCGGCCGCCCGCAAGGGCATGGCCGACTGGCTCGCCGACACCACCGCCGATGTGATCACCCTGCAGGAGGTGCGTGCACCCGACGAACTGATCGCCGATCTCGTCGGTGAGGGCTGGAGCATCGTGGGGGAGGCCTCCCAGCTCAAGGGACGCGCCGGCGTCGCGATCGCTGCGCGCACGGAGCTGGAGCGGATCGACCTCGACGACGTTCGCCGCGGGCTCCCGGGTCTTGAGGGCGACTCCCACACGGGGCGCTGGCTCGAGGCGGACCTCGAGGATCCGCTCGACGACGGCAGGGAGCTCACCGTGATCTCCTGCTACATGCACTCGGGCAACACCGAGAAGCCGCAGACCATGACGGACAAGTACGCGTTCCTGGACGGCATGCTCGAGCGACTCGACCAGCTGCGGGCCGACGGGCGTCACGTCGTGCTCACCGGGGACATCAACATCGCCCACCGCGAGGTGGACATCAAGAACTGGAAGGGCAACGTGAAGTCCGCGGGCTTCCTGCCCGAGGAGCGCGCCTATCTGGACCGGCTGCTGGTCGAAGGCGACTGGGTGGACGTGCATCGCGCCCTCGCCGGTGAGGGGCCCGGCCCCTACACCTGGTGGTCCCAGCGCGGGAAGGCCTACGACAACGACTCCGGCTGGCGCATCGACTACCAGATCGCCACTGCGGACCTCGCAGCACGCGCCACCTCCGCCCAGGTGGATCGAGCACCCAGCTACGACACTCGCTGGTCCGATCATGCCCCGCTGGTGGTCACCTACTCCTGAGGCCCTCGGCCCCACGCAGAACGCCCCTCACGGTCCGGCAGCGGACCATGAGGGGCGTTTCGCTCAGTGCTGGGAGTTCAGATGCGCCCGCGGATCACGGCCTGCTTGACCTCCGCGATGGCCTTGGTGACCTCGATGCCGCGCGGGCAGGCCTCCGAGCAGTTGAAGGTGGTGCGGCAGCGCCACACACCCTCGCGCGAGTTCAGGATCTCCAGCCGCTGCTCGCCGGCATCGTCACGCGAGTCGAAGATGAACCGGTGCGCGTTGACGATCGCGGCGGGGCCGAAGTACTGGCCGTCGGTCCAGAACACCGGGCACGAGGAGGTGCAGGCGGCACACAGGATGCACTTGGTGGTGTCGTCGAACCGCTCGCGCTGCTCAGCGGACTGCAGGCGCTCGCGACTGGGCTCCTGCCCCTTGGCGACCAGGAACGGCATCACCTCGCGGTAGGAGTCGAAGAACGGCTCCATGTCCACGATGAGGTCCTTCTCCACCGGCAGGCCCTTGATGGGCTCGATGGTGATGGGCTTGTCGATGTCCAGGTCCTTCAGCAGGGTCTTGCAGGCCAGGCGATTGCGGCCGTTGATCCGCATGGCGTCGGACCCGCAGATCCCGTGCGCGCAGGAGCGACGGAAGGACAGGGAGCCGTCCAGGTGCCACTTGATCTCGTGCAGGGCGTCCAGCACGCGATCGGTGCCGTGCATGGTGACGGTGAAGTCCTGCCAGTGAGTACCCTTCTCGCCCTCGGGATCGAAACGGGCGATCCGCAGGGTGACCTCGAAGGAAGGGATCTCGCTGGCGCTGGACTCGGGCGAGGTGGCCTGGGGCTTGTCGGCGACGACTGACATCAGAACGTGCGCTCCTTCGGCTCGTAGCGGGTGATCACGACGGGCTTGGTGCCCAGACGGATCTGGGTGCCCTCGGTGCCCTCCTCACCCTCCAGGGTGCGGTAGGCCATCGTGTGGTGCAGGAAGTTGACGTCGTCGCGCTTCTCGAAGTCCTCGCGGAAGTGACCGCCGCGGGACTCCCTGCGGTACAGGGCGCCGAGCGCGACGACCTCGGCGAGGTCCAGCAGGAAGCCGAGCTCGACGGCCTCCAGCAGGTCCAGGTTGTAGCGCTTGCCCTTGTCCTGCACGGCGACGGTCGCGTAACGCTCCTTCAGCACGGCGATGTCGGCCAGGGCCTTGCGGCAGGTCTCGTCGGTGCGGAACACCTGGACGTTGGCGTCCATGGTCTCCTGCAGGTCGCGGCGGATGTCGGCGATGCGATCCTCCGTGGCGGGTCGATCCCGCAGCCGCTCCAGCAGCTCCACCGTGGGGGCCTCCACGCCCTCGGCCAGCTCGGGCAGCTCCACCGTGGCGGCGTGCTCGGCGGCAGCGATGCCGGCGCGGCGGCCGAACACGTTGATGTCCAGCAGGGAGTTGGTGCCCAGGCGGTTGCCGCCGTGGACGGACACGCACGCCACCTCGCCGGCTGCGTACAGGCCGGGGATGGTGTCCACCTCGTTGCGCAGCACCTCGCCGCGGATGTTGGTGGGAATGCCGCCCATCGCGTAGTGCGCGGTGGGGTACACCGGGACGGGTTCGGTGTACGGCTCCACCCCCAGGTAGGTGCGGGCGAACTCGGTGATGTCCGGGAGCTTCGCGTCGATGTGCGCGGGCTCGAGGTGGGTCAGGTCCAGGTACACGTAGTCCTTGTTGGGGCCGGCACCGCGGCCCTCGCGCACCTCGTTGGCCATGGCACGGGCCACCACGTCGCGCGGGGCGAGATCCTTCAGGGTGGGAGCGTAGCGCTCCATGAAGCGCTCCATCTCGCTGTTGCGCAGGATGCCGCCCTCGCCGCGGGCCGCCTCCGAGAGCAGGATGCCCAGACCGGCCAGACCGGTGGGGTGGAACTGGAAGAACTCCATGTCCTCCAGGGGGATGCCCCGGCGCAGCGCCATGGCCGGGCCGTCACCGGTGAGGGTGTGGGCGTTGGAGGTGGTCTTGAAGATCTTGCCGAAGCCGCCGGAGGCGAACACCACGGACTTCGCGCGGAACACGTGGATCTCACCGGTGGCCAGTTCATAGGTGACCACGCCGGCGGCGCGCACGCCGTCGTCGGTGCGCGGGTCGCCGGTCATCAGGATGTCCAGCACGTAGTACTCGTTGAAGAACTCCACCTGCTGCTTGACGCAGTTCTGGTAGAGGGTCTGCAGGATCATGTGCCCGGTGCGGTCGGCCGCGTAGCAGGCGCGGCGCACAGGAGCCTCGCCGTGCTCACGCGTGTGACCGCCGAAGCGGCGCTGATCGATGCGGCCCTCGGGGGTGCGGTTGAACGGCAGCCCCATCTTCTCCAGGTCCAGCACCGCATCGATGGCCTCCTTGGCCATCACCTCGGCGGCGTCCTGGTCGACCAGGTAGTCGCCGCCCTTGACGGTGTCGTAGGTGTGCCACTCCCAGTTGTCCTCCTCGACGTTGGCGAGAGCGGCGCACATGCCGCCCTGGGCGGCGCCGGTGTGGGACCGGGTGGGGTACAGCTTGGTGACCACGGCGGTGCGGGCGCGCTTGGAGGACTCCAGGGCGGCGCGCATGCCAGCGCCGCCGGCGCCGACGATCACCACGTCGTAGCTATGGGTCTGCATGGGGGTCAGTGCTCCGTTTCGATCACGACAGGAGAAGGAGTGCAGGGGGTGGTGCGCCGGGCGGGCGCGCTCAGCCCTCGCAGATGGAGGGAAGCAGGGACGGATCGGCACCCACGGGGCACGGATCGAAGGTGAAGACCACCAGGGTTCCCAGCACGATGGTGAGCACCACCGCGAAGTACAGCAGGCCCTTGAGCACCAGGCGCATCGTGGAGCCGCGCGCGTAGTCGTTGATGATGGTGCGCACGCCGTTGCCGCCGTGGATGAGTCCCAGCCACAGCATCAGCAGGTCCCACACCTGCCAGAACGGGGAGGCCCACTTGCCGGCGACGAACGCGAAGTCGATGCCCTTGACGCCCTCGCCGAGCCAGAGGTTCACGAACAGGTGACCGAACACCAGGATGACCAGCAACACGCCGGAGACCCGCATGAACAGCCAGGACAGCATCTCCGTGTTGATCCCGCGCTGGCCGGTGCGGCGGTACCGGGTGGAGGGATCCGGGATCTGGGTGGTGGACTGTGCGGTCATCTCAGCCTCCGAACATGTGCATCAGGTGGCGGGGGACGAAGCCGATCATCAGCAGCGCCCACACCGCGACGACACCCCAGAACAGTGCGCGCTGGTGGCGGGTGCCCTGGGACCAGAAGTCCACCAGGATGATCCGCAGGCCGTTGAGCGCGTGGAAAAGCACAGCCGCGACCAGACCGATCTCGCCGAGGCCGAACACCACGGACTTGTAGTGGCCGATCACCTCGTTGTAGGCCTCGGGGGAGACGCGCACCAGTGCTGTGTCCAGGACGTGCACGAGCAGGAACAGGAAGATGAGCATTCCCGAGATGCGGTGCGCGACCCAGGACCACATGCCCTCGCGGCCGCGATAGAGCGTCCCGGACTGGGCTGATGCCACAAGGTCCTCCAGAAACGACGGGATGGGGCCGAGGGGAAGGATGCACTGCCGCGACGCGAGGCCTCGCGAGAACCGGGTGCCGGAGCGAGTCCGTGACCGGCCCGCGCTGACTGTGCGCGCCCGAGCGGACGAGCACGTCACGACACGGCGACATCATCATCGCCCCCGACAGGGGCCCGGCCAGCCTAGCACTTGGACGTGCAGGTCCGCGCGCACCTGCCGGGGTCTGAGAGGTCCGCCGGGGCCTGGGTACGCTGTCGCCATGTCCGATATGCCCTTCGTTCCCGTGATCCCCGCCGGTGGCGCCGGAACACGGCTGTGGCCGCTGTCGCGCAGCACGCATCCGAAGTTCCTGCTGGACCTCACCGGCAGCGGCTCCTCCCTGCTGCAGCAGACCCTCGCACGGCTGGCGCCCCTGGCGGACCGACCGCCCGTCATCGTGACCGGGAGTGGGCACGCGCACGCCGTCCAGCAGCAGGTCGCGGAGGCGGGGGCGACGGCCCGGGTGCTGACCGAGCCCACCCCGCGCAATTCGATGCCGGCGATAGCGCTGGCCGCAGCCGTGGTGGAGCGCGAGGAGCCGACGGCTGTGATCGGCTCCTTCGCCGCCGACCACCTGATCGCGGACACCCAGGGCTTCGCCGAGAGCGTCCGCGCCGCCCGACGAGCCGCTGAGCTGGGCCACCTGGTCACCCTCGGCATCCAGCCCACCCATCCCGCCACGGGGTTCGGCTACATCGAACAGGCCCCGGTATCGGATGGCCACGGGGCCGAGGGCGGCGGAGCCGGCGACCCCGCCCAGCGTCAGCTGCGTGCCGCGGGCGCCCGCCCGGTCGTCCGCTTCGTGGAGAAGCCTGACGCCGCGCTCGCCGAGGAGTTCCTGACCACCGGCAGGTTCCTGTGGAACGCAGGCATGTTCGTCGTCGGGGCGGGGGTGCTGCTCGATGCCCTGGCCGAACAGATCCCCCCTCTCGCCGCCGGAGTCCGCTCGATCGCCGCCGCCCGCGGCACCGCGCAGGAGCGGGAGGTGATGGAGCGCCTCTGGCCCACGCTCACCAGCATCGCCATCGACCACGCGCTGGCCGAGCCCCTCGCGGCGGCCGGCAGGGTCGCCGTCGTGCCTGCCTCCTTCGACTGGGACGACGTCGGCGACTTCGCCGCCCTCGCCCGTCAGCTGCGTGCCCGCGCGGGCACGAGGGAGGAAGTCGGCGTGCGCCGCGACGGGTCCGATGTCCAGGTGCTGGGCACCGCACGGGTCGATGCCGTCGACTCCCGGGCCACGGTGTACGGTGCCACCCATCGCCACGTCGCCCTGGTCGGGCTGGACGGGGTCAGCGTCGTCGACACCGAGGACGTGCTGCTCGTCCTCGCCGACGATCACGCCCAGAATCTGGGCACCCTGGTGGGCCGACTGCCCCAGGCAGGCCTGGACCATCTGCGCTGATCGCCGACGGCGACCCGCCCGGAGCAGCGACTGCATCCCCGATCCGGGACGACATGGCCGGGACATGACAGCAGCAACGGACGAAGGACAGCACAGGTGGATCAGCCGCTGGTGATCGCAGCCACCGGGACGACAGCATCGGTCGCCCCCGCGCAGGGACGCACGGGGGAGGGGCTGCTGGGTCCGGACGGCCTGCTCCACCGCACGATCGTCGAACGATCCCGGCAGCTGCGCGACATCCGACGCCATCTGCACCGTCACCCCGAGCTGTCCCATGAGGAGCACCGCACCACCGACTACGTGGTCCAGCAGCTGCAGGCCCTAGGGCTCGAGCCGAAGCGGATGCCCCGTACCGGTGCGGTGTGCGACATCCCGGGCTCCGATCCCGATCTGAAGCCCGTCGCGCTGCGAGCCGACATGGACGCCCTGGGGATCCCGGAGCTGTCCACCGTGTCCTACCGCTCCACGGTCGAGGGGGTCTCCCACGCCTGCGGCCATGACGTGCACATGAGCGCCGTGATCGGTGCCGCGCACGCACTGGTCCGGGTCGCCGACGAGGGCGCCCTGCGGCGCGGGGTGCGCCTGGTGTTCCAGCCGTCGGAGGAGAAGCACCCCTGCGGAGCGCTCGAGCTGATCGGCGAGGGCGTGGTCGATGACGTCGACTCGATCTTCGCCCTGCACTGCGACCCCGGGGTCGACGTGGGCCACGTCGGCCTGAAGTCGGGACCCATCACCTCCGCCACTGATCCCGTGCGGATCCAGGTGCGCGGAGCCGGCGGGCACACCTCCCGGCCTCACCTCACCCAGGACCTGGTCTACGCCCTGGGATCGATCGCGACCCAGCTGCCGGCGGCACTGAGCCGGCGCATGGACCCCCGTTCCGGGGTCAACCTCACCTGGGGAAGCATCCACGCCGGTTCGGCCTTCAACGCGATCCCGAGCTCGGGCACCCTGGAGGGGACGCTGCGCTGCCTGGACCACGACGCCTGGGACCGTGCCGAGGACCTGCTCGAGGAGGTCCTGGCCGCTCTGGTGCGTCCCTGGGGGGTCGAGGCCCGGGTGACCCATGATCGCGGGGTGCCCCCGGTGTCCAACTCCCCGCACAGCGTCGAGGTGCTCTCCGCCGCCGTGACCGACGTGCTGGGGAGGCAGAACCTCGACCCCACGGCGCAGTCGCTGGGCGGTGAGGACTTCGCCTGGTACCTGGAGAAGGTGCCCGGGGCCCTGGCACGCCTGGGCACGCGCACCCCCGGCGGCCGCACCTACGACCTCCACATGGGCGATCTGATGATCGACGAGCGGGCGATCGACATCGGCGCCGAGGTGCTCGCCGCCGCCTGCCTGCTGCGCGACGCCCACGCCGCCTGACCGCGGAGCGGAGCCCCCCGCACCCCGGCATTCCCGCAAGCCGGGCCCATCGTCCAGCGCACACTGCCGACCTCGCCTGTGATCTGCCTCTCGGCCGTCATCGGCGGCGGGCTGCGGATTCGAGTTCGCACGCAGTTAACGTGCCTGTCATGTGCGCGTCGATTTCATAACGGTTCATGTCGATGGGCCGTCGGTCCGTACACGGGACGCCGGTCCCGGATACCCTGCAGGGGACCGCTGACGCTCAGGCCGCCCACCATGCGGACCCGTCCGGTCCCTGTCCACATCCTCCTGCTCGTCACACCGGAGATCCTTCATGAAGAACCTCTCGCGCGCGCTCGCCCTCGGCGGCGCCGGAATCCTCACCCTTGCCGCGTGCGGCACCGCTCCCGAGGCCGGTGGCGGCAACGGCGATGGCGGCGGCAGCGACGCCGGCGGTGCCGGCAGCGAATACAAGGCCTGCATGGTCTCCGATTCCGGCGGCTGGGACGACAAGTCCTTCAACGAGTCCAGCTACAACGGTCTGATGGCCGCGGAGGAGGAGCTCGGGATCCAGACCCAGACCGCTGAGTCCACCGCCGTCTCCGAGTTCGAGCCCAACATCAACAACCTCGTCTCCTCGGACTGCAACCTGATCTTCACCGTGGGCTTCCTGCTGGCCCCGGCCACCGGCAACGCCGCCCAGGCCAACGAGGACATCGACTTCGCGATCGTGGACTCCACCGCACAGGACGCCGACGGCAACCCGATCGAGCTGGACAACGTCAAGCCCATCGAGTTCAACACCGCCGAGGCCGCGTTCCTGGCCGGCTATCTTGCCGCCGGCATGACCGAGACCGGCAAGGTCGCCACCTACGGCGGCATGGACATCCCCACCGTCACCATCTTCATGGACGGCTACGTGGACGGCGTGGCCCACTACAACGAGACCCACGGCACGAACGTCGAGGTGCTCGGCTGGAACAAGGACTCCCAGTCCGGCTCCATCATCGCCTCCTTCGAGGACCAGTCCAAGGGCAAGGCCGTCTCCGACGAGTTCTACAACGCCGGCGCGGACATCATCATGCCGGTGGCGGGCCCCGTGGGCGCCGGCACCCTGGCCTCCGCCAAGGAGGGCGAGGGCCGCATGGTGATCTGGGTCGACGCCGATGGCTACGAGACCAACTCCTCCGACGCCGAGGCACAGAGCGTGATCCTCACCTCCGTGATGAAGCTGATGGGCGAGGCGGTGCAGGCCGTAACCGCCGAGGGCTCCGAGGGCTCCTTCGACAACTCCCCGTACGTGGGCACCCTGGAGAACGGTGGTGTGGGCCTGGCCCCGTTCCACGACTTCGAGGACAAGGTCCCCGAGGAGCTGAAGGGTGAGCTGGACACCCTCACGCAGGAGATCATCGACGGCACCGTGACCGTCGAGTCCGAGGCTGCTCCCAAGGAGTCCTGACCCCTACCCGCGTGACGCGGCTCCGCCTCCGGGAGGAGCCGCGTCACCGCGCCGCCCCGGCACCGGGGTGGTCGCGACCACCCGCCCTCGCCCCTCGCCGGCGGGGCGGCGCTGACGGAAGCGAGTGCTGTGAAGCTCGAACTGCGTGAGATCACGAAGACCTTCGGGACCTTCGTGGCCAATGACGCCATCGACCTGGTGATCGAGCCCGGGGAGATCCACTCCCTGCTGGGCGAGAACGGGGCCGGCAAGTCCACCCTGATGAACGTGCTGTACGGCCTGTACCGGCCGGACGGCGGGCAGATCCTCATCGACGACCAGCCGGTGCGGTTCACCGGTCCCGGTGACGCCATGGCGGCGGGCATCGGCATGGTCCACCAGCACTTCATGTTGGTGCCCGTGTTCACGGTGGCCGAGAACGTGGTGCTGGGCCACGAGCCCACCAAGGGCGGGATGCTCGACATCGCCGCGGCCCGGGAGCTGGTGCGAGAGATCTCCGCGCGATTCGGGTTCGACCTGGACCCGGACGCCCTGGTCGAGGACCTCCCGGTGGGCGCACAGCAGCGCGTCGAGATCGTCAAGGCCCTCAGCCGGCACGCCGAGGTGCTGGTGCTGGACGAGCCCACCGCGGTGCTCACCCCCCACGAGACCGATGAGCTGATGAACATCATGCGCCAGCTGCGCAACGAGGGGACCTCGATCGTGTTCATCACCCACAAGCTGCGCGAGGTCAAGGCGGTCTCCGACCGCATCACCGTGATCCGCCGCGGCAAGGTGGTGGGCACCGCCGACCCCTCCGCCGACCAGGCCGACCTGGCCTCCCTGATGGTGGGCCGACAGGTGTCCCTGGCTCTGGACAAGGCCCCCGCCGCACCCGGTGAGGTGGCCCTCCAGGTCTCGGATCTGCGCGTCACCGATGACGCCGGAGTGCGCACCCTGGACGGCGTCAGCTTCGACGTGCACCGCGGCGAGGTGCTCGCCGTGGCGGGCGTGCAGGGCAACGGCCAGACCGAGCTCACCGAGGCGCTGCTGGGCCTGCAGGACAACGTCCAGGGCTCCGCGGTGCTCCACGGCGCCGAGCTGGTGGGCCGCTCCACCAAGCAGATCCTCGACGCGGGCATCGGCTTCGTCCCCGAGGACCGCACCCATGACGCCCTGGTGCCGGACTTCTCCGTGGCCGAGAACCTGGTGCTTGACCAGTTCAACCGCGCCCCGTACGGGTCCGCGCTGTCGATGAACCCCACCGCGGTGCGCACCAACGCGGACACCCTGGTCGGGGACTTCGACGTGCGCACGGACTCCCCGCAGAACGCCGTGTCCACCTTGTCCGGAGGCAACCAGCAGAAGGTGGTGATGGCCCGCGCTCTCAACCGTGAGCTGTCGCTGCTGATCGCCTCGCAGCCCACCCGCGGCGTGGACGTCGGCTCGATCGAGTTCCTGCACCGTCGGATCCTCGGCGAGCGCGACAAGGGAACGCCCGTGATCATCGTGTCCACCGAGCTGGACGAGGTCACGCAGCTGGCCGACCGCATCGCCGTGATGTACCGCGGCACCATCCTGGGCATCGTCCCCGGGGACACCGACCGTGACGTGCTGGGCCTGATGATGGCCGGCTACACCGCCGAGGCCGCGCGGGAGGCCGTCGCCTCCGGTGCCCGCACCACCGACTCCCAGCTCGCTGATGAAGGAGAGCTCGCATGAGCGCCGTGACCCCCTCCGCCGCGGAGCAGGGCAGCGCCCCGGGCGTCGGCTCCGGCGGCACCGGCTCCGAGGCCCCGCCGCCTGCGGACCCCTCGCAGGACCGCTGGGGCCGGTTGGTGCAGGACATCGCCCGAGGCAACCTGCTGGTGGTGGTCGCCAGCTTCGTGTTCGCCTTCATCATCGGTTCGATCCTGATCCTGATCGCCGACACCGAGGTGCGCGAGGCCCTCGGCTACTTCTTCGCGCGTCCGGGGGACACCTTCAGTGCCGCCTGGCAGTCGATCAGCCAGGCCTACGCGGCGATGTTCCGCGGAGCCGTGTTCGACTTCCCCGGCTTCACCCGCACCCTGGAGTCGCTGCGAGCCGACGGCGGCACGGGCACCTACGTGTGGGGTCCCGCGCTGATGCGCGGCCTGCGCCCCCTCACGGAGACCCTCACCATCGCCACCCCCCTGGTGATCGCGGCCTGCGGCATGGCGGTGGGCTTCCGCGCCGGCCTGTTCAACATCGGCGGCACCGGCCAGCTGATCGTCGGTGCCATGGTGGCCGGCTATGTGGGCTTCACCTTCCAGCTCCCGATCGTGATCCACCTGCTGGTGGCCCTGGTCGTGGGTGTCATCGCCGGTGCGTTCTGGGGCGGGATCGCAGGCTTCCTCAAGGCCCGCTTCGGCGCCAACGAGGTCATCAGCACCATCATGCTGAACTGGATCGCCACCTACCTGCTGTTCTTCGCCCTGAAGACCAGTGCGTTCACCGGCGCCAACCAGTCCCAGCCCACCTCGCCCTCCGTGAAGGACACCGCCTCCCTGCCGCTGCTGCTGGGCAGCCAGTTCCGCCTCCACGCCGGCATCCTGCTGGCCATCGCCGTGGTGGTGTTCCTGTGGTGGCTGATGAACCGCTCCACCCTCGGGTTCCAGTTCCGTGCCGTCGGCTCCAACCCGCGCGCCGCCCGCGTGGCCGGCATCTCCCCGGCCCGCGCCTCCTTCGCCGTGATGGCGGTGGCCGGCGCCCTGGTTGGCCTGGCCGGCGCCGTGCACATCCTGGGCACCGAGAAGCGCCTCACCGACGGCATCGCCGGCTCGCTCGGCTTCGATGCGATCACCGTCGCCCTGCTGGGCCGCTCCGGGCCGGTGGGCATCGTGCTGGCCGGCCTGCTGTTCGCGGGCCTGTCCACCGGCGGCCGCTACATGGAGACCCAGCAGGGCGTGCCCCTGGACCTGGTCTCCGTGATCCAGGCCCTGGTGGTGCTGTTCATCGCGGCGCCGCCGCTGGTGCGCACCCTGATCGGCCTGCGCCGCGTGGACAACCCCGGAGCGGGCGAGCGGCGCCGCCGTGCCCGTGCCACCTCCGGAGCAGGGGAGGACCGCACGGGGGCCACCCGGAACGGCGGTTCCTCCGTCGTGAGCACCAGCAGCGCTGCGACCAGCCAGGCACCCTCCTTCTCGGGCAGCAGTGCGGCGCCTGACCCCGCCGAACCACCGGGCAGTGCTGAGCGGTCCGGGGCCCGGACCGAGACGAAGGGAGAGGACCGATGAGCGCCACCACGCGCCTGGCCTCCGATGACGCCGTCGTCCAGAAGGCCGTCGTCGACGAGCGTCCCTCCACGTGGTGGCACCTGCCGCTGACCACCACCATCCTGGGCGTGCTGGGACTGATCTTCTTCGGGCTGCGCGGCATCCCCGGCGCCTCCAGCACCTACGGCATCGCCCGTGAGAAGGACCTGAACCCGCTGGGGATCCTTCCCGAGCAGGTGACCGTCCCGTCCATGGCCGCCTCCATCGTGCTCGCGGTGATCGCGCTGCTCGCCTCGGCAGCGCTGTGGGCACTCCAGTCCCGGCCCCACCGCCTGCGCCCTGCGATCCGCAACACCCTGGTGGGCATCTTCGCGGTGGCCTGGGTGCTGTCCTTCATGACCTGGGTGATCTCCGAGCGATCCCTCAGCGTCGGGACCCTGCTGCAGTCCACGGTCATCCTCGCCGTCCCCCTCGCCTTCGGTGCGCTGTCCGGTGTGCTGTCCGAGCGCGCCGGTGTCATCAACATCGCCATCGAGGGTCAGCTGCTGTTCGGTGCGTTCGGTGCCGCACTGGTGGGCTCCCTGCTCGGCAATGTGTGGGCCGGCCTGATCGCGGCCCCGCTGGTGGCGGTGCTGATGGGTGCCCTGCTGGCTCTGTTCGCCGTGGGGTACCAGGTACAGCAGATCATCGTCGGCGTGGTGCTGAACGTGTTCGCCGTGGGCATCACCTCGTTCTTCTTCGGCTCGGTGATGAGCGCGAACCCCGGGATGTTCAACTCCCCCATGCGACTGCCCACCCTGCGGATCCCCCTGCTGGCGGACATCCCGCTGATCGGCTCGGCCCTGTTCGAGCAGAACATCCTGGTGTACCTGATGTGGGTCATCGTGGTCGTGCTGACCATCGCCCTGTTCCGCACCCGCTGGGGACTGCGGGTCCGCGCGGTCGGCGAGCACCCGCGGGCCGCTGACACCGTCGGCATCAAGGTCAACCCCACCCGCTGGTCCAACGTGCTGCTGGGTTCGGCCGTGGCCGGCCTGGGAGGCGCGATGCTCACCATCGGCACCGGTGTGGCCTTCGGCGAGGACATGTCCGCCGGCAAGGGCTACATCGCCCTGGCCGCCATGATCCTGGGCCGCTACCACCCCGTCGGGGCGCTGCTGGCCGCGCTCACCTTCGCCTTCGCCGACTCGCTGCAGCTGCGCCTGGGCACCATGAGCGCCGCCGAGGGCGGTGTGAGCATCCCCGGTGACTTCCTGCTGATGCTGCCCTACGTGGTCGCACTGTTCGCGGTCGCCGGCGTGGTGGGCCGCGTGCGCGTTCCCGCCGCGGACGGCATCCCCTACGTCAAGCAGTGACCCAGGAGACCCCGTGACCACACCCTCCTCCGTCCCCGAGCACGCCCAGGGCGCCGCTGGCGCGCCGTTCGACGAGCTGCTCACCGCCGCCCGCGACGTGGTGCGTCGCGCCTACGCCCCGTACTCCGGGTACTCGGTGGGTGCCGCCGGTCGCGCGGACGACGGTCGCATCGTCACCGGCTGCAACGTGGAGAACGCCGGCTACGGCGTCACCCTGTGCGCCGAGTGCGGCATGGTCAGCGAGCTGATCGCCGGGGGCGGCGGAAAGCTCACCGCCTTCGTGTGCGTCAACGGCCAGGGAGATGTGATCATGCCCTGCGGCCGCTGCCGCCAGCTGCTGTCCGAGCACGCCGCGGACGACTTCGCCATCCTCACCCCGCAGGGGTGAGGGACCTCGAGGGATCCTGCCGCAGGCCTTCGGGCCGGCGGACATGGGGCTGGCCTGACCCCGAACGGACCCCGCCCGCCCCGATCGGCCGGTCGCCCCACAGCGCCGGCATCACCGATCTCCGCACCACCACCGATGGGACACCTGTGAACGAGAACCGCACTTCTGCCGTGGAGCCCTTCGACGCCGTCGAGGTGATCCGCACCAAGCGCGACGGGGACCGGCTCACGCCGGAGCAGATCGACTGGGTGATCGACGCCTACACCCGTGGCGTCGTGGCCGAGCAGCAGATGTCCGCCCTGGCGATGGCGATCTTCCTCAACGGCATGGATCGTGAGGAGATCTCCCGCTGGACCGCGGCGATGATCGCCAGCGGCGAGCGGATGGACTTCTCCTCCCTGTCCAAGCCCACCACCGACAAGCACTCCACCGGCGGGGTGGGGGACAAGATCACCCTTCCCCTGGCCCCCCTGGTGGCCTCCTACGGGGTGGCGGTGCCCCAGCTGTCCGGACGCGGGCTCGGCCACACCGGCGGCACCCTCGACAAGCTCGAGGCGATCCCCGGCTGGCGCGCCGACCTCAGCAACGAGGAGATGATGCGGCAGCTCGAGGAGGTGGGTGCGGTGATCTGCGCGGCCGGTTCCGGCCTGGCCCCCGCCGACAAGAAGCTGTACGCCCTGCGCGACGTCACCGCCACCGTCGAGGCGATCCCGCTGATCGCCAGCTCGATCATGTCCAAGAAGATCGCCGAGGGCACCGCCGCCCTCACCCTCGACGTCAAGACCGGTGCCGGCGCTTTCATGCGCGAGGAGTCCGATGCGCGCGAGCTGGCCCGCACCATGGTGGACCTCGGCTCCGATGCCGGAGTGCGCACCGTCGCCCTGCTCACCGACATGTCCGCACCGCTGGGCCGCACGGCCGGCAACGGGCTGGAGGTGCGCGAGTCCCTGGAGGTCCTCGCCGGCGGGGGCCCCGCCGACGTGGTGGAGCTGACCTGCGCACTGGCCCGCGAGATGCTCGAGGCCTCCGGAGTGAACGACGCCGATGTGGAGACCGCGCTCGCCGACGGCCGTGCGATGGACGCCTGGCGGGCCATGATCACCGCCCAGGGCGGCGATGTGGACGCACCGCTGCCCACCGCGAAGCACGTCGAGGAGCTTCGGGCCGATCACGACGGCGTGGTCGAGGGGCTGGACGCCATGGGTGTGGGCGTGGCCGCCTGGCGCCTGGGAGCCGGACGCTCGCGCCCCGGGGAGTCCGTGCAGGCCGCCGCCGGGGTCGAGATCGTGGCGCACGTGGGCGACCAGGTGCGCAGCGGCGACGTCATCGCTCGACTGCACACCGACACCCCGGAGCGGATCGCTCGTGCGACCGAAGCGATCCGGGGTTCGTGGTCCTACGCCTCCGCCGGCACCGAGCTGCCGCAGCGCCGCATCGTCATCGACCGCATCGCCTGACCCCAGCCGGCCCGCGCTGGGCCGCCCTGTCGCCACGGGGGAACGGCGCCCGGCGGTCGGAATGCCCCGCAACACGCGGCTGCGCGTGTCACCGCGCCCGCAGCGCCGGCAGGCTGCGGCGGACCATCAGCGGTGCCAGTCGTGCGCCGCCGGATGCTGCCTGCAGGCGGTGATGTTCCGATCGGCCTCGGCCACCCCCGTCAGTCGGCGCAGTCGGGCGATCCCGGCACGCAGCCCCACCGGACACATCCCGGCCCTCCGCCACCGGATCACGTCCGCTCGCTGCTCCCCGGCTAGTGCCCAGCCGCGACGCAGCAGGGTCAGGGGCGGCTTGCGGGCCTCGGACAGATCCCGCACCAGACGCAGCCCGAACACCACCGGCACGGGCCGGTCCAGCACCAGGGCGTCGGCCAGCAGACCGGCGGCTGCCAGGGGAGCGACCAGCTCGGCGGCGAAGATGCCCTCGGCGACGATCAGCGGTGCATCCCCGGCATCGAGGATGCGGCTGCCCTTGCGGCGGGACTCGGAGATCGAGTACACCGGCACCTCGGCGGCCCCGTCGTGGGCGAGCGCGGTGAGCGACTCCAGCGCGGCACCGGCGTTCCAGGAGACCGGGTCGTCCCAGTCCACGATCCCGAAGCGGTGGGGGAGACCCGGATCGTCCTGATCGCGGTAGAACTCGTCCAGCCCCACCGTGGGCAGGCCGCAGCGCCTGGACATCTCCCCCTTCCCGCTGCCCGAGGGACCGGCGACCAGCACGATGCGGCGCGGTGCACCGGGACGGGGGCGGGATGTGGTCACGGCCGTCCATTCTAGGCCAGCCCAGGCGCGTCCAGGTGCCCGCCCGATGAGACAGGAAGCCACCTGGTCTGGGAGGATCTGCCCATGAACTCCATCGCGAACAACGACCTCGCCGCCCTCATCGACCACACCCTGCTGAAGCCCGAGTCCACCCGGGCCGACGTGGAGTCCCTGCTGCGGGAGGCGGAGGAGCTGGGCACCTACTCGGTGTGCGTCTCACCGTCGATGCTGCCGGTGGACACCACGGTCAAGGTCGCCACCGTGTGCGGCTTCCCCTCCGGGCAGCACGCCCCCTCCGTGAAGGCCGCCGAGGCCGCCGACTCGGTCTCCAAGGGGGCCGACGAGGTGGACATGGTGATCAACGTGGGCCTGGCCCGCGCCGGTGAGTTCGACGCCGTGCGCGAGGAGATCGCGGAGGTGCGCGAGGCCGCGCCGAAGCCCACCGTGCTCAAGGTGATCATCGAGTCCGCCGCGCTGAGCGACGAGCAGATCGTCGCGGTGTGCGAGGCCGCGGAGCAGGCCGGTGCCGACTTCGTGAAGACCTCCACCGGCTTCCACCCCGCCGGGGGCGCGAGTGAGCACGCCGTGGCCCTGATGCGTCGCACCGTCGGCGACCGTCTCGGCGTCAAGGCCTCCGGCGGCATCCGTGACCGCGCGGCCGCCGAGGCGATGGTTGCCGCCGGTGCCAGCCGGCTGGGCCTGTCCTCCTCGCGGGCGGTGCTCGAGGGCGGTGCCGGCGGGTCCGGGTACTGAGCCCGGCTCAGGACTGCCCGAGCACCTGGCGCAGGTCCTCGGTGACGCGCGTGAGCCGCTCGGCCGCGCGACGGCGGGCCTGCCCCAGCGCCGCCTCGTCGGCCTCCGCAGCGACGGGCTCGACGACCTCCAGGTAGCACTTGAGCTTCGGCTCGGTGCCGGAGGGGCGCACCACCACCCGGGTGTCGTCCTCGCACAGCAGCAGGATCCCGTCGGTGGGTGGCAGGCCAGTGGTCCCCACCGAGCCCTGGGAGAGGTCCTGGTTCTCGACCACGGGCGAACCGGCCAGCTCACCGGGCGGTGAGGTGCGGATGGTGCGCATCATGGTGCCGATCAGGGCGAGGTCCTCGACCCGCACCGACAGCTGCGAGGTGGCGTACAGCCCGTCGCGGCGCGCCAGCGCATCGAGCCGGCCCACCAGTGTGGTGCCCTCGGCCTTCGCCTCCGCGGCCATCTCCGCGACCATGAGGGCGGCAGAGAGCCCGTCCTTGTCCCGCACCACGTCCGGCAGCACGCAGTAGCCGATGGCCTCCTCGTAGCCGAAGGCGATGCCCGGGGCACGGGAGATCCACTTGAAGCCGGTCAGGGTGGTGGCGGCCTCGGTACCAGCATCCTGCGCCACCCGGTCCAGCCAGCGACTGGAGACCAGGGAGCGGGCCAAGGTGCCCCGGTAGCCGTGGCGGCGCACCAGGTGCTCGCCCAGCAGCACGCCCAGCTCGTCGCCGGTGAGCATCCGCCAGCGGCCCAGGTGCGGGTCCAGAACGGCGGCCGCGCAGCGGTCCGCATCGGGATCGTTGGCGATCACCACGTCGGCCTCGACGGTGGCGGCCAGCTCGAGCGCCAGGTCGATCGCCCCGGGCTCCTCCGGGTTCGGGAAGGACACGGTGGGGAAGTCCGGGTCGGGGTCGGCCTGCTTGGCCACCGAGTGCACGTCGGTGAAGCCGGCGCGGTGCAGGGCCGCCAGGGCGATGCGGGTGCCCACGCCGTGCATGGCGGTGTGCACGATCCGCACCTCCCGCGGGGAGCCGGGATCCGGCAGCGCGCAGATGGCCTCCAGGTAGTGCTCCTCGACGCGGTCGCCCAGGATCTCCCAGCCGGACTCGGCCACCTCGATCCCCAGCACGGGCCCCACGGCCGCGATACGGGCCGCGATGTGCGCGTCCGACGGCGGGACGATCTGCACGCCGCGGCCCTCGGGAGCGGCTGCCCGCCCGCCCAGGTACCCCTGTTGGCCGTTGTCGGCAGGCGGGTTGTGGGAGGCGGTGACCACCACGCCCGCATCGGCCTCCAGGTGCCGCACGGCGAAGGCCGCCAGGGGGGTGGGCTGGTGGGTGTCGAACAGCTGCACCCGACAGCCCGCCGCGGTCATGATCGCGGCGGAGCGCTCGGCGAAGGCGCGGGAGTTGTGGCGGGCGTCGTGGCCGATCACCACCTGAGGCCGATCGAGGCCCAGGTCACCGGTGAGGTGATCGGCGAGGCCCCGGGCGGCACGGGAGACCACCGCGAGGTTCATCCGGTTCGGTCCCGGCCCCATCCGTCCCCGCAGTCCTGCGGTGCCGAACTGGAGGGTGCCGGTGAAGGCATCGGCGAGCTCCGCCTGCGCGGCCTCGTCCCCGGAGGCGGCCTGATCCACCAGGGAGGTCAGCGCCGCACGGGTCATGGGATCGGGGTCGTCCTCGCCCCAGGCCTTTGCGCGGGTCAGGAGGTCCTGGTCCGGGTTCATCGGGTGGGCTCCTCATCGGTGGTATCCGTGGTGCCGGTGGTGCCGGGGCCGGTGATCCGGCGCACCGTCTCGGCCAGCAGGCGGGAGATGCGCGGGCCCGCCTCCCGGCCGGCCTCGAGCACCTCCTCGTGGCTGAGGGCTTCGGCGCTGATACCGGCGGCCAGGTTGGTCACCAGGGAGATGCCCAGGACGTCCATCCCGGCCTCGCGTGCGGCGATCGCCTCCAGCGCCGTGGACATCCCCACCAGGGTGGCTCCCATGGTGCGGGCCATCCGCACCTCGGCCGGGGTCTCGTACGTCGGGCCGCGGAACTGCATGTACACGCCTTCCTCCAGCGAGGGATCGACCTCCCGCGCCACGTCGCGCAGCGCCGGGGTGTACACGTCGGTGAGGTCCACGAAGTTCGCACCGGCCAGCGGAGTGGTGCCGGTGAAGTTGATCTGGTCCGCGATCAGCACCGGGGTGCCGGGCGACCAGGACGGGTCGATCCCGCCGCAGCCGTTGGTCAGCACCATGGTGCGGCAGCCCGCGGCGGCCGCAGTGCGCACACCGTGCACCACGGGCCCCACACCGGCGCCCTCGTACAGGTGCGTGCGCGCCCCCAGCACCAGGGCATGCGCGCCGCTGCCCTCGATGCGGATGGAGCGCAGGGTGCCCACGTGGCCCGACACGGCGGGCGGCCTGAACCCGGGGATCGTGGTGGCGTCGGCCTGCCACACGGTCTCTCCCAGCAGGTCCGCGGCACCGGACCAACCTGAGCCGAGCACCAGTGCGAGGTCATGGGCCGCGATGCCGCTGCTGCGCGCGATCGCGGCGGCGGCCTCCTTCGCCAGCGAGTACGGATCCGGGGCAGTGGTGGTCTCGTCCATGGCACAGAACCTAGCGCAGACCCCTGGGCCGAGCGCAGTCGGCGTGACCGTGCACGGGCGAGTCACATTCTGAGACACAATGGGGGCGTGAGAGATCCCAGCACCGCGCTTCCCTCCGATCCCGATCGCGTCACCAAGGCCGGTGAGCACCCCCGGGTGGTGATCATCGGGGGCGGCCCGGGCGGCTAGGAGGCGGCCCTCCCCGCCGCGCGGCACGGGGTGGAGACCGTGCTCATCGAGGAGCGAGGCATCGGCGGCGCCGCCGTGCTCACCGACGTGGTCCCCTCCAAGACGCTGATCGCCACCGCCGATGTGCTGGACCTGGTGGCGGATTCGCAGGACCTGGGCATCCGGGACGCAGACTCCGCCGCGACCCCCACCTCGCGCACGCTGAGCGTGGACCTCGGGGCCGTCAACGAGCGCGTGCGCCGCCTGGCCGACAAGCAGTCCGCCGACATCCGGGAGAGCCTCGTGGAGGCAGGGGTGACGCTGATCGAGGGCCGTGGCCGCCTGGCAGGCCCGCACCGGGTGGAGGTGCTGGACGGCGAGGGCGAGGTGATCGACGAGGGCGAGGGGGACGTGCTGCTGGTGGCGGTCGGTGCCACGCCCCGTGAGCTCGCCGACTCCCCGGCCGATGGGCACCGGATCCTGAACTGGACCCAGCTGTACACCCTCACCGAGCTGCCCGAGCACCTGATCGTGGTGGGCTCCGGCGTCACCGGTGCCGAGTTCGCCAGCGCCTACCGGGCCCTCGGCAGCGAGGTCACCCTGGTCTCCTCCCGCGACCAGGTGCTGCCCGGCACCGATGCGGATGCCGCCGACGTGCTCGAGGCGGCTTTCGCCCGCCGCGGTGTCACCCTGCGCTCCCGCTCCCGAGCGGCTTCCGCCCGCGTCGTCGGCGAGGGGGCTGAGCAGCACGTGGTGGTGGAGCTGACCTCCGGAGAGGAGGTGCACGGCAGCCACGTGCTGATGGCGCTGGGAGGGATCCCCAACACCGCGGGCCTGGGCCTGGAGGAGGCCGGGGTGCGGATGCGCGACAGCGGCCATGTCGTCACCGACCGCGTCTCCCGCACCTCGGTGCGCGGCATCTACGCGGCCGGGGACTGCACCGGGGTGTACCCGTTGGCGTCGGTGGCGGCCATGCAGGGACGGATCGCCATGTACCACGCCCTGGGCGATGCGGTCTCCCCGCTGATCTCCGCGCATGTCTCCTCGGCGGTGTTCACCAGCCCGGAGATCGCCGTGGTCGGGGTGAGCGAGAAGGAGATCCTGGACGGGGAGATCAGCGGCGAGGTGCGGATGCTGCCCCTGGCCACGAACCCGAGGGCCAAGATGCAGGGCATCTCCGAGGGCTTCGTGAAGCTGATGGTGCGCCCCGGCTCCCACACCGTGATCGGGGCCGTGGTGGTGGCGCCGCGGGCCAGCGAACTGATCCTGCCCTACGCCATGGCGGTGACCCATCGGCTCACGGCCGAGCAGGTGGCCGACACCTTCACCGTGTACCCGTCACTGACAGGGTCGATGGCCGAGGCCGCCCGGCAGCTGCGCGGGGCCGACTGATCCGCTGAGCGGCGCGGGGAGATGCGCTGCGCAGCACCGATCGACCCGGCGTGCGCGATCGCGCAACGACTCAGCCCCCGGTCGCGCGGCGACTGCGCGCGACGGATGGGACGGGCCTGTCAGTCCTCGATCGTGCACAGAACGGCGCCGGCCGAGACGGTCGCGCCGATCTCCGCGGTCAGGCCCGTCACCACCCCGGAGCGGTGCGCGGTGATGGGCTGCTCCATCTTCATCGCCTCGAGCACCAGCAGCAGGTCGCCGTCGGCCACGCTGCGGCCCTCCTCGGCGACGATCTTCACGATGGTGCCCTGCATGGGAGCGGTGACCGTGCCGCCACCAGCCGCCGTAGCCCCGCCCACGCCGCGGTGGGCGCGCTTGCGGCGCTGGCGCACGGCCGCCTGCGGTGCACGCAGGGAGGCCGGCAGGCTGATCTCCACCCGGCGACCGTCGACCTCGACCACCACGGCCTCGCGGTCCTCCGGCTCCTCGGGCTGGGCCGGCAGCGGAGCCGGCGCGATCTCGCCGTCGAAGTCCGTCTCGATCCAGCGGGTGTGCACGCTGAAGGGCTCCGAGGGGTCCTGCGGCGCGAAGGCCGGGTGCTCGACCACCTGTCGGTGGAAGGGCAGCACGGTGGGCACGCCGTCGATGCGGAACTCCGCCAGGGCCCGCCGTGAGCGCTCGAGCGCCTCCGTGCGGGTGGCCCCGGTGACGATCAGCTTGGCCAGCATCGAGTCGAACGCCCCGGAGACCTCGTCCCCGGCGCGCACGCCGGTGTCGAGCCGCACCCCCGGGCCGGCCGGGGGATCGAAACGCTGGACCCGTCCCGGGGCCGGCATGAACCCGCGCCCGGCGTCCTCGCCGTTGATGCGGAACTCGAAGGAGTGGCCGCGCACCTCCGGATCGGTCTCGCTGACCTGCTCGCCCGCTGCGATCCGCAGCTGCTCGCGCACCAGGTCGATCCCGGTGACCTCCTCGGAGACCGGGTGCTCGACCTGAAGGCGGGTGTTGACCTCCAGGAAGGAGATGGTGCCGTCGACCCCCACCAGGAACTCGCAGGTGCCGGCACCCACGTACCCGGCCTCCCGGAGGATCGCCTTGGAGGCGCTCACCAGCTGTGCGTTCTGCTGGGCGGAGAGGAACGGTGCCGGGGCCTCCTCCACCAGCTTCTGGTGGCGGCGCTGCAGGGAGCAGTCACGGGTGGAGACCACCTGCACGTTGCCGTGCACGTCCGCCAGGCACTGGGTCTCCACGTGGCGGGGCGAGTCCAGGTAGCGCTCCACGAAGCACTCGCCGCGGCCGAACGCCGCGGTGGCCTCCCGCACTGCCGAGTCGAACAGCTCGCGCACCTCGGACTCCTCGCGGGCCACCTTCAGGCCGCGGCCGCCGCCGCCGAAGGCCGCCTTGATCGCGATCGGCAGGCCGTGCTCGCGGGCGAAGGCCACCACCTCGTCGCTCGAGCCGACGGGATCCTTGGTGCCGGCCACCAACGGCGCACCGGCCTTCTGGGCGATGTGTCGGGCCGAGACCTTGTCGCCCAGCTTCTCGATCGCCTCGGGCGGGGGACCGATCCAGGTCAGCCCCGCATCGATCACGGCCTGCGCGAAGTCCGCCCGCTCGGAGAGGAAGCCGTAGCCGGGGTGGACGGCATCGGCACCCGAGCGCCGCGCGATGTCCAGGATCTTGTCGATCACCAGGTAGGAGCTGGCGGCGGTGGTGCCGCCCAGGGCGTAGGCCTCGTCCGCGATCACGGTGTGCAGGGCATCGCGGTCAGGATCCGCGTACACGGCCACCGAGCGCAGACCCGCGTCACGGCAGGCCCGGGCCACGCGCACCGCGATCTCGCCGCGGTTGGCGATCAGCACGGTGGACAGCGGGCGGGTCTTGGAGTGGCGGGAGGCCATGGGCAGGGGTTTCCTTCCGAGGGCGGACAGGGGTCGAGTCTAGTACCGGGGCCGGTGGGCTCAGCGTTCGTCGGCCGCGCCCTGGGCGGAGAGATCCTCCCACAGCTCGTGGATCCCGATGCCGATCTCGCCGAGCATCTGGCGCAGCAGCGGCAGGGACAGGCCCACCACGGCGTGCGGATCCCCGTTCACACCGGTGATGAACGGTCCTCCCATGCCATCGATGGTGAAGCCGCCGGCCACGCCGAGGGGCTCCCCGGTGGCGACGTAGGCGTCGATCTCCTCGTCGGAGAGGTCGGCGAAGGTGACCTCGCAGCTGGCGGAGGCGCCGAAGGTGGCCCCGGTGCCGCCGTCCTCGGGATCGCGGTCGTCGATCAGCCAGTGCCCCGAGTGCAGCACGGCGGTGCGGCCGCGCTGCGTGCGCCAGCGCTCGCCGGCGACCTCGGCGGTGCGCGGCTTGCCGAGCACCGTGCCGTCCAGCTCGAGCATCGAGTCACCGCCCAGAACCACGTAGCCGCCGTCGCTGAGCTCGGTCGCTGCCTGCGCCTTCTCCCGCGCCAGCAGCAGCACCTCCTCGGCGGCTGCCAGGGGGGCGCCGGCCTCCTCGGCGGCCGTGCGTGCACGGTCCAGGATCGCGTCCTCGTCGAGATCCACCGGCAGTGTGTCGTGCTCGATGCGGGCAGCCGTCAGGGTGGCGCGCCTGCCCGCGGAGGCCGAGGCCAGCAGCAGCAGGGGACCGCCGCCGGTGTCCGGCAGCGGCTCCGTGGCCGGCTCGGTGATGTGCTGGGTGTGCTCGACGGCCGGTGTGCTGTCGCTCATGCCAGCGCTCCGTCCAGGACGGACAGCGGCACGCTGCCCAGTTCGAGGGCCCGGCGGTGGAAGTCGCGCAGCACCGCCGCGGCCTGCTCGGAACCAGGGCCCTCAGCCCCGGAGGCGACCTGGGCGGCGGGGGCCAGGGCGCGCTCGCGCAGGCGCTCCCATTCGCGCTGGCCCACCTTGTAGGAGGGAGCCTGACCGGGCCAGCCCAGGTAGCGGTGCAGCTCGAAGCGCTGCTCGGCCTCGGCCATGCCCCAGTGCTCGCTCATGAAGTCCCATGCCTTCTCATAGCTCCAGGCGCCCCCGGCCGAGCCCGCCAGGCCCTCCGGCATCGGCAGCTCGCAGTGCAGGCCGATGTCCAGCACCACGCGCCCGGCCCTCATCCTCTGCGCATCCAGCATCCCCAGGCGGTCGCCGTCGTCGGAGAGGTAGCCCAGCTGGTCCATCAGCCGCTCGGCGTACAGGGCCCAGCCCTCGCCGTGCCCGGAGACCCAGCACAGCAGGGCGCGCCAGCGGTTCAGGGACGCGGCCTGCATGGTCTGAGTGCCCACCTGCAGATGATGACCGGGAACCCCCTCGTGGTACACGGTGGTGGTCTCGGCCCAGGTGTGGAACTCGGTGGTACCGGCTGGGACGTCCCACCACATGCGGCCGGGACGGGTGAGGTCCTCACTGGGACCGGTGTAGTAGATGCCGCCGGAGCCGGTCTGCGCGATCCGGCACTCCAGGCGCCGCAGGGGAGCGGGCACGTCGAAGTGGGTGCCGGCGAGATCCTCGATCGCCCTGTCGCTGAGCTGCTGCATCCACGCCCGCAGGGCCTCGGTGCCGTGCAGGACGCGCTCGGGATCGTTGCGCAGGGCCTCCTTGGCCGCGCTGACCGAGCGGCCGCCGCCGGTTCCGTAGCGCTGGTTGATCCGCTCGGCCACCTGCTCCTGCTCGGCGACGATCGAGCGCAGCTCCTCGATGCCCCAGGCGTAGGTGTCGTCGATGTCGATCTCGGTGCCCAGGAAGGTGCGGGAATGCAGGGGGTAGGCCTCCCTGCCCACCGCGTCGCGGTCCGGGGCGGCCGACGCCAGTTCCTCCAGCACCTCCGCGATCTGCACGTATCCCTCAGCGGCGGTGCGGGCCGCCGCCGCGGCGCGCTCGCGCTGGGTCTCATCACCGACCGCCTGCTGGGCGAAGCGGGTGAAGAAGCCGTCCCGCGCCGCGTAGGAGCGGGCCTGCTCGGCGCCCAGCAGGAGTTGCCGGCGTGCCGAGACGGTGCCCGCCGAGGCGGCCTCGCGCAAGGACTGCGCCCAGGTGTGCAGCGAATGGGGCATCTGCTCCATCCGGGAGCTGAGCACCTCCCAGTCCTCTGCGGTCTCGGCGGGCATCAGGTCCAGCACGTCCCGCACCTGCAGCGTGGAGGCGAGGTTGTTGACCGCAGCGATGTCCAGGTGCTGCTCGGCCCGCTCGATCTGCAGGCCCAGTCGCTCGGTCATCGCGGCGCGGGTCACGGCATCGGTGGCGTCCGCATCGGCGACCTGTGCGATGCGCTCCAGCATGGTGCGGGCCGCGTCGGTGCGTGCGGCCTCGGCGGCGGGAGAGTAGTCGGTGACCTCGTGGTCGTGCCCGGGCACACCGATGCTGGTGGCGGTGAAGGGGTCGGCCTGCACCACCTGCTCGACGTAGTCATCGGCCAGGGCGTCCAGCGGGGACGGGGAACGGGTGGGGCGGGAGGGCGAGGGCTCCGATGCTGACAGGTGTTCGGCCATGGTCCGCAGTCTAGGCGGGGCAGGAGCGCGTCAGCGCCCGGCCGCGGCCTCCCACAGTTCCCAGAAATGCGAGATCGGCCCGTTCCCGGACCCCACCTGGAGGTGCTGACCGTCCTCGATCGCCCGCGCCAGCCACGGCTTGGCGGCGCTCAGAGCGGGCTCCCAGGCCCCGTGACGGACCCTCAGCGTCGCCATGGCGGCGGACAGCGAGCATCCGGTGCCGTGGGTGCTGGAGGTGCGGATGCGCGGTGAACTGACCACGTGCCGCACGCCGTCGGCATCGACCAGCGCATCGCGCACCTCGCGTTCGCTGAGATGGCCGCCCTTGGCGAGCACCAGCACGTCGGCGCTGGCGGCCAGGCGCTGGGCCTGGGAGACCAGGTGGTCCCAGGTGGCAGCCGGCTCGTCCATGAGCAGTACGGCGAGTTCATCCACGTTGGGGGTGACCAGATGCACCTGCGGGAGCAGGTCGCGCATGGCGCGTTCGGCGTCCTCCTCCAGCAGGCGGTCGCCGCTGGTGGCCACCATCACCGGGTCCATCACCACCACCGGCGGGCTGGTGCGCCGAAGCCAGTCCGCGACCACGCCGATGGTGTCGGCGTCGAAGAGCATCCCGGTCTTGACCGCATCGACGGTGACGTCGTCGCTGACGGCCTCAAGCTGTTCTTGCAGGAAGGCGGGCGGAGGGATATGCACATCGCGCACCCCCCGGGTGTTCTGCGCAACCAGGGCGGTGACCGCGGCCATCCCGTAACCGCCGCAGGCCGCGATTGCCTTCAGGTCGGCGTGGATGCCGGCGCCCCCGGTGGGGTCCGTGCCCGCGATGGACAGCACCCGGGGCGGGATGCCGCCTGCCGTGCCGGGACTGGCGCACCGCCCTTCGGGCATCGGCGTGTGCGGGTGGGAGGGGCCGGTGGGCTGGGTCGTGGTCATCGCTGCTGCTTCCAGGTGGGTGCCGCGTTCCAGGCGGCCGCGAGGCGTTCGGTTGCCGCCCCGGGGTCGGCCGAGGCGCAGATGTAGGAGACGACGGCGGCCCCGGCGAGCCCTCCCGACCGCAGGGCCGGCATGTCCGCCGGGGTGATGCCGCCGATGGCGACCGCGGGCAGGGTGCAGTCCCGGGCGCGTTCGATCACGGTGTCGATGCCGAGCCCGGCCGGTGCGTCCCGTTTGGTGCGGGTGCTGTGCAGTGGGCCGATGCCGACGTAGTCGATCCGGGCGGCGGAGGTGTGCGCGGCGCGCAGCTGCTGGGGGCTGGCGGCGCTCAGACCGATCACGGCCTCGTCCCCCAGCAGTGCGCGCACATCCCGGACGTCCAGGTCGGCCTGACCCACGTGGGCGCCAGCGCAGGCCAGCCCGCGTCTGCGCAGGGCCAGCACCACGTCGATGCGGTCGTTGATCAGGAGCGGAACGGAGGGCGGGAGAACTGCGCACACCTGCGCGGCCAGATCGGTGAACGGGCCGCCGGGAAGCTCCTTGGCCCGTATCTGGACCACCGTGGCGCCTGCCGCGACGGATCGGGCGACCACCTCGGGCAGATCCGCTCCGGCCTGCTGGCACACGGCATGATCGGCCACCAGGTACAGGGACAGATCCAGTGGTCGCCAGTCCGGGCTGCGACCCGGGCTCAGGTCCGGGCTCGAGTGATTGTTCGCGGGGGTCGTCATGAGATGTCCGCCCGGCTCATGATGTCGGCGGCCGAGAGGGACCGCAGTGCATCCAGCAGGTGCACGGCGAAGGTGCCGGGACCAGCCGCATCACCGGCGGCCTTCTCGCCCGCGATGGCGTACACCGCCGCGGCGGAGGCTGCACCGACCAGCGGCGACGGCGAGACGGCGACGAACGCGGCGGTGACCGCACCGAGGGCGCACCCGCCCCCGGTGATCTCGGTGAACATTGGGTCCCCGTTGGCGATGCGCACCGTCGATGAGGCATCGGCGATCAGGTCCACCGGCCCGGAGACGGCGACGGCCCCGTGCGTGCGGGCGGCCAGGTCGCGGGCCGCCGTGGCGGCCTCGTCGGTGCCGAGAGTCGAGTCGACGCCCCGGCCGCCCTGTCCGGAGCCGGCCAGGGCCACGATCTCGGAGGCGTTGCCCCGGATCACCGTGGGGGAGTGGGACAGCAGTTCCTGGGCCAGGGCGGTGCGCACCGGCAGACTGCCCACGGCCACCGGATCGAGCACCCACGGCGGCATGGTGTCCGCGCCGTAGTCGATCGCGCGGATGCCGTCGCACTGCGCGGGGTGGGGGGTGCCCAGGTTGACCAGTACGCCGTCGGCGGCCTCGCGGGCGAAGATCTCGGACTCGCCCGCGCTGTCGACCATGGCGGGGGCGGCCCCGACAGCCAGCAGCACATTGGCGACGAAACCGGTGGTGACGTGGTTGGTCAGGCACTGGATCAGCGGCTGCCGCTCGCGCACGGCCTCCATCTGCTCGATCACGGTGCGGGCGTCGAGGGATACGGGGGGCATGAGGCGTCCTTTCCCGGGTGCGGTGGGCTCAGGCGGCGTCGAGTGCCTGCTGCCAGAAATCTGCTTCGAGCCGGGACGCCGTACGGAAGATCCCGGTGAGGTCGGCGAAGCGCTGCGGGCTCGGAGGCTGCGGGCACAGCGCGTCCAGGTGGGCGGTGGCCTCGCGGGCGGCCCGCTGGAAGTCCTCGCCCGCGTATTCGGCTATCCAGTCGCGGTAGGGGTGCTCCGCGTCGGTGCGGAGGGCCGGGGCGAGCCCCGTGCCGATCTCCGCGTAGCCGATGGTGCACGGGGCCAGAGCCACCTGCAGGTCCAGCAGATCACCGGCCATTCCGCAGTCCAGCACGTACCGGGTGTAGGCCACCGTCGCCTGCTTCTCGGGCGCCGTGCTGAGGCGGTGAGTGTCGATCCCCCACTCGGAGGTGAGCCGACGGTGCAGGTGGGTCTCGTTCAGGATGGCCGACAGGCCCCGCGCGGCCTGCTCGATGTCGGCCAGGTTCCTGCTCTTGTAGGCCGCCAGCGCGTTGGCCCGGGCGAACTGCACCAGGAAGAGGTAGTCCTGGATCAGGTAGTCCTGGAACACCGCCAGCGGCAGGGTGCCCTCGCCCAGGCGCCGCACGAACTCGTGGTCCGTGTACGCCGTCCACTGGGGGCCGATGGCTGCTTTCAGGTCGTCGAACAGGGACATCAGCGCGCTCCGTCCACCGTCACCGGATGCTCGTAGGCGGCGTCGAAGAACGCCAGTTCGATGTCGACGGCCCGGCCGAAGAACTCCTCCACGAGGTCACGGTGGGCTGGGCCGACGCGATCCAGTTCCGCCCGCAGGAACGCCACGAACTGCGAGAACCCGGGGTAGTCGTGCAGGTCGATCCACTCGGCGTGCACGACGTTCTCGGGCCGCTTCGCGGGGGCGCGCGAGGCCCAGTCCTGGTACAGCCATTCGGTGACCACCAGCACCGCCAGCGCGGCGGCGTACTGGCGGGTCTGCGCGGCCTCCCGGAACAGACCGGTGAACTGCTCGGTGGCAGGGGTGTCCGGGATGGTCTCGCGCAGGTGGGCGCTCACTCCCAGGGCCTCGAAGGCCCGCAGGAAGTAGGTGTTCTCCTCGCCTGCCACCTCGCCGATGAAACGGGAGAGGCGCAGGCGGGCCTCGAGGGTGTCGGCCGTGGCCACGGCCGACCCGAGCAGGACCAGGAAACTGTCCAGGAACCGGTAGTCCTGCACCAGGTAGCCGGCCATCACGGCGTCGTCGATGCTGCCGTCGAACAGTTCATGGACGAAGCGGTGGGTGACGGCGCGGTCCCAGGTGGGCTGGTTCTGCTGTCTCAGTTCGTCGGTGAAGGCGGGGGACATCCGTGATCATCCTCGTTCCTGCGGGTGCGGGGGTCGTGGACTCCGGCGTGCGAGGCGGGGGCGAGGATCAGCGGGAAGGAGCAGCGGGCGCCGAGGGCCCGTCGGTCGCAGATCAGCGCGGCCCGGCCCGGTGTCCATGCGCACCGGTCGGGTGCGGGGGCCTCCCGGGTGGGGGCGTGATGCGATGGTGCTGCAGGCGCGCTTCGCCATGGCGACATCCCTTCGCGAGTCCTAACTCGTGCAGGTTCTCGGGTGTGATCTCAGCCCCCAGGGGGCACCCCGTGTCCACGCACGACGCTATCACGGAACCGGTGCGGCCCGGTCCGTGCGGGCTCAGCGGTGCGAGTACCGCCAGGCCGCCTCCGAGCAGTGGTTGCGGGCCTCGAAGGTGCGGGGGTGGCAGTGCACCGGGTCGTTCCACACCCCGGAGCCGGCCGAGTGGCTCTCCGCGAGAGTGCGCTCCTCGGCCTCCAGGCGGCTGGTCACGCTCATCGTTGAGACGACCACGGCGATCGCCGCCAGCTCCTCGGTCTCCAGGTGCCCGGTGACCACGCGCACCCCGGCCGCGGCGACCGCCTGCTCCGTGGAGCCGTGCTCGGTGCCGCCCTCGGATCCGGTGGTGGGATCGGTGAGGGCGGCGGAGGGATCCGCGCCGGGGACGGTCACAGCGGGATGTTCCCGTGCTTCTTGGTGGGCTGGGTCTCGCGCTTGGTGCGCAGTGCGCGCAGTGCCCGCGCGATCTGGGTGCGGGTCTGGGAGGGCTCGATCACGCCGTCGATCCAGCCGCGCTCAGCGGCGGTGTAGGGCGTGGCGAACAGGTTCTCGTACTCGGTCTCCAGCTTGCTGCGCTCCCCGGCGACGTCCCCGCCCTCCTCCTGGGTGCGGCGCAGGTGCTGGCGGTGCAGGATGTTCACCGCGCCCTGGGCGCCCATCACCGCGATCTGCGCGGTGGGCCAGGCCAGGTTGATGTCGGCCCCCAGCTCCTTGGGGCCCATCACGATGTAGGCACCGCCGTAGGCCTTGCGGGTGATCACGGTGATCAGGGGAACGGTCGCCTCGGCGTAGGCGTACAGCAGCTTGGCCCCGCGGCGGATGATGCCGCCGTACTCCTGGCCGGTGCCGGGCAGGAACCCGGGCACGTCCACGAAGGTGAGAACCGGGATGTTGTACGCGTCGCACAGCCGCACGAAGCGGGCGGCCTTCTCCGAGGCGTCGATGTCCAGGGTGCCGGCCAGATGCGAGGGCTGATTGGCGATGATGCCCACGCTGTGCCCCTCGACGCGGCCGAAGCCCACCAGGATGTTGGGAGCGAACAGCGGCTGCACCTCGAAGAACTCCTCGTCGTCCAGCACTGCGCGGAGCACCGTGGTCATGTCGTAGGGCTGGTTGGGGGAGTCCGGGATCAACGAGTCCAGGGCGGAGTCCGCGGCAGTGCGGGCCTCGTCGATGCGCACCGGGTACACCGGGGCAGGGCTCAGCGTGTTGGCCGGCAGGTAGCTCAGCAGGTCCTTGACGTACTCGATGGCCTCGCCCTCATCGGGCGCCATGTAGTGGGCGACGCCCGAGCGGGTGGAGTGGGTGCGGGCGCCGCCGAGCTCCTCGAAGCCGACGTCCTCACCGGTGACGGTGCGGATGACGTCGGGACCGGTGATGAACATGTGGGAGGTCTTCTCGACCATCACGATGAAGTCGGTCAGCGCCGGGGAGTACACGGCGCCCCCTGCGGCCGGGCCCATGATCAGCGAGATCTGCGGGATCACGCCGGAGGCGCGGGTGTTGCGGCGGAAGATCCCCGCGAACATCGCCAAGGAGGCCACGCCCTCCTGGATGCGGGCGCCACCGCCGTCCAGGATCCCGATGATCGGCACCCCGGTGCGCAGGGCGAGGTCCTGCACCTTCTGGATCTTGCGGCCGTGGGCCTCGCCCAGGGACCCGCCGAACACGGTGAAGTCCTGGGAGTACACGCACACCTGACGGCCGTCGATGGTGCCGTAGCCGGTGACGATGCCGTCGCCGTCCGGTCGCTTGGCCTCCAGTCCGAAGGAGTGCGCCTGGTGGCGCACGAACCGGTCGGTCTCCACGAAGGAGCCGTCGTCCAGCAGGTCCGTGATGCGCTCACGGGCCGTCTTCTTGCCGCGCGCGTGCTGCTTCTGGACCGCGATCTCATCGGCGGTGGAGACGGCGCGGGCCTCGCGCTCGCGCAGGTCGTCGATGCGCTGGCGGGTGCTCTGCGGCCTGGCGGCGTCGGTCACATGGCCTCCTGGTGCGGCAGGGAACGGGCCGCGGTGGGCCGGGCTGGGAACATCTGGATACTACGCTACCTGCGCATGCCGGGGCCGGGAGCAGGATGCTCACGACGAGGCGGGAACAGCAGACAGGAGAGCCCGATGCACGATCCGGAGGACCCGCGTTCGTCGTACCCGGGCGCTCGGTCCACGGGCGCGCCGGACGGCCTGCTGCGAGCGCCGGGCAGCGGCGGGCACGCCGCGCACAGGACCGCGACGGTCCACGGGATCGCGGTGCACTGCCCGGACGTCGTCACCTCCACGCAGGACCATGCCGCCGATCTCTGGCGGGCGGGGGAGCCGGCGCCGTTCGCCGTGCTGGCCCGCGAGCAGGTGGCGGGGCGCGGACGCCTGGGACGGTCCTTCGTGACTCCGCCCGGCGGGGGCCTGGCGATCACCGTCGCGATCCGCACGGACCTTCCCGTCGCCGCGCGCAGCTGGTTCCCGCTCGCCGCGGGTCTTGCGGTGATCGACGCGCTCTGCGGGCCATCGCTGGATCTGGCCCCGGCCCGGCGCGGGCCCGGGGACGGTGGGGGAGGTGGGCCTGAAATGGCCCAACGACATCCACACCTCCGACGGGCGCAAGCTCGGTGGGATCCTGGTCGAGGGGCACGGGGCCGACGGTGTGCTGGTGGGCATCGGGCTGAACCTGCGGGGCCCGGTGAGGGACGCCGGCGGCGCCGAGGTGCCCGGCGCGGCCTGGCTGCTCGGGCCCGGTTCGCTGACCGGCCGCGTCGACACGCCGGCGGCGGTCGAGCAGCTGCGCCGGGCACTGGCCGGGCAGCTCCTCGCCGGCGTGCTGAGAGAGGTGCGCATACTGGGATCCACGGGCGGCGACGCCCGGGAGTCCGGCACCCTCGACCGATACACTGTTACCTGCCTCACATTGGGGCGTAGGGTTCAGGTCGAGCCCCTGGGCGCCACGAGCACACCCGTTGCGCCCTCGGGCGCGAGCGGCACGGCACAGGCGATCGATGACCGCGGACGTCTGGTGCTCCGCACAGCGGAGGGCGCCCTCGTCTCGGTGGACGTCGGCGACGTGCGGCACGGACCGCGGGAATCGGGCAGGCACGCAACGATGAGGAACGCAGGAGAAGGAGCGGAGGGCCCGACACGGTGACCAGTGGGATCAGTGATGCTGACGATCAGCAGCTCCGACCCGAGCGGCCGCTCGGGGGTGTCCCCGCACCCGCACCCGCACCCGCACCCCTGGGCGTTGCGATGCCCGCCGGCGGGGGCATGGCCTCCCTAGAGCAGGGATCCAGCGGGCACGGGGCGCCGGGCGACCTGCCCGACCCCACCTCCGAGGACGACGCCGACGGCATCGGCCAGATCGATGCCCAGGAGATCCTGGAGCTGAACCGGCGCTTCGCCGAGGTGCGCCGCAGCGTCGGCACGCTGGAGCGCCAGCTGCTGCAGGGGCCGCGCAAGTACTCCCGGAGGGATCTGAGCGAGCAGCGAGGCATCCCCGGTCGCCTGGCCGCCGTGTACTGGCGCTCGCTCGGCTTCACCCCCGTGGACGAGGACACCGTGGTGTTCACCGAGGAGGACGCCTACGCGATCGGCGACCTCGCCTCCCTGGTCGAGGACGGCGCCCTGAGCGAGCGCGCCTTCGCCAGCATCACCCGCGGGCTCGGATTCCACATGGGGCGCCTGGCGATGTGGGCCACCGAGGCCCTGGTCGACGAGGCCAAGGCGGCCGGCCGCAGTGACGCCGAGGCGCGCCTGGAGATGCTCGACTCCGTCCCCGACCTGCTGGAGACCCTGGAGTCGCAGGTGATGTTCGCCTTCCGCAGGCAGCTCGCCGCCTATGCGGCCCGGGCCGGATCCGAGGTGCTCCACCGCGACACGGACGAGCTGTTCCCGCTGCAGCGGGCCGTGGGCTTCGCCGACCTGGTGCAGTTCACCCGGCTCTCCCGGGACCTTACCGGTGCCCAGCTGGCCGACGTGGTGGGGCGCTTCGAGGCCGCCGGGCGCGACATCATCTCCGTCGGCGGCGGGCGTGTGGTCAAGACGGTGGGCGACGAGATCATGTTCCTGGCCGACACGCCGGAGGACGGCGCCCAGATCGCAGTCACCCTGGCCGAGGCCATCAGCGCCGACCCGGACCTGCCCCCGGTGCGGGTGGCGTTCGTGTGGGGATCGATGTTCTCCCGCTACGGGGACGTGTTCGGGCCCTCCGTGAACCTCGCCGCCAGGATGGAGTCGGTGGCCAGGCCCGGGACCGTGCTGGTGGACGCCGACACCGCCCGCGCGGTGGCCGAGGCGCTGCCGGGCGGGTTCGCCGCCTCCGAGGGGGAGGACGTGGAGCTGCACGGCATCGGTGCAGTGAGGGTGCGCGAGCTGACCAGGGATCGCTCCACGCCCCTCAACCTGGGGCTCTGAGAGGTCACGGCGTAGGATGAGCCCCGTGACACGCCTACTTCTCGTCGAGGACGACTCCGCCATCGCCGAACCGCTCTCCCGCGCGCTGGACCGCGAGGGGTACACGGTCATGCGTGCCTCCCGCGGCATGGACGCCCTGGCCATCGCGGCCGGGGCCGATCCCATCGACGTGGTCATCCTGGATCTCGGGCTGCCCGATCTCGATGGGCTCGAGGTGGCTCGTCGGCTGCGCAAGGGCGGCCTGGAGTCGCCGATCCTGATCCTCACCGCCCGCGCCGACGAGGTCGATGCAGTGGTGGGGCTCGACGCCGGGGCCGATGACTACGTCACCAAGCCGTTCCGGCTGGGCGAGCTGCAGGCCCGCATCCGTGCCCTGCTGCGCAGGGCTCAGGCCGCCGAGGAGTCCGGCGACTCCTTCGACGTGCACGGCGTGTCCCTGGACGTCGCGGCGCGCCGCGCCTACGCCGATGGTGAGGAGCTCACCCTCTCGGCCAAGGAGTACGACCTGCTCACCGTGCTGGTCCGCGAGGCCGGCAGCGTGGTCACGCGTGACGACCTCATGCGCGAGGTGTGGGGCGCCGAATGGTGGGGCTCCACCAAGACCCTGGACATGCACATCTCCTGGCTGCGCCGCAAGCTCGGCGATGACGCCACCAACCCCCGCCGCATCTCGACCGTGCGCGGCGTCGGCTTCCGTTTCGAGACCGGTCAAGGGAGCTGACGCGTGCGGCAGCGCGTGCTGCAGGCCACGCTCATCACCGTGCTGCTGGCTGTGTTGATGCTCGGCATCCCGCTGGGCTACTCCTGGCTGCAGCTGAACCGGCAGCAGTTGAACGGCCAGGCTCTGGACATCCTCGAGGCGGTCCGCATCGACACCGACCAGCGACTGGCGCAGGGGCGGCCCTTCGACACCGCGATGCTGCAGCGGCACGTGGATGCCCAGCCCAACCTCAACGTGACCATCGTCGTCACGCACGAGGGCGAGACCATCCAGGCAGGGGACCCTGTGGGCCCCAATCCCGTGTCCGTCTCGACGCCCGGGGCGCAGGAGCAGTACATCACCGTCTACATCCCCCAGTCCGAGGTGCGCGCTCACACCGCCAGCGCCTGGGTGCTGATCGTGGTGGCGGGGCTGTCCTCCCTCTCGATCGGCGTCTCGGTGGCACTGTGGCAGGCGCAGCGGATCTCCATGCCACTGGCCAGGCTGAACCGCCGCGCCGAGGAGATGGGTGCCGGCCGTGCCCGTGGGCCGTGGGAGGCCAGCGGCATCTCGGAGATCGACGACGTGGCCGAGGAGCTCACCCGCTCCGGCGCCATGCTCGCCGAACGGCTGGAGGCGGAGAGCCGCCTCGCCTCCGATGCCTCCCACCAGCTGCGCACCCCGCTGACCGCGCTGTCCATGCGGGTCGACGAGATCCTCGCCACCAGCTCGGAGGAATGGGTGCGGGAGGAGGCCCGCATCGCCCTCGAGCAGATCGACCGGCTCACCGAGGTGGTGCACGACCTGATCAACGCGCCACGCTCCTCCCAGCGCCGCAGCCCCGGTGTGGTGGAGCTGCGGTCCGTCCTCACCCAGCAGAGCGAGGAGTGGTCCCCGGCATTCCGCAAGGCGGGCCGGGAGCTGCGGATCCAGGTGCCCCGAAGCGCTGCCGTCTGGGGCTCCGTGGGTCCCTTCACCCAGGTGATCGCCACCCTGATCGAGAACTCGCTGGTGCACGGCGGGGGCCGCACCCTGGTCAAGGTGCGTCGCAATGACCACTCCACCGTGGTGGAGGTCTCCGACGAGGGCCCCGGTATCGACCCCGAGCTCGGCAAGCGCGTCTTCGAGCGCTCCGTCTCCGGGGCCCGCTCCTCCGGCACCGGAGTGGGCCTGGCCCTTGCACGCACCCTGGTCGAGGACGACGGCGGCCGGCTCGAGCTGCTCTCCGAGGTGCCCGCCTCCTTCGGCATGTTCCTGATCTCCGCGCCCGGGGAGAAGACCGGTCCCGAGGAGACCACCCGGACCGAGGCCAGCGATGACCTCTCGCTGCTTCCCCAGGGGTCCGTGGTGCGCAGGCGTCACCGCCACGGTGCACGGCGCCGGAGCCACGGCAGCAGCGCACTGGCCTCGGGAGTGGTCTTCACGGACGCCGAGGAGCCCACCGAGGACGACAGCCGCCGCACCGGGGCCAGGAGCGGGTCCTAGACTGTCGGACGTGCCTGATGACACCCCTTGCTCGCCCCTGACCGCGCCACCCCGGATCGGGGTGGTGGGCGCTGGGCAGCTGGCCCGGATGATGCTGGGGCCCGCGATCGAACTGGACCTGCCGCTGACCGTGCTGGCCTCCGACCCCGCAGAGAGTGCCGCCGTGGTCGCCGGCAGGGTGCGCACGGGCCGTCATGACGAGGAGAGCGCCGTGCGCGCTCTCGCCACCGAGGTGGACGTGCTCACCTTCGACCACGAGCACGTCCCGACGGCGTTTCTGGAGCGACTGGTCACCACCGGTGACGTGCAGGTGCGCCCTGGTCCCGGTGCCCTGGTGCACGCCCAGGACAAGCTGGTGATGCGTCGCCGCCTCACCGAGCTGGGGCATCCCTGCCCCCGCTGGTGGCACGTGCGCGGCATCGAGGATCTCGACCGCGCGCTCGCCGAGAACGACGGCCCGCTGGTGGTGAAGACCCCGCGCGGCGGGTACGACGGCCACGGTGTGCGCATCATCGAGCGCGCCGAGGACGCAGCCGACTGGCTCGAGCACCACGGCGAGCTGCTCGCCGAGCAGAAGGTGCCCTTCCTGCGGGAGCTCTCCGCGCAGGTGGCCCGCCGACCCGGTGGGCAGTCGATCACCTACCCCGTCGTGCAGTCCGTGCAGCGCGACGGGGTGTGCTACGAGGTGGTCGCCCCCGCCCCGGACCTGGACCCGGATGCCCAGCAGCGCATCCAGCAGCTGGCCGCGGCCATCGCCGAGGACCTCGACGTGGTCGGCATGCTCGCCGTCGAGCTGTTCGAGACCGCCGGGAGAGAGGTGCTGGTCAATGAACTGGCGATGCGCCCCCACAACACCGGCCACTGGTCCATGGACGGTGCGGTCACCGGCCAGTTCGAGCAGCACCTGCGTGCGGTGGCCGATCTGCCCCTGGGCGGGACCGACATGCTGGCGCCCTGCGCGGTGATGGTGAACCTGCTGGGCGGCAGCGCCCCGGAGCTCGCCAGCGGAGCGCGCGCTGCGATGCAGGCGGATCCGGGCGTCAAGGTGCACCTGTACGGCAAGTCGGTGCGTCCCGGCCGCAAGCTCGGGCACGTCACCGTGGTGGGGAAGGATCCGGAGCAGCTGCTGGCCCGCGCCCACCGCGCCGAGAAGCGCATCATCGACGGCCCCGACGCCATGGAGGAGAACCCGTGACCCAGACCCCGCTGCCCGTTTCGCCGGACTCCCCGCCCTCGGGTGGCGCCCCGTTGGTGGGCATCGTGATGGGCTCGGACTCCGACTACCCAGTGATGCGCGCCGCCCAGGATGCCCTGGCCGAGTTCGGCATCCCCGCGGAGGTCGATGTGGTCTCCGCCCACCGCATGCCCGAGGACATGGTGGCCTGGGGTCGCTCGGCCGCCGACCGTGGCCTGCGCGTGGTCATCGCCGGAGCGGGTGGTGCCGCCCACCTGCCCGGCATGATCGCCTCCCTCACCCCACTGCCGGTGATCGGGGTGCCCGTGCCGCTGAAGCACCTGGACGGCATGGACTCACTGCTCTCGATCGTGCAGATGCCCGCCGGGGTGCCGGTGGCGACCGTGTCCATCGGCGGTGCCCGCAACGCTGGCCTGCTCGCCGCCCGCATCCTCGCCGCCGGGGTCGACGATCATGCCCTCGCCCTGCGCGAGCGGATGGCCGTGTTCCAGCAGGAGCTGCGGGAGACGGCGCTGGCCAAGGGGGAGAGGCTGCGGGAAGAAGCTGGGATGCCCGGCTCGTCGTCCCGCTGAGCACCGGGGGCGGGCGGTAAAGTCGTCCGCATGAGTGACACCCCCACGTACCGGGTTGCCCCCGGCGCGGACATCTCCGAGGACGCCACCATCGGCGACGGAAGCTCCATCTGGCATCTCGCTCAGGTGCGTGAAGGCGTGCACATGGGTCGCGACTGCGTGGTGGGCCGCGGCGCCTATATCGGCAGCGGCGTGCAGATGGGCAACGGCTGCAAGATCCAGAACTACGCCCTGGTGTACGAGCCGGCGAAGCTGGCCGACGGCGTGTTCGTGGGCCCGGCGGCCGTGTTCACCAACGACCACTTCCCGCGCGCGGTCAACCCCGATCTCAGCCCGAAGTCCGCCTCGGACTGGGAGCCGGTGGGTGTGACCTGCCAGGAGGGAGCGTCGATCGGTGCCCGCGCCGTGTGCGTGGCCCCCGTGACCATCGGCGCCTGGGCGATGGTCGCCGCCGGCGCCACCGTGGTGAAGGATGTGCCGCCGTATGCTCTGGTGGCAGGGGTCCCGGCCAAGCGCATCGCCTGGGTGGGACGCTCGGGGGAGAAGCTCCTCCCTGCCTCCGACGGCACCGATGCGTGGGTGTGCCCCGTCTCCGGCGAGTGGTACATCCCTGACGAGACCACAGGCGGGCTCCAGCTCGCCTCCGACCCCGTTGCCGAAGTGGGCCAGTCTCCGAGTGAAGCATAGCAGTGATTCCGATGCCCTGACGTACAGCACTTCGATGGAACCGTCAGCCGATAGCAATGGGTCGGTGAGCCGGCCCCGGGGTGAGTCGCCCCCTCTGTAGGGCACGGCCTTGCTCAGCGCAGTTTCGCTCCCGATGACGCGTTGGTGCGCCCTTCGACGAACGCATTGTAGGCATCCGCGACATCATCCACGTCGCCATCGGCGACGAGCTCACCCTTCTCGATCCACAATGCGCGCGTGCACATGGCGCGCACGGAGGCGAGGGAGTGGGACACGAAGAACACCGTGCCCGCCTTCTCTCGAATCTCCTCGATCCGCGCTGTGCTCTTCTTGCGGAACGAGGCGTCGCCCGTGGCCAGTGCCTCGTCGATCATCAGGATCTCAGGGGTGCGGATTGTGGAGATCGCGAATCGAAGACGGGAGGCCATGCCGGAGGAGTAGGAGCTCATCGGCAGGTACAGAAAGTCACCGAGCTCCGCGAACTCGGCAACCTTCGGCACGGACTCACGCACCTGTTTCGCATTGAGCCCCAGCGCGAGCCCGCCGATCATGATGTTGCGCTCCCCAGTCAGCCGCGGCAGCAGTGCGGCGTTGACGCCCATCAGCTCGGGCTCAGCAGACGTGAAGACGCGGCCGGATGTCGCTGGGAGCAGGCCAGCCACGGCTCGCAGGAGGGTGGACTTGCCCGAGCCGTTCGTGCCGAGGATGCCGATGGACTCGCCGTGATGGGCGACGAAGGACACGCCGCGCACCGCGGGGGCCTCTGTGATGGGGCCGGTATCGGGCCGTCCGAGGCTGATGGCCTTGTCCCAGAGGGACGTGCGCTGCCGGGTGGTGCCGCCGCGACGCGCGCCGAAGACGCGGTAGGTGATGTGGAGGTCGTCGACCACCACTGAAGGAGGGCCCAGGGGCTTGCGCTCCAGACGCTTGGGGAGGTTCTCCGGGTCGATCTCGAAGTCGATGTCCTCAGTCACGGCCGTAGGTCTCCTCCGCGCGCCAGAAGTACAGGAACCCGATGACGAAAACGACGACCGCCCACAGGATCGCCTCCAGCCACAGCATCGGTGTCATGGGGATCAACGATTCGTTGCCGAACACGGCACGGAACAGCTCAAGGTAGATCGCGACGGGCTGGTGCAGCAGGATCGGTCGGTACCAAGCGCCCTCTGGGATCATCGCCGAGATAAGGAACATGCCGCCGGAGGCATACCGGCCGAGCGTGAGAATGAAAGGCATCGCGTTGGCGATGTCTGGCGCGCGGGCCCCCACGCGTGCGAAGAACATCGCCACGCCTGAGGAAAAGATCGCCAGCAGAACTGCCGCGAAGGGCAGCAGGAGCCAGGACCATGTAGGCCAGACGGCGCCCATTCCGGGTAGCAGACCGGTGACCATTGTGATCACGAGCATCGCCACAAGGATCGGGGCGAACAGCACCGTTTCCGTCATCACGGTCGCGAGGGGGACGACTGCCCGCGGAAAGCGGTGTGAGCGGATCAGCTGCAGATTGCTCGGGATCGAGTTCAGCCCCGACATCACGGACGTCTGAAAAAGTGTGTACGTGAAGGTGCCGATCGTGATGAACGCTGCTCGGTTGTCGATGCCCGGCGCGCTGGAGTCGAAGAGGAAGCCGAAGATGATGACGTACACAGCGGCGTCGAGCATCGGACGCAGGACCGCCCAGGACTGACCCAAATACGATCCCTGGTTCTTGGAGTATGCGCGCGACGCAGACAGGTTCCAGATGAACGATCGCCGTTGCCAGACCTGCGCGGCATAGCGGCCGAGCGGCGGCCGGATCCCCATCTCGGTCAGACCGGCACTGGAGGCCAGCTCTGCGGCCTGCGCGGATGTCAGGCGCGGTGCGAGCAGCGCGTCTGCTGTGTGGTCAGCCACGTTCGTTCTCCTCCGGCCGAGCGGGCTCAACGGCTGGGCCATGGAGCTACATCGGTATGATCTTGCGTCGTGACTGCCGCGCAGGAGATGAATCCCCAGGTGACGGTCGTCATGCCGGTCTTCAACGGCGCGAGGACCGTGCGTCAGTCGATCGTCAGCGTACTCGATCAGACCTGCTCCGATCTGGAGCTCCTCGTCGTTGACGACAGTTCTACTGATCACACAACACAGATCGTCGAGTCACTGGTAGCCCGGGATTCCCGCGTGCGCCTGATCCGTCGCGACAGCGGCGGGGGGCCAGCGGCGGCGCGTAACACCGGCATCGCCCAGGCACGCGGTCGTTATCTGGCTTTCTGCGACGCCGACGATCTGTGGCTGCCCACAAAGCTTGATCGTCAGCTCGAGCTCGCGCGCTCCACCGACGCACCGCTCATCTATTGCGGCTACCACCGGATCGCTGCCGACTATGCGGGCTCAGCGGCGCAGTTCGTTCCTGAGGGCCGCGTCGTGCATGTCCCGACGGCGCTGACGCGCGCGGGCCTCAGACGCCGAAACGTGATCGGCAACCTCACGGCCGTACTGGATCTAAGGCGCACCGGACCGGTCTCGATGCCTGATGTGCCAGGTGCGGAGGATTGGGCGCTGTGGCTGTGCATCCTTGCCGGAGGTGCCACAGCCGCAGGCATTGATGAACCGCTGGCGCTGTACCGCGCTGCCCAGCCTGAATCACATTCTTCCGACAGACCACGGGCGTTGCTCGCCGTGTGGCGTGTCCTGCGCCAGCAGGAACAGTTGTCGGTGCCCGTCGCCGCTTTCCATCTGGTCACGGCATCAGTGGCCGCGCTGTGCAAGAACCGGATCTGAGGGCGGAGCGTGGCACACTGGGCGGCACCGCTCTGTCCGTGACCTGTCAGGGAAGGCTTGCCGCACCGTGATCGTGATCTGCACCAACGAGGTCGCTGGCCCGACCGGCTACCACAAGTCCGTCGTCCAGCTGGCCAACGGGCTGCATGACGCCGGCTACCCTGTCGCGTTGCTGTCGTTCCTGGGCACGGGCGATCCCGCCGACCGGATGATCCCGCGGTGGCCGCTGAACCTCGACGTTCCCGCCTATACGCTCCGTGCCCTGCCCGCGGACGGTGGACGGCTTCTGCATGAGAACGTGCACCCGGCTGTGAAGGGCCAGGTGTACGGAACCGTCTACGAGTTCACCCCGAATCAGCTCGCCGCCCTGCGTCAGCTCAATGATGAGCTCACTGAGGACGACACGCTGTTCCTTACCAGCCCGATCCTGGCGCTCGCTTTCCATCATGCTCTGGCGGGCGAACCGCACCGCGTGCGCACGGTGCTGCAGATCCACGGGGACTATCGGCACCACGATCAGCTGTGGTCGATCCTGCATGAGGCGCGCGATGTCATCGACACTGTCCAGACCGTGGCTGATGGCCTGCGTGAACAGTTCACACCCTTGTTCGATGCTTCCGATGTGGTGTTCATTCCGAACTTTCCTGGGGAAAGTGCGGCTGTTTCGCCGATGTCCGAGCACGAGGGCGTGAATATCGCTTTGCCGGCGTCGTTCCAGCATCGGAAGAATCAGTTGGATGCGGTGCGTGCGCTGTCGTTGATCGATGACGAGTCGGTGACGTTGACCCTGTGGGGGAACATCAGTTCTCTCCACCCGTACTACCTTGCCGTCCGGGAGCTGGTGGAGTCGTTGGGGCTTCAGGATCGGGTGCGGATGCCGGGGTTCGGCACGGAGCAGGACGTGTATGGGTCTGCGGATATCGTGTTGATGACGTCGTTGTCTGAGGGGTTCGCCTACCCGCTTTTGGAGGCGATGTATCACTCGCGTCCCACCGTGTCGTATGACTTCGATTTCGGTCCGGCGGAGGCGATCGAGGATGGTGATAGTGGTTTCCTTGTTCCGATCGGGGATGTGGAGCTGCTGGCTGCGCGGCTGCAGGAGCTCGCCCAGGATGCGGGACAGCGCGAACGCTTCGGACGCCGCGCACGCGAACGATTCGACCAGATCTTCTCCGCGGCCGCGATCAGCGGACGTTTCGCGGAGCTCATCGGTCCGCCGCCGGGCACGACCATTGACCTCGGGGCGCTCTTTTCCACGAGTGGTGTGGAGCCAGTGCGCACTGACGACATCACCCATGAGGTTGTGCTCTCTCGTGCGCGGCGAATCCATCGCGTGATTGTCCGTGGTGACCTCGTTCTGCACGATGTTCGTATCGACGACGGACACCGGATCGTTGCTCCCACAGTGCGACGGGAAGCTTCTTCCACGGTGATCGAGTTCCCTGTCGGCGGCCCGGATGTCGTCTCGTACGCCACCCGCCGGGGTGGCGAGGAACGGCACTACCTGGCTGGCCCCGCCCGTGGACCGCAGCTTCCTATCCTTCCGCATCTGCGCCGAGATGCCGGTTTCGTTGATGGGGTCCCGCCTGTACGTGACACCATCGTTGCCGCACGTGGCGGAGCGCGGCGCGTCTCCTGGCAGACGACACCCCCGGCGATCGGGCGCTTCGCCGTCGACGCTGTGGAGGCTGTCACGTGGAAAATGCGGCAGGTTGCATCGGCTCTTGCGCCGAGCCGTGGATCGGCGGCAGCTGGGGAGTCCACGGCCGACGCGACGGCATCTCGAGCGGTAGACGCGGACACAACGCAGCCCGCATGCGCCTCGGACCCGTCGACGACGCAGGCTGCTGCGACCAATGACTCCCCGGCAGGAGCGTCCGAGACTGCGCGCCACCGAAAAGCAGCCCTGCACCTGCCGAAGGGTGTGGAAGCAGTGCGCCGAGCAGCCGGCAAGCCCATCGACGCTGCACGCACCGTCGGGCGCATTGGCCGCACCTACGCGTCCGTAGCCGCCACCGAGCTCGTCAAGGCCGTCGCCGTCAAGCCGTCGGTGGGTGCGCATCGTGTGGTGGGTCGGCATCCGTGGTTTCCGGTGTCGGGTGGGGTGGATTCGTGTGGTGTGCCGGTGGGTGGTGCTGGTGGTGTTGAGGTGGTCAATGCTGGTGGGGCGGAGTGTCCGTCGGTTGTTGTGCGGGGTGAGTATGACTGGTTGGTGTTGAGGGATGGTGTGTCGCGGCGTCGTGTGGGGGCGCCGTGGTCGTATGGGGAGTTGTTTGAGGGGGTGTGTGCTGCGGAGCGTGATTTCGGGTTGTTCGATATCACGGGTCCGGGTGGGGTGCATGTGTGGGAGTTGGGGCGTTCGGCTCTGGTGATTCAGTTGGCGGAGGCTGCTGGGTTGTGGGGTGCGGCGTCTGCGGTGGCGGAGCCGGTGTCGGATGTGTATGTGGGTCCGAAGCGGTTGTCGTCGGCTCCGTCGGCGCGGCGGGTGGTGTTTGATTATGCGCGGCGTGGTCAGAGTGGGTATCGGACTGAGCGTTTTGTTGATGATGAGACGTTGTTTGTGGTGCAGCCGGATGCTGGGGGGTATCCGGGTGTGGAGGAGTCGGATCTGGTGTATCCGTTCGCGGAGTTTTTGGAGTGGAAGCGTGGGTGGCGTCGTCGGTGGGCGCATTTGAGGGTGCCGGAGGTGGATGCGCGTCCGTTTGAGGAGGCGTTGAGTCGGTCGTTGGGTGTGCGGGTTGATCTGGGTGATCATCTGCGGAATCGGTTGGCGAAGTTTTTGGCGGAGCGGGAGTTCTTCACGCCGGTGTTTGAGCGGGTGGCGCCGGAGGAGGTGTTGATCGCGTCAAGTCATTGGTGGGCTGGTATCGCGGCTGCTGCGGAGCGGTCTGGTGCGCGGGTGTCGGATGTGCAGTATGCGTTGACGAGTCGTTTTGCGCCGAGTTTCTGGTTCGGTGGGCGGCCGCATTATGGGGCGTCGAGGTTTTATGCGTGGTCGGATCTGTGGGCGGGTCGGACGAATGCGTATGACGAGCATGTGGTGGTGCCGCGTGTGATGCCGGAGTTGCGGGCTGCGTTGGAGGGTCCGGGGCTGGATCCGGTGTGGGATGTGTGTGTGATCTCGCAGCCGCGGGTGTTGCGTCGGATTCTGGGGTTCGTGCGGGAGTTGGTGGTGGAGCGTCCGGAGTTGCGGGTGGTGGTGGCTCCGCATCCTGCGCAGCGGGGGATCATTGGTGGTGAGTTGGCGGCTGCTGGTGTGGAGTCGCGTGTGGAGGTTGCTGCGGAGGACACGTTGTCGGTGGTGCGGCGGTCGCGGATGGCGGTGGGGACGTTCTCGACGTCGTTGTGGGAGGCGGCAGCGTTGGGGTGTCCGACGTTCGTGATCGAGGTGCCGGGGTATGAGGAGACGTTGGAGGATGTGTCCTCGGGGTTGTTCCGGCTGGCGCGGTCGCCGCATGATCTGGTGCCGTTCGAGGTGCCGGAGTCTCGCCACCACATCTTCGAGTGACGCGCATGGACATCCAGAACCATTACTACGGTCATAGCGCGGTGCTGGCCCGATACGCCGGTCTCGGATCCGTGCGTCATATCAACGGCCTGCTCCAGCACGGCTGGACGGTCCGCTCGCCCACGCTCGTCCATTTCTCCGACTTCGCGCGCCTGCCCCGCGGGGCAGGGCGCTTCGTCTGGAGCCACAGTGCACGCGGCTGGGACCCCGAGCGCGACCCGTTCCCGACAATCCCCGTCGGCGCCCCGTTCCTCTACCTGAGCGAGCTGACGGCGCAGCAGAAGATCGAGCCGCTCGGTCGAACCGTCGCATTCCCCGTGCACGACACCCGGCTGGTGCGGCTCGAGCACAGCGACGATGCCTTCGCCCGTCAGCTCGCTGAGCGCGGCGGGCCCTCGCTGGTCTGCCTGCACCCCGAGGACCTCGACCGGCCCGAGAAGCGACAGGTCTGGGCCGCCCACGGCCATCAGGTGGTCAGCGCCGGTGACCGCCGTGATCCGCTGTTCCTGAGCCGTGTGCTGCACCTCGCTCGGGGCGCGCGACGGGTCGTGTCCAACCAGCTCTCGACCGCCGTCGTCTACGCCGCTGCCGAAGGCACCCCGACCGAGATCTACGGTGACGAGGTCGCCATCGGATCGCTCGGCACCGACGTCGCGCGACGCACTCGCGAGCTCTGGCCGGAGTTCCATGACGAATCAGATACGGCGACGAGACAGAGAATTGCACGGGCGGAGCTCGGTGCGCAGCATGTGCTCTCGCCGGAGGAACTGCGTGCTGCGCTCGGCTGGGATCGGCGCTCCCCGGTGCCGTTCCTCAGCTACTGGGCAGGCGCTCCGGTACGCAAGGCTGGTGCAGTTCTCGGCGTCGTCAAGAGACCCGAGGGCGCACAGGACGCCGGATCCGGTGCATCGCCCGTGGCCTTCCTCGCCCATCCGCTCAGTCACCTGCCCAGCCGTCTTCCGCGCGTGCCCGATGCGCAGATGCTGATCGCTGAGCCGGTCACTCCCACTCCCTGACCCGCCCCCGCGCTCTGTACGACCCTCATCCGAGGAAAGGCCCTTCCGCTGTGATCGTGATCTGCACCAACGAGATCGCCGGCCCGACCGGCTACCACAAGTCCGTTGTCCAGCTGGCCAACGGGCTGCACGAGGCCGGCTACCCGGTGGCGCTGCTCGGCTTCCTCGGAACAGGCGATGTCTCCAGCCGGATGATCCCGCGGTGGCCGCTGGACCTCGACGTCCCCGCATTCACCCTACGCACCCTGCCCGCCCGGGGCGGGCGCCTGCAGCATCGCAACGTCCATCCTGAGATGCACGGAGCCCTGGGCGCCCTGCAGTACGCCTTCACGGCGAACGAGCTGGCTGCGCTCCGTGATCTCAACGCGGCGCTCTCGGACCAGGACACGATCATCTTCACCGCACCCGTGCAGGCGCTCGCCTTCCAGCGCGCCCTCAGCGGCGATGCGCGCCGACCCCGCACGGTGCTGCAGATCCACGGCGACTACAGCCATCACGCCGAGCTACGCGAGCCGCTCCTCGCAGCCCGAGGCATGATCGACCGAGTCCAGACCGTCGCGGACGGACTTCGCGCACAGTTCACACCGCCCTTCGATGCCTCCGATGTGGTGTTCATCCCGAACTTCCCCGGAGAGGGGACGACGCCGCTGGAGCGCACTGCGCACGAGGGCGTGAATATCGCTTTGCCGGCGTCGTTCCAGCATCGGAAGAATCAGTTGGATGCGGTGCGTGCGCTGTCGTTGATCGATGACGAGTCGGTGACGTTGACCCTGTGGGGGAACATCAGTTCTCTCCACCCGTACTACCTTGCCGTCCGGGAGCTGGTGGAGTCGTTGGGGCTTCAGGATCGGGTGCGGATGCCGGGGTTCGGCACGGAGCAGGACGTGTATGGGTCTGCGGATATCGTGTTGATGACGTCGTTGTCTGAGGGGTTCGCCTACCCGCTTTTGGAGGCGATGTATCACTCGCGTCCCACCGTGTCGTATGACTTCGATTTCGGTCCGGCGGAGGCGATCGAGGATGGTGATAGTGGTTTCCTTGTTCCGATCGGGGATGTGGAGCTGCTGGCTGCGCGGCTGCAGGAGCTCGCCCAGGATGCGGGACTGCGTGAGCGTTTTGGACGCCGCGCCCGCGAACGATTCGACGCCACATTCGCGACCCCTGCCGTCGAACAGCAGTATCGCGACTTCCTCGGCCCGCAGGGGAACATGCTCGATATCCCCGGCCTGTTCAGCGCGGAGGGCGGGGAGCCGATCGCCGCCGAGGCGATCACTCACGGCCTGCGCCGCCCCCAGGGACGACTGCTGCACAGGATCACTGTGGCCTCCCCGATCGAACTGCACGATGTGCGGATCGATGACGGTCACAGCGTGCGCGCGCCCCGGGTGCGCCGTGATGCGACCAGAACCGTCATCGAGTTCCCTGCGGGCGCGCCCTGCGTTGTTTCGTACACCACTGCGCCAGGCTCGCAGGACCGCCACTACCTCGCCAGCACCACACGTGGCCACGAGCTCGAGATCCTTGCGCACCTGCGGCGCGATGCTGACTACGGCGCTGGCCGGCCCGGCGTGGTGGAGACCCTGCGCCTGCCCTCCGGCGGATCCGGCGTGGCCCGTCCGATGCAGTCCCTCACCTACCTCGCTCGACGAGCGCCGGGGGACGTCCTCTGGAAGTCCCGCCAGATCATCGCCGCGTATGGCGCACGGCGCCGCGCTCACCGCGAGCTCTCCGCAGCTACGTCGGCGCAGTCCGACGCACCGCTGGAAGCACCGGGCCATGAGCATGAGGACATCGAGAGCCGTGAACGCGACAGCGCCGCCGGTGCGACGGTGAGCGCCGCGAGCGCCACGGCTGTGGAACCGGACAGCAGCTTCGACATGCCGACGACATTCCGAGATCGCGCTGCGCAACCCCGAGCCGAGGCGGCCCCGGATACGGCGGCACCGCGCACACCCACCGAGAGCGCGCAGACCGGCTATCTGCTCGATGCGGCCCCGGATGCGACGGAGGCGCTGCACGGGCAGAACGGGAGCGCTGCGTCCGGGCGTCTCAGCGCTGCCGTGGAGCAGGTCAGATCCGTGGGCACCTTCGCCGCTTCCTCGGCTGTCTCAGCGATGGCGCGCGCGGTGACCAAGCCGTCGGTGGGTGCGCATCGTGTGGTGGGTCGGCATCCGTGGTTTCCGGTGTCGGGTGGGGTGGATTCGTGTGGTGTGCCGGTGGGTGGTGCTGGTGGTGTTGAGGTGGTCAATGCTGGTGGGGCGGAGTGTCCGTCGGTTGTTGTGCGGGGTGAGTATGACTGGTTGGTGTTGAGGGATGGTGTGTCGCGGCGTCGTGTGGGGGCGCCGTGGTCGTATGGGGAGTTGTTTGAGGGGGTGTGTGCTGCGGAGCGTGATTTCGGGTTGTTCGATATCACGGGTCCGGGTGGGGTGCATGTGTGGGAGTTGGGGCGTTCGGCTCTGGTGATTCAGTTGGCGGAGGCTGCTGGGTTGTGGGGTGCGGCGTCTGCGGTGGCGGAGCCGGTGTCGGATGTGTATGTGGGTCCGAAGCGGTTGTCGTCGGCTCCGTCGGCGCGGCGGGTGGTGTTTGATTATGCGCGGCGTGGTCAGAGTGGGTATCGGACTGAGCGTTTTGTTGATGATGAGACGTTGTTTGTGGTGCAGCCGGATGCTGGGGGGTATCCGGGTGTGGAGGAGTCGGATCTGGCGTATCCGTTCGCGGAGTTTTTGGAGTGGAAGCGTGGGTGGCGTCGTCGGTGGGCGCATTTGAGGGTGCCGGAGGCGGATGCGCGTCCGTTTGAGGAGGCGTTGAGTCGGTCGTTGGGTGTGCGGGTTGATCTGGGTGATCATCTGCGGAATCGGTTGGCGAAGTTTTTGGCGGAGCGGGAGTTCTTCACGCCGGTGTTTGAGCGGGTGGCGCCGGAGGAGGTGTTGATCGCGTCAAGTCATTGGTGGGCTGGTATCGCGGCTGCTGCGGAGCGGTCTGGTGCGCGGGGGTCGGATGTGCAGTATGCGTTGACGAGTCGTTTTGCGCCGAGTTTCTGGTTCGGTGGGCGGCCGCATTATGGGGCGTCGAGGTTTTATGCGTGGTCGGATCTGTGGGCGGGTCGGACGAATGCGTGTGACGAGCATGTGGTGGTGCCGCGTGTGATGCCGGAGTTGCGGGCTGCGTTGGAGGGTCCGGGGCTGGATCCGGTGTGGGATGTGTGTGTGATCTCGCAGCCGCGGGTGTTGCGTCGGATTCTGGGGTTCGTGCGGGAGTTGGTGGTGGAGCGTCCGGAGTTGCGGGTGGTGGTGGCTCCGCATCCTGCGCAGCGGGGGATCATTGGTGGTGAGTTGGCGGCTGCTGGTGTGGAGTCGCGTGTGGAGGTTGCTGCGGAGGACACGTTGTCGGTGGTGCGGCGGGCGCGGGTGGCGGGGGGGACGTTCTCGACGTCGTTGTGGGAGGCGGCAGCGTTGGGGTGTCCGACGTTCGTGATCGAGGTGCCGGGGTATGGGGAGACGTTGGAGGATGTGTCCTCGGGGTTGTTCCGGCTGGCGCGGTCGCCGCATGATCTGGTGCCGTTCGAGGTGCCGGAGTCTCGCCACCACATCTTCGAGTGATGCTCCGGGCCTGTGGGACGCCTCGGAAGAGGCGCGTGCAGGAAGTCGGAGGGGGCCTCTCCGTTAGGATCGCTCCATGACTTCCACCCAGTGCGCTTCCCCCCAGTCGTTCCGGATCGGAGACGTCCCGGTCGGTGTGCAGCACCCTCCCTTCGTCGCCGCGGAGATGTCCGGCAACCACAACGGCGACCTCGGCCGCGCCCTCGCGATCGTCGACGCGATCGCGGAGACCGGCGCCCCGGCGATCAAGCTCCAGACCTACACGGCGGACACGATCACCATCGACGCCGACGGCCCCGCCTTCCGCATCACCGACAGCCACGGCCTGTGGGGCGGACGGAACCTCTACAGCCTCTACCAGGAGGCGCACACCCCGTGGGAGTGGCACGAGGCGATCTTCGCCCGCGCCCGCGAGCACGGCATGATCCCGTTCTCCAGCCCCTTCGACGACACGGCCGTCGACCTGCTGGAGGACCTCGGCGCCGAGGTCTACAAGATCGCCTCGCTCGAGATCGGCGACATCCCGCTGCTGCGCAAGGTGGCCCGCACCGGCAAGCCGGTGATCCTCTCCACCGGCGCCGCCGACGCCGGCGACGTGGACCTCGCCGTCAAGACCCTCCGCGCCGAGGGCAACGACCAGATCGCCGTGCTCGGCTGCACCTCCTCCTACCCGGCGACCGCCGAGGCGTCGAACCTGCGCACCATCCCGGTGCTCGCCGACACCTGGAAGGTCGTCGGCGGCCTCTCCGACCACACCAAGGGCATCGGCGTGAGCGTCGCGGCCGTCGCCTTCGGCGCCGCGATCCTCGAGAAGCACGTCACGCTGCGCCGCGCCGACGGCGGCGTCGACTCCGACTTCTCCCTCGAGCCCGAGGAGCTGAAGGCTCTGGTCGACGAGTCCTACGCCGCCTGGCTCGCGCTCGGCGAGGTGCACGTCGGCCCGACGAAGTCCGAGGCCGAGTCCCAGCGCCTGCGCCGCTCGCTGTTCGTGGTGAAGGACGTGCGCGCCGGCGAGGAGATCACCGCGGAGAACGTCCGCTCGATCCGCCCCGCGGGCGGCCTCGAGCCGCGCTATCTCGACGTGGTCCTCGGCCGCACCTTCGCGAAGGACGTCGAGCGCGGGACGCCGCTCAGCTGGGATCTCGTCTGATCAGCACGTCGAACGCGCCGTCGTCGCGATCCGGATCGAGCACGTAGCCGGCCCCGGCGAACAGCCGCTGGGACGGCAGGTTGTCGGGAAGGATCGCGGCGACGACGACCGCGCCGGGGTGACGTGCCCCGAAGGCCGCCTCGCCGGCGGCGAGCACCGGACGGGAGAGCCCGTGACCGCGCGCCTCGGGGGCGAGGGTGATGGACACCTCCCACTCCTCGCCCGCCGACGCGCCCTCCAGCGCGTCGAAGCGCACGGTGCCGACGGGCGCGCCGCCCCGCTCGACGACGTACAGCTCGCGGGACGGGTTCTCCAGCGTTCGCGCGTACCAGCCGGAGTGGGACTCCCACGGCACCGGGTCGGAGTCGCGGGAGACCATCCGGGTCTCCGGGTCGTTGCGCCAGCGCAGCAGCAGGGGCGAGTCCGACGGCGTCGCGGGCCGCGCCGCGACCGGCGCCTCCGCCGCTCCGATCCGTCGCGCGAGCGCCGCGTCCCAGGCGGCGACGATCCGCTCCGCGCCGTGGCCGTCGACCTTCTCCCGGCCCACCGGGGTCCAGCTGCGCATCGCGCGCAGGTCCGCGACCGCCCGCTCCACCTCCGCGGTCGCTGCGGGACGGTCGGCGCGCACCTGCTCGAGGGTGCCGAGCCCGCGGGCGATCCGCTCGGCGAGGGCGGCCTCGTAGCCGGCGCGCTGGTTCTCCACCACCGCGACCAGCAGGCTCGGCACGCCGATGCAGGCCAGCTCCCAGGCCGTGGTGCCCGCGGCGCTGACCACGAGGTCCGCCGCGCTCGCCCGCTCGAGGAAGGCGGGGGAGGGGGCGAGCAGCTCGACGTCCTCCCCGGCCTCGGCCCGGACCGCATCCCAGCCGTGCTCGGGCGCGATGACGCTCACGTGCGCGACGCCCTCGGCGGCGGCGCAGACGGCGGCGAGGGTCCCGGCGGCGCCGGTCGCGTCGGTGCCGCCCATGACGATCAGCACCCGGACGCCGCGGCTGACGTCGTGGTCCTCGTCGACCCGCTTCTCCCGCGCCGCGCGCACCTCGGCGCGCATCGGGGCGTAGGCGATGCCGAGGAGCACCTCGCCGCTGCCGTCCCCGGGGCGGCCGATTCGCTCGGCGCGGATCGTGGAGTCGACGACGACGTCGGCGGGGCGGCGGCCGAAGGTGCCGTCCTCCATCGAGGACAGCAGCGCGCCGCCGGCACGCACCTGGTCCCGGGCGTCGGCCCCGATCGTGTAGTCGTCGACGTGGACGACGCTCGCGCCCTGCTCGGCGGCGAGGATCCCGAGGTCCTCGGGCGCCGCGGTCACCTCGAGACCGGACTCGGCCAGCAGGTGCCGGGCGAGCGGCGCCTCGATCGAGCCGGCGACCACCACGGTGTGCCCGGCGGCGCGGGCGGCGTCGGCGACGGAGAGCGCCCGCACCAGGTGGCCGATGCCTCCCGACGGGGTCGCGTCGCATCGGATCGCGACGTGGGTCATCCGTCGGCCAGCTTCTTCTGGCGCACGCCCGCGTTGATCCGCGTGATGTCGGGGCGCGAGCGCAGCAGGTCCACCACCTCGTGCCACGCCGGCGCGCGGTCCCCGAGCTCGGCGACGACGGCGTCGAGCATCTCGCCGTCCTCGACGGTGTCCAGGGTCGCCCGCAGGTCGTTCGCGGCCGGCTGGACGACCAGGCCCATGGTGCGGAAGTAGCGCTTGGAGTCGTAGAGATAGGAGGTGACGTGCGTGCGGTGGAAGCTCTCGGCCTCCGCATCGGCCGTCAGCAGCGCCTCCCGCGAGGCGAGCTCGACGTCCAGGCCGCGCGGCAGCGTGCGCACCAGCGTGGTCGCGGTGTAGTCCAGCGAGGGATCGGCCTTCCACAGCCCCACCACGGCGGAGATCAGCGAGGGGTCCGCCAGCGGGCAGTCCGCGGTCAGGCGCACCACCGCATCGGCCCCGGTCTCCTCCAGGGCGAGCACGAAGCGGGAGAGGACGTCGTCCTCGCTGCCGCGGACCACCTGCACGCCCAGCTCCTCGCCGAGCTCGGCGACGGCGTCGTCCCCGGGGGCGGTGGACGTCGCCACCACGACGTCCTCGATGCCCGAGGCGGCGCGGGCGGCCCGCACCATCCACCCCAGGACCGGTCGGCCGCCGAGCGGCCGGAGCACCTTCCCGGGGAGGCGGGAGGAGCCTGTACGAGCTTGGATCACTGCGACGGTTCGTGTATCGGTCACCGTGCCATAATGGCACGCGCGTCCCGGGTCGCCCGGGTGCCGCCCCAACCCCGTCGACGAAAGAGATCTGCATGTCGCTCCTCAGCGGTGCCTCCATCCTCATCACCGGTGGGACCGGCTCCTTCGGCAAGGCCTTCCTGCGTGAAGTGCTCGACAACCACAACCCGCGACGGGTCGTCGTCTTCTCGCGGGACGAGCTGAAGCAGTACGAGGTCCGCAACCAGTTCGGCAACGACCCCCGCCTGCGCTGGTTCATCGGTGACATCCGCGACGAGCGCCGCCTCGCCCGTGCGCTGAAGGACGTGGACTACGTCGTCCACGCCGCCGCGCTCAAGCAGGTCGACACCGCGGAGTACAACCCCTTCGAGTTCGTCAAGACCAACATCCTCGGCAGCCAGAACGTCATCGAGTCGTCCATCGACGCCGGCGTGAAGAAGGTCGTGGCCCTGTCCACCGACAAGGCCTCCAGCCCGATCAACCTCTACGGCGCCACCAAGCTCACCGCCGACAAGCTCTTCATCACGGGCAACCACTACGCCGCCAGCTACGACACCCGCTTCGCCGTGGTGCGCTACGGCAACGTGATGGGCTCGCGCGGCTCGGTCATCCCCTTCTTCCGCCGCCTCGGCGAGGAGGGCAAGCCGCTGCCGATCACGGACATGACCTGCACCCGCTTCTTCATCACCCTGCCGCAGGCCGTGCAGATGGTGATCGACACCTTCGAGCTCATGCAGGGCGGCGAGCTGCTCGTCCCGCGCATCCCCTCCATGAAGGTCACCGACCTCGCCCAGGCCGTCGTGCCCGGCGCCGAGATGGTCGACGTGGGCCTGCGCCCCGGCGAGAAGCTCCACGAGGAGATGATCAGCCCCGAGGAGGGCCGCCGCGCGGTCATCATCGAGGACGGCAAGTACTTCATCATCCAGCCCGACCTCGCGACCTGGGGCTACAAGGCCCCCGAGGGCGCCGTGCCGGTCGAGCCCGGGTTCTTCTTCCGCTCGGACTCCAACGACCAGTGGTACACCCAGCAGGAGATCGCGGACATCATCGAGGGAGGGATCTGAGGTGCTGCCGTACGGACGTCAGTCCATCGAGTCCGACGACATCGCGGCCGTCGAGGCGGCGCTGCGCAGCGACTGGCTGACCACGGGCCCCGAGGTCGACCGCTTCGAGGCGGCGATCGCCGAGCGCGCGGGCGTGGAGCACGCGGTCTCGGTCACCTCCGGCACCGCGGCGCTGCACGTCGCCTACGCTGCTGCGGGCATCGAGCCCGGCGACGAGGTCGTCACGACCCCGCTGACCTTCGTCGCGACCGCCGCGGGCGCCGCCCTGCACGGCGCGAAGATCGTGTTCGCGGACGTCGACCCGGCCACCGGCAACCTCGACCCCGCCGCCGTCGAGGCCGTGGTCACCGAGCGGACCAAGGTCATCGCGGGCGTCGACTACGCCGGCGTGCCGGTCGACGGCACGGCCCTGCGCGAGATCGCGTCCCGGCAGGGCGCGCTGTTCCTCGAGGACGCCGCGCACTCCATCGGCTCCACCCAGGACGGCGTCCCGGTGGGCTCCCTCGCCGACCTCACGACCTACTCGTTCTTCCCCACGAAGAACCTCACCACCGCCGAGGGCGGTGCCGTCGTGACGGCCGACGCGGACCTCGCCGCCCGCGCCCGGGCGTTCAAGAACCACGGCCTGGTGCGCGACAAGGCGGTGCAGCGATACCCCGACGAGGGCCCCTGGCACCAGGAGGTCCACAGCTTCGGGCTGAACTACCGCCTGCCGGACGTGCTCTGCGCGCTGGGCACCAGCCAACTCGCGCGCCTCGATGCGTTCGTGGCCCGCCGTGCCGAGGTGAAGAAGGCCTACGACGAGGCGCTCGGCGACCTCGAGGGCGTCGACATCCCGGCCGTGCCCGAGGGGGCGGCGCCCGCCTGGCACCTCTACCCGCTGCGCGTCCCCGCCGAGCGGCGCCGCGCCATCTTCGAGGCCATGCGCGAGCAGGGCATCGGGGTGCAGGTCAACTACATCCCCGCCTACTGGCACCCGGTCTTCGATGATCTCGGCTACCAGCGCGGGATGTGCCCCGTGGCGGAGGACTACTACCGCCGCGAGATCTCACTGCCGATGTTCCCGGCGCTCACCGACTCCGATGTCGAACGCGTCATCGAGGCTACCCGGGTGGCCGTGGCAGGCTGACTCCTGTCTGAGGGTCACTGCCCCGGATCGCACTCGATCCGGATGAGCCGGGAGTGCTCGGTCTCGAACACGACCGTCCCCAGATCGTCCCCGCGTTCACCGATGGACCTGAACGCGGGGTCGAACTGGTAGAGCAGCCTTTCCTGGTACACGTAGCCGATGCCCTGGTCGAGCAGTGCGCGGCAGTGCGGGGGGGAGGAGCCGGCCAGCGGTACCGCCTCGATCGCGGCCCGGTCGGAGTCGTTCAGCGCGACTCCGGCGACGGGCAGGTATGCGGGCAATCCGTGCAGTGCGTACATGTGGGCCGCGCCGGAGTACGGGCTGGCGAGGATGGACCGGTCGCGGTCCAGCTGCGGGGCGGTGCGTGCGAACTGCGCGAGCTCGTCGGCCTGCAGGAAGCGACCTCTGCCCGGGTAGTGCTCCGCGAGGTTCTTGGCGGCGTTGTCCAGACGCGTCGGGATCGAGGAGAGGGCCGCCACCGTCGCGAGGACGACCAGCACAGCGATCACAGGCCGGCGTCCGCGCGCAGCATCCACGTCGAGGGTCCGCCGCAGCAGGCCCGCCCACGCCTGCAGCCCGGGGACCACGAGCAGTGCCGACAGCATCGCCAGCGGGATGGCTATCCGGTCCTGACCGCGGAAGTAAAGCACCGACAGGTTCAGGGGCGAGTCCACCGCTGCGTCGAGGTACATGACGGCAAGCACGAGCCAAGCCACGGTGAGCCACCGCTGCGGGGTACGCAGTGCTGTCACCAGACCCGGCCACCACAGGGCGGCCATGACCACGCCGAGGGCCATCGGCCACACGGTCAGCAGTCCCAGGCCGACCTCGGCGAGGGCGTTCCACCACGGCACCTGGAGACCACCGGCGAAACCCGTCACCCGCGCGCCGAGCGGGGTGTAGGCCAGGACGGCCACAGGGAGCATCGCCAGCACCGGCACGGCGATCAGCCAGGGTCGCCTCCGCCACTGGGGGAGCCCCGTCACCGTCGTCAGCACTGCCAGCAGGATCAGGGCCGTGACAGCGACGTTCGGATGCAGGAGGGCGAGCCCTGCTCCTGCCAGGCCGATGGCGAGGAGCGCCGCGATGACAGCCTGCCGTGCAGGGGCCGGTGCGATCCCGCCCCGAGGGGGACGTGCCGCCTCTTGCGGCGCAGGATCCGCCTGGGCCGCAAGAGCGGTCCACAGCGCCACGGCGCCGGCCAGTGCCCCGGACAGGGCCGCGAAGCCGGCGAGGTTCGGGACCGGGGAGAGGTGGATCCACAGGGTCACGGGGCTCGCGGGGATCAGCGTCGCGACCAGGGCGACGGCGGGCGGCGCCCACGTCACCCGGGGGAACACCACCCGTGCCAGCAGTGCCGTCCCCAGGATCCAGGGCACCAGCGCCAGGGCGAGCACCGTGCCGTTGAGCACGATCGGGATGTCGACGAGGGGAACCAGTGCGGCGAGGTCATGGAAGGCAGCGGGGTAGGAGGCCGGACGGCCTGCGGTGTTCGCCACCGCGTTCAGGTTCAGGCTCGAGGCGTTGCCGGTCTCGCGGATGTATGTCAGTGCCGTGAGGTGGAACAGCGTGTCGTAGCGCTCCAGGACGGCATCGGGTCGGCCGGCACGGGCGGCGATGGGGCCGATGGTCACCGCGAGTGCTGCGGTGAGGGCGCCGATCCAGGCCACCAGGGCCGCGGGGGAGCGGCGGGCCACCAGGGGCCCGTCGAGCAGTGTGGCGGGAAGTCGCACGCCGCGGCGGGCGAGGATCCACGCCGCCAGGACGAGGACCGCGCCGGACCCTGCGAACGACAGCCATGACCAGTCGAGTCCGACCACCGGTGCGACCATCGCTCCGATCCCGGCCACCGCGGCGCTGATCGCCGGGGCCAGGGACAGTGCCAGGAGTCGAGATCCTGCCAGTGCCCTGACCGTCCAGAAGCCGGGCAGGTACGCAGCGACCAGGACGAGGAGGACCGCGATGACGAGGTGGAACAGGTCGGTCATCCGTACTGCTCGTCAGGGGTCCGCTCAGGGTGGTGGGGGAGGTCTCGGTGGACGTCCAGGGATCGCTCAGGTCCCTGCACCGCGGGCCGATGCGCGCTCAGCGAGCGCTCTCGGTACTGCACGGCTGGTTCGGCCTCGTCGATCGCCAGGCGCCGGGCCAGATAGGTGGTGCGCTTCTCCGCGGACTTCGTCCGGGCCTCCTGAAGCGCCAGGAACCCCAGCAGGACCAGGACGGTCGTGTAGAGCAGCAGGTCGGCTCCTCGTCCTACGCCCACCAGGTTCGCCACCCGGGTGAGGACGGTGGGGAACAGGACCGTGAGCACAGCGAACACAGCGAATGCGATGACCAGCAGCCGGCGGACCGCCAGCTGCTTCGCGCCGCGCTTGATAAAGAGCCAGGCGACGATCACCACGATCCCTGCCATCAGCAGCAACTGGATGATGAATGTGCGCCCGCTCACCCCGACCGTCGGGCCGAGAGCCTGAAGGAGATTGTCCACGGCGACAGGTTATCCTCCTCGGGCGTACGGGTATCGACCGCCGACCACCCCGAGCACGAGGAGAACCCATGAACAGCGCTGCCCCCTCGCGCGAACTGTCCGCGCCCGGGGCCGACACGACCTGGTTCGTGGTGCCGCTGTTCAATGAGGGCACGGTGGTGGGCGACGTGATCCGCGATCTCCGCAGCCGCTACCCGCTGGTGGTGTGCGTGGACGACGGAAGCCACGACGACTCCGCCCGGATCGCAGCGGAGGCCGGGGCGGCCGTGGTGCGCCACCCCTACAACATGGGGCAGGGTGCCGCCCTGAAGACCGGCATCGACTACGCGTTGCGCGACCCTCACATGCGCCAGATCGTCACCTTCGACTCCGATGGCCAGCACCAGGTGGAGGACGCCGCCCCGATGATCGCGCTGCGGGAGCAGGAGCAGGTGGACGTCGTGCTCGGTTCTCGCTTTCTCGATGCGCGCACGAAACCGGGACTGATCAAACGCCTCGTGCTGTGGGGCGCGGTCCACTACTCGAACCTCACCAGCGGCGTGAAGCTCACCGATACCCATAACGGCCTGCGGGTGTTCGGACGCGAGGCCTGCGAGAAGATCACCATCGAGCAGAACCGGATGGCGCACGCATCCGAGATCGTCGAGGAGATCGGCCGCCACCAGCTCACCGTGCGCGAGCACCCCGTGCACATCCTGTACACCGATTACTCGCGCTCCAAGGGCCAGCCGATCCTGAACTCAGTGAACATCGTCATCGACATGCTCTTCCGCTGAGTTCGGCTCGGCTCAGCTGCCTGCCGACACCTCGGCACTCCCGTCGGCGATCGAGCCGAAGAACGCAGCCACATCGTCTTCGTCGGTGAGGATCGCCACCCCGGAGTGCCGGGTCTGGAAAGCCGGATTTTCGATCGGCAGTACGGGCATGGCGCCGTCGGCCATCGCACCACGCGCCGACAGCCCCATCACCCCCACGTCCACGATCCCGGTGCCCTCGCTGGTGGTGAGGGCATCGGACCCGGCTCCCGCCAGGCGCACCTGCGAGACCGGGTTCAGCAGCACGCCGGGGGAGGACACCCGGTCCATGAGCGCCCCCACGAACTGCTGCTGGCGCTGCTGGCGACCCAGGTCGGCTGTGGGGTCGAAGTAGCGGGCGCGCACGAAGGCGAGGGCCTGCTCCCCTCCCACGTCGTGGCAGCCCTCGGCCATGCGCAGACCGGAGCGCTCGTCGTCCACGTCCTGGTCGATGCACAGGTTCACGTGCCCCACGGCGTCCACGACGTTCTGCACGCCGTCGAAGCCGATCTCGACGTAGTGGTCGATGGTCAGCCCGGTGAACTCCTCCACCGTCTCCACCAGCAGAGGCGCCCCGCCGAAGGCATAGGAGGCGTTGAGCTTGTACCTGCCGTGACCGGGGATCTCCACCAGCGTGTCGCGAGGCAGCGAGACCAGGTAGTCGGTGCCGTTGGGCGCCTTGTGCAGCAGCATGATGGTGTCGGTGCGCACCCCCTGGGTGCCGTCGTCCGCGACGGCGTCGCCTTCCCGGCGGTCCGAGCCGGCGATCAGGTAGGTGGTGCCCGGTGTGTCCGCGCGCCCGGACAGCGCATCCACGTGATCGATCCGGCTGTCGGCCCACAGCAGCAGGCCCGCGCCCCACCCCAGCACCGCCACCAGCAGCAGCGCCGTCAGCACTGCGCCGAGCCGCACGGGACGGGGGATGCGGGAGCGGCGTCGTCGCGGTCGGGGGCCGGAACGGTGCGGACCGGGCGGGACCGCCCCGGTGCGGCCGGGCGGGAACCCTCGCGGCGGGAGCCCGGGCTCGGGGCGGCCCGGGGTGGCCGTGGCAGTGCCAAAACCCGTGCTCGCGGCCCCGGGGTCGTGACCCTGGCGCGGGAGGGGCCGGGTGGCCTGCTCCTCGGGATGTCGCCGCGTCGCGGGGCCGGGCCGGCGGCTCGGGCTGCGCGGTCCGCGCGGAACACGGGGCACGGGGCGGGCGCTCCCCGCCCCTGGCCCGGTGCCGGGCGGCGCGGTGCGCCGTCCTCGGGAGTGCGCGCGGGCTGGTCCTCGGACATGGCCGTCGCCCCCCTTTTCGTGGTCCGGTTCCTCGTGCCGGGTATCGACCCGTCGCCGGGCCGGTGATGACGTCGCGGCGGCGGCCGCGGTGGACAGGGTAGCCCCTCCACCCGCCCGCACCGAGGAGCGAGCGAGGTGCCGACGAACCTTTCGCGAACCTTCACAGCTCGTCCTCGTGCGGGCCCCGGCGCACCAGCAGCGATCCGTAGACTGGTCCCGCGCCGCCCGGGCGGCCGCAACGATCGCAGGAGGCGCCGTGACCCATCCCCCCGCCGCAGGCAGCGAGACCGCGCATGCCGAGGCATCCGCCCAGCGCGTGGTGGCGGTGGTCGTCACCTACAACCGCGAGCAGCTGCTGGAGGCATGCCTGGACGCCCTGGCGGCGCAGGAGCGCCGCCCCGATGCCGTGGTGGTGATCGACAATGCCTCCACGGACGCCTCGGGGCGTGTCGCCGAGGAGCACCAGGTAGGGGCCGATGTCGTCCACCTGCGCCGCAACGTGGGCGGGGCCGGGGGCTTCGCCGCCGGAATAGCCCGGGCCCTGGTACGGCACGAGGCGGACTGGGTATGGGTCATGGACGACGACACGATCCCGCGACCCGGGGCGCTGGCCGCCCTGCTTCGCGCCCTCGAGCTCTCCCCGGTGCGGCTCAGCGTGCTCAGCTCGCGCGCCGTGTGGACGGATGGCCGGGACCACCCCATGAACAGGGCCCGCAACCGTCTGGGCGCGAGCGCTCAGGACAAGCGCGACGCCGCCCGCGCGGGAGGCCGACCCATCCGTACCGCCAGCTACGTCTCGGCCCTGCTGAACGCCGAGGACGTGCGCCGTCTGGGGCTTCCGTACGCCGACTACTTCATCTGGTCGGACGACTTCGAGCACACCGGCCGACTGCTTCGCCACGGCCGCGGGATCCACGTCCCCGACTCGGTTGTCGAGCACCGCACTGCCCGCTTCGGCGACGCGCAGGCCAATCCCGGATCCCGCTTCTACTTCGATGTGCGCAACCGGATCTGGGCGCTGCTGCGCACCTCTTCGTTCTCCCCGGTGGAGAAGGTGCTGTACGGCGGGCGCACCGCCCTGGGCTGGGTCATCCGCCTGCTGCGGCACCGCGGGGACCTGCTCGGGGTGGGATTGCGCGGGGCGCTCGCCGCCGCACGTCGCGGCCCCCGACCCTCGGCCGTGGTGCTCGAACTCGACGGCGAGGCCGCTGCCGATGTGCGCCGCATCGAGCGCGCCGCCGGCCGGTGAGCATGCCGCCATGACCATCGCCAGATCCCACGGCGCGCCGTTCAGCGTGCTGATGCCCCTGTGGGGCGGTGACGATCCCGCCTGGGCCGAACGGGCCATCACCTCGGCCACGCTCTCCCAGCAGCTGCGGCCCGATGTGCTGATTCTCAGCATCGACGGCCCCCTTCCCTCGCCACTGGAGGCACTCGTGGAGCGCGTGGAGGCGAAGGAGTTCGGCCCGGCCCGCGTGCTGCGCCATCAGACGCACCGCGGGATAGCGCCCACCCTGCAGGACGGGCTCGGCGCCCCCCCCACTGAGATCGTGGCGCGGGCGGACGCGGACGACATCTGCCGGCCCGAGCGTTTCGCCCTGCAGATCCCCCGCATGGTGCGGGACGAGCTGGACCTGCTGGGCGGTGCCATGCGGGAGTTCTCCGATCGTGTGCGCCCGGGCAGCGGGCCCCTCCGCGCTCGACCCTTGAGCCAGCACGAGATCGAGGCCTATCTCCCGCATCACTCGCCGTTCCACCACCCCACGGTGGTCCTTCGCCGATCCACGGCTCTTGCCGTGGGCGGGTACCGCGACCTGCCGCTGCTGGAGGACTACTGGCTGTGGGAGCGGATGATGCTGGGCGGGGCACGGATGGCGAACCTGCCGCAGGTGCTGGTGGACTATCGGGTCGACGACGCGCTGTTCGCGCGTCGCGGGGGGCTGAGGCTGCTGGCCAGCGATCTGCGGCTGCAGAGGATGATGCTGAAGGACGGCGTCACCGGCCCGGCCCTGTGCCTGCGCAATGTGGTGCTGCGCGCCGGGTACCGCCTCGCTCCGGGGTGGGCGCGCCGTCTGGGCTACCGTCGGTTCGTCGAGACAGGATCGGACGCGTCGAGCCGTTCGGGTGAGAGCACAGACGGATGACGGTGCGCACACCTCGCGGCGCGCCGAGCCCACCTGCGGTGCCCGCCCAGCCGCTCCGCTACTGTGAACGTAGCCTCCGTCGAGGCGCTGGACCATGCGAAAGGACCCTCTGTGGCGACCCCTGACCTGCTGATCGTCGGATCCGGACTGTTCGGACTGACCATCGCCGAGCGCGCAGCCAACGAGCACGGACTGAGCGTCACGATCATCGATCGTCGTGACCACCTCGGCGGCAACGCCTACTCCGAGCGGGACCCGGAGACGGGCATCGAGGTGCACAAGTACGGTGCCCACCTTTTCCACACCTCGAACCAGCGGGTGTGGGAGTACGTGAACAGGTTCACGAGCTTCACCGGCTACCAGCACAAGGTCTACACCACCCACCGGGGCGTGGTGTACCCGATGCCCATCAACCTGGGCACCATCAACCAGTTCTTCCAGGCCGCCCATACGCCGGACGAGGCCCGGGCGCTGATCGCCGAGCAGGCCGGGGAGTTGGCGGGCGCCGATCCGGAGAACCTCAACGACAAGGGCATCTCCCTGATCGGTCGGCCCCTGTACGAGGCATTCATCAAGCACTACACCGGCAAGCAGTGGCAGACGGACCCCAAGGACCTGCCGGCCTCGATCATCAGCCGCCTGCCCGTGCGCTACACCTATGACAACCGGTACTTCAACGACACCTACGAGGGGCTTCCCACCGACGGGTACACGGCCTGGCTGGAGCGGATGGCGGACCACCCGAGGATCGAGGTGCGGCTCTCGACCGACTTCTTCGACACCACCCAGGAGCTGAACCGCGACGCCGTGCGCGGTCAGATCCCTGTGGTGTACACCGGCCCGGTCGACCGCTACTTCGACTACTCCGAGGGAACCCTTGGCTGGCGCACCATCGACCTGGAGACCGAGCACCTCTCGACCGGTGACTTCCAGGGCACCTCGGTGATGAACTACGCGGATGCGGATGTCCCCTACACCCGCATCATCGAACCCCGCCACTTCCATCCCGAGCGCGACTACCCGACGGATCGCACCGTCATCCAGCGCGAGTACTCCCGCTTCGCCGAGTCCGGCGATGAGCCGTACTACCCGATCAACTCCGGCAAGGACCGCGAGACCCTGCTGAAGTACCGAGCGAAGGCCGAGAACGAGCCGCGCACCCTCTTCGGCGGTCGCCTGGGCACCTATCAGTACTTGGACATGCACATGGCGATCGGCTCGGCCCTCTCGATGGCTGACAACAAGCTCGCCGATCTGCTGCGCGGCTGAACCGCCGGAAGGACTCCACGATGACCTCCACCTCCGCTGCGAAGAGCGCTCCCGTCGAGCACCGTGTCATCCAGCGCCTGCTGATGCCGCTCGAGCCGACTCCGGACGTGCTTCCTCTCTACATCGAAGGCACGCCCTCGCGGGCCGCGACCTCGGCCAGCGCCGTCTACACCGACTCCTCCGGCGCCACCCGCTCGCATGAGGCCCAGAGTCAGACCTCCGTCTTCGACGACTCCACGCTCGGGGCGGAGGAGAGCTTCCCCCGCCACGGCGCCCGCATCCCGGCGGGCGAGATGCGATCCTTCGGCACCTACTTCAACGCGTTCCCGGCCGGGTACTGGAGGCGTTGGACGCCGGTGCGGAAGCTGCGCCTGACGATCGTGACCCGCGGCGCCGGACGCCTGATCGTGTTCCGCTCCAACGCGCGCGGTTCCTTCCAGCGGCAGGACTTCGCCCAGGTGCAGGAGGGCGACGAGACCACCAGCATCTTCGACCTCCCGCTGACCGCCTTCGGCGACGGCGGATGGTACTGGTTCGATGCCTACTCGGGAGCCGGTGGTCTGGAGATCATCAGCGCCGAGTGGAGCGCGGATGCCTCCCTGGCCCGCCAGGATGGCACCTTCTCCCTGGCCATGACCACGATGAACAAGGTCGAGTACGTCCTGGAGAATCTCAAGACGATCTGCGAGGCCACTGACCTGCGTGCCAAGCTGGACGCGCTCTACATCGTCGATCAGGGCAGCGACCGGCTGCGCGAGCACGCCGAGCAGATCGCCCCGTACGTCGAGGCGATGGGTGATCAGCTGCGGATCATCGAGCAGGGCAACATCGGCGGCTCCGGCGGATTCTCTCGCGGGCTGTACGAGGGCGCGACCAACGGCCGTTCTGCCTACGCCATCACCTGCGATGACGACGTGGCCATCGAACCCGAGTCGATCCTTCGCATGGCGACCTTCGCGGACTTCGCGACCAAGCCGACCCTGGTCGGCGCCCACATGTTCGACATCAACAATCGCTCGGTGCTGCACGCCTTCGGCGAGAAGGTCGACCGCTGGACCATCCAGCAGGGCACCCCTTCGGCTGAGGCGGTGATGGGACATGATCTGGCTGCGCATCCCCTGCGCGAGACCGCCTGGATGCACCGTCGCGCCGACGTCGACTACAACGGCTGGTGGATGTGTCTCATCCCCACCGAGGTGCTGCGCGAGATCGGCCTGGCACTGCCGGTGTTCATCAAGTGGGACGACACCGAGTACGGGCTGCGCGCCAAGAAGGCCGGCTATCCAACAGTGTCGCTGCCGGGCGCCGGTACCTGGCACGTCAGCTGGACCGACAAGAACGACGCCATCGACTGGCAGGCGTACTTCCATCAGCGCAATCGCCTGATCACGGCGTTGCTCCACTCGCCCTACACGCGCGGCGGCGGCGTGGTCCTGGACTCACAGGGCATCGACCTCAAGCACACCCTGTCGATGCAGTACTCGACCGAGCTGGTGCGCCTGCTCGCCCAGGAGGACCTCCTGCGCGGCCCAGAGGTCCTGCACGAGGAGATCGGCACGAAGCTCCCACAGGTGCGCGCCATCCTGGCCGAGCACACCGATGCCGCGGGCAAGGCCGATCCGGAGGACTTCCCAGAGGTCAATGAGGGCAGGCCGCCGAACAAGGGCCGTCCGATCACGGCCCCGCGCCGTGTGCTGCTGCCGCTGTGGATGGTCAAGTCCCTGGCGAAGCAGACGCTCAAGCCCGTGCGTGAGGAGTCCCGAAAGGGGCCGCAGGGCCTGATCCCGGCCCAGGACGCGCAGTGGTGGACACTGTCCGCATACGACAGCGCCCTGGTGTCCAACGCCGAGGGCTCGAAGATGTTCTGGTACAAGCGTGACCCCAAGCTGGTGCGCAGCCTCCTCGCCCGTGGTGCCGCGGCGCACATGGAGCTGACGCGTCGCTGGCCCGAGCTGCAGCGCCGGTACCGAGAGGCCGCTGCTGAGCTCGCCTCCTTCGAGGCCTGGGAGCGCACTTTCGCCGCGAACGCCGTCGAGCCGGCTGTGGACCCGGAGCAGGCCCCTGAGGAGGGGCGCACCGCGTGAACGACAGCGTCGACGTCGGCGGGGTCAGCCCGGCGCTGCGCGCGCCCTCCCGTGCCGAGCAAGCCGAGGGCTGGCGCGCGCCCGGGCAGGACGCCGGTTGGTTGAATCCCATCAAGGAGCGCTTCCTGCTGCGCCTGCTGGTCAAGAAGGAGCTGCGGGTCCGCTACCGAGGCAGTGTGCTGGGCATGGTGTGGAGCTACGTCAAGCCCGCCGTGCAGTTCATCGTGTTCTACATCGCGCTGGGCGTCTTCCTGCAGCTGCAGCGGGACACCCCCGCCTACGCGGTCTACCTGTTCAGCGGCATCGTGGTGGTCAACCTGTTCGGCGAGGTGTTCGGCAACGCCACGCGTTCGATCACCGGCAACGGGGCACTGGTGGCGAAGATCTATCTGCCCAGCCAGCTGTTCCCCTGGGCCAGCATGATCGTGGCTCTGGTGCACTTCCTGCCGCAGCTGCTGGTGCTGGTGGTGGGCGCCCTGCTGTTCGGCTGGCTGCCCTCCCCGACAGCTGCTGTCGCCTTCGTGCTGGGACTGGTGATCCTGGTGGTGTTCACCATGGGGCTCGGCATGCTCACCGCCGCACTGAACGCCGCCTTCCGCGACGTGGAGAACTTCGTGGACCTCATCGTCATGGTGGCGACCTGGCTGTCCCCCGTCCTGTACCGCATCTCCATGGTGGAGGAGGCGATCGGCGGGACGATCTGGTGGTGGCTCTACCAGCTGAACCCGCTCACCATCGTGGTGGAGCTGTTCCACGTCGCGTTCTGGCGCTACGGGCCGAGCGTCGTGGAGGCGACGGCCTCGGACCCCTCGCTGACCATGCCCGGCGAACCGTTCGGCCTGTGGTGGGCGGGGCTCCTCATCGCCGCGGTGACCTTCGCCCTGGGCACCATCGTCTTCGAGCGCTCCAAGCGGCGCTTCGCCCAGGAACTGTGAGACAGGAGCCGCGATGATGGACACCGACGCCCCGGGCACCCCTCCCGCATCCACCGTGGTCGAGCGCGAGATGGTGCGCATCGAGCACGTCACCAAGAACTTCTCCCTGCGCCACGACCACTCCCTCAAGGAGCTGGTGTTCTCCGCGCTGCAGAAGAAGAAGCTCGCCGACACCTTCCTGGCGCTGGACGACGTGGACCTCACCATCCGGGCGGGGGAGACGGTGGGCCTGATCGGCTTCAACGGCTCCGGCAAGTCCACGCTGCTGAAGACCATCTCCGGGGGTTGTTCCCGGATCAGGGCGGGTGCTGCTGCGGGGGCGTGGCCGGCCTGATCGAGGTGGGGGCGGGCTTCCACCCCGATCTCTCCGGCCGGGAGAACGTGTACCTCAACGGGGCGATCCTGGGGATGAGCCGCGAGCAGATCGAGGCGAAGTTCGACGAGATCGTCGCGTTCAGCGAGATCGAGGAGTTCATCGACACCGATGTGAAGTACTACAGCTCGGGCATGTTCCTGCGCCTGGCGTTCGCGGTCGCCGTGCACACCGATCCTGACATCTTCCTGGTGGACGAGATCCTCTCGGTGGGCGATGAGCCCTTCCAGCGCAAGTGCCTGGCCCGGATCCGGGAGCTGCAGGAGGCCGGCCGCACCATGGTGGTGGTCTCCCACGAGCTGGACATGCTCACCGAGCTGTGCAGCAGGATCGTCGTGCTCAGCAAGGGGGTCGTGGTGTTCGACGGCGACCCGGTCGAGGCCGTGCGGGTGCTGCGCGAGAGCTGATGGGACGGCAATGGACCCTCCCGGTGCGCGACTCTCTCAGCGCTGGGGACGAACTCAGCGCTGGGAGCTGCACGCGCGGCCGGTGACCTGCTCGTCCGCTGCCCGGCGCTCATCGACGCGAGAGGCGGGGCCGACGATGCCGCCGCCTGCCAGCAGTGCCCCGAGCACCTGCGGCACGGCGTCCAGACCGTCGTCCTCGACCAGCAGGCGCGCCGGTGGGCCAGGCGTCCCCCCGGCGAGGTCGCTCCCGTCCACCGGTTCAGCTGAGGGGCCCGACCAGGCCGGCAGCGCGATGGCCAGACGGTCCGAGCTCGCACGCACCTCCTGCGCCCAGTCGTGCACCAGCGGTGGCAGCTCTGCGCTGAACCGGGCGGCGAGGGAGATCGGATCCACCGCCAGCACCTCATCGGCGTCCTCGACCGGGCCGGAGCCGGGGCGGTCGCTGATCAGCACCTCGGGTACCGGTGAGGGGGCATGGGGGAGAAAGGCGGTCGCTCGGACGCCGTCGGCCGCGCGCGGCGTCCCTCCCAGCGACCACACGGCCAGTGCCAGCACCAGGCGCTTCCAGTGCGCCGGGAGGTCCAGGACGACCTCGGTGCCGGGTGCGAGGGCGATCTCGTCATGCAGGTGGCCGATGGACTTGATCACCCAGTTCGCCAGCACGTGGCCGGACAGCTCCACCCGGCCCTCTTCCTCGTACCAGGCCAGAGCGGGGCGGGGGCCGGTGCGTTCGAGGGCTGCCAGCAGTCCGGAGGCGGCATCGGAGGTGGAGGGGGTCGAGGGTGTCAAGGGTGTCGACGGTGTCGAGGAGGTCATGGTGCGGTCTCCGGGGTGATGTGGATCTGGACGTAGGGCAGGGGGGCGGCAATGGCCTCGGCCCCCAGGGCCGTGCGGATCCGCTCCGCGAGGGCGCCGGCGGCCAGCCAGTGCTGCGGCCCGTCCCCGGCCGGATGCACCTCGATGCGTCGTGGCCCCACCAGACGCGCACGGGCAGTGGGCGAGCCGGGCCCCTGCCCCTGGGGGGCCGGGGCGTCCTCGTCGGTAGGGGGTGCCTCGGTGCGGTCGATCAGCGCCACCGCGAGGGCCCTGGCGATGCGCTCGTCCGCGGGTTCGGGACTCATCCGGGCGATCGGCTCACGATCGGCGGGGACGCCCATGGCCTGCCACACGGACTCCAGGCTGGGGCGTCGGAACCAGTCCTCGCCCCCGGTGCGGGAGAGGGCAGCGGCCGGCACCTGCACGTCGCCGTCGACCACGTGCTCGGCCAGTCCCCGTACCAGCGCGAGCGGCACCCGCTCGGACTTGCCCTTGACCAGGTCGGCGGCCGCGGCGATCTCATCGGCGAGGGTGCGCACGGTCACCGACAGCGATCTCCCCGAGCCGTCGACGCTTCCGCGCAGGTCCTGCAGCGAGCGCAGGCCCGCCGCGCCCAGTGCGATGTCACCCACACCGACCCGCCACACGCGCGAGGAGGTATCGGTCAGCACCACGGCCAGTCGCAGCCCGAGGGCGTCCTGCAGTGCGGTCCGCAGCTCTGCAGCGCATGCGTCCGGGTCCGGGGGCAGCAGCAGGGGGCCGCCAGGTGCGTTCGAGGAGTCCACCCCGGCGGCGGCCATCACCGGACCGGAGGGGATCTGGGCGATGGTGGTGACCCGATGGGTGTGGAGCCGCCGTGCGACGATCCGGACGGAGGACTCCTCCACGGCACGCTCGCGCAGCTCCGGGGAGGTCACCAGCCCCAGGGACTTGGAGACGATCTTGGTGGAGATGCACAGCACGTCCCCGGTCTCGACCCCGGCGGCGCGCAGCGCGGGGAGCAGGGCCTGATCCAGCCGGTCACCGGGCTGGATCTCGCCGATCCCGGTCACGGGGACGGCATGGATCCGGGTGGGGGTCTCGATCACGGCTCCTCCCGCTTGACGCACACGAACCACACGGGTGTAGTTTAGGTGGGCAACAGGCCGGGCATGCATGATGACCCACCGCCAGTCACGAGCCACGGCATCCAGTCACGAGCCACGGCATAGGGAGGAGACGCACCGATGGACAAGGACGCCGTCACCGAGTCGCAGCGCACCGAGCTGTCTCTGCTGGACTTCGCCGTGGAGCAGGACGAGGCCGAGCTGTCGTGGCAGGAGCGCGCCCTGTGCGCGCAGACCGATCCCGAGGCCTTCTTCCCCGAGAAGGGCGGCTCCACCCGGGAGGCCAAGAAGGTGTGCGTCTCCTGCGAGGTGCGGGCCGAGTGCCTCGAGTACGCCCTCGAGAACGACGAGCGCTTCGGGATCTGGGGCGGGCTGTCCGAACGGGAACGACGCAAGCTCAAGCGCCGCGCAGTCTGACATCCTGAGCGGGTGAGCGAACGTCAGGTCACTGCCGTCGTCCTGCTGAGCAGGTCGACCACGCTCACGTCCCTGGAGACGACCGCCGCCGCGCTGGCGGCCCAGACCCGACCCCCGAACCGCACCCTGGTGATGGTGCCCGCAGGGCTGTCCGCCCAGGTGCAGGAGGCGGTGCGCCGATTCGCCGACGGATTCGGCCCCGACGCCGTCCACAGCCTCTCCGACACCGTCGGTCGGGCCGGTGCGGTGCGCGAGGCCCTCGAGGTGATCGGGAGCGCCGGCGACGCGGTCGAGACGGTGCACTCGCCGGTGACCACCGAGGGTGGGACGACGGCCCGCTCGTCCGGCTCCCAAGGCGGAAGACGCGCCCGCGACATCGACATGGAGGCCCTGGAGAGGGCCCGCACCCAGGAGGCCGAGAGGCTCGCCCGGGTGCCGGAGCGGCTGCGTCGCCGCCGGCGGGACCCGGGGCGCAGGGCGAGCGGGAGCGACTCATGGCTGTGGTTCCTGACCGAGCAGACGGCACCGGGGAACGACGCCCTGGCGGAGCTGCTGTCCACGGTGGCCGTCTCACCCACCACAGCGGCGGTGGGGCCGAAGCGGCTGCGCCTGCGCGAGGACCTTGAGGGTTCCCCGCCCCGGACCGCCGACGATGCCGACGTCCTGGTCGACGTCGGCCTCACCCTCACCCACAGCGGTCGGATCGTCACCGGCGTCGAACCCGGGGAGATCGACCAGGGACAGTCCGACTGGCGTCAGGACGTGCTCGCGGTGGGGCTGCCCGGGATGCTGGTGCGCGAGCGCACGCTGCGCGAGGTGGGCGGACTGGACCCCGATCTGCCTACCCCCTGGGCCGAGATCGACCTGTGCCACCGCATCTGGAGGGGCGGCGAGCGGGTGGCGGTGCAGTCGGCCGCGCGTGCGCTCGCACCGGTCTCGGACGCATCGCCCCAGCAGCGCCTGCTGGAGCGGCGCACCGGTCAGATGGCGCTGCTGCTCAAGCACCGGTCCTGGCTCCTGGGCCTGCTCACACTGCTGCTCACGCCCCTGGTGACCCTGCTGCGGACGGCCGGGGCGATCGCGGCCTCCGAACCGCGCCGGATCCCGGTGGAGCTGCGCGCCGCGGCACAGGTCATGCGCCGGGCCCCCCGGGTGATGGCCCGCGGTGCGCAGGAGCGCAGGCGCGCCCGGGTCCCCGGTCGTCGTCTCGCACCTCTGTACCTGCCGCCCGGGGAGGGCATCCGACAGAGCGCCGAGAGCGCACTGACCCATCTGTTCGCCGACGACGATCGCAGCCGTCGCGCCCGACTCACCTCCTGGGGCATCGCCGGCACCCGGCACGGGATCGACGATGCGGACTACGGCCGCCACATCGCCTGGACGGTCGCCGTGGCCGTGCTAGCCACCGTCCTGGGAATGATCACCCTGAGGGGACTGTTCGGCCGGGGAGAGCTGACCGGCCCCGCGCTCATCCCCCTACCGGCCTCCTGGGGCGCACTGCGGGAGGCCGCCTGGGCCAGCTGGATCCCGGGAGGACTGGGACAGCGGGGCCCGGCGGATCCCCTGGTCCGGGTGATGGGCCACCTCCCGGTGAGCGGGGCACTGCTGGTGGAGGTGATCGTCTTCTCCGCGGTCCCCGCCTCGGCGCTGCTGGCCTGGTGGGCCGCAGGCGCGATCACCCGCGCCGTCGGAGCGCGCCTCACCCTCACGGTCACCTGGGCGCTGGCCCCCCCGCTGCTGGCCGCGCTCTCCGACGGCGCCTGGCCGCTGCTACTCGTGCACGCACTGCTGCCCCTGCTCGCCCTCAGCATCGGTCGTGCCATCGGCCTGCCCCACAAGGCGGAACGGGCCAGTGTGCCCGCGGCCGCGGCGGGGGGCCTGCTGCTGCTGGTGCTCAGCGCCGTCGCCCCGCTGCTGCTGCTCCTGGCCGCTGTCGCCCTCGCACTGATCGCCCCCTCCGTCCCCGGTCGGCGGCTGCGGCTGCTGTGGGTGCTGGCCCCCTCCCTCGCCCTCCATCTGCCCTACCTCGCCGTGTACATCGGAGATCCACGCCTGCTGCTGGGAGTGGGCGGGGTGCGTCCCCGGCCGGTGACCGCCGAGGCCTGGGACCTGCTGGCGCTGTGGCCCACCGCACCTGCCCTGCGCGGGCACCTTGCGGGATCCCTCGGCCCGGTCGCGGCCCAGCTCCTGCTCATGCTCCCCGTGCTGCCCGTTGCGGTGGGAGCGCTGGTCGCGCCGTTCCTGGCGGGCAGCGCCGGCCGGGCCGGACGTTTCGCTGCCCTTCTCGCCGCACCGACCCTGCTGCTCGTGCTGCTGCTGCAGCACACCCCGATGTTCGTGACCGGTGAGGTGCTCGTGCCCGCCCCCGCGCATGCCCTTCTCAGCACGCTGCTGCTGGCGCTGTGCATCGGCGGCGCCGCCGTCTTCGATGCGCTGGCCCGCCGGGAGGGCGACATCTCCCGCACCCGTCGCGTGTTGACCGGCGGGGTCGGGGCCGTCGTCGCCGCGGTCTGCGCGGTCGCGGTGCTGGGATGGACGGTGGCGCTGCCCTCCTCACTCAGGATCGACCGTGTGGAGGGAGGCCAGGTGCCGGCGGCCGCTGCCGACCAGGGGCGCACCGATGCCCGCGCGCGCGTGCTGGTGCTGCGCCCCGGGGACGACGGTACGGTCCGCGCCGAGGTGGTGGTCCACGGCGGGGACTCCGTGATCCAGCACGCCACCATCGCCTCACTGCGCGGGGCCGATCGCGTGGAGGCCGGCGAGCCGGTGGACTCCGATCCCGGCAGCGAGGCGCTGCGCCGAGCCGTCACCGGCATCCTCGCCCCGGGCGGTGCCGCCGGGCCCACCGATCCGCTCGCCCTCGCCTACGTCATCGTGCCCGGCAGCGCCGAGGACAGCGCGGGCCTGGTGGACACCCTCGATTCCTCCTCCGCCGTGGAGAAGGTCACGCAGAACTCGAGCGGGGGCATGTGGCGCGTGATCGATGCGACGCCCCGTGCCTGGCTCGAGGGGCCGGGACAGCCCCAGCTGATCCCGAGCGGCGTGATCGGTGCTGCGGGGGAGATCACCGCGAGCGAGGAGCCCCGCACCCTCGTGCTGTCCGAGCGCCTCGACTCCCAATGGCGGGCCGACGTGGGCGGCACCGAGCTCGAGCCGGTTCCTGTGGACGACTGGGCACAGGGCTTCGTCGTTCCGGCCGGGGTCGAGGGCCACCTGGTCATCAGTCGAGAGCAGCCCTGGCTGCCGCTGTGGAAGGTGCTCCTGTACGGCGTGACGGGGATCACCGCGCTGATCGCGATCCCGTGGCGCGGGCGCAGTCGGCCAGGGGAGGATTTCCATGTCTGAGCACGATCATCACCCTGTCCCGCTCGACGATCACGTGCCCGGCCACCGGACCGGACGGCTCCGGCCGGTGCTCGCACTGGTGAGCCTGCTGCCGCTGGCAGCTGCCGTCGGGGCACTGGCCATCACCCCTCAGCCAGGGCCCACCACGGTGGAGCGATCCGTGACCAGTGCCGAGGCCGGGGGAGTCCAGCTGTGGTGCCCGGGCCCGCTGGATCCCCCGCAGGAGGCGCTCGGCGCCGGCACCGATGAGGACCTCGCGGTCATCCCGCCCTCACCCGCGGTCGACGTCCGCACCGTCGCACTCGAACCGGCCTCGTCCCTGCTGTTCGGCCGGGTCAGCGGATCCGAGACCCGACTGGAGGAGGACGGCTCCGTGCGCGCTCCCTCCATCACCGCCCTCGGCGCCGACGGGCAGGCCCTGACCGTCCCCACCGTCTCCCGGGACCTCGGGGCCGCCGTGCAGACCGTCACCGGCGCGGAGGACACGCTGCAGGTGCAGACCACGGGCTCCGAGGGCGGTCGCGCCGTCTCCGACACCGTCCAGACCACCGTCACCACCGAGGGTGACTACCGCTCGCTGGCGATGAGCCGCTGCCTGCCCACCGCCACCGATGCGGCGTTCCTGGGGGTGTCCACGCAGCGCGGCGCCAGCTCGCAGCTGGTGCTGAGCAATCCCGGCGACCGCCCCGCCACCGCAGCGGTGCAGGTGTGGACGGCGGACGGTCCTGCGACGATGGCGGGGCGCAGCCAGGTCGTGGTCGCACCTCGCACGGAGCAGCGCATCCTGCTGGAATCCATCGCCCCGGGCCACGACCACGTGGGCGTGCGCGCCGAGGTGATCGGTGCACCGCTGGTGATGCACATGCAGACCACGGAACGGGACGGCCTCACCCCCGGGGGTGCAGAGATCCTGGCGCCCACCAGCGCGCCCGCGCGCGAGCAGATCGTTCCCGGGGTGCGCGTGGAACAGGCCGCCCCCACCCTGGTGCTGGCCAACACCCAGGGCGAGGATGCCACCGCGACCGTCACCGTGATGGGCACCGGTGGGCCTCTGCCCGATGCCGAGCAGGAGGTCACCGTGCCGGCCGGCGCCGTGGTGCCGGTGGCTCTGGACGGCGTGCCCGAGGGGGATCATGCCGTGAGGGTCGACTCTTCGCAGCCGCTGCTGGCCGTGGTCCGATCCGAGACGAGCGGGGCGGACCTGCCCGGGGACACCATCGGTGCCCCCGTCGACTTCGCCCTGGCGGCGCCGGCACCGGAGCTGGGCTCCCATTCCGTCGTGGCCCTGCCCGCGGGGGGACAGGCCGGGCACCTGACCCTGACCGCCACCGAGGACACCGAGGTGACGGTGGCCCCGATCTCCGAGAACGGCGCTGCGGCCGAACCGATCGTGATGCAGATCGCGGCGGAGACCGTGGCCACCGTCCCGACTCAGGACCTCCAGGTCGACGGGGAGCCCGCTGCCGGCGTCACGGTGGTGCCGGAGAGGCCGGGAGTGCTGCACGCCAGCTGGGTGCAGCAGCACGACGACGGCGCCGGCGGCACCCTGCTGGCCACCCTCCCCGTCACGGTGCTGCAGAACACCGACGTCGAGGTCAGCGTGCGACTGTCCGAGTGAGGGCTCGCACGCTCATTGCCCCCACGCCTCCGGGTCCACGTCCTCCGGCGCGATGGCCAGCATCGACCCCACCTGCTCCGACAGCACCTGGCGCACCAGCAGATCGAGGTCCTGCTCGGTCGAGCAGCGGGTCTGGATCGGCAGCCGGTACAGGATGATGCGCGGCGGGTGCTCCCGGGTGGAGGGCAGGGCACGACCCAGCAGCACCGAGGCGTCCTCCCAGGGAGCTGGATCGGCGGGCGGCACCTCCTCGACCACGACGCGCAGATGGGCGAGTCGGCGCGGGAACCGCTCGATCAGGGAGGCGGCGGCGTCGGTGACGGTGTCGTCGAAGCGCTCGCGCCGCGTGCGATGGCCGGGCAGGTGCGGGGGGATCAGGTCCCAGCGCCTGCCGCGCCCCCGGCGATCACGCCGGCGCAGGCCGGGTCTCGGGGCGGGAGGCGGGGTGAGCCCGGACGCATCCATGCCCGCACTCTATCGGGGAGCGCACGGGGTGCTGTGCACCGGGCGCGCCGTCCACCAGGAGGCCTTCTGCCTGCGTACACTCCTTGCTGTGCCAGCCCGTGAATGCTCCCGCACCGCCTGCTCCCTGCCCGCGGTGAGCACATTGACCTTCGTGTACGAGGACGCCACGGCAGTGCTGGGGCCGCTCTCCCGCAGCAGCGAGCCGCACGCCTACGACCTGTGCCGCGAGCACGCCTCCCGGCTCACCGCCCCGCGGGGATGGGAACTGCTGCGGGTGGCCGGCGCATCGGAGGTCAGCGACGACCTGGTCGCCCTCGCCGATGCCGTGAAGCCGCCGCGCAGCACGCAGACACCCGCCGACGCCGGGACGGCGTCACGGACGCAGCCCGCCCCGGTGCGAGAACCAGCTCGCCATCTCCACGTCCTCAGGAGCCCCCATGACTGACAGCCGACCGGCGGACCTCTCACCGATCGTCAAGGCGTACGACGTGCGCGGTGAGGCCGGCACGCAGCTGACGGCCGAGGTGGCCCGCGCGCTCGGCGCCGCCTTCGCGGACTTCCTGCAGAGCTCTCCGGGCGGCGGCGACATGATCGTCGCCCACGACATGCGGGTCTCCTCCCCGGAGCTGGCGCGCGCCTTCGTGGACGGAGCCGTGCGTCGAGGAGCCACCGTGGGGGAGGCCGGGCTGTCCTCCACCGATCAGCTGTACTGCGCCTCGGGCCTGCATCGTGCCGCCGGGGCGATGATCCCCGCCAGCCACAACCCTGCCCAGGACAACGGGCTGAAGCTGTGCCTGCCCGGTGCCCGACCCATCAGCCGCGACACCGGCCTTGCGAGCATGCGGGCCGCAGCCGAGGCCTACCTCGATTCCGGAGAGATCCCGGAGATCCCGGGCGGGGTCTCACAGCCCCTGGACACCCTGGCCGACTACGTCGACACCGTGCTGGGGCTGGTCCCGATCCCCGAGGGCCGACGACTGCGCGTGGTGGTGGACGCCGCCAATGCCATGGCCGGGCTGACCGTTCCCGCAGTGGCGGAGCGGCTGGGCCGGATCGACCTGGTTCCGCTGCACTTCGAGCTCGACGGCACCTTCCCCCACCACCCGGCGGATCCGCTGGACCCCACCAACCTCGAGGACCTGCGGGAGGCCGTGCTGAGCGAGGGGGCCGATCTCGGCTTCGCCTTCGACGGCGATGCCGACCGGTGCGTGGTCCTGGACGAGACCGGTGCCCTGGTGTCCCCCTCGGCGATCACCGCCCTGATCGCCCAGCGCGAGATAGCCCGAGCGCGAGCCGCCGGGGAGGAGCACCCGGCCGTGGTCGCGAACCTGGTCTCCTCCCGGCACGTGGCCGAGACCATCCGGGCCGCCGGCGGCACGCACGTGCGCTCCCGGGTCGGCCATTCCCTGATCAAGGCGCTGATGGCCGAGCACTGCGCCGTCTTCGGCGGTGAGCACTCCGCGCACTACTACTTCCGGGACTTCTTCCACGCGGACTCCGGGATGCTCGCGGCCCTGCACGTGATCGCCGCCCTGGCGGAGAGCGAGTTCTCCCTGTCGACCCTGGTGGCGTCCCACGATCCCTATGCCAGCAGCGGGGAGATCAACTCCCGGGTGGACGATGCCGAGCAGTCGCGCGCGACCGTGCGCGCACACGCGGAGCGGATCCCGGGGGCCACGTGCGACGACCTGGACGGCCTGACAGTGGAGCACTGGGACGCCGAGGCCCCTGCGGAGGAGCGCTGGTGGTTCTCCCTGCGATCCTCCAACACCGAGCCGCTGCTGCGCCTGAACGTCGAGGCGGAGCTGGAGACCACGATGATCCGGGTGCGGGACGAGATCCTGGCGCTGGTGCGCCAGCAGCCGGTGGTGAGCCTGCAGCCCGTCGACGTTGAGCTGCCGCACCTGGCCCCGGCCGGGGCCAGCGGTGCCGATGTGCCTGCGTGGGTCCGCGAACGACTGCGCTGCCCCGACTGCACGGGCTCCCTGCGCGATGTCGATGCGGGCCTCCAGTGCGCGTCCTGTGGACGGATCCACCCGGTCGAGGGTGGGATCCCGGTGCTGATCGCCGGTCGCACCGAGGCACCGATCGCCTGAACGGCCGGTGCCGATCCGCCTCAGGCGGTGAACGGCGCCGTGCGCACCTCAGCGGACAGCTCGCGCTGCGCCGCGACAGCTCGCCGCAGCCTCTCCTCGTCGCGTCGGGACCTCTCCGACACCACCGCGGCCAGGAACGCCTCCGGATCGGTGCCCGGGGGAGGAGCCGGTGCCACGAACGGGAGCGTGCGCTGCAGCAGGTCGCGGGACAGCTGCTGACGCGACCGGGGATGGATGCGCTCGGCTCGGGGCAGGAACGAGCGGATGTCCTGCACCAGCGCCACCGGGAGCCGCCCCACATCGGCCCCCGCCGCCCAGGGACGCAGTTCCTCCGGCAGCTCGATGCGCTGCGAACGCGGAGCGGACATGCGCTCCTGGATCACCACGGTGCCCGCCAGCAGGTCCCCGATCCGACGCGACTTGCGATCGAGCACCGAGCAGGTCAGGGCCACCGCACCGGCCGTCCCCCAGATCTCGAACATGGCCGTCACGGCTCGCAGCACGCTCTGACGCACATGGACCGGCCCGCCGTCCTCCCGCACCACGCGGGTGCCCGTGACCAGTCGCCCCACGGAGCGGCCACGCAGCAGCATCTCGCACAGCACCGGGTAGCCCACGTACGCGGTCACGCTCATGACGAGCGTCCCGGCGGCGAAGAACCCCTCGTCGGCATCCAGGGCCGCCATCACCCACACCGCGCCGACGATCCCGCCCACCAGGATCGCCAGCTGGATGGCGCCGTCGATCGACGCCGACAGCATGCGCACGGCGAAGGAGGCGGTGCGCAGGTCCAGCAGCACCGCCTCACCGGTGACCAGGGACTCCCTGTCGTCCCGTGCCAGTGACGCGGAACCGGCATCGCTCGGTGCGGAGATCGTCGACATGCCTCCATCCTGGCAGGCCGTCGGCGCCTGCGAGAGTGTCCACGGTCTGCTTCCGGCAGGTCGGAGTTCGACTTTCGTCGGCGGCGCGGAAGCATGCTGCGTGCCTACCCTGGGGACGTGGACACCGATGCCTTCGTCTCCGTGCACAGCCCCCAGTGGGAGCGGCTGGCCGAGCTCACCCGCACCCGCCGGCTCGATGCCGAGGGGATCGACGAGCTGGTGTCCCTCTACCAGGCTGCGGCCACGCACCTGTCCACGGTGCGCTCCACGAACCCGGACCCGGCCCTGACCGCGCGCCTCTCGCTGCTGGTGCACCGGGCGCGCCTGCGGATCACCGGGGCCCGCACGCCGCTGTGGAAGCATGCCCGCACCTTCTTCTGGGAGGACCTGCCGGCCGCCCTGTTCCAGGCGCGGTGGGCGGTGGCACTGGCCGCTGCGATCTTCCTCGGGGCCACGGTGGTGTGCGGCCTCTACTTCGGGCTCGATCCGGTGGCCCGGGGACTGGTGCTGCCGGAGGCCGCGCAGCGCTCCCTCGCCCAGCGCGATTTCGTCGAGTACTACTTCCAGGGGGACGCCTCCGGGTTCGCCGCCAACGTGTGGACCAACAACGCGTGGATCACGGTCCAGGCCGTCGTGCTGGGGGTGACGGGCTTCTGGCCGGTGATGATGCTGCTGCAGAACGGCCTGAACGTGGGGCTGATGGCCGGGGTGATGGGGGCCTACGGGGGCCTGGGCACCTTCTTCGTGTACATCCTCCCGCACGGGCTGCTGGAGCTGACCTGCGTGGTGGTGGGTGCCGGTGCAGGACTGCGCACCTTCTGGGCGTGGATCCGCCCCGGGGAGCTGCCTCGGCTGTGGGCGCTGTCGCGGGCGGCACGCTCGCTGGTGACGGTCGCGATCGGGCTGGTGCCGGTGCTGCTGGTCTCCGGGTTCATCGAGGCGTTCGTGACCCCCAGCGGGCTGTCCCCGGTGGTGCGCATCGCGATCGGTGCCCTCGCCTGGCTGGCCTTCCTCGCCTTCATGCTGGTGCGCGGCAGGCAGGTGCACCGCTGCGGGATCACCGGGGGCCTCTCCGAGGAGATGGTGGGCGACCACGTCGCCACCGCGGGCTGAGCAGTCGACCGGATCGATGGGAGCGGATGCTCGCCGCCGATCCGGCCTTGTGGCAGGGTCACCCCGACCCGCCACGTCCCCGCTGCGGGGTGGCCGGGTCCCCATCGGGCGGGGTGCCGCCTACAGCCGCCCGGCCGCCTTCAGCGCGAGGTAGCAGTCGGCCAGAGCCCGTGGTGCCCTCTCCGGCGGCGCATCCACCACATGCGCCCCCACCCGCTCCAGGGCCCGCGCCACTCCGGAGCGGCGGATCCTGTCCTGCTCGGCGGCCGCCGCCCGGTACACGGTCTCCAGGTTCCCGCGCCCCGCGGCCAGGGCATCCAGGGCGGGATCGGCGACCGACAGCACCACCAGCGGGTGGTCGCGTCCGATGCGCGCGGCGACCGGCAGCAGTCCCGTGTCCACCACGGAGGCGTCCACCGGCGTCACCAGCACCACCAGTGCTCCCTTGCGGGCACGGTCCCGAATCGTGCTGGCTGCGAGCTCCCAGTCCGTCTCCACCAGGGCAGGGTGCACGGCGGCGGTGGAGCGCACCATGTCGTTGAGCACCGTGGTGCGGCTGGAGCCCACCACGGACACGTGGGGGATGCGGTCGATGCACAGCAGATCAACGCGGTCCCCGGCGTGCCCTGCCAGCGCGGTCAGCAGCAGAGCCGCATCGAAGGCGGCGTCCAGGCGGGGCGCGTCACCCAGGCGGCTGGCGGAGGTGCGGGAGGTGTCCACCACGATCAGCACGTGCCGGTCCCGCTCGGGGCGCCAGGTGCGCACCACCACGCTGCGGCGGCGCGCAGTGGCCCGCCAGTCGATCGAACGCACGTCGTCGCCGTCCACGAAGTCGCGCAGCGAGTCGAACTCGGTGCCCTGACCGCGCTGATGGATCGCGGCCAGCCCCTCGATCTCCCGCAGCCGTCGCACCCGGGAGGGGAGGTGGCGGCGGGAGGCGAAGGGATGCAGCGCCAGCAGTCGACCCGGCGCGTCCACGGCTGCGGTGCGGCGGGCCAGCCCGAGCGGACCGCGGGAGGCCAGCAGCAGCGTTCGCGAGGAGTGCTGGCCCCTGCGCGTGGGCCGGTACACCTGGGCGACGGCCCGCCTCTCTCGCGGCGGCACCCGCAGCGCGGAGCGCTGCTGCACCAGACCGGCCGTCGGGTTCCAGGCATCCCGGATCTCCAGGTCCGCGGGGCGGGAGGTCGGATTGGCAACCAGCACCCGCCCGCCGGCATCCCCGCCCAGCCTGACCTGCCCCGGTGCGTCCCTCTGCACGGTGAGCGCGCGGGGGGAAGGGGCCAGGAACGCATCGATCAGCACCACCAGCAGCCATGCCGCCGCCAGCAGCAGCACGGTCCACCAGGCGGGCCACAGCACCAGCACCGGCAGTCCCAACAGGGTCACCAGTGCGGCGCGCGGGGTGATGGAGATCCTCATTCCACTGCCTCTCAGCGCGGCACGGGCACCGAGGCCAGTGTCGCGGCCAGGACCGCCTCCACCTGGGAGCCCTCCAGCTCCGCCTCGGTGGTCAGGCGCACCCGGTGCGCGGGGGTGGACGGAGCCATGATCTTCACGTCGTCGGGGGTGATGAAGTCCCGGCCCGAGAGGTACGCCCAGGCACGGGATGTGCGCAGCAGGGCGATCGCACCGCGCGGCGAGACCCCCAGGGCCAGGCTCGGCGAGCGGCGGGTGGCGCGGCAGACGTCCACGATGTACTGCACCACCGGATCCTCTGCCGCCACCGTGGCCACATCCCGTTGGGCGCGTTCGAGTGCGGCCACGTCCACCACCGGGCGAAGCCCCATGGCGCCGAGGTCCGTGGTGTCGAAGCCGTCGGCGTGACGCCGCAGCACGTCCACCTCGACCTCGCGCTCCGGCAGCGGCATCACCGCCTTGAGCAGGAAGCGGTCCAGCTGGGCCTCCGGCAGCGTGTACGTGCCGTCGAACTCGATGGGGTTCTGGGTGGCGATCACCAGGAAGGGGTCCGGCAGCGGGTGCGGCATGCCGTCCACGGTGACCTGGCGCTCCTCCATGGCCTCCAGCAGTGCGGACTGGGTCTTGGGAGGGGTGCGGTTGATCTCGTCCGCCAGCAGCAGGTTGGTGAACACCGGGCCCTCCCGGAACACCAGGTCGCTGGTGGAGGCGTCGTAGACGAGGGAGCCGGTGATGTCGCCGGGCATCAGGTCCGGGGTGAACTGCACACGGCGCATGCGCACGTCCAGCGCTGCGGCCAGGGAGCGCACCAGCAGGGTCTTGGCCACACCGGGAACTCCTTCCAGCAGCACGTGGCCGCGGCACAGCAGGGCCACCACCAGGCTGGTGACCGCGGCGTCCTGGCCCACCACTCCCTTGTGGATCTCGTCAGCGAGTCCCTGGAGCTGCTCGCGGGTGCCGCGGTCGACATCGGGCCCGGTGGGCGCGGTGGGGCCCTCGGCCCCGGGCGGGACGGCGGCCTGGCTGGAACCGTTCATCGGTCGATCTCCTTCTCGAGTCGGTCGAGGTCGTGGGCGAGCTGCACCAGGGCCTGGTCACTGCTCACGGGCGTGGGTCCGAGCAGGGAGCGGATCTGCTCCGGGGACTGCTCCAGATGCGGGGTGAGGGCGGCGACCAGGGCGTCCAGCGACTCCTCGTGGCGGATGCCGAGCCGGTCGGCGAGGCGTCTCGCGGCAGCGGCGCGCAGGGAGGCCGCGGCCGCATCCCGGGACTGCGACTGCTGCAGCAGCCGTGCGCGCCCCAGCACCAGCTCCTAGGGCCGCACCGTCACCGGCAGCGGCTCCACCACCACCGGCCCGAAGCGTCGTCCCAGTGCCAGCAGGGCGACCAGCGCTGACAGCAGCAGCCACAGCGCCAGCGAGGTGGCCCAGTCGGGCAGATAGTCCAGCAGGTCCGGTCCGGTGCCGGCCATCGGATCAGCGGGGGAGGGGATGTACCAGGTCAGTTCGCCGGCGGAACCGAGAGCGTTGAGCACCAGGGCGGAGTTGTCCGCCTGCCCGATGCCGTCGTTGGTCAGCAGATCGGGGGAGCCCAGCACCACCAGCCGATCGTGCACGGCCACCAGCGACCCCGCCCCGGAGGCGAAGCAGCCGGCTGCCTGCCCGGAGGTGCGGTAGGTGGTGGCCGGTCCCACCAGCCCTTCATCGCCGGGCACGTGGACCTGGCGTGCACCGAAGGCGGCATCGCAGTCAGGGCCGGCATCGATCAGGGTGGGCGTGCGCACGGTCCCCGCCGGGGAGATCAGCGGGGTGAGGTATCCCAGGGTGACGAAGTCCGGCTGGACCAGCACCAGAGTGCCGGCCGACTCCTCCAGGGAGGTGGCCAGGGCCTCCAGCTGCGCGCCGGAGAGCAGGCCGGGGTCCGTGACCAGCACGGTGCGGCCCTCGGACAGATCCTCGACCGCATCGGCGGTGTGCCGATGGGTGTCGACCTGGACCCCCAGGTCCACGAGCACGCTGACCGCGGCCCGGGATCCCTGTCCCGTCGGCGCGTCGGGCTCGAGCGGGCCGTCCCGGTAGTAGCCGCGGGCCACGGCGGCCAGGACCGCCGCCACCACGGCGAGCACGATCAGCACCACCAGCCATCGGGGCCGACGATCGGCGGAGCTGTTCATCCGGCGGCCCTCGGGCTCTCGGTGAGGTCCGGGCTGGACTCCGCGATGTACTCGGTCAGCCGCACCAGGTCCTCGGCCTGCTTGGCGCTGACGGAGCGGTAGGAGTAGGCGGCGGTGTCGAAGGCCTGGGCACCGAGCTGGAGGCGTCCCCGCAGTTCGGGGAACGGTACGGAGGCTCCCTCGGCGGCCTCGTGCGCCGTCATCCCCGCGGTGACGTCCAGCAGGGTGCGGTCCTCGAGATCGCGCACCAGGGCGCGCATGGCCAGCACTGCTGCATCATCGAGCCGCCCCGCTGCGACGGCGTCCCGGGCCGCTGACCGCAGCTCGGAGGCGCTGAGCACCTCCGGGGTGTCCAGTGCCGTCTCCACCGTCAGCGTGGCGCTGCGCCGGATCAGTCCGGTGCGGCGCAGCACGAGCACCGTCACCCCGAGCGCCAGCGCGATCAGCAGGACGAACAGGCCGGCCTGGGCGGCGGAGGAGCCGTCGATGCCCTGCACGATCTCCGTCAGCCAGGACTCGATCGTCTCGAGCAGCCACTGTACGAAACCGGGGGAGTCGTCGTACTCGGCCTTCGACAGCTCCTCGAGCATCCGGCGGCGCGCCTCGTCGGGGTCGATCCCCGGTGGGGCCAGGGGGATCATGGGAGCGGCCCGGCGTTCCAGCTGTCACGGGCACGGCGGTTCAGTTCGATGTCCCAGGCCTCGTGCCGCATCCGGTTGTCGGCGTAGATCGCCGCGGTGCCGGCGGAGAGGTAGGGGGCCAGCAGGAAGGTCGCGACGTAGGCACCGATCATCGTCAGCACGGTCAGCACGATCACGCCCAGCACGATCGCCTCGAGGTTGGACAGCAGCAGGATCGCCACGTAGGCGACGAACCCCACCAGGCCGAAGACTCCGCTCAGCACCTGTACGGCGACGTAGTACAGCACCGTCAGCAGGACGCCCAGGCCCAGCACCCGCCACATGCGGCGCCCGGCGGTCAGCGCGAAGGAGCGACGCACAGCCCCGAGGATCCCGGTCCCTTCGCCCACCAGTGCGGGGATGGCGAGCAGGGTGCGAGCGTAGAGCCACACTGCCGCGACGAGGGCGATGACGAGGCCCAGCACCAGAGCGAGGATTGTGATCACATTGGCCTCCTGCCACACCAGCAGGGGCACCAGACCCAGGGTCGTGGGGACCACGGCCGCGACGGTGATCAGCAGCCCCACCAGGGCGGAGACCCCGACCGCGGGCAGCGCCAGTCGTCGCAGGGTGGGCCACAGCTCGGAGTCGGCCAGGGGCTCGCCCGTGGCCTCCCCGATGGCGACCCGCGTGAGGACGGCGGTGACCATGGCGGCGGCGATCATGGAGACCACGCCGGTCACCAGCGAGGCCCCCAGCGTGCTCAGCGCCTCGGACAGGGACATCACCGAGAACGCCCCGGGATCGCTCGCCTGCGGGTCCTCGAGCATGGTGCGGGTCTCGCCGATCAGCGGCATCATGCTGGCTCCGGTGAGCACCGTGATCAGCACGTACGCGATGCCGTGAACGGCCGCGGAGACCAGCAGCATGGCCTTGGCCCGACGACGGTAGATGCGCACCGCCGCTCCCAGCACCTCACCGACCGACAGCGGCCGCAGGGGGAACAGGGGCGCTTGCTGCACCAGTTCCCGGCGCAGCGGGCCAGCCGGGCCGTCTGCGGGCCCCTGAGTGCTCGTGGGGTCCGGGATCGGGGGCGCACCGAAGCCGTCCGGGTGCGTCCCCGGCTCCTGGCCCTGCGGGACGCTGCTGGTCCCGGGTGCGGTCCATCCTGTGCTCATCCCGACCTCCTTCGTCCTGGACCCCATCGGGTGCTGCCCGGGATGAAGCGGGGAGCCTGCCGTGGTGGTCCTGCTCGTGCTGATGCTGGTGGTGCTGTGTTGCTGTGGTGCTGTGATGCTGGGTGCCCACGCTACGCACTCCGCGTGCCCGGCCCGATCCGACGAACGTCGATGACCTCGTGTCGTGGGTCCATCCCGGTCCCGCTGCTGGGTGGCACAATGACCCCATGACGACGCCTTCACGGATCCTCGTGGTCGATGACGATCAGGCGATCGCCGAAATGGTCGGGATCGTTCTGCGCGGCAAGGGGTACGAGGTGATCACCTTCCCCGACGGCGCCTCCGCACTGGAGGCGTTCGCGCGCGTGCGGCCCGACGTGGTCCTGCTGGACCTGATGCTGCCGGGGATGGACGGCATCGAGGTGTGCCGCAGGCTGCGCGCCGGGAGCGGGGTGCCGATCATCATGCTCACCGCCCGCACCGACACCGCCGACGTGGTCGAGGGGCTCGAGGCCGGGGCGGACGACTACCTCACCAAGCCCTTCGAGCCGGAGGAGCTGGTGGCGAGGATCAAGGCGCGCGTGCGGCGCTCCGAGGTCCCCACCACGGAGAAGCTCACCATCGGTGACCTCGAGATCGACGTGGACGGGCACGAGGTGTTCCGCGGGGGTGAGCCCATCTCCCTCACCCCCCTCGAGTTCGACCTGCTCACCCAGCTGGCCCGCAAGCCTTGGCAGGTGTTCACCCGGGACGTGCTGCTGCGGGAGGTGTGGGGTTACCGGCACAGTGCCGACACCCGCCTGGTTAACGTCCACGTGCAGCGCCTGCGCTCCAAGATCGAGCACGATCCGGAGAACCCCCGGATCGTGGTGACCGTGCGCGGGGTGGGCTACCGGGCAGGTGGGCCGTCCTGAGCCGGCCCACGCAGCCGTGACCGCCCCGGGCCGCGGCGAGAGCGGGCCCGGCGCCGCCCTTCATCGCATCCTTCCGGGGCACTGGCCGCTCGCCCTGCGCGTGGTGGTGGTGACCACTCTGCTGGCGAGCGTGTCCATCCTGACGGTGGGCGCGTACCTGTCGTCCGTGATCGCCGACGGCCTGTACGAGCAGCGTCGGGACCGGGTGCTGGAGGAGTCCCAGGACATCCGTGATGCGCTGGTCTCGGACCTGGATCAGCTCACCGGTGCCACCGGAACTCAGCAGCAGGACGCGGCCACCGCCTTCGTGCAGGAAGTGCGGGGCCAGAACGGCGCATCCCGCCGGGAGGCGGCACTGGTCCCGGTGGAGACCACCGGCATGGTGTGGTCGGTGTACTCGGACCGTTCGCTGTCCGAGGTCGTGGATCCCGAGTTCGCGCGAGCAGTCGCCGCGCAGCCCGACTCGCTGGTGTGGACGTCCATCGCGCTGTCGGGCCCCACCGAGGAGGTCGAGCCCGCTCTGCTGGTGGGCACTCGCGTGGCGGTGGCCGGGAGCGGCTCCTACGACCTGTACCTGGTGTACTCCCTGCAGGACGAACAGCAGACCCTCGCCTTCGTGCAGCGCGTGGTGCTGGGCGGCGGCGCCGTGCTGCTCGCCCTCGTGGTGGGCATCGCCGTGGTGGTGGCACAGCTGGTCACCACCCCTTTGAAGAAAGCGGCACGGGCGGCCGAGCGCCTGGCCGCCGGAGACCTCACCAGCCGCGTCGAGGTCTCCGGGGCCGATGAGCTGGCCCGGGTGGGGGAGTCGTTCAACGACATGGCTCGGAGCCTGGAGCAGAAGGTCGAGGACCTCACCGAGCTCTCCCGGGTCCAGCAGCGCTTCGTGGCCGACGTCTCGCACGAGCTGCGCACCCCGCTGACCACGATCCGCATGGCGTCCTCCGTGCTCGACGACCAGCGGGAATCGCTGCCGGAGGGTCTGCACCGCACGGTCGAGCTGCTCTCGACGCAGGTCACCCGCTTCGAGCTGCTGCTCACCGAGCTGCTGGAGATCTCCCGGTTCGATGCCGGGGCGGCCGTGCTCGAGGCGAACCGCGAGGACCTGGACGAGCTGGTGATGCGCGCAGTGGACGACGTGCGTCCCCTCGCTGCAGCCCGCGGATGCCTGCTGGACGTGCGACCTGCCGGGCACGGGATGCGCGCCGTGGTCGATGCCCGGCGGGTGGACCGGATCCTGCGGAACCTGCTGACCAATGCGATCGAGCACGGGGCGGGGCATCCGGTGCTGGTGCAGACGGGATCGGACGAGGACTCGGTGGCCGTGGTGGTCCAGGACCACGGGCGGGGCATCTCCCCGGAGGATGCCCGCCGCGTCTTCGACAGGTTCTGGCGGGCCGACCCCTCCCGTGCCCGCACCCTGGGAGGGACCGGCCTGGGCCTGTCGATCTCGGTGGAGGACGCGCACCTGCACGACGGCTGGCTGCAGGCTTGGGGACAGCTGGGCGAGGGAGCCGTCTTCCGCCTCACGCTGCCGCGTCGACCCGGTGGCGCGATCACCCGCTCCCCACTGCGGCTTGAGCGCTCCTTCGACCGCGTGGGAGGGGACCCGCTGCCCGCCGCCACCGGTGAGATCCAGATCAGTCCGGACATGCTGCCGGACCTGGACTCGAGCTGGGAGGAGGAGGCGCGATGACCGCGAGCCGCCGGGAGCTGCTGCGCCTCGCCGGTGCCGCCGCGCTGCTCGGCACCGGGAGCGCCTGCGCGCGCATCCCCACCGAGTCCCCCATCGACAGTCGCCCCCTCTCGGGCCGTTCCCGGCCGGGCGCCCCCTACGTGAGGGCGCTGCCACCCCCCGAGGACGCCACTCCCCAGCAGGTCCTCACCGGGTTCGTGCAGGCCGGCGTGGGCACCGAGGACGACTACGCCGTGGCTAGGGAGTACCTCACCCCCGACGCCAGCGCCGCGTGGGATCCGGGAGCCGGCGTGACCGTCTACTCCAGCAGCGACGAGCTGCGGGTGGAGCAGCTGGACGAGGACACCGTCTCCCTCGCGCTGCAGGCCGTGATGCTGGTGGATGCGCAGGGCGTGCGCAGCGTCCTGGCCGGTCCCACCGCCCAGGAGATCACGGTCCACGTCGAGTCCGTTGACGGGCAGTGGCGGATCGCCGATCCGCCACCCGGCATCCACCTCTCGGGGGCCGCGTTCGAGGCGCTGTTCACCCCTGCACGGCTCTACTTCCTGGATCCCCGATCCCTGCACCTGGTCCCTGATCTGCGCTGGTACTCCTCCCACCGGGCTGTTCCGGCGGTTCTCGAAGGCCTCCGCGCCGGGCCCGTGGAGCCGCTGGAGTCGGCCGTGCGCACTCTGGTGCCGTCCGGCGCCGACATGGAGGCGGTGATGGTGACGACGGGAGCTGACGGCGTGGCCGAGGTGACCATACCCGAGGCCGTCCGGCGTCTGGCCAGCGTGCCGCGCGGGCACGCCCTCGCGCAGCTGGAGGCATCCCTGCGGTCCCTGCGGGCGCTGGCGGAGGTCCGTCTGCTCTGGGACGGCACCGATCTGACCGCGCAGGTGGACCGCTCCCTCTCCCGGCCTCTGCCGGGGCATCGCCCGATCGGGGCAGGACCCACCGGAGTGGTCTCGCTCGCCGACGCCGGGGGGAGCGATCAGATGTCCCAGCTGGTCCCGGACCTCGCCGAGACCGTCCTCTCCGCACCGGCGATCAGCCAGGACGGCGTGCTGGCCTGCGCACTGTCACAGGACCGCAGCAGCGTGCTGATGGCCTCGACCGATGGCTCGGTACCGGTGAGGCAGGCCGCTGCCGGTGCGGCCTACGCCGATCCGCGACCCGATGACGCCGGGTACGTCTGGGCCTCGGTCCAGTCCGGCACGGGAGTGCTGCTGGCGATGTCCGCCCAGGGGGCCGAGCACGACGTCAAGGTCGATGCCGCCTGGCTGCGAGGACGAGAGGTGCTGGGGCTGGACATCGCCGCCGACGCCACCCGCCTGGCCGTGCTCTCCGCCGATGAGGCAGGGACCCGACTGGATCTGTGCGCGGTGCAGCGCGACGAGGCCGGGGTTCCGGTCTCCGTGTCGGAGCCGGTGGTGGTGCGCACCGGGCTGGTCGACATGGTGCAGGTGGGCTGGTACGACGAGATCGCCCTGACCGTGCTCGGCACGGACCCCATCAGTGAGGAGCTCCGGGCTCAGGTCACCGACCTCGCGACAGGGCACGAGCTGCTCCCGCCGCCGCGACAGGGAACGGTGCGCCTGGCCGGCAGCGTGATCGCGGAGTCCGTGTGGGCCGCCACCGAGGACGGTGCGCTGATGCGCAGCACGGGGGACCGCTGGGCGAGCGTCGATCTGCCGGCCCGGGACCCCGCCTTCTACTGAGAGGTCCCTCCCCGGCGCACCACCGACGGCCGAGCTCAGGTGAGGTCCCTCCCCACGATGCCCTTGTCCCCAGCGTGGCTCGATCCCGCCCGTGAGCATCGCGATCGAGGTGGGATGGGGGCATGGGACACGCGCGGAGTCGGCACCGGGGGGCGGGGATCGCCGTGGCGCGGGCAGTGGGCGAGGTCGCCGCGCAGACGTGCTCACTGCTGGTGCCGCGCGTATGCCCCTGCGGCAGCGAGGGCAGCTGGCTGTGCCGGGACTGCCGCGCCCTGCTGCAGGGGCCACCGGTGCGGGTGGAGTCCTGCTGCGATGCGCTGCAGCACCTGAGCGCAGCCCGGGTCAGGGAGCGGTCCCGGCTGTTGCCCGCCGGGGTCGACCACCACCCCCTGCTGCCCGTGCTCGCGCTCGGCGAGTACACCGGGGATCTGCAGCGCCTGGTACTGGCTTGGAAGAACGGTGGCATGCTCCATCTGGGAGCCCCGATCGCGGCCGGTCTCGAACCAGCAGTGAGGCTGCTGGCGGGCACCGGGGAAGCAGCTGGCGGGTCGCGGGTCCCCTTCCTGGTCCCGGTCCCCTCCCGTCTGCGGGCGCGGCTGCGCCGCGGGGAGGACCACACCGCAGAACTGGTCCGCTCCCTGGCGCGCTCGGGGATCGGCAGGCCGCTGCTGCTGCGTGCCGCCCCTACCACCGGGCAGGAGGGCAAGGGGGCGCGGATGCGGCGCACTCGCCGCATCCGCCTGGCAGGCCCGCTCCCGGCGGCGGCACTTCGGGGAGGGCCCGGCTGCGTGATCGTCGATGACGTGGTCACCACCGGATCCACGCTGCGCGCCATGCACGAGACCCTCACCGCAGCGGGGATCCCCGTGATCGGCGCGGTCGTGGTGGCCTCGGCCCGCGTGCCCGGGGATCCGGTGCCGGTGGAGCTCCGGGTCACCCCGGTGGCGCGCCGGTCCACCGATCGTCCGGGCTGATCCATGCAGGACGATCGACCAGGAAAACCGAAGGGAAACATGGCATGCTTGGACCACTCGACATCGCAGCGAGTCCCCTTCGAGAGGAGGTGCGGAACCCAGCCGAGGAGCCATCGCGGCCGGGCTCAGAACGGCCGCACCACCGCTAGGAGGAGTACTTCATGGAGATCAACGTCGTAGGACGCCACATGGACGTCCCGGACCGATTCCGCCGTCATCTCACCGACAAGCTCGACAAGGTCACTCAGCTGGCGCCCACCGCGCTGCGGGTGGACGTCGAGATCTCGCAGGAGAAGAACCCCAGGCAGGCCGAGCTCAGCGATCGCGTGGAGCTCACCGTCCACGACAAGGGCGCTGTGATCAGGTCCGAGGCCCGGGCCGATGATCTCTACGGGGCCCTCGACGTGGCCTACGGGAAGCTCCTGGAGCGGCTGCGCCGCGCACGGGACCGGCGCAAGGACCGCCACCGCGGCCGCGACCGCGCCCACCAGGCCTCCGGGGAGTCCCTGCGCACGATGGTGCCGGACGCCGAGCTGCCCGCCGCTCTGCGGGAGGATGCCGCCCCCGCCGGCCAGGAGGCGCTGGCCTCCGAGGCGGCTGAGCTGGACGCGGACGGGGACAGCCCCATCGTGATCCGCGAGAAGAAGCCCCCCGCCGAGCCGATGTCCATCGACGATGCCCTGTACCGCATGGAGCTGGTGGGCCACGACTTCTTCCTGTTCATCGACGAGGAGTCCGGGAACCCGAAGGTGGTCTACCGCCGCAAGGGCTGGAGCTACGGCGTGATCGAGCTGGATCCGCAGCAGGAGGCGGTTGCCGGCTGATGGTCGGCAGCCGCTGAGGGGCGGGAGGGCGGCACCACCGCCCTCCCGCCTTCGCACGCACGCGGGCTCCTCCGCGTGGGAGGACACGACGGAACCAGGCGCAGAACCAGGGACGGGACCCGGAGACGATGACGAGCACGAGGATCACCTGGACGCAGGCGCGTCGCATCGCGCTTCGAGCCCAGGGGATCGGTCGAGCCCGTCATGAGTCCATGCCCTCGCGGCGTGCCAGCCGCGCAGCGCTGGCCCGTACCCTCGCCCACACCCACCTGCTGCAGATCGACTCGGTGAGCGTCTTCGCCCGGGCCCACCACATGCCCGTGTTCACCCGCGCCGGAGCATGGGACGAGCGCGTCCTGGACCGTGCCTCACGCCCGGGTCCCTCGCGCCTGGTCCACGAGGCGCTCGCGCACGAAGCAGCCTTCGTCACCGAGCAGGTGCACTCCCTGTTGGACTTCCGGCGCCGACGAGCGGCCGATCGCGACTGGGGTGCGGTGCGGCGCGCCGCCCAGGAGTCCCCTCACCTGCTGGAGAGCATCCTTGCGACCATCGAGGAGCACGGGCCGATCAGCGCTTCCGCCGTCTCCCGCCAGCTCGGTGACGAGCACCGCGGCGAGGGCTGGGGCTGGCGCCGCACCAGCAGCCAATGGGCCGTGGAATACCTGTTCCGCTCGGGCCGGCTGGACTGCGTGGGCCGCACGCCCCAGTTCGAGCGCCTCTACCTCCCCGCGCAGCGACCCCCGAGCACCGCCATCGACCCCGAGGGCGGGCGGGACGATGCCGACGACGTGCGCACCCTGGTCGCCCTGGCGGCCCGTTCGCTGGGCATCGCCGACACCGGTGCCCTCGCCGACTACTTCCGCCTCGGCGTGGGCGAGGTGCGCCCGGTCGTCGCCGAGCTGCTGCGCACCGGGGTGCTCACGGAGGTCGAGGTCTCCCATCCTGCGGGCGCGCTGCCGATGCTCCTGCACCGGGATGCGCCACGGCCGGTGCCGGTGCGCGCCGCAGCCCTGGTGAGCCCCTTCGATCCGGTCGTGTTCCACAGGCCGCGGCTGAAGGCGCTGTTCGACGTCGACTACCGCATCGGCATCTACACGCCCGCGGCCCGCCGCACCACCGGCTACTACTCCCTGCTGTTCCTGAAGGGCGACACGTTCCCCGCCCGCGTCGACCTCAAGGCCGATCGAGGACGGGGCGTGCTGGAGGTGCGCGGCACGTACCGGGAGCCGCTGCCGCTGCTGCCGGAGCGGAACCGGCCCGCGGACGAGGCGGTGATGAGCGCGCTGGTGCCCGAGCTGCACCGGGCCGCTCGCTGGCGGGGGCTGCGACGCATCGAGGTGCGCACCGGGGCGGGCACCGGGAAGCTGTCGGACGCGCTCTTGGCTGCGCTCGGAACGAGTTCGGTACCGGTTCCGGAGTGAGGATCCGCTCGCCCCGTCACGTGCCTTGCGGGGTGACGCTTACGATGGGGCAGGCACGACCGGTCCGCCAGGACGATTCCAGACATCTACGGGAGCACGAGTGGTCAACCTCTTCGACAAGATCCTGCGTGCGGGCGAAGGACGTGAGCTTCGACGGCTCGAGACCATCGCACGCAAGGTGGGGGAGGCGGGGGACGTCTTCGCCGACTTGACCGCCGAGGAGCTGCGGGAGGAGACGGAGCACTTCCGGGAGCGCCTCGAGGACGGCGAGACCCTCGACGACATCCTGGTGGAGGCTTTCGCGGCCGTGCGCGAGGCGGCCAGCCGCACTCTCGGCCAGCGCCCCTACGACGTTCAGATCATGGGCGGTGCGGCGCTGCACCGCGGCCGCATCGCTGAGATGAAGACCGGTGAGGGCAAGACCCTGGTTGCCACGCTGCCCGCGTACCTCAACGCGCTGGCCGGCAAGGGCGTGCACATCGTCACGGTCAACGACTACCTTGCCACCTACCAGTCCGACCTGATGGGTCGCGTGTTCCGCGCACTGGGCCTGACCACCGGGGTGATCAAGTCCGGGATGACCCCCGCCGAGCGCCGCGAGCAGTACGCCGCCGACATCACCTACGGCACCAACAACGAGTTCGGCTTCGACTACCTGCGCGACAACATGGCGCTCGCGCCCGAGGACCGGGTGCAGCGCGGCCACTCCTTCGCGATCGTGGACGAGGTCGACTCGATCCTGATCGACGAGGCCCGCACCCCGCTGATCATCTCCGGGCCCGCCTCCGGTGACGTCAACAAGTGGTACAGCGAGTTCGCGAAGGTGGCCACGGTGCTGCGCCGTGACCGCGACTACGAGGTCGATGAGAAGAAGCGCACCGTCGGTGTCCTCGAGTCTGGGATCGATGCGGTCGAGGACCATCTGGGCATCGAGAACCTCTACGAGTCGCTGAACACCCCGCTGATCGGGTTCCTCAACAACGCCATCAAGGCGAAGGAGCTGTTCAAGCGGGACAAGGACTACGTGATCCTCAACGGCGAGGTGCTGATCGTCGACGAGCACACCGGTCGCATCCTGGCCGGTCGTCGCTACAACGAGGGCATGCACCAGGCCATCGAGGCGAAGGAAGGGGTGAAGATCAAGGCCGAGAACCAGACCCTGGCCACCATCACCCTGCAGAACTACTTCAAGCTCTACGACAAGCTCTCCGGCATGACCGGCACGGCCGAGACCGAGGCCGCCGAGTTCATGAACACCTACAAGCTCGGGGTGGTGCCGATCCCCACCCACAAGCCGATGCTGCGCGAGGACCAGCCCGACCGGATCTACCGCACTGAGAAGGGCAAGTTCGACGCCGTCGTCGAGGACATCGTGGAACGGCACGACCGCGGTCAGCCGGTGCTGGTGGGCACCACCAGCGTGGAGAAGTCCGAGTACCTCTCCACCCTGCTGACCAAGCAGGGCGTCGCCCACGAGGTGCTCAACGCCAAGAACCACGCCAAGGAGGCCGCGATCATCGCGATGGCCGGCGCCAAGGGCGCGGTCACGGTGGCCACCAACATGGCAGGTCGCGGCACCGACATCATGCTGGGCGGGAACGTCGAGTTCATGGCCCACGCGGCACTGGCCGACCAGGGCCTGGACGCGGAGGAGGACCCGGAGGGCTACGAGGCCGCCTGGGATGACGCACTGGAGCGTGCCAAGGAGTCCGTGGCCGAGCAGCACGACGAGGTGGTCGAGCTCGGCGGCCTGTACGTACTGGGCACCGAGCGGCACGAGTCCCGTCGCATCGACAATCAGCTGCGCGGCCGCTCCGGCCGACAGGGCGACCCGGGCGAGTCCCGCTTCTACCTGTCGCTCCAGGACGATCTGATGCGCCTGTTCAACGCCGGTGCAGCGGAGTCGCTGCTGGCCAGGGGTGGGGTGGACGAGTCCGTGCCCATGTCGGGGCGCCTGGTCTCCGGGGCCATCGAGCGGGCACAGAACTCGATCGAGTCCCGCAACGCGGAGATCCGCAAGAACGTGCTGAAGTACGACGACGTGCTCACCAAGCAGCGCAAGAAGCTGTACGGCGAGCGGGCTCGGATCCTCGAGGGCGAGGACCTCGACGAGCACATCGAGCGGTTCATCCAGGAGGTGCTCGGCGGCATCGTGGATGCTCACACCAAGGGGCGCAACCCCGAGGACTTCGACCTGGATGAGCTGTGGGGCGCACTGCGGCCCGCCTACCCAGTGTCGATCACCGCCGAGGAGCTCATCGAGGATGTCGGCGGCAAGGAGAACCTCGGGGCCGATCTGCTCAAGGAGGAGATCCTGGCCGATGCGCGCCTGGCCTACGAGGCCCGTCGTGAGGAGCTGGGCGAGGCCGGCCTGCACCAGTTGCAGCGCCGCGTGCTGCTGTCGGTGATGGACCGTCGCTGGCGCGAGCACCTCTACGAGATGGACTACCTCAAGGAGGGCATCGGCCTGCGGGCGATGGCCCAGCGCGACCCGCTGGTGGAGTACGAGCGCGAGGGCCACCTGATGTTCAACGACATGGTCGCGGGCATCAAGGAGGACACGGTCGGCTACGTGTACAACCTGGAGGTCCAGGTCACCAAGGCCGAGCCGGTCGTGCCCAAGGCGGTCAGCGACCTGCTGAAGTCCACCTCGGCGATGAGCGGGGCTCTCGCAGCCACGTCCGGGGCTCCCACCGGGGCGAGCGCAGCAGAGCCCGGCGACGACAGCACGGACGAGGGAGCCAGGGGAGAGTCGGAGACCCCGGGCGCGGACGTGGATGCCGGGGAGCCCGGCGGGACCTCAGGAGTCCTCGACTCCCCGGAGGATGCGACCGAGGCACAGGAATCGAAGAGCTCCGCACCGAGTGGAGCCTCGTCCGAGGACGACGTCGAGGAGGCTTCCGTATCCGTGAAGGAGGAAGAGCGGGTCGTACTGCACGCCAAGGGCTTGGACGACGGCCCCAGCGCTCGCGAGCTGCGCTACACCTCGGCCGAGGGCACCGGTGTGCAGGACGAGTCCTCGCTCTCGCGCGCTCAGCGGCGCAAGCTTGCCCGCCAGCGCAAGCGAACGGTGGCCAAGGGTGAGCAGGACGGTGCTCGCAGGGACCGAGACAAGCCCGGCCGTGAGGACCGCGGTACGCGATCCTGACCAGCGCCGCTGCTGACGACCGGCTCCAGGCAGCAGCTCGCCCACGGGTGTGGGCTAAGGGTGCAGCTCGCCCACGGGTGCGGGCTAAGGGTGCAGCCTGCCCGGGGTGTGCGTCAGCCCACCTCGAGCACGGTCACCCGCCAGCCGCTGTGCCGCAGCTCCCACCGCATCGCGAGGAAGCGCGAACGGTCCGGGTCGCGCAGCACGCAGCTGGCCTCGACGGTGCGCTCGTTCACCACGCAGGTGCGCACCCCGCTGACTGCGATCCGCTGCGCGGGGACGTAGCCGGTGGTCGCGCGGAGCCGACGGGTCAGAGCGGCCCTGCGGGAGAGCATCGTTGCCACCTCAGGGGTGACGATCCGAGCCAACGCGTTCTCCGGCCGCATGTCACGGATGATCTCCACCGCACACCGTGCCACGGGAGCGACCATCCTCTCTGCCGTGCGCGGATCGCTCAGCGGGATCTGCTGCTCCGTGGCGACGGTGGCCGGACGCTGATCGGTGGTGGTCATGGCTTCTCCTGGACGGTGAGATGTGCGGGGATGAGGAGCTCCTGGCCGGGCACGAGATGGTCCGGGTCCGGGCCGATCCGGTCACGATTGGCGTCGTAGATCGCTGGCCAAGCGCCCGCGATCTCGACGGCCGGATCAGGGTCCGGTCCGAGCAGCTGATCGGTGATGCTCCACAGGGTGTCGCCCGGCTGGACGACAACGGTGATGACGGTGCCCGTGGGCGTCTTTGATGGTCGGCTCCCCTCGGCGGGGGCATCGTGCTGAGCCACGGGAGGCTGGGCACTCGGTGCATCGGCACCGGGGGAGCCGCCCCCCTGCGGGTCCTGCTGCCCCCAGCCCAGGGGCGGGAGCTCACCGGGATCCTCGGCCGCGGAATGCGGGGAGTGGTCCGGGGACTCCAGCGGAACCGGTGCTGCTGGGGCTGTGGAGCCGAGCGTCGCGAGGGCGGCTCCCCGCTCGCGTGATGAGTGCTCGGCAGCCGCGCGGTCCGTCTCGACCGATGCTGGGGCCGGGGGATCGATGCCCAGGGAGTGGGAGGTCGTACCGGAGAGCGAGGCATGGACAAACTGGTCGTCGAGGGAGACCGCTGTGGCTGGGCCCAGGATGAGCCCGGAGGTCGCGCCGGCGATCGCAGCGCCGATCGTGAGCCGCCGAGCGACACGTGGAGCGATCACACGCAGTGCGGCCACCAGTGCGCGGCCGGACCGGGAAGCAGGTCCGAGGACGAGGGCTGCTGCCACCAGGGTCCACACCACCACGAGGTAGGCGCACAGCACGACGCCCACGGAGGCGAGTGCGATCAGCACCCAGGCCAGCAGGGCGGCCTCGGCGTGGCCCTCGAGCGCCTGGGGGAGCAGACCGCGTGCGAGCACCGAGAGCACGGCGAGTCCGGCAGCCGACAGCACCACCGCAGTCACTGCCGAGGCCGGGCGGGGCATGGCCTCGGCTGTGTCCAGCGGCCGTTGTGAGGCCACCGGTACGGAACCGGTGCGCGGTGTCGGATCCGGCGGTCGGTGTCGAGGTGGTGCTGCGGTGCCCATGGTTCCCCTGTCCCCTTCCGATCCGCGGTGGAGGCGAACACCCCCGCCGCGAGTCGGAATCGATCGTGTCGTTTGATGCAGTTTGGTGTTGGTCGAGCCGATAGACAGCAAGATAAGGAGATGTGGGCCAGCGCACAATGGGCCATAGGTGCCATGTGGACAACGGATCGCATGCGCTTGTGGCACGAAGGTGCCGGTCTCACGTCGCCGGTGGTACGAAAGTGCCGTCAGGTGCGTCGCGGCGGGGACCCTACAGTGGGCAGTATGCGCTTCGAGCGAATCTTCGATGACCTGGAGGGGCAGTTCGCCCACCATGAGCGCCAGGAGATGCGCGCCGTCTCCGAGGACCTCACCCGGGCCGAGCGCGCTCAGCTGACGCTGTACGACCGCCTGCGCGGCTCCGACGGAGCTGTGCTCACCCTCCACCTGGGGACGAGCACGCTAGTGCGCGGTGCGGTGGAGCTGGTGGGGGATGGATGGGTCGTCCTGCGGGAGGCGTCAAGGGCCGGGATGCTGCTGGTGCCCGTGCGCCGGATCGCACTGGTGGAGGGACTGCCCGGCAGGGCGCGACCAGGAAGGACGGAAGCCGTCCGGGAACTGCCCCTGGGGGCGCTGCTGCGGCGCATCGCCCGCGACCGCGCCACGGTGAGAGCGGAGACGGCCGCGGGAACGCTGGTGGGAAGGATCTCCGCCGTGGGTGCAGATGCGTTCGACCTGCAGACGATCCCGACCGGAGAGTCCAGTGCGGTCCCGGGATCCGGACGTGTGACCGTGGTTATCGACGCACTCACGGTGATGCGAATCGGGTGAGGCGGGGGTCAGAGCTGGCTGTGTCGCTCCCTGGCCCGCTCCTCCTCCAGATGGTTCTCCGTGGCGGCGTAGCTGCGTTCGATGTACGACTCGAGCTCGGTCATCTCCACACGCCACTGCCCTCGGCCGCCCACCTTGATGGCGCGCAGCTCACCGGACCTCACCAGGGCGTACGCCTGGGAGGCGGAGATCGAGAGCATCTCGGCGACATCAGACAGCGGCACGAAGCGAGGCTGCATCGGTGATTCCTCCCGGTGGAGACGGCACGACAGGGGGAAGGCTGTCATATTCCTGGATCGGTTGTCTGCGCCGTTGTGGACAGTGGCGTTCAGCTGTGGATGAACAGGCCCTCCAGCCTACCCAGTGAACCTTTGTCCACAGTGGGAGCCGCCGCCTGCCGGTCGCCGTCATCGCTGACGTACTCTCCCCGCAGGTCCCGACCGTCCGCTCCACCGATGGGTCGGGCGCCGGTGAGGAGTCCGCTCCGATCGACAGGAGGATGCCATGGGGGTGACCGCCCCGGTCATGAGGCTGCGCCGACCGCGATGGAAGGACCCGCGCCTGATCATCGGGATCGTCCTGGTGGTGGCCAGCGTGCTGATGGGTGCGCTGCTGGTCTCGCGGCTCTCGGCGACCACACCGGTCCTGGTCGCACGCGGCACCATCGTCCCCGGGGAGGAGATCGACCCGGATCAGCTCACCACTGTGGAACTGAGGTTGGGCGAGCAGGAGGCGATGTACGTCGGCTCCGTCGATGCGGTCCCCGAGGGTGCGGTCGCCACCCGCACGATCCAGGCGGGGGAGCTGCTCCCCGTCTCGGCGCTCGGCCAGGGTGCCGATGTCCCGCTGCGTCCCGTGGTGATCCCCGTCGACGCCACCGTGGCCGAATCCGTGGTGCCCGGAGCTGAGGTCGAGCTCTGGCACACGCGCCCCTCGGACGTGCAGGACGCCTCCGGCCAGGGCGCCGAACTGCTGGTCTCCGATGCGGTGGTGCGCCGCGTCGACGAGGGCAGCTCCCTGGGGATGCGATCGATGGCGGTCGAGGTCCTGGTCCCCAAGGACCAGGTCGGGCCGCTGCTGGAGGTCCTCGCCCGGGGTGAGCGCCTGGACGTGATCGGTGTTCCGGGCACCCACGGGATCGCGCCGTGATCGACGTCGTCCTGTGCGCCTCGGGCAGCGATGAGGTGAGGATCGTGCACGACCTCGCTCACGACGCCGAGCACCGTGCTCGAGTGGTGCGTCGCGGCGCCGACCTGGCCGAGACCCTCGCGGTGGTCGCCGCCGGCGTCGGCGACGTGGTTCTCATCGATCTGTCCGTGCGGGGGCTGGGCAGGGACCCGCTGGCTGATCTGCTGCGCGGAGCCGCCGTGGTGGGTCTGCGCGGACCGGATGCGACTGACCGCACCGGGCTGGGCCTGCGCCATGTGATCGATGCCTCCGTGCCGGTGGAGCACATCCTGGCCATCATCGAGGAGGCGGTGAATGGCCCGGAGGACGGCGACCCGCAGCCGGACGAGCCCGCCGCGGCCGCGGACGCGGCAGCAGGTCGCCTGGTGGCGGTCTGGGGTCCCGGGGGCGCGCCAGGACGCTCAACGATGGCGGTCAACCTCGCCTCCGAGGCCGCCGCTGCAGGGCAGGAGGTGATCCTGGTGGATGCCGACACCTACGGGCCGAGCCTCTCCCAGCAGCTGGGAGTGCTCGACGAGACCCCCGGCATCGTCGCGGCGTGCCGCGCCCACGATCGCGACACCCTCGACGAGAGCACGCTCGAGTCCCTGCTGCCGTTGGTCCAGCCGCGGCTGCGGTTCCTCAGCGGCATCGGGGTGCCTGCCCGCTGGCCGGAGCTGAGCCGCGGTGGCCTGGACGGTGTGTGGGATGCGCTGCTGCGGCGCGGGAGCACGGTGGTGGTCGACGTGGCCGCTGTGCTCGAGGAGGACGAGGACCTCAGCTACGACACCGTGGCGCCCCAGCGCAACGCCGCCGCGATCTCCGCCCTGCAGCGGGCAGACGCGGTGGTCGCGGTGGTCACCGCGGATCCTGTGAGCATCACGAGACTTCTGCGCGACCACGAGAGGCTCCAGGAACTGGACGTCACCGAACTCCACGTGATCGTCAACCGGGTCGGGGCCCCCGTTCCCGGAGATCGGGTGCGGGATCTCATCGCCTCACGCATCCCCGTGGCGGCCCTCCACCTGCTGCCCGAGGAGACCACCACATGCCGCTCGGCATCCTGGGACGGGGCGCTGCTGGCCGAGGCCGCACCGCGCTCGGCGCTGCGCCGTGGCATCCGTGACATCGCCGTGCAGTCCGCACTGCTGCAGGCCCCGACGATCGAGTGATGGGAGAATCGCGCCATGCGCATCTACCTGCCTCTGGCGCCGGAGGACCGGCCCGCCCTGCTCGCCGCCCGCCGCGAGATCGACCTGCCCGCCGGGCGTGAGGCCTGGGCGGTCACCGCGGAGGCCCGCTCCGACCGCCCCGGCCAGGACATCGAGGACCTCGAGTACGACGCGATCCAGGACGCCGTCCACGTCGCGTTGCAGGCGTCGGCACCCGCCTCACGCGCACTGGTGATCGCGGCGGATGTCACCGATCAGGCCGTCGAGCCCCACACTGCGAGCGGGGGTGCCTACGGGGTGCGGCTGCGCACCGGTGCCCGCGCAATCATCGCGAGCTTCCACGTGACCGAGCAGGATGCCCGGACCGCGGAGCAGGACGACACCGATCCCGCACTGCTGTGGTTCGACTCCTCCGAGGGGCCCGGGGCGCTGGTGCACGTGGACCGCCCCGGGGCGTGACCTCTCAGACCCGCCGCTCCCGGTAGGTCGCTGCCGCCTTCTGCTCGACCTCCAGCATCGAGGAGATGTACGGCAGTGCCGCCTTCTCCAGCCGCCCGCCGATCAGCGGCACCTTGGCCGTCAGGTCCCCGTCGATGTCCAGGGTGCAGGAATCGTCCCCGGCAGGGATCAGCTTGACGGCCGCCTCGATGCCCGCAGGCATGCCGGCCACCTCGAGGCGGTTGCGGCCGGTGCGGGAGCCGTCCCCGGCCGGAGCCGACCAGCTCTGCTCTTCGTGCACGGTGAGGCGGGAGCCGACGAAACGACGCGCCACCTCCGGGACTCGATCCGTGGGCAGCACCAGCTCGGTGCGCACGGTGAACGCGCCGGCGGGATCGCCGTCCACGGAGGAGGTGGCGTCGTTGGCGCCGAGTGCGTCCCGGCGGATCTCCGCATAGGCCGGATCGGCATACATCGCGGCGGCCTCGTTAGCGGACAGGGGCAGGGTCAGCGTCTCGTGGACTCTCATCGTCTTCCTTCCGAGGGGATACCCGCTCAGCCTATGCCAGCCCGGACAGGGGCCCGGGCCTGCGCCCCTATCCTTGATCCATGGCCAGCCTCTCCAAGTACGTCGCCGACTCCGCCGGGTTCACCGAGAAGGGGGCTGAGTGGCTCCAGCACTTGGTCGGGGACTGGAACCTCGTCTCGGACCTGCTGCGGGCCGATCTGGTGCTGTGGGTCCAGCGCGAGGGGAAGCCGATGGCGGTGGCGCACTGCCGCCCGGCCACCGGTTCCACCGTCTACTACGAGGACCCCGTCGGCATCGTGCTGGAGAAGGGCGAGGCGCCGGAGATCTCGCAGCTGCTCGGGGGAGCAGAGCCAACCCGCACGGCGCACAGCATCCGCCGAGAGGGGCGCGAGGCCCGCGGTCTCGTGGTACCGGTGCGCAAGAACGGCATCACGCTGGCGGCGCTCGCCGTGGAGTCCCCGGCGCAGAACGGTGCCCCGTCGGACAGCGGGGTGAAGCAGGAGCAGCTGGGCATGCGCCTGCTGCGCATGCGCGAACAGGGCGCGTTCCCCATCGAGGGCGCACCGATCCCGCCGCGGCGCGGTGCACCGCGCGGGGGCGACGGCGTGGTGGAGCTCGACGACCAGGGAGTCGTGCAGTGGGCCTCGCCCAACGCCCTGTCGGCGTTCCACCGCTTCGGCATCGAGGGGGACATGGCCGGCACCACGCTGGCGGAGCTCTCCACCGGGGTGCTGCAGAGCCGTGTCCCGGTGGACGAGTCCTTGCCGCTGGTGCTGATGGGTCGGGCCGCCTGGCGCTCCGACATGCAGGCCAGGGGAGGCACCTTGTCGCTGCGGGCCGTGCCGTTGACCGAGAACGGCCGGCGGATCGGTGCGGTGATCCTGGTGCGGGACGTGACCGAGCTGAGGCGGCGGGAACGCGAGCTGATCACCAAGGACGCCACCATCCGTGAGGTGCACCATCGGGTGAAGAACAACCTGCAGACGGTCGCGGCCCTGCTGCGCCTGCAGTCCCGGCGGATGAAGAGCGATGAGGCCCGCGAGGCGCTCACCGAGGCGATGCGTCGCGTGTCCACCATCGCCCTGGTCCACGAGGCTCTGCTGCAGGGCTCCCAGGAGGCCGTGTACTTCGACGAGGTGATCGACCGCTGCCTGCGCCTGGCCGTGGACGCGGCCAGCGCCTCGGTGCATCGCGCGGGCACCCCGCGCCTGACCGATTCCCAGGTGGAGGTGCGCACGGAGAAGATCGGACGGGCAGGCTCCATCCGCGCGGAGGAGGCTACGCCCCTGGCCCTGGTGGTGACGGAGCTGGCGACCAACGCCGTCGAGCACGGGCTCTCGGAGACCGGCGGAACGCTCACCGTGCGCAGTGCCCGCACCGGTTCGCACCTGGTCATCGACATCGAGGACGACGGCGTCGGCATGGGATCGTCCAAGCCGAGCGGGCTGGGCACGAACATCGCCCAGACCCTGGTGCAGGGGCAGCTGGGCGGCACCCTCACCTGGCACGACCGCCCCGAGGGCGGCACCCGTGCATCGATCGAGGTGTACCTCGACCCGATCAGCACCTGATCCGGAGCGCAAAGGCTCCGCCCCCGTCAGTGCGCCAGACGAGCACGAGCGTGGCCGACGGGTACGCAGCACATCCGATGGGTGCTCCGGGCACCCATGCGCGGTCAGCCCGCGCGGTGCGGCACCCCTGCGCGATCAGCCCGCGCGACGGGCGCGAGCGTTGCGGCGCTTGAGGGAGCGGCGCTCATCCTCGGACAGACCGCCCCAGACACCCGAGTCCTGCCCCGTCTCGAGGGCGAACTTCAGGCACGCGGTCATGACGTCGCACTTCTGACACACCGCCTTGGCCTCCTGGATCTGCGTGATCGCCGGTCCGGTGTTCCCGATCGGGAAGAACAGCTCGGGATCATGGTTGAGGCACTCGGCACGGTGGCGCCAGTCCATCGTCACTCTCTCTTTCCTGAACGTCCCGCACCACCTCGGAGGGTGAGGCGCGACGGGGGTCGTCCTGGGCGGGACGGTCTCGGCCTCAGGGCCCCGCTCCCGCGGGGACGAGGCCCGGAGGGAGGCCCCGGGACCCTTCGCGGAAATGGGCCGTAACCCATTGTCTGGCGCGGCTGACCTGGCTACAAGGGTCTTCTCGCTCCAGCTGGGTGGCACTTCCCACACGGTAGGGACTTGATCCGGAACGCCCGATCGTCCAGCCCGGTGCGAGTGGGCCGCGCCTGCCCGTTGCCCGTTACAGTTCCTCCATGCCCTCCACCCCTCGCCCCGGGAGCCCGACCCCGGAGACCCAGGACGATCCGCGTCCCCAGATCCGCCCTGCAGCGGCTCTGGTGCTGGCGCTCGAGGCGCTGATGATCGCAGCGGCGGCCACCGCGTTCTTCTGGCTGTCCGGTACCGCAGGCGCGAGACCTGGGCTGATGATCGCCCTGGGGGTGTTCCTGCTGGTGTTCACCCTGGGGGCCGCGATCGCTGCTCGCTCCGTGCTGCTGCGGGGCCGGTTCGGGCTGGGCTACGGGATCACCTGGCAGCTGTTCCAGGCGCTGGTGGGTGCCAGCCTGCTGCGCGGCGGACTGTACTGGCAGGGAGCCCTCGCACTGGTGCTCGCGGTGGCGGGTTTCCTCCTGCTGCTGCAGCTGGTGCGCTCCACCCCGCTGCCGCGGCAGGACTGAGTCCCGTAGGACCGCTCCCGCTCCGCCGCTTATGACAGCCTGCGGGCCCGCCGGACGACGGTCGTCCGGCGGGCACCGCGGCGGTGGGAGCGTGCCCGCGCCGTCGACCGCCTTTGTCCTCAGCTCCTCACTCCGCGGAGGCGAGGGCGGCGGCCGGGGCGGTGCGCGCGGCGGCGCGGCCCGGCAGGACCGAGGCCAGCGCCCCGGCGGCGAGGGCCAGCACCAGCACGATCACGAGGCGGCCCCAGGGGATCGTGATCGAGACCGGATAGGTCGAGCCCAGCAGTGCGATGATCCCGAGCACGCCGTAGAGGGACCCGATCAGCAGCCCCAGCACGGCGCCGACCGCGGCAAGCAGCACTCCCTCCCAGCCGAGCATCGCCCGCATCTGCCGGCGCGTCGTGCCCAGGGCGCGCAGCAGCGCGTTCTCCCCGGTGCGCTCGACCACACCGAGGCTGAGCGTGTTGGCGACCCCGACCAGGGCGACGAGCACCGCGACCGCGAGCAGAGCCACGGTGATGCCCAGCAGGATGTCGAGGATCTGCGCGTAGGACTCGCGCTCGGCGCCGCCGGGAACGCTGCTCGCCCCTTCGAAGCCCTCGGAAGCGGAGAGCTCGTCGACCGAGGAGAGCAGCTCGAACACGTCGATCCCCTCGCGCTCGGCGGTGCCGGGATCGGCGAAGTCAGCGAGCACGACCGGGGTGGTCCCCTCCCCGAGGAGCTGCTCGAGCGTCGCCGGGGTCACCAGCGACCTCTGCAGGTTCGCATCCACCTGGACGCGCAGGTCGTGGCTCTGCCCGTCGGCCCCCTCGAGGGAGAGGACCTGGCCGTCGTGGACCCCGAAGCGCTCGGCCCGCTCCTGGCCGAGCAGCACCGTGCCGTCGGCGAGCTCGTCCGCCATCTCGGGACGGTGGGAGACCTCCCGCACCGTCTCGGGGGTCACGGAGTACAGGGTCATCGGCTCGCCGGCGCCGACCTCGACGTCCCCGCGCTCCCCGGCGTGGGCGGCATCCATGCCCTCGATCGCGGCGACCCGTTCGGCGGCATCCTCGGGCATCGCCTCCGCGGAGAGGACCAGGTCGATCGGCCGACGGGAGTCCAGCTCCGAGGTCAGGGTCGCCTCCGCAGTGCGGGCGCCGACAGTCATCATCGTCATGAGCGTGGTGCCGATCAGGAGGGCCGCGATCGTCGCCGCGCTGCGGCGCGGGTTGCGGGCCACGTTCGCCCCGGCGATCCGGGCGGGCAGCCCGCCCAGCAGCGCCCCGAGACGGGCGGCGAGGGCCGCGAGGGGCCGGGTGAGCGTGACGAGCACGAGCATCACGCCGGTGAAGCTCAGCACCCCGCCGCTGATCGCAGCGAGGATGCCGAGCGCGGCGACCCCGTTCAGGGCCAGCGCGGTGCCGCCGACGAGCGCGGCCACGCCGAGCACCACGGCCACCAGGCCCAGCACGCCGCGCACCCCGAGCCCGCGGGTGACGGCGGGCGGCTGCGGGCGCAGCGCCTGCAGCGGCGCGACCCGGGTGGCGGAGCGCATCGGGGCGAGGCTCGCGAGCACGGCGATCGCGACGCCCGCCAGCAGCGGAAGCAGCACCGACCACAGGCTCACCGGCACCGGGGCGACGCCGTTCAGCCAGCCGAGCCCGGCGGCGCCCGCGAGCGCGGCCTGGACCAGCAGGTGCCCGGCGACCACGCCGACCGCCGCGCCGAGCAGCCCGACCAGCAGCGACTCGCGCAGCACCACGGAGCGGACCTGGGCGCGGGTCGCGCCGAGGGTGCGCAGCAGCGCGAGGGAGCGGGTGCGCTGCGCGAGCGTGACGGCGAAGGTGTTCGCGATGACGACGGCGCTGGTGAACAGCGCGATCACCACGAACACGCCGAGGAACATCCCGAGCGCTCCGAAGCCCTGCATGAGGGCGCTGGCGGCTTCCTCCTCGGCCTCCTCGACGCCGCGCACGGTGATGCCCTCGGCGGCGGAGGCCGAGGCGGCCTCGGCCACCGCGGCGGGGTCCTCGCCGTCGGGGACCGTGGCGAGCCAGGTGTCGGTGGTCGTCCCGGCGGTCGGCCCGAGCAGGGCGGCGGCGTTGACGTCCTGGAGCATCAGGCGCGGGGTGCCGCCGAAGACTGCGCCGGCGGGGTCGACGGCGATGCCGGAGACGGTGAGCGTCCGCTCCGTCTCCTGCGCGGGGTCCTCGCCCCTGGCCGGGCCGGAGCCCTGCACGGTGATCGGGTCGCCGACCCCCACCTCGAGGGCGTCGGCGGCGGAGCGGGAGAGCACGATCTCGGACTCGGCACCGGCGGCGGAGCCCTCCTCGAGGGAGTCCTCCTGGCCGGGCGGGAGCATCGTGGCCTCGAAGAACCCGCTGCCGCTCGTCGAGCTCGCCTCGAGATAGCTGCGGGGCGCGGGCCACACGGCCTCGGCGCCCTCGACCTCGGGGGCCGGAAGCGGCTCCTCGGAGGCCCAGTCCTCATCGGACAGCTCGCGCTGGACCTCCAGGTCCGCGCCCTCGTACATCTGGGAGGCCTGGGAGCGCAGGGAGGCCTGCATCAGGTTCCCGGCCAGCACCATGATCGCGACGAAGGCGCAGGACAGGGCGATGGTGACGACCGCAGCGAGGTGACGGCGCACCGGGGTCAGCTTCACGGTGGAGCGAGCCATCAGCGCTGCTCCTGCCCCTGAGGCGCGGAGCGCGCGGTGCGGATCCCGCGCAGGTCCTCGTCGGAGGCGATCCGACCGTCGGCGAGGGTGAGGATCCGGTCGGCGCGCTCGGCGGCGTCCCGCTCGTGGGTGACCATCACGACGGTCTGGCCGAACTCGTCCACCGAGAGGCGCAGGAAGTCCAGCACCTCCTCGGTGGTGCGGGAGTCGAGGTTGCCGGTGGGCTCGTCGGCGAAGACCACGGCCGGGGAGGTGACCAGCGCGCGGGAGATCGCCACGCGCTGGATCTGTCCTCCGGAGAGCTGGGAGGGCAGGTGGTCGAGTCGGTCCGCGATCCCGAAGGCCGAGGTGAGCGTGTCCAGCCAGGCGCGGTCCACGCGGGTCCCGGCCAGCTCGAGGGGGAGCAGGATGTTCTGCTCCGCGCTCAGCATCGGCAGCAGGTTGAACGACTGGAACACGAAGCCGATCCGCTCGCGGCGAAGGCGGGTCAGGGCGTCGTCGTGCAGCGAGGTGATCTCTACGCCCTCGAGCTCGATCGAGCCGGAGGTGACCTCGTCGAGGCCGGCGAGGACGTGCAGCAGAGTCGACTTGCCCGAGCCGGAGGGGCCCATGATCGCGGTGAAGGCGCCGCGGGTGATGTCGAGGTCCACGGCGTCCAGCGCCGTGACGGTGCCGGCGCCGCTGCCGTAGGTGCGGGTCACGGCGCGGGCGCGCAGCGCGACGGGGTCGCCGGAGGCGTCGGTGGAGGGCGGGGGAGCGGCCTGGGCGGCAGTGGTCATCGGGCAGTCCTTCGCGAAGGGGTCATGATGTCGACCCCGATGCTTCCCGAGCGGGGGCCCCGCAGTCGTCAGCCCCCGGTCGCGGCCTTGCGGACCGGGCGAGACCGGGGGAGGGGAGACCGTCATACCCAGGGATGACGCGGCCTCGACCACCGACCGCGCGGCGCGCGAGAGCGGCAGCGCGGGCCGGAGCCCGGCGCCGCCTGCGGGTCATTGCTCGCCGGGGGTGACCAGCCCGGTCTCGAAGGCGATGATCACGGCCTGGACCCGGTCGCGAGCACCGAGCTTGGCGAGGACCCGTCCCACATGGGTCTTCACCGTCGCCTCGGCGACGAACAGCTGCGCGCCGATCTCCCGGTTCGAGCGGCCCCGTCCCATCAGGGTGAGCACCTCACGCTCGCGCTCAGTGAGCTCCGCGAGGACGGAGCTGTCCTGCTCGGCGGGCTCGGGGGTGGCGACCACCCGTTCCAGGAGCCGACGGGTCGCCGACGGGGCGATCACCGCATCGCCGCGGTGGACCGTGCGGATCGCGCCGAGGAGGTCCTCGGGCTGGGCGTCCTTGAGCAGGAAGCCGCTGGCCCCGGCGCGGATCGCGGCGAGCACGTACTCGTCGAGGTCGAAGGTGGTCAGCACGATGATCTTCGGGGCCCGCTCGACGGGCAGCCGCTCCAGGAGCGTCGAGGTCGCCTCGATCCCGTCCATCCGCGGCATCCGCACGTCCATCAGCACCACGTCGACGCTGCGGGCGGACAGCTCGCGCACGGCCTCGGCGCCGTCGGTGGCCTGCAGCACGACCTCCATGTCGTCCTGGGAGTCGATCACCATGGCGAAGCCGGTGCGCACCAGCGGCTGGTCGTCCACCAGCGCGACGCGCAGGGGATGGTCGGCGATCTCGGTCATGGGGTCTCTCCTCGAGGGTCGTCGGCCGCGGGGCCGGGGTCGGTGGTGGTGTAGGGGGAGGCGGGGCCGTCGGCCTCGGCGGCCGTGCCATGGATGGCGGGCAGCGGCACGGTCGCCCGCACACGGTAGCCGCGGGAGGGGAGCGGCCCGGCCTGCAGCGCCCCGCCGAGCACGCTCATCCGCTCCCGCATCCCGGTCAGGCCGTGGCCGAGTCCGTCGGAGGTCGGGTCGGTGCCCTGGCCGTCGTCGACGACCTCGATCACGAGGCCCTCGGCGCCTCGGACCAGGCGCACGGAGGCGCTCGCGCCGGGCCCGGCGTGCTTGAGCACGTTGGTCAGCGCCTCCTGCACCAGGCGGAACACGGACATGCCGACCGACGAGGGGAGCTGGCCGAGGGAGCCCTCGACCTCGAGGTCGACCTCGAGGCCCGCGGCGCGGACGCGCTCAAGCAGCTCGGGCAGCTGCTCGGGGCCCGGCTGCGGACCGAAGCTGGTCTCGTCCTCCTGACGCAGCACGCCCAGCAGGGAGCGCATGTCGGCGAGCGCGGCGCGGCCGGTCTCTCCGATCGTGCCGAGCACCTCCACGGCCTTCTCCGGCTTCTGGGAGGCGACGAAGCGACCGCCGTCGGCCTGCGCGATGATCACGGAGAGGGAGTGGGCCACGACGTCGTGCATCTCGCGGGCGATGCGGGCGCGCTCGTCGGCGACGGCGAGCGCGGTGCGCTGCTCCCGCTCGCGCACCGCCTGCTCGGCCCGGTCGCGGGTCAGGGCGAGCTGACGCACCCGGGCCCGCTGCAGGTTGGCGAGGGCCCAGATCGCGATGATCGTGATCGTGCCGATGATGCCCAGGCCCACGAAGGTGATCGCCGCCTGGCCGACGCCGCCGTACTCGCTAAGCAGCGCGGCGATCCCGAACCAGCTCGCCTGGACGAGCACCCCGAGCATCCCCGCGGCCACACCGATGAGGTGCACGGCGGTGGTGCCGTAGGCGACGGCGCAGAACATCGCGTAGAAGGTCATCGCGTCGCCCGCGACGACCGGGGTGCCGACCAGCACGTGGGAGACGGCGAGCACGCCGATCACGATCACTCCCAGCAGGGGGCGGGTGCGGCAGACCGCCCCCGCGAGCACCATCGGAACCGAGAACGGCACCCACCAGCCGATCACCCCGCCGCCGAGACCGAAGAGCAGCATGAGCGCAGCGGCCGTCCCGAAGCCGATCAGGTCGACGGTGCCGGGGTTCTCGATGATCCAGCGGAAGGGATCGCGGAATCCGCGACCGGTCCGGCCGGGCTGAGGGGCCGAACCGGCGCTGTGCGGCCCCGCGGGAGCGTCGGGGGAGCGGCCGGTGGTCATGTCCACGAGAGTACGGGCGCGGCGGCGCCGCGGCGTCAGACCGCAGTCGGACGGAAGGGCCGTGTGCCTGCGGGGCCCGTCACGCGTGCGGCTCTCGCCTCCGGACGGCCCGGACCGCGTGACGCTGCGGTCACAGCAGACGCTGGGGCGGCTCGAGCAGCTCGGGCCCTTCGTTTCCCACTCGTCCCACGGCCGGATCTACCTCGCGGGGAGCCAGCAGGGCGTCATCCAGCAGGTGCGCGTCATCGTTGATCCAGGCCGCGGCGGCTTCCTTGTGATCCATCGAGGTGTCCAGCCAAGTTTCGACCTGGTGGCGCGGGAGCATCACCGGGGTGCGGTCGTGGATCTGGGCGAGGTCACCGGTGGCCTCGCGCGTGATGATGGTGGCGCTCAGCAGGAAGGCGCCGTCGTCACTGGCCGCAGGGCCCTGGTGACCGCCGGGACCCTTCCACCAGGAGACCAGGGCTGCCATGTACAGGCGGGAGCCGTCGGCCGGGGCGATGAAGAACGGCTGCTTGCGCTTGCCGTCCTCGCCCCGCACCCACTCGTAGTACCCGTCCATGGGGACGATCGCCCGGTGCCGCGCCAGGCTGCCGCGGAAGCTGGGCTTCTCGGCGATGGTCTCCCGTCTCGCGTTGAACGTGCGCGAGGAGAAGGACTCGTCCTTCGCGAACGGGGGCAGCAACCCCCAGCGGGCCACCCGCAGGGCCCGCAGCACCTCACCGGTCTCCTTGTCGATCGACTCGGTGACCACGTGGATCGGTGCGGTGGGAGGGATGTTCCAGCGCTTGCGCAGGCCCGGATCGGTGAGGTCCACCGCGCCCAGGTCATCCAGCAGCGGCTCGATCTCCTGGTAGAAGGCGAAGCGGCCGCACATCTCAGACGCCCTTGGGGCCGTTCGGCTCGCTCGTGCCGTCTCCCTTGGTGCCGAGGGACCCGGTCTCGGGGTCGATCTCGCCCTCTGAGGGAACGGAGGAGCCGCCCTCGGTGCCCGCGCGGGGGGTGAGGCGGGCATCCTCGGAGACGTAGGAGTCAGAGTCGCGGTGCAGGTTCTGCAGGCGGATGTCGCGGCCGTCGTCCACGATTCCCTGGTACTTCTCCTCCTGCTTCTTGGCGCCCTCGTCGTCGCGCAGCGGGAGGGTGAGGGAATCCTCGGCGGGCTTGCCGGACTCGAGCTCCATCGCACGCTCGTACTCGGCATCCACCTCGGCACCCATGATGATCACGATGTTGATCACCCACAGAGCGAACAGCACCGCCATGATGCTGCCGATCGCACCGTAGCTGGAGTAGCTGGCCAGGGTGGCCATGTAGATCGACACCGCCACCGCCGCGATGATGATGCCCAGCACCGCGAACACACCGCCGGGGGAGACCAGGCGGAACGGCTTCTTGATGTTCGGGGCGGCCCAGTACAGCAGCGAGAGGATCACGAACAGGAACAGCAGGATCACGGGCCACTTCACCCAGGCCCAGATCGGCAGGAACGACTCGGTGAGGAAGGTGAGCAGTCCACCGGCGCCGATGGTGCTGGCGATCGGCCCCAGCAGGGCGTCCACCAGGGTCTGGTTCAGCAGGATCGAGATCGCGATGATCAGCAGGCTCAGGATCAGCCCCAGGGTGATCGCGAGCATGGTGCCGGTCTGCCTCACGAAGCCGCGGCCCTCGGGGATGTCGTAGATCTGGTTGGAGGTTCGCGAGTACGCCTTGACGTACGCGGAGGCGGACCACAGCGCGGTGGCGATACCGATGATCAGGGCGATGGTGCCGCCGGTCGCCGATCCCATCAGGGACTCGACGGTGGAGTCGACCAGGCTGCCCAGGCCCTGCTCGGAGGCCCCCGAGGAGGACGCGGCGGCCTGCTTGATCAGCTCCGCGATCTCATCTTTGAGGTCCGACAGCAGCAGGGTGGCCAGGGAGAACAGCGCCAGCAGGGTGGGAGCGATCGACAGCACCATGAAGTAGGTGAGCTTCGCGGCCTGGTCCGTCCCGCCGTCGCGCGAGAACTCGGTGAGCACCCGCTTGGCCATGTACTTGATGGACTGCCCGCTCAGGCGGGTGCCCTTCTTCTCGGTCGACTTATCGGTCGAGACGGCCATGAACACTCTCCTGGGGGATCGGGGTGCACTCGGGGACCGTGCGGCACGGGGTGCTGCACCTGGTGCGCCCTCATCCTGCCACGATCAGGGGAGGCTGGTCCGACTGCGGGTGGGAAGGACCGGGTGGTCCGTGGCCGCGCGAGGGGCGGATCGTCCGGGCCGGGGTTGTCCACACGGATCGGGCGCGCGCTCGCGGTTATCCACAATCCACGGCCGGGCAGTGCGCCGGGGAGCACAACTGCCTACCGTGGCCGGCGTGATGACCACATCACATCGGAGTCGCCGAGCTCGGAGCACAAGGGGGAGAAGACGTGGTGGATGCCGTCACGATCCTCGAGAGCGAATCGCGCGAACTGATCCGCCGCCGAGGTCTGGACGTGCGCGGGGACCAGTTGGAGCCGCTGATCCGGGAGGTCGCCGCTGACTACGACCGGCGGGCCTCCACCGGCACGGTGCCCTTGGTGCACGACATGGATCCGCTGATCGCGGAGGTGGCTGCCCGGATCGGCGGCTTCGGTCCCCTGCAGGAGATGCTGGACGATCCGTCCGTCGAGGAGATCTGGCTGAACTCGCCCAGCGAGGTCTTCGTCGCCCGCAACGGGCGCAGCGAGCTGACACCGCTCGTGCTCACCGACGCCGAGGTGCGCGGGATCGTCGAGCGGATGCTGGTCAGCTCCGGCCGGCGCCTGGACCTTTCCACCCCGTTCGTGGACGCGCTCCTGCCCGACGGCTCCCGGTTGCACTGTGTCATCCCTGCGGTCACCCGCACCCACTTCGCCGTCAACATCCGGAAGTTCGTGGCTCGAGCGCACGACCTGGAGGGCATGGTGGGGCTGGGCTCGCTCACACCCCAGGCCGCAGGTTTCCTCGATGCCGCGGTGGCCTCCGGGCTCAACGTGATCGTGTCCGGGGCAACCGGCGCCGGCAAGACGACCTTCCTGCGGTGCCTGGCCCAGTCGGTGGGTGCCCGGGAACGCGTCGTCACCATCGAGGAGGTCTTCGAGCTCGACCTGGGACTGCGCGATGTGGTTGCCATGCAGACCCGGCAGGCCAATCTGGAGGGGACCGGCGAGATCTCGATGCGCCGCCTGGTCAAGGAGGCCCTGCGCATGCGGCCCAGTCGGATCATCGTCGGGGAGGTGCGTGAGGCCGAGGCGCTGGACATGCTGATAGCGCTGAACAGCGGACTGCCGGGACTGGCCTCGATCCACGCCAACTCGGCGCGCGATGCGGTCACGAAGCTGTGCACGCTTCCCCTTCTTGCTGGTGAGAACGTGTCCAGCAGGTTCGTCGTGCCCACGGTCGCCGGGTCGATCGATCTGGTGGTCCACCTGGACATGCTGGCGGACGGCCGCCGGCGCGTGCGTGAGATCGCGGGCCTGACCGGCCGCGTCGAGAACGATGTCATCGAGGTCTCCGACATCTTCTCGCTGCGTGATGACAGGCTGGTGCGGGGGGACGGCCATCCGCCTCACCCCGAGCGCTTCGCCCGTGCCGGGCACGACCTCTCACGCCTGCTGGGCGGGCGGAGGGCGGCATGACAGACGGCGCCTTCCTGGGGCTCATGGCCGGCCTGGGCCTGCTGGCGATCTGGTGGTCGATGTGGGAGCAGGAGGAGAGCCAGAGCCGTCCCGGGCCGGTGGCCGGTCTGCTCGACCGGATGCGGGACGATCTGGTGAGGGTGGGCCTGGGAACGGTAACCCCGGCAGCGGTGCCCGCGCTGAGTGCCGGTCTCGGCCTGGTGGTGGCCGCCGCTGTATGGGCGCCATCCGGAGCTGTGGTCCCTGCCCTCGCACTCGGGCTGGTGGCGAGCCTCCTGCCCATGATGGTGCTGCGGGCCGCAGCCCGGCGCCGCACCACGGCCCTCCGAGAGGTGTGGCCCGAGGCAGTCGATCACATCGCCTCGGCGATCCGCGCGGGAATGTCGCTTCCCGAGGCTCTGGTGCAGCTCAGCAGGAAGGGGCCCGAGCAGCTGCAGCCCGCCTTCGTCGAGTTCAGCCGTGACTACCAGGCCAGTGGAGACTTCTCCAACAGCCTGGATCGGCTCAAGGTCCGGCTGGCCGATCCCGTCGGGGATCGGATCGTCGAGGCCCTGCGGATCACCCGCGATGTCGGCGGTACCGATCTCGGTATCCTGCTGCGTACCCTCTCCTCCTTCCTGCGGGAGGACGCCCGCACCCGGTCCGAGCTCGAGGCCCGGCAGTCGTGGACGATCAACGCCGCCCGATTGGCCCTGGCCGCACCGTGGATCGTCCTGGCATTGATGTCCACCCGTCCTCAGGCCGCCCAGGCCTACGATTCCACGGCCGGACTGGTGATGATCCTGATCGGCGGTGCCGTGTCGCTGGTGGCCTACCGGGTGATGCTGATGATCGCGCGGCTCCCGCAGGACGAGAGGGTGCTGCGATGAGCGCCCCGGGAACCGTGGTGGCCGGGGCTCTGCTGGGCCTGGTGCTCGGGACCGGCCTCGCTCTCATCGCCGGGCGCCTGCCGTGGCTGCGACAGCGGGATCTCGCGGCACGCATCGATCCCTACCTGCGAAGGAGCTCGGCGAGTGCGCTGCTGGACTCCGCGGGGCCGCGCGGACGATCCAGGGTGGTCCTCGAGGCCCTCCTGGGGCCGGTAGCGGTGCGTGCCATCGGTGTGCTGGAGCGCCTCACCGGCGGTGCGGATCAGTTGGAGCGGCGCCTGCGAATGGCCGGCCGACGCAGCAGCGCGGACTCCTTCCGGATCGAGCAGGTCGTGTTCGGAGCAGCGGGGCTCGTGCTCGGCCTGGCAGCGGGACTGGCAGCGGTCGGGATCCGCGGTGCCAGCCCGCTGGTGGGTCTGGTGATCGTCGTACTCGGCACGGTCTCGGGCATCCTGCTGCGCGACTACCTCCTGGGCGTCGAGATCAAGCGGCGAGCGGCGCGCATGGCCCGGGAGTTCCCCACGGTGGCCGATCTGCTGGCCCTGGCGGTGGCCGCCGGCGAGAGCCCGATCGCTGCCATGGAGCGGGTGGCACGATCATCCTCAGGTGCGCTGCCGGACGAGTTCGCCGCCACCGTCGCGGAGATCCGCGCGGGGTCGAGCGTGTCCCAGGCCCTGGCCGCAATGGGCTCCCGCACCCCGCTCGAATCGCTGGCGCGCTTCGGCGAAGGGGTCTCGATCGCCATCGAACGCGGCACCCCGCTGGCGGAGGTGCTCCGGGCCCAGGCCCAGGACGCACGGGAGGCGTCCAAGCGCCAGCTGATGGAGACCGCCGGCCAGCGGGAGGTGCTGATGCTGATCCCGGTCGTCTTCTTCGTTCTTCCCCTGGTGATCGTGTTCGCGATCTTCCCGGGTCTCGCAGTCCTGGAGATCAGCCTGTGAACGCGCCCATCACCCCCGAAAGCCCAGGATCCCCCCGTGAACGATCGACCTGACAACCCATCATTCGCCCGGGAACGGTTCCCGGGCCTCACCCCAGGAGGCTGAGATGACCATCCACCGCACCCGACTCACCCGATCCGCCGTCGCCCCACGCACCGTCCGATCCAGGCAGGAGAGCCCGTCGATCCCGTCCCAGCCCCGACGACGTGCGTCCCTGGGGGCGCGCCTTCTTGCTCGCCTCGCCGCTGACAGGGGCGATGTCCCGGGGTGGGTGATGATCACGCTCATGACCGCGGCGATCGTGGTCGCCCTGTGGGCGATCGCATCCGAGCAGTTCGTGGCGATCTTCAACAACGCCCTGCGCCCGTTCCTCGGTGAGGAGCTCTGAGACAGCCCATGGTGGGTGCGATGGCCCCGGCGCTCCCGCTCCGGCCGCGCCCTCTGGCGGGGCTGGCGCGTCGGCTGCGCGGTGAGGACGGATCGGCCGTGGCAGAGTTCCCGCTGGTGTCCGTGCTGATCATCATGATCGCGCTCGGGGTGATCCAGGCGGCGCTGATACTCCACACTCGCAACACCCTGATCGATGCGGCTGTCCAGGGCGCGCACCATGCGGCACTGGTCGGCTCGACACCCGAGGACGGTGCTGCCCGAGCCGAGTCCCTCATCAGCGGTCGCTTCGGTGACTCGCTCGATGCCGAGGCCACAGCGACCACGGACGGGAGCGGGACCATTCGCGTCCAGGTGAGCGCCACCTTGCCCCTGGTGGGGATGATCGGGCCCTCGGCCGGTCTGCAGGTGGAAGGGCGTGCGATCGACGAGAGCACCTGGTAGTCGGATACCGCTCCACGCTCGTCACGATGGAAGGAGGGATGTCGTGCGAACTCTGTACCGCCGATGGCGGGCCGAGGACGGCAATGCGCTGGTGGAGTTCGTGGTGCTGGCCGTCGCACTGCTGCTCCCTGCCCTGTACCTGGTGCTGACCCTGGGATCCGTGCAGTCCGCTGTCTTCGCCGCCGACATCATCGCCCGGGACACTGCCCGCATCCATGCCGTCGAGCAGGAACCCGTGCGTGCCCAGCAGCGCAGCAGCGATCACGCCGAGATGGTCCTGGAGGACTTCGGTCTGTCCGCTCGCGATGCGGTGGAGGTCTCCTGCACCCACGATCCCTGTGCCACCGCCGGCGGCACCGTGACTGCCACCGTCCGGATCCCGGTGCCGATTCCCGGGCTCGGGCCGGTCCTCGGCCAGAAGGGCCCGGTGGCCGTGAGCTCCGGACACGCGGTGCAGGTGGACCAGTACCGGGCAGGCAACGGATGATCCCGCGCGGGAACGGAGCAGGCGCGCTGATGACGCGGCTGCGCAGCACCGATGGATCGATGACGATCCTCACCACCGGCGTCCTGGTGGTGATCCTGATGGTGATCGCCGTGGGCACCTCGATCACCGGGGTGCACCTGGAGCGCAACCGGCTCCAGCACGCCGCCGACGGAGCCGCCCTGGCCGCCACCCAGGCGCTGGACCCTGCCGACCTGTACGGCCACGGATCCGGGGGCGTCCCCTCCGAGGCCGATGCGCGCTCCGCCGCGATCGAGCATCTGTCCACCTACCCGATCGACTCCACCCGAACCGAGGATCTCGACATCACCGGGGTACAGGTGGACACGGATGGCACGGTGCGCATCCAGCTCTCGGCCACCACCCACCCACCGCTGGCAGGATGGTTCACCCGGGGCACGGGCATCGCCGTCCCCCTCACGGTCGAAGGGCAGGCACGCTCACGATGAACACAGGCGCAGCAGTGAGCTCCCCGCACAGCCCGCTCCGGTCAGCAGCCGACACCGTGCTGCTGGCTCCCGACAAGTTCAAGGGTTCGGCCACCGCCGCCCAGGTGGCGAAGGCTCTCGCCCGCGGCATCTCGGCCACGGCCCCCGAGGTCCGCCTGATCCACTGCCCCATCGCCGACGGCGGCGACGGCACCGTTGACGCCGCCCTCACCGCCGGGTACACCGAGCACCCCGCCACCGTCACCGGGCCCACCGGGAAGAAGCGCGCCGCCCGTTGGGCCCAGGGGTCCGACGGCACCGCCGTGGTCGAACTGGCCGAGACCGTCGGCCTCCAAGCACTCCCCGGGGGCGATCTCGCCGGCCGCACCGCCTCCACCCGCGGTCTCGGGGAACTGATCCTCGCCGCCGTCACCGCGGGCGCTCGCAGTGTGATGGTGGGCCTGGGCGGCAGCGCTTCCACCGATCTCGGGGCAGGGCTGCTGCAGGGGCTGGGGGCGCGGCTGCTCGATGCGGACGGGGTCGGCATCGGGCCAGGGCTCGACGGTCTTGCGCGCCTGGTGACCGCGGACCTGGACCCTGCCCGAGAAGCCCTGGACGGGGTGCAGCTGATCATCGCCAGCGACGTCACCAGCCCCCTTCTGGGGCCCGAGGGCGCTGCTGGCGTGTTCGGCCCGCAGAAGGGGCTCGCCGCCACCGAGATCGACGAGGCCGAGGCGATCCTCGAGCGGGCCGCCGCCGTCCTCGACCCCAGCGGTGACCTCCGGGACCGGCCCGGTGCTGGGGCGGCCGGGGGAGCGGGCTTCGCCCTGCACCTGCTCGGTGCGCTCCCGCGCTCCGGGGCCGACGCCGTGCTCGAGCTCGCCGGCTTCGACCAGCACCTCGATAGCGCCCACCTGGTGATCACCGGGGAGGGAGCGCTCGATGAGCAGACCCTCCAGGGCAAGGGCCCCGCCGAAGTGGCGCGCCGCGCCGCCGCCCGGAGCCTGCCGGTGCTCGCCGTGGCCGGCGCGGTCCGGCTGGACCCGTCCCGCCTGCGTGAGGCCCGCATCGAGCGGGCCTGGGACCTGCTCTCCCGGGCCGGCGGCAGCGCCCAGGCCATGGCCCGCACCGAGGAGCTGCTCGAGGACGTCGGCCGCAAGATCGGTGCGCACCTGAGCGAGGCCCGGCTCGGCCAGGGCCGGGAACCCTCCTGACGGCTCCCCGGCAGCACTGCCGTAGACTCCCCCCTTGTGGCAGCCATCGACTTCTCCGCAGAGATCCCGCACCTCCGTTCGACCCTGAGCTCGATCGAGCAGGTGACGGACGTCAGCGCGCTCGAGGCGAAGATCGCCGAGCTCGAGAAGGAGGCATCGGACCAGAACCTCTGGGACGACGTCGACAACGCCCAGCGCGTCACCTCCGCCCTGTCCCACGCCCAGGCCGAGCTGCGCCGCGTCACCGAGCTCGGCCAGCGCATCGACGACCTCGAGATCATGGTCGAGCTCTCCGCCGAGGAGAACGACGCCGAGGCGCTCGCCGAGGCCGAGGCGGAGTTCGCCGCCATTCGCAAGTCCCTCGACGAGCTCGAGGTGCGCACCCTGCTCTCCGGCGAGTACGACGAGCGCAACGCGGTGATCACCATCCGCGCCGGCGCCGGCGGCGTGGACGCAGCGGACTTCGCCGAGATGCTGCTGCGCATGTACCTGCGGTGGGCGGAGCGCCACGGGTACTCCACCAAGGTGATGGACACCTCCTACGCCGAGGAGGCCGGACTGAAGTCCGTGACCTTCGAGGTCAGTGCCCCCTTCGCCTACGGCACCCTCTCCGTCGAAGGCGGTACCCACCGCCTGGTGCGCATCAGCCCCTTCGACAACCAGGGCCGGCGCCAGACCTCCTTCGCCGCCGTCGAGGTGATCCCGCTGATCGAGTCCACCGACTCCATCGAGATCCCCGAGAACGAGCTGAAGATCGACGTGTTCCGCTCCTCCGGCCCCGGTGGTCAGAGCGTGAACACCACCGACTCCGCCGTGCGCATGACCCACATCCCCACCGGGATCGTGGTGTCCATGCAGGACGAGAAGTCCCAGATCCAGAACCGTGCCGCCGCGCTGCGCGTGATGCAGTCCCGCCTGCTGCTGCTGAAGAAGGAGCAGGAGGCCGCCGAGCGCAAGGAGCTCGCCGGGGACGTGAAGGCCAGCTGGGGCGACCAGATGCGCTCCTACGTGCTGAACCCGTACCAGATGGTGAAGGACCTGCGCACCGAGTACCAGGAGGGCAATCCCTCCTCCGTGTTCGACGGCGAGATCGACGAGTTCATCGACGCCGGCATCCGCTGGCGCGCCGAGCAGGGCAAGGAATCCGACGCCTGATCCCGTCGAGTCCCGCTGCGCACCGAGGTTTGACCAGGACTTGACCGTCCCGGTGACGGTGGCAACGGCGCATCTGCTCCTGGGGCGCCTACCCTGGAAGCGCTCAGCTTCCCCGACCCCGACAGGCGCTCGTGATCCGTTTCGACGACGTCACCAAGACGTACATGCGTGGACAGAACCCCGCGGTGGAGAACCTCGATATCGAGTTCGCCCGCGGGGAGTTCGTGTTCCTGGTGGGGGCCTCCGGTTCCGGCAAGTCGACCCTGATGCGCATGGTGCTCAAGGAGACCGCGCCCACCAGTGGGACCGTGCACGTGGCCGGCAAGGACCTCTCCCGCATCCCCTCGTGGCGGGTGCCGGCGCTGCGGCGCGACATCGGCATGGTGTTCCAGGACTTCCGCCTGCTGCCCTCCAAGACCGCCTACCAGAACATCGAGTTCGCCCTGGCCGTGATCGGCACCCCCCGCAAGGTGGTGCGGCGCCTGGTGCCCGAGATGCTGGAGATGGTGGGACTGGAGGACAAGGGCCGCCGCCTGCCACACGAGCTCTCCGGCGGTGAGCAGCAGCGCGTGGCCATCGCCCGGGCCTACGTCAACCGCCCCTCGATCCTGCTGGCCGACGAGCCCACAGGCAACCTCGACCCCTCCACCGCGGAGGGAATCCTGGACCTGCTGGCCGAGATCAACGATCGCGGCACCACCGTGGTGATGGCCACTCACGACCGCACCGCCGTCGACCGCATGCGCCGCCGAGTGGTGGAGATGGTCGCGGGCAGGGTGGTGCGCGACGACGCCCACGGCACCTACGAGTCCGTCGCCCCGGAGAGCGTCATCTCCGGCAACCTCCCCGACGGGGCCGAGGACCTCGACGCACAGGCCCTCGCCGATCCGGAGACGGATCACCGGGACAGCACCGATGATGCCCAGCGCTCCCCCGACGACCGTCCCGGGAGACAGGCGGGCGGATCCCACCGCGTCCCCCATGACGGCGACGACCTGCTCGACGAGCGCGATGCCCACCTGCGCGAGGAGGACGAGGCCTTCGCCGAGGACCTGCACGATCCGGAGTCCGCACGATGAGGGCGCGGTACATCCTCAGCGAGATCCTCACCGGTCTGTGGCGCAACATCTCCATGGTGATCTCGGTGGTGATCGTCACCGCGGTCTCCCTGACCTTCGTGGGCACCGGCCTGCTGATGCAGAAGCAGATCCTGGAGATGAAGAACACCCTGGTGGAGCAGTCGCAGGTGACCATCTTCATGTGCTCGCCCCACTCGACGGCGGCCTCGTGCGCCGGGGGAGCGGCCACCGATGCGCAGATCGACTCCGCGCGCGAGGCCCTCGAGGGGGACGTGCTCTCCCCGTACATCGACAGGTTCTCCGAACGCAGTCAGGACGAGGCCCTGGAGATCTACCAGGAGCAGTTCGCGGGGGAGGGGTTCGTCTCGAACTTCACGGCCGCGGACATGCCCGTCTCCTTCCACATCACGCTGAAGAACGCGGAGGACTCCGACGCGGTGGTCGAGTTCTTCCAGGGACGCGACGGCGTGGACGAGGTCACCGACCTGCTCAGCGTGTTCGCCCCGTTCATCGACGTGCTCAACCAGTCCACGATGTTCGCCCTGGGACTGGCGGTGCTGATGCTGGTCGCCGCCGCTCTGCTGGTGGCCACCACGATCCGGATGGCGGTGGCCAACCGCCGCCGCGAGATCGCGATCATGCGCCTGGTGGGAGCCTCCAACGTGTTCATCCGGGCACCGTTCTTGCTCGAGGGCGCCGCGGCCGCCCTCATCGGAGGAGTGATCGCCTCAGCGATGCTGTGGGTGGGCCTGCGGTACATCGTCGAGGGCTGGCTGGTGGAGACCCTCGGCCCCCAGCTGATCACCGTGGGAACCGCCGACCTGGTGTGGGCGGCGCCGGTGATCATCGTGCTGGGCGCGGCGCTGTCCATCGTGTCCTGTGTGGTCTCCCTGAACCGCTACCTGAAGGTGTGAGCATGACCGATCGCCTCCTGCGCCGCCCGCTGTGCGTGCTCGCCTCCGCACTGATGGTGCTGTTCCCGCTGCTGGCGGTGCCGACCACGGCGCTCGCGGAGGGGTCCAAGGACGACAAGATCGCCGAGCGCGATTCGATCGAGCAGCAGCTCGAGGACCTCCGCCTGGAGCTGGACGGGGTCAACGACGACCTCGCCGACACCTACATGGAACTGGCCGAGACCGAGCTGCTGATCCCTCAGGCCCAGGACGCTCTCGACGACGCCCGGGAGGAGCTCGCGATCGCCGAGGAGGAGGACCGCGAGGTCGGCGAACGGCTGAGCAAGGCCCAGGACGAGGAGAAGGAGCTGGAGGACGAGGTCGCCGCCGGCCAGGACGAGGTCGACCGCACCGACGACGAGCTCGCCCAGGTGGCACTGTCGGCCTACAAGGGCGCGGGGATTCCCAACCCGGCCACCGTCTTCGTGGGCGGCAGCCCCCAGGACACGGTGGATCGCACCATGAACTACCGCCTCACCATGGCGTCCCAGGGGTCGCGCCTGGACACCCTGCGCACCGACCAGGCCGTGAGCGAGAACTCCGCCGACCGCCTCACCGCCGTGCGCGAGGAGATCGACGACCTCAAGGCCGAGGCCGAGGAGACCCTCGAGCGGAAGACCCAGGCCGAGCAGGACGCCGAGGACGCCAAGCAGGAGCTCGACGACCTGTATGCGCAGCAGACGCAGCAGCGCGACGACCTCGAGGACAAGAAGAAGCAGTACGAGGACGACGAGCAGAACCTGGAGTCGCGCAGCTCCTCCCTCGACGACGAGATCGCCGAGCTGGCCCGCAAGGAGCGCGAGCGGGAGGAGAGCAGCGGCAGCGGCGGGGCGCAGCCCGCAGTCACGCCCTCGGGCAGCGGATGGACCCGCCCCGTCGGTGAGCGCCTGAACTCCAACTTCGGCTGGCGCGTGCATCCGATCTACCGCACCCGCCGCCTCCACGCCGGGGTGGACTTCCCCTCCGCCTGCGGCGTCCCGGTGGGCGCCACCCAGTCCGGCCGCGTCATCCAGCGCACCTACAACCGCGGCGCCGGCAACAAGATCGTGCTCAGCCACGGCATCCACAACGGCAAGCTGATCACCAGCTCCTACCACCACCTGCAAGGCTTCGCACTTCCGGTGGGGGCGAGCGTCTCAGCCGGGCAGACCGTGGGCTACGTGGGCACCACCGGAAGCTCCACCGGCTGCCACCTCCACTTCGAGATCCACGAGGACGGCAACGCCGTCAACCCCGCGAAGTACATCTGAACCAGGACGCGCCGCCCGGGAGCGGTTTTGAGGCCGGCGCCCGGTGCCGTGCCCTCGCGCCCTGCGCATAATCGCTCGCACACGACCAGGAGCGGCGCGTAGGCTGGGACGCTGGCGCGGGGACCGCGTCGGCTCCGGTGAGGCCGAACGGTGGCGCTGGTGGATCACGAGGTGAGGAGGGACCATGGCCACGAAGGCCGAGAAGAAGGCGACCAAGGCCGCGAAGAGGCAGGGCGCTGCGGACGGACCCGTCAAGAAGCTCATCGCCTCCAACAAGAAGGCCCGTCACGACTACCACATCGATGACACCTGGGAGGCCGGCATCGTGCTGACCGGCACCGAGGTGAAGTCCCTCCGTGACCGCGGTGCCTCCCTCGTCGACGGCTACTGCTATCTCGATGGCGGCGAGGTGTGGATGGATGCCGTGCACATCGCCCCGTACGTGAAGGGCACCTGGACCAACCATGCCGCCCGCCGCAAGCGCAAGCTGCTGCTGCACAAGCACGAGATCGCCAAGCTCGCCGGGAAGACCCGTGAGAAGGGCTACACCCTGGTCCCGCTGGAGATGTACTTCCTCGGATCCCACGCGAAGGTGGTGATCGCCCTGGCCCGCGGCAAGAAGGAGTGGGACAAGCGGCACACCTTGCGCGAACAGCAGGATCTGCGTGAGGCCCAGCGCGCGATGCGCCGGCGAGAACTCGTCTGACCACACAGTTTTACTATCGCTTGAGCTGATGTTGGGTTCCCTTATACAGTTGGCGTGCGCCGGACCAGGCACACCGACGGAGCTGCGAGGAGCAGCTCGACCACGAAGGGGTACCGATGAGGGAATCGCGCACGACCAGGGCGGGCCGCACGGCTCGAGCGCTCATGACCGGAGTGGCGGCCGCCGTGCTGGCACTCGGCATGGTCGGATGCAGCAACGATGCAGAACCGGTCGATCAGCCGACAGCGGGCGAGGAGGCGACCGGGGGCGACCAGGGCCCGGCATCATCGGACGGCGGAGGCACCGCCACCGACTCCGATGAGGCCACCGACGACCAGTCGGAGGTCGGAGCGAGCGACGGGGGAGGGGCGGATGCCCCGGAGGCCCGGGGCAGTGCAGGCAGGCCGCCGGCCGTGCTCTACATCGTCGACGGGGTGGAGGAGGCCGTGGACACCTCGCAGACCCCGTGGACGCTCACCGGTGACGGCTTGGCAGGCGTGCTTGCCGGGCACGAGGTGATCAGCGACCGTACCGCCCCCTCCTGCGACGGCGAGCTCGCCTACACCGATAGGTCCTCCGTGAACTGCACGGCATCCTTCGACATGGAGGGCCTCGACGGGGAGCAGGAGCTGACCGTGATGGCGGTACGCGCGCCGGTGGGGTTCGACCCGGCCGGTTCCCCGGCACTGCTGGTGAGCATCGGTGCCCCGCCATCGGCGCAGGCACTGGAGACCTTCACCGATCAGGACAACCATCTCGTCGGAGTGGGGCAGGGCTCCATGTTCGGCACGGATGAGCTGAGTGCCGCGGAGCTCGGCGAGGCTGTCCAGGCCACTGCGAACAGCGATGCCGGGTACGCCCCCCTCGACTCCCCGATCGCGGTGACCGAGTGCGAGGGTGCGCTCCCGGCCGGCTCCCCGGATCCCGTCGGGTGCGACGTCGTCTGGGAGCACTCGACCGACGCCGGCTTCGATGCCGAGGCGATGGCTGTGTGGTTCGTGGACTCCGACCCCGGGCTGCTGGTGGCCCTGGAGATCGGCGACCAGTCCACCGAGGGCGAATCGGGCTGATCCGCCCGTCCGCAGGCCCACCGGACCCGGTATTCCCCGGATCCCGGTGGGCCTGCCCACGTAGAAAAGACCTTGGGCGAACGCGCGCCACCGGCTACACTGGTATGACCGTGGACGAGGGTCCACCAGCCGTACGGCTGAGGATTCCTCTGATTGACAAGTGAACATCGAGTGCACCGGCAGCCCATCAGCTGCCGCTCCATGCCACTGCTCCACGCTCGGGGACGATCGGTTTCGACGGTAGTTGTCCAGCGAGGGGAAGCGGGCCGAGAATCCAGAGTCAACTCGTTAATGTCCTCTGGAAACCAATAAGTGCCGAACCCAAGCGCACTGACTTCGCTCTCGCTGCCTGATCAGCGACAGCAGTCTGGAACCCCGGGCGTGCTCCTGACCCGGATCGTTCCATCATCAAAGGAGCCACTGCTTCCGTCCCTCGTCATCGGGGCCGGGTGAACACCTCAGAGTGACTGAGTCCGTCGACGACGTGTCCGTGCGAGCGTCGGGACTGAGAAAGCGCCTTTCACGGACTGCGCCCGGAGAAGCCCTGGCTTCGCACTATCGGACGCGGGTTCGATTCCCGCCGTCTCCACTCGATGAGAAGTACCAGAAGGCCCTCTCCCCTGCGCTGATGCGCGGGGGAGGGGGCCTTCTGCATGCGTCGTCATCACGCGGTGAGCATTTCTCGCACGCGCCTGGCTGCACCCGGCGCCGGCGCTCCCGCCCCATCGGTACCATCTCCGGTATGGACATGACGCGTGTGCGGGATCGGTTCTGATGGCCGGGGTCCATTCGCACGGCCACACCCACGGTCACGCCCACAGCAGCGCCCGCACCGCCCGTGGGCGCCTGGCCTTCGCCTTCGGGATCACCCTGGTGATCGTGCTCGTCCAGGCCGTGGGCAGCGTGATCACCGGCTCCCTGGCACTGCTGACGGACACCGTCCACGCCCTCGCGGACGCCTCGGGACTCGCCGTGGCGCTGATCGCCGCCACCATGATGCTGCGTCCGCCCAGCAGCGCGCGCACGTGGGGCTTCGCGCGCATCGAGGTCATCGCCGCCCTCGGGCAGGCGGTGCTGCTGCTGGTGGTGGGGCTGTACACGGCGGTCGAAGGGCTCTCGCGGCTCGCCGCGCCGCCGGAGGTGCCCTCCCGGGAGCTGCTGATCTTCGGCGTCGTCGGCCTGGCGGCCAACATCGTCTCCATCCTGATCCTCTCGGGCAGCGGATCGGCCAACCTGAACCTGCGGGCCGCCACCCTCGAGGTGGTCAACGACGCCCTGGGGTCCCTGGGCGTCATCGTGGCAGCCGTGGTCATCGCCACCACGGGGTTCCAGCGGGCCGATGCACTGGCGGGACTGTTCATCGCCGCCCTGATCGTCCCCCGGGCGTTCCGGATCCTCCACGAGACCCTGCGGATCCTCATGGAGTACACCCCGCGCGGTGTCGATCTGGACGAGGTCCGCGAGCACATCCTGGCGCTGGACCACGTGGTAGACCTGCACGACCTGCACGCCTCCGCAATCGGCAGCGACCTGCCGGTGATCTCGGCGCACGTGGTGATCGCGGACGGCTGCTTCGAATCCGGTCATGCCCCGCAGATCCTCGCCGACGTGCAGTCCTGCCTGCGCAGCCACTTCCCGATCGCGTTCGAGCACTCGACGATCCAGTTGGAGACGGAGGAGATCCGCCGCCAGGAGGCCTGGGCCGCCCTGCACGAGTGACCACAGCCAGCCCATGGCGCGCGCACATCGGGCCGCCAGGGCGCGGACAGCGCCGACTGTCGGCTCAGCCGTCGATCAGTGCCCCGTACCCCAGCTCCACCAGGTGCGCCCTGCTCATCGCCAGCGACTCGAAGATGTCGCGCCCGTAGGTGAGGTCCTGCTCCACCAGCAGGTGCTCCGCACCGGAGGCGATGCCCTGCTCGATCACCGGTGCCCAGTCCAGGGTTCCCTGTCCCACCTCGGCGAACTGCACGATGGAGCCCTGCCAGTAGGTGGGGAAGGCGGTGGTGTCCCCTGCATCCATCGCCGCCAGCACCTCGGCCGGGGGAAGGGTGATCCGGTAGTCCTTCAGATGCACCATGTCCAGCACGCCGTCGAACTGCTGCAGGGTGCGCTCCGGGTCGCGGCCGCCGCGCTGCACCCAGTGGCAGTCGATCTCGAAGCGCAGGCTCGGGGCCTTCTCGCGCAGGTGCTCCAGCAGCGTGCGCCCGTCGATCCGGGCGAACTCCACGTGGTGGTTGTGGTAGCTCAGCGAGATGCCCGCCTCCTGCATCCGGGCCGCGTACTGCTCGGTCTCATCGCAGAACGCGAAGAACGCCTCCGGGGAGCGCATGGCCTCCATCGGCATCATGCCGATCCGGATCATGGAGGTGCCGAGCGTCTGCGCCTCCTTCACCAGCAGATCGAAGTGCTCGGCCAGAGTCTGGCCCTGGGAGGAGGGCGGCGCGGTGGTCTTCGCGGAGATCGCGGCGTACTCGATGCCCAGTTCCGTGCGAGCCCGCTCCATGTCGGCCACGTTCTGCGCGGTCATCGGGATCTGGGAGACCTCCACGACGCTGTAGCCGGTCTCGCGCACCCGCTCCAGGACCGGCAGCACCCCCTGCTCGGCGATGTGGTCCCTCAGCATCATCAGCTGGATTCCGATGCGCGCCATGGCACTCTCCTCGAGGCAGTAGGGTGCGCACCAGCCTATCCAGCGCGACCCGTCCCGCTGCGGCAGGTTGCCGCCCGTTGTCGTGACGGGGGCACGGCACCGGGCAGGATCGGCGCCCAGCCGAGCGGGGCCGGCCACCACCCGCGGCTCAGCCGAAGCAGAGCCCGTGCCCGCGCTGGCAGCGGTTGCCGTCGCGCGCAGCGGTGGCTGACCGGGGCTCAGCTCGCCTGCACCCGGTCCCGAGCGCGCACGAACGCCTGCACGCAGGCCTCGATGTCCTCCTCGGTGTGCGCGGCGGAGAGCTGCACGCGGATGCGAGCCCTTCCGCGCGGCACCACCGGGTAGGAGAACGCGGTGACGTACACGCCCTCCTCGAGCATCGCATCGGCGATCCGACCGGCCAGCGCGGCGTCCCCGAACATCACCGGGACGATCGCGTGCTCGCCGTCCAGCAGCTCGAAGCCCTCCTCGCCCATGCGTCGGCGGAACCGGGCTGCATTGTCGAACAGCGTGCCGCGCAGCTCGTGCGAGGCGGCCACCAGCTCGAGGGCCTTGATCGAGGCGGCCACGATCGCCGGTGCCAGGGAGTTGGAGAACAGGTAGGGACGGCCCTTCTGCCGCAGCATGGCGATGATCTCGGCGCGACCGGAGACATAGCCGCCGCTCGCGCCGCCCAGCGCCTTGCCGAAGGTACCGGTGTAGATGTCCACCCGATCCGAGACCCCGAAGTGCTCCGGTGTGCCGGCCCCGGTGGCGCCCATGAAGCCCACCGCATGGGAGTCGTCCACCATCACCAGCGCGCCGAACTCCTCGGCGAGGTCGCAGATCTCCTCCAGCGGTGCCAGGTACCCGTCCATGGAGAACACCCCGTCGGTGACGATCACGGTGCGGCGAGCGCCCTTGCCGTCGTGCAGCTGCGCGGCTGCCTCCAGCTGGGTGCGCAGATCCGCCATGTCGGCGTTGCGGTAGCGGAAGCGCGCCGCCTTGGAAAGGCGGATGCCGTCGATCAAGGAGGCGTGGTTCAGCTCGTCGGAGATGATGGCGTCCTCCTTGCCGAACAGGGGCTCGAACACGGCCCCGTTGGCGTCGAAGCAGGAGGAGAACAGGATGGTGGCCTCGGTCCCCAGGAACTCGCTCATGGCGTCCTCGAGCCGGAGGTGCAGGTCCTGGGTGCCGCAGATGAAGCGCACCGAGGCCATGCCGAAACCTCGCTCATCGAGGGCATCGTGGGCGGCGGCGACCAGGTCGGGGTGATCGGCCAGGCCCAGGTAGTTGTTGGCGCAGAAGTTCAGCACCTCAGAGCCGTCACGGCCGATGGGGCCCGCGGTGATGCGGCCCGACTGAGCGGTGGTGATCACCCGCTCGTGCTTGAAGGTCCCGGCCTCCTCGATCTGTGCGAGCTCGGCGGTCAGCTGATCCTTGAGGTCCGTGTACACGGGGTTCCTTCCTGCGGGTGGGGGTGAGTGGTCAATCGATGCTCTCCCAGTCCAGCAGCACCTTGCCGCCGCTGCCGGAGCGGGCGATCTCGTAGCCCTCCTCGAACCGGGAGGCGGGCAGCACGTCGGTGACGGTGCGGGTGACCAGTTCTCGCAGCTTCTGCGAACTGGTGAGCATCGCGGCCATCGCGTTCCAGGTCTCGAACATCTCGCGGCCGTAGATGCCCTGCAGGGTGAGCATGCGCGTGACCACGACCGTCCAGTCGATCTCGAACTGCCTGGGCGGGAGCCCCAGCAGCGCTATCTTGCCGCCGTGGTTCATGTTCTCGATCATCTCCTGCAGGGCGGAGGCCTGCCCGGAGATCTCCAGACCCACGTCGAAGCCCTCTCGCATGCCCAGCTCCTGCTGGGCCTCGCGCACACGGGTGGTGGAGACGTCCACCGTGACGTCCGCCCCGCTCTCGACGGCCATCTGCAGCCGGTGCGGCGCCACGTCGGTGGCGGTGATGTAGCGGGCACCGGCATGGCGCGCCACGGCCACGCACATCTGGCCGATCGGGCCCGCGCCCGTGACCAGGACGTCCTCACCCACCACGGGGAACTTCACGGTGGTGTGCACGGCATTGCCCAGCGGATCGAACAGCGCGCCCAGCTCGGGGGAGATCAGCTCGGTGCCACCGCCCGACTCGTGCACCCACACGTTCAGGTGCGGGATCACCACGTACTCGGCGAAGGCGCCGTCCCTCTGCACGCCCACGGAGCGGGTGCGGATGCACATCTGCCGGCGTCCGGCCCGACAGTTGCGGCAGGTCCCGCACACCACGTGCCCCTCACCGGAGACGCGGTCGCCGATGCGCACATCGGGAACCTGGTCGCCCACCTCGACCACCTCGCCGTAGAACTCGTGGCCGGGGGTGAACGGGACGGTGTCGCACATGGCCTGGGCGGAGGCGTCCCAGGCCAGGATGTGCAGGTCGGTCCCGCAGATCCCGGCGCGCATCACCCGGATCTTCACGTCCCAAGGGCCGCACTTCGGCTCCGGCACCTCGGTGAGCATCAGGCCTGGCCCGGGCTCGGTCTTGCGCAGCGCACGCATCGCAGCGGTCGTCTCCTCGGTCACACCACGGGCCCGGCCAGGACAGCCGGCAGCCCGTGTCCGATCAGTGACCTTCATCCTAGTGCGGGCGCACCGCCTGCTCCTTCGGTACGGGCCGTAGAGTTGGCCCGTCATGACCGAGAACGCCCCCGCCGACCGCCCCAGGACTGACCTGCGGATCACCTACCCCACGGACCTGCCCGTCTCCCAGCGCCGCGAGGACATCCAGGCGGCCATCCGCGAGAACCAGGTGGTGGTGATCGCCGGCGAGACCGGATCCGGCAAGACCACCCAGATCCCCAAGATGCTGCTCGAGCTGGGGTACGGGGCCAAGGGCCGCCTGATCGGCCACACGCAGCCGCGACGCATCGCCGCCCGCTCGGTGGCGCAGCGGATCGCCGCGGAGCTGGGGGAGAAGCTGGGCGAGGGCACCGTCGGTTACCAGGTGCGGTTCACCAAGGAGACCAGCCGCGGGGCCCGCCTCAAGCTGATGACCGACGGCATCCTGCTGGCGGAGATCGGCCGGGACCGGCTGCTGAAGCGCTACGACGCGATCATCATCGACGAGGCCCACGAGCGCTCCCTCACCATCGACGTGATCCTGGGCTACCTGCGGCAGATCCTGCCCGAGCGACCCGATCTCAAGGTCATCATCACCTCCGCCACCATCGACCCCGAGCGCTTCGCGGCCCACTTCTCTTGCCGCCTCCCCTCCGGCGACCAGGAGCCGGCGCCGATCCTCGAGGTCTCCGGCCGCACCTACCCCGTGGAGATCCGCTATCGCCCCCTGGTGCTCGAGCCCGACCTCGAGGGGGACGCGGGCGAGGACGACGACCTGGACGACATCCACTCCGTCGAGCGTGACCTCACCCAGGCCATCACCGACGCTGTGGACGAACTGGCTGCTGAGGGCCCCGGCGACATGCTGGTGTTCCTGCCCGGTGAGCGGGAGATCCGGGAGATCGCCGATGCCCTCAGCTCCCACCTGGGGCGCGGCACCCGGGGCCGGGCCGCCCTGCCGGTGGAGGTGCTGCCCCTGTTCGGCCGGCTCTCCGCCGCCGACCAGCAGAAGATCTTCACCCCGCCCCCCGCCGGCACCTTCCGCCGCATCATCCTGTCCACGAACGTCGCCGAGACCTCCCTGACCGTCCCGGGCATCACGTACGTGATCGACTCGGGCCTGGCCCGGATCTCGAGGTACTCCCAGCGCACCAAGGTGCAGCGCCTGCCGATCGAGGCGATCTCCCAGGCCAGCGCGAACCAGCGCTCGGGACGCTCCGGCCGTACCGCCCCCGGCATCGCCATCCGCCTGTACTCCCAGGAGGACTACGAGGCCCGGCCCGAGTACACCGAGCCGGAGATCCTGCGCACCTCTCTGGCCTCCGTGGTGCTGTTGATGACCTCGCTGGGCCTGGGCGACGTGGAGTCCTTCCCCTTCGTCGAGCCCCCCGCCACGCGCGCCATCACCGACGGTGTGCGTCTGCTGGAGGAGCTGGGTGCCATCGAGGACGCCCCTGGTCAGCCCGGCGGGCGCCGACTGACGAAGGTGGGCCGCACCCTGGCCCGCTTCCCCCTGGATCCCCGCATGGCGCGCATGCTGATCGAGGCGCACCGCCTCGGGGCGCTGCGGGAGGTGCTGATCATCGTGGCGGCCCTGGAGATCCAGGATCCCCGCGAGCGGCCCCTGGGCCAGGAGCAGCAGGCCAAGGAGAAGCACCGCCGCTTCGAGGACGAGACCAGCGACTTCCTGGCCTATCTGAAGCTGTGGGAGCACCTGCAGCAGCGCCGCGATGCGCTGTCCGGCTCCGCCTTCCGCCGCGAGGTGCGCTCGGAGTTCCTGCACTACCTGCGGATCCGTGAATGGTGGGACCTGCACTCCCAGCTGCGGGACATGGCCAAGGACGTGGGGCTCTCCCGCAACGACACCCCCGCAAGCCCTCAGGCCATCCACCAGGCGCTGCTGGCGGGCCTGCTCAGCCATGTAGGCCTGTACGAGGAGCGCTCCCGCGAGTACACCGGGGCCCGCGGCGCCCGCTTCGCGATCTGGCCCGGCTCGGCCCTGGCCAAGAAGCGCCCCGACTACGTGATGGTCGCCGAGCTGGTGGAGACCTCCCGGCTGTGGGGCCGCACCGCCGCGCGCATCGACCCCGCCTGGGCCGAGGAGGTGGGCGCCCACGTGGTGCGGCGCTCACATTCCGCACCGCACTGGTCCTCCAAGCAGGCCGGCGCGATGGCCCACGAGAAGGTCACCCTGTACGGGGTTCCCATCGTGGCCGACCGCGTGGTGGGCTACGGACGCATCGACCCCGAGGCCGCTCGCGACATCTTCATCCAGCACGCCCTGATCGAGGGGGACTGGCGCACCCGCCACCACTTCTTCCGCGACAACCGTGCCCTCATCGCCCGACTCGAGGAACTGGAGGCCAAGACCCGTCGGCGCGACCTGCTGGTCTCCGACGAGCAGCTGTTCCGCTTCTACGACGAGCGGATCCCCGCCGAGGTGGTCTCCGGCGCCCACTTCGACTCCTGGTGGAAGAAGCAACGGCACGAGACGCCGGACCTGCTCACCCTCACCGAGGACGACCTGCTGGACCCGGACGCCGACGTCGCCCACCTGGCACGGGACTACCCGGACACCTGGGTGCAGGGCGACATCACCCTGCCGCTGAGCTACTCGTTCGGCGAGGTGGGGGCCAAGGGGGCCGATGGCGTGACCGCCACCGTGCCGCTGGCCGTGCTGAACCGTCTCGAGCCGCGCGGCTTCGACTGGTTGGTGCCCGGCATGCGCCACGAGCTGATCACCGAGCTGATCCGCTCCCTGCCCAAACCGATCCGCCGCCACCTGGTGCCGGCCCCCGAGCGGGCCAAAGCCGTGGCCGCAACCCTCCACGACGACGACCCCGATGCGGGCGAGCCCTTCGTGGAGGCCGTGGCCGATGAGCTGGTGGCCCTGCCCGGGGTGCCCCAGGACCTCCCCCTGTATGGGGCCGAGTTCGACCTGGCGAAGCTGCCCGCCCACCTGCGCATGCACTTCCGGGTGGTGGACGCCAAGGGCCGCCAGATCGGCAGCGGCGACTCCCTGGCCGATCTCAAGGCCCGCCTCAAACAGCGCATGGAGGCCTCGGTCTCCTCCCGCGGTGACGACCTGGACCGCACCGACCTGCGCAGCTTCCCCGAGGACGGGGTGCCGCGCGTCCACGAGTCCACCGTGGGCGGGCTGAAGGTCACCGGCTACCCCGCACTGGTGGCCCGTCGCGACAAGGACGGCACCGTCACCCGCATCGACCTGGCCGTCCTCGCCACCGAGGACGAGCAGTCCCTGGCTCACCGCGCCGGTCTGATCGCCCTGATCGACCGGGAGGTGGGGACGGACCTGTCCGGGGTGCTGAACTCCCTTCCCAACCCCACCAAGCTGGCCGTGGCCGGTTCGGACTACCCCTCCACCGCGGCCCTGCTGGCCGATGCTTCCCGCGCCGCCACCGCCCACCTGGTGGGGGAGGGCACCGCGCGCACCCGTGCCGAGTACGACGCACTGCAGGAGCAGGTGCGCGCACGCCACGACGTGCTCGCCGCCCAGGCCGTCAAGGACGCCGCCGGTGCGCTCGCCGTCCACGGCCGGCTGCAGAAGGAGGTCTCCCGCGCCTCCTCGCTGGCGATCCTGAACACACTCACCGCGATCCGCGAGCACGCCGCCTCCCTGCTGGGCGACGGCTTCATCTCCCGCACGGGACTGGACCACCTGGGGGACCTGCGCCGGTATCTCGAGACCGATCTGGTTCGCCTGGACAAGCTGCAGCAGAATCCCCGTCGTGATGACCAGCTCGCCTGGCAGATCGACGACATCACCCGGTACTGGGAGGGAGTCCGGGCGAAGCTCTCCGCCCGTCGCCTGGCCGAACCGGACGCCGGTGAGATCCCCTGGATGCTCGAGGAGCTCCGCGTGAGCCTGTTCGCCCAGACCCTGGGCACGAAGTACACCGTCTCGGACAAGCGGATCCGCAAGGCCATCGCAGAACTGGGGTGAGCGCCCCAGCCAGATGGTGCCCACCGCTCAGGCGATCTGGGTGCGCCACGCGCACGACGTGGCACCGTTCGTCGGCTGAATGACTACGGTCCGGCGGGCCGACGGATACTCTGTGTCCCATGTCACCGATGCCCTCCGTGAGCTACTCCATCACCATCCGTCTCGAGTTCGCGGCACGCTCCGCCGCCGTCAGCGACATCACCGGCAGCATCGAGCGCCACGGGGGCTCGGTCACCGCCCTGGACGTCTCCGCCTCCGGGCCGGAGCGGATGCGGGCCGACATCACCGTCCTCACCGGCGGCCACGATCACGCGATGGAGATCGTCGAGGAGCTGCGCGTGCTGGACGGCGTGGAGCTGGGCAAGGTCTCCGACCGCACCTTCCTGGCCCACCTGGGCGGCAAGCTCACCGTCGAGTCGAAGGTTCCGATCCGCCACCGTGACGATCTCTCCATGGTCTACACCCCGGGCGTGGCCCGGGTGGTCAAGGCCATCGCGGAGAACCCCGAGGACGCCCGCCGCCTGACCATCAAGCGCAACACCGTCGCGGTGGTCTCCGACGGCTCCGCCATCCTGGGCCTGGGGGACCTGGGGCCGCTGGCGGCCATGCCGGTGATGGAGGGCAAGGCGGCCCTGTTCAAGCGCTTCGCCAACATCGACGCCTTCCCGATATGCCTGGACGCCCACTCGGTCGACGACATCGTCGCCCATGTCAAGGCGATCGCCCCCGTGTTCGCCGGCATCAACCTCGAGGACATCTCCGCCCCCCGCTGCTTCGAGATCGAGGACCGCCTCCGGGCTGAGCTGGACATCCCCGTGTTCCATGACGACCAGCACGGCACCGCCATCGTCGTGGTGGCCGCGCTGCGCAACGCCCTGCGGGTGGTCGACAAGAAGATCGAGACCGCCCGCATCGTGCTGTCCGGCGCAGGCGCGGCCGGCACCGCGATCCTCAGCCTGCTGCGCGCCGCCGGGGCGCGGGACGTCGTGGTCACCGACGTCGACGGCGTCGTCCACGAGGGCCGCGAGCAGCTCGCCGGTCGCCTGCCGTGGATCGCCGAGGTCACAAATCCGCGCGGCATCACCGGCACCCTGCGCGACGCCGTCGCCGGGGCCGACGTGTTCATCGGCGTCAGTGCCGGCAACATCCTCACCGCCGAGGACGTGGCCACCATGGCAGATCGCTCCGTGGTGTTCGCGATGGCCAATCCCACCCCGGAGATCGATCCCTCCGAGGCCGCCAAGCACGCGGAGGTCGTGGCCACCGGACGCAGCGACTTCTCCAACCAGATCAACAACGTGCTGGCCTTCCCCGGCGTTTTCCGCGGCCTGCTCGATGCTCGTGCCACCCGGGTCACCGACCGCATGCTGCTGGCCGCGGCGAAGGCCCTGGCCGACGTGGTCACGCCCGAGGAGCTCAACCCCACCTACATCGTGCCCAGCGTGTTCCACGAAGGTGTCACCAAGGCCGTGGCCAGTGCCGTGGAGCAGGTGGCACGGGAGGACGCCGGCACGGTGGACACCATCACCGGCGCCATCCAGGCCGTGTACGCCGACGAGATCAGCCTGGAGGGCTGAGCACGCCCGGCGTCGGCGCTTCCACCCCGGCACCACGGCCGCCGGCCCGATGGCGGCTTGCCCCGGTCGTCCTGCGGCTCAGCGCTGGGCCAGCGGCGCGGGCTCGAGCTCGTCGATCGTCTCCAGCAGTCGCCGGCGGCGCTGGCGTTCGCCGATCCACAGCCCCAGGCCCAGGGCGATGCCGACCATGTCGGCGATCAGATCGCCCGCCGTCCCCGCACGTTCGGGGAGAGCCACGAGCTGCACGAGCTCGGACAGGACGGCATGCACCAGGGCCGCTATCACCACCCATCCCATCGGGAACCGCTTCACCGGTGCCAGCACGCGCCCGGCCGCCCACACGGTCAGGGCGAACACCAGCACGTGGGCCACCTTGTCGAGGCCCGGCACTGCGAGCCCCGGGATGCTCGAGGGGACGGTCGGCAGGTAGAAGCCGATGTTGAGCAGCAGAGCGAGGCCCAGCAGGCCCAGCCTCCACGGCACCGAGCCCCCGGCGCGGCGGATCTCGGTGGGCGTGCGGGCGATCAGGTCCGAGGCGATGCTCATGGCGGGCATGGTGGCACGGATCCCCCCGTGCCTCAGGGAGGCAGGGCCGCTAGGCTCGGGGCATTCGCGCAACGACCGAGGGAGTCGCCATGACCATCCGCACCACTGCTGCCCGTACCATCGCCGTCGGCTCTGCCCTTGGGGCTCGCATGACCTCGGACCCCTCGCACACCGATCCGTACCGGGAGGACCCGGGCGCCTCGCCCACCTCCACCGCGGTGCTGGACAGGCAGGTGCAGGAGAAGGAGCAGACCACCGACGACGGTGACCACGACCGCTTCGCCCACTACGTGCGCAAGGACAAGGTCACCCAGGCCGCCCTGGACGGCTCGCCCGTGATCGCTCTGTGCGGGAAGGTGTGGGTGCCGGGCCGTGACCCGAAGAAGTACCCGGTCTGCCCGGCGTGCAAGGAGATCTACGACGGCATCCGCGGCCCGCAGGACGGCGACGGCGAGGGTGGCAAGGGCTCCGGCCGCGGAGGGTTCCGGGGCTTCTTCGGCGGGCGCCGCTGACAGCGCGTCCCTCGATCGACCCTCGGGGACCGGCCGGCCAGATCGGTCGATCGGGGACTGCCGGCGGGTCGATCGGGGACTGCTGGGTGGTCGATCTCCTCACAGCGACACGGCGCCGGTTCGTCGGTGCGCGGCGGTACGGTGGGGCACGCTGTGACTGCGCTGAACCATCCCCCCTCCAGTGACCCGCGCCGCCCCTCCGAGGCGGCAGCCCGGTCGCTCCCGCCTGCCTACCCCGAACGCGCCGCCTGGGGCACCGCCCCCAAGCTGCGAGCCTGGCAGCAGGCCGCGCTGGACCAGTACCGCGAGGCCCAGCCGAAGGACTTCCTGGCCGTGGCGACCCCGGGTGCAGGCAAGACCACCTTCGCGCTGCAGGTCGCGGCCCGGCTGCTCGCGGCCGGCACGGTGCGTCGGGTGACCGTGGTGGCCCCCACCGAGCACCTCAAGGCGCAGTGGGCCGATTCCGCCGCCCGCGTGGGCATCTCCCTGGATCCGAACTTCACCAACGCCCAGGGCCGCCATGGCGCCCAGTACCAGGGCGTGGCCATCACCTACGCACAGGTGGGAATGAACCCGGGACTGCACCGCGCCCGCACCGAGGCCGATCGCACGCTGGTGATCCTGGACGAGATCCACCACGCCGGCGACGCCCTCACCTGGGGCGACGGCGTGCGTGAGGCCTTCGACCCCGCCACCCGGCGGCTCGCGCTGACCGGCACCCCGTTCCGCTCCGACGACTCCCAGATCCCCTTCGTCACCTACGAGGAGGACGGCGAGGGCTTCCTGCGCTCCAAGGCCGACTACACCTACGGCTACCGCGACGCCCTGCAGGACCACGTGGTGCGGCCGGTGCTGTTCATGACCTACTCCGGGCGGATGCACTGGCGCACCAAGACGGGTGACGAGGTCTCCGCGCAGCTCGGCGCGCTGGAGACCAAGGACATCACCCAGCAGGCCTGGCGCACCGCCCTGGACCCCAAGGGCGAGTGGATCCAGGCCGTGCTCTCGGCCGCGGACCGTCGCCTCACCGAGGTGCGCCGCCACGTGCCCGACGCCGGGGGACTGGTGATCGCCACCGATCAGAAGTCCGCCCGCGCCTACGCGGCCACCCTCGCCGACCTCACCGGCGAGCAGCCCACCGTGGTGCTCTCCGACGATGCCGGCGCCGGCAAGCGCATCGAGGCGTTCTCCGAATCCGAGGACCGCTGGATGGTCGCGGTGCGCATGGTCTCCGAGGGCGTGGACGTGCCCCGCCTGGCGGTCGGCGTGTACGCGACCTCCACCGCCACCCCCATGTTCTTCGCGCAGGCCGTGGGCCGCTTCGTGCGCTCCCGCACCCGTGGGGAGACCGCCAGCGTGTTCATCCCCTCGGTGCCGATCCTGATGGCGCACGCAGCCGCGATGGAGGCCGAGCGGGACCATGTGCTGGACCGCAGGCCCGATGCGGGCGATGCGCTCACGGGGCTGGACGAGGCCCTTATCGAGGAGGCCAACCGCTCCGAGCGGGCCTCCGAGCAGCTGGAGATGCGCTTCGAGGCCCTCGAGTCCGAGGCGTCCTTCGACCGGGTGCTGTTCGACGGCGGCGAGTACGGCGCCGGGGGAGTGGTGGGCAGCGAGGACGAACAGGAGTTCCTGGGGATCCCCGGCCTGCTGGACACCGAGCAGATGCGCACCGTGCTGCAGCAGCACCAGGCCCAGCAGCAGTCCCGTCGTCAGAACGGCGCCTCCCGCACCCCGCAGCCCGGCGTGGTGGACCACCGCCGTCTCATGGACCTGCGCAAGGAGCTCAGCTCCCTGGTCTCGGCGTGGTCGCGCAAGTCCGGCACCCCGCACGGCTCGGTGCACACCACCCTGCGCAACCGTTGCGGCGGCCCCGCCGTTCCCCAGGCCAGCGCCGATCAGCTGCAGGAGCGGATCGACACCCTGCGCGGCTGGTTCGTGGGAAGGCGCTGAGGGGTACGGCGAACGCTGCCCGGAATCACGAGCGCTGGTGTTCAGTCTCTCGACGAGGTCGCGGGCTTGTCGGCACACCGCGAAGCTCTCTGGCCAGGCCCACTGTTGTCGAGGTCGGCGTGGTAGTCGGTCTCGTTGTTCGCTTGAGTAGGTGAGTGCCTAGAGGCATCAGCGGAGCGCCCGGCCCGCAGAATCGGCCCTAGTGCGGGAAGGAGCAGAGTGGTGAGCCGCGGCCCGGTGATTGACGGAAAGCGTCGCTCATGCGACGATTTCTGCATGGAGTTGACCGTCGCGGACGCAGCGCAGATTGCCGGCGTGAGCCTGCGAACGGTGCAACGGGCGCTGGGGGATGGACGGCTTGGTATGGCCCGGGTGCTCGGGCGACAGGTCACGACGGACGACCTAGCCGTGCAGGCGTGGGTCCGGACGACATCACGTGGACGGAAGTGGTCCAGCAGGACACTCGAGGCAGCCATTGATCTGCTGTCCGGCGGGCAAGGCGATTCGGTCTCATCATCTGAGCGATCAAGACTGCGGGCGGCACTGCGCGAAATGACCGCCCGGCAGATCGCCTCCTCGTCGTGGATCGGCACATGGTCGAGGTATCGAACCCTCGGCGAGGTGGATGCTCACCTGATCGGCCCCAGTATTGCAGATCTATCCGCCCTGGGGATCGTGGCGGGTGAGTCGTGGATGCGGTTCGCCGAGGTGGTCGACCTCGACCAGTTCGAGGCGAGCCAGCCGGTTGCAGCAGATCCCGATGGCGACCTCGTCGTCATCGAGCGGCCCCACGACAATCGCGGAGCCAGATGGCTGGTGGACACGTATGTGCTCGGTGATGCGCGGGAGTCCGCTGCTGCAGCCTCCGAGCTGGAGTCGGTTGCCCATGCGCTCTGATCCGCACGCCTTGCTGACTGAGGTGGCCATGTCGTTCGAGCTGGACAGCTGGCTCCTTGTGGGTGGGCTCATGGTGAAGCGCCCTGGGTTCCGTTCCGAGTCTCAGCAAGGAGAATCGGAGCATGCCCAAGAAGTTCCGTCCAGAGCTGCGTGACCGTGCCGTGCGTATGGTCTACGACCGTCAGGCCCGCGAGGGTGGTCCCCGTGCAGCATCGATCCGTGCGGTCGCCCCGCAGCTCGGTGTCGGGGAGGAGACCCTGCGGATCTGGTGCAACCGCTACGGCCCCACCGAACCAGCCGGCCCGGGAGAGCCGCTCGAGGAGGAGAACCGCCGGCTCCGGCGAGAACTCGCCGAGGCACGGCGCGCGAACGAGATCCTGAAAGCCGCCTCGGCGTTTTTTGCAGCGGAACTCGACCGCCCCACGACGAAATGATCGCGTTCATCGACATGCATCGCGATCAGTTCGGGGCCTGGGCCATCTGCCGCATCCTCGGTGCGACAGAATGTGGGTTCATCACCTCCCGCGGATACCGCGCCTCCAAGAACAGGAATGCTTCCGCGCGCAGCGTTCGGGACGAGATCCTCATAGAGGAGGTGCAGCGGATTCACCAGGAAAACTACAGCGTCTACGGGGTCCGGAAGATGTGGCACGCCATGCAGCACGCGGGATGGGACGTCGGCCGAGACCAGGTCGCGAGGCTGATGAAGATCGCAGGCCTCCAGGGCGTTCGCCGAGGCCGCAAGCCCGTCACCACCCACCCCGAAGCCGGACCGGATGAGCGCCCCGACCTTGTGGAACGGAAGTTTGCCGCGGACCGTCCGCGGCAGCTCTGGGTCGCTGACATCACCTACGTCCGGATCCTCGCCGGATTCTGCTACGTCGCATTCATCACCGATGTCTTCAGTCGGAGAATTGTCGGCTGGGCGGTCGCACCCACACTCCACACACAGTCTCTACCTTTGCTCGCACTGGAGCACGCACTTCTTTCCACTGGTGCAAGCAGGAATAATAGCGGATTGGTTCACCACTCCGACAGGGGCAGTCAGTATGTCTCACTGGCCTATTCGGACGCTCTCATCGCAGCGGGGGTGAAAGCATCAGTCGGCACCGTTGGCGATAGCTACGATAACGCCCTGGCCGAGACCGTGAACGGTCTCTACAAGACGGAACTGATCTACTCGAAGCGGATCTGGGATTCGGTCAGCGAAGTCGAGTTGGCGACGATGGGCTGGGTCCACTGGTGGAACACGACCCGGCTCCACGAGGCGCTCGACTACCGCACTCCAGCGGCAGTCGAAGCGGCCTACACTCACACCACGACGACCGCGCCCGCGACCGTCTAACCACGGAACGAAACCCAGGGCGCTTCAACCCCGCCAAGGCTGCGTTGCCGGTCCGAGCGAGCCTCAGCGCAGCACGCGTGCCGCCTCGATGCCGTCGGTGACGGTCGGGATCGCGACGGGGCCGTCGGGACCCTCGTCCGGGTCCAGTTGCAGTTCGGCCAGGGACTCCTGGTGGCGCTGCCGTGCCCGCTGCGCCAGCTCGGGCTGGGAGAGGGGTTCCACCGGCTCCCCGCCCAGGATGAGAGGTACCTGCAGGGGCCGCAGGTCCGTGCGGCTCCACTCGGGGGCGGCGCCGGCGGAGTTCAGCTCCGCGTGCAGCTCCCGCTCGAACTCGGCCACCTCGGCCTCGCCCGGCAGCACCAGCTCGGCGTGGGCCTTCCCGCCCACCAGCATGCGGTAGGCGTGCTTGCCGGCACCCAGGGTGGCCTTGGACTCGGACATCTTGCCGACGGGATGCATGAGGCCATCGGCACCCTCGCGCTCCACCAGCTTGTACACGAAACCGGGGGCGGGGTGACCGGAGCCGGTGACCAGCTTGGTGCCGATCCCGTAGCCGTCCACCGGGTCGTCCTTGAGATCCTCCACCCGGTATTCGTCCAGATCACCGGTGGCGGTGATGCGGGTGCCGGTGGCCCCCAGGGAGTCCAGCAGCTCACGCAGGGAGGCGGCCTGCTTCTCGAGGTCACCGGAGTCCAGGCGCACGGCGCCCAGCTCCGGACCGGCCAGCTCCACGGCGGTGCGCACCGCCTGCTCCACGTCGTAGGTGTCCACCAGCAGGGCGGTGTCGGTGCCCTGGGCGGCCAGCTGCGCGCGGAACGCCTCCTCCTCCGTGTCGAACAGCAGGGTGAAGGCGTGGGCGGCGGTCCCGGCCACCGGGATCCGGTAGTGGGCACCCGCTGCCAGGTTGGAGGTGGAGTCGAAGCCCACCACATACGCGGCGCGGGCCGCGTGGATCGCAGCGTCCTCGTGGACCCGCCGGCCTCCCATCTCGATGCAGGGTCTGCCGCGGGCCGCGGTGACCATGCGCGAGCCGGCCGAGGCCACACCGCTGTCATGGTTGATGATCGAGAGGATCACCGTCTCCAGCAGCACCGCATTGCCGAAGGTGCCCTCCACCCGCAGCACCGGCGAGTTCGGGAAGTACAGCTCGCCCTCCTCGTAGCCGTGCACGTCCCCGGTGAAGCGGTACTCCGCCAGATGCTGCAGGGTGTCCTCGTCCAGGGTGCCCGTACTGTGCAGGTACCGCAGATCAGCGTCGTCGAAGCGGAACTCGGCGATCGCCTCCAGTACCCGGCCGGTGCCGGCCAGCGCGCCGTAGCGCCTGCCCTCGGGAAGGGAGCGGGTGAACACCTCGAACACGCAGCGACGATCCGCGACGCCCGCCTGACGGGCGGCGCGCAGCATGGTCAGCTCGTAGAGGTCGGTGAGCAGAGAGGTGGTCACCGCTCCACCGTAGTGCGTCGCACGGCTCCTCCGTCGCACCCGGCACGTAGAATCTTGCGGACCGCTCGGAGATCCTGTGCGGCCCCAGCGAGGAGGAGATCGATGCCGGTCCAGGCACCGCGGGCCACGTCCGCACCCGGCGGCCTCACCGACACCTCCCGGTCGCCCCAGGATCTGGCCGAGACCACCGGGCCCTGGTGCACTGGGGTGTGGAACGACCCGGTGAACCTGATGAGCTATGTGGTGTTCGTGTTCCGCCGCTACTTCGGCTACTCCCGCCCCATTGCCGAGCAGCTGATGATGCAGGTGCACCAGGAGGGCCGCGCGATCGTCTCCCGCGGCTCCCGCGAGCGGGTCGAGACCGATGTGCAGGCCATGCACTCCTACGGCCTGCACGCCACCCTGGAGAGGGCGGGGGAGGACTGAATGGCCCACGCATTCCGCCGTCGACCCGACGGCTCCCTGGTGTGCCGCCTGGACGCCGAGGAGAAGGCGATCATCGCGCAGGTGGCGCAGGAGACGGCCGATCTGATCCGGGCGGATCTGGGCATCGGTGCTGATTCCAGCGCCATCCAGCAGGCCGCCGACAGCGAGGACCCGCTGCAGCGCCTGGAGGCCGAGTTCGCCTCCCGTGACGCCCGCGAACCGGCGGATACCGCCGTGAAGCGCCTGTTCCCCGACGCCTCCCGCGACCCGGCCCTGGCGGCCGAGTACCGGCGCCTGGGCCAGCTGGACCTCGCCGAGGGCAAGATCGCCGATCTGCGCAGCGTGATGACGGTGATGGACGCCTCCGGGCCCGGCCGCGGCGAGGTCGCACTGGACCAGGAGGGGGCCGTCTCGTTCCTGCGTGCCGTCAACGACGTGCGGATCGTGCTGGCGGATCGCCTGGGGCTGGAGCGGGACGGCGACTTCGACACCGTGCGCATGCTGCAGCAGATCGGGGAGCGGGTGGAGGACGCCACCCCTGCCGATGCCGGGCAGGTGGGAGGCGATGTGGTGATCGCCGTGTACGAGCTGCTCAGCTGGCTTCAGGAGAGCCTGCTGCGCGCCATGGACTGACCGCACCCGGGTCACGGGCCCGCCGCGCATCCCGTCCGCCCGCCCCGCTGAGCCCCGTCGGCTGCTCCTGCTGTGACCCTGCACCCAGTGAGTGCGCCGTCACTGCAGGCAGGCCCCCCGGAGCCTACGCTGGCCGGGATGAACAACGCGCCGATCGGGATCTTCGACTCCGGCGTCGGGGGCCTCACCGTCGCCCGGGCCGTGCTGGACCAGCTGCCACAGGAGGAGCTGGTCTACATCGGCGACACCGCGCACACCCCGTACGGGCCCCGCCCGATCGCCGAGGTGCGCGCCCTGGCTCTGGACATCATGGACTCCCTGGTGGACCGCGGCGTGAAGATGCTGGTGATCGCCTGCAACACCGCCTCGGCTGCTGTGCTGCGCGATGCCCGCGAGCGCTACCGGGTGCCCGTGGTCGAGGTGATCCAGCCGGCCGTGCGCCGTGCCGTGGCCGCCACCCGCAACCACCGCGTGGGCGTGATCGGCACGCAGGCCACCATCACCTCCCGCGCCTACGAGGACGCTTTCGCCGCCGCGCCCGCCCTGGACATCGTCACTGCCGCCTGTCCGCGGTTCGTGGAGTTCGTCGAGCGCGGCGAGATCACCGGGGACGAGGTGGTCGAGGTCGCCGAGGAGTACCTGGCCCCCGTGCGCGAGGCCGGGGTGGACACCCTGGTGCTGGGCTGCACCCACTACCCGATGCTCGCCGGGCCCATCAGCTACGTGATGGGCCCGGACGTCACCCTGGTCTCCTCCGCGGAGGAGACCGCACTGGACATCTACCGTCAGCTGCGCGGCAGCGACCTGCTGCGCACCGACCGCGAGCCGCCCCGCCACGTGTTCGCTCAGACCGCCACCGGTCGCGGGCACGACAGCGACTTCGCGCGGCTCTCCCGACGGTTCCTGGGCCCCATGGTCACCATGACCGCAACCCTGCCGGCGGTGACACCATGAGGATCCACGTGATCGGCTGCTCCGGCAGCTTCGCCGGGCCGCGCAGCGCCGCCTCCAGCTACCTGCTCGAGCACGAGGACGAGGCCGGCCGCATCTGGCGGGTGCTGATCGACCTGGGCTCGGGTGCGTTCGGCCCCCTGCAGCGGGTGATCGACCCCGCCCAGTTGGACGCCGTGGTCTTCTCCCACCTGCACCCCGACCACTTCCTGGACCTCACGGGCCTGGAGGTGTCCTGGGCGTACCACGAGCGCACCGACCTTCCCCAGCTGCCGATCCATGCCCCGGCCTCCCTGCCGCAGCGCCTGGCCGCGGTGATGTGCCGGGAGGGCGATGTGCCCGACGGCGTGGACACCGTCCCCTTCGCGTACCACTCGATCAGCGACCGCCACGTGTTCGAGGTGGGGCCGCTGCGGTTCGAGACCCGCCTGGTGCTGCATCCGGTCGAGGCGTACGGGTTCCGTGTCACTTGCGGTGACGAGGTGTTCGTGTACTCCGGGGACACCGATTCCTGCCAGGCGCTGGATGAGCTCGCCGCCGGCGCGGACCTGTTCCTGTGCGAGGCCGGGTATCTCGAGGGCCGCGACGACCGCTTCACCGGGGTCCACCTGACCGGCCGCCGGGCGGGGGAGTGCGCCGCCAGGGCCGGGGTGAAGGTGCTGGCCCTGACCCACATCCCCGCGTGGACCGAGCCCCAGCAGGCACTGGAGGAGGCGCGCGCGGTCCACGACGGAGAGATCCGCGTGGTGTGCCCGATGGATATCCTCGACGTGTCCCCCTGACACCCACCGAGGAGGTCGCGCCCGTGAGCGCCGACACCAGCAGCACCAGCACCGACATCCCCACCCGTGGGACCGACGCCGGCGATCGCGTCGACGGTCGCACCCCCGAGCAGCTGCGCGAGGTGCGCATCACCCGCGGCTGGCTCGCCCACGCCGAGGGAAGCGCCCTGATCGAGTTCGGCCGCACCCGCGTGCTGTGCGTCGCCACCTTCACCGAGGGAGTGCCGCGCTGGAAGAAGGGCTCCGGCTCCGGTTGGGTCACCGCCGAGTACGCCATGCTGCCGCGCTCGACCAACACCCGCTCCAGCCGCGAGAGCGTCAAGGGGAAGATCGGGGGCCGCACCCACGAGATCTCCCGCCTCATCGGCCGCTCCCTGCGCGCCGTCATCGACCTCGAGGCTCTCGGGGAGAACACCATCCAGCTCGACTGCGACGTGCTGCAGGCCGACGGCGGCACCCGCACCGCCGCCATCACCGGCGCCTACGTGGCCCTGGCCGACGCTGTCGCCTGGGGCAAGAAGCACACCGCGATCCCTTCGGCCCGCACCGTGCTGACCGACACCGTCAGCGCCGTCAGCGTGGGCATCATCGACGGTCGCCCCCTGCTGGACCTCGAGTACCGCGAGGACGTGACCGCCGGGACCGACATGAACGTGGTGGTCACCGGTGGTGGGGACTTCGTCGAGGTGCAGGGCACCGCCGAGGGTGCGCCCTTCGACCGCGACGAGCTCAACGCCCTGCTGGACCTGGCCGTGCGCGGCTGCGGCGAGCTCGCCGAGATCCAGCGCAGCGTGCTCGAGCAGGAACCGGGCCGTCCGGCCGAGGGCCGATGAGCACGGGCATCCCCGCCGCGGCGCGGGTGATCCTGGCCTCCCACAATACGAAGAAGCTGCGGGAGCTGCAGCGGATCCTCACCGCAGCCGTCCCCGGGCTGCCCGAGGAGGCCGTGATCTCCTCCGCCGGCATCGACCTGCCCGACGTGGTGGAAGTTGCCGTCACCTTCGAGGACAACGCCCTGCTGAAGGCACGATCCGCCGCAGCGGCCACCGGGCTGCTCGCGGTGGCCGACGACTCCGGCCTGGCCGTCGACGTGCTCGGTGGGGCCCCCGGCATGTTCTCTGCCCGCTGGAGCGGGCGCCATGGCGATGACGACGCCAACAACGACCTGCTGCTGGCCCAGCTCGCCGACGTACCTGCCGAGCACCGCACCGCCCGCTTCGTGTGCGCGGCGGCCCTGGTGGCGTCGGACGGCAGCGAGACCGTCGGGCGCGGGGAGATGACCGGTGTGCTGCTGACCGAGCGGCACGGGGAGGGCGGCTTCGGCTACGACCCGCTGTTCCGCCCCGACGGGGAGCAGCGCTCCGCTGCCGAGCTCAGCCCCGAGGAGAAGGACGCCATCTCCCACCGCGGGAAGGCGTTCCGGGCCCTCGCCGTGCACGTGGCCCGGCTCCTGGAGAGCTGAGCGGGGCGTGAGCGGGGCCTGAACCGAGGGGGCGCCACCGCTGCTGTGCGGCGGTGCTCGCTGCGGTCAGATCAGCCCGCCGTGGGCGAGGGCGCGGCGCACGATGATGTCGTGCCCGCCCTCCATCTCGTCCAGCATCCCGGAGTCCAGCAGCTCGGAGACCGAGCACCAGGCCAGGTCCAGGGCGTCCTCCTGCGGGCCGGTCTCGCCGTCCACGGGCACGATGTAGGCCAGGGAGATCGCGTGCTGCCGCGCATCGGTGAACAGGGACTGGCCGGGGGTGGGGAAGTATTCGGCCACCGTGAACGGCTGGGGCGCCACCGGGATGCGGGGCAGGGCCATCGGCCCCAGGTCCTTCTCCACGTGGCGGGCGATGGCCTCGCGCAGCGTCTCGTGCACCAGCACGCGACCCGAGACGATCGCCCGCACGATGCGCCCGGTGCCGGAGGCGCGCAGCAGCAGGCCCACCTCGGAGATGGTGCCGTCGGTGTCGGTGCGTACCGGCACGATGTCCACGTAGGGGATGGGCAGGCGGCGTCGAAGCTCCCGGATGCGCTCGGGCTCGAACCAGGCGCCCTCGGTGTCCACGGCGGTGTCGTTCATCGGGCCTCCTCGGCTCAGCGGTCGATCAGTGCTCAGTGCTCAGTGCTCAGTGCTCAGTGTTCGGATCGGTGGCGTCCATGGCGGGATCCGCCCCGGGGTCAGGTTCCGGTGCTCGACGACGAAGCGCGGGGTCTGATCGCGCGACGCGGTGCGCACGGTGTTCTGGACGCGCTCGTTGGCGATCATCTCCACCGTCCACTCGGTACCCTCCAGGCGCACCAGGGACAGGGTGCCATTGGGGATCGAGTCCAGGGCGCGCTCGGCGATGCCCGAGAGGATGAAGCGGATGATCGTCCCGTGGGCCACCACCAGCACGTTCTTGCCCCGGTACTGCTCCTCGAGCTTCTCCAGGGAGTCGTAGCCGCGGTCGGCCACCTCCTGGTGGTCCTCACGCCCGGGGAAGGAGCGCTGCGGCCAGCGAGCCTCCGCCTCGTCGACGTCCATCCCCTCGGCCTGGCCCCAGTCGATCTCCCGCAGGTCAGCAACAACCTGGCCGAAGGGGATCCCGTGGTCCTCCGCGATGATGCGCCCGGTCTGCTCGGCCCGCTGCAAGGGGGAGGTGATCACCACGTCCCAGTCCACGTCCGGGATGTGGTCGAGCGCCCGATGGGCCTGCTCGATGCCGTCGTCGTTGAGCGGGATGTCCGAGGAGCCCTGGAACAGGCTCCGGCGGTTGTACTCCGTCTGCCCGTGGCGGACGAGACCGAACAGGGTCACGAGTGCTCACCTCTCATATGGCCTGGGTGCCATGGGGCCGGGTGCCGAACGGGGCTCGGCGCCTCGGGATCGTGCGCGAGAAGGGACTCGAACCCTCACGCCCTCGGGCACTGGAACCTAAATCCAGCGCGTCTGCCAATTCCGCCACTCGCGCGCCTGATCAGGGTAGCGGGTCACGGCACCCGGACCGCACTGCCGCTGGGGCGGGCCCTCCCGGTAGGCTCGGACCCAGCCCGGACGCTCGCCTGTCCGTCGCTGCATCGACCACATCCCCCGATCGGACCAGGAGTTCACATGGCCGTCCTCTCAGGCAAGACCGCTGTCGTCACCGGATCCTCCCGCGGCGTGGGAGCCTCCACCGCGAAGCAGCTGGCCGAGCTGGGTGCGAACGTGGTGATCAACTACCGGCAGAAGGCGCCCCGGGCGAACAAGGTGGTCGCCGAGATCGAGGCCGCCGGTGGCCGGGCCGTGGCCGTCGGCGCCGATCTGACCAGCCCCGAGGACGTGCGCACCCTGATGCGCACAGCCGTCGACGAGTTCGGCGCACTGGACCTGCTGGTCCTCAATGCCTCCGGCGGCATGGAGAAGGACCTCGGGGAGGACTACGCCACCCGCCTGAACCGCGACGCCCAGCTGGATGCGCTCGAGGCCGGCCTGGAGCACCTCGGTGCCGGTGGCCGCGTGGTGTTCGTGACCAGTCACCAGGCCCACTTCATCAAGGACGTCGAGACGATGCCGGAGTACGAGGCGGTCGCCCGCTCCAAGCGCGCCGGCGAGGACGCCCTGAGCGAGCAGATCCCGGTGATGTCCGAGAAGGGCGTCTCCTTCGTGGTTGTCAGCGCCGACATGATCGAGGGAACCGTCACCGCCACCCTGCTGGACCGGGCACGCCCCGGTGCTCTGGAGGCGCGGCGTGAGGCCGCCGGTCGCCTCTACTCCGTGGACGAGTTCGCTGCAGAGATCGTGCGCATGGCCACGGCCGACGTGCCCACCGGTCACATCGAGCTGGTGGGCGGCGCCGACGACTTCCTGGCCCGCGCCGGAGCCGACGGCGCCTCGATCGAACAGAGCAGTGATGAGCAGGAGGAGCAGCAATGACCCAGCCGACGGACCGCACCGGAGTGGACCATCCCCTCGACGGCCCGGGCCTGGCCTCGCAGGAGACACCCGATCCCAGGCAGGCCGATCACGAGGTCGACGAGTCCGAGCAGAGCTCCCTCGAGGAGCCGCCGGAGGAGGAGCCCTCCCCATTGCAGCAGAGCCGACGGGCAGAACCCTCGGACGCGGGACGCCCCGTGTTCGACGCGGCCGACAACTCCCCGACACGGCAGCGGGGAGTTGTCGGCGATCCGAGTGCCCCGACCGAGCCGGCGGATCTCACTGGCGGCGGATCGGGCACGTTCATCGTCGGGGGCTGACCCCGCGCACGCGATGTGAGCCGTGAGCACCGGTCACGGTACGATCGGTGCGTTCGTAACCTGATGACCCTGGAGGCAGTGGTGGCAAAGGATCCCAGCCTGGACGAGATGCGTGACGAGGCCTACCGGCGTCAGGACAATCTCGCCGCCGACATCGATGAGCTGATCGACCGCGTCAACCCCAAGAACGCGGTGCAGCGCTGGAAGAACGAGATCGTCGGGTCGGTGAAGTCTTTCTCCGAGGCCGGTGACGGGAAGACCCCTTCGAACGGTGCGCTCGCCGTCGCAGGCGGCGTCATCGGCCTGGTCGTGCTGACCACGGGCATCGCCATCGCCGTCGCCCTCTCGGGTGATGACGAGAAGAAGGCCCACAAGGAGGCCGAGAAGGCCCGTGAGCAGGCCGCCAAGGATGCCGAGAAGGCCCGCGAGGACGCCCGCAAGGCCCGCGCCGCGTTCTTCGAGGACGTCCAGACGAAAGCCCGCAACGCCGAGAAGCAGGTGCGCGGGGGGATCGAGCAGGCACGCAAGGACGCCACGAAGTCCCGGAAGAAGGCCCGCAAGAACGCCGCGAAGGCCCGCAGGAGCACGTCCTCGGACATCGAGAAGGCGCTGAAGCGCGCTCACAAGGCCGTCGCCAAGGCCACCAGGTAGGAGCTCAGTGCCGGGTGGCGGCGAGATCCCCGCGCACGTACAGCCAAGACCCGTCCACGCGCGTGAAGTGCGAGATCTCGTGCAGTTCCCGGCGGCCCTGTTCGGTGCGGGCGATCGCCACGAACTCCACGGTGCCCTCGTCGTCGAAGGGACCGCCCCCAGTGGTGCCGCGCACGTCGAGCCGCAGCCACCGGGTGTCGGCGAGGCTGCGGGCAAGGTCGGCCCGGTCCGGGCGGGTGTCCGGGTGCCAGGAGGCCAGGGCGTGCTCGAGGTCCTGCGTGGTGAACGCGGTGTAGCGCGAGCGCATCAGTGCTTCCGCGGTGGCCGCCCTCCGCTTGCCGGTCAGGACCGGACCGCAGCAGGAACCGAAGGTGTCACCGCTGCCGCAGGGGCAGCGCTCGTCGTTCGCAGGATGACGGGTCGAGGAGCTCATTCCCCGATTATCGCCGACTCTTCCCCCGTGGCCCGAGCGGGCGCTCCCGAGGCGGCCAGGGCGGGTGCCCCGGGTGCGGGGCGCAGCGGGGCCTGGCAGGGTCGACCCCATGGCTGCTGATCAGGATCCACCCTCGCGAGACGCCACCCTTCCGAGCGGGTACCGGCTGCGACGCGAGGCGCCCACCCTCGAGGAGTACGTGCGGATGCGCACCGTCGCCGGTCTCAGCCCCATCACGGCGGCCCAGGCGGCAGGGCCGCTGGAGACCAGCTGGGCGTGGTGCACCGTCCGCGACGGCGATGGGTGCCTGGCGGCGATGGGACGGGTGCTGGGTGACGGCGGCTGGTACTTCCACATCGCTGATGTGGCCACCGACCCCGCCCACCAGCGGCGCGGACTGGGGCGCGCGGTGATGGAGGATCTGATCTCCCGGATCGACGACGAGGCGCCCCCGAAGCCCTACATCACCCTGCTGGGCGACCCGCCGGGCCGTTCTCTCTACCGGTCCCTGGGATTCGTGGACTCCGAGCCCAGCCTGGGGATGCGCCTGCCGCGGTGAGCGCGCGTCCGGGCTGATGCCCGCGCCTGCACTCAGCTGCACATCGGCGCCGGCTCCGTGGTCACCAAGGACGTGCCCGCCGCAGCGGTGGTGGACGGGAACCCTGTCCGCATGATCCGTGAGCCCCAAGAGCCGAGTGCGAGCAGTGCCTCGGGGAGTGGCGGAGGAGTCCCCGGCCGGTGCGGAGCAGGCCGCCTGCGCAACGGACCTGCGGTACGTGGCCGGAGCCGATGTGCGCTGCACCGTGACCGCAGGGCACGGTCGTCCTCTCCGGTCCGGCGACGGGACCGATGGACGGATCAGCGGCGCGACCAGCCGGGGGTGGAGGGGCCGATCGTCGGCCACCAGCCGGTCTCAGACATGAACCGCACCGAGGAGATCCGCTGGGAGCGGCGCTGCACCTCGAGTCGGGTGCCCACCAGGGCCTGGGTGATCTCCGGGTAGAACTTCGCCGGCCCCTCGGCCTTCGCCTCGATCCCGAGGTCCTTCGCCCAGCGACCCCGCGTGATGGGCTCACCCCCCACGTTGTAGAAACCGCTGCTGGCGCGCAGGGCCGCGACGAACGCCCGCCCCGCATCGGTGTGGTGCAGCAGGGTGATGTACCCGTCGGGGCGGCCCAGCAGGATCGGGTCGCCCGCGCGGGTGGCCTTCAGAGCGTGGGTGGTGTGGGGGTCGCGGCCGAACAGCTGCGCAAGGCGCAGGATCACGGCGCTGCGACCGGAGGTCGCGAAGTCCACGGCGGCGCGCATCTCCCGCACGCGCGGGCGGAACGCCTGGTTGCGCACCGCGAGGGCGAGATCCTCCCCGATCCAGTCCGAGCCGTTGTCCGGGTACAGGTAGGCGGAGGATTCCTGGATCAGGCGGCGCACCCCGGAACGCGCGGCGGCCTCTGCGATCGCGACGGAGGCCTCCATGTGCAGGCGGTCGTCCTCCCGCCAGGCCAGAGGCCGCATGGCGGCCATGCCCACGGGCACCTTGGCGAGGGTGTTGATGACGACGTCGTGGCCGCGGAAGGCGCGGGAGAGGTCGTTGCTGTCGAACACATCAGCGATGACGGCGGTGCCGCCGCGGCCCTCAATCACGGGGACCCCGCGGTCGCGGCGGGTGACGCCGGTGACCTCATGCCCCGCGGCCACGAGGGCTTCGACGGCCTCCTGGCCCAGTACGCCCGTGGCGCCGGTGACGGCGATCCTCACGCTGTCCTCCTCTGCCGACGGGTCCGGGCCGCCTGGGTCGATGACGCTGCGATGACCGATTCTAGGGGATGGAGCAGGTCCCGCCGTGCGATGACAGCCCTGCTCGCCCGGGTGGATCGTCGGCAGAGACGCCGTGGGGGCGGCCGGGCGGGATCCTGTCGGCTCGCTCACAGAGTGCCCCGTCGCGTTGGATGACGGCGATCCGAGGTGTAGTGTCTACTCCTGTTCGCGCCATTAGCTCAGTTGGTTAGAGCAGCTGACTCTTAATCAGCGGGTCCGGGGTTCGAGTCCCTGATGGCGCACCCGCGAGAGAGGCCCCACCGGATCGGTGGGGCCTCTTCGCGTCTCGGAACAGTCCGAGACCGTCGAACAGGTCGGCCACCGGTACGTCGAAGTAGCTGGCGGCGTACTCGATCTCCTTCGCTTTCCATGGCGCTCCCTTTGATCTCGGCAAAGATGATTGCGCGGCTCCACCCAGTGGCCCGAACGGCTGGAGCGAGCCCACACCGCCACGCTGCGGCTGCGGCTCGACTCGATACCTCGTGGGATGGGCCGCGTGCCTGTGCGGCGGGGGACCGATGACGCTCGGGCATCGGACCTGGCACTGCCAAGAGTGCGGGCAGCGCACGGTCATCGGCTGCGTGGATGCCGCCCGTGAGGTCCGGCCCCGTGATCCGCTCGCGATACGGAACTACTGACGTACTGCAATACGGAACTACTGCACTACTGCAATGCCTGGTCCGGCGGGACGGTCAGCGGAGAACGGGCTGGATCTCCTGTTGCTGGCGGTACGTCTCGTGGCCGGGGGTGTCTCCTCGGCAGATGCGAGCAACGGTGCTGGCGGATAGTCCGGTTGCGGAGGCAATGGCTCGGTACGGCCGGCCCTGGCCGCGCAGGAGCAAGACGGTCTCGTACTGCTCGGGCTTGACGGCGATCGGTCGGCCGGGGCGGTGGCCGCGGTTCCGAGCGGCTTCGAGCCCTGCCGTGGTGCGCTCCCTGATGCGGTCTCGCTCGCGCTGCGCGAGGGCTCCGAGCAGCGTCACCGAGAACATGCCGTCTGCTGTGGAGGTGTCCACGCGCTCGTGCAGCGACTCCACCGTGATCCCGCGGGTCGTCAGCTCGTCCAAGGTAAGAATGAGCCGGCTCGTGCGCCGGGAGAGGCGATCGAGGTCGGTCACCACCAGGGTGTCGCCCTCGGCCAGTACGCCCGACATGAGCCGGTCTAGGTGTAGTTGGTCATGACGTTGTCGACGCCGGTGCGGAGGCGTGAGGCCGGGGGCTGATCGCCGCAGGCGGTGTGGGGCCGATGGACTCTTCTATGTCTGTCAAGCCGTGGTCGGCGCCGCGTGGAGCGCCTCGAGAGTTCGGTAGATCCGCCGGGCGAGGTAGCGCTTGAGGCAGCGTCGGATCTCTTTTGTCGTGCGCCCCTCAGCTCGCCGTCTGTCAACGTAAGCGCGTGTCTCGGGGTCGTGAACCATTCGGGTGACCGTGGCCATGTGGAGCGCGCGATTGAGCCTTCGATCGCCTCCGCGATTCAGCCTGTGGCGAGTCGTGTTTCCCGACGATGCAGGGATGGGACTCACGCCGGCCAACGCCGCGAAGGCAGCTTCGTCACGCAAGCGCCCACGGTGTGACCATGCTGAATAGGCGACTGCGGCGGTCACGGGTCCGACGCCGATCACGTCCAGCAATGGGGCAGCTTTGCTCTGACGCAGAAGCTCCTCGAGCTGCGAGCGGTTGTCGGCGAGCTCAATGTCGAGAGCACGAACTCGCTTGGCCAGCCGGTGAGCCTCGGCTCGTGCAGCCGCGAGCTCGAGGTCTTCAACTCGAGTGCGCCAAGACGCCACCTCGGTGATCTGCCCGTTTGTCAGCGGCTTCCGCGCATCGAGGCCAAGATCTGCGGTGCGCAACAGGGCGGTGAGAGCGTTGACGCTGGCCGTGCGCTCCGAGCTCATGTTCTCCCGCGCGCTCGTCAGGACGCGTAACGCGGGACGCAAGCCGGCGTCGGAGCGGGGATGGCGTAGCCGGTCGTCTTCCAGCGGCAGTACCGAGGCGCCGATGCGGTGCGCATCGAGGAGATCCGACTTACCAACGCGATGATGTGTCCGAGCATCCATCCTGGCTGCCTCGGCGACTTCGTAGCCAGCGTCGGTCACGACTCGTGCGAGCCGTGCGCCATAGGTAGCGGCGCCTTCGATCACCCATAGAGCGGTCAGGTTCCCGCCAATGAGACGAGAGACCCAGGCTACGGCGCGATTCATGCCCGCGGACGTCGTCGGGAACTGCTTGGCAGCGATTTGCTCGCCGGTGGCTGCAGTCAGGACCGCGAAACTGTGGTTGCGGGCATGGGTATCCACTCCGATGACGAACGGGCGAGTATGCGCGACGATGGCCATGGCGGTTCGTATTTCCTTCCAGGTCAGGACTGATGACGTGGCCGCTACGGGCCGGCGCAAGCCTGGATGGAAGTCACTTCGGGGCAATACTGTGATGAGTCACGACCTCGCCGAGAGGACGAGGGCGGACAGTCTTCTGATCAAGCCATCGGAGTGGGCCGGGCGAGCGCCGGCCACCCCACGCCGGAGCCGGACATGTCCATCGAAACGCACCCGATGGGGGCGAATAGTTGTAAGAGCCACGGCCTCGGCGCGGAAGCAGCACGACGCTCACCCTGCCAGCCAGTTCCAGACCAGCCGCTCAAAGACTCACAGTAGTTGTAGTGGTGGTTCCAGACTCTGATCGCTTCGCGGCGCTGGTTCTCCGATTCGTAGCGGCGGGCGTAGAGGCACTCGTCGCTCATCAGCCGCTGGTAGCGCTCGATCTTCCCGTTGTGCCGGGGCGTGTAGGCCCGGGTGCGCTGGTGCCGGCCGATGAACGCGCTGGTCGAACGGTTGAACGCCTTCCCGGTGTAGTTCGCGCCGTTGTCCGTGACCAGGCGCGTGATCCGGGTGATGCCGTGAGCTGCGAAGAACACTCGGGCGCGGTGGAAGAACCCGATGGTCGTCGCGGCTTTCTCGTCCTCCAGGGCCTCGGTATAGGCCAGGCGGGAGAACCCGTCCTGCATGGAGTGGAGGTAGGTGTAGCCGACCTTCTGCTTGTGGGCACGCTTGCTGGCCAGGGCCTTCTCGCTGCCGCGGCCATGGGCCCACCAGCCGCCGCCCTCGGGGATCTTCCCGACCTTCTTCACGTCCATGTGGACCATGTGACCCGGGTAGCGGGCGATGATCTTTCCGGGCTTGCGGAGGTCCGCCCCGTCGGGAGTGATGTCGCGGATCTGGTTCAGGCCCAGGCGGTCCAGCCAGCGCGTCACCGTGCGCACGCAGCACCGGAAACCCCGGCCATCGGCGAGCTCCCGGGCGATTCTGTGCGCGGACCACTTATTGGTCCGTCGCCAGTGCTCGATCAACTCCACCACCCACGCAGGCAGCCGGGAGGGGCGGTTGGCCGGAGCACTGGAGTGGTCCACGAGGCCGGCGCTGCCGCGGTCACGGTAGCGGGCTACCCACTTCGACAAAGTGGCCCGAGCGATGTGGAACTCGGCCGCGACGTGAGCGATCGGGCGTCCGCGCTCGAGCACCTCGGTGACAGCTCGCTGTCTTCCAAGGACGGTCAGCGGGGCATTACGGTGGGTCATGGAACGGGTCTCCTCCCAGCAGATGAATGGCTTCAGCCCCACCCATCGTGCCGGTCAGGGACCCGTTCCTTCATCCCCGCACGGTGACTACAACGTCACGACCCGCAACAGCTAGCGCCCGTTGGGGCCGGGACCTTAATAGCTCAAAAGCGGCTGCCCGGGCCGCGGGCGTGATTTCGGGGGTTCCTGCTAATGGCGGCGCCGCACGCAACTGCGAGCAGCAGGACGGGCAGGCTCGGCCGTTCTTCGATCGCGGACGAGAGCGTGTCCGACGAGAGCCGCGCAGCCGGCACCGAGCGACCGGTCGACCGGTCGACCCCATGCTCCCGCAGTGAATCACTTGCCAAATACCCCCGGGGGGTATAAAACTGAGGGGAGCAACGACAGTTTCCGCCGCTGCTGCACCCTCTGATGCGAGGAGTACCTCATGAGCCCCGAGACACTTCGACCCCTGCCGATGGCTTCCACCGGTTGTTCCTGCTGCGCCACCGCCCCGGTGGAGGACCGCGCCGCTGCTGAGGCGACTGCGACGTCCGCGGCCGAGACCACGACGTATCCGGTGCGGGGCATGACCTGTGGTCACTGCGCCGACAGCGTGACCACGGCAATCACCGTTCTCGAGGGCGTGGAGGAAGTACGGATCGACCTGGCGCCCGGTGGGATCTCCACCGTGACCGTGGCCGGAGCTGCCGCACCGGCCGCCGTCCGCGCCGCCGTCGCGGAGGCCGGCTACACCGTGGCCGACGCCTGACCCACCCCGGCAACACCCAGCCCCGTCCGGGGCCTTGCGGAAGGGACACCATGAGCACCCCCCACCACCACCGCCACGACCACCCGGTTACCCCCGAACCCGACCACGCCGGGCACGACATGGCCCAGCACTGGCATCACCGCGGCACGGGCCTACACGGCCCGGCGGACGCTCCGCCGGGCGGGGACCGTCATGGCGGCTACGATGCCGAGCAGAGGGCGCACGAGGGGCATGCCCTGCCGACCGCCACGCACACCGGCCATGACATGACCGGGCACGGTGAGCACGACATGGCGGGCCACGAGCACCACGACCCGCACGCGGGGCACGACATGTCGGGTCACGGGGGCCATGCGGGTCATGGTGATCACGTGGGGATGTTCCGTCGGCTGTTCTGGATCATGCTCGTCCTTGCTATCCCGACGGTGCTGCTGAACGGGATGTTCGCTGACCTGCTCGGCTATGCGCTGCCGGACGCGGCCTGGGTGCGGTGGGTCTCGCCGGTCCTGGGCACGGTCATGTACCTGTGGGGCGGGAAACCGTTCCTGACCGGAGCGATCGAGGAGATCCGGGACCGCAAGCCCGGCATGATGCTCCTGATCGGGATGGCGATCACGGTCGCCTTCGTCTCCTCGCTCGGCGCCAGCCTCGGACTGCTCTCCCACGAGCTCGATTTCTGGTGGGAGCTCGCCCTCCTGATCGTGATCATGCTGCTGGGCCACTGGCTCGAGATGCGCTCCCTCGCGCAGACCTCCTCCGCGCTGGATTCCCTGGCCGCGCTCCTGCCCGACCAGGCCGAGAAGATCGAGGGCGAGGACATCGTCGCGGTTTCCCCGGCCGAGCTGCAGCTCGGAGACGTCGTGATCGTGCGACCCGGTGGCCGGGTCCCGGCCGACGGGGAAGTCATCGATGGTGGCGCCGACGTCGACGAGTCGATGATCACCGGCGAGTCCAGCCCCGTGCGTCGCGAGATCGGTGATCAGGTCGTCGCCGGCACGGTGGCCACGGACAACGCGCTGCGCGTGCGCGTCACCGCGATCGGTGAGGACACCGCCCTGTCCGGCATCCAGCGCCTGGTCGCCAACGCCCAATCCTCCACGACCCGGGCCCAGCTGCTCGCGGACAGAGCCGCCGGCTGGCTGTTCTGGTACGCGCTGATCGCGGCGATCGTCACCGCGATCGTGTGGACAGTCGTCGGGGTGCCCGAGAGTGCACTGGTCCGCGCGATCACCGTTCTGGTCATCGCCTGCCCTCACGCGCTGGGTCTGGCGATCCCGCTGGTGGTGTCCATCTCGACCGAGCGGGCCGCGAAGGGCGGCGTCCTGGTCAAGGAGCGCGCCGCCCTGGAGCGGATGCGCACCATCGACACCGTCCTGTTCGACAAGACGGGCACGCTGACCAAGGGCGAGCCCGCCCTGAACCACGTCACCACCGTCGGCACCCTGGGCGAGGACGAGCTGCTCGCGCTGGCCGCCGCGGCCGAAGCCGACAGCGAGCACCCCCTCGCCCGGGCGATCGCCGCCGCCGCCGACGACCGCCGGCTCGACGTGCCGCGCGCCACCGAGTTCCAGTCCACCACCGCGGTCGGCGTCAGCGCGACCGTGGACGGGCGCACCGTCCAGGTCGGCGGACCCAACCTGCTGGCCGAGCACGGTCACCAGCCGCTGCCGGCGACCGGGCCGTGGTCCGCGGACGGAGCGATCGTCCTCCATGTCCTCCTCGACGGGCAGGTCACGGGAGCGATCGGCCTGGCCGACGAAGTGCGCCAGGAATCTCGCGAGGCCGTCGACGCCCTGCATGAGCTGGGAATCCGCGTCGTCATGATCACGGGCGATGCCCAGCCCGTTGCCCGCGCCGTGGCCGGCGAGCTCGGTATCGACCAGGTCTTCGCCCAGGTGCGCCCGGAGCACAAGAGCGAGAAGGTCCTCGAGCTCCAGCGCGACGGACGAGCCGTGGCGATGGTCGGCGACGGCGTCAACGATGCCCCCGCCCTCGCGCAGGCCGACGTCGGCATCGCGATCGGTGCCGGCACCGACGTCGCGATCGCCTCCGCCGGCGTGATCCTGGCCTCCGACGATCCCCGCTCGGTACTCTCGGTGATCCAGCTCTCCCGTGCCAGTTACCGCAAGATGAAGCAGAACCTGTGGTGGGCTGCCGGGTACAACATCGCCGCCGTTCCGCTGGCCGCCGGTGTCCTGGCGCCGATCGGATTCGTACTGCCCATGTCGGTCGGCGCGATCCTGATGTCGTTGTCCACTGTCGTTGTGGCCTTGAATGCGCAGATGCTGCGCCGACTGGATCTGACCCCTGCCAAGAGCGCGGCGCGCCTGGCCGGCCGCGAGAGCTCGACCTCGGTGTCGACGACCCAGTCTTCGAGCCGCGCGGGCTCGGCCAGCTCCCGGTCGGACTCGAGCAGGACCTCCACGGCGCCCAGGAACGGAGATCAGACTGGAGCCCATGAGGAGTGAATCGGCTCGAGCTGCAGCGACGGTTCTCGTTGTCGAAGACGAAGTCGCGCTCTCGGACGTCGTGCAGGCATACCTCGTGAAGGCCGGCTACGCCACGGGGAGCGCGCGAAGCGGTCCGGAGGCGGTGGAGGTAGCCCGCGCCTTGTCACCGGACGTGATCATCCTCGATCTCGGCCTGCCTGGCCTCGATGGCTTGGAGGTGATGCGGAGGATCCGCGCCTTCTCCGACTGCTACGTGCTGATCACGACGGCGCGATCAGAGGAGGTTGATCGCCTGGTGGGCCTGTCGGTGGGTGCGGATGACTACCTCACCAAACCGTTCAGCGTGCGTGAACTTGTCGCCCGGGTCCACGCCGTGCTGCGGCGGCCCCGCGGCGAGCCCGGGGCCGCTCCTTCGGGGACCGTGCGCGCATTCGGAGAGCTTGAGCTCGATACGGCCGCCCAGGAGGTGCGGCTCGCTGGCCAACCAGTCCCGCTGACCCCCACCGAAAGGGGACTGCTTATGACCCTGGCCCGTCGGCCGGGCCAGGTCTTCAGCCGCCACCAGCTGATGGAAGCCGTCTGGGGTGATACCTGGATCGGAGATGACCATCTCGTCGATGTGCATATTGCCAACCTGCGACGAAAATTGGACGAGACAGCGGGTTCGGCACGGTATGTCACCACGGTCCGCGGTATCGGGTACCGGATGGGGAAGGGGTGAGGGCGTGACTGATCCCCGCTCATCGGCCAGAACGATCCGCCCCGGCACGAGCCTCGCCTCACGTTTGATGATCGGCCAGCTCATCGTGCTGTGTGCCGGCGCCGTCAGCATCACCGCTCTGACGGTGATGATCGGACCCGCCGTCTTCCACTATCACCTGCTCCAGACTGCTCTTCCGGTGGGCAGCGCTGAGATTCTGCATATCGAGCGCGCCTACCGTGACGCCCTCGCCCTCGCCCTGGGGGCCGGACTGGTGGTCTCCCTCCTAGCGGCAGGCCTGGTCACCTGGAGACTGGCGCGACGACTCCGGCAGACACTCCACCGCCTCACCCTGGCCGTGGACGAACTCTCCCGAGGCCACTACTCCACTCGGGTGCCCGCCCTCGGTGCGGGAACCGAGCTGGACTCTCTGGCCGCCACGCTCAACGACATGGCTGCACGCCTAGATGCCGTCGAAGAGAATCGCCGCCGGCTGCTCTCTGACCTCGCCCACGAGCTACGTACTCCCATTGCTACTCTCTCGGCACATCACGAGGCGATGGCTGATGGTGTCATCGAGCCGGAGGCGGCCATGCCCATCCTTGCCGGTCAGACCATACGCCTGTCCCGGCTGGCCGACGACATCAGCGAGGTGTCCCGTGCCGAAGAGGGACAGCTCCCGGTGGAGCTGCGGCCCACGTCGGTCCGCGACCTGCTGGACTCAACACTCCAGGAATGGGAGGAGAGGTTCGAGGCAGCGGGTGTGGCATTGCGACGAGATTTCGTTATGCGCCGCTCCCCGATCATTCACGCCGACCCGGACCGCCTCGCCCAGGTACTCGGAAACCTCCTGAGCAATGCCCTGCGGCACACCTCGCCCGGGGGCGCCGTCACTCTCTCAGCGCTCACCACCGGCGACGTGGTGGAGATCGCGGTGTCCGACGACGGTGAGGGTTTCACCGCGCGTGACCAGGCGCGGCTGTTCGAACGCTTCTTCCGCGCCGACAGCGCTCGCACCCGCGAAAACTCCGGCTCGGGAATCGGCTTGACGATCAGTCGCGCCCTCGTGGATGCGCACGGCGGGACCATGGCTGCCGCCAGTGAGGGGCCCGGGCGGGGAGCCGTCTTCACCATCCGGCTTCCTCGAGCGACCGTTGAACGCTGATCCTCGAGAGCAGCACCCTTAGACGATCGTGGTGAAGGTGCCGATCTGGACCTGCAGGAGCGCCATCCACTGCTCCCACACCCCGGAGACCAGCAGCAGCCCGATGGTGATCAGGACGGACCCGCCGACGATCTGGAGCGTGCGGCGATGCCGGGACAGCACTCTGGAGATTCCTAGGGCGCGCCGGAACACGAGGGCGAAGAGGATGAACGGGATCCCGAGCCCGATCGCGTAGCCGAAGGCGAGGAGGGCGCCGCGGCTGGCGGATGCCTCCCCGAGGCTGAGTGCGGCGACTGCGGCGAACGTCGGGCCGATGCACGGGGTCCAGGAGAAGCCGAACGTGATCCCGAGCAGCGGGGCGCCGGCGAGTCCGGCATCGGGGCGCTTCCGGATCCGTTTCTCACCGGAGAGGCGGGGGAAGATTCCCACGAACACCAGGCCCATGAGGATCACCAGCACTCCGGAGATCCGATTGATCGCGCTGGTGTACTGGATCACCAATGACCCGAGTGCACCGACGAATCCGCCGATGATCAGGAATACCGCAGTGAACCCGGCGACGAACAGCACAGCGCCGGTGACCAGGCGCCATGGCCGTTCCCCGGGATCGCCGGTGCGGGGCGGCCCGGCGCTTCCTCCGGTGAGCCCGGTGATGTATCCGAGGTAGCCGGGGACCACCGGAAGCACGCACGGCGAGAGGAACGCGACCAGACCGGCCACCATCGACAGCAGCAGGGCTGCGGCCAGGGGTCCGCTCAGCACGGTGGTGGCGAACAGTTCACCCATCAGGCGGCCTCCGCTAGTACGGCATCCAAGAGGCTCTCTAGGGTGCTCTGATCGGCTGCGCCCGCGATCCGGGCGGCTACTCGTCCTTCAGCATCGAGGATCAAAGTCGTGGGGACGGCGTTGGGCGAGACGCTGCCGTCCATGGACGCGATCACCGCCCCGTCGGTGTCGGGGATCGAGGGGTAGGTGATGCCGAAGGTCTCCTCGAACGCGGCGGCTGGCCCGGCCTTGTCGCGCGTGTTCACGCCCACGAATTCCACTCCCAGGGCGCTGTACTCGGAGTGCACGGCCTTCAGCGCCGGTGCTTCGACCCGGCACGGCGGACACGACGCATACCAGACGTTGATCAGCAAGGGTGCACCGCGCAGCGCCGTGGAGTCGAAGTCGTCGCCGTCGTAGGTGGTTCCCCGAATCTCCAGAGGATCGGCGCGTCCCTCCGGGGGGATCTCGACGACGACACCATCGCCGGAGACGTACCCGGCGTTCGCCTCACTCGCCGCATCCGAAGAACCGCTGCACGCCGCAAGAAGGGGCGCGAGGACGAGCAGGCTCCCGCCCAGTCGGAGCGTGGTCCGACGACTCAGGCGTGGTGTCACGCTCCGCCCAGTTGGGCCGACCACCGAATGCCAGAAGGCGGACCGGGTGCTTCGCCTGCTCACGTCAGCTGGAGACTGGTCAGACAGGTCAGATCATCCTCCGCCTGGGTCGAGATGGACGCGGTCCCTGTGACGTCCTCGAGGGCGCACGTGAGCTCCGCGGTGATCCCGCGCGGCAACCAGAAACCGACGAACCCGTTGTCGTGCGTGGTGCGAGTGCCCTCCTCAAGGACCTCGCCCGAGCTGCTGTCGACCACGCTCACGGTGAGCTCGCGGCTGCGCAGTTCTCCGCGGCACGTGGTCAGGCTGTGGAAGGCGCACTCGTGGGTGGTCTCGACGAACGGGGCCACCGACAAGTAGAACTGGTCCTCGGGAAGGGGCAGCTCGGCCTCGCGCCCTGCATCGTCTTGGAGCTGCAGAGACGTCGCGGTGACGCTGGCGATCAGATCCTGCGGTCGCTCAGCCACCGGGAGCGCCTCGAGCCGGTCGATGATCTCGTGCGCGTCCGCGTCGGCGAAGCCATGTTCCTGAAGCAACTCCTGATCACCCGTGATGGATGCGGGCTCGGCCCCGCCGGCCCCGCAGCCGGCGACCACGAGCGGGAACAGGCCGGCACCGAGCACGAGCGATCGGCGCGGCAACCGGCCGGTGCGACGACGGGGCCTACCCCCGGAGGAGGCGAGCGCACCTCGAGGGCTCGACGGGGAGTTCATCACGCAGGCTCGATCTCGCTCTCGACGACCCACTTGTGGTTCGTCATCATCATCCCGTCGGCTTCGTAATCGACCATGTACACGGTCTCCTCGGTGGCACTGTCGATGGTGGCCTCAGCACCCTCCATCCCGGTCATGTGATCGGCGGTGATGACCACTTCGGTGCCCTCTGCCAGCGGTGCCTCGCCCGGGTTCTCGAGCTCCTCGTGAACGACCCACTTGTGGTCAGTGACCGGCTCACCGCCATCGGTCGGCGTGAAGCTGACCGAGTAGGTCGTGGTGTCGAAGGCGCCCGAGATCGTCGCCGTCGCCCCCTCCATGCCCTCCATGTGGTCCGCCGTGAGCGTCACCTCCGTGCCGACCGGGAACTCGGGATCCTCCGCAGACGCCATACCTTCGGGCGCAGGGCCGCCATCCATCGGGTGCTCCATGCCGCCGTGGCTGCCTCCATCGGACGCCTCCGACGCTTCTGACTCGCCCGGCGTCTGACCCTCCTCAGACCCGCTGTCGGTGCAGCCGGCAAACACAATCGCACCGGTGACGACGACGGCCGCGAGACGGCCGAGAGAGCGACGAGAACGCATGATTTCTCCTAGTCAGAGGACACTTGGCACCAGCCTATGACCCCTAGCCTCGAGATTTCACGGGGGTGTGGTCTCGCCCGACGGACGGCATAAAGAAAGGTGCTCCTGGCCTGGGATGATGCGGGGTGTTGAGTCTCGTAATCCCTGGCCGGAAGGAGCACCTTTCAGGTGTCCCACCCTACCTTGTTCTTCTACCCCCGTCCGCGCGTGGACATCGCTGAGGTCCCGGCGGCCGCGCATGCGGGCGCGGTGCTGCTGACCGGCACGATCCACGCCACCGGCCTCGCCCCTTCGCTGCGTGAAGCTCTGGATCCGTGGACGAAGCCACTGGCCGAGCATCACGCCTCGAAGGTCCTGCTGGACCTCGCGATGACTCTCGCGATCGGCGGCGAGCACGCTTCGGATACTGATCTGCTGCGATGCGAACCGGGACTGTTCGGAGACGTCGCCTCGGCCCCAACGATCTCCAGGAACCTGACCACGCTGGCCGAGGACGCCCCCGCCGTGGTCGAGGCGATCCCCCAGGCCCGCCGCATCGCGCGGGAACGGGCCTGGGCACTGGCCGGCGACCACTCCCCGGTCCGCAGGGTCAGTGCGCAGAATCCGCTGGTCATCGACCTCGACGCCACCCTGATCAACGTCCACAGCGAGAAGGAGCAGGCTGCACCGACGTTCAAACGCGGCTTCGGTTACCACCCACTGTGCGCTTTCCTGGACCACGGCAGCGAAGGAACCGGGGAACCGCTGGCGATCCACCTGCGCCCCGGCAACGCCGGTTTCAACACAGCCGCCGATCACATCACCATCACCAGGCAGGCCCTTGCGCAGCTCCCGGCTGGTCTGCTCTCCTCCGGCGGAAGGGGGTCGAAGAAGGTCCTGATCCGCACCGACGGAGCCGGTGGCACCAAGGACTTCGTCAAGTGGCTGACCGGGCAGCGTCTGGCCTAATCAGTCGGGATCACCCTCCCCGCGAACACTCACGACCTGCTGGAACGTATCGATGAGGCGAAGACGTGGACTCCTGCCTACGAAACCGACACCGACGGGATCCGCGACGGAGCATGGGTCGCGGAACTGACCGGGCTGCTGGATCTTCACGGTTGGCCGCCCGGGATGCGGGTGATCGTGCGGAAGGAACGTCCTCATCCTGGGGCGCAGCTGCGGATCACCGATCACGAGGGGAGGCGCATCACCGCGTTCGCGACCAACACCCCGCGCGGCCAACTTCCCGTGCTCGAGCTGCGACACCGCCGCCGCGCACGATGCGAAGACCGGATCCGCAACGCCAAGGACATGGGCTTGATGAAGTTCCCGCTGCAGGGCTTCGCGCAGAACCAGGTCTGGTGCCAGATCATCCAGCTCGCTAGCGAGCTCGTCGCCTGGATGCAGACCATCGCGCTGACCGGCCATGATGCGCGGAAGTGGGAGCCCAAACGGCTCCGCGCACGGCTGTTCGAGATCCCCGCGACCCTCGTGCGCCGCAGCCGGCACAACCTCCTCCACCTCGCCCAGCACGCTCCCGAAGCCCGCACCGTCCTAACCGGCGTCAACCGGCTCCGCATTGCCGTCGCGCAGACCTGATCCGGCAAGGCCGCCCGTCCCTACGACCAGCAGCATCTCTTCTCGGGAGTGGAACCCGACCGCCCGCAACGGACACTGCGACGATCTGTCATACCCGAATGCCAGAATCAGCAGCTGAACACCGGCAACGACGCCGACCGCGACCGCTCACCAGCCCGATGAAAGATCGAGGCTAGATCAAGGTCTCCTCAAGGTCAGATCTTGACTTCTTGAGCACAACGTTGGCCAGTCATTCCGCATTGCCTCCAAACGAGTGGTCTATCCGCTTCCGTCCTTCGGGGGGCGATGGCTAGGGTCGTCAGGACGGGCCGGCATCCGCCGGTCCGTCCGGAACGAGAAGGAGCAGGATCATGACCCATCACGTCGCATCAATGCTTCAGACCTACCCGAAGGACCTCGGCACCATCGACCAGCAGAAGCTCGCCGAATGCATCGAGGCCTGCTTCGAGTGCGCCCAGACCTGCACCGCCTGCGCGGACGCCTGCCTGGCCGAAGACATGGTGGCGGAGCTGACCCAGTGCATCCGCCTGAACCAGGACTGCGCCGACGTCTGCGAGACGACCGGCCGGGTCCTGTCCCGTCAGACGGGCAATAACGTCGCCCTCAACCGTGCACTGCTCGAGGCATGTCAGGCGGCGTGCCGCTCCTGCGCCGAGGAGTGCGAGAAGCACGCCGGCATGCACGAGCACTGCAAGGTCTGCGCCGACGCCTGCCGACGCTGCGAGCAGGCCTGTGCAGAGCTGTTGGCCTCGATCAGCTGATACCGCTGCCTCTGCACGTAGAGGGAGCCCCGACCGTTGGTCGAGGCTCCCTCTGCGCGGGCGTTGCGACCTGCGGTCAGCGGAAGGTGACGAAGGTCGGCGAACCCCAGATGGTGCGCTCGCTGACGGAGCCCTTGCTGTTGCCGGCGTCGATCACCGTGTTGCCGCCCGCGTAGATCCCGAGGTGGCCGGGCCACACCACGAGGTCGCCGGGCTGGGCCTCGGACTTCGAGATCGTGGTGCCGGCCGCGACCTGCTGCGACGAGGTGCGGGGCAGGTCGATGCCGGCCTGCGCGTACGCGTACGAGGTCAGCCCCGAGCAGTCGAAGCTGACACCCGGCTTGGAGGTCCCCCACGAGTACGAGACCCCGACCTGGCTGCGCGCGGCGTCGACGATCGTCTGCTGAGAATTCGTCGCAGAGTGCGCCGGAGCCGGAGCAGACGTTCCGCCGGTAGAGATCGAAGCGCCCCCGCCGTTCAGTGCACCGCGGGTCTGCGGGCCCACGACCCCGTCGATCTTCAGGTCGTGCGAGCGCTGGAAGTCCTTCACGGCCCCATGGGTGAGCCGACCGAACTTGCCGTCCACGGACAGTGAGGCACCGTGCTCGTTCAGTGCCGTCTGGAGCTGCTCCACGGCAGAACCATGGGAACCCCACCGCAGCTTCTCGGCCCCCAACGCAGACGTCGCATGTGCAGGGGCCGGCGTCGCCGGCGCGGCAGCCTGTGCAGTAACGGCAGGTGCAGCGGGCAACGCGGCAGGGGCGGCCTGTGCGGGGCCCGCGAGCAGCGCGGATCCGAGGACGACCGTGCCGAGCACAGCGGCACCGCCCGTGCCCCGCAGAGCCCGACCAGCGATCCCTACGGGCGTGACTGCTCGGCCGACGGCCCGATGGGTGTTGTTCTGGGACATGGTTCTGCTCCTTAAGTTCCCCTCCTCGAGACGGGAGGGAGTCGATGACTTCGTCAGTGCCACAGCGACAGCGGAGCGAGCAACGAGGCGACGGCTCATGTCGTGGGCGGCGAGATCAACCTACGGCCCTGACCAGCCCCACAGAACAACGATGGGAGGGTCCACCGAAGGATTTAGCCGATCCTTGACTCCACAGCCGTGCATACCCCCGGGGGGTAGGGATCGCCTTTGCCTTCGTTGGGCAGACTGTGGCTTAGGTGGAGCACGACGCCTCACGGGTCGGCGATCCCGACGTCAGCGCGCCAAGGCGTAGCTTTCCTCCTGGCGGGCTGCGGAGATCACCGGCACGGGCGTCTCGTGCTGGCCCTCACCCCTGTAGGGAGCGGTGCGCTGCCCTCGGCGACTTCGGCGACTTCGGCGGCGAGGACCGGGCCGACTAGGTCCAGACATCGAAGAGCACGCGAGGAAGCAGCGCGATGAGAATCGCGAGCGCCACGGCGGTGTTTCAGATCATGCTCCGGCGGCCGGCGGCCGCGGCGGGTAAGGGCGAGTGCGTCGAGGGTCGACCGCATGCCATGATTCGGCTCATGGCAGTTGCTTCGTTGGGGTGAAGCGCCCTGGGTTCCGTTCCGAGTCTCAGCAAGGAGAATCGGAGCATGCCCAAGAAGTTCCGTCCAGAGCTGCGTGACCGTGCCGTGCGTATGGTCTACGACCGTCAGGTACGCGAGGGCGGTCCCCGTGCAGCATCGATCCGTGCGGTCGCCCCGCAGCTCGGTGTCGGCGAGGAGACCCTGCGGATCTGGTGCAACCGCTACGGCCCCACCGAACCAGCCGGCCCGGGAGAGCCGCTCGAGGAGGAGAACCGCCGGCTCCGGCGAGAACTCGCCGAGGCGAGACGCGCGAACGAGATCCTGAAAGCCGCCTCAGCGTTTTTCGCAGCGGAACTCGACCGCCCCACGACGAAATGATCGCGTTCATCGACATGCATCGCGAACAGTTCGGGGCCTGGGCCATCTGCCGCATCCTCGGTGCGACAGAATGTGGGTTCATCACCTCCCGCGGATACCGCGCCTCCAAGAACAGGAATGCTTCCGCGCGCAGCGTTCGGGACGAGATCCTCATAGAGGAGGTGCAGCGGATTCACCAGGAGAACTACAGCGTCTACGGGGTCCGAAAGATGTGGCACGCCATGCAGCACGCGGGATGGGACGTCGGCCGAGACCAGGTCGCGAGGCTGATGAAGATCGCAGGCCTCCAGGGCGTTCGCCGAGGCCGTAAGCCCGTCACCACCCGCCCCGAAGCCGGAGACGATCAGCGTCCCGACCTCGTGGAACGGAGGTTCGTTGCGGACCGGCCGCAGCAGCTCTGGGTTGCCGATATTACCTATGTCCGGATACTCACCGGATTCTGCTACGTCGCGTTCATCACCGATGTCTTCAGTCGGAGAATCGTCGGTTGGGCGGTCGCACCCACCCTCCACACGGAGCAGCTGCCATTGCTCGCACTGGAACACGCGCTCCTCGCCACCGGGGTGAGCCGGAATGTGAGCGGATTGATTCACCACTCCGATCGGGGCAGTCAATACGTCTCTCTCGCCTACTCAGACGCTCTTCTCGCCGCAGGTGTGAAAGCGTCTGTCGGCACCGTCGGCGATAGCTACGATAATGCTCTGGCAGAGACGGTGAATGGCCTCTACAAGGCGGAGCTGATCTACTCCAAGCGGATCTGGGAGTCGGTCAGCGAGGTCGAGCTTGCCACGATGGGATGGGTCCACTGGTGGAACACGGCCCGGCTCCACGAAGCTCTCGACTACCGCACCCCAGCGAGCGTCGAAGCGTCCTACACTCACCCCACGACGACCGCGCCCGCGACCGTCTAACCACGGAACGAAACCCAGGACGCTTCACGCTTGCGGTGCACTACTGTGTGGCTCTCAAAAGACCCCCGTCCCCGAGGAGCGAGATGACCGCCTCTAGCCCTGCCGCCCATGCTGTTCCGCTGCCTGCCCGCCGCCCGGTGCTGGCCGACGCGATCCTGCCCCGCGCCACCGTGCTCACCGACCTGGCGCTCGTGCTCGCCGGCGCGGTGCTGGTCGCGCTGCTCGCGCAGGTCACGATCCCGCTGCCGATCGTGCCGATCACGGGGCAGACCCTCGGGGTTCTCGTCGTCGGGGCCGCGCTCGGAGCACGCCGGGGCGCCGCGGCACTGACGACCTACATGGGTGCGGGACTCGCCGGGCTGCCGGTGTTCGCCGGGTTCACCGGCACCATTGCTGCGGTGGCCACGCCCAGCTTCGGCTTCATCCTCGGGTTCATCCCCGCCGCGTTCATCGCGGGCTGGTTCGCCGAGCGGGCCTGGGACCGCCGCCCCTGGCTGGCGATGATCGGCTTCGTCGCCGCCAGCATCGTCCCGTTCCTGGTGGGGGTTCCCTACATGGCCTACGTCCTCAACGTCGTGATGGGCGCCGGCTACGACCTCGCCGGGATCCTCGCGGTCGGTGTCACCCCGTTCATCGCCGGGGGACTGGTCAAGGCCGCGATCGCCGCACTGGTGATCCCTGCCGCCTGGCGTGGGGTGCGTGCCCTGGACTCGCGCCGCTGAGGCAGACTGGGGGGATGGCAGAGACCTCAGATCCCCGCGTCGCCGTCTACCTCGACTTCGACAACATCGTCATGTCCTGGTACGACCGGGTGCACGGGCGCAACGCTTACAGCCGTGACCGCCAGCGGATCGCGCAGGACATCACCGATCCCGAGATCGCGGAGAAACTGGCCGCGGCCACGGTGGACGTGGGCGCGATCATCGACTACGCCGCCTCGTTCGGCTCCCTGATGCTCACCCGCGCCTATGCGGACTGGTCCTCGCCGCTGAACGCCGACTACCGCACCCAGCTGGTGGCGCGTGCGGTGGACCTGGTGCAGCTGTTCCCTGCCGCGGCGTACGCCAAGAACGGTGCCGACATCCGCCTCGCGGTGGACACCGTGGAGGACATGTTCCGCATCCCCGACCTCACCCACGTGGTGATCGTGGGCGGCGATTCCGACTACGTGCCCCTCGCGCAGCGCTGCCGCCGCCTGGGCCGGTACGTGATCGGGATGGGCGTCACCGGCTCCACCGCCAAGTCCCTGGCCGCCGCCTGCGACGAGTTCGAGGCCTACGACCAGCTGCCCGGTGTCACCCGGCCCGACAGTGCTGACAGCAGCCGCTCGCGCGGCGGCCGCGGCTCCGGGAAGGGCAAGGGCAGGAGCACCAAGAACTCCTCGGGCACCAGCGACGAGCACACCGATCCGGTCGATGAGCCCAGCGGAGCCGTGGTGGACCCGGAGGAGACCGCGGAGGATCCGCAGGAGACGGCCTCCCGTCTGCTGCAGCGGGCCCTCCAGCTGGGCGATCGCGGGGACGGGGACTGGCTGCACAGCTCCGCGGTGAAGACCCACATGCGCCGCATGGATCCCTCCTTCAGCGAGAAGGCCCTGGGCTACAAGTCCTTCAGCGACTTCCTGAAGGCGAACTCCGACATCGCCCAGCTGGAGGAGACCGGACACGAACGGCTGGTCCGCTCCACCGAGTGACTGCGAACATGTGCCCGGCCTGCGGGTACATGTGCAGCTGCGCGCTGGGGGTTGGCCTCCTGGATCTGCTGGCCCGCTCATTCTTCGACCATAGGAAACAGGCCGGCCCGATGCCCGTGAGAGCAGTCGTGACCTGCCCCCGACGGCGCTCAGCGGACGGCGTCACTCCTTCCAGGTGCCGATGACCTCCTCCAGCGGGACCAGCTCGGCCTGGCGGTCCTCCACCAGCTGGTCCAGCACCATTTCGCGGTGGTCGGGTCGCTCATCGCCGATCGCGTCGGGCACGATCGCGGCCCGGATGTTGTTGGCGTAGGCGTCCCGGGCGGTCTGGGCGATGCACGCGTGGGTGGACACCCCCGCGATCACCACCCGGTCCACGCCGAGATTGTGCACTCGCAGCAGCAGATCCGTGCCGAACCAAGCGCTGTCTCGCGTCTTCTCCAGCCGCGTGGTGCGCTCGGTGTCCAGCTCGTGGATCACCTCCGTGCCCGGGTCGCCTGAGAACAGGTAGCCCTGCTCGTCCTCCAGCATGGACAGGGTCCAAGTGGAGCGGTCCCGGCTGTGCACGGTGGTGATGACGAACACGGGCACGCCTGCCCCATCCGCGGCCTGGCGCAGCCGGTTGGCGGCCTCGGCCACCACGGCCCGGCGCTCCTTCAGCTCCGGGGTCTCGAAGAACGATTCCTGCAGGTCCACCAGCAGCAGTGCGTCCCGGTGCTCGGTGGGGGATGCGGTCACCAGGAATCAGCCCTTCTTCGGCTCCAGAACCACCTTGATGCAGCCGTCCTGCTTCTTCTGGAACATCTCGTAGGCCGCCGGTGCCTGCGACAGCGGCAGCCGGTGGGTGACCAGATCGCCGGTTCCCAGCGGATCGGCCGAATCCTCCACCAGGTGCAGGAGCTCGTCGGTCCAGGAGCGCACGTTGCACTGGCCCATCCGCAGCTGCAGCTGCTTGTCGAACATGGTCAGCAATGGCATGGGGCTGGCCGCGCCCCCGTACACGCCGCTGAGGGACACCGTGCCCCCGCGGCGCACCAGCTCGATGGCGGTGTGCAGAGCCTGCAGGCGATCCAGTCCGGCGTGCTGCATCATCGGCCGCGCCACCGCGTCCGGAAGCAGCGCGGTGGCGCGATGGGCGAGGCCGGCCACGGGGCTGCCGTGCGCCTCCATCCCCACCGCATCGACCACGGCGTCGGGCCCCCGACCGGACGTGGACTCCCGGATGGCCTCGATGCCGTCCTTGCCCATGTCGAACACCTCCACCCCATGGCGGGAGGCCATCTCGCGGCGCTCGGGCACGGGATCGATGGCGACCACTCGTGAGCCCAGGTGCAGGCCGATGCGCGCGCAGAACTGGCCCACCGGCCCCAGGCCCAGCACCGCGAGGGTGCCGCCAGCGGGGACGTCGGCGTACTTCACGGCCTGCCAGGCGGTGGGAAGGATGTCGCTGAGGAACAGGTAGCGCTCGTCGGGCAGCTCGGTGCCCACCTTCACCAGCCCGTAGTCCGCGTGGGGGACGCGCAGGAACTGGGCCTGCCCACCGGGCACCTGCCCGTACAGCTTGGAGTAGCCCAGCAGGGCCGCCCCGGAGCCGTACTCGGTGACCTGGGTGGTCTCGCACTGGGACTGCAGGCCCGCGGTGCACATCGCGCAGTGCCCGCAGGAGATGGTGAAGGGGACCACCACCCGGTCGCCGGCCCGCACGTGGGTGACCTCGGATCCGGTCTCCACCACGATCCCCATGGGTTCGTGGCCGATCACGTCTCCCTCGCTCATGAAGGGACCCAGCACCTCGTACAGGTGCAGATCAGAGCCGCAGATGGCGGTGGAGGTCACCTCGATCACCGCATCGGTGGGCTGCTGGATGCCGGGATCCGGCACCTCCTCGACACTGACCTTCCGAGTTCCCTGCCAGGTGACTGCCTTCATGATCCGGCCTCCGTTTTGGTGTGCGGGTGCCGATCCGATTCCGGATCCGGCTGCCCGAGCGTGCCCTCCACCTTAACGAGGGGGGATGCTCAGTCCCTGAGCGTCGACCGAAAGGTCTGGGAGGACGGCAGTTCTCTGCAGGGCACCACCACCACGTCGTCCACCTTCCAGTCCAGCTCGCACACCCGGCGGTGCAGCGCCTCCAGCTGCTCCAGCTGCGGAGCAATACCCGCGTGCGGCGCCACGAACAGCTCGACGTGCAACACGTGGCCCAGGTCCCTCACGCGAGCCGACGCATCGGCGACCCAGGGCTCTGCGAGCGCCCGCTGCTCCACCTCCAGGGTCAGCGGGTGCGGCTCGGAGCCATCGACCGTGCGGGCCTCGGTGTCGGTGAGCCCCGCGATGGCGGACCACAGGTTGTGCACGCCGTCCTTGATGATCGAGACCGACACGATGATCGCAGCCACGGCGTCGGCCCACCACCAGCCGATGCCGATCCCCAGCACGCCCACCACGGTGGCGATCGCGGTGCGCCAGTCGGCGCTGCCCATGTCGCCGTCGGCGCTGAGCACCTTGTCGTGCAGGTCCTCGGCGAGCCTCTTCTTCAGACGCCCCAGCACCACGGGCCCGGGGCTGGTGACCACCATGACCGCGATCATCAGCCACCCCGTCCAGATCGGCTGTCCGAAGATCACCATCAGCCCCACCGGAGGCCGCTCCACCCGGATCAGACCCATCGCGGAACTGATCGCGAGATAGCTGCCCATGCCCAGCAGGGCCAGAGCCGCCACCAGGTGCGCCACGCCGATCGCCCGATGGTGGCCGTATGGGTGCGATCGGCTCGAGGGGCGGCGGATGAACCGGGTGGCGACCAGGAAGGCGACCGGCGGCAGCAGGGACAGGGCATCCTCCGCCCAGGCGGCGCGCATGGCCTGGGACTGGCCGGCCACCAGCCCCACCAGCACCACGGTGGCGCTCACCCACGCGATCGTGATCCATTCCAGGCGGATCGCACGGCGCAGGGTCTCGCGCTGCTGCTCGCCCATCGCATGGTGCCCCTGGGCTGCGCCGTGCGCGCCTGTTCCGCCCGGGTCCGTGTGCTGTGCCATCAGATCTCGCCCGCCGCTCGGGCCAGGAACAGCTCCAGGTCGACCATCAGGGCGTTCTCCCCGGGCCGAACGCCCATCACCACCTTCGCGGTCGAACCGTCGGGCCGCTCCAGGGTGGTGTAGGGGCGGGGGAAGGCGATGGTGCTGGTCCAGGGGGCATCGGCGGTGAACCCGCCGATCACCACGTCGAGGTCACCGTTTTTCATCGCCTCGGACAGCACACTCTCCGGTCCCGCGGTCCACTCGATCCGGGCGTCGATGCCGGCGGCGTACTGCTGAATAAGATCGACCTCCTCCCCGCTGACATCTCCGTTCTCCCCGACGACGGTGAAAGGGGGATGCTCGCTGACGCCCACCCGCAGCACGCCACCGGTCGCACGGTCCAGGGTGCCCTGGGAATCCCGGGGCATCGAGCCCAGGCACCCAGTGGTGACCAGGAGCATCACGATCAGTGCTGCTGCCGCGGCGACGGTGCGGCGAAGCCGTGCGCGTCGGGGCCCGACAAGAGGCCCGGGGTGCATGGCCGGCTCACGAGTCGGAAGGTGACTGGCGGGGAGAACGGCGCTGTCGCTGATGCGACCGATGGCCACGAGGACATGCCGGCCACCCTACTCCGCGGGGGTCCAAGGTCAGCCCGCGGTCCCGCCCTCCGGTCCGGTGATGCGGCGGGTTCGGGGACGCGGCGGGTTCGGGGACGCGGCGGGTTCGGGGACGCGGCGGGTTCGGGGACGCGGCGTGCTCCGCCTGGTGCATCGCGTCGGTCACGAGCCGTGCGGCATGGTCGTTGGTCAACCGGTAGAACACGCGGTTGCCCTCCTGATGGCACTCCACCATCGCCGTCATCCGCAGCTTCGCCAGGTGCTGGGACACCGCGGGCACGGGCTTGCCGACGGCCTCGCCGAGCGCCCCCACGGGCATCTCACCCTCGCGCAGCGCAGCTGTACGGCGGATCTGGAGGAAGTGCAAGTCTTCTCAGTGCTGCTGCAGGGCCGTCCCTGCTCCCTATCCTCTCCGGCAGGGTCGGTGACGAACGGAGGGACGCCTGTGAGGCGCCGGCGACAGTTCCGGGCTGGAAAGGGCATTCCCGTCCCGCACATCGCCAAGCATGACAAATCGGATGGCGCGGCCGAGCTGTCACAGCGAACGCCCGCCCCATCCATGAGAGGAGGGGCGGGCGTTAGGCACGGCGCGCCGGGCGGAGATCCAGTGCGGCGGCTCCGGTCACGGGGAGGGCATGCCGCCGTTGACGTTGAGGGTCTCGCCCAACACGTAGCTGGATTCCGAGGAGGTCAGGAACACATAGGCCGGGGCCAGCTCGGTGGGCTGGCCGGCGCGGCCCAGGGGTGTGCTCTTGCCGAACTCGGGAAGGGCCTCCTTGGGTTGGCCGTCGCTGACCTGCAGCGGCGTCCAGATCGGTCCCGGTGCCACGGCGTTGACACGGATGCCCTTGGGGGCGAGCTGCTGGGCCAGCCCCTTGGTGAAGTTGTTGATCGCGGCCTTGGTGGAGGCGTAGTGGACCAGGGTGGGGGAGGGCTCGTACGCCTGGATCGAGGTGGAGTTCACGATCGTGGAGCCCGCCGGCAGGTGCTTCAGGGCGGCCTTGGTGATACGGAAGATGGCGTGGATGTTGACCTCGTAGGTGGTGGTCCACTGCTCGTCGTCCAGCTCCGCCAGGTCCTCCAGGGCGATCTGCTTGCCGGCGTTGTTCACCAGGGCGTCCAGGCCGCCCAGCTCACGCACGGCGTCCTCCACCACCTGGGTGCAGAAGTCCTTCTTGCTCAGGTCACCGGGCAGCAGGACGGCCTTGCGGCCGGTCTCCTCGATGACCTTCTTGACGTGCTGGGCGTCCTCCTCCTCGGCGGGCAGGTAGGACAGGGCCACGTCCGCACCCTCGCGAGCGAAGGCGATGGCCACGGCCGCGCCGATGCCGGAGTCCGCACCCGTGATCAGGGCCTTGCGGCCCTCGAGGCGGCCAGTGCCGCGGTAGGAGTCCTCGCCGCGGTCGCTCTGCGGCTCGAGCTCGGCATCCAGGCCGGGCTCGGGCTGGTCCTGCTTCGGTGGGGTGATCTCGGGGAATCGGGTGACGGGGTTGCAGAAGACGAGCTGGTCCTTGGCGGTCATGCCGGTCCTTTCGACGGTGGCAGGATGCCTTCACCGTAGGCGTACGAGCCACCGGCCCGGAAGAGGGGAGCCGACCGACAGGTCGCAAGGAGGGCGCGGACGGGCCGTTCGACGGGCAGCAGGATGTGTCGGGAGCAGGCCCGCAGGGAGCGGGCCCGCCGGGTGCGTGTGCGCCCACAGCGGGCTCACCGCCGGTGTCCTCAGCAGCGGGGGCTCAGAAGCGGGCGCTCAGCCGCGGGGGCTCAGCACCACGGGGACATGGCTCCACCCGCCGGTGGGCGCCAAGGACCTGAGGCCCACGGTCTCGGCCGGCGTGACGTCGGCTGCGGCCAGCAGTTCCTGCAGCAGCACCACCAGCTCCAGCGTGGCCAGGGGGCGGCCCGGGCACACGTGCTTGCCGATGCCCCACACCAGGTTGTGCGGCGCATTGCCCTCGGGGTCGAAGCGGTCCGGATCCGCGAACACCCTCTCGTCGCGGTTGGCGGAGGTCCAGTGGATGATCAGCCTCTCGCCCTCCTCGATCCGGTTGCCCGCGAGGGTGACCGGGCAGGTGGCCCTGCGGCGGTTCTGCACGAACGGGTCGTCGATCCGCAGCAGCTCGTCCACGATCGCGCAGGCCTCCGCGTAGCTGCCCACCCGCAGTCGCTCTGCGACCGGCGGCATGGTGGTCAGAGCGGACAGCAACACCCCGGCGCACAGCGCGATCGAGCCCAGGTCGCCTCCGGTCCAGTTGCGCAGGATCGAGACGATCTCCTCGTCCCGCAGTGGGCGCTCGCCGGCCGGCTCGCCGTCCTCGGAGGAGACGGTGACCCGCTGACGCATCAACCGGGTGGTGACATCCTCGGGTGCGTCATCGCCGAGCTCCCGTCGCGGCGCGAGCACCGAGTCGATGATGGCGTCGAAGCGCTGTGCCACCTCGGCGGTGCGGGCCAGTTCGCCCGAACGGGTGGCCTCGCGGTTGTCCATCATCCACTGCAGCAGCTCGCCCTCGAGCTGGGCAGGCCATCCCAGCCAGGCGGTCTGCGCACGTACGGCGAACACGGCTCCGATCGCGGAGACGGCATCGATCTCGGTGCCGGCGGGGCCCACGTCGGCGATCAGCTCGCCCACCAGGTCGTGGGCGATCCGACGCAGCGCTGGTTCGAAGGCGGCCATCTCCTCGGGACCGAAGAATGGATCGGTGGCCACGCGCACCGCGGTGTGCTCGGCACCGTCCAGGCCGTTGGGGACCTGCAGGAAGCGGGAGACGGCCGAGGAGAACGCCTCGTGATCGCGCGCCACCTCGACGGCCTCCGCATGCCCCAGCACCATCCAGTGGCCGTCGGGGGTGCGGGCCAGGGGGCCCTCGGCGCGCTGTTCGTCGGTGGCCGAGCGGGGCTCGACGCCGGTGGGGTCGTAGAGGGGGATGCTCATGCGCTCAAGCCTAGGGGCGCTGCATCTGCTGCGGAGGCGATGTGTCCGGTGGGACCGCCGCTGGGATCGCCGCATCCGGCTGTCCGGGCGGGGGCGGAGGGGCCTGCGCAGGCGGCCGCCGAGCAGGTGCATCACGGCGGCGATGGAGACGAACGCGACCAGCACCACCGCGGTGGTCAGCAGCACCTGCGTCCAGGAGGAGGCCGTGGGATCAAGGAACTCGTACGGGTACCAGCCCGTGATCCCGCCCCGCACCCAGGTGAACACCAGGAACAGCACCGGGTACAGCAGCCACCACAGGATCCGCACCGCGCGCGGGCGGTGCGTGCGCGGGGTCAACATCCAGTCCAGCAGTGCCGCCACCGGCGCCAGGCGGTGCAGCACGATGCCGGTCCAGCCGATGTCCCAGCGGGTGAGCTCCTCCAGTGGCGCGACCAGCAGTGCGTAGATGATCCCGGTCATCACCAGGTAGAACGCCACTGCCCCGCGGGCGTCCTCGAACCACGGCGGCCTGCGCCCCCGCAGCAGCAGCCCGGTGGCCACCAGCAGCACGAAGGCGAGGTTGGACTGGTTGGTGAAGTAGGAGAGGTTCTGCGCGAGCAGGCCGTCCTGCCAGGCGGTGACCGCGTTGGACACCAGTGCGGTCAGGACCGCCAGCGCGACCACCAGCCGTGTCGCGGCCGCGGTCGTGCTCATGAATCCTTGGGCCAGTCGTCCCGCACGTCCTCGCCGCCCTCCACCACGTCCTCGGGGCCGGGCGCGTGGTCGGTCCAGGAGTCCTGGGGGCGGTACCCCAGCTCCAGGGTCGTGTTGGTCATGGACCAGCGGCGGTTGGGGTTGTCGGAGATCGCGTAGTACAGACCGAAGGTCACCTCGGCCTCGATCGCCCGGCGCACCACCTGCTCGCAATCGCCGGGGCTCAGCCACATGGCGTGCAGGATGTCCTCGTCCGCGCTGAACGGGTCCTCGCTCATCCACCCGATGCGCAGCGCGATGAAGTCCAGCCCGTGCTCGTCGTGGTAGAAGCGCCCCAGGGCCTCGCCGAAGATCTTGGAGACCCCGTAGAGGGAGTCGCCGCGGGGGAGCTGATCGGGGTACACCGGCCACTGCTCATGCCGGTCGTACATGCCCATCGCGTGGTTGGAGGAGGCGAAGACGACTCGCCTCACGCCGGACTCCCGCGCGGCCTCGAGCACATTGCGCAGGCCGATGATGTTGGCCTCCAGCACGGAGTCCCAGTCCGATTCGGGGGAGGCGGAGCCGGCCATGTGCACCACGGTGTCCACGCCGTCCATCAGGCCCAGCACCTCGTCGTAGTTGCCGAGGTCCGCGCGTTGGAGCACTTTCTCCTGCTCCTCGTTCTTGGGGGTGCGACCGTGCTGGACGATGTCGTAGTCACCGGCCAGCACCTCGGACAGGTGCAAACCGATCCCGCCGGTGGCGCCGGTGATGAGGACTCGCTTCTTCGTCGACGTGTTCATGGCCCCATTATGGGTGGCGGCGGCACCGCGGGGCCCGTCGGTCCCCACACATCTGTTCGGTCGGGGCCGGGACTGCAGGGCGGACGTGGTGCGCAGGCGCGGGGCAGCGGTGCTCTACTGCGCACGAACGCCCGGCAACGACCGGGCGGTCGTGCACGCGGCAGCAGTGCCGTAGCAGCCGTGCCGCGGCAGCCGTGCCGCAACAGTTGTGCCGCAGCAGCTGGCCGCGGGAGCTCGGTCCTGTCGGACGGCCGCGGAAGCTCAGTCCTACCAGACGGCCGCGGCGTCGGCCCGATCGTGCTTCGGTCTCAGTCCCCGTCGGACGACCCGGGCAGAGGGAGCCTCGCTGTGCCCTTCCACGATCGCCACGCCCAGATCGTCATCACGATCACCACGACCCAGGCGATGGCGACCACCGCCCCCATCGCGACGGTGGGCTGGCCCAGGAACGCGCCGATCGCCACCAGGGACACCTGGCCCGGGATCGACGCGACCAGGGAGGCGACCGCGAACACCTGGAACGGCACGCCCAGGGCCCCGGCCGCGTAGTTGATCGGCCAGTACGGCATGCCCGGCAGCACGCGCAGCGTGAACACGGCCTCGAAGCCGGCGTCCTCCAGCCGCTCCTCGAGGGTCTTGCGGCGGGATCCCAGCAGCTGCAGTACGGTCTCCCTGCCCAAACCGCGTGCGATCGCATAGCCGGCGAGGCTTCCCAGCATCGCTCCGATCACCGAGAGCACGCTGCCGATCGTCACCCCGAACAGCAGGCCTCCGGCCAGTGCCATGACGGTCACCGGGATTGGGGTGAGGGCCACCCCCGCGTAGACCAGGATGAACACGGCCCAGCTCCAGAAGCCGAAGTCGTCGATCCGGTCGCGCAGAGCGTCCATGCCCGGCAGGCGCACGGTCAGTGCCAGCCAGATCATCACCAGTGCGACGATCACCAGGCCGATGGTCCGGATGACGGGGAAGCCGTCGTCGGTGCGCGAGGAGTCAGGGGGGTGGGACACCGCGCAAGGATAGTCGGCGCTCCGGAGCGCTGCGCCATGCCCATGTGAGGGACAGCGGATGACAGCAGGCCCCTGCCGGATCGAGGCGGTCATCGGCCCGCCACGATGCCGGGGACCTCGCCGAGCAAAAGATAAACGCCCTGTCACCAGGGCGTTCTCTGGGGTGATCGACGGGATTTGAACCCGCGACCGCCTGGACCACAACCAGGAGCTCTACCAACTGAGCTACGACCACCATGTGCAGTCATCGACCGCAACGAGAGACAAGCATACCGTCTCTGCGGGTCTGGATCAGGCCTGGTGGGCCACCTGTTCGTGTGAGACGCGTTGCATCGACGGGACGATGCTGACCAAGGGGTTCGGAGCCGCAGCCCACGCGGTGAGAGCCGATCAGGAGCGGGTGTCGGGCCGGTGATGGGGATCAGTCTCCTCGGCGCTCCCGTCGAAGCTGATCACCAGGAAACTGAGGGCGGTCACCAGGAACGGCAGGCCTGCGTTGTTGCCACCGATCATCATGCCCACGCCCACCATGCCGAACACCGCAGCGATCAGCGCATACGGGTTGGACAGCAGCGAGGCGGGACCGTGTCCAGACCGATCGGGCCGGCCGTCGGAGTCGTCGTGCAGGGGTGCCATGTTCATGGCCTCCACGCTAGGAGCAGCTGCGGCACTGACCCACCCCTCCGGGGTCGCGACCTGACCCGTCCAAGGGACTGGATGCCTCCGACGATCGTCGGAGCGTCCTCGATCCGCGGGATGTGCCGGCTGCCCATCGCGGCCGGGTGACGGTCGCGGCCCGACGACCGCCAGGACTGATCCGCCGGCACTCAGCGGTGGGAGGGTTGCCAGAGGACCTGCCGCGGCGCAGAGTGGGACGCATGATCGTCGCTTTCTCCGTCCAGCCCACCGGTGAGCCCTCCGACCCGACCCTGCGTCGGGCCCTGCAGGAGGGATCCGACAGCGCCAGTGTGCACGACGCGGTCGCTGCCGCCGTGCGGATCGTGCGGGACTCGGGGCTGCCCCATCGCACCAGCTCGATGTTCACCGAGATCGAGGGCGAGTGGGACGAGGTGATGGACGTCGTGCGCCGCGCCACCGACGCGGCAGGGCGCTACGGCTCCCGCGTGTCCCTGGTGCTGAAGGCCGACATCCGGCCCGGCCGCACCGGTGAGCTCGACGGGAAGATCGAGCGGATGGAGCGGGCACTGGGCCCGCACCGGTGAGCTCGACGGGAAGATCGAGCGGATGGAGCGGGCACTGGGCCGCAACTGATCCGCGCCGGGATCAGGCCCTGCTGGAGTCCAGCATCCCCTCGCGCAGCGCAGCGGCCATCGTGGGCGTTACGGGCAGGCGCGGGATGATCGTGGCCTGGAAGGCGTGGTACACGTCCGGCTTGCCCGGCCAGGTCACGCCCTGCGGCTCGTTGTCCGCATCGAGCTCGTGGAACCAGGAGCCCCCGTCCGCATCGAGCAGGTAGGTGGAGATGTACTCCCACCACTGCTCGTAGCGCTCGGCCCACACCCGCTCCCCGGTCACCCGGTACATCACCGCTGCAGCACCCACGGCCTCGGCCGCCACCCAGTGCATACGCTCGCGCGCCATTGGGGTGCCGTCCCAATCCACGGTGTACACGAACCCGGGCGCACCGTCCGTGCCGAAGCTGTCGGCGGACTTCTCCATCAGTGCCGTGGCCGCCTCCAGCATCCACTCCGGGGCGGAGCCGTCGGCCGCCAGCAGGGCGGCGCGGGCGTGCAGCACCAGGCGAGCCCACTCGATCCAGTGGCCCACGGTGGCGCCGTAGGGACGGAACGGGTGGTTGGGCTCCTCGCGGTTGTAGTCCAGCAGCGGGTTCCAGTCCACGTCGAAGTGCTCGGGAAGCGCCCAGTCGTTGCCGCGGGCGAACTCGTCGATCGCGCGGGTCATGATGCCCACGGCCCGGTCCAGCCAGCGGCGCTCGCCGGTGACGTCGGCCGCGGACAGCAGCGCCTCGACGGTGTGCATGTTGGCGTTGATGCCGCGGTAGGCCTCGCACTCGGTGAAAGTGCGGTCGAAGGTGTCCACACTCATCCCGGCGGAGTGGTCGAAGAACTTCTGATCCAGCACCTCGAGCGCCGCGTCCAGCAGGCCCCGGGCGCCGGGCCGGCCTGCCGCGGTGGCGGAGGCCGCCGCGAGCACCACGAAGGCGTGGGCGTAGGCCTGCTTCGAGTCGTCCACGGGCCGACCGTCGGCCACGGAGGCGAACCAGCCGCCGTGCTCGGCGTCGCGGAACACGCCGCGTAGCGAGGCCACGCCGTGGTCGGCGAACCGTCCGAACTCGGGGCGGCCCATCATGTGGCCGAGCGCGAAGCAGTGGGTCATGCGGCAGGTGATCCACAGCTCGGAGGGGCGGGTGAGATCCGCCTCGCCGTTCTCGTCCAGCCAGGCGAAGCCGCCGTCCTCACGTGCTGAGTCGGTCGCGAACACCAGCAGGTCGTCGCCCTCGCCCTCGAGCCACGTGCGGTGCGCGGGCACGTCCAGCCACGGAGTGCGCGCGCCGGTGGCACCCTCCGCGGTGGATCCGGCAGGGCCTTCGGTTGCGGGGGAGTCGATGGTCACGGTGGTGTCCTCAGCGGTCGTAGCGTTCTCGGTGGTTGCGGCGTCCCCTGTGGTGGCAGCTGCGGGGGCGCCAACGGCAGGCAGTTCGAAGGACTTCGCCGCGGCCTGCACCTCGGCGGTAGTGGGGCCGGGCTCGGCCACCAGCAGCACCTGCCGGTAGTACTTCAGCTCCTGGATCGACTCGCGGATGTCCGCCAGTGCACGATGGCCGCCGTTCTTGCGGGGCATGTTGTAGTACACGCGGGGGAACCAGCGCTTGGCCAGCTCCTTGAGGCTGGACACGTCGATGGTGCGGTAGGAGAGATGCCCGGCGAACTTCGGCACGTCGCGGTCCAGGAACACGCGGTCGGTGCCCACGCTGTTGCCGGCCAGGGGCGCCTTGCCCGGCTCCGGGCAGTGCCGACGCACGTAGTCCAGACACGCCTGCTCCGCCTGGGCCAGGGTCATCCCGCCGTCGAGCTCCTCCAGCAGCCCCGAGGTGGTGTGCATGGTGCGCACGAAGGGGTCCATCTGTGTGAGCGCCTCCGCCGGAGGCTTGATCACGACGTCGACGCCGTCCCCGAGGATGTTCAGATCGGCGTCGGTCACGAGGACGGCGATCTCGACCAGCGCATCTCGCTGCTTGTCGAGGCCGGTCATCTCGCAGTCGACCCAGATGATGCGGTCCTGATTGCTGCGCGTAGGAGAAGAGCTCACGGGAAGAGACTACGGGGTGACCCTCCAGTAGGCTCACCCGGGTCCCCGACGTGGTGAAGGAGCCGACGTGAACCTGTTCTTCCGCCTGCTGGTGCTGATGGTGCGCGTGAGGTTCCGACGCCGCCTGTCCATCTGGGACACGGCCCGCACCCCGTTCCGGGTGAACCCGCTGGACCTGGACGTGCTGATGCACATGAACAACGGGCGCTACCTGTCGATCCTGGACCTGGGGCGGATGGACCTGATGCTCCGCTCGGGCTTCTGGAAGGTCACCCAGGAGCGGGGCTGGTACCCGGTGGTCGCCGGTCAGGGCATCACCTACCGCAAGTCCCTGCGGCTGTGGGAGAAGTTCGAGGTGCGCACCCGGGTGATGGGCATCGACGAGGCCTGGGTGTACATGGAGCAGAGCTTCCACCGCGGCGAGGTGCTGATCGCCGATGCGGTCGTGCGCGCCCGCTTCCTGAAGAAGACCGGCGGTTCCGTCACCAGCGCCGAGCTGATCGAGGCGGTGGGCGGCGTGCCCGCTGACCGAGAGGTGCCAGCGTGGGTGCAGGACTGGACGCAGGAATCCGCGCGGCACGCCCGCAACCGGTGAGGCACGATGCCGAGTCCGCACGGCGCCGACTCGGCGCGGCCCTGGAGATCCTGGCGGTGGTCGCGCTACCGCACCCGCGCCGCCCTTGGCTCCCGGCCCTGGGGATCCTTGCGATGGGTGTCGTCTTCGCAACCATCCGTGCGCGCTCCGGCACGCTGCACGTGCCACCGGCGCTGCATCTCGGCTTCTACTGTCTGTTTGCGTGACCGAGTGTCCGATACGGAGATGTCCGCGTCAGAGGGCCTCTCGGTGCAGCAGTAAACGGTCAGAGCAGACCAACGAGGTACCCCGCTACTTCCATGACCAGCGTGACCATGGACCAGAGCATCGCGATCAAGAAGACGATGAGCCCAGACCATCGGGCGATCGGCGACCATCGTCTGGCTGCCGGGGTCACAGGGGGAGGGGTCTGATCAGCGGCGGGGAAGATCCGAAGCATCAGCCTTCTGGCGACGAGGACTTCCTGCGCCTTTCCCTCCAGGGTCGCTCCCGCCAGTAGGAAGGCGAACAACCCACTGAACATCGCCCACGAGCGCAGTTCGCAGGCGACCGCGTCGACGTCAGAATCACCGTGAAGGCGAAGTGCCAGGGCAGTGACAAGCAGGCAGACCCCAATCACTGTCAGCGCGAGCGCTACCCAGGGGTGGCGGTACCAATGGATTCGAGCCTGTGAATGTCCTGACTCGCTGGGCGTAGTGATGCCGGTCCCCCCTCGTATGGCTCAGAGCGCCCCCAGCAGGACTCGAACCTGCAACCCACGGATTAGAAGGCCGTTGCTCTATCCATTGAGCTATGGAGGCTGGCGTCGGACTGGGCCGACGTGCCGGGTGGAACCGGCGCCACGATCCTACCGGCCGTCGGGAGGCTCACCCTGGCACCGGGGACAGGTGTGGATCACTCGGGCGGTGCTGCCCTCGATGCTGGGATCGGCCATCTCGCCGCGGCGGATGCGGGTTCCGCAGCGACGGCACGGCTTCCCGGCCCGCCCGTACACCCACAGGTCACCGTCGCGGCCCATCATTCCGCCCGTGGTCACCCTCACTGCGCGGTCCTTGTTGACCACCAGCAGTCGGCGGGAAAGATCCACCAGCGCCCCGGCTTCCCCGCCCGCAGCCAGCCAGCTGCTGACGGGCACGGTGGGGTGGACGCGCTGCAGGAAGCACAGCTCGGAGCGGTAGATGTTGCCCAGCCCCGCCATCACCCGCTGGTCCAGCAGTGCCAGGCCCAGCTCCCGATCCTCCTGTGCTATCAGGTTCGCCACGGCCCGTTCCCGGTGCTGGTCGCCCCAGCGCGGATCCAGCAGGTCCGGACCCAGATGGCCCACCAGCTCGTGCTCGTCGGCCGTGCGCACCAGCCGCACCTGCTTCACGTCGTAGCCGCTCGCCACCACGGTGCGGCCGTCCGGGTGCCGCGCCTGCAGGCGGATCCTCAGGGTGTGCGGGGGACGCGGTCCTGCCGAGGTGTCACCGGAGCGCAGGGCCCTGCCGTCCACGTGCCAGATCCCGTCCATCATCAGATGGTTGTGCAAGGTGAGCGGCGGGCGTGCAGGATCGCCGATACTGCCCTCGGGTGGCAGCAGCCGGATCAGGAGGTGCTTGCCCCGAGGCACCACCTCGCTCACCGACCAGCCGACCAGGTTCGCCGTAGCCGCACCGGGAACACGCAGATCCGCGACGGTGAGCACGGCGCCGGCCAGGGCCTCGTGCAGCACCCGGCACTGCCGATGCACGGTATCGCCCTCAGGCATGCTCGACCTCCCCGCGCCGCCCGCGGAACCGTCGCAGTGCCGGGACCGTTCTCATCAGCGACCCCCGGCCCGCACCCGTACCGACCGCGGGGAGCGGTAGCAGCCGGCCGCCACCAGCGCATCCACCACGGGCGCGTTCTGCTCTGCAGTGATCGGACGCCCGCTGATCCGCTCGATCGCCAGCGCCGGCAGCACCGCATCCTCCGCGACCGAGCGCACCAGCTGCACTGCGACCTCGGAACTCGCTTCTTGCCCCGCCCACCACAGCAGGTGCTTGCCGCCCTTGTCCACGAAGGCGGCCACCTCGCCGTCGCGCAGCACCACGATCGCACCGGCCCGACGAGCCGGGCGCGCGGTCACGCCCTCCGGTGGCTCCACCGGCAGCACGGGCCACGGCAGAGCCGCACCGTACGGGTTCGCGGGATCGGTCGCGGCCAGCACCGCGAACGACGAGCCGGACTGCGTGCCCGTCGCGTTCCCGTGGGAACGTGCCTCCTGCTCGCGGTCACGGTCGCGAAGCAGGTCCACCGCTTCGGTGGGGGCGAACTGCGAGGCGCCCAGCCCGTCGATGAAGTAGCCGCGCCGGCAGGAGCCGTTCTCCTCCAGGGAGGACAGCACTCGGTACACGGCTGCGAACGATCCCGGTATCGCCTCCACGTCCATCGCTCCGCGGGTGACGACCCCGTGCCGGTCCATCAGCAGGGTGGCGATCGCCGCCGCTCGCGCGGAGGCGTCCACCGGCTGCACGCGCACTGCTGACCAGCGGCCCGTGGCCGTTGGCCCCGCTGCCACCTCCAGCTCAGCTGGCGTGGTGGCGCCGGTGCGCATCATGGCGGCCGACAGCCGTGCCGCTCCCCGACGGGAGGCGGGACGCGAACGGCCGCCGCGGCGCGCACCGGAGCGGGGGGCCGGGCCGAGGGCGTGGGTGCGCAGCACGGCGAAGGAGTCGTTGGTGAGGAGAGTGGCGAACGCCAGGTGCCACAGCGCCGCCGTCAGATCGGCCGGGCCCACGGCGTCACCGTCATCGGCGAGGGCCCGCAGGATCTCCCCGTGTCGCAGCGCACCGGGGGAGGAGCGCAGCAGGTCCAGCACCCGGGCGGCCACCGAGCCCTCCTCCAGCGCTGACGCGGCGTGCTCCACCTCCTGCGCGTCCACGCCGAGCGGCAGGGCGTCGGTCAGGTGCAGACGGATCCAGCCGTCGTCGGCACCCAGACGGCCGTGCCCTGTCCAGGTGAGCTCCCCGGCCGCGAACAGGCCATCGAGCGTGGAGGCTGCGTAATCCGGCAGCCGGGCGGGCAGCACCTGGGCCTCCCAGGTGGACAGCGGCAGCGACACCCCGGTGAGCTGATCGATCACCGACAGCACTCCGTCCGCGCCGGACCACGCGGCACGGTCCCGCCGGCCGGCATCCCGCCGCTGCGCCAAGTGCTGCCAGTCGGCCAGGAACCGGCCGTACGCCTCCGGCCCCACCGGTTCGATCTGCCGGCGTGAGGCGGCGAGACTGGCCCGACGGATGCGTCGCAGCACGTCCGCGTCCACCCATTCCGTGCCCTCGCGACCCGGGGTGAACTCCCCCTGGTTCAGCACCCGCTTTGCGGTCAGGGCCTCCAGAGCGGAGCGGGCCACTCCGGGAGCCAGTCCCCATGCCTGGACCACGGCGCCCACATCGAAGGGGCCCCGGGACCGGGCCCAGCGCGAGACCAGCTCCTCGACCGGATGATCGACCGGAGCCAGGTGCACCTCGGCCACGCCGGCCGGGAGAGCCGCACCGAGAGCATCGCGCAGCAGGCCGGCATCCTCCGCAGCGGCGAAGCGAGCAGTCCCCGCGATGCGCACCTCGATCGCCCGCCGGGATTCCACCAGCTGGGCGATCGCAGCACCGGTGTCCACGCCGTCCGCGCCGCGCTGGGCGATCTCCTCAGCGGTGAGCGGACCCAGGCGTCGCAGAGCATCGGCGAGATCCTCCGCGCCCCGCAGCGCGCGCTCCTCCGTGAGGCCCTGCAGGCGCCGGGTGACCTCGTCAATCACGCCCGCATCCAGCAGCTCGCGCAGGCTCACGGTGCCCAGCAGCTCCGCCAGCAGCGACTGGTCCAGCGTCAGAGCCACCGTGCGGCGCTCCGCCAGCGGGGCGTCGGTGTCGTAGATGAACTGGGCCAGGTACCCGAACAGCAGGGAACGCGCAAAGGGGGAGGGGGCGGTGGTCTCCACCTCCTGCACCTGTACGCGGCGAGAGGCCACCTGCCCCATCAGCTCCACCAGGGAAGGCAGGTCGTACACGTCCTGCAAGCACTCCCGTGCCGCCTCCAGCATGATCGGGAACTGCGGGTGGGGCCGAGCCACATCCAGCAGATGCGCGGCGCGCTGGCGCTGCTGCCACAGCGGTGCCCGGGAGCGGGGATCCCGCCGGGGCAGCAGCAGGGCGCGGGCTGCGCACTCCCGGAAGCGTGAGGCGAACAGCGCTGAGCTGCCCACCAGACGCCGCACCTCCTCGTCGATCTCCTCAGGCGTGAACACGAACAGATCCGCCCCCGGCGGCTCCTCCCCGTGGGGGATGCGCAGCACGATCCCGTCATCGGCCGCCATCACCTGGCCCTCCAGGCCGTACCGCTCCTCGACGCGGGCCCCGACGGCCAGGGCCCAGGGCGCGTTGATCCGCTGCCCGAGCGCGCTGTGCAGCACGACGCGCCAGTCGCCGAGCTCGTCCAGGAACCTCTCGACCACCAGGTGCTGGGGGCCGGGCACGGACCCCGTCGCCTCCCGCTGCTCGGCCAGATGCTCGATCACGGTGCCGGAGGCGTTCTCGTCCAGGCCCAGCGAAGCGAGGCGCTCGCGGGCCGCCGGCTCCTCGAGCCGAGAGATCTCGGACTGGAAACCCGCGATCGCCCGCCCCAGTGAGGGGGCCCTGCCCACCCCGTCGCCGTGCCAGAAGGGGATCCGCCCGGACAGCCCGAAGGCGGGGGAGACGCTCACCCGGTCGTGGGTGATCTCCTCGATCCGCCAGGACGAGGTGCCCAGGGTGATCACGTCCCCGCGCCGCGACTCGTACACCATCTCCTCATCCAGCTCGCCCACCCTCCGGGCCTGGGAGTCGTCGTCCCCGGCCACGATGTACACCGGGAACAGGCCGCGGTCAGGAATGGTGCCGCCACTGGTGACCACCAGGCGCTGCGCGCCTGGCCGCGCGCTGAGGGTGCCCTGCTCGTGGTCGTAAACCAGGCGGGCGCGCAGCTCGCTGAACGCGGTGGAGGGGTAGCGGCCAGCCAGCAGGTCGATGGTCTGGTCGAACGCGGAGCGAGGCAGAGCGGCGTACGGATGAGCGGTGCGCACCAGCTCGAACCACTCCTCGACGTCCAGGTCGTTCTCGACAGCGGCGGAGACGGTGTGCTGGGCGAGCACGTCCAGGGCGTTGCGCGGCACTGTGAGCGGCTCGATCCTGCCCGCGACCGCTTCGCCGACGGTGACCGCGGCACGCACCACGTCCGCTGCGTGCAGGGGGTGGACGATGCCGTGGGAGACGGCGCCCACGTCGTGCCCGGCCCGGCCGATGCGCTGCAGGGTGGAGGACACCGAGAACGGGGTCTCCACCTGGATCACCAGATCCACCGCGCCCATGTCGATCCCCAGCTCGAGGGAACTGGTGGCCACCACGCAGCGCAAGGCACCGGCCTTCAGCTGCTCCTCGATCTGCTTGCGGTGCTCCTTGGACATGGAGCCGTGATGGGCGCGGGCCACGTCGTCGACATCTGCGCCTGCGCGCCTGCGGTGCAGCAGGTTCAGCTTGCTGGTGAGCCGTTCGGCCTGGCGGCGGGAGTTGGTGAACACGATGGTGGAGCGGTGGGCGAGCACCTCGTCCAGCACCGCGCGTTCCACGTGCGGCCAGATCGTGCCGGCCACGTCGTCCTCATCGGCGGCGTCGGCCGGGGGCTCGATCGCCGAGAGATCCGGCACCGGCAGCCGCACCGACAGGTCCCACTCCTTCCGGGAGGGCGGCCGCACCACGCTCATCTCCTGCGCGCGACCGTTCCCGGCCAGGAAGGCCGCCACCTCGTCGGCCGGCTCCACCGTGGCCGACAGGCCGATGCGCTGGATCGCGTGCGCGGCGAGCGCATCCAGGCGCGCCAGCGACAGGGCCAGGTGCACGCCGCGCTTGGTGCCGGCCACGGCGTGCACCTCGTCCACGATCACCGTGCGCACCGAGCGCAGCTGCTCGCGGGCGGCGGAGGACAGCATCAGGAACAGCGATTCCGGGGTGGTGATCAGAACGTCCGGCGGATGTGCGATCAGGCGCCTGCGCTCGGCGGGCGGGGTGTCCCCGGTGCGCACCCCCACCTCGATCGATCGGTGCGCATGGCCCAGCAGCTGCGCTGCCCGCATCGTTCCCACCAGGGGAGAGGTGAGGTTGCGCTCCACGTCCACCCCGAGGGCCTTCAGCGGGGAGACGTACAGGACGCTGGTGCCCGACGGCTCCTGGGCGTCCTCCTCAGGTCCGAAGGCCAGCCGGTCGATCGCAGTGAGGAACGCGGCGAGGGTCTTCCCGGACCCGGTGGGCGCCACCACCAGGGTGTCCTGCCCCGCGGCCACCGAGCGCCAGGCCCCCTCCTGCGCCGGCGTGGGCGCGCCGAACGCCTCGCGGAACCAGTGGGCAGTGGGCGCGCTGAACAGGTCCAGCGCACTGGTCGCCGTACCCGTTGCTGCGGTGCCGTCCCGGTCCTGTCGTGCCACCGCCCCATTGTGGACCGTGGGTGGGACACTCGCAGCACGACGGCGAGCGGGGGGCAGCATGCGGAACCAGGATCGGACACCGGATCGGATCGCGGTGGGCCCTGGATCGGGCGGTGCGGCAGCCCCCGATCCCGCACCGGGACTGGGACGATCTGGACCTCTCCACCTGAACGCGTGATCGGAGGGTGCAGCGGCCCCTCACCACACCTCGAACGATCGTGGCAGGATGGAAGGGCACCGGACCCCCTCGGGTTCGGAACGACCAACAGAGAGGATGGACGACATGGCGGAGTACACGCTTCCGGATCTCGACTACGACTACGGGGCCCTGGCCCCTTCCATCTCCGGCCAGATCATGGAGCTTCACCACTCCAAGCATCACGCCACCTACGTCAAGGGCGCCAACACCGCCCTGGAGAAGCTGGCCGCGGCGCGTGAGTCCGGCGAGTTCGGCAACGTCAACCAGCTCTCGAAGGATCTCGCCTTCAACCTGGGCGGCCACACCAACCACTCGATCTTCTGGAAGACCCTCTCCCCGGAGGGCGGCGACAAGCCCACCGGTGAGCTCGCTTCCGCAATCGACGAGTACTTCGGCTCCTTCGACGCCTTCCGCAAGCACTTCACCGCCGCTGCTCTGGGCATCCAGGGCTCCGGCTGGGCGGTCCTGGCGTACGAGCCGGCCGGCGGCAACCTGGTCATCGAGCAGTTCTACGACCAGCAGAACGGTGTCCCGGTGGCCACGATCCCGCTGTTCCAGCTGGACATGTGGGAGCACGCCTTCTACCTCGACTACCAGAACGTGAAGGCGGACTACGTCGAGGCGATCTGGAACATTGTGAACTGGGCTGACGTCCAGGCGCGCTTCGAGAACGCCCGCACCAACGCCTCGGGCCTGGTGGTCCCCCAGGCCTGATCGCGTCGCGGCCCCGGCCGCGCACCGATCCACGACCGACGGCCGGTCCCCTCTGCGGGGCCGGCCGTCGTCGTGGGCGACGAAGTTCCTCCCCAGAGTCCGTTCGTCCCCAATCCCCGTGACCCGGTGGTCCCCCGTCGCTGCGCTCGCCACGCTGAGGTGGTCGGCACGGAGTCGACGACGGGGACGGCCCCCGCACCGAGGAAGGACACCACCATGAAAGAGATCCGCAGCACCGTCGTGGGCAACGCCACCGACAACCCCCGTGAGAAGCAGTTCCCCAACGGCGACATCAGCGCCATGGTGCGCATCGCGGTGAACTCCCGCTACTTCGATTCGAGCATCAACGACTACAGCGACCGCAAGACCGAGTTCGTCAACGTCTACGCACGGCGCCAGCTGGCCCGCAACGTGATCGCCTCGGTGAAGAAGGGGCAGCCGCTGGTGGCCACGGGCCGCCTGGGCACCTCCGAGTGGACCGGGGACGACGGTAGGACGTACCACTCGCTCACGCTGACCGCCGAGACCATCGGCCACGACCTCACCTTCGGGACCGCCGAGTTCACCAAGCCGCCCCGAGTGGCGGACATCCCGGACGTCGATCACGACACCGGCGAGATCAAGGACGATGCCCCCGCGGGGGGATCGGAGGGGCTGGGCTACGGCGGTGCCGAGGGCCTGGTCGACCAGGACACGGCCGCTGACGACTCGCTGGTGGCCTCGCACTGAGTGCGGGCCCGGCTGCGCAGCTCCCGGGCTGCCGGTGCACCGGCGCTCGGGAGTCGCAGCACGTCCGCTCCGTTCAGGAGGCGGGCTGCAGGCTCTCCAGCAGTGCAGCGGTCAGATCAGGGAGGAGTGCGGCCCCCAGGGTGTACTGCTGGTCCCCGTCACGCTGCAGGGCCGACCACGTGGTGCCGTCCTCGAGCGCGCCGACCACGATGCGCAGTGGTCCCGTACTGCCGGCCCCATGATCACTCACCGCCCCGGGGGTGGCTGCGCTGGGGCCGTCGTCCTCGCGCACGGACCACTGCTCGGGAGCGAGGTCGCAGGCGAGTACTCCGCCGGCGGCCATCACCGGCCACTCGACGTGGGCCAGGGCGCGAAGCGGGTCGGCACTGTCCGCATCAGCAGTCTCGTCGAGCTCGATGGAGATCAGCTGCAGTTCGTCGCCGGCCATCACTGCCGCCGACTCCTCTCCCAGCAGAGCCGCGAGCCCCGGCTGCTGCGTGAGGAGCTGGGCACCGTTGGCCAGCGCGAACCAGCGCGGTGCGGCGAGCGGCTCGCCTTCGACATGCCGGGCGATCTCCAGCACTGCCGCGGCGAGGGCAGCCGTGGGCGCATCAAGGGGGTCAGGGCTCGGATTCGTCATCAGATCGAGAGGTTCCCTTACAGGTTCGCCTGAGAGAATGGACGGGCCACCGCCGTCAGCGGGGGCACCACACTGTACCCGGACCCCCACCGCGCCTGTCGCGGCCGCGGGCCCGAGATCAACACGAGGTCATCTGTGAGCTTCTCCGTCCCCTTCGGTGACACCCCTTCCCCGCGTCCGCGTCCGGCTGCTCGAGAAGGCGGCTCCCGGCCGAAGCTGAACCCGCTGAGCATCACGGCGATCGTGCTGGGTGCCCTGCTGGTGGCGCTGATCATCGCCTCCGAGGTGTGGACCACCTATCTGTGGTTCGACCAGCTGGGGCGCTCCGACGTGCTGTTCACCCGGTGGATCACCGAGGCGATCCTGTTCGTGATCGGCTTCGTGCTGTTCGCGGTGCCGCTGTACCTGAGCCTTCGCATCGCCTACACCAAGCGCCCCGTGTACCCGCCGGTCACCCGGGAGCAGGAGGCCCTGGAGCAGTTCCGCTCCGCCGTGGACCCGCTCCGCCGCGGCCTGACCATCGTCGGCCCCCTGGTCATCGGTGCCTTCGGCGGGCTCGCCGCCTCGCGCCGCTGGCAGGACGTCCAGCTGTTCCTGCACCCCCAGCCCTTCGGCGAGACCGATCCGGTGTTCGGCAACGACATCTCCTTCTACGTGTTCACCCTGCCCCTGATCGACCTGATCATCGCCTTCGGCCAGTTCGTCTGCCTGGTCGCCATCGTCGGTGCGGTGGTGGGGCACTTCCTGTACGGGGGTGTCGCCTGGGGGCAGGAGAGCGGTCTCGAGGTCACCAAGGCGGCCCGCCGCCACCTCGGCGTGCTGGCCACCGTCTACGTGCTGCTGCTGGGGCTCGGCCACTGGTTCCACCGTTATGACCTGCTGGTGACCCCGCACGGCCGCTTCGACGGTGCCTCGTACACCGACGTCAATGCGATCCTGCCCGCGCAGACCATCCTGGCGATCGCCGCGATCATCGTCGCGTTCCTGTTCATCGTGTGGATCGTGCGCGCGGACTGGCGGATCCCCGCCATCGGCGCCGGCCTGATGGTGCTGTCCACCCTGGTGGTGGGCAACCTCTACCCCTGGGCGATCCAGCAGTTCCAGGTCAACCCCAATGAGCGTGCCCTCGAGCAGCCCTACATCCAGCGCAGCATCGACGCCACCCGTGCCGCGTTCGCCATCGACGGCGTTCGCGAGGTCTCCTACGCAGCCAGCACCGATGCCGCTCCGGGAGCCCTGCGCGAAGACGCCGAGACCACCGCGCAGATCCGCCTGATGGACCCCAACATCGTCTCCAAGACCTTCGAGCAGCGCGAGGCCAACCGTCGCTACTGGGGCTTCGACGAGGTGCTCAGCGTGGACCGCTACGAGATCGACGGCGCCCTGCAGGACACCGTGATCGGCGTGCGCGAGCTGCGCCCGGACCAGTTCGAGCTGGACAGCCGCTCCTGGGTGGACCAGCACATCATCTACACCCATGGCTACGGCACCGCCGCCGCCTACGGCAACCGCCGCAACGCCGACGGTGAGCCCAGCTTCCTGCAGTCCGGCGTCCCCGGCGACGGGTCCCTGGGAGAGTACGAGGAGCGGGTGTACTTCGGCCGCCACTCCCCGGACTACTCCATCGTCGGCGCCCCCGAGGGTACCGAACCCGAGGAGTTCGACTACCAGCTCGGAACCGGGGAAGAGGACGGCGGCACCCAGGTGAACAACACCTACCAGGGTGATGGCGGCCCGTCGGTGGGCACCTTCTTCAACCGCCTCCTGTACGCCATCAAGTTCCGCGACCCCAACATCGTCATCTCCGACTACGTCAACCCCGAGTCGCAGATCCTCTACGACCGCGACCCGCAGCAGCGGGTGCGGGAGGTGGCACCGTTCCTGTCGCTGGACTCGCAGATGTACCCGGCGGTCGTCGACGGTGAGCTGGTGTGGGTGGTCGACGGCTACACCACCACCACCCACTACCCGTACTCCCGCAGCGTCAATCTGGACGACGCCATCAACGACTCCCAGACCACACCGGGGGAGACTGCGGGCAATCGGGTGCGGCAGGCCAACTACATGCGCAACGGCGTCAAGGCCACCGTCTCCGCCTTCGACGGATCTGTGAAGCTGTACGCGTGGGACACGGAGGATCCGATCCTCAAGGCGTGGGGCGAGGTGTTCCCCGAGGCCCTGCAGCCCGCCACGGAGATCAGCGGCGAGCTGATGAGCCACCTGCGCTACCCCGCGGACTACTTCAAGGCGCAGCGCGAACTGCTGGCCACGTACCACGTCACCGATGCGGATGACTTCTTCGGTCAGCAGGACTTCTGGCAGATCCCCCCGGATCCCACCCAGCCGGCCCCCCAGAACCCGGATGGATCCGCCGGTCAGCAGGCGCCGCAGCCGCCCATGTACCTCACCATGCAGGTGCCCGGGATGGATGATCCGCGCTTCACGCTGTCCTCCAGCTACATCCCGGCCCAGGGGCAGAACGTGCTCACCGGGTTCCTGGCCGTGGACTCCGAGACGGGCAGCCTGGAGGGCAACCCAGCGGAGACCTTCGGTGACATGACGCTGCTGGTGCTGCCGGCCACCAACCCGGTCAACGGACCCGGTCAGGTGCAGGCCACCTTCAACGCCGAGCCGAATGTGTCCCAGGCGCTGAACCTGCTGAAGTCCGGCAACTCCGAGGTCATCAACGGCAACCTGCTCACGCTCCCGGTGGGCGGCGGCCTGCTGTACGTGCAGCCGGTGTTCCTGCAGTCCTCCGCCTCCGGTGGCGGCACCCAGTACCCGCTGCTGCAGATGGTGCTGGTCTCCTTCGGCGAGAAGATCGGGTTCGCTCCCACGCTGAACGAGGCGCTGGACCTGGTGTTCGGCGGCGACTCGGGCGCCGACGCCGGTGATGCCGCGGTCACCGATCCGGACGGTGCCAAGGGCACGGCCGACACCGAGACTGGGGAGGGTGCGGTGGAGACCCCGGACGATGCTCCGGCGGAGGAGCCCACCGACGCCCCGACCGACGCGCCGCAGGGGGAGGAGACTGACAGCCCGGCGCCGGCTGCACCTGGCGAGGGCACTCCCCAGGAGCGACTGGACCAGGCCCTGGCCGACATGGACCAGGCGGTCAAGGACTCCGAGGCCGCCCTGGAGGCTGGTGACTGGGCCAAGTACGGCGAGGCCCAGGACCGCGTCGCCGACGCACTCGATCGCGCCATCCAGGCGAACCAGGAGCTCGAGGGCAGTGGCGGCTGAATGCCGGGTCCACCCCGGCGGTGAACGGGGCGTGAACGTGGGCTGTCCCACGTTCATGCCCTCCCGCCTGGACGGGCCGACGCCGCACCCCCTACAGTGGAGGACGTCGCCGCGGGGTGGAGCAGTTCGGTAGCTCGCCGGGCTCATAACCCGGAGGTCATAGGTTCAAATCCTATCCCCGCTACGAGATGAAGGCCCTGATCAGCAGGAATGTTGATCAGGGCCTTCGCTATTCCTCCAGGCCAGTCGTGCTCGCCCGATTCCTCGGCCGTCTGGCAGGATTGCCCCATGACGGCCACCGCACCCGCTGCCCGCGCTCAGCGATCCTTCCTGTTCCTCGGCGACTCCATCACGGACTGCAGCCGCGCCGAGGACCCACAGGGTCTCGGCTACGGCTATGTGCGCCTCATCGCCGAGCACCTCGCCGCTCACGAGCCCACCGCCCGCGTCATCAACCGCGGCATCTCCGGCGACCGGGCTCAGGAGCTGGTGCGTCGCTTCGATCGGGACTGCCTGGAGCTCGAGACCGACGTCATCACCGTCTACATCGGAGTCAACGACACCTGGCACGGCTTCACCCGGGGTGAGACCGTCACCGCGGAGGAGTTCGAGCGCGACTACCGGTACATGCTGGACCAGCTCTCGGCCACCCGGCCCGCTGTGCCCGTGCTGATGGTGGTCCCCTTCGTCACCGACATCGACCAGGAGAAGGCCGGCTTCCATGCCGATCTCGACCAGAAGGTGGCAGTCATCCGCGATCTGGCCCACGAGTTCCGGCACGCAGTGGTGGACCTGGAGCAGGTGATGGAGCGGGCCTGGTCGGTGGGGCACACACCCGCCAGCATCGCCGAGGACGGCGTGCACCCCACGATCGCCGGTCACCGCCTCATCGCCGACGCCTGGCTGGCCGAATTCGCACGGCTCGACGACGCCCGGGACTGACGGGACCGGCTGCTCCCGGCTGCCCGGTCAGCGCAGCGGCCCGGTGACATCCACCGAGATGAACCCCCGCCGGAACGTGCGTGCATCCACCCGCAGCACCCGCCCCGGGTTCACCGGATTCCGCAGCAGTATGTGACCACTGACCGGTTCCGCTCCGATCACCGCGAACACGTGGTTCGGCGGCAGAGGGCCGTGGGCAGTGCGCACCCGGCGGCTCAGCGGATGGGTGGAGGCGAGGATCGCACGGTGCTCGGCCCTCCAGGCCTCGATCTGACCGGCGGTGGGCATCGCCAGCAGCATGCGTCCCCTCTCGCCCAGCAGCAGCTCCAGGCCGAAGCGCCCGAAGCCCCGCTGAAGGAATCGGTAGCCGCCCGCCACCTGCACGGCGATGGCCTTCTCCAGCACCCCTGCCCAGCCGGGGCCTCCGCCGTCCTGCCGGCCGTAGACGAACACGCCTGCTGCGTCTACCGGCATCATCCGATCCACCCGCACGGGATGCCCGGCTCCTGGCAGCCGTACGGTCACCGATCCGTCCTGCTCCCGGGTCATCAGCGCCCGCAGACGCTCCGGAGCCGTCTCGTGCACCGCGAGCATCCCCGCCATCACCCAGCAGTCGCCCAGGCGTCCCTGGCGGGGCCGAGCCGATGGCCGCCAGGGCCCACGGTCCTGCGCGAATCGTACGGCATGCGGACCCGGGGCCAGGCCCTGCGAGGATGTCGTCTCTGAACCCGGCGAGGCCGACGAGGACGAGGTCACCCTGATGCGACCCAGGAGGCCGGCCAAAGCGGTCAGGGACCGTCGCCAGGTGCGCAGGCGCACGCGAGCCCCGCGCTGCCCGTGAGCGGTCGCCTCGGGGACGGGGGTGCTCATCGGGTGTGCGGGGCTCGTCGGGCGTGCGGTATCGGCCGGTGCTCGGTCAGTCCTTCTCGGCCGGGGCGACCTTCTGGCCGATGCGGTCCATCACGTCCGTGAACCACTGCTGGGAGATGTCGAAGGACTTGTGGCCGGCGATGCGGTCGAACTCGATGGCGCGCAGCACGTTCCCCTGCTCCTCGTCGTGGCCGATCACGCCGGAGCCGCCCTCGAGGGAGACCTGCACGGCGAGGTCGGTCATCGACTTGATCAGGCGCAGGTCCTCGGCGTTGGCCTTCGCGGAGCGCGAGAAGTAGCCGGACTTCTGCACCATGACCTTCTCCGCTCCCAGCTTCTCCGCGAACTGCCCCGCGAACCACTGGCCGGGGTTGATCTTGTCGATCTTGACGTGGCCGAAGGGATCCTTCTCCGGCTCCTCGCCGCGGCTCTGCATCTCGGCGATGATCTCGGGGATGCCCGCGCCCTCGGACAGGAAGATGTTCACGCAGCCGGTCTCGTCCATGACCTTCTTCAGGCGCTCGGCCTCGGCGTCGATGTCCAGCTTCATCTCCGGCAGGAACACGGCGTGCACGTCCCAGCGCTCGGCCTTGTGGCCGATCGCGGGCAGCCACTCCTGCTGGGCGTGCCACTGCTGGTAGTACTCGGCGGCCTGTGCGGTGAGGTACCCGCAGGCGCGGCCCATGATCTCGTGGATGATCAGCATGCGCGGGTTCGAGCCGTGCTCGGCGATGATGTTCTGGGCGAACACGCTGGTCTGCTCTGCGGCGGTCTTCGCGCCCAGGGACTGACGGATCGGCACGATGTCGTTGTCGATCGTCTTGGGCAGGCCCACCACATGCAGGTCGTAGTCGTTCTCGTGCAGGTACTTCGCCAGGTCCGCAGCGGTGGTGTTGGTGTCGTCACCACCGATGGTGTGCAGGACGTCGACGCCGTCCTGCTTGAGCCTGTTCGCGGCGACCTCCAGGGCGTTCTCGCCCTCCTTGATCAGGCCGCGCTCGACGAGGTCGGCGGTGTTGGTGAGCTTCACGCGGGAGTTGCCGATGGGTGAGCCGCCGTAGTTGTGCAGCAGGCCGGCCTTGGCACGCACCTCGTCGTCCACCACGATCTTCTCGCCGGACAGCAGGCCCCAGTAGCCGTGCTTGTAGGCGATGATCTCGACGTCGGGCACCAGCTCGTTGTACCGCTCGATGAGACCTCCGACAGCGGAGGAGAGGCAGGGGGCGTAGCCACCGGCGGTGAGCAGAGCGACGCGCTTGACGGTCATGGATGATCAGGTCCCTTCACGGTTCGGGTCAACGACGTCCAGAGTCTACCGATCCGGGTGGGGGACCCTGTTCAGGTGAATCCCTGCGGGAGGGATCAATCGCGCTCGGTGCGTGCGGCGATCGCCTCGAGCACCTCGTCGTGGAGGATCCCGTTGCTGGCCACGGCGCTGCCGCCGAAGGGGCCGTCCTCGCCGTCGATCGAGGTGAAGCGACCTCCGGCCTCGGTGACGATCGGTGCCAGCGCCACCATGTCGTGCAGGTTCAGCTCCGGTTCGCAGGCCACGTCCACCGCACCCTCGGCCACCAGCATGTACGACCAGAAGTCGCCGTAGGCGCGGGTGCGCCAGAACCGCTGCATGAGGTTCAGCATCTGGGGGAGCCGCTCCGCATCGGCCCAGCCGTGCAGGGAGGAGTAGGACAGCGAGGCGTCCTCGATGTCGTCCACCTGGGAGACCTGCAGCTGCGAGGCGGAGCTGATGCGGGTGCCCGTCCAGGCGCCCGCACCCGCGCCGGCCCACCAGCGGCGGGAGAGCGAGGGCGCGGAGACCAGACCGATCACCGGCTGGCCGTCCTCGATCAGGCCGATCAGGGTGGCCCATACCGGCACCCCGCGCACGAAGTTGCGGGTGCCGTCGATCGGATCGATCACCCACTGCCGGGGTGAGGAGCCGGTGGAGCCGAACTCCTCACCGATCACCTGGTCGCGGGAGCGGGAGCGGGAGAGCTGGGAGCGCACCAGCTGCTCGGCGGCGCGGTCGGCGTCGGTGACCTCGGTGAGATCCGGTTTGGTGGTGACCTCCAGGTCCTGTGCCTTGAAGCGGGACATGGTGAGCTGGTCCACGGCATCGGCGAGCACATGGGCCAGACGGAGATCATCGGCATAGCGGCTGGACATGGGTAAAGACTAGGGGCACCCGGTGCCGCTGACCGGGAGCGACGCGGCGGCCCGAGCCCGGACCTCCCCGGGCCCCGTCATCTCCTGCCTGCCTTTCGGCTCAGACGTCCCAGGGGTCGTTGCGGCGCAGGGCCGCAGCCAGGCGGCGGTAGGAGGCCAGGCGGGCCGGCCCCGCTGTGCCGGCCTCTCCCTGCTCCACCAGCTCGTCCAGGGCGCAGTCGGGGGCGTCCTCGAGGTGGGTGCAGCCCCGCGGGCACTGCTCGGCCAGCTCGGCGAGGTCCGCGAAGGCGTCCAGCAGCTCCTCGGGGGCCACGTGGCCCAGGCCGAAGGACCGCACTCCTGGGGTGTCGATCACCCAGCCCGCGGAGTCCGGCAGCTGCATCGCCAGCGCGGAGGAGGAGGTGTGCCTGCCGCGCCCGGTCACCGCATTGACCACCCCGGTGGCGCGCTCGGTGCCGGGCACCAGGGCGTTCAGCAGGGTCGACTTGCCGACGCCGGAGTGCCCGATGAGCACGCTGACGTGACCGGTGAGCCGCTCGCGCAGCTGCTCCAATCCCACGATCCGCCCGTCCTGATCCTGGTGGGTCACCAGGTGCTCGACCCCCAGCGGCGCGTAGGTGTGCAGGAAGTCCTCCGGGTCGCGCAGATCGGCCTTGGTCAGCACCAGCAGGGCGTCGATGCCGGCCACGCAGGCGGCCACCAGGCAACGGTCCACCATGCCCCCGCGGGGTTTGGGATCGGCGAGGGCCGTGACGATCACCATCGTGTCGACGTTGGCGACCAGCGGGCGCTCGGAGGAGTCGTCGTCGTCGGCGCTGCGGCGCAGGAAGGAGGAGCGCTCCTCTATCCGCACGATCCGGGCCAGGGCGCCGTCCGTGCCGCTGGTGTCACCCACCAGCGCCACCACGTCCCCGGGGACGACGGGGGAGCGGCCCAGCTCGCGGGCCCGCATCGCCGTGACGGTGCGCTCCTGGTCGGTGCCGGCGCCCACCACGGTGCGCCAGCGGCCACGGTCCACGGCGACCACGCGCGCCGGGATCGCGTCCTCGTGCGCGGGGCGGTCCTTGGTGCGGGGGCGGCTGCCCCGACGGTTGGGTCGCACCCTGACGTCGGACTCGTCGAGGTCGCGGTAGGAGCGCCTCACCAGGTGCCCCCCGCGGGAGCATCGGTGTGCAGCATCGACAGCCACATGCCCACGAAGTCGGGCAGGGTCTTCTGGGTGGTCTCCACGTTCACCACCCGGACGTCCGGCACCCGCAGTCCGATGATGGCGGCGGCCGTGGCCATGCGGTGGTCCTCGTAGGTCTCGAACACCGTCCCGCGCAAGGGACTGGGGTTGATCTCCAGGCCGTCCTCGAGCTCCACGGTGCGGGCACCCAGCCGGGTCAGCTCCGTGGCCAGTGCCCGCAGCCGGTCGGTCTCGTGACCGCGCAGGTGCCCGATTCCGCGCAGACGGCTCGGGGATTCCGCGAGTGCGGCGAGCGCCGCGATGGTGGGTGCGATCTCGCCGGTGCGGGAGAGGTCCGCGTCGATGCCCATGATGGTGCCGGTGCCGCTCACGCACAGCGAGTCGTCCTCGCGCCACACCTCTGCGCCCATCTGCTCGAGCAGGCCGCGGTAGGCGTCCCCGGGCTGGGTGGTGCGCTCGGGCCAGTCCGCGATCGCGATGGTGCCCTCGGTGACCATGGCGGCGGCCAGGAACGGGCCGGCGTTGGAGAGATCCGGTTCGACCACGATGCTGCCGGGGGCGATCGTTCCCCGGGCCACTCGCCACAGGTGCAGGCCGTCCTCGTCGACCTCGTGGCTGACCTGCACGCCGACGGCCCTGAGGGTCTCCATGGTCATGTCGATGTGGGGCAGCGACGGCAGCGAGGCGCCCCGGTGCACCAGCTCGAGGTCCTGGTCCCCCCGGGCGGCCACCAGCAGGGCATTGGAGACGAACTGGCTGGATTCCGAGGCGTCCACCTCGATGCGGCCGCCGGCCAGGTGCCCCTTCCCGTGCACCGTGAACGGCAGGCGTCCGGCCTCGCCGTGCTCGGTGACCTCCACGCCCTGCGCGCGCAGCACGGCGATCACCGGTGACATGGGCCGCTGCAGGGCGGCGTCGTCCCCGGTGAAGCGCACGTCACCGTGGTGCAGGGCGGCCAGCAGCGGCACGAAGCGCATCACGGTGCCGGCCAGCCCGGCGTGGATCTCGATCGGCTCGGCGGGAGCCTCCGACGGAGGGGGGATCGGGGTGACCTGCAGTTCCCCGTCCTGCACCGAGAGCACGGCCCCCAGGCGCTCCAGCGCATCGCGCATCAGGCGTGTGTCGCGGGAGACTAGCGCTCTGCGCAGCCGCGTGGGCTCATCGGCGATGGCGCCCAGCAGCATCCAGCGTGCGGTCAGCGACTTCGACCCGGGGACCCGTACCAGTGCGTCGACCGGCCCCTGTGCGACAGGAGCCGTCCACAGGACCTCGGACGTCACGCCGTCAGCCCCGCGCGGAGGCCAGCTTCTTCTGCGTGGCGTCCACGCGCTTCTTGGCCCGCTTGCCGACTGCGTCGGCCTTCTTCTCCATCTCGCGCTGCTTGGCCGCGGCGTTCTTCTTGCTGCGCTCGACGAACTTGTTCACCTGGTAGCCCAGCGAGGGACGGCCGTCGTGGTCGACCACGGCCAGCAGCACGCCGCCCAGCAGGCCGGCGTCGGTGAGGATGGACTGGATCTCCTGCATCCGCTCCTCGCCGCTGAGCTCCCAGATGCGCTTGCGGCCGGCCCAGCCCACCGAGGTGGTCAGCAGCAGGGTGGCAGCAGCCAGGCGGGGGCGGCGGTTCGTGGCGTACATGATGCCGGCGCCGGCGGCGATGGCACCGGAGGCACGGATGATGGTGCGGGCGTCCAGGAAGTCCGGGGTGGAGGTCTTCGCCAGGGCGGAGTCGACGGCCTCGAAGGCCTGGGGGTAGACGTCGATCTCACGCTCGGGCTGCGAGGCCGTGCGCACCCCCTCGAGGATGAAGGGAGCAGCGAGCAGGGGGCGGGCGATGCGGCGGACCAGGGCCATGGTGTCCTCACGTTCTCGACGATGGTTGGTGGTGCCGGGCCTGGGCGGTGGTGCCCACCCGAGGTGCCCGGCATGGCGCCCAGCCTACCGTGACTGGCCCCACTGCCAGGTGCAGCATCCTCTTCGGCCGTGGCGGAGCAGTCCCCAGCAGCCGCGGCGGCAGCGCCGGCGGCCGATGGGAACAACCGGAGCACCTGCCGCGTTCATCCGGTGCGGGCCCGAACCGGATCCGCACCGACATGCCGGACGAGCATCGAGAGGAGCGAGCATGGGCGTCGCTGTGCTGGAGCCACCTGGCGTAGGTTGGGACCTGATGACACAGACCGAGCCGACCGACCTGTCGCGGGAGGACTCCGCCCCGCAGGCGGATCTCGCCGCCCCCGTTGCCGCCGAGGACTTCGACTTCGAGGCCGAGGCCCTCTCCCATCTCGACTCTCTCTACGGCGGCGCACTGCGGATGACTCGCAAGCCCGCGGACGCCGAGGACCTGGTGCAGGAGACCTTCATGAAGGCCTTCCGCGCCCGCGAGCGGTTCACCCCGGGCACCAACATGCGTGCGTGGCTGTACCGCATCATGACCAACACCTACATCTCCACCTACCGGCAGAAGCAGCGCCGCCCCAAGGAGTCCTGGACGGACACCGTCGAGGACTGGCAGCTGGCCGAGGTCGAGTCCCACACCAGCAGCGGCCTGCGATCGGCTGAGGCGGAGGCGCTGGACCACCTGCCGGACTCCGCGGTCAAGGACGCGCTGGCGGAGCTGCGCGAGGACTACCGCCTGGCCGTCTACCTGGCCGATGTCGAGGGCTTCGCGTACAAGGAGATCGCCGAGATCATGGACACCCCGATCGGCACGGTGATGTCCCGGCTGCACCGCGGTCGGCGGCAGCTGCGCGAGCTGCTCTCGGACTACGCGCGCCGCAGCGGGTACCTGCGCGGGGACGAGCAGCCGGAGGAGGAGCGATGAACCGCGATCAGAGCCGGCGCGAGCAGCCCGGCGTCAGCAGCGGCGAGGACGGACGCGACCTGCGCTTCGGGCTGGAGGGAGCGATCGACGGCGAGTTGCCCGTCGAGATGGTGGAGCGCATGCTCCTCCACGCCCAGGACTGCCCCGAGTGCGCCGAGGAGCTCGAACGGCTGCGCCGGGTGAAGAACCTGGTGCGCCGCAGCTGTGCGGACCGCGCCCCCAGCTCCCTGCGGGAGCGGATCAGTGTGCAGTACCGCAGCGTGACCGTCTCGCGCACCGGGACCGACGGCACCTCCAGCGTGCGCATCACCTCCACCAGCTCCACCGTTCTGCCGCCGTCCTGACCGCGACCGGTCCGGGCATGAAGAAGGCCTCTTCCCAGGTGGGGAAGAGGCCTTCACTACGCCGTCGTGCTCGGTGGCGTCAGCTGTTGGGGCGCTTGCCGTGATTGGCGCCGTTCTTGCGGCGGGCCTTGCGCTTGCGTCCGCGCTTGCTCATCGCGCTCTCCTTCCTTCGGCCGGACAACCCCGCAATTGTGCCACAGTCACCGGGGTCGCTGCGCCTCGCAACGGCCCGAGCAGGCAGTGATGGAGGTCGGATCGATCACGCCGAGGTGCCCAGCCAGCTGCCGAAGCCGCCGTGCAGCACCAGCCACGCCATCAGCCCGTAGCCCGTCTGACCGGGATGATCACCCGGGGAACGAGCGATGTCCGCGGTCCACTGCTCGTGACCGTCCAGGGCGTTCAGCGTGTCCACGTACGGGATGCGCCGGCGGGAACAGACGTCCTCGTAGGCACCGGAGAGATCGCGCACGCTCGCGGTCAGCTCGGAATCGCGGCTGGGCGGCGGGCCCACTACGAAGGCCGAGAGCCGCTGCCGCTCCAGCCCGTCCAGCACCTTGGCGAGGTTCAGGCGCGAGCGCGCCAGGGAGATTCCTGTGGTGATGTCCGCGCGCCCCATCCCCAGCACCACCCGGTGGTCGATGCTGCCCTCGGCTCGGCCCCGCTCGTCGAGGCGGCGCGCCACCTCCGCATCCCAGCGCTCGGCCAGCTGCGCCGAGGTCTCCTGAGGCAGGGCGGAGGTGAACAGGTCGATGCGGCTGTCGGCACCCTGCTCGTTGGCCACCGCTCGGCCGAGCCAGCCCAGGGCGCGGGCATCACCCGCACCGGCGAGGAGCTCGTCGCCGAGGGCGATGATGCGGATGCGGGGCTCCTGACCGGCATCGGACGGGGTGGACGCTGCTGGCACCTGTACCTCCTGGGGCGGGGACGAAGTCTCCACTGTAGCGACGGACCGCTCAGCGCTCGAAGGCACGGCGCAGGAGGTCCTCCTGCTCGGCCTTGTGGACGCTGGAGGATCCGGCGGCGGGCGAGGCCGAGGCGGGACGCGCCACCACGCGCAGCGTACGGCCCACGGTCACGGCGAAGTTCATCGCCATGTAGAACCAGGCGCCCTGGTTGCGCGGCTCCTCCTGGACCCAGGTGAGCTCGGCGTCGGGGTACGCCTCCAGCACGGAGGAGAGCTGCTCGGCCGGCAGCGGGTACAGCTGCTCCACCCGCACGATGGCGGTGTCCTCGCGCCCTTCCTTCTTCCGCTTGGCGACCAGGTCCCAGTAGACCTTGCCCGAGGTGAGCAGCACGCGCTTCACCTTCGCGGGATCGACCGTGGTGTCCGGCAGCACAGGCTCGAAGGAGCCACTGGTGAAGTCCTCCACCTGGCTGGTGGCGGCCTTGTTGCGCAGCATCGACTTCGGGGTGAACACGATCAGCGGCTTGCGCGGGGTCGCCTTGGCCTGGCGGCGCAGCAGGTGGAAGTAGCTGGCCGGCGTGGACGGCATCGCCACACGCATGTTGTCCTCCGCGCACAGCTGCAGGAAGCGCTCGATGCGGGCGGAGGAGTGGTCCGGTCCCTGCCCCTCGTAGCCGTGGGGGAGCAGCAGCACCACCCCGGAGTTCTGGCCCCACTTCTGCTCGGAGGCGGAGATGAACTCGTCGATGATCGTCTGGGCGCCGTTGACGAAGTCGCCGAACTGCGCCTCCCACAGCACCAGGGAGTCCGGGCTCTCCACCGAGTAGCCGTACTCGAAGCCCAGGGCGGCGAACTCCGAGAGGGAGGAGTCGTACACGTTGAACCGCGCCTGGCCCTCACCGAGGTGGGACAGCGGGGTCCAGGTGTCGCCGTTCTCGTGGTCGATGAACACGCTGTGGCGCTGCACGAAGGTGCCGCGGCGGGAGTCCTGCCCCGCCAGGCGCACTCGGCGCCCCTCCAGCAGCAGGGAGCCGAAGGCCAGCAGCTCGCCGTACGCCCAGTCGATGTCGCCATCGATGGACATCTGCTGGCGCTTGGAGGCCAGGGGCGCCAGCTTCGGGTGCACGGTGAAGGACTCGGGGTAGCCCGTGTGGGCCTCGCCGATCCGTTCCAGCACCGAGGCGTCCACGGCGGTGGAGATCTCGTCCTCGTCGCTGGGGGCGCCGGCCGGTTCCTCCTGCTGGGACTCGGGCAGGTCCAGCCCCCGCACGCTGTCATCGGAGTCATCGACCTTGCTCGGCCGGATCGCGGCGAAGGCCTGGTCCAGGTGCTCCTGGAAGTTGCGCATCACGCCCTGGGTCTCGTCCTCGGTGAGGTCGCCGCGCTCGATCAGCGCCTCCGTGTACAGCTTGCGCACGGTGGGCTGGTTCTTGATCAGCGCGTACATCTGCGGCTGGGTCATCGAGGGGTCATCGCCCTCGTTGTGGCCGCGGCGGCGGTAGCACACCATGTCGATGACCACATCGCGGTGGAACTTCTGGCGGTAGCGGAAGGCGATCTCGGCGACGCGCACGCACGCCTCCGGGTCGTCCCCGTTGACGTGGAAGATCGGCAGCTGCGTGGACTTGGCAACATCCGTGGAGTAGTAGGAGGAGCGCGAGGAGTCCGGCAACGTGGTGAAGCCGATCTGGTTGTTGATGATCACGTGGATGGTGCCGCCGGTGCGGTAGCCGCGCAGCTCTGAGAGGTTGAGGGTCTCGGTGACCACGCCCTGCCCGGCGAAGGCCGCATCGCCATGGATCAGGATCGGCAGCACCGGGAAGTCGTTGCCGCGCTCCAGGCGGTCCTGCTTGGCGCGCACGATGCCCTCGAGCACGGGGTTGACGGCCTCCAGGTGCGAGGGGTTCGCCGCCAGGTACACCTTGGTCGTGGCCCCGTCCCGTGCGGTGAAGGTGCCCTCGGTGCCCAGGTGGTACTTGACGTCGCCCGAACCGAGATTGGTGCCGACGTTGCCCTCGAACTCCTGGAAGATCTGCGAGTAGCTCTTCCCGGCGAGGTTGGAGAGCACGTTGAGACGGCCGCGGTGGGCCATCCCGATGCACACCTCCTCGACGTTGTCGTGGCTGGAGTCGTGCAGGATCGAGTCCAGCATGGGGATCACGGACTCGCCGCCCTCGAGCGAGAACCGCTTCTGGCCCACGAACTTGGTCTGCAGGAACGTCTCGAACGCCTCGGCGGCGTTGAGGCGGTCCATGATGTGGGTGTGCTCCTCCTTGTCGAAGGGGCGGCGCGGGGTCTCGATCTCCCGCTGCAGCCAGTTGCGCTCCTCGGGATCGGTGATGTGCATGTACTCCACGCCGATCGAGCGGCAGTAGGAGTCCCGCAGCACCGCGAGGATCTCGCGCAGGGTCATCGAGTCCTTGCCGCCCAGCCCGCGGGTGGGGAAAGTGCGGTCCAGGTCCCACAGGGTCAGTCCGTAGGTCTCCACGTCCAGATCGGGGTGGTGGCGCACGCGGTACTGGAGCGGGTCGGTGTCGGCCATCAGATGGCCGCGCACCCGGTAGGAGTGGATCAGGTCCATCACCGGGGCCAGGCGCTCGGACTCCGAGTAGCGGAACGGGTTGTCCTCGACCCAGCGGATCGGCTGGTAGGGGATGCGCAGCGCCGCGAACACGCGGTCGTAGAAGGCATCCTTGCCCAGCAGCTTGTCGGCCATCACCTTGAGGAACTCACCGGAGGCAGCGCCCTGGATGATGCGGTGGTCGTAGGTGGAGGTCAGCGTCATCACCTTGGAGACCGCGAGGTCGGCCAGGGTGCTGGCGCTGGCGCCCTGGAACTGGGCGGGGTAGTCCATCGCACCCACACCCACGATCACGCCCTGACCCTTCATCAGGCGGGGGATGGAGTGGACGGTGCCGATGCCACCGGGGTTGGTCAGCGAGACCGTGGTGCCCGAGAAGTCGTCCATCGTGAGCTTGCCCGCGCGGGCCTTCTTCACGACGTCCTCGTAGGCGCGCCAGAAGCCCAGGAAGTCGAAGCGCTGGGCCGCCTTGATGTTGGGCACCACCAGGCCACGGGAGCCGTCGGGGCGCGGCATGTCGATCGCCAGGCCGAAGTTGATGTCCTCGCGCTTCAGCATTACGGGCTTTCCGTCGACGACGTCGAACCCGTTGTTCATGTCCTGGATCTCGGTGATCGCCTCGATCATCGCCCAGCCGATGAGGTGGGTGAAGGACACCTTGCCCTGGCGGTTGCGCTTGAGGTGGTTGTTGATGACGATCCGGTTGTCGAACAGCAGCTTCACCGGCACGTCGCGCACCGAGGTGGCGGTGGGCACGGTGAGGACTCGTCCATGTTGCGCACCACTGCCGCCGCCGGGCCGCGCAGCTTGACGGGCTCGGGCTCGCGCAGCTCCACAGCGGGGATCTGCGTGGTGGTGGTGGGGATCTTGGCGGGGCGGTCCGAGGTGCTGGAGATCCTGGTGCCGGCAGGAGAGGAGCTCGTGTCCTCGGACTTCTGCTCGGCCTTCTTCTCTGGGGACTTCTTCTCCGGGGCCCTCTTCACGTCAGCCTTCGGGGCCGCCTTCGTCTCGTCGGTCTTCTTCTCGTCGGCCTTCGCGGCGTCGTTCACGGGCTCGGATTCCTTCGCGGGGGTCGAGGAGGGGGAGGGGACGTCGAGGTTCTTCTGCGAGGCGGTGGTCCGGCCGCCGTCGTCGGGGTCGGCACCGTCGGATGTGCTCCCGTCCGAGCGGTCGGTGGGCTGCTCGGCTGTGCCTGCGCCGGCGTCGTCAGCAGGCTGCGGCGGTTCGGTGGCCGCGCTCCCGGCGGCAGGGTGGGAGGCGAAGTACTCCGCCCAGCTCCGGTCCACGCTCGTGGGGTCCTGCTGCCACTGCTCGCGGAGCGCGTCCACGAGCCACTGGTTGGGACCGAACTCCGGGGTGTCCGTGCTCTGTGTCTGCTGTGACACTGGGGGATCGCCAGCCTTCTCACGTTCGAGTGATGTGGATGCGACCAGCGTAACGGAGGCGGTGCCCCCTGGGGGAACCAGCCGCTGCTGCGCGAACGACCTCGGCGCACGGCGGCGGCGGATCGGTGATGTCGCACCGTCAGTATCCCAGGTCCGCCGGGGGTGTGGGTGCAGGGCCTGGCGCGGTGGTGACCGGAGTCGCAGGAGCACCTGCATCGGGCAGGGTGACGCGGATCAGGGAGGAGCGCCCGTGCACCGCCAGCTCGTCCCGCGGATCGTCGATCACCTCGATGCGCCCGCCGTGGAGCCCCACCGCCCAGCGGGCGATCGCCAGGCCCAGTCCGGTGCCCCCGGAGGGATCGGATGCGCCCCCGCGCTGGAACCGCTCGAACACGCGGTCGCGGTCCTCCCGTGCAATGCCCGGGCCCTCGTCGTGCACGTCGATCCGCACACCGCTGCCCGCCTCGTCGCGAGCCGCACTGACGCGGATGCGACCGCCCGGTGGCGAATGCCGGGTGGCGTTGTCCAGCAGGTTCGCGATGGTCTGGTGGAGCCGTGCGGCGTCGGCATGGACGGTGAGTCCGGCCGGCTCCACCTCGATCACCCAGCGCACGTCCTGAGCACCGGGCGCGAGAGCAGCGCTGTCCACCACCTCGTGCAGGAACGGCGTCAGCTCGATCTGCTCGTGCAGCAGCGCGGTGGCACCGGCATCGATGCGCGAGAGGTCCAGCAGGTGGTCCACCAGCTGGGAGAGGCGCTCGGTCTCGGCGAGGGCGACCGACAGCGCGGCGGGATCGGGCTCGGTGACCCCGTCGACGATGTTCTCGAGCTGGGCCCTCAGGCCGGCCACGGGGGTGCGCAGCTCGTGGGACACGTTGGCCACCAGGTCCCGTCGCATCCGGTCGGTCTGCTCCAGCTCCGAGGCCATGGTGGAGAAGGCCGCGGCCAGCTGCCCCACCTCGTCACGACTGCTGGCGCGGACGCGCTGGGTGTAGTCGCCGGTGGCCATGGCGCGTGCCGCCCGTGTCATCTCGCGCAGCGGCGAGGTCATGCCACGGGCCAGCAGCTGCGTGAACACCAGCGCGAGCAGCACCACCAGCGGGATCGCCAGGATCGGCTCCAGGCCCGCACTCAGGCTCACCCAGGTCAGCAGGGCGGAGACACTCACCACGGCCACCACCAGCACGCCCAGCTTGACCTTGAAGGAGCGGAAGCGGTCCAGCGGGCGGACGTCGAGCCGCTCGGGCACGCGCCTCGGGGTCATGCCCGATCGGCCGCCCGATCCGCCTCGGCGGCCTCAGGGGCCTCGCTGTCGGGACCGGGCAACTCGAGCGCGTACCCCACGCCGTGGACGGTGCGCACCAGATCCGACCCCAGCTTGCGACGCAGCGCCTTGACATGGGAGTCCACGGTGCGGGTGCCGGTGGCGTCCACCCAGTCCCACACGTCGGCCAGCAGCTGCTCGCGAGTGAGCACGGTGCCCGGGGTCGAGGCCAGGCACAGCAGCAGGTCGAACTCCGTGGGCGTCAGGTGCGCGGGTTCACCGCCGCGGGTGACGCGCCGACCGGCCCGGTCGATCACCAGGTCGTCCAGCTCGAGCATCGTCTGGGTCTCCCTGGCAGCATCCGGTTCCGCGGCCCGCCGCACCCGACGCAGCAGCGCCTTGAGCCGTGCCACCAGCTCCCGCATGGAGAAGGGCTTGGTCATGTAGTCGTCGGCACCCACGCCGAGACCCACCAGCATGTCGGTCTCGTCGTCACGGGCGGTCAGCATCAGCACCGGGACGGGTTCGTCGGCCTGGATCCGGCGGCACACCTCCAGGCCGTCGTAACCCGGCAGCATCACGTCCAGCACGACCACGTCCGGACGTACCTCGGCGACGGTCCGCACGCCCGTGGGGCCGTCCGGGGCCGTGCTCACGTCCCAGCCCTCGGCGGTGAGGCGATCCGCTATGGCCTGCGTGATGGTCGGTTCGTCCTCGATCACCACGACTCGTACGGGGGGAGCGCTGCTGCGACTGGTCTCAGGCGTCGACATGGCGACACTGTAGCGAGCGTCCCGGACGGCGGTCGGATGTGACGTGCCACCCGCGACCACGGAACGAACAACCGCGTTCCTGTCAAACCGACAAGGGGGTACGTCAAGAGTTCCCCCATCGCGGGCCCCCGGGGCAAAGATTTGGCAATGGGAGCGTTGACCTGCTCGTACGTCCTGACTGCCCGGCCGTAGCCTTGACGAGGTTGTTCGGCGACGCGTCCTTCCCATGTCCAGCGTCGCGCTCGGACAGACAGGACCCGACGTCGATCCCGGAAGCAGGTAGCAAGCAGTGGCGAACCATCGCGCCCATGGCCGAGCACTGGTGTGCGCACGCTCCGGCGGTGGAACGCACCGCGATTCCGCTGTCCGCGCCGGTGTCGTGAAGTCCGGCGTCCTGGGCGCCCTCGCCACCGCCACCATCGCCGCCCCGCTGGCCGCAACGGCCGCGGACGTCACCGAGGCGGCCCCGGCCGATCAGCCCGCTGCTTCCCCCGTCGTCGAGGCGCCCGTCGAACCGGTCCAGCCCGTCGCCCTCCCCGTCGCCGAGGCGTCGTTGCCCGCGGCCGAGGGTGCCGAGGTGCGTACCGAGGAGACCACCGCCACCCGCGCTCAGGAGCGCACCTCGCCCGCCGAGGGCAGTACCGCTTCCGCGGACGACCCGGCCGCCCCTGTCGAGGACGAGGCCACCCTGGCGGAGAACGAAGCGGTCACCGGCATCAAGGTCACCGTGCCCGAGCCGGAGCCTGAGCCCGCCGCGGTCGACGAGTCCGGCCAGGCCCTGCCCCAGAGCTCCGGCGGCTACGTACGCCCCGTGGGCGGCCCCATCACCTCAGGCTACGGCTACCGCACCCATCCCGTGCTCGGATACAGCAAGATGCACGATGGCGTCGACTTCGGTGCCAGTTGCGGCACCCCCGTCCATTCCGCGCAGTCCGGCACCGTCATCGCAGTCGAGTACAACGGCGCCTCCGGCAAGCGCGTGAAGGTGGACCACGGCAACGGCGTCATCACCGGCTACTACCACCTGCAGAGCTACGGCACCTCCGTGGGTGCCACCGTCGAGGCCGGCGAGGTCATCGGCTACGTGGGCTCCACCGGTCGCTCCACCGGCTGCCACCTCCACTTCGCCAAGATGGACGAGGCCGGCACCTACTCCAACCCGATGTCGCTGCTGCGGTGACCCGCACTCCCGTCGTCCTCGGTGTCGAGTCCTCCTGCGACGAGACCGGGTTCGGCATCGTCTCCGAGGGCACCCTGCTGGGCCAGGGCCTCGCCTCGAGCGCCTCCCAGCACGCAGAGTTCGGGGGAGTGGTCCCCGAGATCGCCGCCCGCGCGCACCTCGACGCCGCGGTGCCCATCCTGCAGATCGCCCTGCACGATGCAGGGGTGGAGCTGGGCGACATCACCCACGTGGCCGCCACCTCCGGGCCGGGACTGGCCACGGCTGTGCACGTGGGCCTGGCGGCCGCCAAGTCGGTGGCCTGGGCCCTCGATGTGCCGCTGTTCGGGGTGCACCACCTGGCCGGCCACGCCGCCGCCGACACCCTCGAGCACGGCCCGCTGCCGGAGCGCAGCATCGTGCTGATCGTCTCGGGCGGCCACACCTCCATCCTCGCCATCGGCGACCTCGTGCGGGACCCGATCGAGCACCTCGGCGACACCCTCGACGACGCCGCCGGGGAGGCCTTCGACAAGGTGGCGCGCCTGCTGGGACTGGGCTATCCGGGCGGACCGGTGATCTCCCGGGCCGCCGTCGACGGGGATCCTGCCGCATTCCGCTTCCCGCGGGCGATGATGCGCAGCGGCGATCCGGCCTACACCTTCTCCTTCTCCGGGCTGAAGACAGCGGTGGCCCGTACCGTTGAGACCATCGAGCGCGCAGGAGACCCGGTGCCGGTGGCGGACATCGCCGCCTCCTTCGAGCAGGCCGTGGTGGACGTGCTGGTCGCCAAGGCGGTCCGGGCCGTCAAGGACCACGGTCTGGACACCCTGGTGATCGTCGGCGGGGTCGCCGCCAACGCGCGACTGCGGGCCGTCGCGGCCGAGCGGTGCGAGGCCGAGGGCATCGAGCTGAGGATCCCGCCTCCGCGGCTGTGCACCGACAATGGGGCGATGATCGCCGCGGTCGGTGACCTTCTGGTGCGCGCTGATGCCGACCCCAGCGGCCTCGGCATCGCAGCGGATCCCTCCGCCGTGCTGCACGGGGCACAGCTTCCGCTGCCGGCCTGAGCACCGTCCTCCCACCGCCCCTCGCCCATTGCGTGACCTCCGCCTCACCTGCGCAGCACACCCACGCAGGAGACGGCATCCGGGGCACACCCATTGCTAGACTGCCGTGGTCGGTCGTGATCCGTTCGTGACCGGGCCCGCGTAGCTCAGTGGATAGAGCGTCTGCCTCCGGAGCAGAAGGTCGTAGGTTCGAATCCTGTCGCGGGCACTCGTGCTACGAGTCGCGACATCGTTGAGAGACGATGTCGCGACTCGGTTTTTCTGCGTGGGTTCACACTGGGTGCGATGCGGCACGACCCGAGGGCTCCTGCGCACCGACGCTCGCAGAGATCGCCGCGCACGAAGAGCGCTGGGCCCCGCCCCGTCGCCGGGGCAGGAACCCGGGCTCCTGCAGGCCCGGGCTCAGCCCTGCTCGCGGCGCAGCTCCAGCAAGCGGGCGAAGAGTGCGGAGGCCGCCTGGGGATCATCGATGCGCAAGGAGGCGGCGGTCTCCCCGCCGCCCACCTTGATCGCCAGGTCCGAGTCGCCCAGCTGGGCGAACACCGACTCGTCGGTGACGTCGTCGCCCACGTACAGCCAGGCATCGGCGGCGCTGGCGCGGGCCAGCGCATCCATCGCCACGCCCTTGGAGGTGTGGATGACCGAGAACTCCACCACCTCCTTGCCCGGGGTGACCACCACGTCCGGCAGGGTGCGGGCATAGGCCAGAGCAGCCTCGGTGGCGTTGATGGAGCCGCGCCCGCGGGCGTTGCGGGTGTGCAGCACGGCCGCGGCCGGCTTCGTCTCCACCTCCGACCCCGGGTTCTCTGCGGCGATGCGCCGCAGGGTGCGGGTCACCGAGGCCAGCAGCTGCTCCTTCTCCGGCGTCATGGCCAGCGCGGTGTTGTCCAGCACCTCGGCGTGCATCCACGGGGGCAGTGCACCCACCTCGGCGCCGTGGCTCCCCACCAGCACCACGGTGCTGGGCATGCGGGTGTGGTGGTCCAGATCCCCCAGGGCACGGCCCGACACCAGCGCCACCGAGGTGCCCGGCAGCTCGGAAAGGTCGCGCAGTGCCCCCAGCGCCGCCTGGTCGGGCTGGACCGCGTCGCGGTCGGCCACGATCGGTGCGATCACCCCGTCGAAGTCCGAGGCCACCAGGATCCGAGGGATCCGGGCGAACTGCGCCAGGGCTTCGTCGAGCTCGGCGGGATCGGTGGGATCGTCGCCGCTGAGCCGGATCACGGCCGGGGCGTCGTCCTGCGGCTTGCCGGACTGCTCGAGCTCGTCGAGGAAGGAATGGGCCCAGGCCTGCACGTCGTTGTCCATCACCTGGCGCCGCAGGGAGCGCATCGCCTCCTCCTGGTCCTCCTCGGGCATCGCCAGGGCGCGCAGGGTCGCGGCCTTGAGCTCGTCGATGTCGTGGGGGTTGACCAGCACGGCCGCACGCAGCTCGTCGGCCGCACCGGCGAACTCGCTCAGCACCAGGACGCCGCGCAGGTCCGGGCGGGAGGCCACGTACTCCTTGGCCACCAGGTTCATGCCGTCCCGCAGCGCCGTCACCAGCACCACGTCCGCGGCCATGAACAGGGCGGTCATGTCGCGACGGTCGAAGGAGCGGTGCTGGTAGGAGACGGCGGGCCGGCCGATCGGCGCGAAGTCGCCGTTGATGCGACCCACGGTGAGCTCGACCTCGTCGCGCAGCTGGCGGTAGGCCTCCACCCGCTCACGCGACGGTGTGGCCACCTGGATCATCACGGTCTCGTGAGGGTCCACGGAGCCGTCGTTGAGCAGCTCCTGCCAGGCCTTCAGGCGGTGCCGGATGCCCTTGGTGTAGTCCAGGCGGTCCACGCCCAGCACGATCTTCTTCGGGTTCCCCAGGTCCCGGCGCAGCTGCGCGGTGCGCTCGATGACGTCCTGGTCCTCCGTCAGTGCGGAGACGGCCGCCGAGTCGATCGAGATGGGGAAGGTCTTGGCGACCACCTCCCGGGCCGGGGCCGAGCCGATGCCGGGCACGGTGATCACGTGCCCCTCCACGTGGTACCCCAGCAGCTTGCGCACCGAGGCCAGGAAGTTCAGCGAGTCGCTCTCGCGCTGGAAGCCCACCACGTCCGAGCCCAGCAGGCCGCGCAGGATCTGGTTGCGCTTGGGCAGCTGGGAGAACAGCTCCACCGGGGGGAAGGGGATGTGGTTGAAGAAGCCGATGCGCACATCGGGGCGGGCGGCGCGGATCATCTCCGGCACCAGCTGCAGCTGGTAGTCGTGCACCCACACCACCCCTCGGCGGGACGTCACCGGTGCGGCGGCCTGGGCGAAGCGGCGGTTGGTGGAGACGTAGGAGTCCCACCAGGTGCGGTGGAACACGGGATCCACGATCACGTCGTGGTAGAGCGGCCACAGGGTCGCATTCGAGAAGCCCTCGTAGTACTTCTCCACGTCCTCCTGCTCGAGTGCCACGGGGTACAGGTGCATGCCGTCGGCCTCGAAGGGCTCGGGGGCCTCGCCCGGGCTGCCGGCCCACCCCACCCAGGCACCGGAGTCCACGGTGCGCATCACCGATTCCATCGCGGTCACCAGGCCGCCCGGGCTGGTCACCCACTCCGTGGCGCCGTCGGGCAGGGTGCGGGCGTCCACGGGCAGGCGGTTCGCGACGACGACCAGTTCATGGCCGGATCCGGACTGGGGCTCGGTGGTGGGCACGGCTACTCCTCGTGGGCGCAGGGGATGGGCCGGAGCGCTGTACGGCTCGACGGCGCCACGCTATCAAGTGGGCTCGCTGACCTGCTGATCGCGGAACGGACGGTCGAGCACGCGGACCGCGCAGCGGTCTAGGGTTCTCCTCGGCCCGTCACAGCCCTGTTGCCGGGCCCTGTCCTGCAGTCTCCCCACCCGAAGGAGCCGCCATGCGCGCCCACGAGGCCGGAGCCCTCCACGGCAACGATGCCGCGCCCACCTGGCTGCCCTATCCCGCCGACGTCAACGCACTGCTCGACGGGCTGTGGTCGCGCACCACCGTGCGGGGAGCCGACGGTGCCCTCGAGGTGGGCGGGGTGAGCGTGCACCGCATCGCCGAGGAGGTGGGCACCGCCGTGCTGGTGGTGGACGAGCTGGACTTCCGCGCCCGCGCCGCACGCTTCCGGGACGCCTTCGCCGCCGCCTTCGAGCCCTATCGCGGTGCGCACGTGTTCTACGCGGGCAAGGCGTTCCTGTGCACCGAGGTGGCCCGCTGGGTGGACCAGGAGGGCCTGGGGATGGACGTGTGCACCGGGGGCGAGCTCGCCGTCGCGCTGCGGGCAGGATTCCCTGCCGACCGCATCGCCATGCACGGCAACAGCAAGTCCGATGCGGAGATCCGCCGCGGCCTCGAGGCCGGGATCGCCCGACTGGTGGTCGACTCCCTGGAGGAGATCGAGCGCGTCTCGCAGATCGCCGAGCAGCTGGGCGTGGTGGCCCCGGTGATGCTGCGCGTCACCACCGGGGTGGAGGCCCACACCCACGAGTTCATCGCCACCGCCCACGAGGACCAGAAGTTCGGGATCTCCCTGCCCACGGGCGATGCCCTGGAGGCGGTGCGCAGAGTCCTCGAGCGGCCGGCCACCCTGGACCTGGTGGGCCTGCACTCCCACATCGGCTCCCAGATCTTCGACGTGAGCGGCTTCGAGATCGCCGCCCGCCGGGTGCTGCGCCTGGTGGCGGAGGTGCGAGAGCGCTTCGGGCACACCATCGACTCCCTGGACCTGGGCGGCGGCTTCGGCGTCATGTACAACACCCAGCACACGCCGTCCTCCCCGGAGGCGCTCGCGCAGGGGATCGCGCAGATCGTGGCCATGGAATGCCGGGACCTGGGACTGGAAGTGCCCCACCTGGCCTTCGAGCCGGGACGGGCCATCGCCGGGCCCTCCACCCAGACCCTCTACACGGTCGGCACCATCAAGGACGTGCACCTGGGCGGCCCCCACCATCGCGTGTACGTCTCGGTGGACGGCGGCATGAGCGACAACGTGCGCACCGCCCTGTACGACGCGGACTACTCGGCGCTGCTGGCCGGCCGTGTCTCCGACGCCGAGCCCACCGTGGCGCGCGTGGTCGGCAAGCACTGCGAGAGCGGCGACATCGTGGTCAAGGACGAGTACCTGCCTGCGGACCTGCGTCGCGGCGACCTGATCTCCGTCCCGGTCACCGGCGCGTACTGCTACTCGCTGTCCTCCAACTACAACCACGTGCCCCGGCCGGCAGTGGTCGCCGTGCGCGACGGCGAGATCCGCACGCTCCTGCGGCGCGAGACCGAGGACGACCTGATGGCCCTGGACGTCGGCTGAGGCCTCTGCTGCACCGCACTCTTTGACCCATACGTTCATACGACGACACAGGGGCGCTCGGTGCTCCGATACAGTGCCGATGCCGCCCGGAACCCACCGACGGACCGCATGGAAGGACCGCCGCACCATGACGAACACCCAGCCTGCACCCGCTCCCGAGAACTCCGCCCAGGACCTGCCCACCCTGAAGGTGGCGGTGCTGGGTGCCGGGACCGTCGGCACCGAGGTGCTGCGCCTGATCACCGAGCAGGGTGACGACCTCGCGCACCGCATCGGCGGTCGGCTCGAGGTGATCGGGGTCGCGGTGCGCGACATGGCGCGCGACCGCGGCCCCCACGTCGATCCATCGCTGCTGACCGATGACCCCTCCGCCCTGGTGCGGGAGGCGGACCTGGTGATCGAGCTGATGGGCGGGATCGAGCCGGCCCGCTCCCTGATCCTGCAGGCGATGGAGCACGGCGCCGCCGTGGTCCCCGCCAACAAGGCGCTGCTGGCCCAGGACGGCGCCACCCTCTACGAGGCGGCCGACCGTCACGGCGTGGACCTGTCCTTCGAGGCCGCCGTGGCCGGGGCCATCCCGCTGGTGCGCCCCGTGCGCGAGTCCCTCGCCGGTGACCGCATCGACCGGGTGATGGGCATCGTCAACGGCACCACCAACTACGTGCTGGACGCGATGGCCCGCACCGGTGCGAGCTTCGACGACGCCCTGGCCACCGCCCAGCAGCTCGGCTATGCGGAGGCCGATCCCACGGCCGACGTGGAGGGCCACGACGCCGCCGCGAAAGCCGCCATCCTCGCCTCCCTGGCCTTCCACTCCCGGGTGAGCCTGGCCGATGTGCACTGCGAGGGCATCACCTCCGTGTCCTCCCAGGACATCGCCGCCGCGGAGCGCATGGGACGCACCATCAAGCTGCTGTCGATCGTGGAGCGCGTCCCCGGGCAGGACGGGGAGAGGATCTCCGCGCGCGTGTACCCGGCGCTGATCTCCTCCGAGCACCCCCTGGCCTCGGTCTCCGAGGCGTTCAACGCCGTGTTCATCGAGGCCGACGCGGCCGGATCCCTGATGTTCTACGGGCAGGGCGCCGGCGGCGCACCCACCGCCTCGGCCGTGCTGGGCGACGTGGTCTCCGCGGCCCGCCAGCGGCTGCGCGGGGGAGCGGGCCTGCGCGAGTCGCACTACGCCGCCCTGGAGCAGATCCCGTTGGAGCAGCTGCGCAGCGCCTTCTACGTCTCCCTGCGGGTGCAGGACCGTCCCGGCGTGCTGGCCGAGATCGCCGGGACCCTGTCCAGCCACGGGATCTCCATCTCCACCATCCACCAGCAGCTGATCGAGGAGGACGAGGACGGCTCGGCGAGCGGACAGGGCAGCGCCCACATCGGCATCACCACCCACCGTGCCCTGGAATCGTCGATGACCGCCGTGCTGGACGTGTTCTCCTCCACCTCCACCGTGCTGGGGGTCGATTCCGTGCTGCGCATCGAGGGAGAATGACCCGATGGCACACCAGTGGCAGGGCGTCCTCGCCGAGTACCGCGACCACCTCCCGTTCACCGCGCAGGACACCCTGCTGACCCTCGGCGAGGGCGGCACCCCCCTGGTGCCCGCGCCCGCGATCTCCGAGGCCGTCGGCGCCGAGGTGCACATCAAGGTCGAGGGCCAGAACCCCACCGGCTCGTTCAAGGACCGCGGGATGGTCTCGGCGATGACCCGCGCCCTCAACGACGGAGCCACCACCGTGGTGTGCGCTTCCACCGGCAACACCAGCGCCTCGGCGGCCGCCTATGCGGCGCGCGCCGGCATGACCTGCGTGGTGCTGCTGCCGCAGGGCAAGATCGCCGCCGGGAAGCTGGCCCAGGCCGTCGTGCACGGAGCTCAGCTGGTGCAGGTGGACGGCAACTTCGACGACTGCCTGGAGATCGCGCGCAAGCTGCACGCCGAGCACCCCGTGGAGCTGGTCAACTCCGTCAATCCCTTCCGCCTGCAGGGGCAGAAGACCGCCGCCTTCGAGGTGTGCGACGCCCTGGGCCGCGCACCGGACGTCCACGTGCTCCCCGTGGGCAACGCCGGCAACATCTCCGCCTACTGGATGGGCTACCGTGAGTACCACGAGGCCGGCATCACCGAGGCCACCCCGGCCATGTGGGGCTTCCAGGCCGCCGGCGCCGCTCCCTTCGTGGCCGGGCACCCGATCACCGCACCGGAGACCGTGGCCACCGCCATCCGCATCGGCGCCCCGGCCTCGTGGAACCTCGCCGTGGCCGCCCGCGACGACTCCGGCGGGCTGATCGACGCCGTCACCGACGAGCAGATCCTCGATGCCCAGCAGCGCCTGGCCGAGGACGTCGGGATCTTCGTCGAGCCCGCCTCCGCGGCGAGCGTGGCGGGTCTGCTGCAGCAGGCCGAGCGAGGACTGGTCCCCGCCGGGGCCACGATCGCGGTGACCGTCACCGGCAACGGGCTCAAGGACGTGGAGGCGGCGCTGTCGCGCCGGGACCTGACGCCCACGGTGCTTCCCGTGGATCTGGCGGCGGTGGTGGAGGCCATCGGCCTGTGAGGATCCAGCACACGCGCGCCTCCGTCAGGGTCCCCGCCACCAGCGCGAATCTGGGGCCCGGCTTCGATGCTCTGGGCCTGGCGGTCGACCTGTGCGATGACCTCGAGCTGGAGGCCACCACCGGCGGAGTGGAGATCACCGCCCGAGGGGAGGGAGCCGGCTCCGTCCCCACCGGGGAGGAGCACCTGGTGGTGCGGGCCCTGCGTCGGGGCCTCGACGAGGCGGGCGCCCCGCAGGTGGGGGTGCGCCTGCACTGCACCAACCGCATCCCCCACGGTCGGGGAATGGGCTCCAGCGCTGCCGCGACGGTGGCGGGCCTGCTGCTGGCCCGGGCACTGGTGGGCGAGCCGGAGGCGCTGGACGACCGGACCGTGCTGCAGCTGGCCTGCGAGTTCGAGGGGCATCCGGACAATGCGGCCCCCGCACTGATGGGGGGCGTCGTGCTCTCGTGGATGCGAGGCGGTCACGCCCGCGCCGTCGCCCTGACCGTCGCCGAGGACGTGCTGCGGCCCCTGGTGCTGCTGCCGCGCGCCACCCTGTCCACCCACGTGGCGCGCTCTCTGCTGCCCGAGACGGTGCCGTACGGCGATGCCGTGCACAACGCCTCCCGCACCGCGTTGCTCACCCATGCTCTTTCCACGGGGGACAGCGACCTGCTGCTGGAGGCCACGGAGGACCGCCTCCACCAGGAGCACAGGGCCCCCGGCATGTCCCAGAGCGTGGAGCTGATGCGGGTGCTGCGCCAGGAGGGAGTGCCCGCGGTGATCTCCGGGGCGGGCCCGGCCGTGCTGGTGCTGGCCGGTGACCGCGCGCGGGTGGCGGGGCTGGTGCGCCGCATCGTCGACGATCCCTCGGCGTGGCGACTGGCTCAGGTGCCCCTGCGCCGACACCCCAGCCGTGCTGTGGTAGGTTGAGCCCGCGTCCAGGCGGTGTCGACTCCGTGTGGGAGCCACCGTGTGCGGCATGACCGCCGGTGCCCCTCAGGCGACGACCCCCCGCCATCGGTTCCGGGCGACCCACTCCTCCGCACCGCGGTGGCGAGCGGGCTCGGCCACCCGGCGCGGCGCATCCCGAAGCATCCCGGCAGGCGCAATGCCGGTGCCTCCCCGCACCCCGCCCTGCTCGGACGAGCCACGCAGCCCGTGACGACTCATCACCGCGGGCGACCGTGAGCACCTGACCCAGCACCTGGACCGGCCAGCCCGGTTCGACAGGAAGGAACCCGGGTGAACGACACCACCCCCTCCACCGGCAGCGCAGATCTCGCCGCGAAGAAACTCCCCGAGCTGCAGGCCATCGCCTCCTCGCTCGGCATCAAGAACGTCCGCCGCCTGCGCAAGGGCGAGCTGATCGAGGCCATCCGCAGCGGCGGCGCCCCCGGCTCCGGCCGGCAGCCTTCCACCGGCGATGCACAGCAGCACAGCGGCGGTGATGCGCAGCAGCGCGGCGACGGTGATGCGCAGCAAAGCAGCAGCGGCGGGTCCGCGCAGGACCGGCCTTCGCAGGATCGGCGTTCGCAGGACGGGCCCGCCCAGGACCAGCCCTCGCGGGAGCAGGCCGCTCGGGAGCAGGCCGCTCCCCAGCGCGCGGCGGATCCCGCACTTGAGATCGAGCTGCCCACCCGCGAGAGGAACGCCCGCGGCGATCGCCGCGAGGACCGCCGGCAGCAGGGGGACGGCCCCCAGCGCGAGGACGGTGATCGGCAGCGACCGGACCGCGGTAATCGCGAGCACCGCGGCGATCGCGAGAACCGCGGCGACCGCGAGAACCGCGAGGACCGCAGCGAGCGCGATGGCCGTGGTCAGCAGCGGCCCCGCCGCATCGAGGACATCGAGCTGCCCGATCGCTCCGGGGAGGACAACGGCGCCCAGGACAGCCGCTCCCAGGAAAACCGGGATGACAACGACGACCGCCGCGGCCGTTCGCGCAGCCGCAACCGCTCCCGTGACCGCAAGCGCCGCGGCCGCGGCCAGGACGACGGCGGCTCGAACCAGCAGGGAGGCCAGCAGGGCCGCTCCCAGGACGACCACGATGTGCGCGAGGGCGACGAGCTCGTCACCGTCGCCGGCATCCTCGACATCCGCGACAACAACGCCTACGTGCGCACCACCGGGTACCTTCCCGGTCCCAGCGACGTGTACGTGAGCATGAACCAGGTGCGCAAGTACGGCCTGCGCAAGGGCGATGCGCTCACCGGACAGGTCAAGGCCCCGCGCGAGGGCGAGGAGCAGCACGTCGAGCAGCAGCACCACGGTGGTGGCGGTGGCCGCAACCGTCGCGGCCGTGGGAACCAGAACCAGGGTAAGTACGCCGCCCTGGTCCAGGTGGACACCATCAACGGTATGACCCCGGAGCGGGCCCGTGCTCGGGTGGACTTCGGCAAGCTCACCCCGCTGTACCCGGACGAGCGGCTGCGCCTGGAGACGGCCTCCCACATCATTTCGCCGCGCGTGATCGACCTGGTCTCGCCGATCGGCAAGGGCCAGCGCGGTCTCATCGTCTCCCCGCCCAAGGCCGGCAAGACGATCATCATGCAGCAGATCGCCAACGCCATCACCACCAACAACCCTGAGGTGCACCTGATGGTGGTGCTCGTGGACGAGCGTCCCGAGGAGGTCACCGACATGCAGCGCACGGTCAAGGGAGAGGTCATCGCCTCGACCTTCGACCGCCCCGCCTCGGATCACACCATCGTGGCGGAGCTGGCCATCGAGCGCGCCAAGCGCCTGGTGGAGATGGGCCGCGACGTGGTGGTGCTGCTGGATTCCATCACCCGTCTGGGCCGCGCCTACAACCTGGCCGCCCCTGCCTCGGGCCGCATCCTCTCCGGCGGTGTGGACGCCTCCGCGCTGTACCCGCCCAAGAGGTTCTTCGGTGCCGCCCGCAACATCGAGAACGGCGGCTCGCTGACCATTCTCGCCTCGGCGCTGGTGGAGACCGGCTCCAAGATGGACGAGGTGATCTTCGAGGAGTTCAAGGGCACCGGCAACATGGAACTGCGCCTCTCGCGCAACCTCGCCGACAAGCGGATCTTCCCGGCCGTGGACGTCAACGCCTCCAGCACCCGCCGCGAGGAGGAGCTGATGGGCAAGGAGGAGCTGGCCATCATGTGGAAGCTGCGTCGGGTGCTGGGCTCCCTCGAGCAGCAGCAGGCGCTCGAGCTGCTCCTGGAGCGCGTGAAGAAGACCCAGTCCAACTCCGAGTTCCTGATGGCGGTGCAGAAGAACACCCCGAGCGTGGGCTCCCGCTCCGGAGACTGAGCTGCGGGCGCTGCGGCGTCCTCGTGCAGTGCCTGCCGCCGGTGTCGCCCCGCAGGGGCGGTGCCGGCGGCTTCGTGCGTGCCGTGATTGCTCCTGGCCGGGCGCGCCGGTAGCCTGCCGGGGTCCGGGAACGTTCACGAAAGGCCGTCCCCATGAGCAGCATCGTCCCTCGCACCCGATGGGCCGTCCTCGGTCCGGGAGCCATCGCCCTGCGCTTCGCTGGCCAGCTCCCGCACTCCCAGGGCCTGGAGGTGCAGCTCACCGACGGTGACATCGCATGGCTCGACCTGCGGGTGCAGCAGCGATGAGCGGGACGGTGCGCCGGTCCACCATCATCGACGTGGCCCAGCGGGCCGGGGTCTCCCGGCAGACAGTCACGCGCGCGGTCAACGACATGCCCGGCATCAGCGCTGCCACGCGGGAACGGGTGCTGCGCGCCGCACAGGAGCTGAACTACCGCCCCTCGCGCTTCGGGCGCGGCCTGGTAGAGCAGGGCCCCGCCACCCTCGGGGTGCTCATCAAGGACCTGTCCAACTCCTTCTTCGCCGAGCTCGGTGCCGCCGTGGTCCGCCGCAGCGCCCGCCACGGCTGGAACGTGGTGCTGGCGGAGACGGACAACGCCCCCGAACCGGAGGCCGCCGCTGCGGAGCTGTCCCGACGGGTCGATGCGATCGTCGGCTACGGCGTGCGCACCGAGGGGATCCGCGGTGCGATCGGCATGCCCGTGGTCCATCTGGACGGCACCGCGGAGCAGTCGGCCACTGCGGGCGTGGTGCAGTTCGGCTCCCGGCAGGCGATGGAGGATCTGGCCGTGCATCTGCAGTCCGTCGGGGCACGCCGCCCACTGGTGCTCGATCTCGACATCGCCCGCGCAGCCACAGCGCCCGCCGGTGCGCGGGAGCGCAGCAGTCGTGCGCACGACCTGGTGCGGGCATTGGATGCGATCCGCACCGACGGCACGACCCCCGTGCGCGCGGTCCACGCCACGGACGGGCACCGTGAGGTGCTCGAAGCGGCCCTGGCCGACGGTGCCGACGCGCTCATCGCCTTCAACGACGAACTGGCCGTGCGACTGCTGCGCACGCTGCGCGGGATGGGCGTGCAGGTGCCCGACGGGGTGCGGCTGGTCGGCGTGGACGGCCTGGAGATGTCCTCCCTCGTCACCCCGGAGCTGACCACCCTCGCGATCGACATCGGCGAGATCGCCGAGCAGACCGTGGACCTGGTGGCCGGGATGCTCGAGGGCCGCGTGCCGCTGCGCGGTGAACAGGCCCACCGCACGGTGCCGTTCCACCTGCGGGTGCGCGACTCCGCATGACCGCGCCGCCGGTGCCCGATATGGCGAACGCCGCACCCCGGTGACCTGTCGGATGCCCGTTCGACGTGGCACACTGGTGCGTCGGTTCTGGTTCACGGCGCCCGCCGGGCGCCGACCCAGCGACCCGAGAAGGAGAGAAGCGATGAAGGCCGAGATCCACCCCGAGTACGTCACCACCCAGGTCACCTGCACCTGCGGCAACACGTTCACCACCCGCAGCACCAAGACCGACGGCAAGATCAACACCGAGGTCTGCTCCGCGTGCCACCCGTTCTACACCGGCAAGCAGAAGATCCTGGACACCGGCGGCCGCGTCGCCCGCTTCCAGGCCCGCTACGGCAAGAAGAAGGCCTGAGACCTCTCGCAGACGCCGGCGCGCTCCCCACGGTGCGCGTCGGCGTCGTCGTATGTGACGGGCACCCGTGTCCGTCGGACGTCACGGGGGAGCAGAGTTGAGCACCGACCCGGGAGCGGACAGGCTCGCGCCGCTGCGCGCTGAGCACGCGCAGCTGCAGGACCAGATGGCCGATCCCACCCTGCACGATGACGCCTCCCGGGCCCGCCGCGTCGCCCGCCGCTGGGCGGAGGTCGAAGCGGTGCTGCGCGCGGCCGCCGTCGTCGGCGCCTGCGAGGACGACCTCGCCGCCGCCCGAGAGCTGGGCGCGGAGGATCCGGAGCTCGCGGCCGAGGCCGAGCAGATCGCCGCACGCCTGGCCGCCGAGCGCGAGCATCTCGAGGACCTGCTGGCGCCCCGCGACCCCGACGATGCGCGGGACGTGATCCTGGAGATCAAGGCGGGTGCCGGGGGAGAGGAATCGGCCCTTTTCGCCGCGGAGATGCTGCGCATGTACCGCTCCTTCGCCGAGCACCGCGGCTGGCGTGTCGAGGTGCTCAGCTCCGCCCCCTCCGAGCTGGGCGGGCTGCGGGACGTCACCGTCTCGATCGCCTCACGCGGCGCCACGACCCCCGCCGACGGTGTCTACGCTCATCTCAAGCACGAAGCCGGTGTGCACCGCGTGCAGCGGGTCCCCATCACCGAGTCCGCCGGGCGGATCCATACCTCGGCCGTGGGCGTGCTGGTGCTGCCGGAGGCGGACGAGACCGACGAGAGCGAGCTGCTCGCCGAGGCGCTGGCCCCCGCCAACCTGCGCATCGACGTGTTCCGCTCCTCCGGGCCGGGAGGCCAGAGCGTCAACACCACCGATTCGGCCGTGCGCATCACCCACCTACCCAGCGGCATCGTGGTCTCCTGCCAGGACGAGAAGAGCCAGCTGCAGAACCGGGAGCAGGCGATGAGGATCCTGCGCACGCGCCTGCTGGACCAGCACCGCGACGCCCAGGACGCCCAGGCCGCCTCCGCGCGCCGTTCCCAGGTGCGCACCGTGGACCGCTCCGAGCGGATCCGCACCTACAACTTCCCCGAGTCGCGCGTGGCCGATCACCGCACCGGGTACAAGGCCGGCAATCTCCAGCAGGTGCTCTCCGGCGATCTCGAGGAGCTGATCGGCTCCGCCCGCGCCGCCGAGCGGGAGGCCCGCCTGGCCGAGGCCCAGCAGGGCACGCCGCAGTGAGCACGGAGCCGGCCGAGACCGCCCGCGCGAGCGCCGACACCCGCGCGAGCGCCGACACCCGCGCGCGGCTGCGCGAGGCCCTGGCGAGCACCACCGCCCGCCTGGGCGCAGCCGGCGTCCCCTCGCCCAGCGCCGACGCCCGTGCCCTGCTCGCCCTGGCAACGGGCAGCGATGGCCCCCTGGTGCTGCTGGACTCGCTCCCGGACGACTTCGAGCCCCGACTGGACGCCCTGGTGGCGCGCCGCGAGGCCCGTGAGCCGCTGCAGCTGATCGAAGGGCATGCAGCCTTCCGCCGCCTGCGCCTGAACACGGAGCCCGGGGTGTTCATCCCCCGCCCGGAGACCGAGCTCGTGCTGGACCTGCTGCAGCAGCACCACCACGGCCCCCTTCAGCAGATGGCGGACCTGTGCACCGGCAGCGGGGCCCTGGCCGCTGCCCTGCTGGACGAGCTGCCCGAAGTGCGCGTGCTCGCCGTCGACATCGACCAGCAGGCCGTGGCCCTCACCCGGCGCAACACGGCCGCCTGGCAGGAGCGCATCGAGGTGCGCCGCGCCGACCTGACCTCACCCGGCTCCCTCGCCCATGCGCCGCAGCTGGATGCGGTCGTCTCCAACCCTCCGTACGTGCCGCCGGATGCCGTTCCCCAGGAGATCGAGGTGCAGCGGTACGACCCCGCCCGCGCCCTGTACGGGGGAGGGGCGGACGGCCTGAATCTGCCGCGCACCGTGATCAGCTGGGCCCACAGGCTGCTGCGGCCCGGCGGACTGCTGATCATGGAGCACGCCGACGTCCAAGGAGCCGCCACCCGCGCCGCCGCCGAACGCATCGGCGGGTTCGAGGACGTGGCCACCCTGCCTGACCTCACCGGCCGCGACCGGTTCCTGGTCGCGCGCCGGGCGGTCGATGCGACGCGGCCCGGGGGCGATGCGGCGCAGCCAGAGCCCGATGGACCACGGAAGTGAGAGACTGACCCGGTGAGCGTGCACGACACCCAGAACCCCGAGTCCCGCGAGGACGCCCTGCAGACCGCCGTCGACGCCGTGCGCGAAGGCCGCTTGATCGTCCTGCCCACCGACACGGTGTACGGCATCGGAGCCGATGCGTTCTCCGCCGACGCCGTCGACGCACTGCTGGAGGCCAAGGGCCGCGGCCGCGACACCCCGCCCCCGGTGCTGGTGGGCGATCCGTCGGTGCTGCTGGCGCTGGCGGTGGACGTCCCCGAGTACGCCGAGCGCTTGGCCGAGGAGTTCTGGCCCGGCCCGCTCACCCTGATCCTCACCGCCCAGCCCTCCCTGACCTGGGACCTCGGCGAGACCCGCGGCACCGTGGCCCTGCGCATGCCGGATGACGAGGTCGCGCTGGAGCTGCTGCGCCGCACCGGACCGCTCGCGGTCTCCAGCGCCAACCGGCACGGCCGCCCCGCCGCCCTCAGCGTGCTGGATGCCGCCACCCAGCTCGGGGACTCGGTCGAGGTGTACCTCGACGGCGGCACCGCGCGCATCGGCACCAGCTCCACCATCATCGACACCACGGTCGAGCCGCCCGAGATCGTGCGCGAGGGCGCGCTGTCCCGGGAGCAGATCGTGGAGGTCCTGGGCGACATCTTCACCGCCCCCGAGCCGGAGCCAGCCCAGGACGACGCCACTGCGGACGTCGACGACAGTGACGCCGGGGGGGCGACCGGCCCGGTGGAGAACTCCTCCGACGACAGCGACACCGACATCCGCACCCAGCCCGATCAGGACGATTCCGACCCGGCCGTCCCCACGGCCGGGACGACCGACCCGGCAGCTGCGGCCGATGCGATCGCGCTCCCCTCCGAGCCCGACATCGAGGACATCTCCTCGGGCGAGCAGCCCGCGACGGAGTCCGCAGCCGGGAACGAGACCCCGCTGGATACCTCCGCCGGTGAGGACACCGCCGACGGCGAGCGGACGGAGAGCGCGCCCGGGTGAGGATCTACCTCTTCCTGCTCCTGGTCGCCGCGGCCGTCTCCTTCCTGACCACACCGGCGGCACGACTGCTCGCCCGCCGGGTAGGAGCGATGACGGCGGTGAGGGCGCGCGACGTCCATGACGCCGTGACCCCACGACTGGGAGGCCTGGCCATGTTCGCGGGCGTCACCGCCGCGCTGGTGCTGGCCAGCCGCGTCCCGTTCCTGCAGGGGCTGTACGCGGACTCCGCCCAGCCCTGGGGGATCCTGGCCGCCGCGGGCATGGTGTGCCTGCTCGGCGCAGCCGACGACAAGTGGGATCTGGACTGGGTGACCAAGCTCGCCGGGCAGGTGCTCGCCGCGCTGCTGCTGGCCTGGCAGGGCGTGCAGCTGGTCTCGCTGCCGATCGGCGGGGTCACGCTGCTGTCCGGACGCACCTCGCTGATCCTCACCGTGCTGGTGGTGGTGGTGAGCATGAACGCCGTGAACTTCGTGGACGGCCTGGACGGGCTCGCCGCGGGCGTGATGGCGATCGGCGGCACCGCGTTCTTCCTCTACGCCTACCTGCTCACGCGCAGTGCCTCCACCACCGACTACTCCTCCCTCGCGGCCCTGATCACGGCCACCATGATCGGAGCGTGCCTGGGCTTCCTGCCTCACAACATGGCGCGGGCACGAATATTCATGGGGGACTCCGGCTCGATGCTGCTGGGCCTGCTGCTGGCCGCGAGCACGATCACCGTCACCGGCCAGGTGGACCCCGCCCGACTGACCGGGGCCGACCTGTTCGGGCAGTTCCTGCCGATCCTGCTGCCGATCGCGGTGATGGTGGTTCCCTTCCTGGACTTCGCGCTGGCCGTGGTGCGGCGCATCGGCTCGGGCCGCTCCCCGTTCCATGCCGACAAGGCGCACCTGCACCACCGCCTGCTGAGCCTGGGGCACTCCAAGACCACGGCCGTGCTGATCATGTACACGTGGACCGTGGTGATCTCCATCGGCATGCTGCTGCCGCTGGTGCTGGATGCGCAGTCCGTCCTCCTGTTCTGGGCCGTGGGCGTGCTGATCGCCGTGGTCCTCACCTTCGACCCCCTCGACTGGCGCCGTGCGCGCCGGCGGAAGGAGAACGATGTCCACGTCACCTGAGCAGCCCGTACGCACCCGCGGTGACCGCGGCATGCTGCGCGCAACCCTGGTCGCCCTGGCCGTCGGCGTCGCGCTCGACGCCGTGGTGATCGCGGTGGCCGCCGTCGCCTTCGACACCCCCGCCGTGCTGGGGGCCCTGGTGGGCACGGCGCTGACGCTGGTGGTCGTGGTGCCCACTGTCGTCACGGCCTATCTCGCCCCGAAGCTGGGGGCGATCGCCATGGCCGTGACGGTTCTCGCATCCTGGGGCGCGAAGATGGTGATCGTGATCGTGGTGCTGATCCTGCTGCGGGACACCGCACAGGTCTCCATCGCCTGGGTCGGGATCGCACTGCTGGTGGGAGCGCTGTGCGCGATCGCCGCCGAGATGATCCTTCTGCTCAAGGTGCGCCAGCCCCTCGATGTGACCTCGTCCCAAAGGACCGACGTCCGTGCCGAGGAGCAGTGATGCTCTGTTATGCTCCCAGAGGCGTCCCACCGCTGATCACGGGCTTGACCGGACAGCGCGGAGGCTTCCGGGCAGGTGAACCGAACGGCACCGACGCCACCCCCCAGCAGCGCATCCAGCGGAGCCGGGCTGCACGAAGTGAACATCAGGTCCGCCGCAGAGGCGGGCTGCACGACCACGGGAGATCGAGCTGAACACCGCCGACGTTGCGCCCCCTCTCCTCGCGGAGGGTGACTCCATCCTCCACATCCCCTCGCTGGAGGAGTTCTTCCCCGACCCCATCCTGTTCGCGGGCACCCCCTTCGAGTTCAACCGCATCCAGCTGGTGCGGCTGATCATCCTGGCCGCCGTGCTGATCTTCATGTGCGTGGTGGCCTCCCGCTCCAAGCTGGTGCCCGGCCGCGTCCAGAGCATCGTCGAGCTGCTGGTCGAGTTTGTGCACAAGAACATCGTGGTCAATGTGCTCGGCGAGAAGGACGGTCGGCGCTTCGGCCCCTGGCTGGTCACCGTGTTCGTGCTGATCCTGGCGCTGAACCTGGGGTTCATGGTGCCGGGGCTGAACATGTCCGGCACCGCCGTCATCGGCATCCCGCTGCTGCTGGCCCTGGCCACCTTCGTGATCTACGTCGCCTCGGGCATCAAGGCGCACGGCGTGGGCGGCTACCTCAAGCACGCCACCATGCCCCCTGGTGTGCCGGGCGTGGTGTACCTCCTGCTGGTCCCGATCGAGCTGATCCAGGTGTTCGTGGTCCGCTGGGCCTCGCTCACCATCCGTCTGCTGGCCAACATGGTGGGCGGTCACATGATCATCGTGGTGCTCATCGGCCTCACCCACGGCCTGGTGGTCTCCCTGAGCTGGCTCACCGCGGCAGCACCTTTCGCCGGTGCCCTCAGCCTGGGCGTCTTCGCCTTCAAGATCTTCGTCGCCGCCCTGCAGGCCTTCATCTTCACCATCCTCTCGGCGGTGTACATCCAGATGGCTGTCACCGACGAGCACTGACCGCAGTACCCCCCCCAACCTTCCAGCGCGCTGGAACCCCTGATCTGCCGTCCGCCCGGACGGCCCAACGAAAGGAAACCCCCGTGGATCCGATGCTCCTGTCCGCCATCGAGGGCAACATCGCCTCCGTCGGCTTCGGTCTCGCAGCCCTCGGCCCCGGCATCGGCCTGGGCATCCTCGTCGGCAAGACCGCCGAGGCGCAGGCCCGCCAGCCCGAGATGCGCTCGCAGCTGCAGACCACCATGCTGATCGGCGCCGGCTTCGTCGAGTTCCTGGCCCTGCTGGCGATCGTCTTCGGCTTCGTCCTCGCGTTCATCTGAGGATCACCCCATGATCCTCAGCGCAGGAGATTCCCCCACCCCGGGCTGGCGTCTGTTCATCCCGTACGTGCCGGAGATCATCTGGTCGGCGATCTTCATCGCGATCTTCGCCGTGGTCTTCATGCGCTTCGTCCTGCCCCGCCTCAATGCGGTGCTCGATGAGCGCGCCGAGAAGATCGAGGGCGGCATCCGCCGGGCCGAAGAGGTCCAGGAGCAGGCCGACCAGCTCAAGGCCGACCAGGAGTCCGAGCTCGCCGCCGCCCGCCAGGAGGCCGCTGCCATCCGCGAGAAGGCACGCCAGGACGGGCAGCGCATCGTCGAGGAGGCCAAGGCCCGCGCCGAGGCCGAGAACGAGCGCGTGCTCGCCTCGGGACGCCAGCAGCTCACCGCGGAGCGGATCGCCGCCTCGCACGAGCTGCGCGGCGAGGTCGGGACGCTCGCCAGCGATCTCGCCTCGAAGATCGTCGGCGAGTCCCTCACCGACGACGAGCGCTCCCGCCGCGTGATCGACCGCTTCCTGGACGACCTGGAGTCGTCCCAGGCCGCCACCCGATAAGGACCAGTGATGCGAGGAACGTCCTCCACCTCCCTCGGTGAGGTGCTCCGACACGTCGATTCCGCCCAGGCGGTCCCGACGGATTCGTTGGAGTCCGGTGCCGAGCAGCTGTTCTCGGTGGCCGATGCCATCGACTCCAGCAACCAGCTCGTCAGGCTGCTCTCCGACGCTGGCCGCCCGGCCGAGGTCAAGGAGTCCGCGGTCAGCTCCCTGTTCGCCGACAAGGTCAGCCCGCAGGCCCTCGAGGTCACCCACGAGGTCGTGCGCCGACGCTGGTCCGAGCAGGAGGACATCCTCGATGCGCTCGAGCTGGCAGGCGTGTCCGTCCTGCTCGGCCAGGCCGAGCGGGAGGACGTCCTGGGCGCGGTGGAGGACGAGATGTTCCAGGTGTCGCGGATGATCGACCGCAACGGCGAGCTGCACGCAGCTCTGGACGACGCCCGCGAGCGCCCCGAGCAGCGCGCCCGCATCGTCCAGGCCGTCCTGCAGGGCCGGGTGCATCAGATCACCCTCCAGCTGGTGACCCGGGCCGTGACCCGCCGCAGCGACGTCAAGCCCGCCCGGCGGATCTCGGAGTTCGCACGCTTCGCCTCCGACCGGCGTCGGCGCAGCTTCGCCAGCGTCACCAGTGCGATCGAGCTGAGCGAGGCCCAGAAGGCCCGGCTCGGCGCGATCCTCACCGGCATCTACGGCCGTGACATCCACATGAACGTCCAGGTCGACCCTGAGGTCGTGGGCGGCCTGCGGATCCAGGTCGGAGACGACCTCTACGACGCCACCGTCCTGGCACGGCTCGCCCGCGCCAAGCGACAGCTGGTGTCCTGACCAGCCCCGACCCCGCTCAGACGCCCAGGCGTCGCAGCATCACCAGCACATTCCCCGCACACGGGGAGACCGAGAGGAAGCGAAGCACAGCGATGGCCGAGCTCACGATCAGCCCGGAGGAGATCCGGAACGCACTGGACACCGCGGTGTCCACCTACCAGACCGGCGCCACCGAGCGCGAGGAGATCGGCCGCGTCACCGAGGCCGCCGACGGCATCGCCCGCGTCGAGGGCCTGCCCGACGTCATGGCCAACGAGCTCGTGGTCTTCGAGGACGGCACCCAGGGCCTGGCCCTGAACCTCGATCTGCGCGAGGTCGGCGTGGTGGTGCTGGGCGAGTTCACCGGCATCGAGGAGGGCCAGGAGGTCCGTCGCACCGGTGAGGTGCTCTCCGTGCCCGTCGGCGAGGGCTACCTGGGTCGCGTGGTCGACCCGGTCGGCAACCCCATCGACGGTCTGGGCGCGATCGACTCCGTGGGCCGCCGCGCGCTCGAGCTGCAGGCACCCACGGTGATGCAGCGCAAGGCCGTCAAGGAGCCCATGCAGACGGGCCTGAAGGCCATCGACGCGATGACCCCGATCGGCCGCGGCCAGCGTCAGCTGATCATCGGCGATCGTCAGACCGGCAAGACCGCCATCGCGATCGACACCATCCTGAACCAGAAGGCCAATTGGGAGTCCGGCGACCCGGCCAAGCAGGTGCGCTGCATCTACGTGGCGGTCGGCCAGAAGGGCTCCACCATCGCCTCGGTGCGCGCCGCGCTCGAGGAGAACGGTGCACTGGAGTACACCACCATCGTGGCGGCCCCGGCATCGGACCCGGCCGGCTTCAAGTACCTGGCCCCCTACACCGGCTCGGCCATCGGTCAGCACTGGATGTACGAGGGCAAGCACGTCCTGATCGTCTTCGACGACCTCTCCAAGCAGGCCGAGGCCTACCGCGCCGTGTCCCTGCTGCTGCGTCGGCCCCCGGGCCGTGAGGCGTACCCCGGTGACGTCTTCTACCTGCACTCCCGTTTGCTGGAGCGCTGCGCGAAGCTCTCCGACGAGATGGGCGGCGGCTCGATGACCGGCCTGCCGATCATCGAGACCAAGGCCAACGACGTCTCGGCGTACATCCCCACCAACGTCATCTCCATCACCGACGGCCAGTGCTTCCTGCAGTCGGACCTGTTCAACGCGAACCAGCGCCCCGCGGTCGACGTGGGCATCTCGGTCTCCCGCGTGGGTGGCTCGGCCCAGATCAAGGCGATGAAGTCCGTCTCGGGCACGCTGAAGATCTCCCTGGCGCAGTACCGGGACCTGGAGTCCTTCGCCATGTTCGCCTCGGATCTGGACGCCGCGTCCAAGCAGCAGCTGGGCCGCGGTGCGCGTCTGATGGAGCTGCTCAAGCAGGCGCAGTACTCGCCGTTCCCCGTCGAGGAGCAGGTCGTCTCGATCTGGGCCGGCACCACCGGCAAGTTCGACGACATCGAGGTGGAGGACGTCCGCGAGTTCGAGGCGCAGCTGTTGGAGCACCTGCGGCACAACGGCTCAGTGCTCTCGAGCATCCGGGAGACCTCCAAGTTCGAGAAGGACACGGAGGAGGAGCTCACCCGCATCCTCGAGGACGTCAAGCGCGACTACCTCGTCGGCAAGGACGAGCAGGACCGTGTCCAGCGGGCCGACGAGAGCAGGCGCATGTCCGCTGAGGACATCGAGCAGGAGAACATCGTCCGCGGTTGATCCGTCGCCGCCGCCCGCTCCGGCGGGCGGCGCACGGGCCACGGATGCATCCAGGGCGCACGAGGAGAGACATGGGAGCCCAGCAGAGGGTCTACAAGCAGCGGATCAGGTCCGCGCAGGGCATGAAGAAGATCTTCAAGGCCCAGGAGATGATCGCGGCAGCGCGCATCTCCAAGGCCCATGCCCGTGTGCGGGCCACCACCCCGTACGCCGAGGCGATCACCACGGCCATCGGATCGGTCGCCACGAACTCCGATGAGATCGACCACCCGTTCCTGCAGTCCAAGCGCGATGTCAATGGCCGCGTGGGGATCCTGCTGATCACCTCGGACCGCGGCATGGCCGGGGCCTACTCGCCCAATGCCATCCGCGGAGCCGAGCAGCTCGCCAACCTGCTGCGCGACCAGGGCAAGACCCCGGTGATGTACGTGGTGGGGCGCAAGGGCGACAGCTACTACCGCTTCCGCAACCGCGAGCCGCACCGCTCCTGGACGCCCTACAAGGAGGCCGAGCTGCCGGAACTGGGCCGCGAGATCGCCAAGGTCGTCACCGAGGACCTCCTGAGCGAGGACCTCGAGCAGCACATCGACGAGCTGTACGTGGTAGGCACGCAGTTCGAGAGCCGCTTCCAGCAGCGCACCAAGTCCGTGCGCCTGGTGCCCATGGGCGTGGTCGACGCGGATCCGGGCCAGGTGCGGCCCAGCTACCCGCTGTACGCCTTCACGCCGGATCCGGACACCGTGATGGAGCAGCTGATCCCGCGCTACGTCGAGGCGCGGATCATCAACATCCTGCTGCAGTCGATGGCCTCCGAGCACGCCTCCCGCCAGCGAGCCATGAAGACCGCCACGGACAACGCCGAGACCCAGATCAACAAGTTCACCCGACTGGCGAACTCCGCCCGTCAGGCGGAGATCACCCAGGAGATCACCGAGATCGTCGGCGGTGCCGACGCATTGTCGGGCTCCGGACGCAGCGAACGCTGAGAACCACGGACCACCCGAGATCCCGCCGCGAGCGCTCTCGCCCGCCATACCCACGGAGAGTACGGACATGACCACCACCGCCCCCGCCACCACCGAGACCACCACGCCCGGTGGCACCGGCCGCGTCGCCCGCGTCACCGGTGCCGTCGTCGACATCGAGTTCCCCCCGGGTCAGATCCCCGACCTCTACAACGCGCTGAACACCGAGATCGGCTTCAGCGGTGAGGGCGAGGACGCGCGCACCCTGTGGCTCGAGACCGCGCAGCACCTGGGTGACGGCATGGTGCGCGCGATCGCGCTCAAGCCCACCGACGGCCTGGTGCGCGGCCAGTCCGTGAACGACACCGGCGCCCCGATCTCCGTGCCCGTGGGCGACGTGACCCTGGGCACCGTGTTCGACGTGACCGGCGCGCCCTTGAACAGGGACGCCGCCACCTTCCAGGTGGAGGAGCGCTGGCCGATCCACCGCAAGGCCCCGAACTTCGACGACCTCGAGTCCAAGACCCAGATGTTCGAGACCGGCATCAAGTCGATCGACTTGCTCACCCCGTACGTGCAGGGCGGCAAGATCGGCCTGTTCGGCGGCGCCGGTGTGGGCAAGACGGTGCTGATCCAGGAGATGATCTACCGCGTGGCCAACAACCACGACGGCGTCTCCGTGTTCGCCGGCGTGGGTGAGCGCACCCGCGAGGGCTGGGACCTCATCGAGGAGATGACTGAGTCCGGCGTGATCGAGAAGACCGCCCTGGTCTTCGGCCAGATGGACGAGCCGCCGGGCACCCGCCTGCGCGTGGCGCTCTCGGCCCTGACCATGGCGGAGTACTTCCGCGACGTGCAGAGCCAGGACGTGCTGCTGTTCATCGACAACATCTTCCGCTTCACCCAGGCGGGCTCCGAGGTCTCCACCCTGCTGGGCCGCATGCCCTCCGCGGTGGGCTACCAGCCCAACCTGGCTGACGAGATGGGCGTGCTGCAGGAGCGGATCACCTCCACCCGCGGCCACTCCATCACCTCGATGCAGGCGATCTACGTGCCGGCCGACGACTACACCGACCCGGCCCCGGCCACCACGTTCGCCCACCTCGACGCCACCACCGAGCTCTCCCGTGAGATCGCCTCGCGCGGCCTGTACCCGGCCATCGACCCGCTGTCCTCGACCTCGCGGATCCTAGACCCCCGGTACATCGGCCAGGACCACTACGACACCGCGGTGCGCGTCAAGCAGGTCCTCCAGCGCAACAAGGAGCTGCAGGACATCATCGCGATGCTGGGCGTGGACGAGCTGTCCGAGGAGGACAAGGTCACCGTCTCGCGGGCCCGCCGCATCCAGCAGTTCCTGTCCCAGAACACCCACATCGCCAAGCAGTTCACCGGTGTGGACGGCTCCGACGTGCCGCTGCGCGACACCATCGAGGGCTTCAAGGGGATCTGCGACGGCGAGTTCGACCACATCCCCGAGCAGGCGTTCTTCAACGTGGGCGGCATCGACATGGTGATGGAGGCCCACCACCGGATCCAGAAGGAGCTCGGTCAGTGAGCACCCTCGAGGTCACCTTCGTGACGGCCGACCGCACCGTGTGGTCCGGTCGCGCCGCCCAGGTGGTGGTGCCCGCCGCCGACGGCTCGATGGGCATCCTGCCGCAGATGCAGCCCACGCTGGCGGTATTGGACCGCGGTCTGGTGCGCATCATCGCCGAGAGCGGTGAGGTCACCGAGCGCGACGTGGTCGGCGGCTTCGTCTCCGTCGACAGCGACGTGGTCACCATCGCCGTGGACGAGGCGGTGCGCGTCGGCGGCTCCGGGCGCTGACCCGCACCGCTCATCCATGCCCGAGCTGAGCATCCCGGTCCTCCTGGTGGGGATCGGGGTGCTCTTCGTCGTGCTGGCGGCGGCCGTGATCGGGCGGCAGCTGTTCGTCTCCCGTCAGCGCGGAGCCTTCGACTGCACGCTGCGCAGGCGCGGACTGACGGGACCCGAGAGCTGGCAGCGCGGCCTGATGCGCTTCGGCACGGATCGGGTGCGGTGGTTCCGGGCCTTCTCGATGCGGCTGTCGCCCTCGGCGGTGATCCGCCGGGCGGACATCGCGGAAATGACCCGTAGGCGCCTGCCGGCGCAGGTCGATGGTGACGAGGACGCCTGCCTGGTGGTGTTCCACCTGCGCAGCGGGCAGGAGCTCCAGGCGATTGTGGACCTCTCTGCCGGGGCGGCTCTGAACTCCTGGCTGGAAGCGGCACCGACCGGGATGGTCATCGGGGACGCGGACTGAGCCGCGGCTCAGATCTCCTCGCCGGCGCGCAGCACCGTCACCGGGTGGAACTGCGCGTCCACCAGCAGCACATCCGCACGGCACCCCGAGGTGAGGGACCCGATGCGCTCCTGCAGCCCGAGCACCCGGGCGGGGACCGCGGTGGCGGCACGGACGGCCCGCACCAGGTCCACTCCCGAGCCCAGCACCGTGTGGCGCAGCACGTCCAGCAGGTGAGCGGTTCCGCCCGCGACGGAGCCGCCGTGGGTGAGGGTGGCGACACCGCCAGCCACCGTGACGTCCTGCGCGCCCAAGCTGTACTGACCATCCGCCATGCCGGCGGCGGCCATCGCGTCGGTCACCAGCATCACGTGGTCCTCCGCGGCCACCGCGAACACGTGCGCGACGGTGCGGTGGTCCAGGTGCACGCCGTCAGCCACCAGCTCGACCACCATCTGTCCGCGCGCGGCGGCGTCCAGGCAGGCCAGCGCGGGGCCGGGGTCACGGTGGTGGATGGGGCGCATGCCGTTGAACAGGTGAGTGGCGGTGGGCAGCGCGGAGCGGCCGCGTGCGCGCTGCAGGGCCTGCAGCGAGCGCTCGACGCCTTGGGTCATCTCGGCGCTGGTGCAGTCGGTGTGGCCGAGCGACGGGATCGCCCCGGACTCCGCCAGCGCCGTGATCACCGCACCCGCGTCCTCCGCCTCGGGCGCGACGGTCATGGTGGCCAGAGCACCACCGGCGATGGCCGCCAGCTCGCGCACCAGCTCGGCGTCGCCGCCGGTGATGTGCTCGGGGTTCTGGGCGCCCTTGCGGGCCTCGGAGATGAACGGACCCTCCAGGTGGATGGCCGCGATCTCCCCGTCGGCCGCGAGCTGCGCCAGGTCCGCCACCCGCTGCCGCAGCGTGTCGGGGGAGGCGGTGACCAAGGAGGCGACCAGGGAGGTGGTGCCGTGGCGGCGGTGCTCACGCACGGCGTCCATCATCTGCTCGGGCCCGGAGGCGTCAGGGAAGGACGCCCCACCGCCACCGTGGCAGTGGATGTCCACCAGACCCGGAAGGATCAGCCCGTCGTGCCGGACGGTGCGCTGGGCGTTGTACTGCGGCGCCTGGACCGCAGGTCCCGACCAGAGGATCTCGCCGTCGCCCAGCAGCACCAGTGCTCCCGGGACCACGCCCCGTTCCAGGACGGCGGTGCCGTGCAGTGCCAGCTCCGCCTGCAGGGAGGCGCCCTCCGGGCCGAGCTCGGGCACGGAGTGGTCGGCGTCGGTGGGCTCAGCGGGGGCCATGGCTCTCCTGTGACGGTGCTGCGGGGGTTGTGAGGGGGTCAGAACAGGCGGGACTCCACGTCGTCGATGCCCCGCAGGGCGTCGTAGTCGAGGGTCACGCAGTCGATGTCGCGGTCGCCGGCCAGGACCTTCGCCTGGGGCTTGATCGCCTGCGCCGCGAACACGCCGCGCACGGGCGCGAGCAGGGGATCGCGGTTGAGCAGGTCGAGGTAGCGGGTCAGCTGCTCGACGCCGTCGATCTCGCCGCGCCGCTTGATCTCGATGGCCACCGTCTGTCCCTCCGGATCGCGAGCGAGGATGTCCACCGGCCCGATGGCGGTCGCGTACTCGCGTCGCACCAGGGTCCAGCCGGCGCCCAGGGTGTCGATGTTCTCGGCCAGCAGGGCCTGCAGGTGCGCCTCGACGCCGTCCTTGCGCAGCCCCGGGTCCACGCCCAGCTCATGACTGGAGTCCTCGAAGACCTCGTGCAGGCGCACCCGCAGCCGATCGCCGCTCTTGTCGTGCACCACGTCCCACTGCTCGATCCACTCGCCCTCGGGATCATCGGCGATCTCGTCGTCGCTGCGGCGGGTGGTGGTGAGGGTGCACGGCGGGGTCATCCAGTTCAGCGGCTTGTAGCTGCCGCCGTCGGAGTGGACCAGGACGCTGCCGTCGGCCTTGAGGATCAGCAGTCGCGGTGCCAGGGGCAGATGAGCGGTGAGCCGACCGGTGTAGTCGACAGAGCAACGGGCAACCACGAGACGCACCCGGCCAGAGTACGGCATCCGTGGGCGGGTGCACCTGCTCACGTCCCCCTGTTCGGTGGCGGGGGCCGATCGTATCGTGGGAAGGTCCGCCGTCGGGGAAGGAACCCGGCACGCTCCCAAGGAGAAGAACCATCGTGCAACGCGTCCTTGCCGTCCTGCTGGTGCTGCTCGGTGTGGCGGGACTGGTGCTCGGCAGGCTGGGGGGGACCGTCTGGGCTCCCGCCACGGAGCGCACCGCCACCGTCGAGCTGAGCGATCCCGGTCCCGCTGTGCTGATCGACCCCGGTGTGCTGTACGTCGGAGGGCGGGAGGGCGAGGTCGCCATCACCGGCGCCTCCGATGTCTCCCTGATCACCGCTCCGAACGGCGACATCGAGGCCTGGCTGGGCGACTCCCGCTACACGCGGGTGACGGGCCTGTCCGACTGGCAGACCATCACCACCGAAGAGGTGAACCCCGAGGGGCCGGCCGAGCTGCCCGCCCCCACCGAGTCCGACCTGTGGCGCACCGTGGACACCTCCCCCAGCCCGGTGACCCTCGACGTGGCCGAGTTCGCCGCACAGGAGCACGCGCCCAACGAGCAGATGTACCGCGCGATCCTGGTGGTGACCGACGGCACCGCCCCCGGCGCGGAGTCCATCTCGATCACCTGGCCGGTGGAGGCCAAGAACGAGTGGGTCCCCTACGCGTACGCGGGCGGTGCGACCCTCGCCGTGATCGGACTGGTCCTGCTGGTGGTCTCCGCCGGCACCCGTCGCCGTGAGGACGAGGACGAGCCGGTCGAGGAGGCCGACGAGCCCGCGGCCGCGGTGGCACCCGCTGCTGCCGCCGGTGCGGACCCGCGCCGGTTCCCGAGGGCGGAGCGCACCGAGCCGCAGACCGAGCGCATCGACCCGCAGGCCGCCCCGGGGGACGACGGCACCAACGGGACCGACGAGGGCGGCTCGCACCCGGCGGAGGTGCGCTGATGACCCCGACCGCTGACCACTCACCGAGCAAGGACTGCCCCATGCACGCTGCCGAGCCGCCCGTGTCCCCCGCTCCCGAGGCGACGCCATCGCCGCTGGGCCGCCGAGGCCTGCTGCTCGGTACCGGCACCCTGGTGGCCGGTGCCGTGCTGGCCGCCTGCGCATCCGAGCCGGAGCCCCCTGCGGCTCCGCCCACGGGCCCCACCCTGGCCGAGCCCACCCCGGTGACGGGGGAGGGGCAGTTCGAGACCTTCGTGGCCGAGATCCATGACGCTGTGGCAGCGGCCGACGAGGCCCGTGATGCGGCACTGCTGGCGCCGCGCGTGACCGGCTCCGCGGCGGAGTTCCGCACCGCGGCCTACGGCATGATCGCCAAGGCCGAGGAGTGGGCCGCGGATCTCAAGCACCCCGGCAAGGAGCTGATCGTCCCCATGACCTCTGTGGGCGAGGCATTCCCGCGGGTGGCGATCGCGCTGGTCGCCGACTCGGTCGACGAGGGCGTGCCCTACTTCATGGTGCTGCAGCAGAACGACGCCCGGTCCCCGTACACCACCTGGGGATGGGCACAGCAGGCCGTGGGCGTCGACATGCCGATGGTCCCCGACCAGCGAGTGGGCGCAGAGCCCGTGGCCGCGGACGAGTCGGGGCTGCTGAGGACCCCGGCCGAGGCCCTCGCGCTGTACGCCAAGGTGCTCAGCGACGGCGACGGCGCCGATCCCGACGACCTGCTGGCCCCCAACCCCTTCCAGACCGCCACCCATGAGCGCATCCAGGCCGAGCGTGCCGAGCTCAACGCCGGCGTGGAGTGGGACGAGGCCGCCACCATCAAGGAGGTGTACACGGTCAAGGACGGAGAGTTCGCCGGCCTGCGCACCGACGACGGCGGCGCCATCGTGATGGGAACCCTGATGTCCACCCGCAAGGTGAACGTGAAGGACGGCGCCACCATGAGCTACGCCGAGGACAACAAGTACACCAAGCTGATCGGGAAGAAGGAGTTCACCGACACCTACGTGCGTCAGTACGGCACCACGGTGGCGATGTACATCCCGCCGGCGGATGCGGGCACCCAGATCCAGCCCATCGGAGGCACCCAGTCCGCGCTCGGTGCGAGCGGGAGCTGAGCCCGCTTCTCTCTAGACTGGTGCCATCACCGACCGTTCAAGGAGCACACACGTGACCGATCCCTACGGCATCATCGACCTCGCCTCCCTCAAGAAGCCCACCGGGGCGGCCGCCGGCAGCGGTGGCGCCGCGGGTAGCTCGGCGCCCGGTACCCATGAGGTGGCGGTCACCGAGCAGGGCCTCGAGCAGCTGGTGGCAGACTCCCAGCGCATCCCCACCCTGCTGCTGGTGACCAGCTCCCGCGTGCCGGAAGGCCAGGCGTACCTGGACGCGATGCGCCGCGCGGTGGACGCCAAGGGCGGTGCCCTGCGCCTGGCCACGGTGGACGCCGACACCCAGCAGCGGGTCGCCGCAGCACTGCGCGTGCAGCAGCTGCCCACCCTGATGCTGCTGCTGATGGGGCAGGTGCAGCCGATCGCCGAGGCCGTGCTCCCCCTGAGCGAGATCGAGCCGCTGCTCACCCAGATCCTCGACGTGGCCCGTCAGCAGGGGATGGAGCTGCCCGAGGCCGAGGGGCAGGACGCCGCGCAGATGCCCGCCGAGGAGCCGCTGCCGCCCCTGGTGGCCGAGGCCTACGAGGCCATCGAGGCCGGGAACTTCGATGCGGCCGTCACCGCCTTCGAGAAGCAGCTCGACCAGGCCCCGGCCGATGCGGAGGCGAAGGCCGGGCTGGCCACCGTGCAGCTGATGCGGCGCACCCAGGGCGTGGACCTCGAGAGCGTGCGCACGGACGCCGCGAACTCCCCGCGGGACCTCCAGGCGCAGCTGCTGGCCGCCGATGTCGACATGCTGGGCGGTCACGTCGACGACGCGTTCGGGCGCCTGCTGGACCTGCTGCGCGGCGCCGATCAGGAGACCAAGGACGCGGTGCGCGCCCGCCTGCTGGAGCTGTTCGAGATCGCCGGCTCGGGCGATCCTCGCGTGGCCGCCGCCCGCAAGCGCCTGGCGAACCTGCTGTACTGACGCGCCTTTACCGCCGCGCGGCGGACTGCGCAGCACAGGCAACGGCCCGGACCCCGCGAGGGGATCCGGGCCGTTGCGCTCGGTTCCGTGAATGCGCCCTCAGCCGCGGCGCAGGCGCTCCGGTGCCAGCACCACCGCACCCAGCGGCGGAACGGTGAGCCGCACCGAATGCTCCCGGCCGTGCATCGGCACCTGCTCGACGTGCACCTTGCCGAGGTTGCCCACGCCGCTGCCGCCGTAGACGGGGGCATCGGAGTTGAGCACCTCGAGCCAGGCCCCGCCCTCCGGCATCGGCACGCGGTAGTCGTGCCACGGCTCGGTGGAGAAGTTCAGCACCACCACCACCGGGTCCCCGGCGCGGTTGCGGCGAACGAAGCAGAGCGTGTTGTGGCCGGCGTCGTCCCCGATCAGCCACTCGAATCCCTGCGGGTCCTGGTCCAGCTGGTGCAGGGCATCGAACTCCACCTGGAGGGCGTTGAGGTCCTTGACCAGCTGCTGGGCACCGCGGTGCAGCGGGTACTCCAGCAGCCACCAGGGCAGGCCCGCCTGCTCGGACCATTCGGTGCCCTGGCCGAACTCGGAGCCCATGAACAGCAGCTGCTTGCCCGGATGGGTCCACTGGTAGGCCAGGAAGGTGCGCAGCGAGGCCGCCTGCTGCCAGTCGTCCCCGGGGGCCTTGCGCAGCAGGGAGCCCTTGCCGTGGACCACCTCGTCATGGCTGATGGGTAGCACGAAGTTCTCGGAGTACTGGTAGACCATCGAGAAGGTGAGCTCGCCGTGGTGGTACTGGCGGTTGATCGGGTCCTCGCCCAGATACACCAGGGAGTCGTGCATCCAACCCATGTTCCACTTGAAGCCGAAGCCCAGCCCGCCCACGTCCGTGGGACGGGGGACGCCGGGGAAGGAGGTGGACTCCTCGGCGATCATCACGATGCCGGGCGCGCGCTTGTAGGCGGTGGCGTTGGCCTCCTGCAGGAAGTCGATCGCCTCGAGGTTCTCCCTCCCGCCGTGGCGGTTGGGGATCCACTCGCCCTCCTTGCGGGAGTAGTCCAGGTACAGCATGGAGGCCACCGCGTCGACCCGCAGGCCGTCCACGTGGAACTCCTCCAGCCAGTAGCAGGCGTTGGCGACCAGGAAGTTGCGCACCTCCTTGCGGCCCAGGTCGAAGATGTAGGTGCCCCAGTCGGGGTGCTCACCCTTGCGCGGATCGGCGTGCTCGTACAGCGGGCCGCCGTCGAATCGCGCCAGTGCCCATTCGTCCTTCGGGAAGTGCGCGGGCACCCAGTCCATGATCACGCCGATGCCGGCGGCGTGAAGGGTGTCGATGAGGTGCCGCAGCTCATCCGGCGAGCCCAGGCGCGAGGTGGGTGCGTAGTAGCCGGTGACCTGGTAGCCCCAGGAGCCGCCGAAGGGGTGCTCCGCCAGCGGCATGAACTCCACGTGGGTGAAGCCCATGTCGGTCACGTAGTCCACCAGCTCGGTGGCCAGCTCCCGGTAGCCGAGCCCCGGGCGCCAGCTGGCCAGGTGCACCTCGTAGATCGACATCCGCGAGGCGACCGCGTCGCTCTCGGCGCGGGCGGCCAGCCAGGCGTCGTCCTTCCATTCGTAGTCGCTGGTGGTGACGACGGAGCCGGTGGCCGGGGGCACTTCGGCCAGACGGGCCATCGGATCGGCCTTGTCGCGCCACACGCCGTCGGAGCCCAGGATGCGGAACTTGTACACCTCGCCGTCTCCGATGCCGGGGACGAACAGCTCCCACACGCCGGAGCCGCCGAGGGAGCGCAGGGAGTGGCTGCGCCCCTCCCAGCCGTTGAAGGAGCCCACCACCTGCACGGCGCGGGCGCTCGGGGCCCACACCGCGAAGCTGGTGCCCTCGACGTCCTCCACCGTGCGCACGTGGGCGCCCAGGGCGCGCCACAGCTCCTCGTGGCGGCCCTCACGGATCAGATGGAGGTCCAGCTCGCCCAGGGTGGGCCAGAAGCGGTACGGCTCCTCGAGGACGACCGGGTCCGCGCCCTCCTCCCACACGACGCGCAGCTGGTAGGAGGTCAGGGCGGCGAGGTTGATCGCGGCCACCCACACCCCGTCGTACTCGTGCTGCATCGGGTGCGCGGCGCCGTCGGCCGTGAGCACCTCAACGGCATGGGCGAAGGGCTTGAGGGTGCGCACGGTGACGCCTCCCTCGTACTGGTGGGCGCCCAGCACCGAGTGGGGGTCGTGGTAGCTTCCGGTGGCGGCCGAGCCCAGTTCGTGCTCGCCGAGCGGCATCACCCGGGGACCGCTGAGGGAGCCGACGGGCTCGTCGACCGACGGTGCCTGGGGTGCGGAGTGCGCCTGGGGGGCGGACTGAACCGGGCCCGCGGGTGCGGAGGGACGCTGCGGGTCCCTCGGGGTGGTGGGGTCGGGGGTCTCAGGCATCTCGTTCCTCCTCGGGATGGATCACGCGCAGGACATGGGCGGGCCGGTCGGCGGCGCTCAGGATCACATACGGGTCGCGGTTCCAGGTGAAGCGCTCACCGGTGAGCAGATCCTCGACCTCGAACTCCTCACCGACGCCCAGCGCCGCAGGATCCAGGTGGAGGGTGGTCCATGCGTCGCGGTCGTGCTCGGTCAGCGAGACCACCAGCACGGTGTCCGCCGTGCCGGTGCCGGTCTCCTCCGCCTCCAGGTGCTTGGAGAACACCAGCACCTGCGGGTCGTCCGCAGTGTGGAAGCGGATGGAGGTGAGGGACTGCAGGGCGGGGTGCTCGCGGCGGATCCGGTTCAGGTCCCGCAGCAGCGGTTCGAGGCTCTCGCCCCGAGCCAGGGCCCCGGCGGAGTCGCGCGGCTTGTACTCGTACTTCTCGTTGTCGATCTGCTCCTGGGCGCCGGGCCGCGGCACGTCCTCCACCAGTTCGTAGCCGGAGTAGATGCCCCAGGTGGGCACCAGGGTGGCCGCCAGGATCGCCCGCAGCACGAAGGCGCGGTGTCCGCCCCCGGTCATGAACGGGGTGAGGATGTCGTGGGTGGTGGGCCAGAAGCTCGGGCGCATGTAGTGCGCCGAGGCGGCGAGCTCCTCGAGGTACTCCCTCAGCTCGACGGGGGAGTGGCGCCAGGTGAAGTAGGTGTAGGACTGGTGGAAGCCGACCTTGCCGAGGGTGTGCATCATGGTGGGCCGGGTGAAGGCCTCGGCCAGGAAGATCACCTCGGGGTGGGTGCGGTCGAACTCCTCGAGCAGCTCCTGCCAGAAGCGCACGGGCTTGGTGTGCGGGTTGTCCACCCGGAACAGGGTCACCCCGTGCTCCACCCACAGCTCGAGCATGTCCCGGATCGCGGTGTACAGGCCCTCGTAGTCGGCCTCGAAGCTCAGCGGGTAGATGTCCTGGTACTTCTTCGGGGGGTTCTCGGCGTAGGCGATGGTCCCGTCGGGACGGATCACGAACCACTCGGGGTGCTCGGTGACCCACGGGTGGTCCGGGGAGCACTGCAGGGCGATGTCCATCGCCACCTCGAGCCCGAGCTCCTTGGCGCGGGCCACGAAGGCATCGAAGTCCTCCATGGTGCCCAGGTCGGGATGGATCGCGTCGTGCCCGCCGTCGGGGGAGCCGATCGCATAGGGCGAGCCGGGATCGCCCTCGCGCGGGTCCAGCGTGTTGTTGCGGCCCTTGCGGAAGGTGGTGCCGATCGGATGGATCGGGGTCAGGTAGGCCACGTCGAAGCCCATGTCGGCGATGCGGTCCAGGGACTCCGCGGCCGTGGCCAGCGTGCCGGAGACCCACCCGCCCTGCTCGGGGTCGAAACGGGCACCCTCGGAGCGGGGGAAGCACTCGTACCAGGAGCCGAACAGGGCCAGCTTCCGGTGCACGACCAGCGGGTACGGGCCCGCGACGGTGACTCCCTCCCGCAGCGGTCGCTCATGCATGACGCCGCGCAGATCCGCCGCCAGGGCCGGACTCACACGGCCGGAGGGTGACAGCGAGGTGTCGCGCAGGCTGCCGATCGCGGCTCGCAGGCGGGGGCCGTCGGCCTCGGGGCGGGTGCCCTCGGTGATCTCCGCCAGGGCGCGCTCCAGCACCTGGACGCCCTCCGCAGCCACCAGCGCGGTGTCGATACCGGCGGGGATCTTCACCTCGGCGGTGTGCACCCAGGTGTCGTAGGGGGAGGAGAAGGCCTCCACGCGGAAGGACCAGTGGCCGGTGGACCCCGGCCGCACGGTGGTCTCCCACAGGTCCAGGCCCGGGTTCACGCTCTCCAGGCGGCGCACCTGCTCGCTGCCGTCAGGAGCGGTGAGCACCACCTGCACACCCATCGCGTCGTGCCCCTCGCGGAAGGCGTTGACGCGGACGGGGACCGTCTCGCCCTCGACGCAGGAGGCGGGGAAGCGCCCGCCGTCCACGACCGGGGAGACATCCATGATCGGGATGCGGCCGATGCCGGCGTCGAGTCCCGCGGGCCGGGTGGTCTCGGGCCGGGAAGTCTCGGGTCGGGAAGTCTCGGGCCGGGATGGCGTGGCGCGCTGCTGCGGCGTCCGGGAGGGGACGGGCCGGCGTCCGGGGGCGATGGGCTCGGGCATGTCTGCTCCTGCCTGCGGTGAGGTCGTCCTGGCGGTTCTCACGATAGCCGCTCGACCGGGGTGATCCCGAGCACGATCACGCTTCCGGGACCGATCGGCACGCGCCCGCCCTGGACCGGCCCGGTGGGCAGGTCCCCCTGGTCCTCCAGCGCGCTGTCGAACAGCACGCGCGTGGGGCCCTCGGGCCAGGGCGCCGACGGCAGCGTGAGCTCCACCCGCTGGGCCTCGGTGGAGATCACGATCAGCAGGTGCTCGGTGCCGCCCGGGCCCGGGACCCCGGGGCGGAGCATCGCCAGCAGGTGCTGGGAGGGGTCCATCCAGTCGGCGTGCTCCATGCCGATGCCGTCGGCCCCGAACCAGGCCACCTGCCCCGCATCCAGGGCGTGGGGATCGGCCGGGCGCAGGAAGTGGGGGCTGCGCAGCTGCGGGTGCTCGGCACGCAGCCGCAGCAGTGCCTTGACCGAGTCCCGCAGGGCGCGGTCCTCCGGGCGCAGGTCCCAGTGGACCCACGAGATCTCGTTGTCCTGGCAGTAGGCGTTGTTGTTGCCGCGCTGGCTGCGGCCGAACTCGTCGCCCGCGGTGAGCATCGGGGTGCCCGAGGCCAGCAGCAGGGTGGCCAGCATCCCGCGGGCCGTGCGCCGGCGGGCCGCCCGCAGGGCGCCGGCCTCGTCGTCGTGGCCCTCTGGCTCCCCTTCGAATCCGTGGTTCCAGGAGCGGTTGTCATCGGTGCCGTCGCGGTTGTCCTCGCCGTTGGCCTCGTTGCGCTTGACCTCGTAGGTGGTGAGGTCGTGGAGGGTGAAACCGTCGTGGGCGGTGACGAAGTTGACCGAGGCCCACGGGGAGCGCAGGGAGCGGCCGACCGGGAGGTTCTCGGGATCGCGCGCTGTGAACAGGTCGCTGGAGGCGGTCAGGCGGGTGGCCAGATCGCGCACCCCGCCCACGGCATCGGTGCCGTGGCGCCGTCGCACCGCACGGTCGGAGAGCCAGAAGGCACGGATGTCGTCCCGGAAGGAGTCGTTCCACTCCGCGAACGGGGCGGGGAAGCTGCCGGTCTGCCAGCCGCCGGTGCCCACGTCCCACGGCTCGGCGATCAGCTTGACCCGTCGCAGCACGGGATCGGTGGCGATGGCGCGCAACAACGGGTGGTCGGGACGGAAGCCGCGCTCGTCGCGGCCCAGGGTGGCGGCCAGGTCGAAGCGGAACCCGTCGACGTGGACCTCCTCCACCCAGTACCGCAGGGAGCTGAGGATCAGGTCCATCACGTGCACCGAGCGCGGGTCGAGGGTGCCGCCGGTCCCGGTGACGTCCAGGAAGGATCCGTGGTCCATCCAGTAGTACTCGCGGTTGTCCAGCCCCCGCAGGGACAGGGACGGCCCGCCCGCCCCGCCCTCCGCGGCGTGGTTGTCCACCCCGTCCAGCACCACCTCCAGGCCTGCCGCGTGGAGGCTGCGCACCAAGGTCTTGACCTCGTCCAGCACGGCCTGGGCGCCCGCACGCTGGGCGGCCGCCGTGGCCAGGCCCGGCTCCGGCGCCAGGAACGACAGGCTCGAGTAGCCCCAGTAGTTGGTCAGGCCCAACCGGGTCAGGTGCGGCTCGTCCATCGCCGCGTGGGTCGGCAGCAGTTCGACGGTGGTCACACCCAGGTCCCGCAGGTAGCCGGTCACGGCGGGATGGCCCAGCCCGGCGTAGGTGCCGCGCTGCTCGGCCGGGACGTCCGGATGCAGCCGGGTGAAGCCCTTGACGTGCAGCTCGTACAGCACGGTCTCGTCCCAGTCCACCAGGGGGCGCAGATCGCCCTGCCAGTCGAAGCGGTCGCTGGTGACCACCGACCACACCGCCGTCTCCGCGTCGTCCTGGCCGCTGGGGACCAGCTGCTCGCCCACCGGGTCGAGCATCGCGTCGACCTCATGGGCGAAGAAGGAGCTCAGCAGGGGAGAGGTGTGGGAGATGCCGCGGGCGTAGGGATCCACCAGCAGCTTGCGAGGGTTCCCGTAGAGCCCGGCCTCGGGGTTCCACGGCCCGTGCACCCGCAGGCCGTAGCGGGTGCCGGGCGTCATCCCCGTGACGTGGTCCCAGCGCAGACCGCCGTCGTAGTGGCGCAGGCGTCGGCGCACCTCGGTGCTCCCGCTCTGGATGCAGAGGTCCACGTGGCCGGCCCGAGGTGCGGCCACCGCGAAGGTCCCACGACCGAGCTCGTCCACGCTGAGACCGGGGGCGGTGGGAGCCACCGGCGGGGTGGGGCGGTCGAAACGATCGGCATGCACCTCGGCATTGTTTCATCGTCGTCGCCAGGTACAGACCGCATCCTGCCCGCCCCGTGGTGCGACAGCGGCTAGTATCGCCTCGGTGCCCCGTGCTCCGTCCCGGTGCCGGACGCCGACCGTCCTCGGGGGAGGAACGGGTACCGTTCACCGAACAGTCCGCCGACGGGGGAGCCGCAGCAGATGAGCCAGCCACCGAACCAGCAGCCCGCCCGCCCCGGTGCGCCTGGCGCGCCCTCCGATCAGCCCGGTCGGGGCCACAGCGGCGGGCCCCAGCGCGGTGCCGGCTCCTTCGCACCGTCGGCCGCCTCGATCGCCCCGGCCGACATGGAGCGCTCCGCCGACATCGTGCGCACCATCACCGAGGTGTTCCAGTCCCGCGTGGTGGGGCAGGAGAACCTGCGGCTGAGCCTGCTCACCTCGCTCGCCGCCGGTGGCCACGTGCTGCTGGAGTCCGTGCCCGGTCTGGCCAAGACCACGGCCGCCAGCGCGCTGGCCTCGGCGATCACCGGCTCCTTCTCCCGTATCCAGTGCACCCCGGACCTCATGCCGAACGACATCATCGGCACGCAGATCTTCAACTACGGCTCCGGCACGTTCACCACCCAGCTGGGGCCGGTGCACGCCAACGTGGTGCTGCTGGACGAGATCAACCGCTCCTCGGCCAAGACCCAGTCGGCGATGCTCGAGGCGATGCAGGAGCGCCAGACCTCCATCGGCGGCGAGATCCACAGGCTGCCCGAGCCGTTCATGGTGCTGGCCACCCAGAACCCCATCGAGGAGGAGGGCACCTACGTGCTGCCCGAGGCCCAGATGGACCGCTTCCTGATGAAGGAGGTGCTCACCTACCCGCGCCCCGCCGAGGAGCACGAGATCCTGGACCGCTCCACCGCGGGCAGTCTCACGGGGCCCCGCAAGGCGGTGAAGGCGGTGAGCCTCGAGGACATCCGCTTCCTCCAGGAGATGGTGGACACCGTCTACGTGGACCCCGCGGTCAAGCGGTACATCATCGACGTGGTCTTCACCACCCGCGGTTCCGGGCCCCGACCGGTGCCCAACCTCACCCAGTCGGTGCGGGTGGGCGCCAGTCCCCGAGGCTCCCTCGCCCTGATGCGGGTGGGGCAGGCCCATGCCCTCCTGCACGGGCGGGACTACGTCACCCCGGACGACGTCCGCGCCATGCGCTACGGCGTGCTGCGACACCGCCTGGTGCTCACCTTCGACGCCCTGGCCAGCGGGATCAAGCCCGAGCAGATCATCGACGCGGTGTTCCACGCCGTGCCGATGCCCTGACGCGGGCGCGGAGCGCACCGATGGCGACCTCGCTGCTCACCCGGGTCAAGGCCCGGGTGGACCTGCACACCTCGAACCGGGCGCGCGGCCTGATCCAGGGCCGCGGCCGGTCCCTGTTCAAGGGCAGCGGCGAGGACTTCGACGACCTGAAGTACTACCAGCCCGGCGACAAGATCTCCGACATCGACTGGAAGGCCACGGCGCGCTCGGGCGAGCCGCTGATCCGTCAGTTCAACGAGGAGCGGGTGCGGCACCTCTCGATCGTGGCCGACACCTCCTCGGCGATGGCCGCGACCGCCGCCGACGGCAGCTCCAAGCGCGACACGATGGTGATGGCCGCCGGGATGATCTGCTACCTGGCCCAGAAGAGCGGGGACCTGGTGGGCCTGGTCGCCGGGGACGACTCCCACCCTATCCAGCTTCCGGCCCGCTCCAGCGACGGCCACCTCGAGCTGCTGCTGCGGACCATCCAACAGGCCACCACCACCGCCTCGCCCCCGAAGGACACGGCCTGGCTGCTCGAGCGGGCCTTCCGCGTCACCAGCCGCTCCACCCTGATGACGATCATCACTGACGAGGCCGGGCCCGACGTCGAGGACTTCTCGCTGCTGCGCCGCCTGACCACCCGCCACGACGTGATGGTGGTGCGCATCGCCGATGCCGACCCCCTGCAGCCCGCCTCCCTCGACTTCGACGTGGTGGATGTGGACTCCCCCCGGGAGATCGCCTCCATAGCCCGCACCTCCAAGCGGGTGGCGCAGGACGTCCAGGCGTACCGCCAGGCACGTCGGCAGGGCATCGACGAAATGCTGGATCGGCTGCACCTGTCCCACGTGCTGTCCACGGGGGAGACCACCGTGATCGACGACATGGTGACGATGCTGAGGTCGAGGGAGTTCCGCCATGCCCGTGCCTGAACGGATCCTCGCCGCCCCGCCGGAGATCATCGACCCGCCCCAGTACTCGGTGGCCTGGGCGATCCTCGCGATCCTGTGCGCCCTGACCATCACGGCACTGGTGTGGGGCACGCTGCGGATCACCCGGGGGGTCGAGAAGCGTGCCGCCTATCGCCGCCGGCCCAGCGACGTGGAGAACCTCAAGGCCGAGTTCCTGCGCTCGGTCAACGACATCGCCGACCGTCACGAGGCCGGGCAGCTGGAGGCACGGGCCGGGCACCTCGAGCTCACCGGTGTGATGCGGCGGTTCGTACGCCGCACCACCGGGCACGACGTGACCAGCCAGGACGTCTCCACCCTGCTGGCGGAGCCGCGCACCCGACCGGTGGGTGAGCTGATCGCAGCGCTGTACGAGCCGGACTTCGCTCCGGCCTCGGACGCCCAGCTGCACGACTCCGTGCGTCGCGCACGGGAGGTGATCCGGCGATGGTCATGATCTTCTGGTGGGTCACCGCCCTGCTGCTGCTGGCCGCCCTGGCCGTCTGGGCGATCACCTTCTGGAACCGTCGGGCGATGCGGAAGTCGCCCGTGCTGGTGGCGAACTCCTCGTACATGGACCACATCCCGAGCTTCGTGCGCGCCCAGCGCACCGCCCGCGTGGTGCGGGTGCTCCAGGTCGCGATCGCGGTGATCGGCGTGGTCGCCGCATCCCTGCTCTCCGGGCGGATCGCCAGTGAGCGGATCGAGACCCCTGACTTCGCCTCCCGCGACATCGTGCTGTGCCTGGACGTGTCCGGATCGATGTACGAGTACGACACCGAGATCCTGCAGACCTTCGCCGAGATGGTGGACGGCTTCGAAGGAGAGCGGGTCGCACTGTCGATCTTCAACTCCACCAGCCGCACGGTGTTCCCGCTGACCAACGACTACGACCTGATCCACCGCGAGCTCACCGAAGGTGCGGAGGCGATCGACTTCGACGAGTTCGGGTACCGACTGGGCACCCGCGACTACGACGACGAGAAGGTGCGCAAGTACGTCGACTTCGTGGAGGGCACGCGGGGCATCGCCGATGAGGCCTCGATCGTCCCGGACGGCCTGGCCTCCTGCGGGATGCTCTTCGACCGGGCCGAGGAGGACCGCTCCCGCTCGATCATCTTCGCCACCGACAACGAGGTCAACGGCTCCCCGATCTTCACGCTCGAGGAGGCCGCCGACTCGGTCGCACGCCGTGACATCACCCTGTACACCTTCTACCCCGGTGCCTACGAGTGCGGTGAGGAGTGCCTCGCGGAGCTGAGGACGGCCACCGAGGACAACGACGGCGTGCTGTACCAGTCCACGGACCCGGACGCGATCCCCTCGATCATCCAGGACATCCAGCGCACCCAGGCCGCTGCCATGGGGGCCACTCCCACGGTGGTGCGCACCGACCATCCGGGGCTGGGCTTCGTGCTGACGTTCCTGTCCCTGATCGGGGTCATCGCCATCGGATGGAGGGCCCGATGATCCGCCTCGAGCCGCTGATGCCGCTGTGGGCCTCGATCCCGCTGTTCGGTCTGCTGCTGATCGCGTGCGTGACACTGCTGGTGCTGCGGCCCCGCCAGCGGGTGGCGTGGCTGCGCCGCGCCCTGATGGTGATGCTGCTGCTGGTGGTGGCGCTGCGACCGGTCACCCCCCTGGAGGGCGAGCAGACCCAGCGCATGAACGCCAACGTGTTCTTCGTGGTGGACCGCACCGGCTCGATGAACGCCGAGGACTATGCGGAGGGCCGGCCCCGCATGGAGGGCGTCAAGGCCGACATGGACCGCATCATGGGCATGACCGAAGGGGCCCGCTACGGGATCATCGCCTTCGACTCCACCGCCACCGAGCAGCTGCCGCTGACCACCGACGCCGGCGCGGCGCGGGCGTGGATCGACACCCTCACCACCGAGCCCACCGCCTACTCCCAGGGCTCCAATGTCGATCGTCCACTGAACTCCCTGCTCACGGCCCTCTCGGAGACCCGGCAGCAGGACCCTGACTCGCACATCCTGGTGTACTTCCTCTCCGACGGGGAGAACACCGATGAGCGGGAGTCGGAGTCCTTCGGGCAGGCCAACCCCATGGTCGACGGCGGAGCGGTGCTCGGCTACGGCACGGCCGAGGGCGGGCCGATGAAGGCGCGTGGCGGGGAGAACGACGGGGAGTACATCCCCGATGGCGACGGCGGCCAGGGCATCTCCTCGATCGACCAGGCCCAGCTGGAGAAGATCGCCGCGGACCTGGGTGTGCCCTACCTGCACCGCACCGATCCGGAGGCACCCATCGAGGGCACCATGGAGGGGATCACCCTGCGGCCGGTGCCGATGGAGTCCTCGCGCAGCGTCGCCAGCTTCGAGGACTGGTACTGGATCGCCGCGATCCCCCTGGCGGCCCTGTTCATCTGGGAGCTGGGGGAGATGACCTACCGGCTGCCGCGACGGCTGGACCGCTACGACATCTCAGGAGCCCAGCGATGAGCACCTCGACCGATGCCCCGCGCGCCGAGCAGCATGCAGAGCAGGGGGATGCCCCGCTGGAGCGGGCCTCCCGCCCCAAGGGGCGCCCGGAGAACTTCGGCCTGGACGTCACGCGCCTGCGGCGCACCCGGGCCATCGTGTTCGCGATCCTGGCCCTGCCGATCCTGGCGCTGGGACTGCTGATGGTGAAGTTCGTGTCGATGCCGATCACCCAGGCATGGCATCAGTCGGCCTACGAGGACGGTGCCTACCCCACGGCGATCGAGCGCCTGCAGCCGGTGTGGGTGGCCAACTGGTTCGAGCCGTACCTCCCGCACCTGACCCGCGGCACGGACCTGCTGCAGCAGGGCGAGAACGCCGCCGCCGAGGAGGAGCTGCGCCAGGCCCTGGAGAAGTGGAACAACGGCAAGGACCTCAACCAGCCGCTGCACGCCCAGTGCAAGATCATCAACAACCTCGCCATCGCGATCGAGCGCCAGGCCGAGCAGATCGAGGACCCCGCCCAGCGCGCCGACCGGCTGTACGAGGCCGAGGAGCTGATGGCCGTGTGCGGCGGCGGAGGCGGCGGTGGCGAAGGCGAGGGGCAGGGCGGCGGTGGCGAGGGCGAGGGCCAGGGAGGCTCCGGCAACGAGGACTCCGAGACCACCGAGGAGAACGGCGAGCGCATCCGCGAGAAGCGCCGCGAGGCCGATGAGGAGGCCGGCAACGACCCCGACGACCGCGGCACCGAGCAGGGCGGGCAAGGCGACCAGCCCGGCGGGGACTCCCCGCCCCCGGTTGGCGACCCCAAGCGCGAGGACCCCGAGGGGGACGGCCCCGAGGAGGAGGCCCCCACCGACGGCGGCAGCGAGGAGCAGAAGAAGCAGGACGAGCTGGAGGAGCGCAACCGCGACGCCCAGGGCGGCGAGGGCGAGGACGACACCGGTGGCGACCAGGAGGAGACCAAGCCGTGGTGAGACCGGGCGAGGCCCAGCAGGGTGATCGCGCGAGGCTCGACGACCGCGCCTACCTCGACCATGCGGCGACCACGGTACTGCGTCCCGCGGCGCGGGAGGCCTACCTCGAAGCCTCGCTGGTGCGAGGGAACCCTTCCTCGGTGCACACCTCGGGGCGCCGCGCGCGTGCGGTGCTCGATGAGTCCCTGGAGCGCATCGCCGGACTGCTGGGCGTGCCCCGCAGCTGGCTGATCCTCACCTCCGGCGGCACGGAGGCCGACAACCTCGCCATCCGCGCGGTGGCGCTGGGCGCACGGGCAGCCGAGGGAAAGCGCCGGGCCGTGGCTGTCGCCGCGACCGACCACCCGGCGGTGCTGGCGACCGCGCGCTCCCTGGAGGACACCGACCTGAGGCTGCTGCCGGTGGACGGGAACGGGCGCCTGGTGCCCGAGGCAGTGGCCGAGGCCCTCGCCGACGGCACGGTGAGCGTGGCCAGCGCGGCCCTGGCGAACAACGAGACCGGTGCCGTGCAGGACATCGCGGCCCTCGCCGCGCTCGCCCATGAGCGCGGCACGCTGGTGCACACCGATGCCGTCCAGGGCATCGGGCACGTGCCCTTGCCTTCGTGGGAGGACGTCGACCTGATGTCACTGTCGGGGCACAAGATCGGTGCACCGGTGGGAGTGGGCGCCCTGGTCGCGAAGCCCGAGGTGCCGATGGCGGTGACCAGCACCGGGGGCGGCCAGCAGCGCGGTGTGCGCTCGGGCACCCTGGACGCCGCCCATGCCGCCTCCTTCGCGGCGGCCCTGGGGGAGCTGATGGGGCAGCGCGAGCAGGAGAACGCGCACTGCCGCGCGCTCGCCTCACGGCTGCGGGAGGGGATCCGTGCCGTGGACCCCACCGCCCGCCTCACGCTGGAGGAGTCCGCGCCCCAGGCCGGGCACATCGTCCACGTGGTGTTCCCGGGCGCCGACCCCGACTCCCTGCTGTTCCTGTTGGACGAGCGCGGCGTGGACTGCTCGGCCGGATCCGCCTGCTCGGCGGGGGTCACCCAGGCCAGCCCGGTGCTGGCGGCGATGGGCATCAGCGATGCGGATGCCCGGGGTGCACTGCGCCTGTCCCTGGGCTGGAACAGCACCGAGCGCGAGGTCGACATGCTGCTGCGGGCTCTGCCCGAAGCACTGACGAGGGCACGGGCCGTGGGCTCCCTGTTCGGCTGAGGGAGAGGACGCATCTCACGTCCTGTGTGCCGCCCGCCGGCCGCGGGGGTCCGTAGACTCGAGCACCGACATCGGGTTCGATCCGGGCGGGCGCAGCCCCCGGGGGCCCGGACGGCACGCATGATCAGAGGGGACCAGTGGCGTGAAGGTACTGGCGGCGATGAGCGGCGGGGTGGACTCCGCTGTGGCTGCCGCTCGCGCCGTCGAGGCCGGGCACGAGGTCGTGGGCGTGCACATGGCGCTGTCCAAGAACCGCGACCAGCGCCGCACCGGGTCACGGGGCTGCTGCACCGTGGAGGACGCCTCCGACGCCCGTCGCGCCGCCGACCGCATCGGCATCCCGTACTACGTGTGGGATCTCTCCGACGACTTCCACGACCTGGTGGTCGAGGACTTCCTGTCCGAGTACGCCGCCGGGCGCACTCCCAACCCGTGCGTGCGCTGCAATGAGCGCATCAAGTTCGCGTCCCTGCTGGAACGGGCCACCTTGCTGGGGTTCGATGCGGTGTGCACCGGCCACTACGCGACCATCGGCCGCAACGGCCCGGATGGTGCGCGGTCCCTGCACCGCTCGCGCAACAGTGCCAAGGACCAGAGCTACGTGCTCGCGGTGATGGGGCCCGAGGCCCTGGAGCGCTCCCTGTTCCCCCTGGGCGAGTTCGAGGACAAGCAGGCCGTGCGTGAGGAGGCCCGCACCCGCGGCCTCGGGGTCTCCACCAAGCCCGACAGCTACGACATCTGCTTCATCGCCGATGGCGACACCCGCGGATTCCTCGAGCGCAGCCTGGGGGAGGTGCCCGGTGAGGTGGTGGACACCGAGGGTGCCGTGCTGGGGGAGCACAGCGGCACCCACGGCTACACCATCGGCCAGCGCAAGGGGCTGGGGATCCAGCACCCCGCGGCCGATGGTCGACCCCGCTACGTGGTGGACATCGACCCCGGCCGCCGCCAGGTGGTCGTCGGTGCCGCCGAGCTGCTCAGCACCCGTGAGCTGATCGCCGCCGACGTGATCGGCTTCGAGCCGCTCGAGGCCGGCAGGCCCGTCCACGCCCAGATCAGGGCCCACGGCGAGGCCGTGCCCGGGACGATCGAGCATGCCCCCGACGGCGCCGACCGTCAGCTGCGGGTGCGCCTGGACTCACCTGTGCGGGGCGTGGCCCCCGGGCAGACCCTTGTGCTGTACGACGGTGACCGTGTGCTGGCCGCCGCAACCCTGGAGCGCCGCGCATGAACCCCCTGGTCACCGTCACCGGCGACGGCACCTTCCGGGCCCCCCTCGATACGGCCCAGGGGACCGTCGGCGAGCTGGAGGACCCCGTGCTGGCCGCTCTGCTGCGGCTGCGGTCCCTGCTCGGGGACGACCCCGAGGACCAGATCGCCACCAGGCTCTACCTGCCCTCGGCCCTCGGCGTCGACGACATCGACCACCTGCTGCCCGCCTCCTTGGCCCTGCTGACCGGCACCAGCGGCGACCTCACCAGCTACGGCTGGCGCCTGGGGCCGGGCATCGGTCGCGCCTGGCAGCGCGCGCAGGACCTGCGCGACCGCACCCTCGATGCCGCCCGGATCGCACTGCTGGGCTACCAGGGACCGCTCACCGTCACCACGATGGGGCCGGCCACACTGGCGGCCGCCACCTATCTTCCCTCGGGCGAGCGCACCCTGGCCGACCGAGGCGCGGTGAGGGACCTGCCGATGCTGCTGGCCGAGGGGATCGGCGAGCATGTGGCCGCGCTCCGCGAGCGCGTCCCCGGGGCGCGTCCCCACCTGCTGCTGCGGGAGGACGCCGTGGACGCCGTGGTCGCGGGCCGTATCCCCACCCCTTCGGGCAGGCGACGCTACCCGGCCGTGCACGGGCCGCAGGTGGGCACCCTGTGGCGGTGCCTGATCGCGGGCCTCGCCTCCGCCTGCGAGCTGGACCTCGAGGCGATCACCCTGGGCCTCGGCACGCATGTCACCGTGCTGCGCACGGCCCGCGAGATCGGGGTGCGGCGTCTCGCTGTCTCACCGGCCCGCCTGCCCGCGCTCGAATCGGCCGACGGGCGCGAGCTGTGGGAGGAGCTGGCCGCGGCCCATGACGCGGGCTGCCGGCTCGAGCTGGCCGTCGACCCCCGTACCGGCGGCATGAGCGCCGTGCTGGACCGTGTGCTGGAGACCTGGCAGAAGCTGGGGTACGGCCCGCGGGATGCGGCCGGGTTCACCCTGATCGCGCACACCGGGGCCTCACACGCCGTGCGCGGTTCGCGACCGGACCCGTCCGAGCAGCCCGATCGCTCGTCCCTGCTGGACGAGTCGACGATCGAGGCGCTCCTGCGGGCGGCCCCCGCGTGGGCCGAGCGCGTGGAGAGCTGATAGCCCGACGCCGTCAGGCCGCGAGCAGCGCGCCTGCCAGCCCGGTGCCCGTGACCACCACCAGCACCAGTGCTGCCAGGACGACGGGCCGGCCGCCCACTCCGCGCAGCAGGGAGATCCGCACCCCCGTTCCGAGCGCGAACATCGCCGCGGCCAGCAGCAGCGCCTGGGCCGGCTGCGCGAGGCCCAGCACCGGCTCGGGCAGGATCCCCGTGGAGCGCACCGCCACTGCCACCAGGAACCCCAGGATGAAGCCCGGGATCAGTGGCACGCCAGCAGCGCCGCCGCCGTCATCGCCCTCCACGGACTCGGCCGCGGCGCGGCGCAGGCTCAGCGTGACCACCGCCGCCACCGGGGCCAGCATCAGCACCCTGCCCAGCTTCACCACCACCGCGGCGCTCAGCGCCGGATCCCCGATCAGGCTGCCGGCGGCGACCACCTGGGCCACCTCCAGCACGGACAGCCCCGTCCAGATCCCCGCGGTCTCCTGCGGCAGTTCCAGCAGGTGGGCGAGCACGGGCATCAGGGGGATCATCAGGGTTCCGAACACCACCACCAGCGCCACCGCCGTGGCCGTGCGTGTCTCGTGCTGGGCCGCACGTTCCGGGTCGCGATCCCGGTGGGCCCCGGCGAGCACACCGCTGATACCGGCCACGGCCGCGGCCCCGCAGATCGAGAAGCCGCAGCTGATCAGCGCGGTCAGGTCCGCGGGGAGGCGCAGCAGGCGACCGATCAGCAGCCCGCTGCCCACGCCGACCGCCACCACCGTCACGATCGCAGCGATCACCACCGGCCCCAGCGCCAGCACGTCGCCGAGTGCCAGCTGCAGTCCCAGCAGCACGATGCCTGCGCGCAGCACGGTACGGGCCGCGACGTCCAGGCCGGGCTGGAGCGCGGGGTGTACCAGAGGGGAGTTCGCCAGCGCCGCACCCAGCAGGATCGCGACCAGTGCGGGGGAGGCGGCCGGGACCATGCGGCTCAGCGCCACCGTGGCCGCGCCGACCTTCAGGCTCAGCAGGAGCCCGGGCAGCACGCCGCGCGCACGGTGCTGCACCGAACCTCCGGACCCGCTGTCCGTCATGAGGGTGGGGCCGGGGCGGTCTGCAGGGGTGGACGTGGTGGGCACAGCAGTTCGCGGCATGGAGATCAGCCTCCGCCTGCCCGCGCTGCGGCGGAACCCCCGCGATCGGCCCACCCCATATCATCAGTGATATGGAGAGGTCGCGTGCACGCTCGGACATCGGCTCCCTCGAGCTGCTCGTCACCATCGCAGAGCGAGGCAGCCTCTCCGCGGCCGCGGCGGCCCTGGACATCGCCCAGCCCAATGCCTCCCGGCAGCTCTCCCGCCTCGAGCGGCTCCTGGGGGTGAGACTGTTCGATCGGGGCACCCGCGGCACCGAGCCCACACCGGCCGGCCGGGTCGCCGTCGAGCACGCCCGCCGAGTGCTCGATGCGGCCGACGGCCTCGTGGACCAGGTACGGGCCGCGGCCGGCAGCGGGCGGGTGCGCATCGTGGCCTCCCAGACCATCGCCGAGCACCTGATGCCCACATTCCTGGCAGCCCTCGCGGCGGACCTGCCCGGGGTGCCCGCCTCCTTCGAGGTGGAGAACACCGCCGGCGTGCTCGCCGCCGTCCGACGCGGGCGGGCCGATCTTGGCTTCGTGGAAGGGGCCGAGGACCCCGTCGGGCTCCACAGTCGCGTGATCGGGCACGACCGGCTGGTAGCGGTGGTCGCCCCCACCCACCCGTGGGCGCACGGCACCGGCATCGCGGCCCGTGCGCTGGCCGACACCCCGCTGATCGTGCGGGAGGAGGGGTCCGGCACCCGTGAGGTGCTTGCCCGTGCTCTTGCGCCGCTCCCCACCGCCGAGCCCGCTCTCGTCCTGCACTCCAACGCGGCCGTGCGCACGGCGGCGGCGGGTGGTGCCGGTTGCGCGCTGCTGAGCGAGCTGGTGGTCGCCGCCGATATCCGCGAGGGCCGACTGGTGCGCGTCCCGGTGCACGGGCTGGACCTGCGCAGATCCCTGAGAGTGGTGTGGGACGGCCCCTGGCCCGCGAGGCTCGACGGTGCTCTGCACGCACTGATCGATCAGCAGGGGTGAGGCGTCGGTGGGGCCTGACAGAATGTGCCCCGTGAGCAGAACGCCGAAAGATCAGACCGACGCCCCCGCCGAGCACAGCGACGCCCGGCCGGCGCAGGAGCGCATCGCCGAGCTCACCGCGAGGATCGAGCAGGCGCGCGTGGAGTACTACGAGCACGACGCCCCGACGCTCTCGGACGCCGAGTACGACCAGCTCGAACGGGAGCTGCGCACCCTCGAGGAGGCGAACCCGCAGCTGGCGGCCGCTGATTCGCCCACGCAGACCGTCGGCGGCGCAGTCGCGGTAGGTTTCGCCCCTGTCGCCCACATCGAGCGGATGATGAGCCTGGACAACGCCTTCGAGCTCGAGGAGATCGATGCCTGGGCCGCCCGGGCCGCGGAAGGCCTGGGTGCCGGTGCCTCCGAGGTGCGCTACCTGACCGAGCTGAAGATCGACGGCCTCGCCATCTCCCTGGTGTACGAGAACGGCGCGCTGGTGCGGGGCGTGACCCGGGGTGACGGCCGCGTGGGGGAGGACGTCACCGCCAATGTGCGCACCATCGAGTCGGTGCCCCACCGCCTGCACACCGAGGACCCGCCCGCGCTGCTGGAGGTGCGCGGAGAAGTGTTCTACCCCACCGCCGCGTTCGAGGAGCTCAACGAGCAGCGCCGCGAGTCGGGGCTGGCCGAGTTCGCCAATCCCCGCAACACCGCAGCGGGGTCCCTGCGGCAGAAGGACTCCTCCGTGACCGCCTCGCGGGCGCTCGCCATGTACGTGCACGGGATCGGCACCCATGAAGGGGTCAGCGTCGGTTCGCAGTCCGAGGTGTACGAGCTGCTGGCCTCCTGGGGGCTGCCCACCTCCCCCCACACACGTGTGCTGAAGGGCCTGGAGCAGGTGCGGGAGTTCATCACCGAGCGGGGCGAGAAGCGGCACGACGTCGAGCACGAGATCGACGGCATCGTGATCAAGATCGACTCCTTCGCGCAGCAGCGCGCCCTGGGCTCCACCTCCCGAGCACCTCGCTGGGCGATCGCCTTCAAGTACCCGCCCGAGGAGGTCACCACGAAGCTCCTGGACATCCAGGTCAACGTGGGCCGTACCGGGCGGGTGACGCCCTACGGCGTGATGGAGCCGGTGAAGGTGGCCGGCTCCACGGTGGAGATGGCCACCCTGCACAACCAGTTCGAGGTGGAGCGCAAGGGCGTGCTGATCGGCGACACCATCGTGCTGCGCAAGGCGGGGGACGTGATCCCCGAGATCCTGGGCCCCGTGGAGGCGCTGCGCGACGGCTCCGAGAAGCCCTTCGTGATGCCCTCCCACTGCCCCTCCTGCGGCACGGCGATCAAGCCGGAGAAGGAGGGCGACAAGGACTGGCGCTGTCCCAATGCGAAGGACTGCCCCGCCCAGGTCACCGGGCGTATCGAGCACGCCGCCTCCCGCGGGGCCTTCGACATCGAGTCCCTCGGTGAGGAGTCCGCGATCGCGCTGACCGACCCGGACAAGCGCCGCGAGCAGGCCCTCGCCGCCCTGCGTGCCGGCCATGCCGTGCACGTGCCGATCCGCACCGCGGAGGCGCTGGCGTCGGAGTCCTTCGCGGTGATCCAGGGCGGCCAGGTCACGGGCGGCACCGACGGGGTACCTCAGCTGCGCATCACCCGCGAGGACGATCCCGCCCTGCCCGCCCCCAGCAGCCCGTGGTGCGCACCGGGGAGAACCTCTTCGACCTCACCGCGGAGGATCTCCACGAGGTGGTGGTGTGGCAGCCCGAGCGGCGCGACGGTGAGCCGACGGGTGACTGGCGCATCACCCCCGCGTTCTGGTCCCGCCCCGCGTGGCGCTACTACAAGCGCGATGCGCAGTGGCGGCAGGTGGGCCAGGAGCGCCCCGCCGCGAACACCGTGAAGCTGATCGAGGAGCTGGAGAAGGCCAAGGACCAGCCGCTGTGGCGGGTGCTGGTGGCCCTGTCCATCCGGCACGTGGGGCCCACCGCCGCCCGCTCCCTGGCCACCGCCTACGGCTCGATGGACGCGATCCGCGCGGCGAGCGTCGAGGAGCTGGCCGGCACCGACGGGGTGGGCCCGATCATCGCCGAAGCGGTCACCGAGTGGTTCGCTGTGGACTGGCACGACGCCCTGGTGCGCGCCTGGGAGGCCAGCGGTGTTCGCATGGCCGACGAGGTCGAGGAGGGCTTCGTGAAGACCCTCGAGGGCCTCACCGTGGTGGTCACCGGCGGCTTGGAGGGCTTCACCCGCGACGGCGCCAAGGAGGCGATCATCTCCCGCGGCGGCAAGGCCTCCGGTTCGGTGTCGAAGAAGACCCACTACGTCGTGGTCGGTGAGAACGCCGGCTCCAAGGCCGCCAAGGCCGAGGAGCTGGGCCTGCGGATCCTCGACGAGGCCGGTTTCGTCGCGCTGCTGACCGAGGGACCCGCAGGCGTGGGGGATGAGCCCGAGGGCAAGAGCGCGGAGGAGTCGTGAGCGCGGAGGCCGACTGACCGACTCGGCTCGGGTCAGGCCCGCTGGGCCAGTGCCAGCGGCAGCACCGGCCCGGAGCCGGCGCGGCGCAGCAGGCGGCCCGCGATGGTCATGGTCCAACGGGTGTCGATCTCGTCGTCCACCAGCAGGATCGGCGCACCGTCCAGTGTCCGGATCGACTCCGCGAGCGTCGGGGTGATGGTGAAGCGGTCCCACAGTGCCGCCACCCGGAAGGCGCTGTTGCGTGCCCCGTGCAGGGGCGCCGCGGCGGGGGAGAGGCCCAGGTCCCCCAGGTCCTGCAAGCGGCCCACCCGGGCGATGCCGCCGGCCAGGGAGCGCACGAGCCGGGGCCGGCTGAGCGAGGGCACCGCGACCACGCCGACCGGGCGCTGCTCCCAGTCCCAGCCCGCCAGCACCTCGATCACCCGCTGTGCGATGCGCGGGGAGATCTCGGCATCGAGGGGATGCCCGCCCTGGTCCACGCCCAGCAGGTCCCGCAGGGGCACGGCCCAGCCCAGGTCGGACATGCGTGCCAGCACCCGGCCCTCCTCGACGCGCTCACCGGCGGGGATGTTCCCCCGCGGCGGCGAGCCGGATTCGGAGCGCACATCCAGGCGGTCCAGCCCCTGGGGCCATTGCTTGCGCGCATCCACCGGTACGCCCACCCGGTCCAGCAGGCGGGAGACGGCCTGCTGGGAGGCGGCATCGGAACCGGCGGACGCAGATGCAGCACCGGGGCCCGGGTACCAGGGGCCCGCGCACACGTCACAGCGGCCGCAGGCCCGCGCGGTGGTGTCGTCCAGCTGGCTGGCCAAGAACACCATCCGGCAGCCAGTGGCATCGCCGAGCTCGAGGCGCTCGTAGTCCAGCATCGCCTGCTGCTCGGCTCGGCGCGCGCGGGCCACGTTCTGGTAGCGGGGAGCGTCATACGTCCATGGCCGGCCGGTGGACACCCAGCCGCCCTTGACGTTCTCCACCGCGCCCTCCACGGCCAGCACCTTCAGCAGCAGCTCCAGCGCGCCGCGCTTCACATCCACACGGGCCTCCAGAGCGGGGGTGGACAGCGGGCCCTCCGAACGGCCCAGCTCGGCGAGCACGGCGTCGGCCGCCTCCTGGGAGGGCATCGAGGCGGTGGCGAAGTACTCCCAGATGGCGCGGTCCTCACGCCCGGGCAGGAGCAGGACGTCGGCCGTGTCGGTGGCGCGGCCCGCACGGCCCACCTGCTGGTAGTACGCCACCGGGGAGCTGGGCGCCCCCAGGTGCACCACGAAGCCCAGATCCGGCTTGTCGAAGCCCATGCCCAGGGCACTGGTGGCCGCGAGGGCCTTGACCTGGTTGTCCTTGAGCGCCTGCTCCAGTGCGGCGCGCTCCTCGGCATCGGTGCGGCCGGTGTACGCCCGTACGCGGCGGCCCGGGCGGTCCAGCAGATCGGCGAGGTCCTCCGCTGCGGAGGCGGTGAGCGTGTAGATGATCCCGGATCCGGGGAATGCATCCAGGTGCTCCACCAGGTACTCCAGCCGTGCGCGGTCATCCGGCAGCGTCAGGCACCCCAGCCGCAGCGAGTCCCGGGTGAGGGGGCCGCGCAGGGTCAGCACCGGGGAGCCGTCGGCGGCGGTGACGCCGAGCTGCTCCTCGACATCGGCCACCACGCGGGAGTTGGCGGTGGCGGTGGTGGCGAGCACCGGCACTGCCGGGTCCAGCTCGGCCACCAGATCCCGCAGGCGGCGGTAGTCGGGGCGGAAGTCGTGGCCCCAGTCCGAGATGCAGTGCGCCTCGTCGATCACCAGCAGGCCGCAGTGCTCCACCAGGTGCGGCAGCTGCTGCTCGCGGAACCGGGGATTGACCAGGCGCTCCGGAGAGACCAGCAGCACGTCCAGGGAATCGGCCGCGAGGCCCTGCTCGATGTCCCCCCACTCGGTGGGATTGGCCGAGCTGATCGCGGCGGCCCGCACCCCCGCGCGTCGCGCTGCAGCCACCTGGTCGCGCATCAGTGCGATCAGCGGAGAGATGATCAGCGCCGGGCCGGTGCCCCGCCTGCGTTGCAGCAGCGCTGCCAGGAAGTACACGGCGGACTTGCCCCAGCCCGTTCGCTGCACCACGAGCACCCGCCGCTGCTGCTCCACCAGAGCGGCGATGGCCTCGAACTGGCCATCGTGGAACTGGGCGTCCCCACGGCCGGTGAGTGCGCGCAGCGCCAGCAGCGCCTCCTCATGGAGCGGGCTGCCGGGCGATGCGGGGGTTGTCTGCATGCCCCCAGTGTGGCAAGGCGCTGTGACAGTACGAATCCGTCTTCAATGTTGTGGCCGACGCCGGGGGGGGGACCGGGCCCCTCTGCCCGCCGCTGATGCTGATGCCACCACCCGGCCCCGCGGATCGATGAACCGGTGGCAGGCTCAGGCCTTGCCCTTCTCCCGTTCCTCGCGGTCCAGGCGCTTCAGGCGCTCGGAGGTGGTCTCGGAGTCCCGCAGGGGATCCTCCTTGGTCGCCAGTGCGCGGCGCATCTTCGCTTCGTACTCCTGGGCCTCACGGATGCGCGGGTCGTCCGAGAGCTCCTCGTTGTCCTCGGGGTCGTGGGAGGAGTAGTCGATGTTCGGGTCGACGGACATGGCGCGGTCCTCTTTCCTTGCTCTGTCTCGCAGGACGATGAGGACGAGACTACCGGTGCTCGGGGCCGGGTCAGCGACCTCGGGCCCGATCCAGCGTGAGCGCTGCGACGTACAGGGCCATGCTGGTCCCGGACGACGACTGCATTCTCACGGCATCCCCCTGATTCCGGGGCGGCTCCGTCAGCCGCCCCCTGCACGGGATGGTGGACGAACCGGGCATTCGGCTCCCATCGACCCGCGACCTAGACTGTCCTCATGCCTTCTATCGGACGAGACGACGTCGCACGCCTCGCCGACCTCGCACGGATCCAGCTCACCGATGAGGAGATCGACCGCCTTCCCGGCGAGTTCGACGCCATCATGGACGCTGTCGCCTCCGTGTCCGAGGTCGCCACGGCCGACGTCCCCGCAACCTCCCATCCCATCGCCATGACGAACGTGTTCCGCGAGGACGTCGTCACCGAGACCCTCACCCAGGAGCAGGCGCTCGCCGGTGCTCCCGAGGCCGAGGACGGACGCTTCGCCGTCCCGCAGATCCTGGGCGAGGAGTGAGGACCACATGAGCAACGACATCATCCGCCGCAGCGCCGCCGCCCAGGCCGCCGCTCTGCAGGCCGGGGAGGTCTCCGCCGAGGAGCTCACCCGTGCCCACCTCGACCGCATCGAGGCCGTGGACGGCGAGCTGAACGCCTTCCTGCACCTGAACCAGGAGGACGCCCTGGCCACCGCGCGGGACGTCGACTCCCGTCGCACCGCCGGTGAGCAGCTGCACCCCCTGGCCGGCGTGCCGATCGCCGTCAAGGACGTCGTGGTCACCAAGGGGATGCCCACCACCGCAGGTTCGAAGATCCTCGAGGGCTGGGTGCCGCCGTACGACGCCACCCTGGTCGAGCGCCTGCGCGAGGCCGGCCTGCCCATCCTGGGCAAGACCAACATGGACGAGTTCGCCATGGGCTCCTCCACCGAGACCAGCGCCTACGGCCCCACCCGCAACCCCTGGGACCGCGAGCGCATCCCCGGCGGCTCCGGCGGTGGCAGCTCCGCCGCGGTCGCGGCCTACGAGGCGCCGCTGGCGATCGGCACCGACACCGGCGGCTCGATCCGCCAGCCCGGCGCCGTCACCGGCACTGTCGGTGTGAAGCCCACCTACGGCTCCGTCTCCCGCTACGGCCTGATCGCCATGGCCAGCTCCCTGGACCAGGCAGGGCCGGTCACCCGCACCGTCGAGGACTCCGCGCTGCTGCACGAGCTGATCGCCGGCCACGACGTGCGCGACTCGACGTCCCTGCCGGACCCGGTCGGCTCCTACGTCGAGGCCGCCCGCAGGCGGGACGTGAAGGGGCTGCGCATCGGCGTGATCGAGGAGCTCAAGGGCGAGGGCTTCGCTGCCGAGGTGCGGGCCCGATTCCAGGAGTCCCTGGAGCAGCTGGAGCAGGCCGGCGCCGAGATCGTGCGGGTCTCCTGCCCCAACTTCCGCTACGCGCTCGGCGCGTACTACCTGATCATGCCGTCTGAGGCATCCTCGAACCTCGCCAAGTTCGACGGCATGCGCTTCGGCCTGCGGGTCGTCCCCGAGGGCGGCGCCACCGCCGAGCAGGTCATGGCAGCCACCCGCGGTGCCGGCTTCGGCGCCGAGGTCAAGCGCCGCATCCTGCTGGGCACCTACGCGCTCTCGGCCGGCTACTACGACGCCTACTACGGCAGCGCCCAGAAGGTGCGCACCCTGGTGCAGCGCGACTTCTCCGCCGCCTTCGAGAAGGTCGACGTGCTGGCCTCGCCCACGGCACCCACGGTCGCCTTCCACCTGGGCGAGAAGCTCGACGACCCGATGGCCATGTACCTCAACGACATCGCCACCATCCCCGCCAACCTCGCCGGCACCCCGGGCATCTCCGTGCCCAGCGGCCTGGCCGAGGACGGCCTGCCCGCGGGCATTCAGTTTCTGGCACCCGCGCGGGCCGACGAGCGCCTGTACCGCGTGGGCGGGGCCCTCGAGGCCCTGCTCGAGGACGCCTGGGGTGGCCCGCTGCTGGACAAGGCCCCCGAGCTCGCTGGAGGAGTGAACTGATGCGTACCGATCCCCTGGTGGACTACGACGAGGCGGTGGACCGCTACGACCCCGTGCTCGGCATCGAGGTGCACGTCGAGCTGGGCACCGACACCAAGATGTTCGATGGCGCCCCCAACGTGTTCGCCGCCGATCCCAACACCGCGATCACCCCGGTCTCCCTGGGCCTGCCCGGCACACTGCCGGTGGTCAACGGGAAGGCCATCGAGTACGCGATCAAGATCGGTCTGGCCCTGAACTGCCAGATCGCCGAGCACTGCCGCTTCGCTCGCAAGCAGTACTTCTACCCGGACCTCACCAAGAACTTCCAGACCTCCCAGTACGACGAGCCGATCGCCTTCGACGGCTGGATCGACGTGGAGCTGGAGGACGGCGAGACGGTGCGGGTGGAGATCGAGCGCGCCCACATGGAAGAGGACGCCGGGAAGAACACCCACCTCGGCGGCGCCACCGGGCGCATCCAGGGCGCCACCCGCTCCCTGGTGGACTACAACCGCGCGGGCGTGCCGCTGGTGGAGATCGTCACCCGTCCCATCGAGGGCGTGGGCGAGCGCGCCCCCGAGGTCGCCGCCGCGTACGTGCGCACCCTGCGGGACATCTTCCGCACCCTGCAGGTCTCCGAGGCCCGCATGGAGCGCGGCAACGTGCGCGCCGACGTCAACGTCTCGCTGCGGCCTTCTCCCGAGTCGCCGCTGGGCACCCGCACCGAGACCAAGAACGTCAACTCCTTCCGCTCGATCGAGCGCTCCGTGCGCTTCGAGATCTCCCGCCAGGCGGGGATCCTCGACGCCGGCGGCACCGTGGTCCAGGAGACCCGCCACTTCCACGAGGACACCGGCGAGACCTCCTCCGGGCGGGTGAAGTCCGATGCGGAGGACTACCGCTACTTCCCCGAGCCGGACCTGGTCCCCGTGGCCCCCAGCCGCGCATGGGTCGAGGAGCTCCGCGCTGCCCTCCCTGAGCTGCCCGCTGCCCGCCGCCGCCGGCTGCTGGGGGAGTGGGGCTACTCCGATCTGGAGATGCGCGACGTCATCAACGCCGGTGCGCTGGACCTCATCGAGTCCACCGTGGCGGCCGGTGCCAGCCCCCAGGCCGCCCGCAAGTGGTGGATGGGCGAGCTGGCCCGCACCGCCAAGGAGCACGAGACCGAGCTCGAGCAGCTGGCCGTCACCCCGGCCCAGATCGCCGAGCTGCAGGGCCTGGTGGACGGCAGGAAGATCAACGACAAGATCGCCAAGCAGGTCCTCGGCAAGGTGCTCGAGGGCAAGGGCGATCCCGCCGCGATCGTCGAGCAGGAGGGCCTGGCCGTGGTCTCGGACGACTCGGTCCTCACCGGCGCGGTGGACCAGGCCATCGCCGAGAACCCCGACGTGGTCGAGAAGATCAAGGGCGGCAAGGTGCAGGCCATCGGCGCCCTGATCGGCCCCATCATGAAGGCCACCCGCGGCCAGGCCGATGCCGGCCGCGTGCGGGAGATCATCATGGAGCGCCTCGGCTTGAGCTGATGTGACCAGGCGCGGGCCGGATCGGCCCTCGTGAACGGCCCGGTCCCCTCGGGGGCCGGGCCGTTCGTGTGCCCTCGGTCACCCCCATTGTGAACGACCTGTGAAGAAGGGGTCACGACCACATCACAGCAGGGACGGGGCGAAACGACCGGGAACAGTATCTGACCTGGTAGGACGGGAGCGCGAGGGTCCCCGCACAGCGGTTGCCCAGCGGACACAGGGCCTCCCTACAGTGAAGGAGCCCAGAACGCAGCAGCCGTCGATCAGTGGGTCGGCGGTCGCTGCGGCGCGTCCTCGGCCCCGTGCCGACGGCCCGGGCCGAGCCCGAGCCGGGCCCGGCCGCAGCGGGTCGGGGAGCGATCCCGAACCCGGCGTGCAGACGAGACCAAGCGGCGGAGAACCCGCCAGAGGAGCAGCCTGCCCATGAACGGAATCGATGCCCTGATCGAGAGGATCTTCGGGCCTTTCGCCGAGGCGCTGAGCGCCATCGTGTTCTACGCGATACCGGTCGCCGGGGGCATCCCCATCATCGTGGTGTGGCTGATGGCCGCCGCGGTGTTCCTCACCGTGTGGCTGCGTTTCCAGCCCATCACCGGTCTGAAGCACTCCATCCAGGTGATCCGCGGCAAGTACACCGCCAAGACGGACCCCGGTGAGGTCTCCAGCTTCCAGGCCCTGGCCACCGAGCTCTCCGGAACCGTGGGCCTGGGCAACATCGCCGGCGTGGCCGTGGCCATCGTGGCCGGCGGCCCCGGCGCGGCCCTGTGGATCGCGATCTTCGGCATCTTCGGCATGAGCGTGAAGATGGCCGAGGCCACCCTGGGCGTCATGTTCCGCAAGGTGAACGCCGACGGCACCACCGAGGGCGGTCCCATGTACTTCCTGCGCGACGGCCTGGCCTCCATCGGGAAGCGCAAGCTGGGCGGGGTCCTCGCCACCATGTACGCGATCTTCGCACTGGTGGGCGTGTTCGGCGCCGGCAACCTCTTCCAGGCCAACCAGGTCGCCGCCATCATCTCCTCCGGCACCGGCAGCGAGTTCCTGCAGTCCAACCAGTGGCTGATCGGCCTGGTCATGGCAATCATGGTGGCCGTGGTGGTCCTGGGCGGCGTGAAGTCCATCGCCCGCTGGACCTCCGCCCTGACCCCCGCGATGGCCGTGGTCTATGTGCTGTGCGTGCTGCTGATCGTGGTCTCGAACCTCAGCGCCGTCCCGCAGGCCATCGGTTTGATCATCACCGGCGCGTTCACGGCCGAGGGCGTCACCGGCGGCGTCATCGGCGTGGCCGTCATCGGCATCCAGCGTGCCCTGTTCTCCAACGCCGCCGGCGTGGGCTCGGCCGCCATGGCGCACAGCGCCTCCAAGACCAAGGAGCCCGCCACCGAGGGCTTCACCGCCATGTGGGAGCCGCTGATCGACTCCGTGGTGGTCTGCATGCTCACCGCGATCGCGATCGTGGTGACCGGCGTGTACACCACCGGTGGTGCGGACGGCGTGCAGCTGACCGCGCAGGCCTTCGGCACCGTGGCCCCGTGGTTCCCGATGCTGCTGCTGGTGGCGGTGGCCCTGTTCGGCTTCTCCACCGTGCTGGCCTACGCCTACTACGGTGAGCTGAACGCCATGTACCTGTTCGGCTCCAAGAAGTCCGTGCAGACCGTCTTCCGCGTGGTCTGGGTCGTTGCCGTCGTGGTCGGTGCCGCCATCTCCCTGGACTCGGTGATCGCGTTCTCCGATGCCATGTTCTTCCTGATGGCGATCCCCAACCTGCTGGGCATCTACTTCCTGTCCAAGGTGCTGCGCCTGGAGATCCTGCGCCACAAGTACCGTGTCACCACCGGCGCCCTGGGCGAGGTGGACGAGGACCTGCAGGTGGGCATGCGCGACCACGAGCCCACCGAGGAGCAGGTCGCCCAGGCCGAGCTCGCCGAACGCGAGGAGCAGCAGCGCATCACCGAGGTGCGCCGCACCCTCTCCGACGATCCGGAGTTCCCGGTGCGCGCCGATCATCACGGCGAGGACCTGACCTCCCCGATGGGGGCGCCGGCCGAGCCGATCCCGGAGACCGGCCAGTTCCCGGTCGGCGCGGAGGAGGGCGGTTCGCATGTCGCCGGTGGCGCTGCCACGGCGACGGCCACGGCCGGGGACCGCATCCCCGGTGCACCCCAGGACATCGACGGCACCCCCTCGCGGGACGCCTGAGCCCAGAGTCCGGATCTTTGTGCAGGTCCGGCCCGTCCTGACCGCATAGGGGCGACCTACGAGCGGACGGGGCCGGACCCTGCGGGGTCCGGCCCCGTCCGTGTCCACGACGCGGAGGGGATGGGGCCATGCCGAACATCGACGAGCTGATCGAGAGGTTCATGGGCCCGGCCGCCGACGTGATGAGCGCGGTCGTCTTCTTCGAGATCCCCCTCTTCGGCGGGCTGCCGATCATCGTGCTGTGGCTCGCGATCGGCGCGCTGTTCATGACGGTGTGGCTGCGCTTCCAGCCGATCAACGGATTCCGGGCGTCCATGCAGGTGATCCGAGGGAAGTTCAGCGCCCGGACCGACCCCGGTGAGGTCTCCAGCTTCCAGGCACTGGCCACTGAGCTGTCCGGCACCGTGGGCCTGGGCAACATCGCCGGCGTGGCGGTGGCCGTGTCCCTGGGCGGCCCGGGCGCGGCGCTGTGGATCGCGGCCTTCGGCGTCCTGGGCATGAGCATGAAGATGGCCGAGGCCACGCTGGGGTCGAAGTTCCGGGAAATCCGCGAGGACGGCAGCATCCAGGGTGGCCCCATGGTCTACCTGCGCGACGGCCTCGCCTCCATCGGCTACCGCCGCCTGGGCGTCGTGCTGGGCTCGGCGTACGCCGTGTTCACCGTGCTGGGCGCCTTCGGCTGCTGCTCACCCTGGCAGTGGCACTCTTCGGCTACTCCACCCTGCTGGCCTACGCCTACTACGGTGAGCAGGCACTGACGTACCTCTTCGGCTACAAGAAGTCGATCATCTACACCTTCCGCGTGCTGTGGATCGTCGGTGCAGTGATCGGTTCGGCCGCCTCCCTCGACGCCGTGATCGCCTTCGGCGATGCGTCGTTCTTCCTGATGGCGGTCCCAACATCCTGGGCATCTACTTCCTGGCGAAGGTGGTGCGCCTGGAGATCTTCGGGTTCAACCGCCGTCTGTGTGCCGGGTCCATCGAAGCGGTCGAGGACGAGGACCTGCGGGTCGGGCTGGTCTCGGAGGACCCGACCCCGGCGCAGACGCAGCGAGCGGAGAAGGAGGAGCGCGCGGAGAAGGAGCGCCTGCGCACCCTGCACCGCACGCTCTCGGACGACCCGGACTTCCCGGTGCGCGCCGCCCACCACGGAGACGACCTCGCCTCACCGATGGGCACCCCCGATGAGCCGATCCCGGACACCGGACAGTTCCTGGCGGTCGAGGAGCGGCGCAGCGAGGGCGATGGGGGAGCGGGGAGTGGGCCCGCCGGCGGTGGATCGCACCGCGCCGACTGAGGCACAGGTGAGGAGGGCCTGGACCTTCGCCCTGTCCGTTCGTCCAGTTCGCAGGCGTCAGCGAGTGGTACGGGCGGCTGCGACCACGACGTCGGTGCCGTCGGACGAGATCAGCACCGTGTAGGTGGCGTTCGGATCCCTGGGGTTGGAGCCGCTTTCCCAGCGCATTCCCGTGTGCACCTCCTCCGGCGCTATGCGCGGGGAGATGGGGGCCCCGTCCTCACTGACGGGGAGGCCGTTCGTACCTTCCCCGAAGGCATCGGCCATCCACGTCTGCACCGTCTCGGCGCTGCCCGTGAAGGTGACTCGCAGACTCCATTCGAGGAGTTCGGTGTTGACGATTCCTTCGCTGAGAGTCAGTTCTGCGTCGGGGACAGGCAGGCCCACAGCGGTGAGTGCTTCTTCAGGAGTACTGGGCTTGCTTGTCATAGCCGTAGTCTTCTCATTCTTCGGATCGGAAATGCTGCAGGCCGTCAGCAGTGACGGTGGAACCAAGCTCAGAGCCCCGATGAGGGCGATTCGACGTCTCATGGCCCTGTCGTCCTTCTTGCGGTCGATCCGTGAAGAAGGACCTCCCACGCGTGGTCGGCAATAGTTGCATCCTCACTGGACCAGTCGCCGGCGCCGGGATCAACAGGATGCCATTCCGTCATCCCCGGGTCATTTGCAGTTGTGCCTGGCACTGGGTCGCCGAGACCGTCAGGGAGTCCGGATCCCAGTGGCCCGTCGGGGGGCCCGACTTCACTTCCATCGCCACGACGGTCATGCGCACGACCACCCTCGCGCCCCGCCCTGCTCGGTGCCTCCGGTCTTGGTGAAGCCGGGGGAGGGAGATGGGTCTGCACGCCCACGGGGTCAGAGGCCGCAGAGGCGCCGTCCTGTTCATCCGCATGAGCATCGGCTTCGCCGGCCAGGGTGCTGAACCTGGACGTCACGTCGATGAGGACAGGGAGAACGTCGGTGCGGACCGCGATTCGGAAGCTGTCACCGTCTGGCCCTTTCCAGATCGGGTCGCATTGGGCTGCCGGCTCCAGAATCGATCGAGTTCGCTCCAGCGCCTCTTGCCGGTCACGGAGGAGTTGAGCGAAGCGTCGAACGGCTTCCGGGTCGCTCCCCAGAAATGACGACATGCCCCGGACTTCCTCCTGGCGATCTCTACGTCGTAGAAGAATAGGGCTGCGGCCGTACGGTGTCGATGGGGAGAACTTCCCTGCGGGAAGAGACGGCGGGCACGCGTCCCGCAGTCCCGCGCGCCTCCGACAGGCCGGCATGTCAACCGACGACCGCGTGTCCACATCGTGAGCCTCACATCTCGCATCGTGGCGGCGGCGTAGACTGCCCCCCATGCCTCAGCTCCGCTCCCGCACCTCGACCCACGGCCGCAACATGGCGGGCGCGCGTGCCCTCTGGCGCGCCACCGGCATGGAGACCTCGGACTTCGGCAAGCCGATCATCGCGATCGCCAACTCCTACACCCAGTTCGTGCCCGGCCACGTGCACCTGAAGAACATGGGCGACCTGGTGGCCTCCGCCGTCAAGGAGGCCGGAGGCGTCGCCAAGGAGTTCAACACCATCGCGGTGGACGACGGCATCGCCATGGGCCACGGCGGCATGCTCTACTCGCTGCCCAGCCGCGACGTGATCGCGGACTCCATCGAGTACATGGTCAACGCCCACACCGCCGATGCGCTGGTGTGCATCTCCAACTGCGACAAGATCACCCCCGGCCATCTGATGGCCGCCATGCGCCTGAACATCCCGGTGGTGTTCGTCTCCGGCGGGCCGATGGAGTCGGGTGAGCCCGTGGACGGCGTGGTCGAGCACCGCCTGGACCTGATCGATGCGATCGTGCAGAGCGCGGACGACACCGTCACCGACGCCCAGCTTGCCGACATCGAGGAGAACGCCTGCCCCACCTGCGGCTCCTGCTCCGGCATGTTCACTGCGAACTCGATGAACTGCCTCACCGAGGCGCTGGGCCTGTCCCTGCCCGGCAACGGCACCACCCTGGCCACCCATGCCTTCCGCAAGGAGCTGTTCCTCGAGGCGGGGCGGAAGATCGTCGAGCTCGCCAAGCGCTACTACGAGCAGGACGACGAGTCCGTGCTGCCTCGCAGCATCGCTACCAAGGCCGCGTTCTGCAACGCCATGAGCCTGGACGTGGCGATGGGCGGCTCCACCAACACCGTGCTGCACATCCTGGCCACGGCCATCGAGGGCGAGGTCGACTTCACCCTCGAGGACATCGACCGCATCTCCCGCACCGTGCCGTGCCTGTCCAAGGTGGCGCCCAACGGCACCGCCCACGTGGAGGACGTCCACCGCGCCGGCGGCATCCCCGCCATCCTGGGCGAGCTGGACCGAGCCGGACTGCTGGACCACACCGTCCACTCCGTGCACTCCCCGGACCTGCAGTCCTGGCTGAAGGACTGGGACATCCGCGGCGGGTCGCCCACCGAGAAGGCCAACGCCCTGTTCCATGCGGCGCCCGGCGGCGTGCGCACCACCCAGGCGTTCTCCTCCACCAACACCTACAAGGAGCTGGACACCGATTCCGAGGGCGGTGTGATCCGCGCCGTGCCCCACGCCCACACCAAGGACGGCGGCCTGTGCGTGCTCACCGGCAACCTCGCCGCCGAGGGCAGCGTGATCAAGACCGCCGGCATCACCGAGGACCTGTTCCACTTCGAGGGCACCGCGGTGGTATGCGAGTCCCAGGAGGAGGCCGTCCAGAAGATCCTGGACAAGACCGTCAAGGCCGGCCACGTCGTGGTGATCCGCTACGAGGGCCCCCAGGGCGGCCCCGGTATGCAGGAGATGCTCTACCCCACCTCCTTCCTCAAGGGCCGGGGCCTGGGCCGCGACTGCGCACTGATCACCGACGGCCGCTTCTCCGGCGGCACCAGCGGCGTCTCCATCGGCCACATCTCCCCGGAGGCCGCCGAGGGCGGCATCATCGGACTGGTCGAGGACGGCGACCGCATCGTCATCGACGTGGACAAGCGCTCCTTGAGCCTGGAGGTGGACGACGCCGAGCTCGAGCGTCGCCGCCAGAAGAAGGGCGAGCTGCCCTGGCGTCCCGTCAGCCGCGACCGCAAGATCACCCAGGCGCTCAAGGTGTACGCGCACCTGGTGCGCTCAGCCACCTACGGCGCGACCCGTCGGCCCCTGGACTGATCACGGCTTCGACTAAGCGGCCGCCGCGCTGACTGCCCGATGCCGGTCAGCAGCAGCGGCTCCCAGGGTTCGCGTCCTGCTCGGCGTACCGCTGGCGCCAGAACTCCCGCTCGCTCAGGGGAGCGTGGGCACAGCCGGTGATCTCGTGGTGGCGAAGATAGTGATCGTAGGCATCCGAGCCGAGCACCCCGCGGGCGATGCGGCACGCACTGGCCAGCATCGACCGCAGGGTGCTTGTGAGGGCCATGACGCTCAGTGCCCCCCGCCTCGGGTCGAGAAGTCCTTCTCGGGGTGACGGCTCAGCCACTGCGCCCACTGCGCCTGCAGTGCCTTCTCCGATGGTGAGGCACCCAGGCCGGAGGGAGCGTAGTACACCGACTCCACCGGCTCCTCCTCCGTGTTCAGCAGGTTCTGGCCCCGCAGGGCCTGGATGGTGCGCCACACGGCCACGATCATCACGATCAGGGCGCACACCACGAACAGGATCGACAGCGAGCCCTGCACAGCCGTGTTGAACACCACCGTCTGCATCTCCTCGACACTGCCAGCCAGCCCCAGGGAGGTCTCACCGTTGGCCAGTGCCTCTTTGAACATCTGGTGATTGGCCCAGTACCCGATAGCCGGGACGGGCGAGAAGATCTTCAGGTATGAGCCGTACACTGTGATCACGGCCGTGAACAGCATCGGCACCGCAATGATCAGCAGGGTCCACCGTCGGCCCTTGCGGGCGAACACGACCAGGCAGATCGACAGGGCGATGGCCGCGAGCAACTGGTTGGCGATACCGAACAGCGGAAACAGGGTGTTGATTCCGCCCAGGGGATCATTGACGCCCATCACCAGGATGGACCCCCAACCGGCCACCATCACCGCGGTGGTGATCCACGCACCCGCCGTCCACTTCGGGTCGCGGAAGCGCTGGTACACGTTGCCGAGCACGTCCGAGAGCATGAAGCGGGCCACTCGGGTACCGGCATCCACCGCCGTCAGGATGAACAGCGCCTCGAACATGATGGCGAAGTGGTACCAGAACGCCATCATGGCGTCCCCGCCGATCACCCGCTTCATGATGCCCGCCAGACCGAGCGCCAAGGTGGGAGCGCCACCGGTGCGCGAGACGATGGAGTGCTCGCCCACTTGCTGCGCGGTGTGCTCCAGCACCTCGGGTTCGACGGACACCCCGGTCAGGCCGAGCGAACTGATGAACTGGGCCGCGCCCTCAGCGGTGCCGCCCGTGGCCGCGAACGACGAGTTCATGGCGAAGTAGATGCCGCGGTCGATGGAGGCGGCGGCCACCAGCGCCATGATCGCCACGAACGATTCCATCAACATGCCGCCGTACCCGATCATCCGGGTCTGGCTCTCCTTCTCCACCAGTTTCGGGGTGGTGCCCGAGGAGATGAGCGCATGGAACCCGGACAGTGCACCGCAGGCGATGGTCACGAAGAGGAACGGGAACAGCGGCCCGGCGAACACGGGGCCGTCGGCCCGGGAGGCGTACTCGGACAGCGGCGGAGCCTGGAGCGCGGGCCGCACCAGGACGATGGCCAGCGCGAGCATCACGATCACGCCCACCTTCATGAAGGTGGAGAGGTAGTCGCGCGGCGCCAGCAGCACCCACACCGGCAGCACCGCGGCCAGGAAGCCGTACCCGATGATCATCCATGCCAGCACGGGGCGGTCGATGTGGAAGAGGGTCTGGCCCCAGTCGCTCTCGGATACCCAGCGGCCGCCGATAATGGCCGCCAGCAGCATCGCGCACCCAATAGCGGAGACCTCCATGACCTTCCCGGGGCGGATGAACCGCAGATAGAAGCCCATGAACAGGGCGATGGGAATGGTCAGGCCCACCGAGAACACGCCCCAGGCGCTCTCCCCGAGGGCATTGACCACCACCATCGCCAGAATGGCGACGATGATCAGCATGATGCTCAGCGTGGCCACGAAGGCCGCGATACCGCCGACCAGGCCCAGTTCGTCGCGGGCCATCTGCCCTAGGGAGCGGCCGTGACGACGGGTGGAGATCGCCAGCACCAGGTAGTCCTGGACAGCACCGGCCAGGATCACCCCGACGATGATCCAGATCGTTCCGGGAAGGTAGCCCATCTGGGCCGCCAGCACCGGCCCCACCAGGGGGCCCGCACCAGCAATGGCCGCGAAGTGGTGTCCGTACAGCACCCGGCGATCGGTGGGAACGTAGTCCTTGCCGTCATAGGCGTACTCGGCGGGGGTGGCGCGGCGGTCATCGGGCCGCACCAAGTTGTCCTGGATGTACTTGGAGTAGAACCGGTAGCCGATCAGGTAGGTGCACACGGAGGCGAACACGAACCAGATCCCGTTGACGTGCTCGCCGCGCACCAGGGCCAGCATCACCCATCCCAGGCCGCCCAGCAGCGCGATGGTCGCCCAGATGGCGATCTTCGCGGGTGTCCAGCGGTGGTCGCGGGCATAGTCCTCGGCGGGCAGCGCTGTGGGTGGGTGGGGATCGGTGAGGGCGGCGGACCCGTTGCGGTCGACCGCCTCGGGTTCCTCGGGCTGGGCGTTGTGGCTCATAGCGGCTACCGTTCTTTCGCAGCGGGGAGCGAGAGGGGGTGCCGTTACCGTAAGCCCGTTCCCAGGTGATTCCAAGGTCCTTGGTCCCCTGCCGCTGCCGGGACGGAACGCGCTGTTCGCGGTGGTGCACGGTGGGTGCGCAGCCCGGTGCCGGACTCAGCAGAAAGAACGCCCCCGTGCCGAGGGTCTGCTGCACGGATAGGCGACAACCGGTCTGCCCAGCCCGTGGGGTTGGACTGGAGGGATGTTCACCGTGTCCAAGCCGTACCCCAAGGAGTCCCGTGACGACGTTGTGCGGGTCGCAACTCCGCTCTGGTGGCAGTCTCCGCCCCGCTCCTGGGCCGTGACGCCGCCCAGGCCACCCTGCTCGGGGCTCACCGGGGGCTTTTCGGGGCAGTCAGCGGCACGCATGATGGACCGTCAGTGCCTGCGTCCGCCGTGATCCGGTCAGTCTCCGACCGCCGCCCGGTACCGGTCCGCGATGACCTCGGCCACCAACGGATGCGTGCCCAAAGGCCGCGCCACCACATCGGCCCCGGACGCCTCCAGTTTCTTCTGGAAGTGTCCCGGTGCCAGCATGTAGGACGCCACCACCACGCGCTCGGCCCCGGCCTGGCGGGCCTGCCGCACCACGGTGGCCACATCCGGCGCGGAGGCCGCCACGTAGCCCAACCCGACCTCGGTTTCCAGAGCGCCCGCGAGCAGGTCACGCATCTGCTCGACCATCGCCACCCCGTCCGGGTCGCTGGTTCCAGCCGCCGCCATCACCACGGTGTCGCCCTTGCTCAGGCCCGCCTCCCGCAGGCGTTCGACCATCACGGTGGCCAGGCGCTCATCCGGGCCCAGCGGCGCGGTCGCCACGGCGGTGCGTCCGCGCACCGCCCCGCCGATGTCCTTGCGCACGTGGTAGCCCGTGGACAGCAGCACCGGCACCACCACCGCTGAGACCGGGGCATCGAGACGGGTGGCATCGGAGGGGCCGGCATGGGCGGCCACCGCATCCTCGATCGCCGGGGCCTGGATGTCCACGAAGGACTCCCGCACCGGGGCATCGACCAGCTCCGCGGCCATCACCAGCAGTTCGCGGATCACGTCGCGGCCCGCCCGGAAGCGGGTGCCGTGGGCGCAGCCGATCAGCACCGGGGAGCGGCCGGGGGCGTCCCCGCCCTGCGCGTCGCCCGCGGAGAACGGGTGCTCCGCCTGCTCCTGCGGGGCGGTGAGGTTGTCGCGGCCCGCGCCGCGACCGGTCTCCTGCGGCTCGGGGGGAGCCAGGAAGCCCTCGGCGGCGGTGCCGCCCACCGCGATCACGGCGGGCGAGGTGATCTGCTCGCGCTCCACGGTCTCCACGATGGTCGCCAGCGTGCCGCGCACGCAACGCTGCTCGAGCATGGTCGCGCTCTGCACGACGGCCACCGGGGTGGCAGGGTCGACACCGTTGAGTGTCGCCTGGGCCACCAGGCGCGGCAGCCATTCCACGCCCATCATCAGCACCGTGGTGGTGCCGGCGTCCCGCAGCGCGGCCAGATCGGCCGGCCCCAGGTCGCCGTGGGCGTTGACCACGTGGAGGGCGACGGCGGTGCCGCGGTGTGTGACGGGGACGTCGCCCGCGGCGGGCCCCGCGATCGAGGAGCTCACCCCGGGCACCACCTGGACGTCGATGCCGGCGGCACGGCAGGCCAGCACCTCCTCGCCGCCCCGGCCCAGCAGGAAAGGGTCCCCGCCCTTGAGCCGCACCACGCGCTTGCCCGCGCGGGCCCGCTCCACCAGCACCTGCTCGATCTCCGCCTGGGGGATCGAGGCCACGCCGGGGGTCTTGCCCACGGGGATGATCTCGACGTGCTCGTCGAGCAGCTCGGTCAGGCCCGCGGGGCCCAGACGGTCCACCACCACCACGTCGGCCTGGCGCAGCAGCGCCAGCCCGCGCACGGTGATCAGGTCCAGGGCCCCCGGCCCGCCTCCCACCAGGGCCACCGTTCCCGGCTCGAGGCGCGTGGTGGACAGGGCACTTGCGTCGAGGGGATCGGAGCCCGGGCGGGCGGGGGAGCCGGGAGCGGTGTCGGAGCCGCCCGCCATCATGAACCGGCGGCCAGCCGGGGCGAGGTGGCCACGTGAAGCTTCCCGTCCCGGATCTCGGCGTCGTACACGGCGATCGGCTGCGGCTCCCCACCCCCGGCATCCAGCACCTCGCCGGTGCTCAGGTTCCAGGCCTGCTTGTACATCGGGGAGGCGATCGTGGGCACGATCGTCCCGGGCTCCTCGCCCTCGCCCGGCACCAGGTGGGAGCCCACCAGTCCGCGAGAGAGGATCTGTGTGCCCGAGTACGGATCCAGCTGCTGGATCGCGTGCACGCTGCCGTCCTCCAGCAGGAACACGCCGATCTGGGTGCCGTCAGGCAGCAGTGCGGCGGCGCCGCGCTCCACGGTCAGGGCATCCACGGAGCAGATCTCGATCATCTCGCCGGCGGTGCCGGCCGAGGTGTCCACGGTGGCGTCGGTGTTCATCGCTGCTGGCTCCTCAGCTCTTCTGGGTGGGGTCGTAGCCGGAGGGCTCGGCGGTCCCCGGCGTGGCCATGGCGTGCTGGCGGGCTGCCAGCGGGGTCGGGTAGGTCTCGGTCTCGCCCTCGGCCGCCGGCCTGGCCTGCCCGCGCTCGAGCACGTACCTCAGTCCCGGGTCGGACTTCTCCGGGGCGTTGACGAAGGAGACGAACTTCGCGCGGCGCTCCGGGTCGTACACGGCCTCGGCCCACTCGTCCACGTAGGAGTCGGCGTGCTTCTGCATGGACTCCTCCAGCTGCTCGCCGATGCCCAGCGAGTCGTCCACGATGATGCGGCGCAGCTCCTCGATGCCGCCCGGGAACTCCTCCACCCAGCGCGCCGTGCGCTGCAGCTTGTCCGCCTCACGGATGTACAGCATCAGGAAGCGGTCGATGCACTTGACCAGGTTGGTGTCGTCCAGGTCCTCGACCAGCAGCTTGCCGTGGGCGGGCTGGGCGCCCCCGTTGCCGCCCACGAACAGGTTCCAGCCCTTCGTCGTCGCAATCACGCCGACGTCCTTGGCCTGGGCCTCGGCGCACTCGCGCGCACAGCCCGAGACGCTGATCTTGAGCTTGTGCGGCGAGCGCAGGCCGCGATAGCGCTTCTCCAGCGCCACGGCCATGGTGGTGGAGTCCTGCACCCCGAACCGGCACCAGTTGGTGCCCAGGCAGGCCTTGACCATGCGCAGGGACTTGCCGTAGGCGTGGCCGGACTGGAAACCGGCGTCCACCAGGCGCTTCCAGATCTCCGGCAGCTGCTCCAGGCGCGCACCGAACATGCCGATGCGCTGGGCGCCGTTGAGCTTCACGTACAGGCCGTAGTCCTTCGCCACCTGAGCGATCACCATCAGGCCCTCGGGGGTGACCTCGCCGGCAGGCATCGCCGGGATCACGGAGTAGGTGCCGTCCTTCTGGATGTTCGCCATCACGAAGTCGTTGGTGTCCTGCAGGGAGCCCAGCTGACGACCCACCGGGTTATGTCGGGAGCCGGTGATCGCGCCCAGGGTGGACAGGATCGAGGCCACCACCGGGCGGCACACCGCACAGCCGCGGCCGGTGCCGTAGGCGGCGACCACCTCGGTGAAGGTCTGCTGGCCGCCCTCCTCCACGAGCTTGAACAGCTCGGCGCGGGAGTACGCGAAGTGCTCGCACAGCCCCTTGGAGACCGTGATGCCGGACTTCTCCAGCTCCTTGTTGAGGATCTTCGTCAGCAGCGGCACGCAGGAGCCGCACACCGTGCCGGCCTTGGTGCACTCCTTGACCTGGCCGATGGTGTGGCAGCCCTGCTCGGTGACGGCGGCGCGCACGGTGCCGGCGGCGACGTTGTTGCAGGAGCACACCACGGCGTCGTCAGGCAGCTCGGTGTCGGGCATGGCGCCGGCGCCGGCCGGGGCGATCAGGGCCGACGGGTCCGCCCCGAGTGCCCGGCCCACCAGGGGCCGCAGCGAGGAGTACAGCTCGATGTCGCCGATGAACACGCCGCCCAGCAGGGTCTTGGCGTCGTCGCTGACCACGAGCTTGCGGTACTGGCGCTTGAACGGGTCGATGAAGGTGACGTCCAGGGCGCCCGGGGTGAGGCCGTTGACGTCGCCGAAGGCGGCCGCCTCCACGCCCACTCCCTTGAGCTTGGTGCCCTCCACCGAGCGCTCATGGGTGCGCTTGCCACCCAGGAAGCTGTCCACGACCACGTCGGCCATGTCGTTGCCGGGGGCCACCAGGCCCGCGCACACGCCGTTGAAGGAGGCGCACTCGCCGATCGCCCAGATGATCTCGTCGGAGGTCTGGCAGGTCTCGCCCACCACCACGCCGCCGCGTTCGCCGATCGCCAGGCCGGCCTCGCGGGCCACCTTGTCGCGGGGGCGGATGCCGGTGGAGAACACCACGATGTCGGCGGGCAGCTCGGAGTCGTCGGTGAGGTGGGCGGTGCCCATGGCGCCGTCGGCCGCGGGAGAGAAGCGTGCCGCCCCTACGCCGGTGCGCACACCGATGCCGAGATCCTCGATCAGCAGGCGCAGCATCTCGCCGCCGCCCTGGTCCAGCTGGACGGCCATGAGACGGTCCGCGAACTCCACGACGGTGGTGTCGACCGCCATGCCCTTCAGCGCGGCCGCGGCCTCCAGGCCCAGCACCCCGCCGCCGACCACCACACCGCGCAGCGGGCGCCCCACCTTCTCGGAGCGCAGGGTGACCCACTCGGCCATCCGCTCGACGTCCTCCACCGTGCGGTAGGAGAAGGTGCCGGGCAGGTCGTTGCCCTCGGCGCGGGGCGACCATGCCCAGGAGCCGGTGGCCAGCACCAGGCGGTCGTAGGCGTGCACGGTGCCGCTGGCGGTGGTGACCGTCTGCGCATCGCGGTCCAGGGCGGTCACGGCGTCGCCGGTGACCAGGGTGATGCGGGGATCGTCCCAGACCGTGGGGTCCAGGGTGAGCAGGTCCGCGTTGCGGCTGGAGAACCAGTTCGACAGGTGCACGCGGTCGTACGGCTGCTGGGGCTCCTCACCGATCATGGTGAGCTCCCAGCTGCCGTCGGGGTCCTGGGCCCGCAGCCGGGAGACGAATCGATGGCCGGTCATGCCGCCGCCGACGACGACGATCCGTTCGCCGTCCAGGGGTGGGGTCGTGGTGGTGTCCTCGGCCGTGGTCAGGGGGGAGTGTCCGGGGGCGGTCATCTGTGGTCACACGTCTCTCTGCGAGGGGCTGCGTCCGACCAGACTAAGGGAGAGCGCGAGGCGGGGCGGGACTTTTCTACCGCCCGCCGGCGGGCTCGCAGCTGATAAGCGGCGATGCGGTACGACCTGGGCCGATACGGGGGCGTCCGAATGGTGGACGGCTGGTCCGCCGTACGACGGGCGGGGGGCTATGGTGTCCGCATGCAGACGATCCTTCTCGTAATCACCGAGCGCGGCTGACGCCCGTTCGTCCCCACGAGACGTCCCGCGCCCCTCAGAGCCACAGGCCGAGGGGCTTTTTCTTTGAAGGAGTTCCGATGACACCTCAGCACCTCACCGGCGCACAGGCACTGGTGCAGTCCTCGAGCACGCCGGGGCCGAGGTCGTCTTCGGCCTTCCCGGCGGGGCGATCCTGCCCACCTACGACCCGCTGATGGATGCGCAGAAGCTGCGTCACGTGCTGGTGCGCATGAGCAGGGCGCCGGCCACGCTGCCAGCGGGTACGCCCATGCCACAGGGAGGGTGGGGGTGTGCCTGGCCACGTCCGGGCCGGGTGCCACCAACCTCATCACCCCCATCGCCGACGCCCAGATGGACTCGATCCCGATGGTCGCCATCACCGGGCAGGTCGGCTCCTCCTTCATCGGGACCGACGCGTTCCAGGAGGCGGACATCGTGGGCATGACGATGCCGGTGACCAAGCACAACTTCCTGGTCAAGGACGCCGCCGAGATCCCGCGCGTGATCAAGCAGGCCTTCCACATCGCCTCCACCGGCCGCCCCGGTGCGGTGCTGGTGGACGTCACCAAGGACGCCCAGCAGGCCACCGCGGACTTCGTGTGGCCCGAGACCCTGGACCTGCCCGGCTACCGACCCGAGCCCCGCCCCCACAACAAGCAGATCCGCGAGGCGGTCTCCCTGCTCATGCAGTCCCGCCGACCGGTGTTCCTGCTGGGCGGCGGCGTGATCCGCGGCCGTGCCTCCCAGCAGGTCACCGAGCTGATCGACACCAGCGGCGCACCGTTCGTCACCACCCTGATGGGCCGCGGCGCCCTGCCGGACTCGCATCCCAGCCACCTGGGCATGCCCGGCATGCACGGCACCGTCGCGGCGGTCTCCGCGCTGCAGCGGGCGGATCTGATCGTGGCCATCGGTGCGCGCTTCGACGACCGCGTGACCGGTCGCCTGGACTCCTTCGCGCCGAACGCGACGATCGTCCATGCCGATATCGACCCTGCGGAGATCTCCAAGAACCGCACCGCCGACGTCCCGATCGTGGGCCAGGCCGCCGAGGTGGCCACCGCGCTGACAGCAGAGCTGCGTGAGCGCATCGCCGCCGACGACACCCGTGACTACGAGTCCTGGTGGAGCACCCTGTCGATGCTGCGTGACACCTACCCGCTGGGATGGACCGCCACCGCCGACGGTTACACCGCCCCGCAGAAGGTGATCTCCCGGATCGGCGAGATCTCCGGACCGGACTCGATCTACGTGGCGGGCGTGGGCCAGCACCAGATGTGGTCCAGCCAGTTCATCCGCTACGAGAAGCCCAACTCGTGGATCAACTCGGGAGGCCTGGGCACCATGGGCTACTCCGTGCCGGCCGCGATGGGCGCCAAGGTGGGACGGCCCGAGACCACCGTGTGGGCCATCGACGGCGACGGCTGCTTCCAGATGACCAACCAGGAGCTGGCCACCTGCGTCATCAACGACATCCCGATCAAGGTCGCGGTGATCAACAACAGCTCGCTGGGCATGGTGCGGCAGTGGCAGAACCTCTTCTACGACAAGCGGTACTCCCACACCGATCTCAACACCGGGCACGGCACCCGCCGCATCCCCGACTTCGTCAAGCTCGCTGACGCCTATGGTGCGGCCGGACTGCGCTGCGAGAGGGACGAGGACATCGACGCCACCATCGAGCAGGCCATGGAGATCAACGACCGCCCGGTGGTGGTGGACTTCCAGGTCAGCGCCGATGCCATGGTCTGGCCCATGGTGCCCGCCGGCGTCTCCAACGACGAGATCCAGATCGCGCAGGGCATGAGCCCCGAGTGGGAGAGGGACATCTGAGAATGAACGCCACCGAATCCGCCATGCCCGCCGACACCCAGACCCTCTCGGTCCTGGTGGAGAACAAACCGGGCGTCCTCACCCGCGTCGCCGCACTGTTCGCCCGTCGCGGCTACAACATCGCCTCCCTCGCGGTGGGCCCCACCGAGCACCCGGAGATCTCCCGCATCACCGTGGTGGTGGACGTGGCCCAGCACCCCCTGGAGCAGATCACGAAGCAGCTCAACAAGCTGGTCAACGTGCTGAAGATCGTGCAGCTCGAGCCCCGTCAGACGGTGCAGCGCGAACTGATGCTGGTGAAGGTCTTGGCCGACAACACCTCGCGCACCTCGGTGCTGGAGATCGTGCAGATGTTCCGGGCCAAGGTGGTCGACGCCGCCGCGGACGCCGTGACGATCGAGGCGACCGGTACGCAGGACAAGCTCACCGCCCTGCTGAGCATGCTGGAGCCCTTCGGGATCCGCGAGATCGTGAAGTCCGGCGAAGTGGCCATCGGACGCGGCGGCCGCGCTCTCACCGACAAGAACCTGCTGGGCTGAGCCCGCCTCCCCACCCATCGCGTTCCATCATCTGATATTCCCTCTCAACCTGTAAGACGGCGGGCTGTAGGATGATCCTGCATCTGCCCCGATCAGCGACCCGATCCGGGCCCGCACCATCGACCCAAGGAGCACACACCGTGGCCGACATGTTCTACGACGACGACGCCGATCTCTCGATCATCCAGGGCAGGAAGGTCGCGGTCATCGGTTTCGGCTCCCAGGGCCACGCCCACGCCCTGAGCCTGCGTGACAGCGGGGTAGAGGTGCGCATCGGTCTCAAGGAGGGCTCGAGCTCCCGCGCCAAGGCCGAGGAGCAGGGCCTGGCCGTCGGCCCCCCCGCCGAGGTCGCCGACTGGGCCGACGTGGTGATGATCCTGGCGCCGGACCAGTACCAGCGCACCATCTACGACGAGCAGATCAAGGACAAGCTGCGCGAGGGCGATGCCCTGTTCTTCGCCCACGGCTTCAACATCCGCTACGGCTACATCCAGCCCCCGGCGGGTGTGGACGTGGCGATGGTGGCCCCCAAGGGGCCCGGCCACATCGTGCGCCGGGAGTACGTGGCCGGTCGTGGCGTGCCCGTGATCGTCGCGGTCGATGAGGATGCCAGCGGCAGTGCCTGGGACCTCGCCCTCTCCTACGCCAAGGCCATCGGCGGACTGCGCGCGGGCGGTATCCGCACCACCTTCACCGAGGAGACCGAGACCGACCTGTTCGGTGAGCAGGCCGTGCTGTGCGGCGGCATGAGCCACCTGGTCCAGGCCGGGTTCGAGACCCTCACCGAGGCCGGCTATCAGCCCGAGATCGCCTACTTCGAGGTGCTCCACGAGCTCAAGCTGATCGTCGACCTGATGATCGAGGGCGGCATCGCCAAGCAGCGCTGGTCCATCTCCGATACTGCCGAGTTCGGCGACTACGTCTCCGGCCCCCGCGTGGTGGACAGCCGTGTCAAGGAATCCATGAAGGCGGTGCTGACCGACATTCAGGACGGCACCTTCGCCACGCGTTTCATCGAGGACCAGGACAACGGCGCCGAGGAGTTCAAGAAGCTCCGCGCCGAGGAGGCCGAGCACCCGATCGAGAAGGTCGGCAAGGACCTGCGTAAGATGTTCTCCTGGAACAAGGACTCCCAGGATGACGGCTACACCGAGGGCAGCGCCGCGCGCTGACACACCCGATCCCCACCCGGCGGCGGGAGCACCCTCGAGGTGCTCCCGCCGCGGTCTTTCGTGCATCATGATGTTCTGAACACACACACGACAGCTCGGCCGACGTGCCGAGCAGGGGGATCCGGGGATGAGCAAGGACGCGACCACCCGCACGACCACACGACGCACGGCGCTGACCGGGCTGGGGGCCCTGGGCGTGATGACGACGGCGGGGGCATGCTCCCTGCTTCCGGGCGGGGACGAGGAGCCGGCCGGAGGGACGGACCCGGCGCCGGGTGCCGGAAGTGACGAGGGAGGCGCCTCCTCGGAGCCCGCCCCGGAGCCTGGCACCACCTTCGACGACTGGGCGGCGGCGGAGGATCTGCGGCTCGTGGAGATCGACACCGCCGCGGCGGACGAGCGCGCGAGGATCGAGCCAGGGCCGCTCGAGCGAGAGGACCGCTTCGGGACCTGGGCCTCTCCCGGCTTCCCGGATGACTCGCCCCTGCTCACCGCCGAGCCGCTCGAGTTCGACGCCGAGGCCGCGGCGGCACTCGGTGGGGAGTCCGAGGCGCGCAGCGCCCTGCGTGACGTGCTGCTCCAGACGGTCGTCGAGGTCGCCGACACCCCGCTGCTGCTCGAGGCCGACAACTCCCGCAGCGGTGAGATCGGGCCCGTCCTCGTGAAGGCGTTCGGGCTCGAGGGCTTCGACCCCTCGGCCTTCGACCCGCTGTTCGAGCAAGTCCCCATCAGCGGGGCGCCGACGCCCGAGGTGGGCGTGCCGGAGATGTTCGACCTCGAACCGGCGCCCTATCCCGAGGATGGTCCTCGGATGAGCGTGCTGGACACCTCCAGCCTCCTCGCACGGGTGCCGGAGGGCACCACGTTCCCCGGCGCGGGCGCCGCTCTGGTCGCGTTCGTGCGCGGCGTGGTGCCGATCGTGCGCGAGGGCGAGGACGGGTTCCTGCGGCGCGAGGTCGCCTTCTATCTCGGCGTCGAGGACGGCCGGATGAACGCGCTGATGACCTACGTCGTCGCCACGGTGCCCACGCTCGCGATCTCCGACGCGGAGGAGCTGCCACTGGTCGAGCCGACCGAGGTGCCCGAGGACTGGCAGGAGATCTCCTTCGGCCGCCTCACCGCCGCGATCCCTCCGACGTCGGGTGAGCTCGAGGAGGTAGAGCTCGGCATCTCCAGCGTCGACGAGGATGGCACTCGCAAGGGCGGGATCACCCTGTTCCGTCTGCCGGTCCCGAGCCCCTACCTGCTCGACGCCGTGCTCTACGCCGCGCGGGCGGAGATCGGCGGCGCGGACCTGGTCACCGCCGCGGTCAGCCGGGGTGGCGAGGACGGGATGGTCGTCGCCGTACGCGTGCACGTGGGGGAGGAGGAGTATCGCGTGCAGGTCAACGGGGTCTCCGCCGAGGAGGCGCCCGTCCTCGCCCACCAGGTGCTGGCGGGGATTCGCGTGGAGGGGTGAGCGGAGCGACTCCTCGGCGCGCTGCAGTTCGCCTCGACCCGGTGAACAGAATGCCTCGCAGTGATGAGAGGTCCGCTGCTTCGGCGATCGAAGCGGCAGCGGGGGAGCCCTGTCCCGTCGCCGACAGCTCCGCAGCCAGCGATCGATCAGGTTGCCCACGCAGCACGAGTGGACTCACCGGCCGTCGATCTCGCATTCTGACCCGCGTTCCCGCATGGCGGACACCGGACTACGCTGTCCCCTGAAACCCGTCGCACCCGAGGGCGTGAGCGACGACCACCATCCGTACCGGAGGAGATTCCGTGACGCGTCCTGTCGTGCTCATCGCTGAGGAGCTGTCGCCCGCCACCGTCGAGGTCCTGGGCCCCGACGTCGAGGTCCGCAGCGTGGACGGCACCGACCGTTCCGCGCTGCTCACCGCGGTGGCGCAGGCCGATGCCCTCCTTGTCCGCTCCGCCACCCTGGTCGACGCGGAGGTGTACGCCGCGGCCCCGAAGCTGCGCGTCGTCGCCCGCGCCGGCGTGGGCCTGGACAACGTCGACGTCCCCGCCGCGACCGCCGCCGGGGTGATGGTGATCAACGCCCCCACCTCCAACATCGTCTCGGCCGCCGAGCTCGCGGTGACGCTGATCCTGGCCTCCCTGCGCAACCTCGGCCGCGCCGACGCCTCGATGAAGCAGGGCAAGTGGGAGCGCAAGGCCCTCACGGGCACCGAGCTGCTGGGCAAGACCGTGGGTGTGGTGGGCTTCGGCCGCATCGGTCAGCTGGTCGCCGAGCGCCTGGCCCCCTTCGGCGTGCACCTGCTGGCCTACGACCCCTACGTCAACCACACCCGCGCCGCCGAGCTGGGCGCCCGGGTGGTCGAGCTCGACGAGCTGATGCGCGAATCCGACGTGGTCACCGTGCACATGCCCAAGACCCCGGAGACCACGGGTCTGATCGGCGCCGAGCAGCTGGCGATGGCCAAGCCCACCCTGCACGTGGTCAACGCCGCCCGCGGTGGTCTCATCGACGAGCACGCCCTGGTGGAGGCTCTCACCAGTGGGCGGATCGCCGGGGCCGCGCTGGACGTGTACTCCTCGGAGCCGCCCTCGGCCTCCCCGAGCGCCGCGAAGCTGCTGGAGCTCGACAACGTCACCCTGACCCCGCACCTGGGTGCCTCCACCGCCGAGGCGCAGGAGAAGGCCGGCACCGCCGTGGCCCAGTCCGTGCGCCTGGCCCTGGCCGGGGAGCTGGTCCCCGACGCCGTCAACGTGGCCGGGGGAGCCATCGACGACCTGGTGCGCCCGGGCGTGGCCCTCGCCGACCGCCTGGGCCAGCTGTTCACCGTGATGGCGGGGGAGGCGCCCGAGCTGCTGGACATCGTGATCCGCGGCGAGATCGCCTCCCGTGACGTCACCGCGCTGAAGCTGTCGGTGCTGCGCGGTGTGTTCCGCAGCGTCGTCACCGAGCAGGTCAGCTATGTCAACGCCCCCGTCCTCGCCGAGGAGCGCGGGATCACCGTGAACCTCGAGACCCACGAGGGCACCGAGCGCTTCCGCAACGAGATCCAGGTGCGCGGCACCCTCCGTGACGGCGAGGTGGTCTCCGTCTCCGGCACCCTCAGCGGAGTGGACCAGATCCACAAGCTGATCGAGGTCGCCGGGCACCCCCTGGACGTGACACTCAGCGACCACCTGATGATGATCCGCTACGAGGACCGCCCCGGCCAGATCGGCCAGTACGGCGCGCTGCTCGGCGAGGCCGGTGTCAACATCGCCGGCATGCAGGTCTCCCGTGCCGGGGACGGACCCGGTGCGGAGGCCCTGGTGATCCTCAACCTCGACCAGTCCGCCCCGCGCGAGCTCGCCGAACGGATCGGCGAGGCCATCGGTGCCCGCGCCATCCATACCGTCGACATCGCGTACTGAACCGGAGACAGCCATGACGAGCAACCCCAGCACTCCCAGCGCCCCCGACCCTCGGCGCACCCGCATCCGTCTCGCCGTCATCGAGGGCGACGGCATCGGCAAGGAGGTGGTCCCCCAGGGTCTGCGGGCCCTGCGCGCCGCTCTCGAACCCGCCGGCGTGTCGGTGGAGACCACCGACTTCGACCTCGGCGCCGGCCGCTGGCACCGCACCGGCGAGACCCTCACCGAGGACGACATGCAGCGCCTGGCCGAGCACGACGCGATCCTGCTGGGTGCCGTCGGCGACCCCGAGGTCCCCTCAGGGGTCCTCGAGCGAGGGCTGCTGCTGAAGCTCCGCTTCGGCTTCGACCACTTCGTGAACCTGCGCCCCACCCGCCTGGTGCCCGGCGTTGCCTCACCGTTGGCCGATCCCGGCGAGGTGGACTTCCTGGTGGTCCGCGAGGGCACCGAGGGCCCGTACGTCGGCAACGGCGGATCCATGCGCACCGGCACCGAGCTGGAGGTCGCCACCGAGGTCTCGCTGAACACCGCCGTCGGTGTCGAGCGCGTGGTGCGCTACGCCTTCGAGCAGGCTCAGCGGCGCCGCAAGAAGCTGACCCTGGTCCACAAGCACAACGTGCTGGTCCACGCCGGGAAGCTGTGGAGCCGCGTGGTGGACCAGGTGGGCCGCGAGTTCCCCGAGGTCACAGTGGACTACGCCCACATCGATGCCGCCACCATCTACCTGGTCAACGACCCGGCCCGCTTCGACGTGATCGTCACCGACAACCTGTTCGGCGACATCCTCACCGACCTCGCCGCCGCGATCGGCGGCGGCATCGGACTGGCCGCCAGCGGGAACATCAACCCCACCGGCGACTCCCCCTCCATGTTCGAGCCGGTGCACGGCTCCGCCCCCGACATCGCCGGGCAGGGAATCGCTGACCCCACCGCGACCGTGTCCTCCGTGGCACTGCTGCTGGACCACCTGGGCCACGAGCAGGCCGCCGCGACCGTGCGGGCCGCCGTCGAGGCCGACCTCGCCGCTCGGGGCGAGCTGGGTACCCGCAGCACCACCGAGATCGGCGACGCCCTGGTCGCCGCGATCAGCGGACACTGACCGAACTATCCTGCCCTACCCCGTCCCGAGGAGACATCGATGAGCGCGCTCACCTTCACCCCCGCCGCCACCGCGCGGCGCATCACCGACGACGAGCGCGCCCGCATCCTCGCCGCCCCCGGCTTCGGCCAGCACTTCACCGACTTCATGGCCCACGCCCGCTGGACCGTGGAGGAGGGCTGGACCGGCGCCGAGCTGGTGCCCTTCGGGCCGCTGCAGCTCTCGCCCGCCGCGGCGGTGCTGCACTACGGGCAGGAGATCTTCGAGGGCATGAAGGCGTTCCGCCACGCCGACGGCTCCGTGTGGACCTTCCGGCCCGAGCAGAACGCGCGGCGCATGATGCGCTCCGCCCGCCGCCTCGCACTGCCTGAGCTTCCCGAGCGGGACTTCCTGGAGTCCGTGCGCGCCCTCGTGGCCGCCGATGAGCCCTGGGTGCCGCAGCCGGAGGGGGAGACCTCCCTGTACCTGAGGCCGTTCATGTTCGCCTCCGAGGAGTTCCTGGGGGTGCGGGCCTCCCACACGGTGGACTACTACGTGATCGCCTCCCCGGCCGGCGCCTACTTCCCGCGCGGCGTGCAGCCGCTCGTGGTGTGGGTGACCGACACCTACGCCCGCGCCGGCGCCGGTGGCACGGGCGCCGCCAAGTGCGGCGGCAACTACGCCTCCTCTCTGCTGGCCAAGAACGAGGCCGTCTCCCACGGGGCCGATGAGGTGATGTTCCTGGACTCCGAGACCCACACCGCGATCGACGAGCTCTCCGGCATGAACGTCTTCGCGATCACGAGGGACGACCGCATCCTCACCCCGCGCCTTTCGGGATCGATCCTGGAGGGCGTGACCCGCGAGTCCGTGCTGCGCATCGCCCAGGACCGCGGGCTTCAGCCCGTGGAGACCACGCTGCTGATGAGCGAGGTCGCCCACCAGATCAGCGCCGGGGAGATCACCGAGATGTTCGCCTGCGGCACCGCGGCGGTGATCACCCCGATCGGCGAGTTCCGCTCCCAGGACGGCACCTGGACCATCGGCGACGGCAGCTCCGGCCAGACCACCCTCGCCCTGCGCGAGGAGCTGACCGGCATCCAGTACGGCCGGGTCCCCGACCGCCACGGCTGGCTGACCCGACTGGTGTGAGGACGCCATGACGACCCCCGGCCCCCGCACCGCAGTCGACCCGATCGACGCGTTCCACCTCTACGACACCACCCTGCGCGACGGCTCCCAGCAGGAGGGGCTCACGCTCTCCGTGGCCGACAAGCTGGCCGTGGCCCGCCATCTCGACGAACTGGGGGTGACCTACATCGAGGGCGGGTGGCCCGGCGCGGTCCCCCGGGACACCGAGTTCTTCGCCCGCGCCCGCACCGAGCTCGACCTCAGGTGCGCGCGACTCGCGGCCTTCGGCGCCACCCGCAAGGCCGGGGTCCCCGTCCAGGAGGATCCGCAGGTCGCAGCGCTGGTCGACTCCGAGGCCCCCACGGTGACCCTGGTGGCCAAGTCCGATCTGCGCCACGTCACGGGCGCCCTGCGCACCGACGGCGAGGAGAACCTGGCGATGGTGCGGGACACCGTCACCCACCTGGTCCGGCTGGGGAGGGAGGTGTTCGTCGATGCCGAGCACTTCTTCGACGGCTTCGCCCATGATCCCGACTACACCACCTCCGTGGTGGTCGAGGCCTTCGCGGCAGGCGCGCGCGTGGTGGTGCTGTGCGACACCAACGGTGGCATGCTCCCGCACCAGGTGACCGAGGTGGTCGAGGAGCTGCGCGCCCGCCTGAAGGCCGCAGGCCACGCCGGGGCACGGCTGGGCGCACACACCCACAACGACTCCGGCTGTGCCGTCGCCAACGCCCTCATGGCAGTGCGCTCGGGCATCACCCATGTGCAGGGCTGCGTCAACGGCTACGGGGAGCGCACCGGCAACGCGGATCTGCTCACCATGCTCGGGGACCTGCAGCTGAAGATGGGGCTGGACCTGGTGCCGGGGGAGACCCTCGCCGAGGCCACCCGGATCGCTCACGCCATCGGCGAGATCGTCAACATGCCCGTCGGCGCCCGCGCGCCCTACGTCGGGGCCAGCGCCTTCGCTCACAAGGCGGGCCTGCACGCCAGTGCCATCCGGGTGGACCCGGACCTCTACCAGCACATGGATCCCCGCGCCATCGGCAACGACATGCGGATGATCATCTCGGACATGGCCGGGCGCGCCTCCATCGAACTGAAGGGCCGGGAGCTGGGCTTCGACCTCACCGGGCAGAAGAACCTGCTGGGGCGGCTGGCTGGCACCGTCAAGCAGCGCGAGGCGGAGGGGTACTCCTACGAGGCGGCCGATGCCTCCTTCGAGCTCCTGCTGCTGGAGGAGATGGGTCGCGTGCCGCGGTACTTCGAGGTGGAGTCCTGGCGCGCCACCTCCCAGCAGCTGCGTGACGGCACCCTGGAGACGGAGGCCACCGTGAAGCTGCGCGGGGCGGGCACTGACGGGGCCGACGGCGGCCGCTCCGTCGCGATCGCTGAGGGGAACGGTCCGGTCAACGCCCTGGACCTCGCCCTGCGGCAGGCGCTGCGGGACCGCTTCCCGCTGATCGACGAGCTGGAGCTGCAGGACTTCAAGGTGCGCATCCTCGATGCCCACCACGGCACCGACGCCACCACCCGGGTGCTGGTGCGCACCGCGGGGGCGGATCTCGAGTTCACCACCGTGGGCGTGGGCCCCAACCTCATCGAGGCTTCCTGGGAGGCGATCTCGGATGCGTACACCTACGGGCTGTACAAGGCGGGGATCACCCCGTCGGCGCCCGGCCTCGGATAGTCTGCGCGACATGACTCAACTCGTGCTCACAGCGATCGGTGATGACCGCGAAGGACTGGTCTCGGCCCTCTCCGAGCAGGTCGACCTCCATGGCGGGAACTGGCTGGAGAGCGGCCTGTCGCATCTGGCCGGCAAGTTCGCCGGTGTGGTCCTGGTGGAGGTGCCCGAGGAACGGGTCCAGGACCTCACCCGCGCCCTCGACGCCTTGCATCAGAGCGTGGGCCTGCGGGGCGACGTCACCGATGCCCGCCTCGCGGCCGGCGCGTCGGGCGATGCCGGGGAGCAGGAGCCCCTACGGCTGCACCTGGTGGGGCAGGACCGCACCGGCATGGTGCGGGAGGTCACCTCGGCGCTCGCCGCCCAGGGCGCCAGCATCGAGGACCTGCGCACCTGGACCAGCGATGCCCCGCAGGGCGGCGGCGTGCTGTTCGAGGCGGAAGCCCTGGTCGCCCTGCCGGCGGGGCGCGACCCGGGCGAGGTGCGGGAGGCGCTGGAGCGCATCGCCGCCGAGCTGATGGTGGACCTCGACCTCGACGAGCCCGCCTGAGCGGTGCCAGCGCGTTGGCAGGAGACGAGACCGGGCATGTCTACCATCGCGCTCATGCCCGACGCCCCCCCGTCTGCCAGTACCGTGCCCGTCAGCTCCCCTGAGGGAGGCCTCCTCTGATGGGCACCACGATCCTCCTGCTCCTGCTGGGCGTCGCGATCATCCTCGCGCTGATCGCTGCCAACGGCTACTTCGTGGCCCAGGAGTTCGCCTACATGTCGGTGGACCGCTCGCGGCTGCGGGCCGCCGCGGCCGGGGGCGACGAGGCCGCCAAGCGCGCCGTGAAGGTCACCGAGCGCACCTCCTTCATGCTCTCCGGCGCCCAGCTGGGCATCACCGTGACCGGCCTGCTCGTGGGTTATGTGGCCGAGCCCCTGGTGGGCGAGTCCCTGGGCACGATCCTGGGAGTGGCCGGCGTACCCGCCGCCATCAGCATCGCGGCGGGCACCGTGCTGGCCCTGGTGCTCGCCACCGTGGCGCAGATGATCTTCGGTGAGCTGTACCCCAAGAACCTCGCCATCGCCGCCCCGGAGCCCGTGGCCCGCGCCGTCTCCCGCTCCACCCTGATCTACCTGGCCCTGTTCGGCTGGCTGATCACCGTCTTCGACCATGCGGCCAACGGCCTGATCCGCCTGCTGGGCATGGAGCCCGTCCATGACGTGGACTCCACCGCGACCGCCAAGGATCTCGAGCGGATCGTGCGCGACTCCCGCGACAGCGGGGACATGCCCGAGGACCTCTCCGTGGTGATCGACCGCGTGATCGACTTCCCCGAGCAGGACGCCGAGCACGCCATGGTTCCCCGCGCCAAGGTCAGCACCGTGGACACCGAGACCACCATCGGTGAGATCCGCACCCTGATGGCCGGTGCCCACAGCCGCTACCCCGTGGTCTCCGACGAGGACGAGCCGGTGGGCGTGGTGCTGATGACCGACCTGCTGGCCGCTGGCCACGGCGACCACGAGTCGGTCACCGTGGCCATGCGCGAGCCCCTCATCGTCCCCGAGCGGATGCCGCTGCCCGATGTGCTGGAGGCCCTCAGCGAGGTCGGCCAGGAGATCGCCTGCGTGATCGACGAGTTCGGCACCTTCTCCGGCATCCTCACCGAGGAGGACCTCGCCGAGGAGCTGATCGGTGAGCTGCACGACGAGCACGATGCCGAGACCGACGAGGTCACCGCCTCCACCGGCCCGGAGGACTCCTGGGAGATGGACGGCGACGTCCACGCCGACGAGCTGATACGCCTGATCGGCCACCCCCTGCCGGAGGATGACTACGAGACCGTCGGCGGCCTGGTGATCGCCCAGCTGGGCGAGCTTCCCGAGGAGGGCCGCACCCTCACCATCGAGCTGCCCGCCGTGCCCAGCGACGTGGTCGCCGACCAGCCCGTGCGTCGCGAGCTCCACATCGAGGTGCTGGAGACCGACCGTCATGTGCCCAGCCGCCTCCGGGTGGAGCTGCGGGTCCACGAGATCGACCCCGATGAGCTGAAGGCCGGCGACATCGACAGCACCGACCGCGCGACGGACCAGGAGACGAAGCGATGAGCACTGATCCCGTCTTCGTCACCGTCGCGACGATCCTGCTGCTGATCGCCAGCGCCTTCTTCGTCGTCATCGAGTTCGCACTGCTCGGTGCCCGTCAGCACCGCCTCGAGGAGGAGACCGGCCACAGCGCCTCAGCGCGGGCCGCACTGAAGGGCATGCACGAGCTGACCATCATGCTGGCCGGCGCGCAGCTGGGCATCACCCTGTGCACCTTCGCGCTGGGCGCCATCACCAAGCCGGGCGTGGATGCGGCGCTGGGCCCGCTCCTGGAGGCGACCGGGCTGCCCTCCCAGGTCGCCGGCACCACCTCGTTCGTGCTGTCGCTGCTGCTGGTCACCTTCCTGCACCTGGTGGTGGGGGAGATGGCTCCGAAGTCCTGGGCCATCGCTGCCCCGGAGACCGCCGCAAAGGTCATCGCGATCCCCTCCCGGGTGTTCATCGCCGGGGTGCGGCCCCTGCTCACCTTCGTCAACGCGGTGGCCAACCGCCTGGTGGCGGCCAGCGGCTTCGAGCCCATGGACCGCGCCGCCGTGGGCGGTCACGACGCGGAGACCATCCGGCAGCTGGTGGAGCACTCCGGGGAGCAGGGCGTGCTGGAGCAGGAGTTCCGCGACCAGATCTCCGAGGTGCTGGACCTGGCCGACGCCCCGTTGTGCGGGTTGATCGACCCGGCCGACCGCGCCACCGCCGTGGATCGCGATGCCACCGTCGCCGATCTCCAGGCGGCCTCGGCCCGCACCGGTCACAAGCGGATCCTGGTGCGGGACCTGGATGCCGACGGCCCCGGTGTGATCCACGTGCGCGACACCCTGCTGGAAGATTCGGCCCGTCCCGTCGCCGAACTGGCTCGCCCCGCCTTCCGGCTCCAAGGGGACACCCCGGTGCTGGCCGCGCTGACCATGATCCGGGGAGAGAACGAGCAGCTCGCGGCGGTCATGGACGGGGAGGAGTTCCTCGGCGTGGTCACCTCGACCGACATCATGCGCAAGGTGCTGCCCCGCCGGGAGCCGCAGGAGACCGGCGCCTAGAGGGGGTCCACGCGCAACCGGAACCCCTGCGCCCGCAGCCGCTCGACGAGCACATCGCCCAGGGCCACGGCCGGTGTCAGCACGCCCCCGCCGGGGCGGCAGCGCTCGGGCTCCACGGCCAGGGCGAGCGCGCACTGTCCGATCATCACGCAGGTGGCGGCGTACCCGGGGTCACCCTGGGCGCCCACGGTGGCCAGGTACCCCTGCCCGTCCTGGGCGGTGGTCCGGGCCTGCACCTCGAACAGGCCGGAGGCGCGCTGTTCGGGGGAGGGGCCCTCGCCGGGCTTCGGCAGCAGAGCATCGACGATCCGCGACAGGCCCGGTGTGCTCAGCCCCAGCCACAGCGCCGCGAGTCCGGTGCGGAGCGCCTGTGCACGCCGGCGTCCCCTCCGCCCTCGCCCGGTGTCGACCATCTCGCGGTACCGGAACGCCGCGCCGTACCCCGCCGGTGTGTCCCCGTGCTCGCGCAGCAGCGCGTGGCTGCGGCGCACGATGCGGGTGTTGTAGGAGGCCATGACGAACGGGGCCGTCCACCGGCCGGAGCCCGCCTCGACGAAGACGTCCGTGGAGTCCTCTTGCCCGGGCAGGCGCGGATCGGCGGCACGGTCCGGTGCGAGCGCGTAGGGATCGGCGGCCAGCTGCGCCGCCTCCCGGTCGGAGCGGACCAGGGAGAGCTGCTCGCGCATCGAGTCCACGGTGCCTCCGCTGAGCCCACCGCGCAGCCGTGTCACCAACAGGGTGGTGTCGCCCAGCCCGCCCGCTCCGTCTGCGGTGGCGGCGCCGTGCAGGAGGTGGACGGCCAGATCGGAGGGGACCGAGTCGAAGCCGCAGGAGTGGACGATGCGGGCCCCGGTGCGCACCGCCTCGTCATGGGCGCGGTCGATCGACGCGCGCACGAAGGCGACCTCCCCGGTCAGGTCCACGTAGTCGGTGCCGGCGCGGGCGCACTCGAGCACCAGCGGCAGGCCGTGGCGGTGGTACGGGCCGACGGTGCTCAGCACCACCCGGGTCGATGTGGCCAGGTCCGCCAGCGCGGCCTGGTCGCTGCTGTCAGCGGTGAGCAGATCCCACTCGGGGCGGCCGTGCCGGTCCCGCACCTCCTCCAGGCGGGAGACGGTGCGGCCCGCCAGGGCGATGCGCAGCCCGGGGGGAGCCTGGTCGGCGAGGTGCTGGGCGACCAGACGGCCGATGAAGCCGCTGGCACCGAACAGGACGAGGTCGTGACGCCGGTCGTGGTCCATCCCTCGACCGTACCCTTCCCGTGCGCTGAGCGGGGAGCGCGCAGGGAGCCGATACCGGCGTCAGTGCCCGCCCAGCTCGCCCACGTGGGTGATCGCCAGCACCGGCTCGCCGGCCTCGTCGGTCGCCTCCAGGTCCAGCTCGGCCTCGATGCCCCAGTCGCGGTTGTGGTCCGGATCGTCCAGCACCTGTCGGATCCGCCACACCTTGGACTCCTCGGTGATCTGCAGCAGCTGCGGTGAGCGGGCCGGGCCGTCGATGCCGACGTGGTCGTAGGTGTCGTAGTAGTCGTCCATCGCCTCGGCCCAGGCCTTCCGGTCCCAGCCCGAGGCGCCGTCCAGCTCCGCCAGGCGTGCCTCGCGTTCGAAGGCGAAGTGCTCCACGCGCTGCCACATGGCCGAGCGCACCATGGTGCGCAGCACCTTGGTCTGGGCGGAGAGGCCGCGCGGGGTCGAGGGGCGGATCTCCTCGGCACCGTCGGTGGCGTCCTCGGGATGGGTGAGGGCCTCCCACTCGTCCAGCAGCGAGGAGTCGATGCCGCGCACCAGCACCCCGAGCCACTCGATCATGTCCTCGAGCTGCGTGGTGCGCAGATCCTGCGGGATGGTGCGGCGCATCGCCTGGTAGGCGTCGGAGAGGTAGCGCAGCACGATGCCTTCACTGCGGGCCAGGCTGTAGCGCTGCACGAACTCGCTGAAGGTCTGCCCGGTCTCGTAGATCTCGCGCACGATCGACTTGGGGGAGAGGTCACCGGCCCGCACCCAGGGGTGCTTTCCGCGGTAGATCTCCAGGGCGGCCTCGAGGTCCTCCTCCAGGGGCCTGGGCCAGGTGACCTCGTCCAGCTGGGCCATCCGCTCGGTGTACTCGACGCCGTCGGCCTTCAGCTCCGCCAGCAGCTCGCCCTTGGCGGCGTTCTGCTGTGCCAGCAGGATCTGCATAGGGTCCTCGAGGATCGCCTCGATGATCGAGACGGTGTCCAGGGTGACCGTGTCAGACTCCTCGTCCAGGGAGTCGATCATGGCGATCGCGAACGGGGCCAGCGGCTGGTTCATGGTGAAGTCCAGCTGAAGGTCCTCCACCAGGGCGATGCGACGACCCAGATGATCGGGCTCAGCGAGGATCTCGATGATGTCGGCGTCGCGCAGCCCGCGGAAGATGTCGACCGCCTGTTTGACCAGCGCCAGCTTCTGGGTGCGGGTCTGGTGGCTGGTCATGATCAAGTGGCGGCCAGCAGCGATCGCGTCCCCGGGCCGGGCGATCAGCGCCAGCACCATGGAGGCGGTGATCCGAAGGTGGGGGCGGAGCTGCTCGGGCGGGTTCTCCACCAGCTTGGTGAGGTTCTGCTCGGACCACGTCACCGCGCCGTCGGGGACCTTGGGCCTCGGCTCCTTCTTGCGCTTCTTGGCGCTGTTGGGCGCCGTGCCGGCCTCCTCGCGGGCACGCACCTTGGCCCGCTCCTTCTCGAACTCGATGGTCCACACGGGGGCCTGCACCACCACGTGGCCCACGGTGTCGAAGCCCGCCCGGCCCGCACGGCCGGCGATCTGGTGGAACTCCCTCGCGTTCAGAAGGCGCGTGCGACGCCCGTCGTACTTCGCCAGCGCTGTCAGCAGCACGGTGCGGATGGGCACGTTGATGCCCACCCCCAGGGTGTCGGTGCCGCAGATGATCTTCAGCAGCCCGGACTGGGCCAGCTTCTCCACCAGACGCCGGTACTTGGGGAGCATGCCGGCGTGGTGCACGCCGATCCCCTCACGCACCAGGCCGGACAGCACCCGCCCGAAGCCCTTGGCGAAGCGGAAGTCGCCGATGATCTCCCGCACCTGCTCCTTCTCCGCGGCGGTGAGGATCTTCTGGCCCTTCAGGGCCTGCGCCTGCTCGAGCGCCTCCTTCTGGGTGAAGTGCACGATGTAGACCGGCGCGTCGCGGTCCTCGACGATGGTGGCGATGGTGTCCGGCAGGGGCTCGAGCGACCAGCGGAAGTCCAGCGGGACCGGGCGGGGCGCGTCGTCGATGGTGGTGACCGGACGCCCCGTGCGCTGTTCGAGGTCCTCCTCGAAGAAGGAGACATCACCCAGGGTGGCGCTCATCAGCACGAACTGGCAGTCCGGCAGCTCCACCAGCGGCACCTGCCAGGCCCAGCCGCGCTGGGGGTCCCCGTAGAAGTGGAACTCGTCCATCACGGCCAGGCCCACATCGGAGGTGGGGCCGTCGCGCAGGGCGTGGTTGGCGAGGATCTCCGCGGTGCACACGATGATCGGGGCGTCGTGGTTCACCGAGCTGTCCCCGGTCATCATGCCCACGTTCTCGGCGCCGAACTGGGAGACCAGGTCGAAGAACTTCTCGCTCACCAGCGCCTTGATGGGGGCGGTGTAGTAGGAGCGCTGGCCCCGGGCCATGGCCGCGAAGATCGCGCAGTAGGCGATGGTGGTCTTGCCCGAGCCGGTGGGGGTCGCTGCGATCACGTGATCCCCGGCGGCGATCGCCAGCAGCGCCTCCTCCTGGTGCGGGTAGAGGCTGCGGCCGATGGCCTGCTGGGAGGCGATGAAGCCCTCGACGATCCGGTCCTGCGCGGCCTCGTCGTCCGCAGCGACAGGGGAGGAGTGGTCACCGGGCAGGAAGCGCGTCAGCAAAGCCATGGGTCCAGTCTCTCAGGTGCAGCCATCCGCTTAGGTGCAGGCCTCTCACTGGTCAGGGAGCGTCGACCGGCAATCCCTCGAGCTCACCCAGGATCCGCCCGCGGAGCTCCTCGGCTCTGTCGGCCAGGGCGCGCTGCCGTCGTACGTACTCCGCCTTACCCGCCGGCGTCTCGATCGGGACTACCCCGTACCCCAGGGGCCGAACGTCATAAGGGCTCGCCTCCATGTCCAACACGCGGGTCTGGCGGGCATGCTCGAAGCAGTCCAGCGCCAGGGTGCTCGAGACCAGGGGTGAGAGCTTCATGGCCCACTTGTACAGGTCCATCCCCACGTGCAGGCACGCAGGATTGTCATTGGCCATCTGTGTGGCCCGAGTGGGCTGGGTGGCGTTGCGCGGAGCGGCCGAGGGGGTGAAGAAGCGGAACGCATCGATGTGCGAGCACACCAGGCGCTCGCGCTCCACCACGGCGTCCGTCTCGGCCTGGTTCAGGCGCAGCGGGAGGGCCTCGTGACGCTGCTGACCGGGTCGGAGCCCATGCACCATCGCCCATTCGTGCAGGCCGAAGCAGCCGAACTGCGGGGAGCGCAGCGCCATGGAGGAGGCCGACAGCAGGCGCACCATGAAGCGGAGAGCATCGGAGCGCTCGGCGAGGTACCGGCCCACATCCGCCCGGCGCAGGGGCGTTGTCGCGGGAACGTCCACGTACCAGGTGCGCGAACCGGCCTCCTGCACGTCACCGCCGATCCCGTGCCCCGCTGGGTCGAAGTCGGCGGCAGGGTCGTAGGCCGTGCGCCACCCCGGATGCCAGCGACGCAGCCGGGCTGCGGAGAAGGGGTAGTAGGAGAACAGGAAGTCCTCCACCGGGTGCTTCTCCCCTCGTGCGCGCCGCTCCCGGTGACCGGCGGTGAGGGCGTCGGCCCGCTCCTCGTGGAGCGCGCGCGCCTGCCGGGCCTGCTCAGCGGTGAGCACCCGCCCGGGCGCACGGATCGGCGGTATCGTCACCAGGCTCCTTCTCGAGTGCCGGCAGCGGCAGCGGGGAATTCGCCGCGCAGGTACCTGCGGTGCGCGTCCATCGCCGCCCGGGTGGGCGCGAGGTGTTCGCGCGGATCGCGGGCCCGGGCGTCGTACGGCTCGCTGCGCCAGAAGATGTACTGGTAGGCCGTGACGGCGGCGGTGATGCGCTCGCCGTTGGCCGAGAGGGTGTGGTGGGTGTGGATGCAGGTGGCCCTGCGCCAGTACCAGTGGGTGCTGGACTCGATCATCGCGATCTGATCCCACGGGATCCAGCGACGGATCCAGTACCCCCGCACCTCGATGCCGGTGGTGGTCACCACCATGGCCATCGACGTGCTGCGCCATGCGAGCGCCAGGACGGCGCCGCTCACCGCCAGGTACAGGAACCCACCCCCGATGACAAGTGCCACAGTCCAGGCCGACTGTCTGCTGCCGATGACGGCTGCGACCAGCAGTGCCACGGGTACCAGCGCGGTGAGAGCAGCGATCAACAGCGCGACCCGCTGCAGGACGACCAGGGCGCGGTTGAAGCCGAACCAGTGCAGTTCACGCCCCCGGTCCTGGGTGCGTGCTCTCGCGTCGGCCATCGTTCCCCTCTCGGTCTCCCGTACGTGCACTCGAGGCGTGACGGGGCGGTGCGATCCATGATCGCACCGCCCCGAAGGTGGTGGCCCAGAGCCGGCTCCCCACGCGCCGGTGATGCCGATCTCCAGGCCCGCGGCCTCGGGAGACGTGCCCCAGGCCCGGGCGGATCCCGGCCGGTACCTCAGGCCAGCAGCTCGCGCACCCGCGGGATCACCTGGGTGCCGTACAGCTCGATCGACTGCATCAGGTGCTCGTGGGCCACGGTGCCATTGGCGTACTTGAGATCGAAGCGGTCCACGCCGAGCGCGCGCACGGTGTGGGCGATCTTCTTGGCCACGGTCTCCACCGAGCCCACGTACAGGGCGCCCTGCTCCACCTCCGAGTCGAACTCGCCGGGACCCGCCGGGCCCCATCCGCGCTCGCGGCCCAGCTGGTTGCGGTTGGCGAGCCATGCTTCGCGCAGCTGCTCGCGTGCGGTGTCGTCGTCCTCGGCGATATGACCGGGGGAGTGCACGCCGACGGGCAGGGCGGGATTGCCGAGCTTGTCATTGGCCTCGTGGAACAGCTGGACGTAGGGGGCGAAGCGCTCGGCCTGCCCGCCGATGATGGCCAGCATCAGCGGGAAGCCGTAGCGGGCCGCGCGGATCACGGAGTTGGGGCTGCCGCCGACGGCCACCCAGGTGGGAATGGTGCGTTCGGCCCGGGGGTGCACGGACTGGTCCTTCAGTGGCGGGCGGGTGGTGCCGGACCAGCTGAAGGGCTCCTGCGGCAGGACTTTGCTGAGCAGGTCGATCTTCTCCTCGAACAGGGTCTCGTAGTCCTGCAGCGCGTAGCCGAACAGGGGGAACGACTCGGTGAAGGACCCGCGGCCGATGGTGATCTCGGCGCGGCCCTGGGAGATCGCGTCGAGGGTCGAGAAGCGCTCGAACACCCGGATCGGGTCGTCGGAGCTGAGCACGGTCACCGCGGTGCCCAGGGTGATGCGCTCGGTGCGCGTGGCCAGGGCCGCCAGCACCGTGTCCGGGGAGCTGACGGCGTAGTCGGGGCGGTGGTGCTCACCGACGGAGAAGTGGTCGATGCCGACCTGGTCGGCCAGGGCGCCCTCGGCCAGAATGTTCCGGATCACCTCTGCGGGGGCGAGGGGCTCGCCGGCGAGGTCGTGGGTGATGTCGCCGAAGGTGTCCAGGCCGAAGGTGACCTTTGTCGGATCGATGGCTGCTGCTGTCGGATCGATGTCTGCTGCGTTCTCGGGGGTGCTCACGATGCTCCGTCCTGCCGCCCAGCGGCATATGGTTGATAGTTCAACAATAGCGGATGTCGGCCCGGCCCGGGAGGGATGCGGGATGGCGGCGACCGCAAGTCGCCGGCCCCGACGCAGGTGCACCTAGACTGGCCGACATGCGCATCGCCCGATTCACCACCGGTGACGACCCGATGTACGGCATCGTCCAGGCCAAGGACGGTCGCGAGATGGTCTACGGCATCACCGGGGACCCGCTGTACACCGAGATCCGCCCGACCGGCACCATCCTCCCGCTGGACGACGTCCGGCTGCTGGCCCCCGTGATCCCCCGCTCGAAGGTGGTGTGCGTGGGCCGCAACTACGCCGAGCATGCCGCTGAGCTGGGCAACGAGGTGCCCGAGCAGGCGCTGTTCTTCCTCAAGCCCAACACCGCCGTGATCGGCCCCGGCGAGCCCGTGGTGCTGCCCACCTACAGTCGGGAGGTGAGCCTGGAGGCGGAGCTCGCCGTGGTCATCAAGCGGATGTCCAAGGATCTCGAGCCCGCTCAGGTGCGCTCCGCGATCCTGGGCTTCACCTGCGCCAATGATCTCACCGCTCGGGATGCCCAGCGGGAGGAGAACCAGTGGCTGCGCGCGAAGGCCTTCGACACCTCCTGCCCGATCGGCCCCTGGATCGAGACGGACCTGGACACCTCAGCCCTCTCCATTGCCTCGAGCGTGGACGGCGAGCCCGCCCAGACCGGCAGCACGGCCGACATGATCCGCTCTATCGAGCAGATCGTCTCCGAGGTCTCCCAGGTGATGACCCTGCTCCCGGGCGACGTGATCCTCACCGGCACGCCCGCCGGCGTGCGCGCCGTCGACGCCGGGTCCAGCATGGACGTGACCATCGAGGGCATCGGCACTCTCACCAACCCCGTGGTGCGGCGCTGAGCGCCCGCCGCCCTTCGACACCGAACCACCTGCCTCGACCAAGGAGCATTCTCGCGTGAGCGACACCCCGGACACCCTCACCCCCACCTCGTCGGACCCCTCGGAAGTGCGGGTGCGCTTCTGCCCCAGCCCCACGGGGACCCCGCACGTGGGGATGGTGCGCACCGCGCTGTTCAACTGGGCGCACGCCCGCCATCACGGCGGCACGCTGATCTTCCGGATCGAGGACACCGACGCCGCCCGCGACAGCGAGGAGTCCTACCACCAGCTGCTGGACGCCATGCGCTGGCTGGGCATCGACTGGGACGAGGGCGTCGAGGTGGGAGGCCCCCATGGCCCTTACCGCCAGTCCCAGCGCGGGGAGATCTACCAGGACGTGATCGCGAAGCTCAAGGCAGCCGGGCACATCTACGAGTCCTACTCCACCGCCGAGGAGATCAAGGCCCGCCACGAGGCGGCCGGCCGGGATCCGCAGCTGGGGTACGACGGCTACGACCGTGAGCTCACCGAGGAGCAGAAGGCCGCCTTCCGGGCGGAGGGTCGCGAGCCCACCTGGCGCCTGCGGATGCCCGACGCGGACATCTCCTTCACCGACATGGTGCGGGGGGAGATCACCTTCAAGGCCGGCACCGTTCCCGACTTCGTGGTGGTGCGTGCCAACGGGCAGCCGCTGTACACCCTGGTGAACCCCGTCGACGACGCGCTGATGCGCGTCACCCATGTGCTGCGCGGCGAGGACATCCTCTCCTCCACGCCCCGCCAGATCGCCCTGTACCGGGCACTGATGGACATCGGGGTGGCCGAGCGCATCCCCGAGTTCGGGCACCTGCCGTACGTGATGGGGGAGGGCAACAAGAAGCTCTCCAAGCGCGACCCGGAGTCGAACCTGTTCCTGTACCGCGAGCAGGGCTTCCTGCCCGAGGGCATGGTCAACTACCTGGCCCTGCTGGGTTGGGGCTACAGCGCCGACCAGGACGTGTTCAGCCGCGAGCAGCTGGTGGAGCGCTTCGACGCCACCGACGTCAACCCCAACCCCGCGCGCGTGGACATCAAGAAGGCCACCGCCATCAACGCGGACCATGTGCGCCTGCTGCCCGAGGCCGAGCTCACCGAGCGGATGATCCCGTACCTGCAGCAGGCCGGCGTGCTGGGCGAGAGCATCACCGAGCAGCAGCGTGCGCTGCTGTCGGCCGCCACCCCGCTGGTGCACACCCGCATGAACCTGCTGGGTGAGGCACCGGACCTGCTGCGCTTCCTGTTCGTCGACGACGCCCAGCTGGAGGTCCAGGACGAGGCCCTGAAGAAGATCGGGGAGGACCCCGTCGCGGTGCTGGAGCGCGCCATCGCCGAGGTCGAGGCGGTGCCCGAGGACTCCTTCGCCGCGTCGACCCTGGAGGAGGTGCTGCGAGGCGCCATCGTGGAGGACATGGGCATCAAGCCCCGCCTGGCCTTCGGTCCGCTGCGCAGCGCGATCTCCGGTCGGCGCATCTCACCGCCCCTGTTCGAGTCGATGGAGCTGCTGGGCAAGCCCTCCAGCCTGGCCCGGCTGCGGTCGCTGCGGGACCGTCTGGCGGGCTGATCAGGCCCGGGTGCGCAGCCTCACACCGCAGAACGGGCCTCTGGCTTTGTCTTGAGGGCGGAGATTCGCTAGAGTCGTCTCCCGGTACGCTTCCGTGAACTACTCGCACGAAGGAGCTCCTCCCCAGGAGATCCGGACCGCGAGGAAGGCGCGAAAACGTGCTCTGACCATGGGGTATGGTGTAATTGGCAACACGGCTGATTCTGGTTCAGTTGTTCTTGGTTCGAGTCCAGGTACCCCAGCGCTGATCGACTTCGGTCGTTCCGTCCGCGCCCCGTTCGTCTAGCGGCCCAGGACGCCGCCCTCTCACGGCGGTAACACCGGTTCAAATCCGGTACGGGGTACGAAGTGCAGTCCTTCGGGCTGCACTTGCTCTCTGTCAGGGAGCGGGGCCCCGTTCGTCTAGCGGCCCAGGACGTCGCCCTCTCACGGCGGTAACACCGGTTCAAATCCGGTACGGGGTACGAGCAGGACGCAGGAGCCGGCACCTTCGGGTGCCGGCTCCTTCTGCATTCGGCCTGCGGTCGGCGCGGCGGAGCCCTAGACTGCCATGTATGACCTCCGTCACAGTTCCGCGCATCACCGTGGGCGTCTCGGACACCCCGGAAGCGGATCGTGCCGTGCGATGGGCCGCCCATCACGCGCACGTGGTCGGTGGTCAGCTGCACCTGGTCCATGCCTTCGTATGGACCGAGCTCGACGTCAACACCGATCCGATCCCGGGCCTGACGGGGTCGGGGATCCGGGCCGCAGCGGACGGCCTGATCGAGGATGCGGTGGCGATCGCCCGCCAGGTCCATCCCGACCTGGAGATCACCTCGCAGGTCATCGACGGCAACCCGGTGCCGGTGCTGCTGCACGTCAGCTCCCGCTCGGACGTGATGGTGGTGGGCGGTCGAGGCCTGGGGCGCCTGCTCACGCTGATCGTCGGCTCCAAGAGCCTGGCGCTGGCGGCGAAGGCGTGCTGCCCCGTGGTGGTGGTGCGCGGCGATCTCGCGGTCGACGGCCCGATCGGACTGATCCACCACCCCCGGGGGCAGGAGGCCGTGCAGCGAGCCGTGGAGCTCGCGCGGGGCTACGGCCGCCCCATCCAACTGGTGGTTCGGGCCGATGCCGATGAGCAGCGCGCCCAGCAGATCCTCGGCGAGGTGCGCGAGGCGGTCGCCTCCGCTGATCCCCACATCGAGGTGCTGGGGGTGACGATCCCCACCACCCATGCGCCGCGCGAGCTGGTGCACGCCAGTGAGGGCGCGGCGTTGATGGTGGTCCCCGGGGAGAGGGTCGAGGGGCGGCCCGAGCGGATCACCGCACCGCGGCAACTGGTCACGGTGCTGCGGTACGCGCACACGCCTGTGTGGATCGAGCGGTCCTGAGCTCAGCCGCCGGCGCGGCGCAGCATCTCTGTGAGGTGGTTGGCCGAGCTCATCACGGAGGTGGCGTGCAGCCGGCCGGGCTGGCGGGTGAGTCGCTCGATGGGGCCCGAGATGCTGAGCGCGGCGATCACGCGGCCGTTGGAGCTGCGCACGGGGGCGGAGAGCGATCCCACGCCTGGTTCGCGCTCGCCGATGGACTGTGCCCAGCCGCGGCGACGCACGGCCGAGAGCTGGGTGGCGGTGAAGCGGGCGCCGAGCAGGCCGCGGTGCAGGCGGTCCGGCTCCTCCCAGGCCAGCAGGATCTGCGCCGCGGAGCCGGCCTTCATGGTGAGCGTGGCGCCCAGGGGCACCGAGTCGCGCAGGCCGATGGGGCGCTCGGCGGCCGCCACGCAGATGCGGTGATCGCCCTGGCGGCGGTAGAGCTGCGCTGATTCGCCGGTATGGTCGCGCAGGGCGGCCAGCACGGGCCCGGCGGCGGCCAGCAGTCGGTCCTCGCCGGCGGCGGCGGCCAGTTCGCCCAGGCGCGGGCCGAGCACGAAGCGGCCCTGCATGTCGCGGGTGACCAGGTGGTGGTACTCCAGCGCCACGGCGAGACGGTGGGCGGTGGGCCGGGCCAGGCCGGTCGCCTGCACGAGCTGGGCCAGGGTGGCGGGGCCGGCCTCGAGGGCGCTGAGCACGATCGCGGCCTTGTCGAGAACGCCGACGCCGCTGCCGTTCTCGGTCGATGTGGTGTCCATGGTCCGATACTGCCGTCTTATTCTATGAGACGCAAGTGTCGCGGAGTGGGATTCCCCGCAGGATGACGGGGTGCGCCCGACCCTCGGGTGCGTCACCAGAGCAGAAGGCGCCCGCGATCCGGGCGCGGGGAAGGATCATCCATGGCGGGAACGCTGGCGGAGAAGGTCTGGGCAGACCACGTGGTGCGCCGCGGGGAGAACGGCGAACCGGATCTGCTCTACATCGACCTCCACCTGATCCACGAGGTCACCAGCCCCCAGGCCTTCGACGGTCTGCGGCAGGAGGGTCGTGCCCTGCGGCGCGTGGACCAGACCCTCGCCACGGAGGACCACAACACCCCCACCGTCGACATCGACAAGCCGATCGCCGACATCACCTCCCGCACCCAGATCGAGACCCTGCGCCGCAACGCTGAGGAGTTCGGGGTGCGCATCCACTCCCTGGGCGACAAGGACCAGGGCATCGTGCACGTGGTGGGGCCCCAGCTGGGTCTGACCATGCCCGGCATCACCGTGGTGTGCGGCGACTCCCACACCTCCACGCACGGCGCTTTCGGGGCACTGGCCTTCGGCATCGGCACCAGCGAGGTCGAGCACGTGATGGCCACCCAGACCCTGCCGCTGACCCCTTTCAAGACCATGGCGATCAACGTCGAGGGGTCCCTCAAGCCCGGCGTCACCGCGAAGGACATCATCCTGGCGGTGATCGCGAAGATCGGCACCGGCGGCGGAGCCGGCTACGTGCTCGAGTACCGCGGCCAGGCCATCCGCGACCTCTCCATGGAGGGCCGCATGACGATCTGCAACATGTCGATCGAGGCCGGTGCCCGGGCCGGCATGATCGCCCCTGACCAGACCACCTTCGACTACGTGCAGGGCCGTCCCCACGCCCCCGTCGGCGAGGACTGGGACGCGGCGGTGGAGCACTGGCGCACGCTGCGCAGCGATGACGACGCGGTGTTCGACGCCGAGGTCACCATCGACGCCGACCAGCTCGAGCCCTTCGTCACCTGGGGCACGAACCCCGGCCAGGGCCTGCCGCTGTCGGCCTCCGTCCCGGCGCCGGAGGACTTCGCCGAGGACAATGCCCGCGTGGCCGCCGAGCGCGCCCTGGCCTACATGGACCTGGTGCCCGGCACCCCGCTCAAGGACATCAAGGTGGACACCGTGTTCATGGGCTCGTGCACCAATGGCCGCATCGAGGACCTGCGCGCCTTCGCCGAGACCATCCGTGGCCGCACCAAGCACCCCGACGTGCGGGTGCTGGTGGTGCCCGGCTCCGCCCGGGTGCGCCTGCAGGCGGAGCAGGAGGGCCTGGACCGCGAGTTCCTCGACTTCGGCGCTGAATGGCGCCAGGCCGGCTGCTCGATGTGCCTGGGCATGAACCCGGATCAGCTCACCCCGGGTGAGCGCGCCGCCTCCACCTCCAACCGCAACTTCGAGGGCCGGCAGGGCAAGGGCGGCCGCACCCATCTGGTCTCCCCGGTGGTGGCTGCGGCGACCGCCGTGCGCGGCACCCTCGCCTCGCCCTCCGACCTCACGCCGGTCGCCTGAGCCTCCCCTCGACCACCGCGATCCCAGGAGCACACCCATGGAAGCCTTCACCACCCACACCGGCATCGGCGTCCCGCTGCGCCGCAGCAACGTCGACACCGACCAGATCATCCCGGCCGTCTACCTCAAGCGCGTCACCAAGACCGGCTTCGACGACGGGCTGTTCTCCGCCTGGCGCAATGACCCGGACTTCGTGCTGAACCAGGACGCCTACCGCAGCGGCTCCGTGCTGGTGGCCGGTCCCGACTTCGGCACCGGCTCCTCCCGCGAGCACGCCGTGTGGGCCCTGCGCGACTACGGCTTCAAGGCCGTGCTGTCCTCCCGCTTCGCGGACATCTTCCGCGGCAACGCCGGCAAGCAGGGCCTGGTGGCTGCTCAGCTGGCCCAGGACGACATCGAGCAGCTGTGGAAGATCCTTGAGGAGGCCCCGGGCACGGAGGTCACGGTGGACCTGGTGGAGCGCCAGGTGCACGCCGCCGATGCGACCTTCCGCTTCGAGGTGGACGACTACACCCGCTGGCGCCTCATGGAGGGCCTGGACGACGTGGGCCTGACCCTGCGGCACGAGGCCGACATCGATGCCTTCGAGGCCCGACGCCCCTCGTGGCTTCCGAAGACCCTCCCGGCCCGCAACGCCGAGTCGGTCTGAGCGCGGTACCGCAGCTGCCTGCCGCGCTCCCGGCAGGGGTCGCCGATCGCGCGGGGACTGAGACCTGCGTCGCGGCGTGCGACCAGGGAGCTCCGGTATGGTGAGCCGGTCATACAAGCGGGTGCCGAGGTGCCCGTCCAGCGGAGCAAGGACACTATGAGTTCGACATTCCATGTGCGCGGCGGGCGCCGGCTCGACGGTGAGATCACCGTCCGCGGCGCGAAGAACCTCGTCTCCAAGGCGATGGTGGCCGCACTGCTCGGGGAGCAGCCCAGTGTGCTGCGCTCCGTGCCGGACATCCGGGACGTCCAGATCGTGGGCGAGCTGCTGAAGGTGCACGGCGTCAAGGTCGAGCGGGACGTCGCCTCCGGCGTGATCCGCATGGATCCCTCGGCCGTGGAGAAGGCCCACGTGGCCGATATCGACGCCCATGCCGGCTCCTCGCGGATCCCGATCCTGTTCTGCGGCCCGCTGCTGCACCGCCTCGGCGAGGCGATCATCCCGGACCTGGGCGGCTGCCGCATCGGGGACCGCCCCATCAACTACCACCTCGACGTGCTGCGCAGCTTCGGCGCCGTGGTGGACAAGCGCGAGATGGGCATCTACATCACCGCGCCGGACGGCCTGCGCGGCACCAAGATCCACCTCGAGTACCCCAGTGTGGGCGCCACCGAGCAGGTGCTGCTGACGGCGGTGCGCGCCGAGGGCATCACCGAGCTCACCAACGCCGCGGTCGAGCCCGAGATCGAGGACCTCATCGCGGTGCTGCAGAAGATGGGTGCGATCATCTCCCTGCAGACCGACCGCACCATCACCATCGAGGGCGTCGACAGGCTGGGCGGCTACGACCACGTGGCGATCCCGGACCGCATCGAGGCAGGTTCCTGGGCCTGCGCGGCACTGGTCACCAAGGGCTCCGTGTTCGTGCGCGGTGCGCAGCAGAAGCCGATGGCCACGTTCCTGAACACCTTCCGGAAGATCGGCGGCGGGATCGACATCACCGAGGAGGGCATCCGGTTCTCCCCCCCCGGCCCCCCGCTGAGGGCGATCGCCGTGGAGCCCGACGTGCCCCCGGGCCTGATGACCGACTGGCAGCAGCCGCTGGTGGTGGCGCTGACCCAGGCCGACGGCATCTCCATCGTCCACGAGACGGTGTACGAGAACCGCCTGGGCTTCACCGATGCCCTCAACGACATGGGTGCCCGCATCCAGGTGTACCGCGAGTGCCTGGGCGGCTCCAGTTGCCGCTTCGGCCGCCGCAACTTCAACCACTCCGCGGTCATCTCCGGCGCCAAGGCCCTCCATGCGGCCGAGATCACCGTGCCGGACCTGCGCGGCGGCTTCTCCTACCTGATCGCCGCGCTGGGCGCCGAGGGGGTCTCCGGCATCCACGGGATCGACCTGATCGACCGCGGCTACGAGCTGTTCCGCGAGAAGCTCACCGCCCTCGGGGCCGAGTTCTGGGAGGACTGACATGCCCGGGCACGACGACGTGATCGACACCGGCACGGACGGTGCCCTGAGCGCCGGCCACACCTCGGCCTCCACCTCGCTGGCACTGCGGGACATCCCCGTCCCGGACTACTGCGACGTGGTGATCGTCCCCACCCGGGGCGTCGACGAGCCCGATCCGCGTGCCTGGGCGGAGGCGATCTTCTCCCACGAGAACACGCCGCTGGGCCGGCGAGGCCTGCTGGCCCTGCGCGATGAGGCCGTGCGGCTGTTCGACATGGTGCCGCCCCCGGCCAAGGAGTACGTGGCCGCCGAGGTGGTGGGCTCGGAGGCCCTGATCCGCGACGACGACGAGGACCTGCTGGTGCGCATCGGCGTGGCCCTGCTTCCCGGTGGCCGGCTGCTGCAGGTCACCACGGCCGTGAAGTACCGCAGCCTGCGGGGCCGCCTCGCATTCGGTCCCCGTCGACTGATGCACGCCGCGGCCGTGAACACCCTGGCGCGTCGCGCACCGACCACGCTGCGCCGCCGCTCCCTGGCCGGCGGGCAGGCACTGCCGGCCGCCCGCCGGAACCGGTCCGTGCGTGCCCAGGCCGTGCGCAAGGCCCTGGGCCGCGGTGCGAGCAGCACCGACCCGCGCTGATGACCCCGCCGCCGCCCGCTCGCCGTGCGCGGTCCCTGCGGCAGCGCGCACATGACCTTGCCGTCAGCTGGGACCTGGGTGGCGCCCGCGCACCCGAGAGACGCTCCGGGGCCGTGATCGGCGTGCTCCAGGTGCCGCTGCGGCCGATCCTCACCCTGCTCGCCCGCCCCACCTGGATCGGCCGCGAGAACCTGCAGGTGCCCGGGCCCGCCGTGGTGTGCGGCAATCATCTGGGCCCCTTCGATGCCTTCGCCTACGGTCACCTGCTGCACGCCGCGGGGATCGCCCCCCGCTTCCTGGCCAAGGAGTCCCTGTTCCGCATCCCCGTTGTGGGGGGCCTGATCCGCGCCACCGGGCAGATCCCGGTGCTGCGCGGCACGGCCCGTTCCGGAGGCGCCCTCGCCGCAGCCCGCGCCGCCCTGGGGCGGGGCGAGATGCTGATGGTGTTCCCCGAGGGCACCTACAGCCGGGACCCGCAGGGATGGCCCATGCGGGCCCGACTGGGCGCCGCCCGGCTCGCCCTGGACACCGGGGCGCCGCTGATCCCCGTGGCGTGCTGGGGCTCCCCCCAGCTGTGGCCCGTCGGCTCCGCGCTGCCGCGGCCGCGCCCGGGCCGTAGCCTCACCCTGCAGGTCGGCGCACCGATCCGCGCCGAGCGCGCCGAGGGGGAGAGCACCCACGACGCGGCGGTGCGGGTGACCGGTCACGTGATGGACGTGATCACCGCGATGCTCGCCGATCTGCGGCAGGAGCAGCCGCCCGCGCAGCGGCACGACCCCCGGCTGGACCCCCATCGGCCTGAGGAGGGCAGCCCCGCCTCCCGGGCGGTGCGTCGCCGCATCGAGCGCCGCGGCATCGGCCGCCGTGACGTTGGCCGCCGTGATGCGGGGCGGCGTGACGTCGGCCGCCGTCGCAGCCCCCTGTTGCGGCGGTCCACCTTCTCGACTCCGCCCGAGGAGCGATGATGGCCCGACTGGCCGTGCTGGGTGCCGGCAGCTGGGGCACCACCTTCGCGCAGGTGCTCGCCGACGCCGGGAACGACGTGGTGCTGTGGGCCCGCCGTGAGGACGTGGCCCGCGAGATCAGCGAGCACCGCACCAACCGCGCGTACCTGGGGGAGCGGGAGCTGCCTGCCGCCGTCACCGGGACCGCTCGCATCGAGGAGGCAGTCGAGGGGGCCGAGGGACTGGTGGTCGCGGTGCCTGCCCAGGCACTGCGCGCGACGCTCGGCCAGTGGCGCCGTCGGCCCGGCCTTCGGGAGGGTCTGCCCGCCGTGCCGGTCCTGTCGCTGACCAAGGGCATCGAGCGCGGCACCGACGCCCGGATCAGCGAGGTGCTGGTGGAGGCAGGGGGTGTGAGCGCGCAGCGGGTGGGAGTGCTGTCCGGACCGAACCTGTCGGCGGAGATCGCCGAGCGCCGCCCCTGCGGCAGCGTGGTCGCCGCGGCCGACGAGGAGCTGGCCGGTGTGTTCGCCCGCTGGTGCGACGCCCCGTACCTGCGGGCGTACACCTCCACCGACGTGACCGGCGTGGAGATCGCCGGTGCCGTCAAGAACGTGGTGGCGATCGCGGTGGGCGCGGCTTCCGGCCTCGGCCACGGCCACAACACCACCGCCTCCTTGATCACCCGCGGCCTGGCGGAGATCACCCGTCTGGGCGTGGCCCTCGGGGGCCGGCGGGAGACCTTCGCGGGCCTCGCCGGGATGGGTGACCTGGTGGCCACCTGCGCCTCCCCCCTCAGCCGGAACCACCGCCTGGGGCTCGCACTGGGGCGGGGTCTGGACATCGAGCAGGCCGTGGCGGAGGTGGGGCAGACAGCGGAGGGCGTGGCCACGGCCCGTGCCGTCGCCGATCTCGCCGAGCGCCTCGAGGTGGACATGCCGATCACCCGCTCCGTGGTGGCGGTGGTGGATCACGGCGCGAGCATCGAGCACGTCACCACGGCCCTGCTGGCGCGGTCCGTGCGGCCTGAGTGATTACGCTGGAGCGATGACGACCACCGTTGCACTCCTGTTCGGCGGCCGCAGCGGGGAGCACGGCATCTCGTGCATCACCGCCGGCGGCGTCCTCGGCGCGATCGACCGCGAGAAGTACCACGTGATCGCCGTGGGCGTGACGCGGGAGGGCCGTTACGTGCAGGTCTCCGACGACCCGGCCGACTGGACCCTGGTGGACGGCAGGGCACCGGAGGTCAGCGGTGACGGACCGGAGGTGCTGCTGCCCGCTGTGCGCCACAGCGCCGGGGAGCCGATCGAGCTGCGCGTGATCCGGGACGGCCGTGTGGAGCCGCTGGCCCGCATCGACGCGGTCTTCCCCTTGCTGCACGGCTCCTACGGGGAGGACGGCACCATCCAGGGGGCCCTGGACCTGCTGGATGTGCCGTACGTGGGCAGCGGGGTGCTGGCCTCCGCGATGAGTATGGACAAGGCCACCACCAAACTGGTGCTGACCACCGCGGGCCTCACCTGCGCACCGGGCCACGTGGTGCACCAGGACCACTGGGAGCAGCAGTCGCGCTCCGTGATGCGGCACCTGCGCGAGTCGTACCCGCTGCCGTGGTTCGTCAAGCCGTCCCGGGCAGGTTCCAGCCTGGGCGTGACCCGAGTGGGCCGCGAGGAGGAGCTCGAGCCCGCGCTCCGGGAGGCCTTCGCGGAGGATCCGAAGGTGCTGATCGAGCAGGCCGTCGCCGGGCGCGAGGTGGAGTGCGGCGTGCTGCAGGGAGCCGACGGGGGACCGCCGCGCACCACGCTGCCCGGTGAGGTGCGCGTGGGGGAGGATCTCGAGTTCTACGACTACGGCTCGAAGTACTTCGGCAAGGGGACGATCGACATCGAGATCCCGGCAAAGCTGCCCGACCGCGTCCTGGAGGAGGTGCGGCACGTGTCCGCGGCCGCCTTCGAGGCACTCGGCCTGGAGGGCCTGGCGCGGGTGGATGTGTTCGTGACGCCGGAGAACACGGTGATCGTGAACGAGGTGAACACCATGCCCGGCTTCACCCCGTACTCGATGTTCCCGGTGCTGTGGCAGAACATGGGTGTGGACTACACGGCGCTGATCACAGATCTGGTGGAGCAGGCGCTGGCACGGCGCATCGGTCTGCGCTGAGGGCCCAGCTCGGGCGGGCTCTCTCCGGGAGGGCTGTCAGGGTTGACCCCGGGCGGGCTTTCTCCCGTGGGCCGACCCGGTCGATCGGGGCCTTCACTCCACGTCGCCGGGCCCCACGCAGTGGTCCGTGGCAGGGATGGTGGCGTCGATCAGTCGGCCCATGTCCATGGCCGCGGCCGAGGGCTGGTCCGGGGCCACCGCGCGCGGCACCGAGATGTCGATCGCCGGTTCGCGACCGTAGGTGGTCAGCAGCACGATGCCGTCCTGCTCACGCACGATCCAGTCCACCTGGATGCCGTCTGTGTCCCCGAGTCGGGTGCAGGCATCGGTGGTGGGACCGGGGGGGGCGACGCCGCAGCGCAGCACGACGGTGTCGTCCCCGGATCCCCAGGCCACGGTGCCCTGGCTGCTGGTCTCGGCGCGGGGCTGGCCGAGCATCTCGTGCGGGGCACCGAGCACGATCTCGGCGCACAGCGGATCCGATGCCGCCGGCCCCGCGGGCACCCGGACCGTGCCGCAGCCAGCGATCCCCAGCAGCAGCCCGGTGAGCGCGGGCAGCACGAGCAGGCGTGTTCGGAGAGGGGGGCGTCGGGCAGCGGGCGGTCGGCGGGGCACCCGTCGAGCCTACCGCTGGAGCTGATCGTGAATCCCCTGCGTCACAGTTGCGCGTCCGCTCCGGCACACTGGGAGGATGAGAGACCAAGCGCGCCCCGGTGAGGCCGGGATCCTCGCCCGCCTTCTGTCGCACCTGCCTCCCGGTGGTCCTGGAGGGGCTGCGAGCATCGAGGTGGGGCCTGGTGACGATGCGGCAGTGCTCTCCCTTCCCTCGTCGCGGATGGTGATCACCACCGACAGCATGGTCGAGGGGTATGACTTCCTGACCCATGCCACGACTCCGGCCTGGATCGGTCACAAGACTGCAGTGCAGAACATGGCTGATGTAGCGGCGATGGGCGCCCGACCTCTGGCGCTGGTGTCTGCCGTCTCCACCCCGGAGGACACGCCGGTCGAGTGGTTCGAACAGGTCACGATCGGTCTCACCCGACGGGCGGCCCGGGACGGCGCTCAGCTGGTGGGTGGGGACTTGGGGCGAGCTGATCAGTGCACTCTCACCATCACTGCCGTCGGGGCCCTCGAGCACGGCGAGGAGCCTGTGCTGCGCAGCGGGGCCCGGCCCGGGGATGTGATCGCGATCGGTGCTCCGTTGCTCGGGCGCTCCGCAGCGGGTCTGACCGGGGTGCTGTCCGACAGGGTGGAGATGGACCCGACCGGTGTGGTGCTGGTGGATCCGGGTCTCGACCCGGAGCTCGCTGAGGAGCTGAGGGAGATGGTGGGCTGGCACAACGCCCCGGATCCGGATCTCTCGCTCGGATGGACGACGGGGCGCACGGCGCACGCGATGATGGATCTCTCCGACGGGCTGGTACGCGACGGGAGCCGTATCGCGGCGGCCTCCGGCGTGCTGGTGGACCTGGCCTCCGATCTGCTGGCTCCGGATGTCGACGCTCTGCGCCCCGTGGCGGACTGCCTGGGGGCAGACGCGTGGGAGTGGGTGCTGCACGGCGGGGAGGAGCACGCCATGCTGGCTGCCTTCGGCGAGGGGGAGGTGCCCGAGGGGTTCCGCCCCATCGGTCGTGTGCTGTCCCGCGCCGAGCAGGGGCACTCCGGCTACGGGGACAGCGACGGGCCGCGGGTGCTGCTTGACGGCGAACCGATCGCGGGTGCGGGGTTCGATCACTTCGACTGATCCTGGTGCGTTCGGCCGCCGTGTTCGGCTGGCTGACGATGCCCGTGGTGCCTTCAGAAGGGTGGGGGTGTGGTGCGGTGGTGGTTGG
>NZ_JADEYR010000020.1 GCF_015209585.1 Brachybacterium epidermidis
CGCCGTACTGGTTCCGCCACCGGTAGTACGTCTGCTCGGACACCCCCAGCTCCCGGCACACCGCCGCGACGTCCTGACCATCGGTGAGCATCCTGTCGGCCTGCCCGAGCTTACGGACGACCTGCTCCGGGGTGTGACGCTTTCTGCTGTTCGTCATGATCTGACTAGTCTCCCTGCCCGCGACCGCGGGCAACAGGACGACTCTCATAACGACTGGACCTACGAAACGGGGTCAGCCCAGTGGGTCGCGAAGAGGTAGCGGCCCGGGACAGGCGGTCAGTCGCGGGGAGCCGCCCCGCCGTTGGCAAAGCCGTCCAACGTCTGGATGTCCCGCTTCGGCTCGGGGAGGCCGTCACGGCGGCGCTGAGCCTCGGCACGGCGGTCTGCTCGGTCCTCTTCCTCGAAGACCTTGGCAAGCGCCTCCAGGTCGGCCTGAAGGGTGTCCTTGAGTTGTTGCTGGGTCATATCGGTCCCTCTGCGGTGGATTTGGACGACAGGGTGCTACTGAGCGTAGGCGCACAGGTGTTCGAGAGGATGGGCCTCCCCTACTGGCTCATTCGCACTCTTCGTGCACCGTCATCCCCTTGGACGCTTCAGCCGTGGGAAGTGCCAAGAAGCATCTGCGGCAATAGACCACCTTGCTGGCAGTGCACTGACAGCCTCGACAATCGGGACACTTCCAGTCTCCACATGTCGTGCACTGGCCGCTGGAAGCACTGACCGCGAACTCGGCACCGCATGCTTCACACACTTCGTGCCAGCCAGTGGAGACGCTACCGCGCAGAGAGGGGCGCGTTGATGTTACGACGGCAATGACCAACCCGTCGTGGAGCAGAACGTCCAAACAGACATCCGTGTCAGCCCAACCCTTGGAGTACCGGATGCCGTCGCCGCCCATCAAGCGGTACTTCCCCGACTCGCGGGCCCGCTCGATAGCGGCAATGAGGGCGGGTTGAGCCACGCGCTTGCCAGGGTTGTAGGGGGTGCCATTAGAGTCTGCGTACCAGATGTGGCCGTCCTCGGATGCGAGGATCACGAGCCTTTGTCCCGGCTGGTTAAGAGCGCGGACGCAGCATGTGGTGGCCGATGCCTGGGTGCCTTGGATGAGCGCTTGGATGCCCTCAGGGCTCACTCCATCACCAAGATGAAGCGCAACCGCCTCCTCAGGCACCAAGATGCTGGCGGCGAAGTCATTGACGATCTTCTCTTCAATCAGCCGCGCCTTGTCACGGAGTTCCGGGAGAATCTGGAACTGCCACGCCTCGTCGTTCCACAAGATGTGATGGCCGACCTCATGGAGCGCGGTGAAGAGGTTGCGCTTGTGGTTGTGGGACTCGCGGATGGTGATTCGTGCCGGTTCGACATCGCCGTCGTACACACCGCCCAGTTCGCAACTGCCTCGGGGCGGTGTGCTGGCCCACTCAACAACAACGTCGGGGATCAAGGCCAACGCCTGAATGGCGTCAGCACTCGCTATTTCAGCAGCATAGGGATACAGACGCGCGAACTCTTCACGAAGGTGGCGACTAGCCAGAGCCACCAGCCCTGGACCAGTCCACTCTGCGACGCTGTGTCCCAGCGGGAGCGTCATGTCCCGCCCATGAGTTCTTCAAGTGCGTAGTCCACCCTGGCGCGAGCGGCCTCCAATGGTGCTGTATGGGCAACCTGACGGGCTGCACGGGAGCACGCCTGTTCCCACACCATGGTCCGAGCGCGGCGCTCGGGGACGGTCCGCTCGGCGGATAACCGTCGCACTCTTGACTTATATTCAGGCAGGCTGAGGACGACGGCATCTGCACCGTCAACCGGCTCCAGGAGGTCTCCGGCGACGGTCCCTGCGGGGAACAACGACAGTATCGTCGCAACCTCCTCCGGCGTAGGGACCTTGACCCCTCGGGCCAGTGCGGAGGCGCGTCCAGGTTTCACGCCGAGCGCTTGCGCCAACTGCGCGATTTCCACCCCGGCATCGGAGAGCGCGTCCTGTGACAGCGCTGCTTCGCCAATCGTGTTGTCGGGCCAAGCCCAGTCCCCCAGTGCCCATGCCTGTGAGCAGACGGCCTCAAAAGCGGCTACCGCCTCAGGGGTATCGACAGCGGGGCAGGTGGACACGCTGTTCACCGGCTCGTCCTCGGCGACGGCCCAGCGGATCGTGCGGATCGTCCTGTCATCGAGTACGTGGGCCAACCTGCGATCCAATGCGGCCAAGGCCAAACCGAACTCTGCATCCGGCCACGCAACGAAGTCGCCCATGCCAGGCACCGTGATGAGGAAAGAGGGGGCGGCGGCGGCGCTGGTGGGTTGAGTCACCGGCCATGCCAGCACGTGAAGGTCGCGCACCGCGCTAATCATCACCACACCGCGATCCTGCGCGTCAGCGCTGACGACCCAAAGGTCGCCAACGGCTGGCTGCCCCACCTCCCCCTCAGTTGGCAGCGTCAGGGGTGCACCGAGCGCATCTCGTAGCATCACAGATTCGTCCGTCCTAGCATCTTGGACATCTGCCAGAACTCCGCCAACTTGGTCGACTCCGGCTCGGGCAGCCTTCCAATATACTCGACCCGATCAGGGTCTGCCAACCAGGAGCGGGCCAGAGGCCGTTGGTTGACGTCTGTCCACCAAGCAGCCTTAGTGAGCCCCATCTGCTTGTTCTCCGCAGACTCCAGTTTCCTCGCATGTTTCTCAGGATGTGTCGTCCTCGTGAGCGTGAGCACAGACCTGCGGGTGAGTTCGACAACGCCACAGATTCTCTTGTTGTCCCCATGCACATCGCCGGACACAGATGTGTCCGGGCTGGTGCGATAAACATCGCCTTCAACGGGGTCGGTGTTCGTCTTCGGGGGCATGGTCCTCATTACATCAGTGAGAAGTGACAATCCTGGTTGAGTCCCCGTCTGCGCCTCAATAGTTCTCGCGGATGTAGGCGTAGGCTCGGTCGAACAGGTCGCCCGTGAGGGGCAGATGGTACTTCTTCAGCACCTGCCGCAGTTCCTTGCGAACTGTGCGGTCGCCGCCTTGATCCTGGGTCCAGCCGGAGTAAGAGACCTGCTTGACGATGGTGTCGATGTCGCGCACCACGTCATCCACGATGATCGGGGTGTCTGCGGGCTTGTACTCGTTGACGATCTGGGTGAGTGCGCCGATGTTGGGGTCGAGAAGGGTGACCGCTGCGTCCAGGTCTCCGTCTTCTTCCAACCTCTCGGCTTGGACTGCGGTCTTGGCCACATCGAGGGCCTTCTTCAGGAACTCGATGGTGTCGCTGGCGGACTGGGCAGCCTGCTTGCGGAGTCGCTCGATCTTCTCGGCCAGGGTTTTGTAGACCTCGTGCGCACCCGACTCCTTCAGGCGGCGCTGCACCCGAGCGTCGATGGTGTCGAAGACCTCTTCGAGGGTCACCGGGTCCTTCAGCAGGTCTCGCTCGGGGTCGATGTCGAGTTTCCCCTGCTCGGCTAACTTTCGGAGCCGCTCGATGCTGCCGGGGTCAACGATGACCTCTTCAAGTCCCGTGCCCGTGACCTTGATGTTGGACATGTGGCCGTGCACGAGCGCCAGCGTCTTGGCCCCCAGTCGCTCCCACAGGATGTCTTCAGAAGCCTTGCCGGGCTTTGACGCCTCGTAGACCTGCGCCAGCCACTTGTAGAGGGGTTCGTGCTCATCCAGTTCATCCCGAGGCGCGAGCAACTCCCACAGGGTCTGCACACCTGTGAAGTCCCGCCAGAACTGCGCCTTCTGCTCCTGTCCCTTGATGCGCTCCATCGCGGCCATGAGCGCCTCGTAGGAGGAGTCCGCCAGGTCGATGCCCTCGAACCGCTGAGAGGTCTGGGCGAGCCGGGCTAGGAACTCGGGGATCAGTTCGGCCACGTCCACCGGGCGCTTGCCCCCCGCTTCGGGGTCCGCTGCCTTCAGCGCGGCTGCGATGGCCGGTCCCAGCCCGATGTAGTCGACCACCAGTCCGTTGTGCTTCTCCTGTCCCGTCACGGGGTTGGTGAAGCGCCGGTTGGTGCGCGTGATCGCCTGGAACAGCGTGTGCCGGGTCAGGGGACGATCCAGGTACATCACCTGCTCGATGGGAGCGTCGAAGCCCGTGAGCAACTTCGCCGTGACCACAAGGAACGTCGGAGGTCGGCCCACCTTGTTGAACTCACGCTTGACCACCGCCTCTTGGGCGCGCGTGAGTTCGTAGGTCTTCCACTCCTGCTTGTCGTCCTTGCCACCGACCGTCATGACGACCTGAGTTGTCAGGTCCAGGCCGCGCTCTGCGATGAGCCGGTTCAGTTCCTGCTCGTACAAGACCACGAGGTCCCGGTCGTAGGCCACCACTTGGGCCTTCATCCCCAGCGGTGCCACCTTTGCCGTGAAGTGATCGAGGATGTCCGTGCACACGGCTGTGATGCGGTCCGGGTTGAGCAGCACGGTCTTCACGGTTCCGCCCTTGCGGACCAGAACGTCGCGCTCCTCTTCGGTGAGGTCTTCCTCCTGGGCGAGAGCGTCGAACTCGGCCTCCATCTTCTCCTTGTCGAGGTGCCACTCGACCAGCCGGGTCTCGACGTGGACAGGTACCGAGGCCCCGTCAGCGATGGAGCGCTCCATCGAGTAGGTGTTCAGCACGTAGCCCGGGTCCGTGTCCGAGCCGAACAACTTGAAGGTGTTCTTGTCCTTGTGGGAGATGGGCGTGCCCGTCAGCCCGAAGAACCGCGCGTTCGGTAGAGCGGTCCGCATGCGCTCACCGAGTGACCCTTCCTGGGTGCGGTGGGCCTCGTCCACCATGACGATGATGTTCTGGCGGTCGTTGAGGACGCCCGCGTCCTCGAACCGGAAGATCGTGGTGACGACGATCCCTCGGTGATCGTCGCGCAACATCTGGGACAACTGGGCCGTCGTCTCCGCCACCTTCAGCATCGGCAGGCCCGTGGTCTTGAACTGACGGGCCACCTGCTCGACAAGATCGAGTCGATCAAGGACCACCAGGACGGTGGGGTCGCCCACCTCGGGATCGTGAAGAAGGCGCACTGCCGCGAAGCCCATCAGGAGGGTCTTGCCCGTCCCTTGGTAGTGCCAGATGAGGCCCCGGTCTCCGCCGTTGATCACGCGCTCGTGGATCGCTTCGACCGCCTCCACCTGTGGGTAGCGAGGGATCAACTTGCGCTTGCCCGACTCGGTGTCCTCGAAGAGGGTGAAGTCCCGAAGGATCGACAGGATGCTCTGAGGAGTCAACAGCAGGTCGACCGAACGCTCCACGCGCGGCAGGCCATCGAGGTCGTAGGGGTCCTGCGTCGACCCCCACATCAGCCACTCCGTCGCGGGCTGACCGATGGCCCCGTAGTGGAACTCCTTGCCGTCCGTGGCGGCACACAGCACGTTGGGGGCGAAGAACGACGGACCTTCAGGCGCATACACGTCTGCGATGTCCTTCGCGCCCGTCAGCCACGTCACCGACGAGTTCACCGGAGTCTTGGCCTCAATCACCACCACGGGCATGCCGTTGATGAACAGCACCACGTCATACCGGCGCTCGTCCCCGGGCGGGCCGAAGACAACCTCGTCGGAGACGACGTAGGTGTTGTTGGCGAGATCATCGAAGTCGACCAACCGCAGGGGCACGTCGTGTGGGGTCCCGATGTACCTGTGGTTCACGTCCCCACGCATGAGGGTCACCAGGCGCTCGTTCGCCACCACGAGCCCGTCCGTACTGGCAGCCGCCACAGCCCCCCGGATGCGGGGCAGCACCTCATCCAGACGCTCCTCGTCCGCACCGATGGCGGGGTTCAGGACGACGAGCGCCTCCATCAGGTCTTCCTCGATGAGCACGTCCGTGTTGGAGCGCTGGAGGTGGGTGGCCGGCTCGTAGGTCCAACCCAACCTGACGAGTCGCTTCACAAGCCAGTCCTGCACGGTGTGCTTCTCATCGAACGCCATCACGCCGCTCCTTCGTCGCTGATGAACTCATCGTAGGAGGAAGGGATGCTGTGCTCGCCGGAGAGAAGTGTCGCCAAGAGTGAGGTTCGGCTGGACCGTAGGGCGGTCAAATCACTCACGCTTGACTCGATTGCATCGTCCATTGCGTCGATCCTCTCCACTAGGTCTGCCTGCAAGTGAAGCGGAAGGCTCGGTACGGGCAGATCAAGGTAGAGAGGGACTTTCAGATTGCGAATAGACGTTGTGTTGGGTTGCAGTGCCTCGACTGCGCCGGATTGGTAGAGCCACTGGGTTAGTAGGTGGAAGTAGCGGGGCAATGCCTGCTCACGGTTCACCCGAATGCGTCTCATAAACGACGATGGGACAACTCCCGGAAGGTCTTCACGCACTAGCAGGGTTCTACCCACCAACTGAGTTGGACTTCCGCCCGAAACCTCCAAGACGACATCGCCGCTGAGGAGTTCCCGCTTGGCATACTGCGTGGCGGACAGGCTCCGGGATGCACCCGACGAAGGATCAAGGTACTGCACTTCACCGATAAATGCCTTGGTGCCGAAGGACACAACTTCGACTTCACGCTCTCCAGGAGGAGACCCCCACGTTCCTCCGATGACGCTCGCGGTCAAATCGCCAAGTCTGGTTTGTCCATCCTCGGCGTCAGCCAACCCGTCTTCTAAAACTACACTCCGTAAGGCATGTTGTTTAGAGACCTCAAACTCGTTGAGAGCGATGAGGTCGTCCACATGGCTCATCAGGTCTACGATGCGTCGCTGCTCCTCGATGGGAGGCAAGAGGAAGCGGTACGCCTCAATGTCGCTTGACCGGACTGCCGGGTAGTTGCTTCCGGTCTCACGCTCTACGAGCCAATCAGTGAAGGGCTGGTGTCGCACAACCTGCCACACATAGTCCGGCAAGATCACTTGTGGATCATGCGGGCGAAGGACACAGAGGCCAGTAGAGGCTACTTGACCGGCCAGAGAAGGCGGCACTTGCCCCATCGCTCGCAGTCGCGGCCTGACGGTTGAGACCACCACGTCTTTCTCGTTGATGGGACGCCTGGCCCGTCCGGGTGCTTGTCCGAACGGCATAGCGGCAAGCGAGCGGACATCAATGCCTCCATCCCACGACACCGAGGAGATATCGACATAGCGAATAACTTCATCGGGGGAGACACCGTTCAGTCGTCCAGGGTTAACCGCCGTCACTTCCCCCAATGTGGTTTCAACCCACCTGTTACGCATCGAATCCAGCCGCCCTCAGTCGCTCGATCATGGCCTCCTCGGCAGCAAGACGCTCTGCCCGGGCTTCCTGCCATGCAGCCAAGGCTTCGGTCACGTCGACCGCTTCGGCTTCTGCCCCCGCCACGTATCGCCCGATGTTGAGGTCGTGTCCGTTCGCTTCGATCTCGGACAGATCGACCAGTCGGAGGTTCACGCCGCCGTCGCCATCCGGGTCCACACCCTCGTGGAAGGCTTCGAGGATGGCGTCCACGTCGTCGTCCCCGAGTTCGTTCTGTGCCCTGCCGGTCTTGATCCGCTTCGTGGCGTCGATGAAGAGCACCTTCTTCCTGCGCTCTTCGGTCTTCTCCTTGCGGAAGATCATCAGGCACACCGGGATGGCAGCGCCATAGAAGAGGTTCGGGCCAAGCCCGATGACGGCCTCCAGCAGGTCCTTCTCCACAAGGCACGCTCGGATGGAGCCTTCGGCCCCGGCTCGGAACAGCGCGCCGAGCGGCATCACAACGCCGACGCGACCTCGTTCCTCATCCATCGAGGAGATCATGTGCTGGATGAAGGCGTAGTCGCCCTTGTCCTTGGGTGGTACTCCGCAGAACGCCCGAGGGTCGGACTCCCAAGTGTCTCGTCCCCAGTTCTTCAGCGAGAACGGTGGATTGGCGATCACCACGTCAAACTTCTGGAGTGTCCCGTTGGGGTTACGCAGCCCTGGGGCTCGGAGCGTGTCCCCACGGACGATCTTGAAGTCCTCGATCTCGTGCAGGTAGAGGTTCATCCGCGCGATGGCGGAGGTCGTGAGGTTGACCTCCTGTCCGTAGAGCCGGAGGGTGCGGTGGTCCTCGCCGCGAGCCCGGATGGTGTTGATGGTCTCCATCAGCATCCCGCCCGAGCCGCAGGTGGGATCGTAGATCGTCTCCTCCGGTTGGGGATCGAGGAGGCGCACCAGCAACCTAACCTCGAGATTTCACGGGGGTGTGGTCTCGCCCGACGGACGGCATAAAGAAAGGTGCTCCTGGCCTGGGATGATGCGGGGTGTTGAGTCTCGTAATCCCTGGCCGGAAGGAGCACCTTTCAGGTGTCCCACCCTACCTTGTTCTTCTACCCCCGTCCGCGCGTGGACATCGCTGAGGTCCCGGCGGCCGCGCATGCGGGCGCGGTGCTGCTGACCGGCACGATCCACGCCACCGGCCTCGCCCCTTCGCTGCGTGAAGCTCTGGATCCGTGGACGAAGCCACTGGCCGAGCATCACGCCTCGAAGGTCCTGCTGGACCTCGCGATGACTCTCGCGATCGGCGGCGAGCACGCTTCGGATACTGATCTGCTGCGATGCGAACCGGGACTGTTCGGAGACGTCGCCTCGGCCCCAACGATCTCCAGGAACCTGACCACGCTGGCCGAGGACGCCCCCGCCGTGGTCGAGGCGATCTCCCAGGCCCGCCGCATCGCGCGGGAACGGGCCTGGGCACTGGCCGGCGACCACTCCCCGGTCCGCAGGGTCAGTGCGCAGAATCCGCTGGTCATCGACCTCGACGCCACCCTGATCAACGTCCACAGCGAGAAGGGGCAGGCTGCACCGACGTTCAAACGCGGCTTCGGTCACCACCCACTGTGCGCTTTCCTGGCCCACGGCAGCGAAGGAACCGGGGAGCCGCTGGCGATCCACCTGCGCCCCGGCAACGCCGGTTCCAACCCCGCCGCCGATCACATCACCATCACCAGGCAGGCCCTTGCGCAGCTCCCGGCTGGTCTGCTCTCCTCCGGCGGAAGGGGGTCGAAGAAGGTCCTGATCCGCACCGACGGAGCCGGTGGCACCAAGGCCTTCGTCAAGTGGCTGACCGGGCAGCGTCTGGCCTACTCAGTCGGGTTCACCCTCCCCGCGAACACTCCCGACCTGCTGGAACGTATCGATGAGGCGAAGACGTGGACTCCTGCCTACGACACCGACACCGACGGGATCCGCGACGGAGCATGGGTCGCGGAACTGACCGGGCTGCTGGATCTTCAGGGTTGGCCGCCCGGGATGCGGGTGATCGTGCGGAAGGAACGTCCTCATCCTGGGGCGCAGCTGCGGATCACCGATCACGAGGGGATGCGCATCACCGCGTTCGCGACCAACACCCCGCGCGGCCAACTTCCCGTGCTCGAGCTGCGACACCGCCGCCGCGCACGATGCGAAGACCGGATCCGCAACGCCAAGGACATGGGCTTGATGAAGTTCCCGCTGCAGGGCTTCGCGCAGAACCAGGTCTGGTGCCAGATCATCCAGCTCGCTAGCGAGCTCGTCGCCTGGATGCAGACCATCGCGCTGACCGGCCATGATGCGCGGAAGTGGGAGCCCAAACGGCTCCGCGCACGGCTGTTCGAGATCCCCGCGACCCTCGTGCGCCGCAGCCGGCACAACCTCCTCCACCTCGCCCAGCACGCTCCCGAAGCCCGCACCGTCCTAACCGGCGTCAACCGGCTCCGCATTGCCGTCGCGCAGACCTGATCCGGCAAGGCCGCCCGTCCCTACGACCAGCAGCATCTCTTCTCGGGAGTGGAACCCGACCGCCCGCAACGGACACTGCGACGATCTGTCATACCCGAATGCCAGAATCAGCAGCTGAACACCGGCAACGACGCCGACCGCGACCGCTCACCAGCCCGATGAAAGATCGAGGCTAACCACCTGACGGGGGGTGAAGAACTCCCCGGCCTTCTGGCCTGCCCCTTCCGCGAAGTATTTGAGCAGGTACTCGTATGCCTGGCCCAGCATGTCGTGGGACACCTCGTCGGGGTTGAGGTTGAGCCCGTCAAAGGATGAGATGAGGTTGCGGAGGTGCTCCTCGGGGAGGCGTTCCTTGTTGCCCCACGCTGCGTCACCGAAGATGCCAGCCAACTTCTCGGCGTTGGCTTGGGCGATCTTGTCCAGTGCCTTCTGGATGCGTGCCCCGAGGTTCGGCAGCGTGCTGCGGGCCACGTCGTTCCAGTGCGTGCCCTCCGGGAGATCGAAGCGGTGGTAGTCCGCCTCGATTTCGTCGTTGAGGGCATCTCCGAAGTCCGCGACCGCTTGCTCGTGCTCCCACGTCCAGGTGTCACTGATCCACTTCCAGAACAGCATCGGGAACATGTAGGTCATGAAGTCGGCGTGGGCCACGGGGCCGCGAAGCGCATTCGCGGCTGACCACAGGCGCGACTCCAGGTGCTGCTGGGAGATGGTCACAGGTGCTTCCTTGTGGATGGTCGGACGACGGGCCTTACAGGACCCATGAGTGAAGACTACAAGCGGGCCTGTCAATTTGTCTGTGTAAGCGGTGTCCCGCGTCAAGTAGTTGGCAGGATTTCCTTGGTTTTGAATGTCGGGGTGGTGGGGTCGGCCAGGCCCAGGTGCACCTCCTTGGGCCGGTTCCATGAGATGGCCTCGTGGGGCCGGAGCTCGTTGTACTCGATCCGGTAGTCCTCGGCCCGCTCGGCGAGCACGATCGCGTCGTCAATCTCGTCCAGGTAGAGCCGTTCGTACTTCAGCGTGCCGAAGCCGCGTTCACGGGACCCGTTCTGCCCCGGGGTCTTCACTCGGGTGCGCACGTGGTGTAGCTCGGGGTGGGCGGCGATGAAGGACTCGAAGCGGAAGGACCGGAACGGCCCGCCGTTGTCCGTCACGATGGTCACCACGGGCAACAGCTCACCGGTCTCGGGATCGACCGGGCAGGCCTCGACCAGCGGGTTGAAGCGCCCTGGGTTCCGTTCCGAGTCTCAGCAAGGAGAATCGGAGCATGCCCAAGAAGTTCAGTCCAGAGCTGCGTGACCGTGCCGTGCGTATGGTCTACGACCGTCAGGTACGCGAGGGTGGTCCCCGTGCAGCATCGATCCGTGCGGTCGCCCCGCAGCTCGGTGTCGGCGAGGAGACGCTGCGGATCTGGTGCAACCGCTACGGCCCCACCGAACCAGCCGGCCCGGGAGAGCCGCTCGAGGAGGAGCACCGCCGGCTCCGGCGAGAACTCGCCGAGGCGAGACGCGCGAACGAGATCCTGAAAGCCGCCTCGGCGTTTTTCGCAGCGGAACTCGACCGCCCCACGACGAAATGATCGCGTTCATCGACATGCATCGCGATCAGTTCGGGGTCGAGGCCATCTGCCGCATCCTCGGTGCGACAGAATGTGGGTTCATCACCTCCCGCGGATACCGCGCCTCCAAGAACAGGAATGCTTCCGCGCGCAGCGTTCGGGACGAGATCCTCATAGAGGAGGTGCAGCGGATTCACCAGGAGAACTACAGCGTCTACGGGGTCCGAAAGATGTGGCACGCGATGCGGCATGCGGGATGGGACGTCGGTCGCGACCAGGTGGCACGACTGATGAGGATCGCGGGACTCCAAGGCGTCCGGCGAGGCCGTAAGCCCGTCACCACCCGCCCTGGAGCCGGACCGGATGAGCGCCCCGACCTTGTGGAACGGAAGTTTGCCGCGGACCGTCCGCGGCAGCTCTGGGTCGCTGACATCACCTACGTCCGGATCCTCGCCGGATTCTGCTACGTCGCATTCATCACCGATGTCTTCAGTCGGAGAATTGTCGGCTGGGCGGTCGCACCCACACTCCACACACAGTCTCTACCTTTGCTCGCACTGGAGCACGCACTTCTTTCCACTGGTGCAAGCAGGAATGATAGCGGATTGGTTCACCACTCCGACAGGGGCAGTCAGTATGTCTCACTGGCCTATTCGGACGCTCTCATCGCAGCGGGGGTGAAAGCATCAGTCGGCACCGTTGGCGATAGCTACGATAACGCCCTGGCCGAGACCGTGAACGGTCTCTACAAGACGGAACTGATCTACTCGAAGCGGATCTGGGATTCGGTCAGCGAAGTCGAGTTGGCGACGATGGGCTGGGTCCACTGGTGGAACACGACCCGGCTCCACGAAGCGCTCGACTACCGCACTCCAGCGGCAGTCGAAGCGTCCTACACTCACCCCACGACGACCGCGCCCGCGACCGTCTAACCTCGATCTTTCATCGGGCTGGTGAGCGGTCGCGGTCGGCGTCGTTGCCGGTGTTCAGCTGCTGATTCTGGCATTCGGGTATGACAGATCGTCGCAGTGTCCGTTGCGGGCGGTCGGGTTCCACTCCCGAGAAGAGATGCTGCTGGTCGTAGGGACGGGCGGCCTTGCCGGATCAGGTCTGCGCGACGGCAATGCGGAGCCGGTTGACGCCGGTTAGGACGGTGCGGGCTTCGGGAGCGTGCTGGGCGAGGTGGAGGAGGTTGTGCCGGCTGCGGCGCACGAGGGTCGCGGGGATCTCGAACAGCCGTGCGCGGAGCCGTTTGGGCTCCCACTTCCGCGCATCATGGCCGGTCAGCGCGATGGTCTGCATCCAGGCGACGAGCTCGCTAGCGAGCTGGATGATCTGGCACCAGACCTGGTTCTGCGCGAAGCCCTGCAGCGGGAACTTCATCAAGCCCATGTCCTTGGCGTTGCGGATCCGGTCTTCGCATCGTGCGCGGCGGCGGTGTCGCAGCTCGAGCACGGGAAGTTGGCCGCGCGGGGTGTTGGTCGCGAACGCGGTGATGCGCATCCCCTCGTGATCGGTGATCCGCAGCTGCGCCCCAGGATGAGGACGTTCCTTCCGCACGATCACCCGCATCCCGGGCGGCCAACCCTGAAGATCCAGCAGCCCGGTCAGTTCCGCGACCCATGCTCCGTCGCGGATCCCGTCGGTGTCGGTGTCGTAGGCAGGAGTCCACGTCTGCGCCTCATGGATACGTTCCAGCAGGTCGGGAGTGTTCGCGGGGAGGGTGAACCCGACTGAGTAGGCCAGACGCTGCCCGGTCAGCCACTTGACGAAGTCCTGGGTGCCCCCGGCTCCGTCGGTGCGGATCAGGGCCTTCTTCGACCCCCTTCCGCCGGAGGAGAGCAGACCAGCCGGGAGCTGCGCAAGGGCCTGCCTGGTGATGGTGATGTGATCGGCGGCGGTGTTGGAACCGGCGTTGCCGGGGCGCAGGTGGATCGCCAGCGGTTCCCCGGTTCCTTCGCTGCCGTGGTCCAGGAAAGCGCACAGTGGGTGGTAACCGAAGCCGCGTTTGAACGTCGGTGCAGCCTGCTCCTTCTCGCTGTGGACGTTGATCAGGGTGGCGTCGAGGTCGATGACCAGCGGATTCTGCGCACTGACCCTGCGGACCGGGGAGTGGTCGCCGGCCAGTGCCCAGGCCCGTTCCCGCGCGATGCGGCGGGCCTGGGAGATCGCCTCGACCACGGCGGGGGCGTCCTCGGCCAGCGTGGTCAGGTTCCTGGAGATCGTTGGGGCCGAGGCGACGTCTCCGAACAGTCCCGGTTCGCATCGCAGCAGATCAGTATCCGAAGCGTGCTCGCCGCCGATCGCGAGAGTCATCGCGAGGTCCAGCAGGACCTTCGAGGCGTGATGCTCGGCCAGTGGCTTCGTCCACGGATCCAGAGCTTCACGCAGCGAAGGGGCGAGGCCGGTGGCGTGGATCGTGCCGGTCAGCAGCACCGCGCCCGCATGCGCGGCCGCCGGGACCTCAGCGATGTCCACGCGCGGACGGGGGTAGAAGAACAAGGTAGGGTGGGACACCTGAAAGGTGCTCCTTCCGGCCAGGGATTACGAGACTCAACACCCCGCATCATCCCAGGCCAGGAGCACCTTTCTTTATGCCGTCCGTCGGGCGAGACCACACCCCCGTGAAATCTCGAGGCTAACCACGGAACGAAACCCAGGACGCTTCAGGTGACCGAACATGGCCTCGTAGTCGGCCAGGGCCAACTCGATCGCGTCGATCGCGTCGTGCTGGTTCCCGGTGGGCGAAACGTGGAAGGGGTGCTCGTACTTGGACCAGTAGTCCCGGCACCCGGCCAGCCGCCAGGTCCCTCCGGTGGTGGTCTCGAACTCGCTGAAGTCCAGCTGCCAGACTTGGTTCGGGCCTGAGGGCTCGGTGGCGAACGCGGCCTGTCAATCTGTCTGTGTAAGCGGGGTTGTCACAGGTAGGGGTTGATCCGGTCGGGGTAGGCGGCAGCGAGCTGGGCGAGGGCCTGCTTCCAGTTGGTGACGACCTGGCCCTCGACCAGCCGGCCGGATGCTCGACGCTGGTCGGCGGGCTTGCCACGTTCCTTCTCCCGCTCCAGGGCGCGTTTGTCCTCGATGTTGCAGATCGCCAGCCACAACAGCTTCACTGCCGCGTCCGTCGAGGGGAAGTGCCCGCGGTTCTTGGTGACCTTCCGCAGCTGGAAGTTCAACGACTCGATGCTGTTGGTGGTGTAGATGACCTTGCGCAGCATCGGCGGGAATTGCAGGAACGGCGTGAACCGCTCCCACGAGTTCGCCCAGGTCGCCACCGTGGACGGGTACTTCTTCCCCAACTCGGAGGCCTCATAATCGGCCAGAGCATTCCTCGCGGTCTCTTCGTTGGGGGCGGTGTAGATCGGCTTCAACGCGGCGGCGACCTGTCTGCGGTCGGAGTAGGCCACGAACCGCATCGCTGCCCGGATCAGGTGGACCACGCAGGTCTGGACCATCGAGTCCGGCCACGTCGCCTCGATAGCCTCTGGGAGCCCCTTCAGGCCGTCGCAGCAGACGATCAGCACGTCCCTGACGCCCCGGTTGGCCAGGTCCGCGCAGACGTGGGCCCAGAACGCCGATCCCTCGGTGTCCTGGACCCAGATGCCCAGCACGTGCTTGATGCCCTCGAGGTCGACTCCGACGGCGATGTAGGCGGCGCGGTTGAGGACCTGGTTGTTCTCTCGGATCTTGATGCGGATCGCATCGAGATAGATCACGGGATAGAACTCCTCCAGCGGCCGGGTCTGCCAGGCCAGGACCTCCTCACTGACCGCGTCGGTGATATTGGAGATCGTCTCGTGGGACAGGTCCGTGCCGATCGTGCTCGCCAGGTGGTGCTGGATGTCCCGGATCGTCATCCCGCCGGCATAGAGGCAGGGGGCACCTCCCGCCGCTCTGCGGCGGGGGGATGATCATGTCATCCAGGCCCCCGAGCCGCCGCTGGCCCTTGGGGACCAGGCGCGGGGTGAACGACCCGCCCCGATCTCGCGGGACGTCCAGCTCGATCGGCCCGACCTCGGACTCCACGGTCTTCGGGGTGGTCCCGTTGCGGGAGTTGGCGTGCTTCGGCGCCTCGCTCGAGCCCTTCTCGTAGCCCAGATGGCTGGTCAGCTCGGCCTGCAAGCCCCGCTCGAGCGCGGCCTTGACCAGCGCGGGCACGAACCCGCCGTCACCGGTGAGCTCGACGCCGCCCGCGTCGATCTGCGCGAACAGGGCATCAAGCTGCCCTGAGGCTTTCAGCTGCTCGACCAGATCCCGACCAGTGGGCTCACCACCGGCCTGCTTCTTCTCGTCGGTCATGGTCATGATTCTTACCGTTCCTCTCGGTACGGCTTACACAGACCATCTGACACGCCCGGCGAACGCGGCCTTGCGCCGCTCGGCCAGCTTCCGTCGCTCCCGTTGGTACTGCGCGGGCAGAATCAGCCCCTCGTCGCGCAGGATTCGCAGCACGGTCGCCTCGGAAACAACATGCCCGTCGTGGCGGACCATCGCCCAGATCTTCCGATGCCCCCACGCCGGATGGGCCAGCGCGTGCTTGACCACCAGTTCCCTGGCGGCCTGCCGTGCCGGTTGCGGCCACGGTCCCTTCACCGCCGTCCCGGTGCGGGCCTTGGCCTGCCAGCGGCGCCAGGTCCGCTCGGGCATGTCGAAGAGCTGGCAGAACCTCGCGGTCGACATGCCCGCTTCCACGCGGATCACCTCGAGGTCCTCGAAGGGCCCAGCCGGCCCTCCGCGGACTTCTTCCACACCCTGGCCTCCAGGTGTGCCTCGCCCAAGGCCTGGGTCAGCTCGGCGACCTCGGCCTCCAGCTGTTCCTCTCGGGAGGATGGTCCGGACCTGCCGGCCACCAGGGCGGTCTTGCCGGCTTCCAGGAACTCGGCCTTCCACCGTCCGATGGACTGCTCACTGACTTTCTCCTTGCGTGCCGCTTCGGCGATGGACATCTCGCCGGCCAGCACGCTCAGCACTATCCGGGTCTTCTTCTCCGCCGGAATCGAGGGTGGTCTACCCATGTCTGACTCTCCTTCAGGACCTACATAACGGCCCTGCCACTAAGTCTGACGCGCGACACCACAACGCTCAGGAGGGGCTCGATCAGATCGTCGGTGTCCTCACCGACCTCGGCGACCTCTACAGCAAGTGCGAACCTGCTGAACGCCGCATCCTCAACCGCGCACTGTTCAAGCGGATCATCATCGACGAGGACGAACACGTCACGTTCCTACCAGCCGAACCGGCTGCCGCTGTCCTCGCTCAGGAGCACCGGGGCGAGACGCCCCAACCGGCCCCGGACGCGAAACTGCCCCGCCATCAGGCGGGGCAGGTTTCGAATTTCTCAACTTACGTGGAGCTAAGGGGATTCGAACCCCTGACCTCTTCCATGCCATGGAAGCGCGCTACCAACTGCGCCATAGCCCCGAATGGGAGTCACCTGCCTCGTCGAGCCCCTGCGGGCCGTCCCGTCGGCGTGGCGACTCAGCGAGCTTACATCCTCGGCGGCCTCAGATGAAATCGGGGGCGATGTTGTGTGACACCAGCCTCATGCGCTCCCCGGTGGGGTCGGAGTAGAGCGGCTCGAGCACGGATCGGTGGCAGTTCTGCAGGCCGCCGATGCCGCGGAAGGTGTCGGTGTCCAGGCCCAGCAGCTCGGTGATGCCCAGGGTGGTGGCGGCCCCGTGGCCCACCACCAGCACGGTCATGCCGGTGTTCTCGGCCATCAGCTGGTGGCAGCGGTCGGCCACGCGGCGGGCCACGTCCGGTCGGTCCTCGATGCCCAGGCCTGGCACGGAGCGGTGCTCGCGCCACAGGGCGTGCTCCTGGGGCCAGCGGCTGCGGATCTCCTCGCCGCGCAGTCCTTCCCACGGCCCGAAGCCGCGTTCCAGGAAGGCCTCGTCGACGACCACGTCGATGCCGCAGGCCTTCCCCACCTCGAGGGCCGTGTCGTGGGCACGCGCGAGCGGGGAGGAGACGATGACGTCCGGCTCCTGCTCGACCATCGCGGCGGCCAGAGCCCTGGCCTGCTTGCGACCCACGGCGTTCAGGGGGATGTCGACCTGGCCCTGGAGGCGGGCCTCGCGGTTGTAGTCCGTCTGCCCGTGGCGGGCCAGGATCAGCCGTGTGCGCACGTGGCCGTTCATGCCGGCGGTGATCGAGCTCACTGGGGATCAGAGGTGCTCTCGCCCGTGGCCGCCTGGTCCAGCTGCAGGTCGATCACGGGGGCGTCGCGCCACAGCCGCTCCAGCGCGTAGAAGGCGCGGTCCTCGGCGTGCTGCACGTGCACCACGATGTCCCCGTAGTCCAGCAGCACCCAGCGGGCATCGCGCTCACCCTCGCGGCGCAGGGGCTTGCGGCGGCGCTCCTTCAGCAGTGCCTCCTCAACGCCGTCGACGATGGCGGACACCTGGCGCTCGGAGTCGCCGGAGCACACCAGGAACACGTCGGTGATGACGACCTGCTCGGAGACGTCCAGGCCGATCACTTCGTTGGCGAGCTTGTCGGCGGCGGCCCGGCCGGCCACGCGGGCGAGGTCGAGGGATTCGTCGGGGGCACTCACGCGGACGTGACCTCCAGGGGTGTCGGGTACGGGGTGGATGCGAGATCGAGCACGTGCGGATCAGGCAGAGCTGCAAGGGCACCGAATGCGCCGGTGTCGCCGGGGCCCAGCACCCCGGTGGCCAGCAGGATGATGAGGGCCAGCACGGCCAGGCCGATCAGCACCCACACCACCCACAGCAGGGATCGCCCGCCGGAGTCGTCGGCGCGCTGCAGCACCTTGCCCTCGAAGCGGGGTGCGGGGCGCGGATCGGGAGCCTCGCTCACCGACATCTCCCCCAGCTCCACGCCGTCGCTGTCGCGGTCCACCGGCACTGTCGAAGCGGCCGTCGCAGTGGCGGTCGCGGTGCCTGCCGCCGGGTCCGCCTGCTGCGGGACCGAGGCGGCCGACGGGACCGCGGCATCGTCGTGCGCAGCATCCCGGACGGCGTCGTCATCAGGGCGCGCCTCCGGGGCGGGATGCGCGCTCGTGTCCGTGCTCGGCCCATCGGCGGGTGCTGCGACGACCTCGGCATCGACGGGATCGGCGAGCTCGATGATGCGAGCGCGCCGACCGAACTTGCGCAGGCGCGGGAGGGGCGCATCGGCACCGGGCGGGGCCACCGCGCCGCGGGCGGCGGGAGCCGCGGAGCCGTCGCCGATGGCGGAGGTGGCGCGCGCCTGCTGGGCCGCTTCCTCCTCCGGCGTCAGGCGGCGGGCCCGACGGCCGTGCCGGGTGGGGGCGTCGGACTCAGTCAACGCCGTCACCTCCTGTGTACAGGGCGTACTTGTTGATGTACTGCACCACGCCGTCCGGCACCAGGTACCACACGGGCTGGCCAGCGAAGACGCGGGCGCGGCAGTCGGTGGAGCTGATCGCCATAGCGGGCACCTCGATCAGGGTCACGCCGTCAGCCGGGAGACCGGCAGTATCCAGCTCGTGGCCGGGCCGGGTGACGCCCACGAAGTGCGCCAGCTCGAAGATCTCCTGGGTGTCCTTCCAGGTGAGGATGGACTGCAGGGCGTCGGCACCGGTGATGAAGAAGAGGTCCGCGTCCGGGTGCAGGTCCCGCAGGTCTCGCAGGGTGTCGATGGTGTAGGTGGCACCGGGCCGGTCCACGTCCACGCGAGACACGGTGAACACGGGGTTGGCGGCAGTGGCCACCACCGTCATCAGGTAGCGGTGCTCGGGATTCGAGATCTCCCGATCGGACTTCTGCCAGGGCCTGCCGGTGGGGACGAAGATCACCTCGTCCAGGCCGAACACGCTCTGGACCTCGCTGGCGGCCACGAGGTGGCCATGATGGATCGGATCGAAGGTCCCGCCCATCACGCCGAGACGGCGCCGACGCTGCTCCATCGAGGTCAGTGGTCGCTCGCGCCGGTGTCGTGGTGACCGGTGGTGCGGGTCTCAGCAGGATGCCCCTTACGCGGGGAGCGGTTGCCGCCGCCGGCGAGGTACGTGATGGCCAGCAGGCCCAGCAGGATGACGAGCATGCCGAGACCCACCAGGTAGGCGGGGATGCCCTCGGCGCCGGCTCCGGACTCGGCGAGGATCATGAGCTGGTCGGTCATTGTTCAGGTGGCCTTTCGACGGGGTGACCGGCCCATCATCCCACAGCCCGCCCCGCGCACCGGGCGCGGACCCGCCGTGCGATCAGGCACGCACATGCCCCTGACCCACCACCAGCCACTTCCCGCACGTCAGCTCCGGCAGGCCCATGGGTCCGCGGGCGTGGAGCTTCTGGGTGGAGATGCCGATCTCGGCGCCGAAGCCGAACTCGCCGCCATCGGAGAAGCGGGTGGAGGCATTGGCCATCACCACGGCGGAGTCCACCTCCGACAGGAAGCGCTGCTGGCTGACCAGGTCACGGGTGAGGATCGACTCGGTGTGGCCGGTGGAGTGGGCGCGGATGTGCGCCAGCGCCGCATCCAGGTCCTCCACCACGCGGATCGCGAGGTCCAGGGACAGGTACTCGGTGTCCCAGTCCTCCTCGGTGGCATCGACCACGTCGATGCCGGCACCCGCGGTCCCTCCCTTGCCGACATCCAGTGCGGCACGGGCCTGCTCATCCACGTGCAGGGTCACGCCGGCCTCGGCCAGGGGCGCCGCCACCAGGGGAAGGGCGCGCTCGGCGATGTCGCGGTGCACCAGCAGGGTCTCCAGGGCGTTGCACACCCCGATCCGCTGGGTCTTGGCGTTGGTGATGATGTCCACGGCCTGCGCCAGGTCCGCGCTGGCGTCGAGGAACACGTGGGTGTTGCCGGTGCCGGTCTCGATCACGGGCACCACGGAGTGGGTCACCACGTGCTGGATCAGCCCCGCTCCCCCGCGCGGGATCAGCACGTCCACCAGGCCGCGGGCCCGCAGCAGGGCATCGACGCCCTCGCGGCCGCGCTGGTCGATCCCCACGATCAGGTCCTCGGGCAGCTCGTGCTCGGCGAGCACCGAGCGCAGCACCGCGATCAGGGCCGTGTTGGAGTGCAGGGCCGCGGAACCACCGCGCAGCACCACGGCGTTGCCGGACTTCAGGGCCAGCCCGGCGGCGTCGACGGTCACGTTGGGGCGGGCCTCGTACACCATGCCGATCACGCCCAGCGGCACCCGGATCTGCCGCAGTTCGAGGCCGTTGCGCAGGATCGAGCCCTGCATCACCTCCCCCACGGGGTCCGGGAGGGCGGCCGCGTCGCGCAGCTGCTGGGCGATCGCCTCCACGCGCTGCGGGGTCAGGGCGAGCCGGTCGCGCAGGCCCGCAGCCATCCCGCTCGCATCGGCCGCCTCGAGGTCACGGGCGTTGGCATCGACGATCTGCCCGCTGTGCTCCACCAGGGCGTCGGCCATGGCCAGCAGCACGGCGTCCTTGCGGTCGCGGTGCAGGCGGGCCAGGGCCGGCTGGGCGTCCTTCGCCGCACGGGCGGCCTCGCGCACGGCCCGCTCGACGGGGCTCAGGGCCTCCTCACCCTCGGTGCCGGGGGTGCCGGGGGTGCCGTGTGTGCTGGAGGCGCTGCTCGTCGTGGGGCTCGCATTCATGGAGCAAGGGTAGGCCGCACCGGGGATCACCGGCAGGGGTGTCCAGAGGCGCGTGCAGGTTCCAGCTGTTGCGCACCACGCTCGCGCCGATTATGATCTAACCCACTCACTTTGGAAACGTTTCCACTCTGGGTGGCGCCGATCCTCCGGGCGGCGTCCCGCACACGACGACGTGTCGAAGGAGGAGCACGTGGCCAGGCCCACCATTCGTGACGTCGCTGCCCGTGCCGGGGTGTCCCTCGGCACCGCGTCTCGCGCCCTCAGCGGGAACGGTTCCGTTCGCCCGGCCACGCGCGAGGCCGTGCTCCAAGCCGCCAAGGACCTGGACTACAGGGTCAACTCCCTCGCTCGATCACTGCGTTCGAACCACACGGCGAGCATCGGCCTGCTGATCCCCGATGTGCGCAACCCCTACTTCTCCCAGCTGGCGCACGTGGTCGAGCAGAGCGCGCTCGAGCACGGTGTCACCACCCTCCTGTGCAACGCGGACGAGCGCCCGGAACAGATGGCCATGTACGTCGACGTGCTGCGCGAGCGCCGCGTGGACGGCGTCATCGTCTCTCCCTTCGCCGATGCAGAGCAGGCCCTGGCTGGCCTTGATGACGACGCGATCCCCACCGTCTTCATCGACAGGCGGATCCCCGGCTCCCCCACCCCATCGGTCACCAGCGATACCAGCTCGGCACTCGACGAGGCGATCGCCCTCATGTCCCGGCTGGGGCACCGCAGGGTCGGCTTCATCACCGGTCCTCGCACGACATCAACCGGTATCGAACGCATCGAACAGGTTGCCACCGCTGCGGATCACCACGGTGTGGAGGTCGAATGGCAGGAGGGAGACTTCCACACCGAGTCCGGCCACCGCGCCGCCACCTCCCTACTCGGGAGCGGCGTGCGCGCGATCCTCGCCAGCGACGCCCAGACCACCGAAGGTGCTCTGAGCGCGATCGTCGAGCAGGGCATCGCTCTCGGTGAGGGCCTCCATTTCATCGGCTTCGACGGCACACCGGCCACAGCACTGATCCGTCCGTCGCTCACGTACGTGCGCCAGCAGGTCCAGGAGATGGCTGCGACCGCTGTCGATCTGCTCGTACGTCTGCGAGCAGGGGAGATCGTCACGTCGGTCCGGCTTCCCAGCACACTCGTCCTCGGCGGCTCCGCCCGGCCCGCCGCCGATCACCTCACAGAAGAGAGGTCCTGCGCATGACCGCCCCCTTGCTCCGACTGGACCACGTCACCAAGACGTTCGGGCCTGTCACCGTGATCGATGACGTGAGCGTCGATGTCCTCCCCGGCCGCGTGCAGGTGCTGCTCGGTGAGAACGGTGCAGGGAAGTCCACACTCATCAAGATGATGTCGGGCATCTACCAGCCCGATGGTGGGCGCATCCTGATCGACGGCAACGAGACCCATCTCCCCACGGTCAAGGCGGCCGAAGCCCACGGCGTCGCCACGATCCACCAGGAGCTGAACCTGGTCCCTCAACTCAGCGTGGCCGAGAACATCATGCTCGGCAGGACCCCGCAGAAGCTCGGGCTCGTGGACCGCTCCTCTCTGCGTCGGCACGCCTCCGCTGCGCTTGAGCGCATCGGCCTGCGGGTCCCCCTGGACCGCCCGGTGGGAACCCTGGGGGTCGCCAAGCAGCAGCTCGTCGAAATCGCCAAGGCCCTCTCCCAGCAGGCCCGCATACTGATCCTCGACGAGCCCACCGCGGCCCTCACCGGAACGGAGATCGACCAGCTGTTCTCCGTGGTCGAGGATCTGCGGGCCGACCAGGTGGGAATGGTGTTCATCTCCCACCACCTCGACGAGATCGCACGGATCGGCGACACCGTCACCGTGCTGCGCGACGGCCAGTTCGTGCAGGAGGTCCCCGCAGACACCCCGGAGAACGAGCTGATCCGACTGATGGTGGGCCGCGACATCGAGGACCAGTTCCCCCGCCGCGCACCAGAACAGCCCGGCGACGTGCTGCTCTCCGTGGAGGGTCTGAGCAGCGAAGGGCACTTCGAGGACGTCTCCTTCGAGGTGCGCGCCGGTGAGGTGCTGGGCATAGCCGGGCTGGTGGGCGCCGGCCGCACCGAGGTGCTGCGAGCCGTCTTCGGTGCTGACCGCTACGACCGCGGCACCGTCGCGGTTGCGGGCGATCAGCTGCCACCCGGGGACGTGGGTGCTGCGATCGAAGCGGGACTGGGCCTGGTCCCCGAGGACCGCAAGGCACAGGGCCTGGTGCTCGAGCACTCGGTGCAGGACAACACGGGCCTGGCGACATTCCGCCGTCACGCCCGCGCAGGGCTCGTGGATCGGGCCGGAGAGAAGCGACGGGCCGATGACGTCACCTCCCGGCTGAACGTGCGGATGGCCGGTCTCGGCCAGCCCATCCGCAACCTCTCGGGCGGCAACCAGCAGAAGGTCGTCTTCGGGCGCTGGGTACTGGCCGACACCCGCATCCTGCTGCTGGACGAGCCCACCCGCGGCGTCGACGTCGGCGCAAAGGTCGAGATCTACGAGCTGATCAACGCCATCACCGACAACGGCGGGGCAGTGCTCATGGTCTCGAGTGAACTGCCCGAGGCGCTGGGCATGAGCGATCGTCTCCTGGTGATGAGCGCTGGCCGCGCCACCGGCGTTCTCGAGTCCAACACCGCCTCGGAGGACGACGTCATGGCCCTGGCCGTCTCCAACATCGAACCCGCCCAGACCATCTCCTCGGAAGGAGAAGCGGCATGACCGCCACTGCCCAGACCACCTCGCCCACCCGGCGCTCGACCCTCTCGAAGGTCGGCCACTGGGCGATGAACAACGGTGCACTGGTGGGGCTGATCCTGCTGTGCATCGGTCTGTTCATCGCCACTCCGGCCTTCCTGACGATCCCGAACATCATCAACATCGGGATCCAGGCTGCCGTGGTCGCAATCCTCGCCTTCGGAATGACCTTCGTCATCGTCACCGCCGGGATCGACCTGTCCGTGGGGTCCGTCGCAGCTCTGGGCGCGATGGTCTCCGCCTACTCCTTCGCCTCCCTGAACCTTCCCGGGATCCTCACCGTGGTGGTCGGACTCGGGGTGGGCATGCTGGCCGGTTCGATCTCCGGTCTCGCGATCGCCTACGGCAAGCTGCCCGCCTTCATCGCCACACTCGCCATGATGTCCATCGCCCGCGGCCTGACCCTGGTGGTCTCCAACGGCACCCCCATCGATACGTCGGACACGGTCAACATCTTCGGGAGCCGCGTGGCCGGCATTCCCGTGCCGATCTTCGCGATGGTGCTGGCGGGAGTGGTGTGCTGGTTCATCCTCTCGCGGACCGTCCTGGGACGCTCCATGTACGCCGTGGGCGGGAACATCGAGGCCGCCCGACTCTCAGGCATCCCCGTCAAGCGCGTCCTGGTGTGGGTCTACGCCCTGTCCGGTCTGTTCGCAGGCCTCGCGGGACTGGTGCTTGCTGGGCGCCTGCGCTCTGCCGGGCCTCAGGCCGGCTCCGGCTACGAGCTCGACGCGATCGCTGCCGTGGTCATCGGCGGCGCCTCCCTGGCCGGCGGTTCCGGCAGGGCAACCGGCACCCTCATCGGCGCCATCCTTCTGGCAGTCATCCGCAACGGTCTGAACATCCTGAACGTCTCCTCGTTCTGGCAGCAGGTCGTGATCGGCTGCGTGATCGCACTAGCCGTCGGCTTCGACGTCTTCCGCCGCAAGACCGACTCCTGACCCCTGACAACGCCCTACCGCACCTACGCAACCAACCCATCGGGGCCGCGCCCCACGAAAGGAACAAAGATGTCCCCCGTCAACCCCACCCGACGTCAGACCCTCGGCCTCACCGCCGTCCTCGCCGGAGCCCTCAGCCTGGCCGCCTGCAACCGCGGCGGCGGGGAGGCCGGCGCCGAGGGAGGCGGCGGTGGAGGCACAGTCATGCTGTCGGTCTCCACCCAGACGAACCCGTTCTTCGTTCAGCTCGTCGACGGCGCGCGGAAGGCCGCAGAAGAGCTCGGGCTCACCCTCGAGGTGCAGGACGCCTCCGATGATGCCTCCACCCAGGCCAACCACCTGCAGAACGCCATCACCCAGGGGGTCGCCTGCGTCATCGTCAATCCCACCGACTCCGATGCAGTGTCCGCCTCGATCGAAGCGCTGAACGCCGCCGAGATCCCCGTGATCGCTGTGGACCGCAACGCCACCAGCGGTGAGCTGGTCTCCTACATCGCCTCCGACAACGTCGCAGGCGGCGCTCAGGCTGCCCAAGCCCTTGCCGAGGCCATCGAGGACACCGGCCAGATCCTCGTGCTCCAAGGCGTCCCCGGCGCGTCGGCCACCCGTGACCGCGGCCAGGGCTTCACCGAGGAGATCGCCAACCACGGTGACATCGAAGTGGTCGCGGAGCAGACCGCGAACTTCGACCGTGCCGAGGGTCTGAACGTCGCCACCAACCTCCTGCAGGCGAATCCGGACGTGGTCGGCATCTTCGCCCACAACGACGAGATGGCGCTCGGTGCCATCGAGGCCCTCGGCCCGCGGGCGGGATCGGAGGTCTTCGTGGTCGGCTTCGACGGCACCGGGAACGGATTGGCCGCCGTCGAGGCCGGGACCATGCATGCCACCATCGCGCAGCAGCCCGGTGAACTTGGAGCCCAGGCCGTCGAACAGGCTCAGACCGTGGTCGAGGGCGGCAGCCCGGAGGCCGAGGTCCAGGTCGACGTGGTGGTGGTCACCGCCGAGAACGTGAGCGAGTACCTGTGACGGGCATCGTCGTCGTCGGCTCCATCAATGCCGACCTCAATCTGAGAGTCGAGCGCCATCCCGGTCCCGGGGAGACGCTGATCGGAGCAGATGGTTCGGTCACGCCCGGGGGGAAGGGCGCCAACCAGGCCGTTGCCGCCAGGAGGCTCGGTGCCGAGGTGCGGATGGTCGGAGCCGTCGGCGACGATGCCCATGCCGGAGCGGCACTGTCACTGCTGAAGGAGTGCGGCGTCGGTGTGGGCACCGTCTCCACCAGCCCCGGCACTCCCACGGGTCTGGCAGTGGTCACCGTCGACGAGCATGGGGAGAACACCATCGTCGTCGTCCCCGGGGCCAACACCACCGTCGATGCAGCCGCTGTCGGCGCCCATGCCGCTCTGCTCGAGGACGCCGATATCGTGGTCCTGCAGGGGGAGACCCCCCGCAGTGGCATCGAAGCGGCGGCCCGCCTCTGCGGTGGGCGGGTGATCCTCCATCCGGCCCCCGTTGTCGAGCTCGATGCGGAGGTGCTGCACCGAGCGGATCCCCTGGTCGTCAACGAGCACGAGGCAGGTCTGGTCCTCGGTTTGCTCGCACCAGGCAAAGACGTGCCCGAGGATGCGGGGGACATGCTGCAGGCACTGCGGCGCGCGGGGATCGGCTCGCTGGTCCTCACCCTCGGTGGGGAGGGTGCCCTCGTGCTCCCGGCCGGTGCAACCGAGGTCGTCCCAGTGCCCGCCTCACCAGTGGCGGCCGTGGACACCACGGGGGCGGGCGACGCCTTCATCGGGGCCCTCGCCGCCCACCTGCTGGGGTCCGACGACCTGGTAGAGGCCGCCCGCTTCGCCGCGCGGGTGGGTGCCTTCGCGGTGCGTTCGGAGGGTGCCCAGCCGAGCTACCCCTACATGACCGACGATCTGCCAGGTCCCACGGAGGCATCCCGATGAGGACGACCGGCATCCTTCACGCCCAGCTCGCCCTCCACATTGCACGTCTACGCCATACGGACACCTTCGTGGTGGGCGATGCAGGGCTACCGGTTCCTCCCGGGGTTCCCGAGGTCGACCTGGCCGTGGGCTTCGGCATCCCCCGCTTCGCGGACGTGCTCGATCTGATCCTCTCGGAGGTCGCGATCGAGGGTGCAGTCCGCGCCGTCGAGGTGGAGGGGCAGGATGCGGGTCGCTGGCTGGCCGAGCGGTTCCCCGATGCTGAGGCGGTCCCCCACGAGGAGCTCAAGTCCCTCACTGCATCCGCGCGGTTCATCGTGCGCACAGGAGAGGCGTCCCCCTACGCCAACGTTCTCCTCCGTGCGGGCGTTCCTTTCTGACGATCGCGATCCACTCTGCAGCTGCGACCAGACTCTCATGAGCCGCCTAGCCCGGGCGGCGACGACGCCGGTGCCAATCCGGTCGAGTTCGTGCTCGCCGCTCTGATGGGGTGCCTGAACGTGGTGATGCACACCGTTGCGAAGGAGAAGGGCGTCGAGGTGCCCTCCCCGGCGCTGACATCGAGACGGTCCTCACCGGCTCCTGAGACTCACAGCAGCACCATCTGGTCGCGGTGCACGGCCGGGCGGCGGAAGCGCTCCCCCAGCGACTCCCGCAGCTCGGCCGAGCCGTGGCCGCTCATCACCCGCAGCTCCTCGCTGCTGAAGCCCACCAGGCCGCGCGCGATCAGCTGCCCGTCCGGTGCGGCGATGTCCACCGGGACCCCGGCGGGGAAGGTGCCCTCGATCCGTGCCACGCCCACCGCCAGCAGAGAGCGGCGACGGCTGCGCAGCGCCTGGGCGGCACCTTCGTCCACGTGCAGGGTGCCCGCGCCGCGGGTGGCGAAGCGCAGCCACACCAGGCGTGAGCGGCGGCGCCCGTGGTGGGCGGGGAAGAACGTGCCCACATCCTCCCCCGCGACGGCGCCGGCGAACTGCGCCGCCGAGGTCATCACGGTGGCGGTGCCGGTGGTGGAGGCGTGCTGAGCCGCGGAGAGCTTGGTGACCATCCCGCCGGTGCCCACCTTGGAGCCCACCGAGCCGATGCTCACCCCGGCCAGGCGCGCCACGTCCTCCACCACGGAGATCCGCTGGGCGCCCGGCTCCCGCGGCGGCGCGGTGTACAGGGCGTCCACGTCCGTGAGCAGCACCAGGGCGTCCGCGCCCAGCAGCTGCGCCACCAGGGCTGCCAGGCGGTCGTTGTCGCCGAAGCGGATCTCATGGGTGGCGGTGGTGTCGTTCTCGTTGACCACCGGCACGGTGCCCAGGTCCAGCAGTGCCTCCAGGGCGGTGCGCACGTTGCGGTAGGTCTGCCTGCCGATCACGTCGGACTCGGTCAGCAGCACCTGACCGGTGATGCGCTCGTGCCGGGCGAAGGCCTCGGACCAGGAGCGGGCCAGCAGGGCCTGGCCGACGCTCGCGGCGGCCTGCTGCAGGGCCACCTCCCGGGGCCGCTGCGGCAGCCCCAGCGGGGCCAGCGCCGCGGCGATCGCACCGGAGGAGACGATCACCACCTCGGTGCCGCGCTCCAGCAGCCCCGCCGCCGTGGCGGCGATCTCCTGCACCCGCGCATCGTCGAGCCGGCCGCTCCCATCGGTGAGGCTGGAGGAGCCGATCTTCACCACGATGCGACCGGCGCCTGCCAGCTGGGCGCGGTCGGTGAGACGCGCGGGCTGCCGCGGTGCGCGGGCGAGGTCGGCGCTCACCGGGTGCTGCCGATCATGATGCGGTGCCGTCCTCGTCCACGGAGGGATCGGTCCAGTGCCCGGCCCGGCGCTCCTCCTCCATCGCTGCGAGTCGCCCCATGCGGGCGTCGGTGCGGGCGCGCTGCTCGGCGCGCTTCTCCTCGCGGGTGGGCCGGTGATGGTCCTCCAGGCGCTTGTCGGTGCCACGGGCGCCCAGCAGCTCGGCGCCGCCCATCATGGTGGGCTCCCAGTCGAACACCACAGCGTCGTCCCCCGGGCCGATCAGCACGGTGGAGCCGGCCACCGCGCCGGCGGCGTACAGCTCCTGCTCCACGCCCAGGCGGGCCAGACGGTCCGCCAGGTAGCCCACGGCCTCGTCGTTGGCGAAGTCGGTCTGGCGCACCCAGCGCTCGGGCTTGTCGCCCACCACGCGCCAGGCGGTCGCACCCTCGAACTGCTCGGTGACCACGCGGAAGCCGGCCTCGTCCACCGGCTCGGGGGTGATCACGATGGGAGCGGCCGAGGGCTCGGGCAGGGCAGCACGGGCCTTCTCCACCAGCTCACCGAGCAGGAAGCTCAGCTCGCGCAGGCCCTTGTGGGACACGGCGGAGACGTCCAGCACGGGCACCTCGCGCTCGGCGAGGCCGGCGCGGACCATGTCGGCCATGTCGGCGCCGTCGGGCACGTCGGTCTTGTTGAGCACCACCACGGTGGGCCGTTCCATCAGCGGGATCCGGCCCTCTCCGGGCTCATCGAGGCCTGCGGCGTACTGGGCCAGCTCGGACTCGATGGTCTCCAGGTCGCTGAGGGGGTCCCGATCGGATTCGAGGGCGGCGGCATCGAGCACGTGCACGATCACGTGGCAGCGCTCGATGTGGCGCAGGAAGTCCAGTCCCAGCCCCTTGCCCTGGCTGGCGCCGGGGATCAGGCCGGGCACGTCGGCGATGGTGTAGCGGTACTGGCCTGCCTCAACCACGCCCAGATTGGGCACCAGGGTGGTGAAGGGGTAGTCGGCGATCTTGGGGCGGGCTGCGCTCATCGCCGCGATCAGGGAGCTCTTGCCGGCGCTCGGGTAGCCCACCAGGGCCACGTCCGCCACGGACTTCAGCTCCAGGATCAGGGTGCGCTCCTGGCCGGGTTCGCCCAACAGGGCGAAGCCGGGTGCCTTGCGGTGCCGGGAGGCCAGCGCAGCGTTGCCCAGCCCGCCGGAGCCCCCGCGGGCCGCCACGTAGCGGGTGCCGATGCCGGTCATGTCGGCCAGCACGGTGCCGTCCTCGGTGGCCACCACGGTGCCGTCCGGGACCGGCAGCACCAGGTCCTCGCCGCGGGCCCCGTGGCGCAGGTCGCCCTTGCCGAAGTCACCGGAGGAGGCCTTCTGGTGTGGCTTGTGGTGGTACGGCAGCAGGGTGGTGGTGGAGGCGTCCACCTCGAGGATCACGTCCCCGCCGCGGCCGCCGTTGGCACCGTCGGGCCCGGCCAGCGGCTTGAACTTCTCGCGACGGATCGAGGCGGCGCCGTGGCCCCCCGATCCGGCGACGACGTGCAGTCTCACGCGGTCGACGAACGTTGCCATGGGGCTCCTCCGATGCGGGGCGGGGTGGGTCCGTCCCCGGGTGCGGGGCGGACGGTGGTGGGTACGCGTCGAGGGGCGGAGCTGTGGGCTCCGCCCCTCGAAGGCGAAAGTGGGAGTCCGGACGGGGCCGGACGGATCAGCGGTCGCTGCGCTCAGGCGCTGGCGACAACGCTGACCACGCGGCGGTCGCGCTTGCGCCCGAACTCGACGGTGCCCGCCGTGAGGGCGAACAGCGTGTCGTCGTTGCCGCGGCCCACGCCGTCACCGGGGTGGATCTTGGTACCGCGCTGACGCACGATGATCTCACCGGCGCCGACGACCTGGCCGCCGAAGCGCTTGACGCCGAGGCGCTGGGCGTTGGAGTCACGCCCGTTCTTGGAGGAGCTGACGCCCTTCTTCGATGCCATCTGGAATCAATCCTTCTCTCGTTACGAAGGGATCGCTCAGGCGATGCCCGTGATCTTCAGGCGGGTGAGCTCCTGGCGGTGGCCCTGGCGCTTCTTGTAGCCCGTCTTGTTCTTGTACTTGAGGATGCGGATCTTGGGACCGCGCAGCTCCTCGAGGATCTCAGCGGTCACCTTCACCTTGTCCAGATCGGACTTGGCGGAGGTCACCGAGTCGCCGTCGACCAGGAGGACGGGAGCGAGCTCGACGCTGTCGCCCGCCTCGCCGGACACGCGGTTGATCACGATGGTGTCACCGACCGACACCTTCTCCTGACGACCGCCTGCGCGGACGATTGCGTACACCACGTCACTGCTCCATCTTGGTTCGGGAATTGCTTGGTTCGGGACGTACCCGAGAGCCGGACTCGCGGACTCACCGCGCACCTGCGACCGTCGACCGGTCCTGCTGCGCCCTCGATCCACTCGAGAACACCCCAGGAGGGAGGTGCGGCCGCGCGACGCCCAGCGGGATCACGACTTCGGCGCGTTCTGCGCCAAGGGACAGCTTACGATCCCCGGGCGCGCCGGTCAACCATTCTTACCGGCGCGACCTGCGCAGATGCTGGCGGAAGCTGTGGAACTGGTCACCCTTCGGGGGTGACGGTCCCGCCGGGGCCGTCAGGGCTCGCCTGCTCGGGGTCAGTGCTGCCGGCCTCGGGGTCGATGCGGGTGACGGGCTCCGGGTCCCCGGTGCCGCTCGCATCGGCCGCGGGGGCCGACTGCTCGACGCGGTCGGCCTGCTCGGGCCGCTCGAGGGACCCGGCGTCGGCGGCGCGGGTGGCCTCGCCGGTGTCCTGCTGGGGCTGCTGGTCCGTCGGCACGGTTCCCTCCTGCTCTTCGGAGTGGCCGGGCTCGTCGTTCGCGGTGGGGGTCTGCTCCTGGCCCTGCACCGAGACGACCTTGCCGTCCACGGTCACCTCGGGGCTCGACTGGTGACCGGAGGCCGCCGCGATCGAGGCGATGGTGGCACGGGCCAGGGCCCGGGAGCTCTCGTCCTCCTGCAGGCGGTGCACGTCCGCCGACTGCGGGTCGATCAGCTCACCCACGGCCTCCCTGGCCTCCGCGGAGCGGGACTTGCGCCCGCCGCGGCGCCGACCGGAGCGGGAGGACTCCTCGCCGGAGCCGTTGCCGCCTCCGCTGCCGGAGTTCGAACCGTTCCCGTTGCCGCCGGTGTGGGAGTGGGAGCCGTCCATGTCCACGATCAGGCCGCGGCCGTTGCAGTGCTCGCAGGTGGCGGAGTACGTCTCCACCAGTCCCTGGCCCACGCGCTTGCGGGTCATCTGCACCAGGCCCAGCGAGGTCACCTCGGCGACCTGGTGCTTGGTGCGGTCGCGCCCCAGGCACTCGACGAGCCTGCGCAGCACCAGGTCGCGGTTGGACTCGAGCACCATGTCGATGAAGTCGATGACGATGATGCCGCCGATGTCCCGCAGCCGCAGCTGCCGCACGATCTCCTCGGCGGCCTCCAGGTTGTTACGCGTGACGGTCTCCTCGAGGGAGCCGCCGGAACCGGTGAACTTGCCGGTGTTGACGTCCACCACGGTCATCGCCTCAGTGCGGTCGATCACCAGGGAGCCCCCGGAGGGCAGGTACACCTTGCGGTCCATCGCCTTGAGCAGCTGCTCGTCGATGCGGTGCTTGGCGAACACATCCTCGGGGCCCACGTGGCGGGTGAGCCGCTCCAGCAGGTCCGGTGCCACGGAGGAGATGTACTCGTGCACGTCGTCGTGGACCTTGCCGCCCTCGACGATCAGGGAGGTGAAGTCCTCGTTGAAGACGTCGCGCACCACCTTGATGGCGATGTCGGGCTCCTGGGACAGAGCGGCCGGGGCCGACTTCGACTTCTGGGCCTTCTGGATCTTGTCCCACTGGGCGCGCAGGCGCTCGACGTCGCGGGTGAGCTCCTCCTCGCTGGCCCCCTCGGCGGCGGTGCGCACGATCACGCCCGCATCCTCGGGGATGATCTGGCGCATGATCTTCTTCAGCCGCGCGCGCTCGGTGTCCGGCAGCTTGCGGGAGATGCCGGTCATGGAGCCGCCGGGCACGAACACCAGGTAGCGGCCGGGCAGGGAGATCTGGCTGGTCAGGCGGGCGCCCTTGTGGCCGATCGGGTCCTTGGTGACCTGGACCAGCACGGAGTCGCCGCTCTTGAGGGCCAGCTCGATGCGACGCGGCTGCCCCTCCAGGCCCGCGGCGTCCCAGTTGACCTCGCCAGCGTACAGCACGGCGTTGCGGCCCTTGCCGATGTCCACGAAGGAGGCCTCCATGGAGGGCAGCACGTTCTGCACCTTGCCCAGGTACACGTTGCCCACCATCGAGGTCTGCGACTTCTGGGCCACGTAGTGCTCCACCAGGACGTCGTCCTCGAGGACGGCGATCTGGGTGCGGCCCTTCTGCTCCCGCACCACCATGGAGCGCTTGACGGATTCGCGACGGGCCAGGAACTCGGCCTCGGTGATGACGCTGCGGCGGCGACCGGCGTCGCGGCCCTCTCGGCGACGCTGGCGCTTGGCCTCCAGGCGGGTGGAGCCCTTGACGGACTTCACCTCGTCGCGGCCCTCGCGCACCTTGACCACGGTGTTGGGGGGATCGTCCGGGGAGCTGACGTCACCGTCGCTGGATCCGGAGCGCCGCCGGCGCCGGCGCCGGCGCGAGCTCGAGGAGCCGGAGCTGCCGTCCCCGGAGTCCTTCTCGCCGTCGGAGTCCTCGCTCGAGGGATCCTCGGACTCGCCGTCCTGGTCGTCGCTGCCGCCACGGGAGCTGTCGGTGCCGGAGTCCTGGTCGTCGCCGCTGACGCGGTCCTCGTCCCCACGGCCACGGCCACGCCGCCCACGGCCGCCCCGGCGACGTCGACGCCGGGAGCTGCCGGAGCCCTCGCGGCCCTCATCGTCCTTGCTGTCGCCGGAGTCGTCGCCGTCCTCGGAGGAGCTGTCGTCACCGGTGCTCTCCTCGTCGGTGCCGCCGTCCTTCCGGGCCTCGCCCGCGGTGGCGTCCGAGCCCTGCTCCCCCACCGAGCCGCTGCGACGGCGCGAGCGGGTGCGGCGGTGGGGTGCGTCCTCGGCGTCCTCGGAGGAGGCGTCCTCGGCACCGTCCGTGTCCTGCCCGGAGTCGGAGCCTGCGTCGAAGGAGAGGTCGGCGCTGCCGACGGGGGCGTCCTTCGGGCCCACCGTCGTGCGCGGCTGCGCGGGCGCGGGCGCCTGGAACAGAAGCGAGGCGAAGTCCTGCTGGGCCTGCTCACGGCGCGCCCTGTCGTCATCGGCCTGACCGGCAGCCTGCTCAACGGCCCCACCGCGGGTGCGGGTGCTGGCCAGGGCGCGCAGGTCATCGGCGACGGGATTGGCGTCCTGCTCGTCGCCGTCCAGCTCGTCCTCGTCCTCCTCCTGCGCAGTGGCGGGAGAGGAGGCGACGGCATCGGTGCGCGGCTCGGGCTGGGCGGCCGCCGGTGCGGTGCGCGGTGCGTCCTGCTGCGCAACAGACCCCTGCGGGAGGCCCTCGGAGCCCTCCGCGGCCTCGCCCGTCTCCGGATCCTGGGCGGCCGGCGCAGGAACGATCGGGGCTCCTGCAGGCGCACCCGCGCGGCGGCGGGGACGCTTGGTGATGGTCGGCTCCGCCGCGGCGGCGGTCTGCTCGGGCACCACCGTGCGGAACACGGGGGTGTCCGTCGGGGTCTCCGGGGTGAGGACGGGGGCCGGGGCCCCCGCTGGCGCTCCCGCGGCGCGGCGGCGCCTGCGCGTGGGGGTGGTGCCGGTCGAATCCTCGTCGATCGATGCGCGGTCGTCGGTGCTGTCAGCCATGTGGCCGTCTCCTTCTGGAGGATCCAGCGCACCCTGGGTCCCATGTGGTCATCGTCCCTGGGGACGGAAGTCTCTGGCCCTCGCCGCCGCGCTGCTCCTCAGAGGGAGCGCTGCGATGCTGATCGCGGGAGCCGACTCGGTCGCGTGAACTCGCGTTCCCGGAGCTCCGACGCAACAACGCCGGGAGGTTCCCCCACCCGGTACGGGGCAGGAGAGCGCCGCGGTCAGTATGGCACAGGGAGCTGGTCCGGGACATCGCGACATGCGGCGCGACACACGCCGCCGCCGGGCCGACACACCCCGCCGCACGCTCGTCGATCCCGACCCGGGGATCCTCGCGGTGGGAGACTGGCTACTGCCGGACCGGCGCGCATCCCGGGACGATGGTCCCTTCCTGCAACCCTGCCCGGTCGTACTTTCGTGACAGCGTGTCGTTCCCCTGGGAGGATCCATGGAAGCCCTCGACCTGGCACGGTGGCAGTTCGGCATCACCACCGTGTACCACTTCATCTTCGTACCACTCACGATCGGCCTGTCGCTGCTGGTCGCGATCATGCAGACCATCGCCGTGCGATCCAAGGACCCAGTCAGGAAGGACGCCTGGACGCGCCTGACGAAGTTCTTCGGATCGATGCTGATCGTGAACTTCGGCATCGGCATCGCCACCGGCATCGTCCAGGAGTTCCAGTTCGGCATGAACTGGTCGGAGTACTCCCGCTACGTGGGCGACGTGTTCGGCGCCCCGCTGGCCCTGGAGGGCCTGCTGGCCTTCTTCCTGGAGTCGGTGTTCCTGGGGCTGTGGATCTTCGGCTGGAACAAGCTGCCGGAGAAGATCCACCTGCTCACCATCTGGATGGTGGCGATCGGCACCATGCTCTCGGCGTACTTCATCATCGCCGCGAACTCCTTCATGCAGCACCCCGTCGGCGCCGTGCTGAACCCGGAGACCGGGCGGGCGGAGCTCGATCCCTCCCAGGGCTCCATCCTCTCGGTGCTCACCAACGTCACCACCCTGGCGGCGTTCCCCCACGTGATCTCCGGCGCCTGGCTGGTGGCCTCCGCCTTCGTCACCGGCGTGGCCGGCTGGCACATGGTGCGCCACCACAACAAGGCCCGCGAGCTCGGCATGGAGACCACCGACGGTGCCGAGCACCACCTGATGAGCCGCGACGTGTTCCGGCCCGCCGTCCGCTTCGGCGTGGTGGCCATGTTCGTCTCCGCCCTGGTGCTGGTGATCTCCGGCGACTTCCAGGCCAAGATCATGTTCGAGCAGCAGCCGATGAAGATGGCCTCGGCCGAGGCGCTGTGCGAGACCCAGTCCGGTGCGCCGTTCTCCATCCTCACCGTGGGCGGCCCGGACGCGTTCGCGGCCGACTGCGACAGCGTGACCCACCTGATCGAGGTCCCCTACGTCACCGCGATCCTGGCCACCTATGATCCGAACGCCACCCTGCAGGGCGTGGACGACCTGAACGCGCAGTACAAGGAGCAGTTCGGCGAGACCACCACGGACATCTTCGGCAACGAGGTCGAGGCCGACTACCGGCCCAACCTGTTCGTCACCTACTGGTCCTTCCGCCTGATGATCGGCCTGGCGGTGTTCAGCGCCATCGTCGCCTTCTGGGCACTGTGGGTGACGCGCGGGAAGGGCGACCAGGCCCGCACCACCGGCTCCAAGGCCTTCGCCTGGTTCACCGTGCTGGCGATCCCCATGCCGTTCCTGGCCAACTCCGCCGGCTGGGTGTTCACCGAGATGGGCCGCCAGCCCTGGGTGGTCCACCCCAACCCGCTGGACCCGACGGTGCGCCTGATGACCATCCAGGGCGTCTCCTCCAACCCCGGCTGGATGGTGCTCACCTCCATGGTGACCTTCACCCTGCTGTACGGGGTGCTCGCCGTGGTGTGGTTCTACCTGATGCGCAAGGCCGCCCTCAAGGGCATCCCCATCCCGCAGCGTGACGAGCAGACCGACGAGCTCGACACCCCGGCCATCTCCTTCGGGTACTGAGAAGGGACAAGGACTGTCATGGACATGATCGATCCGACCTTGCTGCAGACGCTGTGGTTCGCGCTGATCGCCTTCTTCTTCCTGGGTTACTTCCTGCTGGAGGGTTTCGACTTCGGGGTGGAGATGAACGTCCTCGCCCTGGGCAAGGGGGACACCGAACGTCGCGGCACCATCATCTCGACCATCGCCCCGATCTGGGACGGCAACCAGGTGTGGCTGCTGGTGGGCGGCGCCTCGATCTTCGCGGCGTTCCCCGAGTGGTACGCCACCCTGTTCTCCGGCTTCTACCTGGCACTGCTGCTGCTCCTGGTGATGCTGATCGTGCGGGTGTGCGCCTTCAAGTACCGCGCCAAGCACGACACCCCCACCTGGACGAAGACCTGGGACTGGGTCCACATCCTCTCCGGCTTCCTGCCGGCGCTGCTGTGGGGCGTGGCCTTCGCCAACATCGTCAGGGGCGTGGCCATCGACGGCAACAGCTGGGTGACCACCTCCCTGCTGGGCCTGCTGAACCCCTTCGGCCTGCTGGGCGGCATCGTGTTCGTGCTGCTGTTCTGGCTGCACGGCACCTTGTACCTCACTCTGCGCACGGTGGGTGAGCTGCGCGAGGACGCCAACCGCCTGGCCGGCATCCTGATCCTGCCCACCATCATCGCCGGTGCGGCCTTCCTGATCTGGTACCAGCTGGCCTACTCCAACTCTGCCCTCACCTGGCTGCCCTTGCTGGTGGCGGCGGTGGCCCTGGTGGCGGTGGCAGTGCTGAACCGGATGCGCCGGGAGGGCGCGGCCTTCATGGCCTCCCTGACGGCGATCGGAGGGGCGGGTGTGACGCTGTTCGGTGGGCTGTTCCCCTACGTGCTGCCGGCCACCAACGACGCCGCCAACTCGCTCACGGTGGCCGGAGCCTCCTCCAGCGAGCACACGCTGCTGGTGATGACCATCGCCGTGGTGGTGTTCATGCCGATCGTGCTGGCCTACGAGATCTGGTCCTTCTGGGTGTTCCGCCACCGCATCGCCGGCCCAGACGACCCCCAGCCGCCCGGCCTGGTGGAGCGTGCTCGCGGCGCCTACCGCGAGGCCTTCGACCAGGACGGCGGTCGCCGCCACGCCGAGAGCTGAGAGCCTGACGGTGCCGCGGGGACCCTCGGCACGCCGAGCAGTCCCTCCGCCCTGTCAGACTGTCCACGATGACAACCTCGATCTCGCGCCCGCCTGCCCCGCCGCCCGCGGGGACGGCGGGCGCGTCCGCCCCCACCCCGAAGCGGGCCTCCCGCGCCCCGCTGGACCCGCGCCTGGTCCGCGAGGTCAGGGCCGCCCGCAGCCACGTGGCCCGCACCACCGTGCTGGGCCTGGTGCAGGCCGGCTGCGTGATCACCACGGCCCTGGTGATCGGCCGTCTCGGCGCCTCACTGCTGGTGGACCGTGAGCTCCCCCAGGCCGCCCCGGCACTACTGGGAGTGCTCGCGCTGGCTCTGGCGATCCGGGCGCTCGCGGTGCTGGTGGAGCAGCGCACCGCCCATCGGGCCGCCACCGACGCCATCGCCCAGCTGCGCTCCCGCATCGTGTCCCACGCCGCCCAACTGGGCCCGCGCAGCTCTGCCGGTCGCGGAGCGGACCTCACGGCCCTGGCCACCACCGGCGTGGAGAACCTGCGCCCCTACCTGGTGGGGTACGTGCCGCAGCTGCTGCTGAGCCTCACCGTGACCCCGCTGTGCCTGCTGACCATCGGCCTGCTGGACCTCACCAGTGCTCTGATCGCCCTGTTCACCCTGCCCCTGGTGCCGCTGTTCATGATCCTGGTGGGCAAGCTGACGGTGGGCCGCTCCGAGCGCCTGCTGGCAGACATGCGCACCATGTGGGCCCAGATGCTGGACCTGGTCGACGGGCTGCCCACCCTGCGCGCCCTGGGCCGGGAGAAGGGCCCCGAGAAGGTGGTGCGCAGTCTCGGCGACCGCCACCGCGCCTCCACCATGGGCTCGCTGAAGTACGCGTTCCTCTCCGGGATGGTGCTGGAGCTGCTGGCCACGCTGTGCGTGGCGCTGATCGCGGTGAGCATCGGCATGCGCCTGGTGTACGGGCACATGGACCTGGCCCCGGCGCTGGCCGTGCTGGTGCTGGCGCCCGAGGTGTACCAGCCGCTGCGCAACGTCGGCTCCCAGTACCACTCCTCGACCGACGGCCTGGCCGCCGTCACCGCGGCCTTCGAGGTGCTCGACGAGCCCGTCACGGCCGACGGCCGCACGGAGGCTCCCGACCTGCGCACCGCCACCCTGGCATTGCGCGGGGTCACCGTCGCCTCCCGCGACGGCCTGGCCCCCTACCGCGCCGAGGTCACCGTGCGCCCTGGTCGGGTGCTGGCCCTCACCGGCCCCTCGGGGTCCGGGAAGACCACGGCCGTGCACGTCATGCTGGGGCTGCTGGAGCCCGCGGAGGGCCGCGCTGAGGTGATCGCCGCCGACGGCACCGCCGTGGACGTGCGCGAGCTGCGCCGACGCTCCCTGTGGGACCAGGTGGCGCTGCTGCCCCAGCGTCCCGTGCTGCCCGCGGGCACCATCCGCTCCGTGCTGCTGTCGGCCCGCCCCGGTACGAGCGAGGGCGAGGTCGCCCGTGCCGCCGCGGCAACCGGCCTGGACGCCGTGGTGGCCGAGCGCGGCTGGGATGCGGATCTGGGCCGCGCCGGCGCCGGCATCTCCCTGGGAGAGCGGCAGCGCCTGGCCCTGGCCCGCGCCATGCTCTCCCCCGCACCGCTGGTGGTGCTCGACGAACCCACCGCCCACCTGGACGGGGCCACCGAGCAGGTGGTGCTGGACCTCATCGCGGACCTGCGCCGTCAGGGACGCACCGTGGTGGTGATCGCCCACCGCTCCCGCCTGGTCGACATCGCGGACGACGTCGCCGAGGTGCAGGCCCGCCACACCCGCGATGCCGAGCACCCGGCCGGGCACGAGCACCAGGAGGTCGCCCCGTGACCACCTCCCCCGATCTGGCCCTGCGCCGCGCCGAGAGAGCGCTGGAGATCCCCCGCGCCCGACTGGCCGCCGCGGTGCTCTCCGCCTGCGCCACCCTCGCGGCTGCCTTCGCCCTCGCCGCGGTCTCCGCCTACCTGGTCACCCGCGCCTGGACGATGCCCCCGGTGCTGGACCTCACCGTGGCCGTGGTGATGGTGCGCGCCCTGGGCGTGGCCCGCGGCGTGTTCCGCTGGCTGGACCGCATGACCACCCACGCGGTCGCGCTGCGCGGCGTGGTCTCCCTGCGCACCAACCTGTTCACCGCCCTGGCCGCCCGCACCGACGACACCCTGACCCGGCTGCGCCGCGGTGACCTGCTGGCCCGCATCGGCGACGACGCCCAGGAGCTCGCCGCCCACGTGATCAAGGCGATCGTGCCGGGCATCGTCTCGGTGGTCATGTTCGTGGTGGTGCTGGCCACGATCATGCCGATGTCGATGCTGGCGGGCCTGACCATGGCCGCATCGCTGGTGCTGGCCTCGTTGATCGCTCCGCTGGCGGCCTACCGCGCCTCACGCATCTCCCAGGACGCGGTGGTGACCACCCGTTCCCAGGTCTCCGCCAGCGCGCTGGAGATCCTGGACGACGCCACCAGCCTGCGCGTGGACGGCCGCCTCGACGCCGCCCTGGGCACGCTCGCCGCGGAGCAGTCAGCGCACGACGCCGCGATCGACCGCGCGGCCCTGCCCAGTGCGGTGGCCTCCGCCGCCGTTCCCGCCTCGATGGTGCTGGCGGTGCTCGGCTCACTGCTGGCCGCCGGTGCCGCCTGGCTGGACGGCGGTGCCTCCGCCGGGCAGATCGGCGTGCTGCTCCTGCTGCCGCTGTCCTCCTTCGAAGCCGCCTCAGCGCTCCCGGCGGCCGCCTCCCAGTACGCCCGCTCCCGCGCCGCTGCCGCCCGGCTCGACGCCGTGGTCCGGCCGGACGCGGCCCTTGCGTCGCTGGAGGCGCGCACCGAGAGCGCGGCGTCGACCGAGCTCCCCGCAGACAACGAGCCGGCCGTCGCGCCGTCCGCTGCAGTCCCGTCCCTCGCCCCCACCGCGCATCTGCGCGCCGTGGGCCTCACCGCCGGTTGGAGCCCCGAGGCCCCGCGCGTGGCGGGCCTGGACCTCGACCTGCCCCCGGGCTCCCGCCTCGCGGTCGTCGGCGCCTCCGGCAGCGGGAAATCCACCCTGCTGGCCACGCTCGCCGGTCTGCTGTCCCCGCTGGCCGGCGCCGTCCAGCTGGACGGCACCGACATCGCCTCCCTGCCGCCGCATGCCGTACGGCAGAAGGTGGTGATGTTCGCCGAGGACGCCCACGTGTTCGCCACCAGCGTGCGGGAGAACCTGCGGGTGGTGCGCGGCGACCTGGACGACGACACCGCCCATGCCGCCCTGCGTGCCGTGGGCCTGGAGGACTGGGTGGCACAGCTCCCCCGCGGACTGGACCCCATGCTGGGCCCGGACGGCACCACCGTTTCCGGAGGCGAGCGTCGACGGCTGCTGCTGGCCCGAGCCGTGATCCGAGGCAACGGGATCCTGCTGCTGGACGAACCCACCGAGCACCTCGATCCCGCCCGCGGCGATGCCCTGCTGCGCTCGCTGCTCACCCCCGCCGACGACACCCTGGTGCCCTCCGGCACCACCGTGGTGGTGGTCACGCACCGCGCCGAGGCGATCCCCGGCCACCCCCGTGCTCCACATCGGACCCGGCGCACGTGCTGAGCTGCATGCTGCCCGCACCGCCCGCCCCACCCGCTCCGGTTCCGCATCCCAGGAGGATCGATGAGTCAGGACCTGCTGCCCCCCGCCCGCGCCGACCGACCCCGCGTGCAGGACCTGGCCGAGGCCGTGCTGGCCGGCGGCGACACGGAGGACCTGCTGCAGCTGCTGGTCGCCTCCGCCCGCACCGACCTGGCACCCGGCGACTCCGTGCTGGTGATGCCGCTCGAGCCCGGGACCTGGACCGTGGAGATGGCCGAGGGGCCCAGCGCCACGGATCTGCTGGGACAGCTGCTGGACCCGCAGTCACCGGCGTTCCTGGCCCTCGCAGCTGCCGACAACGACGCACTGGAGGCGATCGGCGCCCTCGCCCTGGACCCGGATGCCCCCGCCCCCTCCCGCGCCCTGCTCGCGGTGGTCGACGCTGCCGAGCACGGGCGTGGGTTCCTCGCCGTGCTGCGCGACCGGGATCAGCAGCACATCGCCTTCACGGCGGCGGACAGGGAGCGACTGGACTCCCTGGCCGGACTGATCGCACTGACCCTGCGCGGCCCCTCCCTCGGTTCCGGCGAGGTGGACGACGAGCGCAGCCGGATCGCCCGCGACCTGCACGACCTGGCCATCCAGGAACTGTTCGCCGTGGGCATGGAGCTGGAGGCCCTCACCGAGGCGCTGTCCTCCCCCGGGGAGGAGCCCACCAACTCCCGGATCCGCAGCTCGGTGGCGACCTCCGTGCAGGGCGTGGAGAACGCGGTGGCCCAGATCCGGCAGATCGTCCAGTCGCTCCGGCGTGAGCGCACGGAGGCGACGCTCACCGAGCGGCTGCGTCACGAG
>NZ_JADEYR010000021.1 GCF_015209585.1 Brachybacterium epidermidis
CAGTTCATCCTCTCGATGATGAGGGCCATGCCCTGTCCGCCTCCGACGCACAGGGTGGCCAGGCCCAGCTCGCCGTCTCGCGCGCGCAGGCCGTTGATCAGGGTCGTGGTCATGCGGGCGCCGGTGGAACCCCAAGGATGGCCCAGCGCGATGGCGCCGCCGTGGGCGTTGAGCCTGTCGTGGTCGATGCCGAGGTCCTCTGCCGCCGGGATCACCTGGGCTGCGAAGGCCTCGTTGAACTCGACCAGGTTGATGTCGTCGATGGTGAGGCCGGCCAGCGCCAGTGCGCGGCGGGTCGACTCCACCGGGCCCAGTCCCATGATCTCGGGGCTGAGGCCCGAGACGCCGGTGGCCAGGATGCGGGCCAGCGGCGCGATGCCGAGCTCCTCGGCGCGGTCTCGGTCCATCACCACCAGCGCGGCAGCGCCGTCGGAGAGCGGGCAGCAGTTGCCGGCGGTGACGGTGCCGTCGGGCCGGAACACGGGGTCGAGCCCCGCCACGGCCTCGAGGGTGACCCCGGGGCGCGGAGAGTCGTCCGTGGTGACCTGGGTGCCGTCGGGGGTGGTGACGGGGGTGATGTCGAGGTCGAAGAAGCCCGCCTCGCGGGCAGCCTCGGCACGGTTCTGGGAGCGCACCGCGTACTCGTCCTGCACCTCGCGGCTGATCCCGCGCAGCTCGGCGACGTTCTCGGCGGTCTGGCCCATCAGGATGTACGGGTCGGGCAGCTCGCCGTCCTCGCGCGGGTCGTGCCAGGGGGCGGGGATCTGACGGGTCGCACGGCGCTCGGTGCGCTCCCAGGCCTGCTGGTACATCGGGTCGCGCAGTTCGTCGTCGATGAACTTCCCGGGCACCATGGTCAGCGACTCGACGCCGGCGGAGACCACGGCCCTGGCCTCGCCGGAGAGCACGGCGTGGAAGGCGTTGCGGGTGGTCTGGATGCTGGAGGCGCAGAAGCGGTTGACGGTGCTGCCGGGAACGGTGTCCAGGCCCAGGCGCACCGCGACGATGCGGGCCAGGTTGGCGCCCTGGATCCCCTCGGGCAGGCCCACGCCCAGCTGCACGTCATCGAGGGTGGAGGGGTCCAGCTCGGGCACCTGGTCCAGGGCGGCGCGGACCATCTGGGCGGCGAGGTCGTCGGGGCGGACGTCCTTGAGCGAGCCCTTGCGGGCGCGGCCGATGGGGGAACGGGCGGCGGCGACGATCACGGCCTCGGGCACGGCTTCTCCTTCGATGACGGTGCACGGCGTCAGTGCGGCGAGCTGCAGGGCGCGAAGAACGCGCGAACAACAGCAACAGGAGCGCCGCGACCGACTGTTCTTGATACTACGGGTTGCAGTTACTTTGTGGGAAGTCCAGGACTCGACCACTCCGGGCCGCACGCCGACGGCACCGGGCACAACGCCTACGATCAGGGAATGACCGCGCCCGGCTTCACCATCGACACCCCGCGCCTCGAGGACGCCCCGGCCATCGCCCGCGTGCACGTGGAGAGCTGGCGGGACGCCTACGCCCATCTGCTGGAGGACCACGAGCACTGGTTCGGTGCCGCGGCCCTGGAGATCGCCCGGGCGATCAGGGAGGGTCTCGGCGCGCACCATCATGGGAAGGACTCACAGCCATGAACGCCCAGGACCCTTCCGCCCGCCTGGCCGCCGAGCGCATGCCGTACCGCACCGGTCGCCTCGCCGATGAGGCCGCCCCCGATCCCCTGGCCCTGTTCGACGCCTGGATGGCCGAGGCCTTCGAACGGCGCGACAGCCACGGCGATCTGCCCGAGCCCACCGCCGTGGTGCTGTCCACCATCAGCACCGATGCCGACGACCGGGCCCGGCCCCGTTCGCGGACCGTGCTGCTGAAGGCCCGGGACCGGCGCGGCTTCGTGGTGTACACGAACCTCGACTCCGACAAGGGCCGTGAGGTCGCTGCCTCCCCCGTGGCGTCCCTGCTGCTGCCGTGGTTCCCGCTGCAGCGCCAGGTGCGGATCGAGGGGCAGGTCGAGCAGGTCGATGCGGAGGAGGCCGATGCCTACTTCGCCTCCCGTCCCCGAGGCTCGCAGATCGGCGCCTGGGCGTCCCGGCAGTCACGGCCCGTGGCCTCCCGTGAGGTGCTCGAGGAGCAGTACGCCGAGGCCGAGGCGCGGTTCGAGGGCGGGCAGGTGCCGCGCCCGAGGCACTGGGGCGGGCTGCGCATCGTGCCGAATCGCATCGAGTTCTGGCAGGGCCGGGAGAACCGTCTGCACGACAGGATCGTGTACCGCAGGCCGGGCGGGCCTGACGGCGGCGGCTGGCAGCGCGAGCGCCTCCAGCCCTGAGCAGGGCCGGAGGCGCGGGTGGCTCCCTGACGGCTCGGGGCGGCACCGCCGTCAGCCGCGCACGGGTCGCAGCAGGCGCATGGCGTTGACGATCACCAGCAGCACGCTGGCCTCGTGCACCAGCATCCCCAGGGACATGGTGACCCCTCCCAGCAGCACACCCAGCAGCAGCATCCCCACGGTGACCAGGGCGATCACAATGTTCTGCCGCATCACCGCGACGGTGCGGCGGGCCAGTCGCAGCGACTGCGCCAGGGCCGACAGCGAGTCCCGCATCAGCGCGATGTCGCTGGTCTCGATGGCCACCGCACTGCCGGCGGCCCCCATCGAGATGCCGATGTCGGCCGAGGCCAGGGCGGGGGCGTCGTTGACGCCGTCGCCCACCATCGCCACGGTGCGGCCGCGCGCCTGCAGCGCCGCGATCTGATCGAGCTTGCCCTCGGGCAGCAGACCGGCGTGCACGGTGTCGATGCCCACCTCCGCGGCCACGGCCTGAGCCACGCGGGGCTGGTCGCCGGTGAGCATCACGACCTCGCGCACTCCTGCGCGGCGCAGGGCGGTGATCGCGTCGGCGGCCTCGGCCCGCGGGGTGTCGGCCAGTCCGATCACGCCCAGCACCGTCTCGTCGAGGGTGACGATCATCGGGGTGCGGCCGCGCCGCGCGGTCTCGTCGGCCAGGTCGATCGCCTCTCGCCGCTCGGAGCTGCCCCCGATGTCGGACTCGTGCAGCATCGCCTGGCTGCCCACGGTGATCGCATGGCCGCCGTGGCGGGCCAGCACACCGCGCCCCACCACAGCGTCGGCCTGTTCGGGGATCTGCCCCAGGTCCAGGCCCTCCGCACGGGCGGCCCAGACCACGGGGGCGGCCAGGGGGTGGTCGCTGGTGAGCTCGGCGCGGGCGGCCCACAGCAGCACCTCCTCGCGGGTGCGTCCCGGCAGTGGGAGCACGTCGGTGAGCACGGGCCGACCGGTGGTGAGGGTGCCGGTCTTGTCCAGGGCCACGGTGTCGATCCGGGCGGAGGTCTCCAGGTGCTCGCCGCCCTTGATCAGCATGCCGTCGCGCGCACCGCGGCCGATGCCCGCCACGATCGCGACCGGGATGGAGATCACCAGCGCGCCGGGGCAGGAGATCACCAGCAGCGTGAGCGCCAGTTCGACATCCCCGGTGAGCACCCCGAACACCACGGACAGCACGATGATCGCCGGGGTGTACCAGCGGGCGAAGCGGTCCATGAAGGCCTGCGTGGGGGCCTTGGCGTCCTGCGCCTCCTCCACCCGGCGGATGATGCGGGCCAGCGTGGTGTCCGCGCCGATGCCCTCGGCGAGCACGGTGAGCAGTCCACCGGTGGCGACGGTGCCGGCGTAGACGGGGTCCCCCTCGGACTTCTCGGCGGGAACGGACTCGCCGGTGATGCCGGCCTCGTCGATCGCGCCGCGGCCGGCCAGGACGTGCCCGTCCACGGGCACCCTGGTGCCGGGGCGCACCAGCACCTGCTCCCCCTGCCGCACCTCGGTGGCGGCGATGGTCTGCTCGGTGCCGTCCCGCAGCACCACGGCCTGCTCCGGGGCGGTGCTCACCAGGTCGGTGAGGGCCCGACGGGTGCGCTGCAGGGTGCCCTTCTCCAGGGCGTGGCCGATGGCGAACAGGGTGGTGACAGCCGCCGCCTCCCAGTACTCGCCGATCACGATCGCGCCGATGGTGGCGATGGAGACCAGCAGGTCGATGCCGACCACCCGGTGGCGCAGCGCCCTCACGGCGGCGATCAGGATCGGGGTGCCGCTCACCAGGGCCGCACCGACCATCAGCAGGCCGGCCGGCCCCGGCAGCACCGATCCGGTGGCCGGGGAGCCGGTCAGGGCGTCGAGCAGCCAGGACAGGCCGATCAGAACGGCGGCGATGCCGGGGCGCACCCAGGCGCGGACCGGGAGCAGCCCCTGCCCGCGACGCGCGGGCCTGCCCGTGGGCCCTGCGGGGCCGGGTCGCCGGCTGCCGCCGGGAGAATCCGGCGCGTAAGACCCTGCTGCGCGGGCGATGTCGGGATCGGGTCCCGCCGACGGGGCGCTGTCGAGGATGGGGCTGGGGCTGCTCATGATCGGTCCTTTCCCGGGGCGGGCGGCTCAGAAGGCGGAGGGGCGGGCGGTGTAGCCGGCGCGCTCGACGGCGTGCACCAGCTCGTCGACGCCGGTCACGGACGGGTCGTGGTTCACCTCGATGCGGGAGGAGGCGAAGTGGACGGTGGCGTCGGAGACGCCCGGCAGGGACCGCAGGGCCTTCTCGATCTTGGAGACGCAGGAGGGGCAGGAGAAGCCCTCGGCGCGCAGCACGGTACGAGTGGCAGCGGGGGCAGCAGTGGTGGTGTCGTCGGTGGTCATGGGGTTCCTTCCGGTCGGGTGAGCGGCCGTTCCGCTCATGACAGGAAACTTAGATCCGTCAGAACCGCAGTGCCTTGACGTCGGTCAAGCGCCGCTGCCGGGCCGCATGCCACAGTGATGCCATGGCCACCGATCCACCGAGCAGCGCAACTGCGGCGAGCGCCCCGCCGAGCAGCCCGCACCCGAGCAGCGTGTCCCCGCCGAGCCTGCCCGAGCCCGCCGGTGCACCCCAGGACACCTGCGTGGCGCGGGTGCCGATCTTCTCCCTGCTGAGCCCCGAGGACCAGCAGGCGGTGGCCTCCTTCGCCCACCCCGTGGACCTCGAGCGCGGGCAGCTGCTGTACCGGGCCGACGACCCGCTACGACGCCTGTTCGTGGTGCACCGCGGGAGGCTGAAGCTGGAGCGCACCTCCGTCACTGGTCGCGAGCACCTGCTGCGCGTGGTGGGGCCCGGGGACGTGGTGGGCGAGCACACCTTCCTCACCGGGACCCGGCCGGACTTCGTGGTGCAGGCGCTCGAGCCCGCGCAGATGTGCGTGTTCGACCACCGCGACCTGGCCACGCTCGTACGGCGGTTCCCCGCGATCTCCGTGGCCATGCTGCGGTCGTTGAGCGATCGTCTGGTCGCGAGCGAGAACCGCCTCGCGCTGGCGGGGGCGGAGGTGCCGGTGCGGGTGGCGGAGTACCTGCTCGCCCTGCCCTCGCAGGCGACGACGGCCGAGGGGCATCCGCTGGTGCGCTGGCCGCTGCCCAAGCGGGACGTGGCCGCCCTGCTGGGCACCACCCCGGAGTCGCTCTCCCGCGCCCTGGCCCGTCTGCGGCACGAGGGCCTGGTGATCCCGGCGGGGGAAGCGGTGGCGCTGCCGGACCTCGACGCACTGGAGGAGCGGGCGCGATACTGAGGGCGCCAGCCGCACTCCTCGAAGGCAGCCACCCATGAGCACCTCCCCCGTCGGCTACTCGTGCCGCGCCGCCAATGCGGCGGTGTGCGCCTGCGCGGAGGACCCGGCGCCGTGGTTCCCGGTGGAGGAGGCCCTGTTCGAGGACCAGCCCGGTGCCGAGGGCCTCAGCAACGAGCGGCTCACCGAGATCGCCGTCGGTGCCGGGGCGAGCGAGGCGGCGGGCGGCCCCCTCAGGACTGCCCCTCCTCGGGCGCCGGCAGCTCCAGGTCCTCCTCGCGGGGGATCGCGGCGTGCTCGCGCAGCACCTCGATGCGCACCACGTCGATGTCAACCGGGCCATCGATCCCCGAGACGGTGCCGTCGAAGCGCAGCTGCCACACGGCCCAGTCCTCCGGGGAGGGGCGCCCGCGGTCGGAGTAGAGCCAGTCGGGGCGGGAGTCCGCCACCGGCAGGCCGTAGTGGTCGCGCCATTCGCTGGAGGAGTAGATGACCATGCGCCTGCCCCAGGCTTTCTCCACCGCGTGCGTGAAGGCGTCGATCTCCGCCTGGGCGTCCACCGCTTCTGGTCGCTCCTCGCAGGCCCCGTCGAACTCGAGGTCCAGGGCGGGCGGCAGGGCGGTGTCGTCGGGCGGTGCGGCGGCCAGGAAGGAGGCGGCCTGCTCCGCGCCCGGGGAGCACAGCGTGAAGTAGTGGTAGGCGCCCACGGTGATCCCGGCGGCCCGTGCGCCGTCCCAGTTCAGGCGGAAGTGGGTGTCGGTGAAGCCGCTGCCCTCGGTGGCCTTGATGTAGGCGAACACGTAGCCGTCGCCGGCCACCTGCTCCCAGTCGATGTCGCGCTGGTAGCTGGAGACGTCGATGCCCATCGCCTCGTCCGCGGTCAGCTGGGTCTCCTCCGGCAGCTGGGTGAGGGCGGGGGCGCCGGCGGGGGTGCTGCCCACGGTCATGGCGGCATCGTCCGCGCGGTGCGGGCGGTCCCCGCCTCTCAGGTTCGCCACCAGGGCTGTACAGCCGCCGATCACCAGCAGCAGCACGGCCACCAGGATGGCCACGGCGATGCGCTGACGCCGACGGACCTGCTCACGGGTGAATCGGGGCACGCAGCGGACACTACCTGCCGCGGCCGTGAACGGTCGCGAAGGCACGCAGCAGGTGGGGCGGGTGATCCGCAGTGCGCCGACCCAGCAGGGCGAAGATGTCCTCCATCTCACCGGGGTCGAAGTACCCGTGGTCACGGTAGGCGCGGGCGCGCTCCATGACGGCGGGCACATCCAGCTCGGGATGGAACTGGGTGGCGTACTGGCGGGTGCCCACGCGGAACATCTGCACCGGGCAGTGCTCGCCGGTGGCCAGCACGGTGGCATGGGAGGGCAGGGCGGTGACCGCCTCCTTGTGCCCCACCAGCCCGGTGAACACCTCGGGCAGGCCCGCCTCGATGACCACGGGGTCCTCGCGCCCGGCCTCGGTGAGCGTGATGGGCACGGCGCCCAGCGGCTCGCCGTGGGTGCGATCGATGGTGGCGCCCACGTGGCTGCCCAGGGTGCCGATGCCGTAGCAGGCTCCCAGGAAGGGGATGTCCTGCTCCATCACCTCATCGAGCACCGCGGCGAGCGCCCTCTCGGCTCGGATCTGCTGCGGGGACTTGGTCTCGGCCGGGTCGGAGACGGTGAAGGGACTGCCGCCAAGGTAGATGCCGGAGAGCTCCTCGGCGCGGATCGCCGGGGCGTCCTCACGCTCGATGCGCACCCAGCGCAGGTCGTCGTGGCCCAGACCGCTGAAGCGCTGGAAGGAGGCGGCCTCGGCCCGGGCGACGTCGTCCTCGGGACGGGTGGTCAGCAGCAGGAACGGTTTCACGCGAGAATGCTAGCGGCCCCCGTCGAAGGAGATGCACGTGACCGATGACCGCACCACCCCCAGGATCGACCGCTGCGCCGTCCAGGACGTGGCGGCGATGCTGCCCGGTTGGCTGGAGACCGTCCGGCACCTGCGGCGCCAATCCGGGATCCAGGTGGCGATCTGGCACGACGGCGAGCTGGTGTGCGAGGTGGCGGTCGGCCCTGCCGATGCGGAGCAGGGCATCGCACTGCTGCCCTCGCACCGGCTGCGGATCGCCTCGCACTCCAAGATGTTCGCGGCCCTGGCGGTGATGCGCCTTCTCGAGCAGGGCCGCCTGCGGCTGGACGACACCCTCGGCGAGCGGGTCCCGGAGCTGGCCTCCTCCCCCGTCGCCGATCGCAGCCTGCGCGACCTGCTCTCCCATGCGGCGGGCCTGTCCCGCGACTCGGCCGACTCCCGCTGGTGGCGCCTGGGAACCCCGTTCCCGGACCGCGCGCAGCTGCTGGAGATCGCCCGCACCGGGGCCGTGGTCACCGAGGCGGGCCTGCACCTGCAGTACTCCAACATCGGCTACGGGCTGCTGGGCCTGGTGGTCGAGGAGGTCACCGGCCAGGACTTCGCCGCCGCCGTCACCGCACTGGTGCTGGACCCGGTGGGCGTGGACGGCATCGGCCCGGACCTGCCCGCGCAGGCCGTCGGCCCGGAGGATCCCTGCGGGTTCGCGCCCGGGCACTCCTCGCTGCTGCACGGTCCGCGCCGGATCATCGAGCAGATCCCCACCGGCGCGCTGGCGGCCGCCACCGGGTTCTGGGCCAGCGCCGGCGCGATCGCCACCTTCGCGGGCCGGGTGCTGACCGAGGGTGCCCTGCTGGATCCGAGCACGCTGCGGCAGATGCGCCGACGGGTGTGGACCCTGCGCGACGGCGGCCACTACGGGCTGGGCCTGCAGGAGGGCCGCCTGCACGGCTTCACGGTGATCGGGCATTCCGGCGGCTTCCCCACCGGGCTCTCCCGCACCTGGGTGGCCCCGGCGGAGCGCCTCGTGGTCAGCGTGATCGGCACCGCCGTGGATGCGCCCAGCTCGGAGATCGCCCACGGCGTGCTGGGACTGCTGGCCCTGGCCGCCGGCCGGCCCGCCCCGCACGCGGAGTCGTGGGAGGGGCCCGGGGCGCTCGGCGGCGCCTCCGACGGGCGGCCCCGACCCGCCGCGATCGAGGAGCAGCAGGCCGTGGCGATCGACGGCCGGGAGGTGACGGCGGCGCAGCTCGCCGATCTGGTCAGCGGCACCTACGACTCCCTGTGGGGACGGGCGCGGCTGGTGGTGCTGGGCGGGCGGCTGTTCGACCTGGACGACACCGCGACGGATCCTGCCGAGGACGCCCTCGAGCTGTGCGTGGCCGGGGTGCGGTCCGATCCCATCGAGCCGGACCGCACGGCGGTGGAGCTGGCCGCCTGGGGCGACACCGGGTACGGCACCTGGGCCGAGCCGATCCTGGCGCGGGTGCAGGCCGACGGCGAGGATCTCGCCTGCACGGGCCTGATCGAGACCGGTCAGCTGCTGACCCCGTCGGCGCAGTTCACCATGCCGGATCGGGTGCGGGCCCCGCACTGATCAGCCCTTACAGGCTCCCCCTCAGCCGCCGGCTCCCAGCAGACCGCGCAGGGCCCCCGTGAGGCCCTCGACCTCCACGGCCACGTCGGGCCTGCGGAAACGCTCGGGGGTGAGGCTGAAGCGCTGCTGTGTCTTGGCACGGCCGTTCTCCCGATGGAGAGGTTCCAGTCGCTGGGGCCGGCAGGCAAGGCAGAGTCCCCCGGCTCCCACCGCGAGCGGCGGGAGCCGGGGGACTCGTGATCCGGGGGTGTCAGCTGTTGAGCTCACCCTCGATGGTGCGGCCCTCGGGGGCGGGGGCGGTGTCCTGCCCGGAGGTCACCGAGGGCTGCGCGGAGCGCTCGGTGTGGGCCACGTTGATCTTGCGCGGCTTGGCCTCCTCGGCCATGGGGATGGTCAGACGCAGCACGCCGTCGCTGTACTCCGCCTCGATGCGGTCCAGGGAGACCCGGCTGCCCAGGGTGAGCTGGCGGGCGAAGGTGCCGGTGGGGCGCTCACGGGTGAGCCAGGAGCGCTCCGCGTCGTTCGAGGCCGAGGCCTTGCGCTCGGCGCGCACCGTGAGGGTGCGGTCCTCGACGTCGACGTCCACGCTGGCGGGGTCCACGCCGGGCAGGTCGATCTCGGCGACGAAGCGGTCGTCCTCGCGGTACAGATCCATCGGCATGCCGACCGAGGCCGGGGTGCGGGCGAGATCCGAGAAGAAGCGGTCCACTTCCTGGAAGGGGGTGAAGCTGCGAGCCATGGTGTGCCTCCTGCGGTATCGGTGTGCGGTCGAGCAGGGGCCGTAGCTCCTCCTGCTCTCGGCAGGGTCAACGCGGCGCCATCCCTCCCTATTCCAAAGTTGAGCCGACTGCGCTCACGTGAGCTGGATTACGCGAAAGGCGTTGGGGGCGGAGAGTCCCAGCATGGCGCAGATGGGCCGCTGTGTCTGCCCGTCGCGGGTGGACTCTGGGCGCTGCCCGCCCGCGATCCCCGCCCCCGCCTCCCCGCGCCGTGTTGCGCCGTCTCGCCGCGCCGCGCCGTCTCGCCCCGTGCCGCGCCTCCCCGACCGGCGGCCGCGAGGCTCCTACCGTGGATCCATGACCGCCGCCGTGCTGCTGACCGGCTTCGCCCCCTTCGACGGGGCCGACATCAACGAGTCCTGGCAAGCCGTCCAGGCCGCCGCCGCGCAGCTGCGCGCGGACGGCATCGAGGTGGCGCAGCTGGAGCTGCCGGTCGAGTTCGACGCCGCTGGGTACCTGCTGGAGGCGGCCGTGCGCGAGCACCGTCCCGGCCTGGTGGTGGCCACGGGCCTGGCGGCCGGACGCCGCGCCGTCACTCCGGAGCGGGTGGCGATCAACGTGCGCGACGCACGCATCCCGGACAACGCCGGTGACCGCCCCGTCGATGAGCCCGTGGTGCCGGGCGGTCCCGTCGGCCACTTCAGCACCCTGCCCATCAAGGCGATCGTGGCCGCCCTGGCCCAGGAGCCCGCGATCCCGGCGGCGGTCTCGCAGACGGCCGGCACCTACGTGTGCAACGACGTGTTCTACCGCCTGCTGCACCTGCTGGCCACCGACCCCGGCCTGGCCGGAATGCGGGGCGGCTTCGTCCATCTGCCGGCAGCCGCGGACCTGCCGGTGGAGGACTCCGCCCGGGCGCTGGTGCGGGCCGTCCGCACCTGTCTGGCGACCCCGGAGGACGTGGTGCTCACCGGCGGCGCCGAGCACTGACCGCCCCGGTCCCGCCGCACTGCACCCGGCACCCGGCTCGCGGCTCGCGGCTCCAGCGTAGAGTTATCCACAGGGTTCTCCACATCTGGGGATGAATCACAAGGATGTAGTTCCCCAGGCCCCGTGGCGCAGATCCCCGTGCTTCGCGGAGTGCCGCCCGCATCTCGCGGCCCTCAACGATCCCAGCGATCCACAACGCGACGCCGGTTGTCCACAGCAAGACCGTGAAATCCCCCGCGCACCCCGGTTCATCCACAATGCTGTCCATAGCTGGGGATAGTCACACCGGTGTCATTCGGCGGTGCCCTGCACGGATGTTCCGCAGGGCTCTCTCGTACAGCAGGCCTCGGCCTGCTCAGAAGTAGGGGACGGTGAGCGCCTTCAGCACCACCGCCACCGCGCACAGCAGCACCGCACCGGCGATCAGGACCCCGTGGATCAGGGCGGAGCGCCGGGCGAGGGCCTGGCGGTCGGTGCCGTGCGTGGCCTTGGGCCGCAGCGCGAACATGGCCGCGACCAGGGCCGTGCCCACCAGCAGCCCGCCCAGATGGCCCTGCCAGGAGATGTTCGGGACAGTGAAGGTGATCAGCAGGTTCAGGCCGATCAGCACCAGGATCTGGGCGCTCTGGCCACCCAGGCGGCGGTTGACGATGAACATGCTGCCGAACAGTCCGAACACTCCGCCGCTGGCACCCAGGGTGGCGGTGGTCCACTCCAGGGTCATCGGGTTCGCGAGCACGTACACCGCGGTGTGGCCGCCGAGGACGGAGGCCAGGAACACCCCGGCGTAGCGGGTGTGGCCCAGGGTCTGCTCGAGGTACTGCCCCACCACCCACAGCGCCCACATGTTCAGCGCCAGGTGCATCACGCCGCCGTGCAGGAACCCGGCGGTGAGGAAGGTCCACGGCATCGCCAGCGCTCGGAACGGCGCGAAGATCCCCCACTGGGTGACGATGTGCGGGACCAGAGCCTGCCCCAGGAAGGCCAGCACGCACAGACCCATCAGGGTGTAGGTGACGTACGGGGTGCGGCGCCCTGCCGACGCCCCCATCGCGTTGCGGGGGCGGGTGCCGGCCTGCTGGCGGGCGATGTCCCTCTCGCAGTCCACGCACAGCACGCCCACCTGGGTGGGGCGCTGGCACTGCGGGCAGGCGGGACGCTCGCAGCGCTTGCAGCGCACGTAGCTGACGGTGTCCGGATGGCGAGGGCAGACGGGCTGACCCTGCGGGTCCGGGACGTCCTGTGCGCTGTAGCCGTAGGTGGGGCGGTTCATGGGGTCATTCCTACACGACCGCCCTGGACCGCACGCCCCGCCCGCGGGGGCGCTCACACCACCGTGTACGGGAACGCCTGGAACAGCTTCTCGAAGCGGCGCTTCTGGGCGGGGGTGACCTCCGCGAGCTCCTTCAGGTCCAGGCGCCGTTTCCCGGCCGCGCCGGTGCGGCCCCACGTGCCCACCAGCGCGCCGCGCCGCAGGGCAGCGCGCTTGAACACCCCGTTGTTGCCCGGCACCAGCGCGCGGTGCTGCTCCTCGTCCATCAGGTAGAGCCGGTCGCGGTAGCCCAGCACCAGCTCGTCGAAGCCGGGCAGCAGCAGCTCGGCCATGGTCTCCTTCTCGTGCTCGGCGTACTCCTCCAGCAGGCCGGGCCGGAACCACAGCTTCTCCCCGTCGCCGCCGGTGGCCCGGCCGGGCTGGGAGTGCACGACGCCCTTCGCGTCGGCGAAGCCGTGCTCGAGCTGGTCGCCCACCTGCCCCAGGGCCTGGTCGATGCGCCTCATCGGCAGCTTGGACCACCAGGCGAGGTCCCGGACGGTCGCAGGGCCGTGGCTGGTGAAGTACCGCAGGGCCAGCTCGGCGATGGCGGCGGTCTCGTCCCCGCCGAAGGTGCCCTCGAGATCGGATCCGTGGGGCAGCCACCGCTCGGCCAGCACCACGGCGGTCTCCCCCTCGTCGCGCCAGGGGCCGTAGGCGGCCACCCCGGTCGAGAGGAAGTGGGTGAGCATGTGGTAGCCGCGACCGTCGTCGGTGGCCAGGCCCGCCCCCTGCCAGGCCGCCATCAGCTCCCCGCGCAGCACGCCCCGGCCGACGCCCGGGTCGGACTGCTCAGCGGCGAGCTCCTCGAGCACCCGCCGGGCGGTGCCGAAGTGCTCCTCCTCCAGGCCCAGGCCGCTGCGGCGCTTGACGGCCGAGCGCACGGAGGCGCCCGCGCACAGCTCGGTGAGCCACGCGAGGGTGTCGGCGGCCACCGCGAACACGGTGCCGCGCATCGGGTAGCCGCGCACGATCAGTCCGCTGTCGAAGGCGGCGTACACGCGCGTGAGGTCACCGCCGGTGCGCAGCGCCAGGGAGGCCATCACGCCGGGCAGGTCCTGCCCCTGGTGGGCGCCGAAGGAGCGGGCCGCCTCCAGCGGGGTGCGGAAGCGGACCGGGCCCACCAGGCCCTGCGCGAGGATGCGGGCTCCGGCCAGGTGTCGCTGCGTCATGGTCGGAGGCTATCGGCCTGCGGCCGCGGTGGGGAGGGCCCGGCCGAGTCGATCGGTCGGAAGCGGGACGGGCCATGACGGCAGCGCCCCGCCGCGGAGCTGGTGCTCCGGGCGGGGCGTCACGGTCGCGCCGACGGGCGCGCGGTCAGTGCGGGATCAGGGTGCGCTCAGCGCTCGACGGTGACCGACTCGATGACGACGTCCTCGAGGGGACGGTCGCGCATGTCGGTCTTGGTGGCGGCGATCTCGTCGACGACCTTCTTGGAGTCCTCGTCGGCCACGACACCGAACACGGTGTGCTTGCCCTGCAGGTGCGGGGTGGGGCCCACGGTGATGAAGAACTGGGAGCCGTTGGTGCCGGAGGGGCGGCCGGTGATGGCGTTCATGCGCTTGCCGGCGTTGGCCATGGCCAGCACGTAGGGCTCGTTGAAGTTCTTCTCGGAGATCTCGTCGTCGAAGGTGTAGCCGGGGCCGCCGGTGCCGGTGCCCAGCGGGTCACCGCCCTGGATCATGAACCCGGAGATCACGCGGTGGAAGATCACGCCGTCGTAGAAGGGGCGCGTGACCTTCTGACCGTTCTCGGGGTCGGAGAACTCGCGGGTCCCCTCAGCGAGGCCCACGAAGTTCTCGACGGTCTTCGGGGCGTGGTCGGGGTACAGCTCCAGGCGGATGTCCCCGTGGTTGGTGTGCAGAGTTGCGAACATGGCGTCATCCTCGCACACCGCCGTGGGACGGCCAGGGGCCCGCGACGGCGGGCCGCGCACGTCCCTGCCGGCTCCCTGCCGATGCGTCACCGCCGGGTCCGCACTCCCGTCGGACATACCGTTCGGCTGGGAACCGGGATGCGGGCACGCGTTAGAGTTGTGCCACACGGATCCGCCGCGTCCACCCGGATGCGGGGGTCCAGGGACCGCCGTCGGCCCGATCCGGCGGATACAGACCGAAAGGGGAATCCCTCATGGCGCTGACCACGAAGCGGGAGACCAAGAAGGCCAAGAAGCAGGCCAAGAAGACCGCAGCCGCTGCCGGCTCGACCCAGCAGCAGGCGGAGAAGGCCATCATCGAGCTGCAGAAGCTCGCCGCGGCCATCGGACCGGTCGTGTCCGAGGGCGCTCGCGAGGCCCGCAGCCGCAGCCGCGGCCTGGTGGACCAGGTGCGTCCGGCCGTCGAGGACAAGCTGCGTCACCAGGGCGACAAGATCGCGGGCCTCACCGCCGCCGTCGGCCCCTTCGCCGACAAGTTCATGCACGACCTGCAGGACGACTACTACCCGCGTGCCCGTCGCACCGCCAGCACCACGAACAACGTGCTGCGCGCGGCTGTGGACGCGGCCCGGGCGGAGCTGGACAAGGGCCAGGCGGACATCCGCGCCGCTGTGCTGACCCCCACTCCGCAGAAGAAGAAGGGCGGCGCCGGCAAGGTGCTGCTGGTCCTGGGCCTGGCTGCAGCCGGTGCCGCCGCCGGGTACGTGGCCTGGCAGAAGACCCGCCCGGTGGAGGACCCGTGGGCTCCCCCGGCGGACTTCGCCCGTGCGCACTACCCCGCCTCGGCCTCCTCGGAGACCGACTCCTCGACCGTGTCCGACACCGTCGGCTCGGCCGATGCCGGTGACGTGGCCCAGTCTTTGAAGGGTGAGGACCGCAACTCCGACGTCGAGCCGACGACCGTCAAGGTCGACTCTGACCTCGAGGAGAGCAAGACCAACGGCGAGGTCGACGGCGAGAAGCGCGGCACCCACCGCGGCGACGCCTGAGACCACCCGCCTGACGTCACGGCCCCGATCGCGGCCTGACCGGCGGGCCCCGGCCCGCACGCTTCGCTGAACGGCGCGGCGGCCCCCTCCACGGAGGGTGGTCGCCGCGCCGTCGTTCGCATCACCGACTGAGCTCAGGCCCCCCTGGGGCGGGCCCGCTCAGGGCCGCCCGAGGGCTCGGAACTCCCAGCCGGCCTCGCGCCACTGCCGCGGCTCCAGCACGTTGCGGCCGTCGATGATCCGCGGCACCTCCACCAGTTCCCGCGTGCGGGCCGGGTCCAGCTCCTTGTACTGGCCCCACTCGGTCAGCAGCAGCACCAGTTCGGCGCCGCGCAGGGCCTGGTCGGTGTCCTGCTCGGTCTCCAGGCCGGGTGCGCGTCGGGCCGCACCGGCAAGCGCCTCCGGGTCGGTGATCCGCACCTGGGCCCCGGCCTCACGCAGCCGGCAGGCCACCTCCAGGGCCGGGGAGTCGCGCACGTCGTCGCTGTCGGGCTTGAACGCGGCTCCCAGCACGGTGATCCGTCGGCCCCGCAGCCCGCTGGTCGTCTCGGCCCCCAGCAGCTCGACGGCCAGCTCGACCACGCGGGTGCGGCGGCGCCCGTTGATCGCGTCGACCTCGCGCAGGAAGGCGAGGGACTCCCCCACCCCCAGGTCCTCGGCGCTGGCCATGAAGGCGCGGATGTCCTTGGGCAGGCAGCCGCCGCCGAAGCCCACGCCGGCCCGCAGGAACTTGGGGCCGATGCGGTCGTCCATGCCGATCGCGCGGGCCACGTCGGTGACGTCCGCACCGGTGGCCTCGCATATCTCGCTGATGGCGTTGATGAAGGAGATCTTGGTGGCCAGGAAGGCATTGGCGGAGGCCTTCACCAGCTCAGCGGCCTCGAACCCCATCACCAGGCGGGTGGTGCCGCGCTCCAGGATCTGCGCGTAGACCGCGTCGAGCCGGCCGGCCGCGGCCTCGGTGGCCTCGTGGTCCTCGGGATCGGCCACGCCGTACACCAGGCGGTCGGGGGCCAGGGTGTCCTTGACGGCGAACCCCTCCCGCAGGAACTCGGGGTTCCAGATCAGGTGCACGCCCTGGACGGCCCCCAGCTGCTCGGCGAGCGTGCGGGCGGTGCCGACCGGCACCGTGGACTTGCCCACCACCAGGGTGGGGGCGCCCCCGCGAGCGGGGAGCACCTCGCGCAGGGAGTCCGCGGCGGCGCGCAGGTAGCTGAGGTCGGCGCCGTTGCCGTCGGTGCGCTGCGGGGTGCCCAGGCCCAGGAAGTGCACCTCGACATCGGCGAGGTCCGCGTAGTCGGTGGTGAAGCGCAGGCGGTCCGCCTGGAGGCCACGGCGCAGTATCTGCTCGAATCCGGGCTCGTGGAAGGGCGCGCGGCCGTCGTTCAGGGCGGCCACGCGATCGGCGTCGACGTCCAGGCCGATCACGTCATGGCCCAGCTCGGCCATGCTGGCGGCGTGGACGGCGCCCAGGTATCCGACGCCGATCACCGAGATCGTCGTGCTCATCGTGCACTGCTCCTTCCGAGGGGGGTGGGGGATGCGGCCAGCAGGGAGCGGGCCATCGCGAGCCTGGAGGGGCAGGGTCGCAGGGCCGGGCGACGGGAAAGTGTCGGGCCGGTGTCGCGGGGGTGTCAGGCCCTCTCGTGCAGCCAGGTGCGCGCACGCCGGCGCGCTCGAGCTGGGCGGTACGGAGGGTGGCGGTGGGCCGAGCTTCCTAGACTGGCGTGCATGCCCGACGCCCCGCCCCACCCCCGGACAGCCCTCCATGCCGACGGCCCCGCCCGTGGCCCCCCACCCGCCGGCGCCGGCCGCTACGCCCCCTCCCCCTCCGGGGACCTGCACCTGGGGAACCTGCGCACCGCGATCCTGGCCTGGGCCCTGGCTCGCCGCACGCACCGTCGCTTCCACCTGCGCGTGGAGGACCTTGATCGGGTGAAGGAAGGCTCCGAGGCACGCCAGCTGGAGGACCTCGTGGCCCTCGGCATCGACTGGGACGGCGAGGTGGTGCGGCAGTCCGAGCGCGGCGAGGCGCACGAGGCGGCGATCGGGCAGCTTCAGGTCGCCGGTGCCGCGTACGAGTGCTACTGCACGCGCCGCGAGATCCTCGACGCGCCCAGCGCCCCGCACTCCCCTCCCGGCGCCTACCCCGGCACCTGCCGGGACCTCACGGACGATCAGCGCGAGACGGGCCGGGCGAAGATGCGGGAACTGCGACGCGAACCGGCCCTGCGCCTGCGCGCCGAGGTGAACGAGTGGACCGTCACCGACCTGTGGGCCGGACAGGTCACTGCGGCGGTGGACGATCTGGTGTTGCGCCGCGGCGACGGGGTGGTGGCGTACAACCTCGCCGTGGTGGTGGATGATGCCGCAGCCGGGGTGGACCAGGTGACCCGCGCCGATGACCTGCTCACCTCGGCCCCCCGCCAGGCCTACCTCGCGCACCTGCTGGGGCTGCCCGAGCCCACCTACGCGCACGTGCCGCTGGCCGTGAACACCAGCGGCGCGCGCCTTGCCAAGCGGGACGGCGCGGTGACACTGCGCGACCGCCTGGCGCGGGGCGAGAGCGAGGCCGACGTGGTGGAGCGGATCGGCGAATCACTGGGCCTTGCCGGCTGCCGCACCGCCGCGGACGTGCTGGAGCGGTGGGACCCGCAGAATCTGGTCCAAGAGCCGTGGGTGGTGGACCTCAAGGGCTGACGGGACCCCACTCCGCCTCTTCCCACAACTCCGAGGCCCCTGGCCACGGCCGGCAGCAATGCGTCTCGCGCCACGGGACCTTCGTCTACCGCGCCACACCTACCACGGAGTAATCCCGCAACTCGGTACACGTATGTATCGTTTCGGCTCATGATGCGAATCCTGCGCTTCTTCCTGGCCGTGCTGACGACGGCGGCACGTGGCCTGGCCACGGCATCGCGTTCAGCAGCCCGCGCTCTCGGCAAGGGCATCAGGGCCGTCGGCCGAGGCACCTCCGCCACAGCGCGCGGCGCAGCAGCCCTGCTGCCCCGGGAGTGGAAGAAGCCGATCGCAGCTGTGTTCGTGCTGGGTCTGGCGCTGGTGCCGGTGATCTACTCCGGCAACATGACATGGTCCTTCCGGGACCCCGCCCACAGTCTCGACCAGATCACCGCAGCCGTGGTGAACCAGGACCAGCAGGCGTCGTTCACCCCTGCCGGAGGTGAGCCCACCACCATCGACGTGGGGGCCGAGTTCACCAAATCCCTGCTCGAGATCGACGAGGAGACCGCCTTCCACTTCGTGGAGGTCTCTCCTGCCCAGGCCCACCGCGGCCTGGCGGACGGCACCTACGGCGCCACGGTGGAGATCCCCTCCGACTTCTCCTCGAACATCGCCGCCCTGGGCAGTGACCCGGAGCAAGCCGCCCAGGCTGCTCCGGCCATGCTCACCGTCACCACCAACGACGCCGTGAACTACGTCGGCGGCAACTTCACCAAGTCCGTCGGTCAGGCCCTGACCGACTCCTTGCGCTCCACGGTGCTGGAGCAGTACCTGGACGGCATCTACGTGGGCTTCACCTCCATCCACAGCGGGATCGCCGACGCCGCTGACGGCGCCACCGACCTGGCTGACGGTGCCGCGCAGCTCTCCGACGGCACCGGCGATCTGGTCAACGGCGCGGGAGAGCTGGTGGACGGCACCGGGCAGCTCTCCTCCGGCGCGGACGACCTCGCCGCCGGGACCTCAACCCTTCACGAGGGCGCCCTCGACCTAGTGGTAGGGCTGGATCAGCTCAGCGACGGTGCGGTCACCCTCCGTGACGGCACCGCCTCACTCAGCGCGGGCGCGGACCAGCTCAGCGGTGGCCTGGCGACCCTGGACCGCGCGGGCCAGCCGCTGCGCTCCGGGGCCCAGCAGCTCGCCGATGGCACGGACCAGCTCGCCGCCGGGACCTCAACCCTTCACGAGGGCGCCCTCGACCTAGTGGTAGGGCTGGATCAGCTCAGCGACGGTGCGGTCACCCTCCGTGACGGCACCGCCTCACTCAGCGCGGGCGCGGATCAGCTCAGCGGTGGCCTGGCGACCCTGGACCGCGCGGGCCAGCCGCTGCGCTCCGGGGCCCAGCAGCTCGCCGATGGCACGGACCAGCTCGCCGAGGGTGCCTCTTCCCTCGCCGACGGCGCTGATCAGGTCGCGGACGGCACCCGGCAGCTGGACGAGACCGTCCGCGCGGCACAGGACAGGGCCGAGGAGCTCGGAGTCACCACCGAGAGCGTGCAGGCCGTCAGTGACGACCTGATCGTCGCGATCGATGCCCTCCAGGACGCCGTGGACGCCCGGTTCGATGATCTGGACCAGTCTGTGGGGGGCGATGCGGGCACTCTCTCGTCCGCGGCGGCCGCTCTGGACGAGGATGCCAAGGCAGTTGACGCGGACGCGCAGGCCCTGGCCTCGGAGACGGCGGACAGGGCCGCTGATGCGACCACTCTGAAGGAGCGTGCCGCGAGCATCGGGGACGACGCCTCTGCCCTGGATACCGCCGTTCAGGACGCCAAGACCGCCACCGCGGCCGCCGCCGACAGCGCTGCCGAGTCGTCATCGGGCACCCGGTCGTACACCGAGGCGGTGGACGAACTGGCCGCCGAGTACTGCAGCGGCCCGGAAGCACCCGCCGATGCAGGGTCCACCGATCCTGCGGACGCCGACCCGGCGAGCGACACCGCAGCGGAGCCGTCCGCTCCTTCGTCGGCCCCGAAACTGTGCGCGAAGCTGAAGGACATCACGGACACCTCACAGCAGGTGCGGGACGACGCCGAGGCCGCTTCTGCCGACGCCACCGCCGCAGATGACGCCACGGCCACTGCCTCCCAGCAGTCCACCTCGATCACTGAGACCGCCGCGGACATGACGGAGGCAGCGGACCGCACCGCCGCGTACCTGGACGGGCTGGCAGACACCACGTCCGCCATCGCCGACGCCACCTCCCGCATCTCCGACTCCACCGGGACCCTTGCCGACGACGCCTCTTCCCTCGACTCCGCACTGGCTTCCGCGCTCGAGCCCCCCTCGCCCGGCGACGGGCAGAGCAGCCCCACAGCGCGCGACCTGGCCGCGGAACTCACGGGGCAGGCCCGCGCGGCAGCCGAGGCGATGCCGGGCACCTTGGACACCCTCCAGCGCGGCGCACAGGACATCCACCGCCTCGACGCCGGCGCCCAGCAGGTCGCCACCGGTGCGGATCGTCTGGCCACCGCCTCCGGCACCGCTCGCGACGGCGCCAACGAGCTGGCCGACGGCGTCGGCCGGTACACCGACGGGGTGAGCACCGCCCGCTCCGGCGCCGACGATCTGGCCTCGGGTGCACGCGAACTCTATTCGGGTGCGGACCGCCTGGCCGACGGGGTCCGCACCGCTCAGGACGGCGCCCAGCAACTGGCCGACGGCTCCGGTCGACTCGACTCCGGCGCCGCCGAGCTCGCCGACGGCGCCAACGAGCTGGCCGGCGGCGTCGGCCGGTACACCGACGGGGTGAGCACCGCCCGCTCCGGCGCCGACGATCTGGCCTCGGGTGCGCGCGAACTCTATTCGGGTGCGGACCGCCTGGCCGACGGGGTCCGCACCGCTCAGGACGGCGCCCAGCAGCTGGCCGACGGCTCCGGTCGACTCGCTTCCGGCGCCGCCGAGCTCGCCGACGGCGCCGGCGCCGTGGACGACGGGGCTCGGGAGCTGTCCCAGGGAGCAGAGACCCTCAACGAAGGCGCCGGGGAGCTGGCCGACGGTTCCGCTGACCTGCGAGACGGCCTCGAGGACGCCAAGGACGAAGTGCCTTCGTACACCGACGAGCAGAGCTCCGCGATCGCCGCCACCGCTTCTGACCCGGTGCAGATGGACTTCGTCCGCGACCATGAGCTGACCCGCTTCGGTGAGGGCCTCGCCCCGCTGTTCCTCGCGATCAGCCTGTGGGTCGGTGCCATGGCGATCTTCCTGATGATGCCGCCGTTCTCCATGGAGGCAGCCGCCGCTGGAGCTGGCCCGGTGCGGCTGCTGGCAGGCGGTCTGCTCCCGGCCCTCGCCCTGGGCCTGGTGCAGTCCGCGATCGCGGTGGCGGTGCTGCACGGACCGGTGGGCATCACCGTCACGGACCTGCCGCTGATGCTGGGCATGGCGGCACTGACCAGTGCGGTGTTCGTAGCGCTGAACCACGGCTTCGGGGCCCTGTTCGGGCCGGTCGGGAAGTTCGTGGCCCTCGTGCTCGTGGCCCTCCAGATCTCCGCAGCCGGCGGCACCTACCCCACCCCCACGCTGCCGGGCTTCTTCCGCGCCATCCACCCGTACCTGCCGATGACCCATGCCGTGGACGCCTTCCGCGGGGCGATCGGGGGCAGCTGGATCGATCCCGCGGACGACCTGACCTGGCTGGGTGCATGGATGGCCATCGGGGTGGCGCTGGGCCTGGCAGGCGCCGTCGTGCAGCGCCGACGGGCCATGGTGGAGGACCGCGAGCAGGCCGGAGGCGGACATTCGGACGATGGAGGCGCCGATCCAGCAGATGGCCGGTGAGCTGGGCCTGGGGGTCGATGGGGGTCGGTGAAGTAGAACGCCTCGGAGACCAGGTGGTCGCCGGTGCCGGCGAAGCGAGAGCGGGGGTCCTGCGCGGCGCGCAGCACGGTGCCGGCCAGGGACGCCTGGTCCTCGAACAGGAACGCGGTGTGGAACAGTCCCGCCTGGCGGGGGTCCACGGCAGGCAGTCCGGGGGTGGAGACCAGCCGCACGAAGGGGACGCCGCCACGGCCCAGCACCCGGTGCACCTCGCCCGTTGCGCGAGCGGTCTCCTCGAGCGGGCTGAGGGCCAGGGCGTTCTCGTAGTAGGAGCTCATGGTCTCCAGGTCGCCCACCCGCAGGGTGACGGCGTCCATGGCGAGATCCGCCGAGAGGTGCCGCTCGTCGACCGCCGATGCGCCAGGCGTGGTGAGGGTGGAGCAGTCTGCGGGGTCCGGGGTCATGGGGAGATTCTCCCCGGGCGTGAGAGGAGGGCGGCGGGCCCATGGCCCGCCGCCCTCCGGCCGAGTCCGCTCTCCCCTGCGTCCTCGGCGTCTGTCGCCGCGCGTCCTCGCGCGGCAGGTCCGTCAGCCCTGGCTGTCCACCAGGACGCGTGGGGACATGGGGGTCAGCATCCGGGGGGAAGGGAGCGAGGGTCGAGCACCGTCATGGTGCTGATGACTCGACAGTAGCCCCCTCGGGCGGCCCGGAACGGGGACCTTTGCCCTGCAGTGCGGTGACTCCGGCCCTAGAGCCGGCGGGTGATCTCCTCGGGCGGCTCAGCGCCCGCCTCCTGGGCCCAACCGCCGCTCTCGGTGGGGGCGATGCGCACGTGCTCGCGCACTGCCCCGTTCTCGGTGACGACCCACAGCACGTCCTGCTCGGCCTCCCACAGCAGCGCGGGAGGGGCCTTGAGCGTGTACCCGTAGGCGTCGGCCCAGAGGTCCTCGCCGGCGGCATCCCGCAGCAGTACGCCCACGGAGTCCCCGGCCACGTCGATCACCGCCACGTACGCCCCGGACGGGGACACGGCCTCCGCCCCCACCTCGGTGATCGGTGCGGGGCCGACGGGCTCCGGCTCCTCCTCGGCGCAGGAGACGAGCAGCGGCGGCAGTGCGACCCCCAGGCCGAGGAGCAGCGCCCGGCGCCGCACCGCGGGGCGGGCTGGTCTCACGCTTCCTGCTCGCCCCGTGAGGCCCCGAGGCGCTCCGGGTGATCGGGGCGCTCGGGGCGTTCGAGGCCGTGCGCTCCGCCAGCTCCTGCGCGGTGGCCAGCACCTGTGCCCGGCGCTCGGGAGCCGCGGCGACGTCCTGGATCGCCCAGGCCATCGCGAGGGCCGCGTCGTGCATGAGGCGGTAGGCCTCGTCGGTCGCGGCCGCGGCGGCGAAGTCGCGGGTGTGCAGGGGGGCCGTCACCCCGGTGATGCCCACGAAGGGGTGCAGGGAGGGCACCCGCTGGGACACGTTGCCCATGTCGGTGGAGCCGGCCATCACCCCGAGGCTGCCGGTCAGCGGGCGGCCCAGCACCTCCATTCCCTCGTTCCAGGCAGTGGCCAGCACATCGTCCTGCAGCAGCGGCTCGTAGACCGGTTCGGTGGCGGTGATGTCGAGCTCGCAGCCGGTGGCGACGGCCCCGGCGCGCAGGCAGTCGAAGAGGCGGTCGCGCAGGGAGGTGAACTGCTCCATGGTCAGCGCCCGGCACTCGAGGTCGACCTCGGCCCTCTCGGGGATGATGTTGGTGACGCCGGACTGCTGGGGCACCAGCGCCAGGCGCTGCCCATCGGCCACCTGCTGCCGCAGCAGGCCCGCGGCGACCTGCGCGATCACGGCGGCGTCGTTGGCGTTGAGGCCGTCGGACGGGTTGGCGGCCGCGTGGGCTCCGCGACCGGTGGAGGTGGCGCGCCAGCGGCCCACGGCCTGGCTGGTGGAGCCCAGGGGGTCGTAGGTGTCGGTGTGGCCCATGGCGTGGGTCATCAGCGACAGGTGCACGCCCTCGAAGGCACCGCGCTCGATCAGCAGCTGCTTGCCGCCGCCGTGCTCCTCGGCCGGGGTGCCGATGACCTGCAGGGTGAGGTCCAGTTCGGGGACCGCCTCGGCCAGGGCGAGCGCGGCGCCGAGGGAGGCGCCGGCGATGATGTTGTGCCCGCAGCCGTGACCGATCTCGGGCAGGGCGTCGTACTCCACGCACAGCGAGGCCACCAGGGAGCCGCTGCCCAGGGTGGCGCGGAAGGCGGTGGGCAGCTCGGCGATGCCCCGTTCGACGGTGAAGCCGGCACCCTCCAGCAGTTCGCAGCAGCGATCGTGGGCCCGGTGCTCCTCGAAGGCGATCTCCGGATCGGCGTGGATGGCCCGAGCCACGGCCAGCACGTCCTCACGACGAGCCCGGTAGGACTCGGCGATCCTGGCCTTGGCCGGGTCGGGGTGCGCGGTGCCGTCGGGAGCGGGTGCGTCCGGATCGGCAACGGCGGGCGTGTCGGGAGCGGTGCGAGCGTCGTCGGTGGTCACAGGTCGATCCTGTCACGACGAGGGCTCCCGGCCCAGGGCCGTCCGGCACGCAGCCCTGCAGCATCGGAGGTCAACCCTGGCGCATCAGCGGCGGGTTCAGGGAGGTGCCGTCGCCGGCGCGGTACAGGCGCGCAGGGCGACCACCGGTGAGGTGGGCGCGGGTGCCCACCTCCTCGATGAAGCCCGGGCTGCGGGTGGCCTTGCGGTGGAAGTTGCCGGCGTCCAGGGTCACCCCCCACACGTCCTCGTAGACCCCGCGCAGCTGGGAGATGGTGAACTCCGGCTCCAGGAAGGTGACCGCGAGGGTGGTGTACTCGAGCTTGGAGCGGGCGCGATCGATAGCGGCCTCGAGCACGGTGGCGTGGTCGAAGGCCAGCTGGATCTCGCCGAGGTCCTGCACTGCCCACCAGCGGGCATCGGCCACCGCCTCGCCCCGCTGCGGCTCCGGGAGATTCGCACCGAGCGCCATGAAGGCCACGGAGACGACGCGGCCGCGGGGGTCGCGGTCGGGCTTGCCGAAGGTGCGCACCTGCTCGAGGTAGACGGTCTGCGAACCCAGTGAGGCCTCGTCGGCCAGCACCCGCTGGGCGGCCTCCTCCAGATCCTCCTGGGCGGTCACGAAGCCGCCGGGCAGCGCCCAGCGACCGCGATGCGGCTCCTCGTCGCGCTGCACCAGCAGCACGCTGAGTTGGCGGTCGCGCAGGGTGAGGATCACCAGGTCCACTGCCACCCGCAGGGGCTCTTCATGGGGCATGGCGGCAGGATATGAGCGTTCTGGTCGACGTGACTGCTGGTGCGGTGGCAGTCACAGGGACAACCGCTTGCTCTAGGTCACTTGGAAAGCAGGACGCGCCCCTGCCGGGACGAAGGTCCCGCGGGGCGCGTGCTGAGGGAAGGACCTCACCCCTTCAGCCAGCGGTCCCACTTCTCCACGCGGTGCTCGGCGTCCACGAACCGCACGGTGCCGGAGGTGGCGCGCATGACGATCGAATGGGTGTGCACGTAGTCCTTGTCGTAGCGCACGCCGCGCAGCAGGTCGCCGTGGGTGATGCCGGTGGCGGCGAAGTAGCAGTTGTCGGTGGTGACCAGGTCATCGGTGGTGAGCACGCGGTCCAGGTCGTGGCCGGCGTCGATGGCCTTCTGCTTCTCCTCGTCGTCCTTGGGGGCCAGGCGGCCCTGGATCATCCCGCCGGTCGCCTTGATGGCGCAGGCGGCGACGATGCCCTCAGGGGTGCCGCCGGCCCCCAGCAGCATGTCCACGCCGGTGCCGCGGGCGGCGGCGATCGCACCGGCCACGTCGCCGTCCATGATGAACTTGACGCGAGCTCCGGCGGTGCGGATCTCCTCGACCAGCTTCTCGTGGCGGGGGCGCTCCAGAACACACACGGTGACCTGCTCGACCGGCTTGCCGAGGGCCTTGGCAACCAGGTTGATGTTCTGCTTGACCGGCAGGCGCAGGTCCACGAAGTCCGCGGCCTCGGGGCCCACCACCATCTTGTCCATGTAGAACACGGCCGAGGGGTCGTACATGCTGCCGCGCTCGGCGACCGCGAACACGGCCAGCGCATTGTCGTAGCCCATCGCGGTCAGGCGGGTGCCGTCGATCGGGTCCACCGCGACGTCGACGTCGGGGCCGGAGCCGTCGCCCACCTTCTCACCGTTGAACAGCATGGGCGCCTCGTCCTTCTCGCCCTCGCCGATCACCACGGTGCCGTTCATGCGCACGGTGTCCATGAAGGAGCGCATGGCATCCACGGCGGCGCCATCGGCCCTGTTCTTGTCGCCGGCGCCCACCCAGCGGCCGCCCGCGATGGCGGCGGCCTCGGTCACGCGCACCAGTTCGAGGGCGAGGTTGCGGTCGGGGGCGGTCAGGTTCGAGGGGGATTCGCTGTTCACCGTGGTCTCCATCGTCGTAGGCGGGTCCGAGAGGCTGCCCGGCGCAGAACCGGCCGGGCCGCCGATCTGACGTGCGGATTCACTCTACCGTTATCACCCTGTGACCGGGCGGGCCCTCGCGGCGGCCTGCTGGGATGTCGGCTCTGGCAGCGAGCCGCGCAGTGCAGGGTGGATCGGCAGCGACAGCGCAACGGGCAGTCCCTCCGTCGCGGCACGCAGGCAGGCGAGGGGCGGGCGATTCGGAGGGCATGGGGGATTCTCCCCGCCACAGGTTCAGCCCGGCGCGACCTCGAGCGTCGCACCTGCCCTGAATGAGCGCTCCTGGGAATCGGCGACCGCCGCCCTCAGAGCGACGAACAGCGCGATCAGGCCCACGGCCAGCAGCATGTAACCCAGGCCTGCGATCCCCGGGATCGCCGCGGTGGTGCCGGTGGGGTCGGCCCCGTCGAGCGTGAGAACGCCCCGCACCACCATCATCACCACCGTGATCACCAGGCCCACGTTGTAGGTCCAGTAGAAGACGGTGAACGAGCGGCGCCCGGTGACGCGCATGGTGGCCTCGAGCGCCAGCACCACGAGAAACACCAGCATGCCCAGCACCAGCAGGTGGGTGTGGAGCGTGGAGAGCTGCGACTGCTCACCGACCGTGCCGGTGAGCTTGGAGTACTCGCGGTAGAAGAGACCCGAGGCCAGGCCGAGGATCATGTAGACGAAGGACGTGACGAGCAGACGATTCATCCCTCCACCGTAGGAAGCCGCTGGTCAGGCGGCATCCATCGAATGGTTGAGGTGGGCTCGTGCCTGCTCGCGCCGCGGCTGGCGGCGCCGGAGCCTGATGCGCGAGGCGCGGCTGCGAGGCGCGTCCCGTGCTCGTCGGCGCCACCGGTCGGTGATGATCGGCTCATGCAGACTCTCACCATCGGCGATCGCCGCTTCCTCATCCGTCGGGCTCTGGAGGCCGACGTGCCTGCGCTGGCGGCCCTGCTGGCTGACGACCCGCTGGGGCGCGACAGGGAGTCGGCCGACGAGCTCGGCCCGTACCTGGCGGCGTTCCGCTAGGTCGACGCGGACCCCCGCCAGCTGCTGGTCACGGTGGTCCAGGGGCAGACGACCGTGGTCGGCACGGTGCAGCTGTCCCTGATACCCGGTCTCTCGCGGGGCGGTGCCTCGCGGCTCCAGATCGAGGCGTTACGGCTGGCGGAGTCCGTGCGGGGTCTGGGACTCGGCAGCATGCTGCTGGAGTGGGCCCATGCGTACGGGCGCGAGCAGGGGGCGGTGCTGTCGCAGCTGACGTGCGACCGCAGGCGCGATGCCGCACATCGGTTCTACGAGCGGGCCGGGTACGTGGCGAGCCACACGGGGTTCAAGCGAAGGCTGTGACCCAGGTTCCTCCACAATGACCAGTTATCCACATTCCTTTCCACATCCTGTGTCCCGTCAGGTTGATTTCTCTCCGAACGGCGCGGAGTTATCCCCAATCGTCGAACGTTCTTTCGATTGTCGGTGCCGCGACACAGAATGGGAGCATGGAACCTCAGCTCCCAGGCGACGACACCACCAGGTCAGGCAACAGCCTGCCCGCTGGTGACGTCCTCGCGCGGGCGCTGGAGCGCGCCTCCCGCCTGCCGAACTCCGGCGCGGTGAGGAATATCGTGGGCGAGATCATCGCCCGCGCGCTGGCCGCATTCACCGCCACCGTGTCGGTGCTCGATCCCGTTCCTGATACGCAGCCCGGCTCGCCCCACGAAGCCCTCGCCGTGCTGGCGGGGATCGAGCAGCTTCGCGCGGGGATCGCCGCACTGGAGGCCACATGGCAGGTGGCGGCCGAGGACCGCATCCGCGAGGCGGACGCCGCTCGTGATGTGAGGGACCGGGACCAGGGGCGTGCCGCCGCGAATGAGGTGGCCCTGGCCCGCCGCACCTCCCCCAGCTCGTCCTCCATGTCATTGGCATGCGCGCGCAGGCTGGTCGCGCAGATGCCCACCACCTACCAGCAGCTGGCCCAGGGGCGCCTGCCTGAGCGCAGCGTCCATGCCATCACCCGTGCGCTGGACAACGCGGATCCGGCCACGTGCGCCCGGATCGACCGATGGATCCAGGAGGATCCCACCCGTCTCGACGGCCTCGGCACCCGTCGCCCCGGGCAGCTCGTGCGGGAGATGAGCCACGCCCTGCATCCGGGTGACTCCCGTGCCCGCGCCGAGCGCGCCGCGCGGAAGCGGAACGTGACGATGGTTCCCCTCGGTGACGGCATGGCCCGCATCTCGGCCACCCTGCGCGCATTGGATGCCGCCGCCGTGATGAAGAGCCTCACCACCGGGGCGGAGGCCCGCCGCGCGGCCGGCGCCCGGGACTCGTTCGGTGCCCTGCAGGCCGATCAGCTCGTCGCCGCCGTGACCGGGGGCACCTCCGGCACCCCCGGGACCAGGCACGACGTCGGGATCGTGATCACCGACCGGGCCTTGCTGGGCGGCGCGGCCGATGCAGAGTTCGCCCGCATCGAGGGATACGGCGCGCTGCCCGCGCACATCGTCACCGACACCATGTGCGGGCGCCCACCCGGCTCCATCACCCCGGCCAACCGCACCTGGAGGCAGCACGAGCACGCCGATGCCGCTTCGACCGCGGTGTTCCGCCGCCTGTACACCCACCCCGTCAGCGGTGAACTGGTGGCGATGGAGTCCACCGCCCGAGCGTTCCCGGTGGGCCTGGCGCGCATGATCCGATGGCGCGACCAGACGTGCCGCACCCCCTGGTGCAACGCCAGGATCCGGCATCTGGACCACATCGATCCCCACGCACGTGGAGGGCCCACCAGCTTCAGCAACGGGCAGGGCCTGTGCGCTCGCTGCAACTACCTGAAGGAGCACGGGCACTGGGTGGTGCAGACGGCGACCTCCCCCGCCGCCGGGGCCACGGCGATCACCTGGAGAAGTCCGCACGGGGCTCAGGGCACGTCGCCCACCCCGCGATCGGAGCCCGCCCCGCCACCGGCGTCGAGGCCACGCTCCCCGCAGCCCGATCCCCTCCACCAGCTCCCCCGGCTCCACCTCATGCCTTCGACGACCCGCCGTTCTGACTCCGGCACGCCCAGCGTCCCCCACGCAGGGGCATCCCGCCGCGCGCCCGCGCATGGCAACGTCCGGCATCCGCGCTCGACCAGCAGGCGGATGCGGGAGACTCACCATGGTGACCCAGGCCACTCGTCCGCTCCGGGCAGGGATGGGCCGCGTCGCTGCCGCCGCCACCCACGAGCGAAAGGACCCTCGATGAGCGCCTCCGACGGAGCCACCTACGCCCCCGCCGCCATGCCCAAGCCCGTGGTGGAGCCCGGTGAGTTCGTGTTCGCCGCGATGCACCTGGACCACGGGCACATCGTGGGCATGACCGAAGGCCTGATCGGGGCCGGCGGCACCCTGCGCTGGGTGTACGACCCACAGCCCGAGCGCGCCGCCGCCTTCCAGGAGCGGTTCCCCGAGGTCCGGATCGCCGACAGCGAGGAACAGGTCCTCGCCGACGAGGAGGTGCGCCTGGTGGCCGCCGCCGCGATCCCCTCGGACCGCGCCCCGCTGGGCATCCGGGTGATGGAGGCCGGCAAGGACTACTTCACCGACAAGACCCCGCTGACCACCCTGGACCAGCTGGCTGCGGCCCGCGAGGCCGTCACCCGCACCGGGCAGAAGTACGCCGTGTACTACTCCGAGCGGATCCACGTGGAGGCCGCCGTCCTGGCCGGCCAGCTGATCGACCGGGGGGCCATCGGCCGCGTGATCCAGGTGATGGGGATGGGCCCGCACCGCCTGGGCGCCCCGGAGTCGCGCCCCGACTGGTTCTACTGCCGCGCCCAGTACGGCGGGATCATCACCGACATCGGCTCCCACAACTTCGAGCAGATGCTCACCTTCACCGGCTCCGAGGACGCCGAGATCCTCTCCAGCGCGATCGGCAACTTCGCCCACCCCGACCATCCCGAGCTCGACGACTTCGGGGAGGCGCACATCGCCCTGTCCTCCGGTGCCTCCGGCTACGTGCGGGTGGACTGGTTCACGCCCGACGGTCTGCGCACCTGGGGTGACGGCCGCACCTTCATCCTGGGCACCGAGGGCTACATCGAGCTGCGCAAGTACGTGGACATCACCACCGACAACGGCCCCGGCCAGGTGCTGCTGGTCGACGGCGACGGGGAGCACCGCATCCAGGCCGACGGCCAGGTGGGCTACCCGTTCTTCGGGGACCTGATCCTGGACGTGCTGAACCGCACCGAGAACGCCATGACCCAGGATCACGCCTTCAAGGCCGTCGAGCTGGCGCTGAAGGCTCAGGAGCAGGCGCGGGTGCTCACCGAGCCGCGGTGAGCTGCGGGCTCACTTCCCCGCAGTGAGCTGCTCCCGCACCTCGCCGCGCAGCACCTTGCCGATCAGGGAGCGCGGCAGGTCCTCGACCACCACGATCCGGCGCGGCACCTTGTAGGCGCTGAGCCGTTCCTTCGCCCAGGCGCGCACCTCGGCCTCGTCGATCTCACCGGAGGCGATGACGGCGGCGACCACCTTCTCGTCGCCCCGCTCCTGGCGGATGCCGACGACGGCGGCCTCCTCGATGGCGGGGTGGTCGCGCAGCACGCGCTCCACCTCGCTGGGGGAGACGTTGAAGCCGCCGGTGATGATGATCTCCTTCTTGCGGTCCACGATAGTGGCGAAGCCGTCCTCGTCGAGCGTGACCAGGTCGCCGGTGCGCAGCCAGCCGTCCTCGGTCATCGCCTCGGCGGTGGCCTCGGGGTTGTTCCAGTAGCCCTGGAACACCTGGGGGCCCTTGACCAGCAGCTCGCCGCTCTCGCCGGGGCCCACGTCCTCGCCGTCCTCGTCGACCACCCGGCGCAGGGTCGAGGGGAAGGGGATGCCGATCGTGCCGGTCTTGCGGGTGTCGGAGAAGGGGTTGCCCATGGCGATGGGGGCGCACTCGGTCAGGCCGTAGCCCTCGACCAGCCTGCCGCCGGAGACGGACTCCCACAGCTCCACCACCTCGTCGGGCAGCGTCATGGCACCGGAGATGCACCACTTCACGCCCTTGAGCGAGATGCCCTTCTCCTTCGCGCCCTGGGCGGTGCGCTCGTACAGCGGCGGCACCGCGCAGTAGATGGTGGGCGGGCTCTTCTTCATCGCGGTCAGCGCCATGTCCACGTCGGGGCGGGGGAACAGCACCTGGCGGACCTGCTTGTACACGCCGAAGGTCACGTACAGCACCATGCCGAAGGCGTGGAACATCGGCAGCATCGCGTAGCTGGTCTCCTCGCCCGTGCGCGCGCCGTGCATCCAGGCCACGCCCTGCAGCGCATTGGCGTACATGTTGCGGTGGGAGAGCATCACGCCCTTGGGCACACCGGTGGTGCCCGAGGTGTACTGGATCGCGCCCAGGTCCTCGATCGTCGGCCGCGGGTGGGAGGCGGGCAGCTCGGGATGCGACACCAGCTGCTTCCAGGTCATGTCGCCCGCCTCGCCACTGCTGAGCTGCTTCCGCTGGGCGGCCAGCTTCGGCACCGGCAGACGCAGGGCAAGTCGCTTGACCAGCGGGAAAGCCTCCAACAGGTTCACGGCCACCACCTTCGGTGCCGACGGGACGGCGCGCAGCTTCGGCACCACGGTGTCCAACGCGATGGCGATGCGGGCGCCGTGGTCGGCGAACACCTCCTCCAGCTCGCGCTCGGTGGAGAGAGGATTGTGCTCGCACACGATGCCGCCCAGCCGCAGCACCGCGTAGAAGGCGATCAGGTGCTGCGGGCAGTTCGGCAGCAGGATCGCCACGCGGTCGCCGGGGCGCACGCCCATGCGTCGCAGGCCCTCCGCGGCGCGGCTGATCCGCTCCCCCATCTCGGCGTAGGTCATGGTGGCGCCGAAGAACTCGGTGGCGACCCTGTCCCCGGCCTCAGCGCAGGAGCGCTCACACATGTCGGTGAGGGACTCGTCGGGGACCTCGATGCGGGCAGGGACCCCGGCCCCGTAGAAGCGGGTCCAGTCGGGGGCGCCGTCGTGGTCGGGGGCGCCGTCGTGGTCGGGGGCGCCGTCGTGGTCGGCGGTGCCGGGGCGGTCCGGGGTGCCTGGGCGGTCCGGGGTGCCGGCGTGGTCGGGGGCGGGGTGCGGGGCGGGGGCGGCGTCGCTCGTCATGATGCTCTCGAGTCTAGGGAGCGGAGGCCCGTCAGCGCGGTGATGCCCATGCGCCGTGCGAAGCCTGCCGCTGCGCCCGCAGGTGCCACCCCCACAGGGCGCTGCCGGCCAGTACGAAGCACAGCGCCGTCACCGCCAGCGAGACCAGGCTCGCGGTGGCCAGGGGCGCGATCACCCCGGCCAGCAGGGCGTTGGTGAGCAGCGTGAAGAACGTGCCCAGGGAGGCGGCCGCGCCCCGCTCGTAGGGGAACAGGTCCAGGATCTCCAGCTGGATCGGCGCGAAGAACAGCGAGGCCGTGAAGCTCATCAGCATCGGCCCCACCAGCACCGGCAGCAGTGAGGCGTCGAAGCTGCCGCTGGGCGTTGGGGCGATGATCACCAGCAGCAGGTTCACGGTGCTGGTGACGATGGTGGCGAGGTAGCCGATGGTGATCAGCCGGGAGCGGTCCACCGCGTCGGCCGTGCGGCCCACCACCCAGGAACCGCAGATCATCCCGATGATCAGGGGCGCGAACAGCACCCAGAAGTCCTGCTCGCCCAGGCCCAGCAGCCGCACCACGATGATCGGGGCGGAGGCCACGAACACGAAGTGCGCAGCGAACCCCAGGGCCGTGGCCGCCGCGATCCGCAGCATGACCGGCGAGCGCCCCACCCGCCACAGGGCCCCCACCACGGAGCCCAGGCGCAGCGGGGTGCGGTGCTCGCGCGGCAGGGACTCCGGCATCATCGCCGTCAGCACCAGCACCACCACGCCGTAGATGCCGACGCCGGCGAACACCCAGCGCCAGCCCCCCAGCAGCAGCAGCCACCCGCCCAGCACAGGCGCCAGCACCGGCGCGAGGGCGAAGATCATCATCACCCGGGCCATCAGGCGCTGCGCCTCGGCCCCCTCGAACAGGTCGCGGATCACCACGCGGGAGACGATCGTGGCGGCACCGGCGCTCGCGCCCTGCAGGATCCGCAGGGCGATCAGCACGCCGAGGCCGCCGGCGAGGATCGCGCCGAACATGGCCAGCAGGTAGATCACCAGGCCGCCGATCATCACCGTCTTGCGGCCCAGGGCGTCCGAGAGTGGGCCGTGGAACACGCTGAGCACCGCGAAGGCCCCCAGGTAGGCGCTGATCAGCTGCTGCAGCTCGGCCTCGCTGGCGCCGAACTCCTCACCGATGCGGCTGAACGCCGGGAACACCGTGTTGATGGTGAAGGGACCCAGCATCGCCAGGGCAGCGAGGGTCAGGGTGATGCGGGCACTCGCGCGTGCCGGGGGTGTCTCAACTGCCACGCAGGTTCCGTCGTACGAATCTTCCGGCGGTGCGCACGGGGCCGGCGCCGGCGGCCAGCAGCATGCCCATCAGGGCCGTGGTGCCGCCCGCGCCGATCAGCAGAGGATCCCTCATGCGGCCCCCGGCCGACGGCTGCGAGGCCAGCACCGTGGAGATCCCTACCAGCAGCGCGCTCATCGTCATGCCCACGATCAGGCGGTCAGCAGTGTTCTCCATGCGGGTGATGACCTTGTCGAGGTCCGCGGCGTCGATGTGCACGTCCACACCGCGGCTCTCGTAGTCGTCCAGCAGGCGCAGTGCCCGCTGGGGCAGGTCGGTGCCCAGCCGCAGCGCGGTGCGGCCCGCCATTCCCGCTCGCCGGGCCAGCGCCTCGGGGCTCAGCAGCTCGCCCATCGCGATCGGCAGCACCTCCTCGAGCACCGTCGCGACCTGGAAGCCCGGATCCAGGGCGACGGCGCTGGACTCGGTGAGCACCAGCATCCGCAGCAGGGCCGAGACGTCCGAGGGCAGCTGCAGGCGGTGGCGGCGCAGCAGCGCGGTGATGCGCTCCACCACGGCGGCGACGGAGATCTCTCCCAGCGGCTTCTCGGTCAGCATGTCCAGCAGTTCGGACACGTCGCGCGAGAGCCGCCTGCGGTCCACCCCGCCGCGTGGGGGCGCCAGCTGCAGCAGGGCGGAGACCGCGCCGTCCTCGTCCTGTCGGCCCAGGGCGAAGGCGAGCCACAGCAGGTGCTCGCGCACCTGCGGGGAGAGGGTGCCGACCATCCCGAAGTCGATCAGCCAGATGGTCCCGTCGGTCTCCACGAACAGGTTGCCGGGGTGCGGGTCGGCGTGGAAGAAGCCGTCCACCAGCACCATCCGCAGCAGGGACTCGGTGGCGTCGTGGGCGACCTTGCGGCGGTTGATGCGGGCGGCGTCCAGCGCGGCGGTGTCGGTGATGACCATCCCGGTGACGAACTGCTCGGTGAGCACCTCGGAGGTGGTCAGCTCCCGGTACACGCGGGGGACCCGCACCGTGCGGTCCTCGGCCAGGTTGCGGCGCAGACGACGCGCGTTGTCCGCCTCGGTGCGGTAGTCCAGCTCGCGGCGCATCATGCGATCGAAGGCCGCCACCACCGACTCGATGTCGGCGTCACGGGCGAGGGACCACTCGCGGGAGGCCAGGGCCGCCAGGGAGCGGATCAGGTCCAGGTCCGAGTGGATCATCTCCGCGGCACCGGGCTTGCGCACCTTCACGATCACCTCGGTGCCGTCCTGCAGGCGGGCGCGGTGGGCCTGGCCGATGGAGGCCGACGCCAGCGGCACCTCGTCGAAGTGCGAGAACAGCTCGTGCGGGTCCGCGCCCAGCTCGCGCCGGATCGTCTCTGCGATCTGCGCATAGGTGACGGGCGAAGTGCTGGTCTGCAGCTTCTCCAGCTCCGAGGTGTACTCCAGCGGGAGCAGGTCGCGGCGGGTGGAGAGCATCTGGCCGAGCTTGACGAACGTCGGCCCCAGGTCCTCCAGGGCGCGGCGCAGGCGCATCGGGCCGGGGACGGGGCCGGAGTCGTCGCCGGAGAGGTGGCGGTACACCAGTCCGGTCATGTGCTCGCGCAGGCCGATCTGATCGGCGAGGGCCGACATGCCGTTGCGCACCAGGACCTCGGCGATCCGACGGTAACGGGCGGTGACGGAGGCCATGATGGCCATGCTAGCCAGGGGCCGGGT
>NZ_JADEYR010000022.1 GCF_015209585.1 Brachybacterium epidermidis
ACATGGCGAGTGAGTCGTGTGAGTAGTGTAGGATATCTGATGGTCAGTGGTATCTTTATGTGCCGTAGTAGGTTTTTTTTTAGATGTGTATAAGAGAAAGGGGCGTGGGGGCGGCACCTGCGACATGAAGGGCGGGGTGGCCGTGCTGCTGAAGCTGGCCGTGGAGGCCGACGCCGCCCCCATGGACCTCACCTGGATCTTCTACGACCATGAGGAGGTCGCCGCGGCCGACAACTCCCTCACCCGCATCGCCGCCGAGCACCCCGAGTACCTCGCCGGGGACTTCGCGATCCTCGGCGAGCCCACCTCCGCCGGGGTCGAGGGCGGCTGCAAGGGCACCATGAAGCTCGCCGTCACCACCCGCGGTATCGCCGCGCACTCCGCCCGAGACTGGGTGGGGGACAACGCCGTCCACAAGCTCGCCCCCGTGCTCGAGCGGCTGGCCGCCTACGAGGCGCGCCGCGCCGTCATCGACGGGCTCGAGTTCCGCGAGGCACTCAACGCCGTCGGCATCAGCGGCGGCATCGCCGGCAACGTGATCCCCGATCGCGCCCGCATCGACGTCAACTACCGCTTCGCTCCCGACACCACCATCGAGCAGGCCGAGGCGCATGTGCGCGAGGTGCTGGCCGGCCTCGATGTCGACATCGAGGGGTTCGACGCCGCCGCCGGCGCCCTTCCCGGGCTGGACACGGCGCCCGCCCGCGCCTTCCTGGAGGCCCTCGGCCAGGACGTGCGGGTCGATGCCAAGCAGGGCTGGACCGACGTGTCCCGCTTCGCCGCCCTGGGCACCCCCGCCGTCAACTTCGGCCCCGGGGACCCGCTGCTGGCCCACACCGATGACGAGCACGTCCCGATCGAGGATCTGCACGCCTCTCTCGCCGCCCTGCGGCGCTTCCTGACCTCGACAGCCGGCTGACGGGGCGGGCCGTTACGCTTCCCCCATGAATCCGGAACGAGATCCGCACCGCAAGGGCCCCGTGACCCTCCGCGGCAGCCAGCGTCCCACCACCACCGCCGACCAGCGCCTGCTGGAGAAGGGCGGCTCGGCCGACTGGGTCCACTCCGACCCCTGGCGAGTGATGCGCATCCAGGCCGAGTTCGTCGAGGGCTTCGGGGCGCTCGCGGAGCTGGGCCCGGCGTTCTCCATCTTCGGTTCCGCCCGGGTGCGGGAGGGCCACCCGGACTACGAGTGCGCCCGCCAGATCGCGCGCGGCATCGTGGACATGGGGTACTCCGTGATCACCGGCGGTGGCCCCGGCATCATGGAGGCCGGCAACCGAGGTGCCCGCGAGGCCGGCGGCGTCTCCGTGGGGCTCGGCATCGAGCTGCCCCACGAGCAGGGCCTGAACGAGTACGTCGACCTCGGGGTCGACTTCCGGTACTTCTTCGTCCGCAAGACGATGTTCGTGAAGTACTCCAGCGGGTTCATCGTGATGCCCGGCGGCTTCGGCACCTTCGACGAGCTGTTCGAGGCGCTGTGCCTGATGCAGACCCACAAGATCGAGATGTTCCCCGTCGTGCTGGTGGGCCGCTCCTACTGGCAGGGCCTGATCGACTGGCTCTCCGGCGCGGTCGCCGACGGCCGCATGATCGCCCCGACCGACGTGGACCTGATGCGCGTGGTGGACACCCCCGAGGAGGCCCTCGCGGTGCTGCAGGAGTTCACCGGCCGATGACCGCTGTCAGCCCCATGGTGCTGCTCCTGCTGGGCGTCGCCGCTCTGGTGGCGGTGCTGATGGTGCTGGTCGCCACGGGCCGCCTGGGGCAGGGGATCGACCTGCCCCGCAGGCCCCGCGGCCCCCGTCGGCGGCGACGGCGGGCGGCCGCTTCCGGGACCGCTCAGGTCGATCGCGCGGGACCAGGTGCCGAGACCTGAGATAATGGGCGGGTACGCGCGCTGACTGCCAGGGTCAGCGACATCTAGAGGAGGACACCATGGCTGCTATGAAGCCGCGCACCGGAGACGGTCCGCTCGAGGTCGTGGAGGAGAGCCGCAGCATCATCATGCGGGTCCCGCTCGAGGGGGGCGGCCGACTGGTCGTCGAGATCGACGCGTCGGAGGCCGCGGCTCTGCGCGACGCCCTCGAGGGCGTCATCAAGGCCTGAGGCACCAGCCCGGACGAACGGCCCTGCACCACGAGGTGCGGGGCCGTCGTGCATCCCGGTGGCGGCGCTGATCAGGCGTGAGGTGTCAGGGACGCAGCACCGCCGCCAGCACGCCGTCGCCGCTGCCGGTCAGCGCGGAGACCAGGTCCTCGGACTCCGCGACCGCCCGCAGCACCGCCCGCACCGACTGGGTGGTGGCATCACGTGCGGCCGGGTCCGCCACCCGGTCGTGGTAGAGGGCGTGCGGGATCACCAGCACGCCGCCCGGGCGCAGCAGTCGCCGGGCATGCTCCAGCAGGTCCAGGGCGTGCGGCAGGTGTGCTGGGAAGCTCACCAGGTCGTAGGCGTGATCGGTGAGGCGCCCGATCACCTCGCGCGGGTTCCCGGCGATGGTCCGCACCCGCGGAGAGCGGATCTGCGCCTCTGCGAAGGACTCGCGGGCCGCACGCTGGTTCTCCACCTCAGGGTCGATGGTGGTGAGCACGCCGTCGGGGTGCATGCCCGAGAGCAGGTACAGCGACCCCACGCCGCTGCCGGTGCCGATCTCCACCGCAGCACGGGCGTTGACCGAGGCCGCCAGCAGGCGCATCAGCGCGCCCGCGCCCGGCAGCACCGGGGGAGCGCCCAGCTCGTGACCGCGCTCACGGGCACGCGCGAGCACGCCCTCGTCGGCGAAGAGCTCGGTCTCCTCGACGAACTCCTCGGCGTGGGCCCAGCCGGCCACTTTTCCCGATGCCATCGGTGTCTCCTCCATTCGGGGACGGATCAGCTCAGGGTACGTCAGGCGCGGCGTCCCTCGCGCACCGGGGGGCCAGTCGCCTCTGCCATAATGAACCGGCAGTATCGCGCCGCACGGGCGTGAGCGAGCGAGGTCGGCGCAGCGCCGGCCGGGAACGGGTGGCAGCGTGAGCTTTCTGGGTCTGAGCGGTTGGGAGCCCCTCGTCCTGCTGCTGATCTTCCTGATCATCATCGGCCCGCAGCGACTGCCCGAGTACACCCGCAACATCGTGCGCTGGGTGCGCGATGTGCGCCGCTGGGTGGAGGACTCCCGCGCCACGGTCGAGGACGAGATGGGCATCGCCATCGACGACCTGCGCAAGTACGATCCGCGCCAGTACGATCCGCGCCGCATCATCCGCGAGGCCTGGGGCGACACCGACATCGAGGACATCCTGCCCTCCAAGGAGGCCATGAGCGTGGCCGGTGGCGCGACCGCCGGGGCGGCCGTCTCCCGCAGCAGCTCCCGCAGCTCCAAGGGCGGCGGCTCGAAGAAGGCGACGAAGAACGAGGGCCCGAAGCGGGCGCCCTTCGACCCCGAGGCCACCTGAGACCCCGTGCCCACCTGAGCTCCCGTGGCCACCTGAGCGCCCGGTGCACGGTCCCCGGGGCTCAGCGCCCTCCGGAGACCGACAGCGGCAGCTTCATCCCTCCCAGCCCGCGCGGCTGATGCGTCAGGGCACGCGCGATGCGGATCAGTTCCGCCGCTGCCGGGGAGTCGCGCTCCGCCAGCACCCGCGGCCCGCCCGCATCCGCGCCCTCGCGCAGTGCTGGCTCCACCGCCCCCCGCCCCACCACCCGCCCCCGGCGCCTCCCGGCCCCGGCGCGGGTCCGCGCCACCCGGTCCCCGCCGCCGCGGCCGAACACGTCCATCACCGTGCCGTCCGGCAGCGTGAGCCCGGCCATGTTCTCCACCACCCCGGCGATCTCCTGGCCCGTCGCCGTCGCGAGTGACCCCACGCGCTCGGCGACCGCGGCGGCGGACTGCTGCGGGGTGGTCACCACCAGCATCTTCGCCCCCGGCAGCAGCTGCGCCACCGAGATCGCCACATCACCGGTGCCCGGAGGCAGATCCAGCAGCAGCACGTCCAGGTCGCCCCAGTAGACGTCCGAGGCGAACTGCTCGATCGCTCGGTGCATCTTCGGGCCGCGCCCCCCCACCGCCTGCCCCTCCGGCACGAACATGCCGATGCTCATCACCGCCACGCCGTGCGCCTGCGGCGGCATCAGCAGGTCCGAGACCTTGGTGGGCTGCTCGGTGATGCCGAACATGCCGGGCATCGAGAAGCCGTGGATGTCCGCGTCGATCACCCCTACCCGCAGCCCCTGCGCGGCCATCGCCGCGGCCAGGTTCGCGGTCACGGTGGACTTGCCCACCCCACCCTTGCCGGAGGACACAGCGAAGATGCGGGTGAGCGAGCCCTCCTTGTTGAAGGGGATCTGGCGGCGGCCCTGCCGCAGGCGCGAGGTGAGCTCGCGGCGCTGCTCCTCGCTCATCGCCCGGGAGTCCACCTCCACCCGTGACAGGCCCGGCACGGTGGCAGCGGCCTCGGCCGTCTCCCGCTCGATGCGGTCCCGCATGGGGCAGCCCTCGATGGTCACCAGCACCTGCACCCGGGCCACGCCCTCGGCGTCCACGGTGATCTCGTCGACCATCCCCAGGTCCGTGATGGGCTGGTGGATCTCGGGATCCATCACCCCGCCGAGCGCCTCGCGGATCTTCTCGACGCGCTCGTCATGGGAGTGCTGCGTGGTCACGGCTGCTCGGGCTCCTCAGGGGCGGTGTGGGTGGAGGGGGCGGTGTGGGTGGAGGGGCGGAGGGTCGGCGCGGCGGAAGGGGTCGACTGTGCAGAGGGGCGGCGCCGGAGCGCTCCGCGAGGGCCGCCGTGACCTCCTCGCGCAGCACGGCGCGCAGCTGCGCGAGGTCCTGCTGCTCCCGTTCGCGGCCCTCCTCGAGCTCCTCGAGCAGGTCCCGCAGCTCGCTGCGGACGTAGTCGCGGGTGGCCACGTCGTTCAGGGCGATGCGCAGCGAGGCGATCTCCCGGGTGATGAAGTCGGTGGTGGCGTGATTGCGCTCGTTGGACTGGCGGTCCTGCTCGGCCTGCACGCGGTCGCGGTCGTCCTGCCGGTTCTGCGCCAGCAGCAGCAGGGGAGCGGCGTAGGAGGCCTGCAGCGACAGGATCAGCGTGAGCAGCGTGAAGTTCAGCGCCCGCGGATCGAACTGGGCCGACTCCGGCATCACCGAGTTCCAGGTCAGCCACACCGCGCAGAAGATCGTCATGCCCACCAGGAAGGCGGGCGTGCCCATCATCCGCGCGAAGGCCTCCGCGCCGCGACCGAAGGCGTCGCCGCGCAGGGGGTTGTGCCAGCGCGGGGAGCGGCGGGGCGAGGGATCGTCGAGAGGGGGAGGGGTGTGCTCGGCCATGGTCACGTCCTCTCGGTTCCGCGCGCGATCTCGGACAGGTCGATCTGACCGGTGGTGACGGGGGGCTCGTCCTGCTCACGCCAGTCGTCCGGCAGCACGTGGTCCAGCACGTCGTCCACCGTGACCGCCCCCAGCAGGTGGCCGTTCTCGTCCACCACCGGGATCGACACCAGGTTGTAGGTGGCCATCTCGCGGGTGACCTCCGACAGCGGGCTCGACGGGGAGACCACCACGCGGTCGGAGTCCAGGATCTCTCCCACCGAGCGGTCCGGCCGCTCCCGCAGCAGCAGCTGGAAGTGGACGATGCCCAGCAGGCGCCCCGTCGGGGTCTCCAGCGGTGCACGGCACACGTGCACCGTGGAGGCCAGTGCCGCATGCACCTCCTCGCGGCTGATCATCGCCAGGCAGTGCGCCACCGAGGTCTCCGGGGCCACGATCAGCGGCTCCGTGGTCATCATGCCGCCGGCGGTGTACACGTCGTAGGCGAGCAGACGACGGACGTCCTCCGCCTCCTCCGGCTCCATCAGGTCCAGCAGGCTCTCGGCCACCGCATCCGGCAGCTCCTGCATCAGGTCCGCGGCATCATCGGGGTCCATCTCGTCCAGCACGTCCGCGGCGCGCTTGGCCTCCAGCCCGGTGATCATCTCCACCCGGGTGTCCTCGGGCAGCTCCTCCAGCACGTCCGCGAGTCGCTCGTCGGCCAGCTCCCCGGCCAGCTCGATGCGCCGCTTGGCGTCCAGCTCCTGCATGATCTCCGCGAGGTCCGCGGGATTGAGGTCCTGGTAGGAGGCCGCCAGCAGCGCGGCGGACTGCTCCGCCTGCGTGCCGTACAGCCCGGTCACCTCGGACACCCCCACGGTGAGGGTCTCCCCGCGGGACATCAGGCGGCTCAGCGAGCCACCCTTGCGTAGCCGGCGCACGTGCAGGCGGGACAGCTCCCACTCGCGCTGCCGGTTGCGGTCCAGGGCGATGTCCTCCACCGTGGCCTCACCGGAGCCATCGTTAAGGGTCACCACGCGGTCCAGCAGATCCCCGATCACCAGCAGCTCCCCGGCCCGCTTCTCGAAGCGGCGCACGTTCAGCAGGCCCGTGGAGATCACCTGGCCGGGATTGATGGAGGTGACCCGGGTGATCGGCAGGAACACCCGGCGCTTGCCGCCCACCTCCACCACGAAGCCCACCGCGCGGGCCGAGGTGCGCGGCTGGGGGACCACCACCACGTCGCGGATCTTCGCCACCGCGTCCCCGAGGGGATCGAAGACGGCGGTGCCGGCGAGACGGGCGGCGTAGAAGCGCTGGTGCGGGTTGGAGCTCACGGCTTCAGCGTAGCCATCCAGGCCTCGATCTCCTCGGCCCGACGGGGCAGTGCGATCGAGAGGTTCTCCACTCCGTCCTCGGTGACCAGGACGTCGTCCTCGATGCGCACACCGATGCCGCGCAGCTCCTCGGGGACCAGCAGGTCGTTCTCCTTGAAGTACAGGCCCGGCTCGATCGTGAACACCATGCCCGGGACCAGTTCGGCATCGAGGTACATCTCGCGCCGCGCCTTCGCGCAGTCGTGCACGTCCATGCCCAGGTGGTGGCTGGTGCCGTGCACCATCCAGCGCCGGTGCCACTGACCCTCCGGGGACAGCGACTCCTCGGCCGAGCCCGGCAGCAGCCCCCAGCCCTCCAGATGTCGGGCCACCACGTCCATCGCGGTGGCGTGCAGATCACGGAACCGCAGCCCGGGGCGAGCGACCGCGAACACCGCATCGGCCGCCTCCAGCACGGCGTCGTAGACCTTGCGCTGGGTCGGGGTGAAGGTGCCGGAGACCGGCAGGGTGCGAGTGACATCCGCCGTGTACAGGGAGTCCACCTCCACGCCGGCGTCGATCAGCACCAGCTCGCCCTCCTGCACGGCGCCGTCGTTGCGGATCCAGTGCAGGGTGCAGGCGTGGTCGCCGGCGGCGGCGATGGTGTCATACCCCACCCCGTTGCCGTCGGCCCGGGCGGTGCGGGCGAACACCCCCTCGATCACGCGCTCGCCGCGGCGGTGGCCCACCGCCTCGGGCAGGTGGCGCACCACGTCCTCGAAACCGCGGATGGTGGCATCGACCGCCTCGCGCATCTGAGCGATCTCATAGGCGTCCTTGACCAGGCGCTGCTCGCTGGACACCTCCTGGAGGCGGTCGAACTCGCGGCGGGCGTCCTCCCCGCCGGGGAGCCCGTTCTGCTCACGGATCTCCTGGACCATCTCCTCCACGGCTGCGTCCACCTGCGGCATCACCGACAGGGAGAGGCTCGCGCCGACGTCCTTGGCCAGGTGGTCGCGCAGCTCGTCGATGTGCCGCACCTCGATGCCCAGGCGCTGGGAGGCCTCCGCGAGGGTGGGGCGGCGCCCCACCCACATCTCCCCGTAGCGGGAGTCCGCGTAGAACTCCGTCGAGTCGAAGCCGGCGCGCGGCCGGAAGAAGTAGGTGGCCTCGGCGACGGCAGGATCCTCGGCCGAGGGCTCCACCACCAGCACGCTGTCGGGCTCCTCGTCGGTGCCCAGGCCCGTGTAGTAGGCGAAGGCGGTGTCCGGACGGAAGGGGTAGTCGGTGTCGTTGGAGCGCACCTTCAGCACGCCCGCGGGCAGCACCAGGCGAGTGCCGGGGATCGCCTGCACCAGGGCGTCGCGGCGGGCCGGGGTGTGCGCGGCGGCCTCGAGACGCTCCGCGTCGGGGACCGTCTCGTCCCAACCGGAGGCGATGAACTCGCGGAAGGCCTCGCTGGTGGGTCGCTGCGAGCGGGTGTCGCCGCGCGAGGAGAGCTCCTCGGGGCTGGTGCCGCGCTCCTGGGGCGTCGTGGTGCTGAGGGGGCTGTCTGTGCTGTGGGGGTTCTCGTTGCTCACCCTCCGATACTCTCACGAGGCGCACTACGCTGGCCGTATGCCCGCTCACCCCGCCCGCATCGACCTCCATGCGCATTCCAGCTGGTCCGACGGCACCCAGAGCGTCCACGAGCTGTGGTCACAGGCGGCTCAGGAGGGCCTGTCGGCGCTCGCCCTGACCGACCACGACACGGTGGCCGGCTGGCAGGAGCTGCCCGAGGCCGTCGCGCGCACGGGAGTCGTCGCGGTCCCCGGGATCGAGGTCTCCGCCGAGCACGAGCGCCTCAGCGTGCACGTGCTCGCCCTGCTGGTGGACCCCTCCCCGCACACCGACCTGGCGCGCGAGCTGGACCGCGCTCGCCGCTCCCGCACCGAGCGGGCCGAGCGCATGGTGGAGGCCATCTCCGCCGACCACCCGATCACCTGGCAGGACGTGCGGGCCCAGGTGGCGGGGGAGACCACCACCGTGGGGCGCCCCCACATCGCCGACGCGCTCATCAGCAGCGGCGTGGTGCGCGACCGCGCCGAGGCCTTCGAGCAGATCCTGCACCCCTCCGGGCCCTACTACGTGCGCTACTACGCCCCCGCCCCGACCGTCGCGGTCAGAGCGATCCTGGACGCCGGCGGGGTCCCGGTCCTCGCCCATCCCGGCTCCGTCTCCCGCGACGGCGAGCTGCCCCTGGGCCTGCTGGAGGCCATGGTGGCGGCGGGCCTGGCGGGCCTGGAGGTGGACCACCGCGAGCACGACCCGGGCACCCGGGCGCGACTGCGCGACTTCGCCCGCGCCCACCGGCTCCTGATCACCGGCGGCAGCGATTACCATGGCGCGGGCAAACCCAACCGGCTCGGGGAGAACCTCACGCAGCCGCATGTACTGGACGCGATCGCCCATCGCGCCACGAGCACCACAGAGGTCATCCGTCCGTGAACATGGTCGATCTGAGCTTCCTCACGGGAGTCTTCGTCACCCTCTTCGTCATCATCGACCCCCCGGGCATCGTCCCCATCTTCCTGTCGCTGACCAGCACCATGACCGCGAAGCAGCGGTCGCGGGCCGCCATGGTCGCGGTCGGTGTGGCCGTGCTGATCATCGGGGTTTTCGCCCTGTTCGGCCGGTTCATCCTGGACTACATGCACATCTCCCTGCCCGCCCTGCAGTTCTCCGGCGGCCTGCTGCTGCTGATCGTGGCCCTGCAGCTGCTGGCGGGCATGGAGGGGGAGATGGCCTCGAGCGACGGCGTGAACGTCGCACTGGTGCCCCTGGGCACCCCGCTTCTGGGCGGGCCCGGCGCGATCGTGGCGATGATGCTGTTCGTGGAGGAGGCCAGTGGTGAGGGTCCCAAGATCATCGCCCTGGTGATCGCCATGATCCTGATGACCGCGGCCATGTACCTGACGATGCGGTTCTCCGACCTGGTGGCGCGGGTGCTGGGCCAGGGCGGGGTCACCCTGGTCACCCGCATCTCCGGGGTGCTGCTGGCCGCGATCTCCACCCAGATGATCTTCGACGCCGTGCGCTCGTTTCTCGTGGACTGGGGCCTGGTCGCGGGCTGATGCAGAGAACCGGGACCCTCGGCAGCGCGAGGATCCCGGTTCTCAGGCGCGGTTCGTCGGGTCAGGACTCCTGCGCGGGAGCCTCCGCGCCGGTGCTGCTGCCGCCGGCGCTGCCGCCACCGCTGCGGCCACGGCCCCGGCCGCCGCGCGAGCGGCGCCGACGGGGTCGGCCGCTGCCCTGCTTCTCCTCGTCGCGCGCGGTCGAGCCCTCGGCCCTCTGCTCGCGCTTCTGCTCGCCGCCGGTGGTCTCGCTGGAGACGACCTCCCCGTCGACCCGACGGGTGCGCGAACGGCTGCGCTTGCGGCGCGGACGCTCGGAGGGATCGACGGTGCGCTCCGAGAGCACCTCGTCGTCGCGGGAGCGGACGCCCTCACGCCCGCCCCGGCCTCCGCGCCCGCCGCGGTCCCCGCGATCGCCGCGGACCGGCTCACGACCGCCCAGGTCCTCCAGCTTCTCCGCCTTCAGCCCGGCGCGGGTGCGCTGCTCCTTGGGCAGGGTGCCCTTGACTCCCTCGGGGATGTCGAGGTCGCTGAACAGGTGCTCCGAGGTGGAGTAGGTCTCCACCGCCTCGGTGGACTCCAGACCCAACTGCCGGGCGATCAGTGCCCAGCGCGCCAGGTCCTCCCAGTCCACGAAGGTGATCGCGGTGCCCTTCTTGCCGGCGCGGCCGGTGCGGCCGGTGCGGTGCAGGTACGTCTTGTCGTCGTCCGGGCAGTTCCAGTTGACCACGTGCGTGACGTCGTCCACGTCGATGCCGCGAGCGGCGACATCGGTGGCCACCAGCACATCGATCTTGCCGTTGCGGAAGGCCCGCAGGGCCTGCTCACGGGCGCCCTGACCCAGGTCGCCGTGGAGCGGAGCGGCCGCGAAGCCGCGCGCGGCCAGATCCTCCGCCACCCGGTCCGCCTGGCGCTTGGTGCGCATGAAGATGATCGTCAGGCCGCGGCCGCGGGCCTGCAGCACGCGGGCCATCACCTCGATCTTGTCCAGCTGGTGGGCGCGGTAGACGACCTGCTTGATGTCGGCCTTGGTGCGGGAGAGATCCCCCGGGTCGTGGGCGCGGATGTGGGTGGGCTGGACCATGAAGCGGCGGGCCAGCGCCAGGATCGGCCCCGGCATGGTGGCGGAGAACAGCATGGTCTGGCGCTGCGTGGGCACCGCCTGCAGCAGCTTCTCGATGTCCTCCAGGAAGCCCAGGTCCAGCATCTCGTCGGCCTCGTCCAGCACCGCCACCCGCACCTGCGAGAGGTCCAGGTACTTCTGGCGCATCAGGTCGATCAGACGGCCCGGAGTGCCCACCACCACGTCGACGCCCCGGGTGAGGGCCTCGATCTGGGGCTCGTAGGCGCGACCGCCGTACACGGTGAGGATGCGCACCGTGCGCGTGGCGGAGGCGTCCTGGAGGTCCTCGGCCACCTGCACCCCGAGCTCGCGGGTGGGCAGCACCACCAGGGCCTGCGGCTTGCCGGTCTGGCGGCCCTCGGGATCGTCCTCACCGGGGGAGACCACGGACTGCAACAGCGGTATGCCGAAGCCCAGGGTCTTGCCGGTGCCCGTCTTGGCCTGGCCGATGATGTCGCGACCGCGCAGGGCCACCGGCAGGGTCATGGCCTGGATTGGGAAGGGATGGACGATCCCCTTGGAGGACAGGGCCTCGATGATGTCGGATCGGACGTCGAAGTCCGCGAAGGTCTGCTCCGTGAGGGGATCCGGGGTGCCGGAGCTCTGCTCGACGGCGGGGGAGGCCGACACGGCCTCGTCGGTGTGCGGGGTGGATTCAGGCACCGTTCAACTCTCTGGTCATGGAATATGCCCTTGCATCGTAGCCCCGACCGGCCCGGGGACGTCAGCCCTCGCCGCCGTCGCTGCCCTCGGGCATCGGCACGGAGGGATCGGTGGGGGTCACGCGCTCCTCGTCGGGCAGGCCCTCGCCGGGCTCGATGTCGAGATCGGTGGGCGTGGGCGTGGGCGGTGCCTCGGCGTCCTCGGGGATCTCGAGCGCGGGCGCCTCGGCAGGCATCTGGGTGCGCTGCACCGAGATCGACACCAGGCCCAGGCCGCCCATCACGATGTCGTCGTAGGCCACCAGGCGACGGGTCTCCGCATCGAAGTAGAGCAGTCGCGCGGTGAGGTCCAGCGGCTCACCGCCGTCCAGCACGGGGCGCACACCGCCGGATCCCAGCGCCCCGCCGGTCGAGCCGACGATCATCCAGTCGGTGCCCGAGCCGTCGCGGTCCAGCTCCACCGAGGAGGTGTGCATGTGGCCCGACAGCACCAGCGGCACGCGCCCCTCGAGCCCCTCGGGCTGCGTGGGATCGTGCACCAGGGCCAGGTCCACCGTGGTCTCCGGGTTCGCCTCGTCGTGGGCGACGATGGTCTCGCCCAGCTGGAACACGGAGGACTGCACCGCTGCATCGCCCTCGCGCCAGCCGCCGGCATCGGAGTCGTCGTCGGCCGCGAAGCGGGGGTCGCCGACCCCGGCGATGCGCAGGCCCGCGACCTCCACGATCTCGTTCTCCAGCACGATCCCGTTGGGCTGGTCCGCCACGGTGGCGGCTGTGACCGAGCTGTCGTGGTTGCCGGCGATGTACACGTACGGCACGTCCAGGTCGCCGATGGCGCTGAGCAGGTCGTGCTCGAAGGGGGTGCCCCAGGAGACGATGTCGCCGGTGTCGATCACCGCGTCGATGTCGAACTGGCCGTTCAGCTGCTCGATCACGTCGAAGGCCTGCGGGTTGTCGTGGATGTCCGAGACGTGCAGCACTGTGATCAGGTCCTGGGACCCGATGCCGGGGGAGAGGGAGTCGGCCGCGATGTACAGCGCGGAGACCTGCCCCACGAACTCGGCCAGCGTGTCGCGGTAGCCGCTGTAGTCCGCCAGGGCGCCCTGCCCCACGTCCGCCACGTACGCCGCCTGGGAGAGCAGGCCCTCGAAGCGCGGCTGGTATAGGGAGTCGGGCCGGAATGTCAGGGACACCGCGCCCACCGAGGCGGCGACCACGGCCACCGCACTGCCGGCGGCCAGCACGGAGCGCCGCAGCCGGCGGAAGGTGAGCCCCACCGCCAGACCCGCTCCCACCGCCCCGAACAGGGCGTTCAGCGCTGCGTTGCGCGCGGCGGCACCGGTGAGGTCCTCCGGCACGGTGCGGGTGAGTTCCGCGCGGGCCTCGGAGGACCACAGCAGCTGCTCGGCCTGCTCCGTGTCCACCCCCTGCACTCGGGCCTCCACCCGCACCGGCGCGGTGTGGGTGTCGAAGGCCACCTCACCCACCGGCGGCAGCAGGATGACGGTGTCGGACTCCAGGGAGGGGCGCAGGTGCACCGTCGCGATCAGCGGACCGACGTCCACTTTCGTGGGAGGGACCAGCAGCACGCCCACCACCGCGCCCAGCAGGGCCACCACCGTGGTGGCGGTGATGTGGGCCAGGCGCGCGCTGCGCAGGCGACGCCGCCGCCGCTTCGGGGCGTCCTCGACCGGGGCGTCCTCGACCGGGGAGTCCGGTTCCACGGGCACGGCGCGGCTCATGGGGAGGCGAGCAAGCGGGGATCGGGAGGGCGGTCAGCCCAGGAAGCCGACGCGGCGCGGCTCCTCGGTGGAGATCTCCGCGTAGGCCACCTTCCCACCGGGGATCAGCACGCTGCGGCCCTTGACGTCGCGCAGGGTGACCGGAGCGCCCTCCGCCATCGCGGTGGACAGCGTCTCGAGCAGGCCGGCGTGGTCCTGCTCGGCGTCGTCCGTCTCGATCACGATCTCGCGGGGGGAGTGCTGGATGCCGATGCGAATCTCCATGGCCCGGAGTCTATCGGCCGGTCCCTGGGTGCGAGGCATCGGCCGCGGGGGAGACCGTCCCGGCCACCGAGGCGTCGGGGCGGGGCTCGAAGCCGGTGAGCCCGTGCACGGCCAGGACCGTGACGGTGTCCAGGATCTGCCCGCGGTCGGGCTCGGCAGCGCCGTCCAGCATCGCGGCGGTGCTCTGCGTCAGGGAGATCATCGCGCGACCGATCACTCGCGCCTGCTCGTCGGTCATGCTGCGGGCGGCCAGCAGCACCGTGGCCAGTGACACCGCCATCTCGTCCAGCACCCCGGAGACCCGTGCGGAGATCTGCTCCGAGACCTGCTCGTGCCCGGTGAACAGCCGCAGCGCGGACTGTTCGGTGACCAACTGGTAGAAACCCCCCAGACCGGCTCGCACCCGCTCGAGCGTGGTGCCCTCGAAGTCGGCGAGCTCCGCGATGCCCTCGATCAGGCGCTGCCCGGTCACCTTCACCACCTCGTCGTAGAGGTCCTCCTTGGAGGCGAAGTGCTGGTAGAGGACGGGCTTGGTGACGCCCGCGGCCGTGGCGATGTCGTCCATGGACGTGGCGTGGAAGCCGTTCTGGGTGAACATCGGGATCGCGGTCTCCAGCAGCTGGGTACGACGCTGCTCGCGCGGCATCCGGGCCGAGGGTGACATGGGGCGACCTCCGAGTGACGCGTGTGATGCGAGGCACCTGAGCGGTGGTCGGCCACCATACTCCGCCTCGCTCGTCGCACCCATGCGGTGCAATGGATCCATGCAGAACGCCCCCGCCCGCCCCGGCCCCGATGGTATGGGGGCCGGTGCGCTCACCCTGCTGGGGCCCGACCCGTCAGCGGTGCCCCCGGTGCTGCCCCTGGAGCAGCTGGCTCCCGCACAGGCCACCGCGGCGGACCACGTGAGGGAGGGCCGCCATGTGCTCGCCCACGGTGGCCCCGCCACCGGGCGCACGGCCCTGGCCCTCAGCGCCGCAGCCGCTCTCTCCCAGGAGCACGGCGGCGAGGTGCTGCTGATGGCTCCTCGCCGGGCCACCGCCGCCCACCTGCGCGATGCCCTGGCCGCGCACGGCACCCCCGGTGTGCGGGTGGCCACCCCTGCGGCCCTGGGGTACTCCGTGCTGCGCGCCGCCGCCCTGGCCGCCGGCCGCGGTGAGCCCTCCCTGGTCACCGGTGCGGAGCAGGACGCCCTGCTGGCCGACCTCATCGCCGCCCGCACTGCATGGCACCTCGAGGTGGAGCCCGCCGCACGCACCCTGCCGGGCTTCCGCACGGAGCTGCGGGACGTCCTGGCCCGCGCTGCCGAGCTCGGGCTCGGCCCGGCCGGCCTCGAGCGGCTCGGCCTCGAGCACGACCGGCCGGCCTGGCGCGATGCCGCGGCGGTGCTGCGGGACTACCTGGGCGTGCTGGACCTCGAATCCGCCGCCGCCCTCGATGCCGGCCCCCGACTCGACGCCGGCTCCCTGGTGCGCCGCGCCGCCCGCCTGGTGAGCGAGGGGACCGTCTCGCCCCCGGCACGGGCCGTCGTCGTCGACGACGCACAGGACCTCACCGCCGCCGGCATCGCCCTGGTCGTGGCGCTGGCCGCCACCGGGGCATCGGTGCTCGCCACCAGCTGCCCGGATGCCGCCGTGGACACCTTCCGCGGGGCCCTGCCGGATGCCGCCGCGCGCCTGCGCGAGCAGCTGCCCGGGCTCGTGCACGAGGTGGTGCTGGCCGGTGCCCACCGCGTCGATGCCCGCATCGTCGATGCCGCCGCGGCCCTGCGCTGGCGGCTCCCGCTGGCCGGGGCGCCCGCTGCCACCCGCCGACGCGAGGCACCGCCGTCCCGGGCCGGTGCCGACGGGCAGCGGGGCGGCGTCCAGGCCCTGCGCGCCTCGGACCGGGCCGAGGAGGCCCACCTCATCGCCTCCGCGCTGCGGGACCTGCACCACCGCGAGCAGATCCCCTACGACCGGATGGCCGTGGTGTGCCGTTCGGGCGCCGCCGTCGCCGAGCTCGCCGATCTGCTCACCCGCACCGGCCTGCCCGTGCGCACACCGCGCCGCCCCCGCCCGCTGCGCGAGGAGCCCGTGGTCCAGGACCTGCTGCGACTGGTCGAGATCGGTGCGACCGGCGTGGAGCAGATCGACCCGCTGACCGCCACTGCGCTGCTGCACGGCCCCTTCGGCGACGCCGACGCCCTGCGTCTGCGCCGCATCCGCCGCCTCCTGCTGCAGGCCGCACCCGCCGAGGACTCCGCCGGCGAGCACGCCGACAGCCAGCAGCTGCTGGCGCGTGCACTGCTGCACTCGGACGTCCCCGGGCTGCCCGCCCCGGACGCTCGCGGCCGCACCGCCGCCCCGGTGCACCGGATCCGGGCCATGATCACCGCCGCCCGCGAGCACCGCGAGGGCAGCGCGGCCGAGGTCCTGTGGGCGGCCTGGGACGCCTCCGGCCTGGCCACAGGGTGGCGCGCCGCCGCTCTCGGTGCGCGCCACGGGTCCGAGGGTGCCCGTGCCCGCCTGGCCGGCAGCCGCCTGGACGCCCTGCTGGAGCTGTTCGCCGCCGCCGAGCGCCTCACCGACAGGCGACCCGGCGCCCGGCCCCTGGACCTGATCGAGCAGGTGCGCTCCCAGGCCGTGGTCGAGGACACTCTCGCGCCGTCGGCCGCTCCCCGGGGCAGCGTCGAGGTGCTCACCCCCGCCCAGATCGCCGGCCGGCACCGCGAGGCGGTGGTGCTGGCCCGCCTGCAGGAAGGCGTGTGGCCTGACCTGCGTCTGCGCTCCACCCTGCTGGGCGCCGTCGAGCTCTCCCTGCTGGCCGGAGGGCGCGCCGGCTCCCAGCTGCCGCAGGACCCGGAGGCCCTGCGCGCCGTGCAGCGCGAACAGGTGATCGCCGATGAGCTGCGCCTGGCGGTCAGCGCCCTGGGCCGTGCCCGCCGCCACGTCCTGGTCACCGCCGTCGAGGACGACGACCACACCCCGTCGGCCCTGTTCGACGTGCTGGAGGACATCGCCGAGGGCGACTGGCTCGACCTCGAGGCCCTGCGCGCGGACCCGGGGCCCGCCCCGGACCCCCGCCGCCTGGTGGCCGCCCTCAGGCGGGCGCTGCACCACCCCGACCCGGAACGCGCTCGAGACGCCGCCCTGGCCCTGGCGGCCCTCGGTGCGGCCGGGGCGCCCGGAGCCCAGCCGGAGCAGTGGTACCACCAGCAGCCCAGCTCCACCGCGCCGCTGCAGGAGCCCGGGGCGCCCATCCGCCTCTCGCCCTCCGCCCTCGAGCGCGCCGACGACTGTCCCCAGTCCTGGCTGATGGAGCGCGCCGGTGGCTCCCGCGGCTCCGGGCCGGCCCAGAGCATCGGCACCGCCCTGCACCGCCTGGCCCAGGACCATCCCCGCGGTGGGCAGGACCTCCTGGAGCAGCTGCACTCCCTGCTGCGGGACTTGCCCGGTGCCGACACCTGGTCCGGCCGCCGCCGCGTGCGGCGCGCGGAGGACGCCGCACAGCTGCTCGCCGCCCACCTGGCCGCCTCCCCGCCCCCGCTCGCCGTCGAGGCGCCCTTCGAGGTCGCACTGGGCCCGGTGCTGCTGCGCGGCACCGTGGACCGCATCGAGGGGGATACGGGAACCATCCGCGTGGTGGACCTCAAGACCGGCCGCGTCGCCAAGACCGCCAAGGCCACCGAGCAGGACCTGCAGCTGGCCGCCTACCAGGCGGCCGTGCGCGAGGGAGCGCTCGCCGATCAGCTGGGCCCCGATGCGCCCCGGCACCTCGCCGGTGCCCAGCTGGTGCACGTCGGCACCGGGGGCCGCACGGCCGCGGTGCGCACCCAGCAGGCGCTCACCCGCGCCGAGGACCCGGCCTGGTTCGACACCGTCGTGCACCAGGTGGCCGCCGACGTCTCCGGGGCCCGGGTGATCGCGCGCCTGAACTCCCACTGCACCCGCTGCGCGGTGCGCTCCTCCTGCCCCCTGCAGCCCGAGGGGGCGCAGCTGTGAACACCCCTCTGTCCGCCGCCCGCCTGGCAGCCCTGCTCGAGCAGCCGCCCCCCACCGCGGAGCAGACCGCCGTGATCGAGGCGCCCCTGGCCCCCATGCTGGTGGTGGCCGGGGCCGGCTCCGGCAAGACGGAGACCATGGCCTCCCGGGTGGTGTGGCTGATCGCGAACGCCCACGTGCAGCCCCGCCAGGTGCTGGGCCTGACCTTCACCCGCAAGGCCGCCCACGAGCTGTCGGCCCGCATCGCCGCCCGCCTGGGGGCGCTGGCCGACGCCCTGCGCGCCGAGGGACTGCCCCTGCCGCCCGGCCTCGAGCGCGGGGGCGACGACCTGGTGGGCCAGCGCCCCGTGGTCCACACCTACAACGGCTTCGCCCTGGACCTGGTGCGCGAGCACGCCCTCGCCCTCGGCGTGGACCCGGACCTCACCATGATGTCCACCTCCGCCTCCTGGCAGCTGGCCCACGGCATCGTCGAGTCCTGGGGCGATTCCTGGACGTGGAGGCCTCCCCGGCCACCCTCACCGCCGCCCTGATCTCCCTGACCTCCTCCCTCGCCGACCATCTCGTGACCCCCCAGCAGCTGCGCGAGCACCTCGAGCAGATCCGCGACCACCTCACGGGGATCCCGCTGCAGGTGGAGGGACGGCGCCGCACCACCCCGAAGAAGGTGGCCGCCGCGCTCGACTCGATCGAGACCAGGCTGGCCCTGGTGCCGCTGCTGGAGCGCTTCGCGGCGGTGCGCCGGGAGCGCGGCGCCCTCGACTTCGCCGACCAGGTGTCCCTGGCCGCCCGCATCGCCCGCGAGGTCCCCGCCGCCGGCCGCCTGGCACGGCGCATGCACCGCGTGGTGCTGCTGGACGAGTTCCAGGACACCTCCGTGGCACAGCTGCGGATGCTCACCGACCTGTTCGGGCCCGGCCACCCCGCCTGCGCGGTGGGCGACCCGCAGCAGGCGATCTACGGCTGGCGCGGCGCCTCGGCCGCTTCCCTGGCCGGCTTCGCCGAGGCCTTCGCGACCCAGCAGCAGCCCGTCGCCCAGCGCACCCTGTCCACCTCCTGGCGCAACGACCAGGCGGTGCTCGAGGTCGCCAACCGCCTGGCCGGCCCGCTTCGGGCGGCAGGGGAGGGCATCACCATCCCGCAGCTCGAGGCACGACCCGGGGCCGGGGAGGGCGCGGTGGAGATCTGCGAGGCCGCCGACGAGCGCGCCGAGGCTCGCGCCGTCGCCGACTGGATCCAGCGCCGCCGCGCCGAGTCCCCCGCGGACGAGATGCCCAGCGCGGCCGTGCTGGTGCGGGCCCGCCGCCAGATCCCCGCCCTGGTCGAGGGACTGGAGGAGGCCGGGCTCGCGGTCGAGGTGGTGGGCCTGGGGGGCCTGCTGCACCGCCCCGAGGTGGCCGATGTGCGGGCCCTGCTGCAGTGCGCCCACGACCCCACCCGCGGGGATGCCCTGATGCGCCTGCTCACCGGGCCGCGGTTCCGCCTCGGCGCCCGCGACCTGGCCGTGCTGGGCAGGTGGCGGGACCGCCTCGCGCCCGGCCGCCGCTCCGGCGGCGACGAGGCCGAGGAGGTGTCCCTGGTGGACGCCGTCGACGACCTCCCGCCGGAGGGCTGGACCGACCCGGAGGGCCGCGTGCTCAGCACCGTCGGCCGGGGGCGGCTGCTCCAGGTGCAGGCCCTGCTGCGGAGCATCCGCCGGCTGCTGCCGCTGCCCCTGCCGGACCTCATCACCGCCGCCGTGCACGCCCTCGAGGTGGACCTGGCCCTGCTGGAGCAGGACAGCGGCGGGCGCGCCCTGGCGGACCTGGAGGCCCTGCGCGAGCACGCCTCCTCCTTCGAGCGCACCGCCCAGCACGCGGGCCTGGCCGCCTACCTGGACCTGCTGGAGATCAGCGAGGACGAGGAGGCGGGCCTCGCCGTGACCGCCCCGCCCGAGCACACCCGTGACCCGCACGCCGTGACCGTGGTGACCATGCACTCCGCCAAGGGGCTGGAATGGGACCTGGTGGCGGTGGCCGGGCTCACCGAGGGCACCGTGCCCTCCTACGACCTGCGGCGGGCGCGCACGGACGAGACCGGCCGGGTGCGAGTGGCGGCCAGCGGCTGGCTGGGCCCCACCGCGACCGCCTCCGTGCCCACCGGGCTGCGCGGCGATGCGCACACCCTGCCCGAGCTCGCCTGGGCCCAGGCCGACACCCAGGTCGACGCCGAGGCGCTGATCGAGCAGTTCCAGTTCGACCAGGGCGAGGAGTCCCTGCGGGAGGACCGCCGGCTCATGTACGTGGCCGTCACCCGTGCCCGCCGGCGCCTGCTGCTCAGCTCCGCCGCCTGGCGCACCGGCCTTGCCACTGCCCGGCCCCGCTCCCGCTACCTCGCCGAGGTCGCCCCCCTGGTGCCCGAGCCGTTCCGCCGGCGGCAGGAGGTGCCCGAGCAGAACCCTCTGGACTCCGTGCAGCAGCAGGCCCCGTGGCCGCCCGCCCCCGGTCCCGCCGAGCAGAGGCGGGACCGTGCCGAGGATCTGCTGCACGCCGCCCAGCACGAGGCGCCGGGCGTGCAGCTGCGCGACGAGCGCCTCGCCGAGACCGTGCGCCGCACCCTCGCGGACCTGCGCGACCAGCAGGCCCGGCCCGTCGTGCACTCCCCGCCGCGGCTGTCGGCCTCCCAGGTGGTGCGGCAGGCGCAGGACCCGACCGCCGCTGCCCAGGACCTGCTGCGCCCCCTGCCCCGACGCCCCTCCGCCGCGGCCCGCCGGGGCCCCGCCTTCCATGCCTGGCTGGAGGGCCGCTACGAGGGCGCCGCTCTGCTGGACCTCGAGGACCTCGCGGAGCTGACCGAGGACCTGGTGGAGGAGACCGAGGGCAGCGAGGACGCCACCGCGCTGCGTGAGGCCTTCGCCGCCTCCGAATGGGCTGGGCGCACCCCGATCGCGGTGGAGCAGCCGGTGCTGACCCGCGTGGGCGGCATCGCGGTGCGCGGCATCATCGACGCGGTCTTCGCCGACCCCGAGGGCACCGACGGCAGCGGCGATGCGGGGGGAGTGATCATCGTGGACTGGAAGACGGGCCGCACCCCCGCACCCTCACGCCTGCGGGACATGGCCCTGCAGCTGTCGCTGTACCGACTGGCCTGGCACGAGCGCACCGGGCTGCCGCTGGGACGGATCCGCACCGCCTTCCACTTCGTGCCCGACGGCACCACGCACGAGGTGCGGCGCCACCCCTCGGCGCAGACGATCGCGCAGATGCTGACGGGGAGGTGATCAGCCCTGCAGGCCGTCGTAGGTGCGCTCGGCCTCTTCGCGGGCCAGCTGCGCCAGATCCCGGTCGAGATCCTCGATCATGCCGCGGGCGTCCGAGACGATCGTCTCGTCGCCGGTGTCCAGGCCGTGCAGCAGCCACTCCAGCACCGCGAACTCGCCCAGCGCCTGCGCCCGCTCCACCAGGCGCGGATGGCTCGCGGTGGGCAGCTCCTCGCGGTAGGCCGCGTACAGCTCGTCGAACAGCTCCGGCTCCAGGGTGGAGATCAGCCACGCCAGGTCCGAGGCGGGATCGGCCACCCGCGCGGAGGACCAGTCCTGCACCGCGCTGATCCGGTCCCCCGAGCCGAACAGGTTCTCCTCGCTCATGTCGCCGTGGACGAACTGCGGGGTGAAGTCCCACAGCTCCTCATCGGCCAGCAGATGCTCCCAGCGCTGCGCCACGGCCGCGGGAAGGTGGCCGCCCTGCTGGGCGCGGCGCAGGTGCTCGGCGTGCTGGGCGCGCAGCGCGGGGGCGGTGAACGACTCCACCCCCGCGGCCTCCGCCGCGTAGCGGGGAACGGTGTGGATGCGGGCGATCACCACGCCCAGGGAGCGTGCCAGGGCCGAGGAGGAGGTGAGGTCCTCCAGCATCAGGGGACGCCCGGCCGGGGCCTGGCTGATCACCGCCCGGCCGCCCTCGGGCAGCTTCACGAAGCCCAGCACCGGGGGGACCACTCCGCGCAGGGGGGAGCCGGTGAGCGCGTCGGCCACCCGCAGGTCCTTCTCCAGGCGCAGCCCGGCCGCGGTCGAGGCGGGGGAGGAGACCACCACGCGACGGGCGTCCTCACCGACCACGCCGGCCACGTCGAGATCCTCGGCCGGGGTGGCGATCGGGGTGGTCCGCACCGGGACGAGCCCGGGGACCGCCGCCGCGGCGAGCGCTGCGAGGGAGTAGGAGTTGCGATGCACGAGCCCACCGTACCTGCCGGTGCTGCTCGATCCCCGTAGGCTTCGAGCATGGCGAGAGTTCGTGGACCGCACCTGCGCACACCCCTGACCCTGCTGGAGTCCGATCGGGAGGCGCTGCTGCGCATCGAGCCCGAGGTGCTCGCCCCCGGGGACGATGCCCGCTACCTCGTCACCCGCGCCGGCGCCGCCGCTGTCACCGAGGCGGAGGACGGCACCGTCGGCCTGCTGCTGGAGAGCGAGGACCCGCGCGCCGGGACCCACCAGCCCCTGGTCTTCCTGGGGCGGAGGGAGGGGCTGCGGGTGCTCGCCGTGGAGATCCCCGAGCCCAGCCCCGAGCTCGACGACCCCGGGCGCGACCTGCGCGACCTTCGCCATGTGGCCGACCAGCTGGTCCCGGCCGACGCCGACCTGGCGCTCGCGGCCGTGGCGATGGGCTCCTGGCACCGGGCGACGCGGCACTGCCCGGCCTGCGGGGAGCTGCTGGAGGCAGAGGCCGGAGGCTGGGTGCTGCGCTGCCGTGAGGACGGCAGCGAGCACTTCCCCCGCACCGACGCCGCCGTGATCATGGGCGTGCGCGATGAGCGCGACCGGCTGCTGCTGGCGCGCAACGCCCACTTCCGGGGCCGTTTCCACTCGGTGCTGGCGGGGTTCGTGGAACCGGGGGAGACCCTCGAGGGTGCCGTGGTGCGGGAGGTCGCCGAGGAGGTGGGACTGCACGTGCACACCGTGGAGTACGTGGGCAGCCAGCCCTGGCCCTTCCCGCGCTCCCTGATGCTCGGCTACCGGGCCTGGGCCGACGGCACCCCCTCCCTGGTTCTGCAGGAGGACGAGATCGCCGAGGCCCGATGGTTCACCCGCGAGCAGCTGCGCGAGGAGCTCGCCGCCGAGCGGATCGACCTGCCCGGCAGCTCCTCTCTGGGACGCGCACTGATCGACGACTGGCTGACGCAGGAGGGATGAGACCGGGCCCTCCGCGCGGCGCGTCCACACGGATGCCCGCCTGTCACAGCTCGCTGGCAGACTGGGGGACGATGACCGACCAGCCCGCCCCCGTCCCTGAACCCAGTGCCGAGGACATCCTCGCTGCGCTCGACCCCGAGCAGCGCGAGGTCGCCAGCAGCTTCGGCACCCCGCTGTGCGTGCTGGCCGGTGCCGGCACCGGGAAGACCCGCGCCATCACCCACCGCATCGCCTACGGGGTGGCCACCGGGCAGCTGAACCCCCGGCACGTGCTGGCCGTCACCTTCACCTCGAAGGCCGCCGCGGAGATGCGCTCACGGCTGCGGGACCTGGGGGTGCCCGCGGTGCAGGCCCGCACCTTCCACGCCGCCGCCCTGCGGCAGCTGCGCCACTTCTGGCCGCGTGTGGGGGGCGGCCCCATGCCCGAGATCATGCCGAACAAGTTCGCCGGGGTGGGGGAGGCCTGTCGGCGGCTGCACATGAGCGTGGACCGGGCGGCGCTGCGCGACATCGTCGCCGAGGTCGAGTGGTCCCGCGTCACCATGCTCACCCCGGAGAGCTACCCCGAGGCCGCCGCGCGATCCCGCCGCCCCGGGGTGGCCGGTTTCGACTCCCGCTCCATCTCCCGCATCCTCACCCAGTACGAGGAGGTCAAGAAGGAGCGCGGCGTCATCGACTTCGAGGACGTGCTGCTGCACATGGTGGGCTTCCTCAGCGAGCGGGCGGACGTCGCCCGTGAGGTGCGCGCCCAGTACCGCCACTTCGTGGTGGACGAGTACCAGGACGTCTCCGCTCTCCAGCACGCGCTGCTGCGCCTGTGGCTGGGCACCTCCGACGACCTGTGCGTGGTGGGCGATGCCGCCCAGACCATCTACACCTTCGCCGGCGCCCGGGCCTCCTACCTGCTGGACTTCCCCCGCGAGTTCAAGCGCGCCCGCACCATCCGGCTGGAGCGCAACTACCGCTCCACCCCCCAGATCGTGCGCATGGCCAACACCGTGCTGGACGGCGCCCAGGGCCGCACCCGGCAGCACCGCCTGACCCTGGCCTCCCAGCGCGAGGACGGCCCGCCGCCGCTGATCGAGTCCTTCCCCGACGACCAGGCCGAGGCCGAGGGGATCGCCGCCCGCATCGCGGAGCTGATCGAGCAGGGTCGCCCCGGTGCCCCGGTCACCGCCGCGGACGTGGCCGTGCTGTTCCGCACCAACAGCCAGTCGGAGGCGTTCGAGCAGGCCCTCACCGGGCGTGGCATCGGCTACCTGGTGCGCGGGGGGGAGCGCTTCTTCGAGCGCCAGGAGGTGCGCCGGGCGATGGTGGCGCTGCGCGCCGCGGCCCGCGTGGAGCAGGTCGAACCGCTGCAGGCGGTGCGCGACGTCCTGTCCCAGCAGGGCTGGCGGCCCGAGGCCCCCGAGTCCACCGGTGCGGTGCGGGACCGCTGGGACTCGCTGAACGCCCTGGTGGGCCTGGCGCAGACGGTCCTGGCCCGGCCCGGTGCGGGCATCGAGGACGTGGTGGGCGAGCTCGAGGAGCGCGCCGAGGCGCAGTCCGCCCCCGTGGTGGAGGGCGTCACCCTCGCCTCCGTGCACGCCGCCAAGGGCCTGGAATGGCCGGTGGTGTTCGTGGCGGGGGCCAGCGACGGCCTGCTGCCGATCTCCATGGCGAAGACACCGTCCGAGGTCGAGGAGGAGCGGCGCCTGTTCTACGTGGCCCTCACGCGGGCCCGTGACCTGCTCACCGTCACCTGGTCGGCGGCGCGGAACCCGGGCGCCCGGGGATCGCGCAAGCCCTCCCGCTTCCTGGACGGCGTGCTGGACCACCCCTCCGCCAAGGGTGGGGGAGCGGGGGCGAGCCCGCGCCGCACCGGGCGCCGCAGCGCCACCGTGTACTCCGAGTGCCGCTCGTGCGGGGGAGCCCTCACGGGGACCCGGGAGCAGCGCATCGGTCGGCACGCCGGCTGCCCACCCACCGCGAGCGAGCAGGTGATGGACGCGCTGCGCGCCTGGCGCCTGGAGCAGTCCCGCGCCACGGGCGCCCCTGCCTACACCGTGTTCACCGACGCCACCCTCGAGGCCCTCGCCGAACGGATGCCCCGCACCGAGCAGGAGCTGCTGGGCGTGCCCGGCATCGGTCCCGCCAAGCTCGAGAGGTACGGCCAGCAGGTGCTGGAGCTGCTGGCGCAGCAGTAGAACCGCAGGTCAAAAAAAGATGTGACGGGGTGTGGGGGCCATGTAGACTCACGCTCGTCAATCGTCCACGTCGTGGTCCGGGACACCGGGGCATGCGCACAGGAGAGGAGGTGTCGCCATGATCGGCAATCAGTTCGAAGCGGTCGGTGGTGCCCTTCTTCGCGCACCCCACCCACTGCGCCTGCGGGGCTATGCCCCGACGGTGTCGTCGCTGAGCTGACGAGGCTCTCGCCTCGCGGTGAGGGCGGCACCGGCGCCTCCCTCCCTTCGCCCCCACGGGCCGTTCCACGACGATCTTCGAAGCAGCGAGACGATGACTTCTTCTTCCACCCTCGCCGGCCTGCTGCCGGTCTCCACCGCGCACACCGCTGCGGTCACCAGCCTGCCCTGCCACGACCCGGAGGCCGCCGATCTGTTCTTCGCCGAACGCCCGGCGGAGCTCGAGCGGGCCAAGGAGCTGTGCTCGGGCTGCCCCCTGCGTGAGGCCTGCCTCGAGGGTGCGCTCCAGCGCGGTGAGCCCTGGGGCGTGTGGGGCGGTCAGATACTCGAAGCCGGCCGCGTCATCGCCGTGAAGCGAGGACGGGGCCGGCCTCGGAAGAGCGCCGCGTGAGCGGCGCGCTCTCGGTGGGCGCTCAGGCCTTGCCGAGGATGCGGTTGAGCTTGGTGCCGCACTCGGGGCACACGGCCTTGGCCATGCGGCGGCCGTTGGAGACGACCACGTTCCCCTCGGCCTCGCGCTTCTCGCGGCACTTCACGCAGTAGAACTCTCCGGCGTAGGTCTCGTCGGCCATGTCGGCTCCTCGTTCATATTGTCGGGTTCGGGCTGTCGGCTCACTGTAACGCCGTGCCGGGACGGGAACGAGTCGAGAACGGATCTCATGCCGTTCTCGTGCCGGGCGGTGCGGCGCACGCTTCGGGCTGGGGGGCTCCTGCGGGGAGCCGAGGAAGTGCGTGCGCCGCGCCGACGGCAGGGGTCCGGACAGCCGGATCCGGCCGCACGGACCGTGGAGCCCCGGGGGCGCTCAGCACCACGCGCACCTTCCCCGTGTGCGTCCTGCTAGTTATCCCGGGGCTCCACGTTCAGGGAAACGTAGCCCCTCGGGGCGGGGCGGGTCAAAGGCGTCCGGGGGACGCCCTGTGGACAACCCGCGCGCTTGTGTGGACAGTGTGCGGATGACGGTGGGGCGGCTGTGGAGGAACCTCGTGATCCACCGCCCGCAACACCGCGACCAGCAGTGATGCCATGCACAGCCTGTGGAGCAAAAACTTCGTGCGGATCCGTGCGAGGCTGGCCGCATGCCCGATCTGCACCCTCATCCCGGCGTCACCGGTCCCCGCGGGGAGCGTGTGCTGGTGCGCCGATCCGCCCGTCGGCGCCGCAGCGTGTCCATCACCCGGCGCGAGGGCGATCTGGTGGTCGCGATCCCCGCCTCGATGAGCCGGCGCGAGGAGGCGCAGTGGGTGCGGCGCATGATCGATCAGCTCTCGCGCAAGGAGGAGCGCACCATCGCGCCCCGCCGCAGCGACGAGCAGCTCGCCGCTCGAGCGGTCGAGCTCAGTGAGCTGTACCTCGATTCCCGGGCCCGGCCCACCTCCGTGCAGTGGTCCACCCGGCAGCAGCGACGCTGGGGTTCCTGCACCCCGACGGAGGGCAGCATCCGCCTCTCGTCCCGGCTGCAGGGCATGCCCTCGTGGGTGGTGGACTCGGTGCTGGTGCACGAACTGGTGCACCTGCTGGTGCCGGGCCACGGGCCGGAATTCCAGGCCCTGATGGACCGGTACCCGCAGGCGCAGCGCGCCCGCGGGTTCCTCGAGGGAGTGGCCTGGGAGCAGGACCTGCCCGCACCCCGGGAACCGGACGAACCTCGGGAGGCGAGGGACTAGCCCCCACCTCCTGTGCCCTCACCAGTGCCGGGCCGCCCACGTGCCCAGCAGCTCCAGGGTCTCCTCCAGGTCCGCGACCGTGCCCGCCGGCAGGGATCGCTGCCTGCTGCGGGCGCCTGCCAGCAGCGGCCACGGCGCCCAGATCACCTCGGGGGACTCCTCGCTGGGTCGCAACGGGGTCGCGGCGGCCGGCCGCGGGGTGCGCAGCAGGTACTGCACGTCCCAGTGGGCCCGGCAGGAACCGAAGGCCGCGGCCAGGTGGTGCTGGTGCAGCACCGCAGGGCCGGGGCCGATCCGCTGCACCTCGTGCACACCCGTCTCCTCGGCGACCTCGCGCAGGGCGGCCGCCTCGAGGCTGGTCTCCCCGGGCTCGAGGTGCCCGCCGGGCTGCACCCAGAACTGTCCCTTGCGGTGCCACACCAGGGCCACGTGCTCGCCCGGGGCGTCCACCACGATCGCGCTGGCCGTCAGGTGCACGGGGCCGCCGTCGCGGTATACCGCCTGCGGGTTCTGCTGCAGCAGCGACTCGTACTGGCGGGCGATCCGCGCACCGGTGGCCGCGGAGCGCGCGGCCCGCACCTGCTGCAGCGCCGGCTCAGGCGGTGCGGTCATGCGGGGCGGTTCCCGGGATCGGGATCAGTCCCGTCGTCATCGGTCCCGTCGTCGGTCCCGTCGAGTTCGTCCTCCTCGCGCAGGCCGCCCTGGCCGTCCTCGCGCGGAGCGCTCTGCTGCCCCTCGCCGGACAGCAGCTTCTCCAGCTCCGCATCGAAGTCCGCGGGGATCTCCACGTCCGAGAGCGCCTCGTCCTCGGCGGCCTCGGGGCGCGGCGCCTGGGGCCTTCCGGAGAGCACCTCCGCGCTGGGCAGCAGATCGGGGTGGTCCCACTTCGCCTCGCGCCCGGTCACGCCCTCGGTGGCCAGCACGCTCTCCCACCAGGCCAGGGCCTCCCGCACCCGCCGCGGGCGCAGCTCGATGCCCACGGTGCCAGCCAGCATCTGCTCGGCGGGGCTGCCGGTGGCGCGCCGGCGCCGCAGCACCTCCCGCATCGCCTCCAGCTGCGGCAGCTTGCCCTCCAGGGCCTTCGTGGTCACGTGGTCCACCCACGCCTCCACCAGCGCGAGGGTGGTGGCCAGCTCCTCCAGGGCCCGCTCCTGCGAGGCCCGACGGGTGAACACGAACATCTCCTCCGGGCGGCGGGCCTGCAGCGCCTTCGGGTCCGAGAGGTCCAGGTCGCGCACCATCTCGTCCAGCGCATCCAGGTCCAGGGTGATGCCGCGGGCGTAGTCCTCGATCGCCGAGAACAGGGCCCTGCCCAGCCAGGGGTGCGCCGCGAACAGCGCCGCATGGGCGATCTCCCGGGCGGCCAGGAAGATCCTGGCCGCGGGAGCATCCAGCTGGTGGGAGGAGATCAGGTCCTCCACATTGGCGGCCACCAGGGCGGGGGCGCCGTCGGGCCCCAGGGGCAGCGACAGGTCGGTGGTGCCCGCGACCTCACGGGCCAGCGAGCCGATGGCGTGGCCGAACTGGACGCCGAACATGGTGCCGCCGAAGCGCTCCATCATCGCGGCCGGGTCACCGGGCATCGGCAGCGGGTTCTCGTCCATCTGCCCCAGCTGCGCCGCGATGGCCTCGCCGATAGCTCCGGCCATGTACTTGGCGACCGGCTCCACGGTGGACTGCCAGCGCGGCAGGGTGCGGTACAGCCAGGTGCCGCGACCGAGCACCCCCAGCTCCTGGGAGGGCACATCGATCGCCAGCACCGGATCCAGCCACAGTCGCGCCACCTGCGCGGCCTGACGCAGCTCGGACACCTGCGCGTCGGTGGGCGTGGGATCGCCCGGGGTGCCGGTGGGGCGGGCAGGCCCGGCATCTGCGCCTGCCCGGCGGCGGTGCGGCGCGCCACGTCCTCGGCGAGAGTCCAGTTCACGGGGCCGTCGCCCTGCGCGGAGAACAGGTGCTGCATCTGCGCGGCGGCGGCCCGCAGCTGCGACGGATCCTGCGGCAGGTTCGCCTGCTGGGCGAGAGCGGACAGGTCCAGCCCGTCCAGGGCCTCCTCGGGGATCGCACCCCCGAACGCCTCCTGCAGGAAGCGCTTGAGGGCCTCCTCGTCCATGCCGCCGGGTCCGCCCGACATCGGGTTCTCGCTCATTGGCCACCTCCGCAGTTGGGTCGGCGGCCAGCGTACCCAGCCATCCCGGGGGGTTGCTGGTGGTGGGGCACAATGTCGGGGTGAGTGATCCCACCGGAGCCCCTGCGCCGCCCGCCCGGAGTCGGCGTGGCCTGCGCCGACTCGCCTCCCAGGCCGTCGAGGACGCCCAGCTGGCCCACCCGCGCACCGTGCTGGTCTCGCTGGGGCTGCTGTGCGCGCTGATCCTGGGCGGGGCCCTGATCCCGGTGCCGTACGTGATCGAGCAGCCCGGCCCGGCGATCGACGTGCTGGGGGAGTACCGCGACGAGCAGATCGTGCAGATCGACGGGGTGGAGACCTACCCCACCGACGGTTCTCTGATGATGACCACCGTCTCCGTCGACGGCGGTCCCGGATACGTGGTGACCCCGGTGGACGTGGTGGTCTCCTGGTTCGACCGCAGCCGGGCCGTGATGCCGCGTGAGCTCATGTTCCCACCGGACCAGACCCGCGAGCAGGCCACCCTGGACAATGCGGTGCAGATGTCCACCTCCCAGCAGGGCGCCGTGGCGGTGGCCCTGGAAGAGTTGGGCATCGAGTACGAGCCCGTGGTGATGATCGCCGGCGTCCAGCAGGGTGCCCCCGCCGACGGCCACCTCGAGCCCGGTGACGTGCTGCTGGAGATCGACGGCGAGACCGCCGCGGACCTGCCCGGGTTCCAGGCCCTAGTGCGGGGTGCGGAGGAGGGCCGCGCGCTGCCGATCACGGTGCGCCGCGATGACCAGGAGGTGGCGCTGGAGGTGCCCACCGAGATCGTCGACGGCACTCCCCGGCTCGGTGTGGTGCTCTCCGAGGGCTACGACTTCCCGATGGACGTGGAGATCGCCGTCGGCGACATCGGAGGGCCCAGTGCCGGCATGATCTTCTCCCTGTCGGTGTACGACGAGCTCACCCCGGGTGCCCTCACCGGGGGGCGCGCGATCGCCGGCACCGGCACCATCTCCCCCGATGGCACCGTCGGCTCCATCGGGGGGATCCGCCAGAAGATGGTGGGTGCCCGCGACGCCGACGCCGAGTTCTTCCTCGCGCCCCGCGACAACTGCGATCAGGTGCTCGGCTACGAGCCCGATGGGCTCGAGGTGGTGGCCGTCGGCTCCTTCGACGAGGCGCTGAGGGCCACCGAGACCATCGCCGCCACCGGCGGCGTCGACGGACTTCCCACCTGTGAGGACCAGTGAGCCCGATGAGCCCCCGGAAGCGCCACCGCACCGCCCCGCCCCACCGTCGTCTTCGACTTCGGCGGGGTCCTCAGCAACGGCCACGACCCCATGCCCGACGTCCACGCCCTGCTGGGCGGTGACGCCGATGCCCTCGGCGCCGCGCTGTGGGCCGAGCGCCTGGCCTACGACAGCGGTGAGCTCGGTTGCGAGGACTACTGGGGCGCGGTGGCGCGCTCCGTCGCCGTCGAGGAGCTCAGCGAGCAGGAGGTCGCCGAGCTGCAGGACGCCGACAACCGCTACTTCCTGACGCTGGATCCCCGATCCCGCGAGCTCATCCACGATCTCGCCCGCAACGACGTGCGGATGGCGCTGCTGTCCAACGCCTCGGTCGCCTTCGGGCAGGCCGTGCGCCGGGCCGACTGGTTCGAGGCCTTCAGCTTCGCGGTGATCTCGGGGGAGGAGCGCGCCGTCAAGCCCGACCGCGAGATCTTCGAGGTGCTGCTGCAGGCGCTCTCCCACGAGACCGGCGGCGTGTCCATCCCCTCGGCCGTGATCTTCTTCGACGACAAGCAGGAGAACGTCGACGCCGCACGTGCACTGGGGATCGACGCCCACCTGTGGCCCCGCAACGGCGAGCAGGGCGACCAGGCCGAGCGGCACGGCACCGAGATCGCCCGCGAGGTTCTCGCCGCCAGGGGCGTGCCCCTGGACTGAGCGGCCGACCGCCGGTGCTCAGCCCAGCGCCGCGATCGTCCGGTCCAGCCCCGGCAGGGGCCTTGGGGGAACACCGGCCCCTCCACCCCGTTCTCATCCGTGAGGGCACCGCAGTGCCGCGCCTCGGAGGACGGGGCGTTCCGGGTAGAGTCGGTGACCGTGAGACGTCCCGAGCGGTGCCGTTCCGCGGCACGCCGGTGAGACCCCGCTACCCCTTTTCGGACAGGAATCCACGTTGGCAGAGTTCATCTACACCATGTACAAGGCCCGCAAGGCCGTGGGCGACAAGGTCATCCTCGATGACGTCACCATGAGCTTCTACCCGGGCGCCAAGATCGGCATGGTCGGCCCCAACGGCGCCGGCAAGTCCACCATCCTGAAGATCATGGCCGGGCTGGACCAGCCCAGCAACGGCGAGGCCCGCCTCAGCCCCGGTTACAGCGTGGGCATCCTGCTGCAGGAGCCCCCGCTGGACGAGTCCAAGACGGTCCTGGAGAACGTCCAGGAGGGCATGGGCGAGCTGTATGAGAAGGTGCAGCGCTTCAATGCCATCGGCGAGGAGATGGCCGAGCCCGATGCCGACTTCGACGCCCTGATGGAGGAGATGGGCAAGCTCCAGACGGAGATCGACAACGCCAACGGCTGGGACCTCGACTCCCAGCTCGAGCAGGCGATGGATGCCCTGCGCTGCCCGCCCGGTGACGAGCCCGTCACCCACCTCTCCGGCGGCGAGCGCCGCCGCGTGGCCCTGTGCAAGCTGCTGCTGCAGAAGCCGGACCTGCTGTTGCTGGACGAGCCCACCAACCACCTCGACGCCGAGAGCGTGCTGTGGCTGGAGCAGCACCTGCAGCAGTACGAGGGCGCCGTCATCGCCGTCACCCACGACCGGTACTTCCTGGACCACGTCGCCCAGTGGATCGCCGAGGTGGACCGCGGTCACCTGTACCCCTACGAGGGCAACTACTCCACCTACCTGCAGAAGAAGGAGGAGCGCCTCAGCGTCCAGGGCAAGAAGGACGCCAAGCTCGCCAAGCGCCTCAAGGACGAGCTCGAGTGGGTGCGCTCCAACGCGAAGGGCCGCCAGGCCAAGTCCAAGGCCCGCCTGGCCCGCTACGAGGAGATGGCCGCCCAGGCCGAGCAGACCCGCAAGCTCGACTTCGAGGAGATCACCATCCCGCCCGGCCCCCGCCTGGGCTCCCAGGTGATCGACGCGAAGAACCTCAAGAAGGGCTTCGGCGACCGGGTGCTCATCGACGATCTGTCCTTCTCGCTGCCTCCCAACGGCATCGTCGGCGTCATCGGCCCCAACGGCGTGGGCCCAGTAGTGGGTGACCAGACGCGCGAACTCGAGCTGCTGCGCCTCTGAGCGGGGGAGGCCGCCCTGGGTGCCGGGGTGCGGGAGCCCGATCCCGATGTGCGCGTCCTCCCAGTCGATCCA
>NZ_JADEYR010000023.1 GCF_015209585.1 Brachybacterium epidermidis
CAGTCCATGGACCACGCGGGGTACGGCAGGTCGTCCTGACCGGGAGCGGTGGGCGTGGGTGCCATCGAGGGATCAGTGCCCACCAGGGGGTCGAACTGCAGGGCGCTGGGATCGGCGGGGGGCCGGGGGGGCTCCCCCCCGCCCCCCGCCCCCCCCGCCACCGGGGGGCCCGCCGCCCCGCCCCCCCCCCCGGCGGGGAAGGCCCCCCCCGGACCCCCCGGGGGACCCGCCCCCACGGGGGGAACAGCCCGCCCAGCGGGCGGAGCCGATAGAACCCCCCATGGACGCCCACGAGGTGGAGCCGGTAGAACCGCCAGAAGACTCCACGGAGGCCGAGGGTGCCGTCGAGCCCGCCGAGCCCAGCAGCCCCTCCCCGCAGCCTGCGCCGTCGCCGGGAACCCCGGGACCGCAGACCGCGAACGCCGATGAGGCGACTGCTTCGGAGACCGGGCTGGAGAGCGACACCGACCAGTCACCCGCCCGGCCAGCAGGGTCATCGGACAGCGGACCCCTCACCCGGCTGATCCATGCCATCACCCAGGACGACTCCCGTCCCGCCGGGCGCATCCTCCAGGTGCTGATGGTGGCTCTCGGCGTCGGCTTCCTCACCGCGGCCGGATTCGTGGGTGCGACCTGGCGCGGCCGACACGCCACCGTGGATATCGAGGATTCCGACCTCGACGACCCGCGGAGATGATCCTCTCGCTCGCCCAGCGGTGATCCCTCCGCGCGCCTCAGCGCTCAGTGTGTCTGCGGGCTCAGTGCGTCCCATGCATCGGTCGTGCGCCGGCGGGCTCGCCTGCGGGGCAGGTCACCGCGTCCGATCCCGCCCTTCGCGCAGCAGGCGCCGCACATGGGCCATGATCGACGGGACCGCGCGCTGCATGCCCAGGACCGTCTCGTCGAAGGCCTCCTGCTCGTCGTACCACGGGTCCGGCACATCGAGGTCCTCGTCCCGGGCATCGATCGAGGTCTCCGGGTCGAACTGCCTCCACAGCAGCACCTCGGGGCTGGCCTGCCCCTCCGGGATCTGCTCCATCATGCGCCGCAGCGACTGCAGGTGCTGGGAGGTCATCACCAGCACCAGGTCCCAGGTCGTGAGCTCGGACAGGTGCACCGTGCGTGCGGTGTGCTCGAAGGGCTGCCGATAGCCGGCGCGCTCCAGGGCGAACATCGTGCGCTCATCCATCGGCAGGCCTTCGGCATCCCAGCTGGTCCCGGCCGACTCCACCTCCACCTGCTCGGACAGCCCCTCGGCGCGCACTGCCTCACGCAGCATCACCGCTGCCGCCGGGGAACGGCAGATGTTCCCTGTGCAGACGGTGAGGACGCGCAATGTCGACATTCGCCCATTGTGCCAGGCCGGGTGCGCGGGCGGTGTCTTGCGGTGGTCCGTGGGGAACCGCACCCGAACCGGACAGATGCATGGGATGCGCGTACCCCGCGTCATCCCGGGCCCGTACAATGCAGACGGAAGGCATGCGGGGTCTTCGCGACCCTGCGGGGGAAGCCCGCGCACACACCCGAAATCGACGGCCCAGGAGGTCAGCCATGGCCGACATCATCCGCGCCCACGACGACGACTGGTCGCTCGTGCGCGAGATCCGCCTACGCTCGCTCAGCACCGACCCCTCGGCCTTCGGCCAGAGCTGGGACAAGGAATCTACCTACGACGACTCAGTGTGGCGCCAGCGCGTCGACGAGGCCACCTGGTTCCTGGCCGTGGAGAGCGGTCAGCCCGTGGGCGTGGTCGCGGTGCGTCATGAGGAGGACTCCCCCGACGACGAGCGCGAACTCCAGGCCATGTGGGTGACCCCGGCCTCCCGCAAGACGGGTATCGCCCAGGCGCTGGGCGAGGCCGTGCTGGAGTGGGCCCGCGAGGACGGCGCGAGCACGGTCACCCTGTACGTCGGCCCCTCCAACACCGGCGCCCTGGCCGTGTACGAGAGCCTGGGCTTCAGCGATACCGGTGACCGTTGGCGGATCGTCGAGGACGATCCCGACGGCGCCTGGATCAAGATGGCTCGCGCGCTTTGACCACCACCGACCGCCCTCACTGGGCGGCCCGGATCGAGGACGTCAAGAACAGCATCGTCGGCGGTGTTCTGCGCAGCCTGGGCTGGGACCTCCGCCTGCAGCCGTTCCACGGCTACGGCATCCCCTCGCACGTGAGGATCCTGGCCAAGCTCCTGTACGCCACCAAGGGCACGCCCGCCGACTACTACGACCGACCGGTGCACGACATGCGCTCGATGGCCGTTCGGGGCTGGCGGAACTTCACCGCGCAGGTCGCGCCCAACCGCAAGGTGCACATCTCCATCGGCGGCAAGCAGTACACCCAGCGCGCGGACCGCACCGGGATCGTCGATGCGCGGCTGGACGTCGATCTCGAACCGGGTGAGCACGAGGCGGTGCTGTGGACCGTTCCGGGCAACGAGGTCACAGCCACCGTCACCGTCTACGCCCATGGCGAGCGCCTGGGCCTGGTCAGCGACATCGACGACACCGTGATGGTGACGTGGCTGCCGCGGCCGATGCTGGCCTTCTGGAACGCGTTCGTGGTCCACCAGTCCTCCCGCAAGGTGGTGCGCGGCATGCCGATGCTCTACCAGCGGATCATGCGCGAGCATCCGGACAGCCCGGTGGTGTATCTGTCCACCGGCGCATGGAACGTGTTCCCGGTCCTGAAGCGGTTCCTGTACAAGAACGGCTACCCGGACGGTCCGCTGCTGCTGACCGACTGGGGCCCCACCAACACCGGCATCTTCCGCTCCGGGCAGGAGCACAAGGAGCGCTCGCTCGAGCAGCTGGCGTCCTTCCTGCCACAGGTGAACTGGCTGCTGATCGGAGACGATGGCCAGCACGACCCCTCGATCTATGCGCGCTTCGCCGAGAAGCGCTCGGAGAACGTGCAGGCGATCGCGATTCGACAGCTCACGGAGTCGGAGCAGCTGCTCGCCCACGGCACCACGCGGCCGCTCGAGGAGCCGTCCGAGCAGGACACCACCCCCCCGATGGTGCAGGCACCGGACGGCCACGGGTTGCTGAAGAAGCTCCAGCAGATCGGTCTGCTCAAGGCCAGCGCCTCCCGGTGACAGGCACCCAGTTCGTTCCCGTCAGGATCCGGCAGGCCCGCGCCTGCGACATCCCGGTCCTGCTGGAGATCGTCCAGTCCGCCTACCGCGGTGAGGGCGGATGGACCACCGAGGCGCACCTGGTGCGCGGACACCGCACCGATGAAGCAGAAGTGCGCGGTCTGCTCGAGGATCCTCACGCCCTGTTCCTGGTGGCGCAGCGACAGCCGGCATCGGGCCTGGCAACGCTGGGGCCGACGCGAGAAGCGACGACGGGGCCGACCGGGGCGCCCGCTGCCGCCCTGTCGGTGCTGGGATGCTGCTACACCCGCCGGGACCCGGATGAGCCCCAGCGGGCGGAACTCGGACTGTTCGCCGTCAGCCCCTCCGCGCAGGGCGCCGGAGTGGGACGGGCACTGATCGAAGCGCACGTGGCACGCCGTGCACAGGACGGTGTGCGCCGCATCGAGCTGTGCGTCCTGCAGAACCGTCCCGAGCTGCGCGCGTGGTACGAGCGTCGCGGGTTCCAGACGATGGAGGGCACCCTCCCGTTCCCGGCCGATCCATCCCTGCTGGTGGAGCCCGGCCTGAGGATGGAGCGGATGGTGCGGACGTTGCTGCCGAGTTCGGCAGGCCGCTGACCTGCGACGTCCGTCCCTCTTGTGAAGTGCGTCCCAGGATAGGCTGGGCCCATGAGCATGGACGCTTACTCCCCCGCCGCCTATCGCTTCGCCAACACCCCGTACCGGCGTGTGGGCCGTTCCGGGCTGAAGCTGTCGCCCATCTCGCTGGGACTGTGGCAGAACTTCGGTGAGAACCGGGATCCGCTGACGCTGAGGACGATCGTGCGCCGTGCATTCGACCTGGGCATCACGCACTTCGACCTTGCCAACAACTACGGCCCTCCCCCTGGCAGCGCCGAGACCCACATCGGTCGGATCCTCGACCAGGACTTCAGCAATCATCGTGACGAACTGGTGATCTCCACCAAGGCCGGCTACGAGATGTGGGACGGTCCCTACGGTGACGGCGGTTCCCGCAAGTACCTGCTGAGCTCCCTGGACCAGTCCCTGGAGCGGCTGGACCTCGACTACGTGGACATCTTCTACCACCACCGCGAGGATCCGGAGACTCCGCTGGAGGAGACGATGGGAGCACTGGACCAAGCGGTGCGCTCCGGGAAGGCGCTGTATGTCGGCATCTCCAACTACTCACCGGAGAAGACCCGAGAAGCCGCGAGGATCCTCGCTGATATGGGCACTCCGCTGCTGATCCATCAGCCCTCGTACTCGATGTTCAACCGTCACATCGAGAACGGGCTGCTGAAGACGGCGGAGGAGCTCGGCATCGGCCTGGCGGCGTTCTCCCCCCTCCAGCAGGGACTTCTCACGAACCGCTACATGTCCGGTGTGCCGCAGTCCTCGCGGGCCGGGAGCTCCTCGCCATCGCTCAGCGAGAAGCAGGCTCGCGACCCGGAGTACCAGAAGCGCGTTCGCGGCCTGTCCGACATCGCCCACGAGCGCGGGCAGAGCCTCGCCCAGATGGCGCTGGCCTGGGCGCTGCGCCATCCACAGGTGTCCACTGCACTGGTGGGCACTTCGTCCGTGCACCAGCTCGAGCAGAACATCCAGACCCTTCACAAGCTCGACTTCACGGACGAGGAACTGCGCCGCATCGACGAGTTCGCGATCGACGGCACCGCCCGCTGACGCACCGCAGCAGGCCGGGCGCTCCGAGGCCCAGCCGTACACGCATCGGGCGGGTTGAAAGCCCAGGTCCGGGAGTCGGTCACACACGTTGAGAGTGGGGCGCATCTGAGAACCACACATGGTTCCCAGATGCGCCCCGCTTATCATCGCCGCAGATCAGCGAGCTTCCCATCGGTTGATCGGGCCGGATCCACATCGAGGTTCCTCCCCATGCATCACCAGTGCAGGGCCCCTAGGTTAGGGCCATGCCTCCCCGAACGCGCCCACCGCGGGGCGCCGTACTCGCTCGCGCTGAGCTTCGTGCGGCCGGTGTGCACCCGCGGCGCCTCGCCTCATCGGAGTTCACCGACGTGTTCAGCGGGCACGTCACGCCATCGAGTGATCCCGCCCCGCTGTTCGACATCGCAGATGTGCTCGTGCGGGCCAGGCTGCCCGGGGCTCTCCTCAGCCACACCACTGCAGCTGAACTGTGCGACCTGCCCCTTCCGGATCACGCCCGGTACGCCACGGGCGGGACGCTCCATGTGACGGTCCCGGCAGCCGACCGTCGCCGCGCCGGCCCCCAGGTCACCACCCATCGGCTCAGCAATCCGGGTCAGACCGCGCGCGAGCCGCTGCCCACCGTCGGCATGCCCGCTCTTCTGTGCGGTCTGGCGACGATGCTGAGCACGGAGGAGATGGTTCTCGTGCTGGATCACCTGATGGGTCCAGCGGCACAACACCGTCGCCGCTCGCGCGACGAGATCTGGCGATTCGCATCGATCGGTGCTCCCATGCCCGGGAAGGCGCGGCTGCGCCAAGCGCTGTGGCGGGCCCGACCGGATGTGCCGAGCGGCATCCATACACGTATCCGCCGGTTCTTCCATCTCGCTGGAGTCCCGCCACCTGTCGAGAACCTGTCCCTGGCGACGGACATCCCCGGGATCAGTGTGATGGTGGATTTCGCCTATCCCGAGTCGCGCATCGGGATCCTGTGGACCGATTCCTCGAACTCGCCACGCTTCCGTCGGGAAGCTCGACTCCGCGAAGCCGATCTCCTGCAGCTGGGATGGATCGTGCTCCATCTGTCCCTCGCAGATCTGGATGACCCGCAGGGGTTCGTCGCGGTGTTCCGGGCTGCATCGAGAACTCGCCGGGCGGCGGCCTGACCCCGCCGGCCGTCCGAACCCACCGGTGGTCTGAGCCGATCGGAAGCATGCCCAGGCTCCGGGCACCTTTTATGACATACCGGGTGCTTCTGCTTGGAGTAGGACGCATCTCAGAACCACGAGATGGTTCTGAGATGCGTCCCGCATCGAGTGCCGCGAGCCCGGTCCCGCAGCAGGCACAACGGATCGGACGCGCCGGGGCCCGGCAGCATCAGCCGGGGGCCCGGCAGCATCAGCCGGGGGCCCGGCTGCATCAGCCGGTGTTCTTCAGGCCCGCCGCCACACCGTTGATCGTGGTGAGCAGGGCTCGCTGGAGATCCGGTTCCAGCTGCTCCCCGCGCTCGGTGGCCGCTCGGGCCCGCTGCAGCAGCGCGACCTGCATGTACGAGATCGGATCGAGATAACGATCGCGCACGGCAAGGGTGCGCTTGAGCACCGGCTGGTTGTCCAGCAGGCCCAGCACGCCGGTGAGCCGCTCGATCTCCTCGACCGCCAGGTCGTACTCCGCACGGATGGTCTCGAACAGCGGCCACAGCCGCTCCGGCACCAGGGAGTGCACGTAGTGCGCGGCGATCTGCATGTCCGTCTTGGCCAGGGTCATCTCGACGTTGCTGATGACGGTGCGGAAGAAGTGCCAGTGGCGCAGCATGTCGTGCAGGTCCGGCTCCAGCCCGGCCTCCCGCGCGGCCTTCAGCCCGGAGCCGGCGCCGAACCAGCCCGGCACGATCTGCCGCGACTGCGTCCAGCCGAACACCCACGGGATCGCCCGCAGGCCGTCCAGGCCCTTCTCCGAGGTCGTCCGCTTCGAGGGCCGCGAGCCGATGTTCAGGTCGCCCAGCAGCTCCACGGGGGTGGAGGTCACGAAGTACTCCGGCAGGTCCGGATCGTCCACCAGCTTCCGGTACGCCGCGAACGCCGCATCGGAGACCGTCTCCATCGCCTCGCCGAAGCGCACCAGCTGCTCCGGTGTGGTGCGCGGCTGCGTGTGCAGGGCGGATCCCTCCAGCACGGCCGCGAGGGACAGGTCGAGGTTCTCCCGCGCCAGCGTGGGGAGCATGTACTTGTCGGAGATGACCTCGCCCTGCTCGGTGAACTTGATCTCCCCCTCCAGTACCCCGTAGGGCTGGGCCAGGATCGCGTCGTACGTCGGCCCGCCACCGCGGCCCACGGAGCCGCCGCGCCCGTGGAACAGACGCAGGGTCACCCCGTGCCGCGCAGCGGCGTCGCGCAGACGACGCTGCGCCTGGTGGATCTCCCACTGGCTGGTCATCACGCCGGCTTCCTTGTTGCCGTCGGAGTAGCCCAGCATCACCTCCTGGCGATCCCCGCGCAGGCGCACCACCTCGCGGTAGGAGGGGTCGCTCAGCAGCTCGTCCAGGATCTCCCCGGCGTGACGCAGCTCCTCGACCGTCTCCAGCAGCGGTACGAAGCCGATGTCGGAGCGGTTCTTCTCGTCGCCGCCGGCGATGTTCACGAGCCCGGCCTCGCGAGCCAGCAGCACCGCAGCGAGGACGTCATCGGCCCCGCGGGTCATCGAGACGATGTAGGTCTCGATGACATGGGGCCCGTAGGTGCGGTGCGCGTCGCGGATCTCCCGGAACACGTTGAACGTGGTGCGGGTGGAGTCGTCCAGGATCGTCTCGTCCTCGGTGATGGCCGAGCCCACCAGCGGACGCCGGCTGGCCAGCTCCGCGGACAGCACCGCGGTGCGCTGGGTGCGGTCGAGATCGGAGTACGGGGTCTCCAGCTCCCCCACCTGGTCGAACAGCCGCACCAGCACCTCGTGGTGCTTCTCGGCGTGCTCACGCACGTCCAGCGTGGCCAGGTTCAGGCCCGAACCGGCCAGCACCAGCTGCGCGATCGCCAGTCCCCCGTCCGCCATGCGGGTGGCGCCGTGGCGGCGCAGCGCCTCGCGCACCACCGTGAAGTCGTCCTGCAGCTCGGCACCGTCGCGGTAGTCGCGCCCCGGCACATGCGGCTCACCGCTGTGGATCCGCCTGCGGGTGGCACGCAGCTTCGAGCGCATCGCCCCCAGCTTCAACCGGTACGGCTCCTCCAGGTACAGCTCCTGCTGCACCTCGTCGATGTCGGTGACGTGCTCGAGATCGGCCCGCAGGCTGGCGGTCAGCTCCTCGTCCTCGCCGGTGAGGGCGCTGGAGACGGACAGCTCGACGATCAGCTCGTTGATGGCCTCGATGGCGATGTCGATCGCGGTGTCGGCCTGCAGCTGCAGCACCTCCCGGGTGACCTCGGCGGTGACGTACGGGTTGCCGTCGCGGTCACCCCCGATCCAGGAGCCGAACCGCAGCGGCACCTCGCGGTCGTGCAGCTCCGCTCCGTACGTGCGCAGCTCGTCTCGGAGGTCGTCCAGCATCGCCGGCATGGTCTGGGAGTAGATCTGCCGCAGGTAGTACAGGGCGTTGCGGGCCTCGTCCTGGGGAGTGGGGCGCTGGCGGCGCAGCTCGTCGGTCTGCCACAGCGACTCGATCAGCTCCGCCAGTGCGGTGTCCTGACGGCGCCGCTCGACACTGCCCTCCTCGGTGTCCGTCTCCAACAGGTCCGAGATCCTGCGCAGCTTGGTCAGCACTGCACGTCGGGACGCCTCGGTGGGGTGCGCGGTGAACACCAGGCGCACGTCGAGCGAGTCCACCGCCTTCTGCAGGCCCTCGGCGCCCAGCTCCTCGTGTACCGCGCGCACGGTGCGCGGAATCCAGGAGTCGGCGGTGGGGCGCTCGGCGAGAGCGCGCACGCGGTACACCTGCTCGGCCGCATTGGCCAGCAGGAAGTACTGGGTGAAGGCCCGCGTCAGGGCCGTGGCCTGCTCGATCGGCAGCCGGGCCAGGCGCTCTTGCACCTCGCGCGCCTCGACCGTGCTGTGGGAGGCCTTCGCCTCCTTGGTGAGCTGACGCACCTGTTCCACCAGATCCAGCAGCTCCTGGCCGTTCTGATCAGCGAGAGTGCGGCCCAGCGGGGTGGAGAGTCTGCGAACGGTCGCTCTCAGCGGTGCATCGATGTGCGGATCGTCCCCGACGACAGGGAACTCGCTGGTCAGGGTCGGAACGCGGATGGCGTCGGCATCGGGCACGGGGCCTCCTGGGTAAGACGGCGACACGGAGCGGTCACCGACGTCGAGGGCGACCGCCGCGGCGCGGATGAACGGGGCCAGACTACCGCGCACAGCACCCGGGCCATCGCGGGCGACCGCAGAGCGGCACCCGGCGGGCACGCCCCGGGAACGACGAGGGCCCCGGCATGGATCGCCGGGGCCCTGGCAATGGGCGGAGACGAGAGGATTTGAACCTCCGAGGCGGTTTATCACCACCTACTCCCTTAGCAGGGGAGCGCATTCGGCCGCTCTGCCACGTCTCCTGGTGCCGTCGGGCGGCACGCCGATACAGCATACGGGAGGGCCGGGGCACCACCAAAGCGACAGTGGCTGATCAGCCGCGCATCACACCCATCACACCGTGGGGTGACCGCGGAATGCGGCAGCACGCAGCAGTCCCTGCCGCAGCTGCCGACGCAGGAGCCTCAGAGCGCGAGCGTGGTGCGCAGCAGGTCGATGTGCTTCGGGGTGCCCACGCGGTACTTCACCAGGGTGAGCTCGCCCTCGGCGTCGATGGCGAAGGTGGAGCGGATGGTCCCCTCCACGATCCGCCCGTACATGTTCTTCTCCCCCCACGCCCCATAGGCGGCCATGGTCTGGTGCGACTCGTCCGAGGCCAGGGTGTACGGCAGATCCTGTTCGGCGACGAACCTGTCCAGGGCCTCCACCGGGTCCGGGGAGATCCCCACGACCCGATACCCCGCGTCGAGGAACATCTGATGGTTGTCCCGCAGGTCACACGCCTGCCGGGTGCACAGCGAGGTGTTCGCTGCCGGGTAGAACCAGATCACGGCCGGTGCTCCGCGCAGCTCCTCCAGGGTCACTCGGCCACCTCCGGCGGTGGGCAGGTCGAAGGCGGGGGCGGCGTCGCCGATGGCGAGCTTCACGGGGGCGGTGCTCACGGGGCAGGACTCCTGATGGTCGGGTGGCACGAATGCGCGGGATCGCGCGGCGGTCCCAGTATGGCCGGGTCGGGATTCCGGCAGGGCCTGATCGACCGACCGCCCCCACCGGCCGCTCACGCCGGATAGGTTCGATGCCACGGAACCGTCGAGGAGGACCCGATGACCGAGCGACTCTCCACCGCCGCCCTGGGCTCACTGCCCCCGGAGGTGGCGCGCCCCACATACGACAGGACGGGGATCAAGGTAGGCATCGCACACATCGGCGTGGGCGGTTTCCACCGCTCCCACCAGGCGATGTACCTGGACCGACTGCTCGAGCAGGGAGCCGCCCGGGACTGGGGGATCTGCGGCATCGGCCTGCTGGACTCGGACGCGCACATGCGGGACGCACTGACGGCACAGGACGGCCTGTACACGCTGGTCCTCAAGCATCCGGACGGCACCCGCGAGCGGCGGGTGATCGGCAGCCTCGTCGAGTACCTCCATGCCCCCACGGACCTGGAGGCGGTGCTGGAGAGGCTGGCCGATCCCGCGATCCGCATCCTGACGCTCACGGTCACCGAGGGCGGGTACAACGTCTCCCGCACGCACGGCTCCTTCGACCTCACCGCACCCGGCGTCGCCGCGGACCTCGCCCCTGGAGCCGCACCTCGGACCGTGTTCGGCGTAGTCACAGCCGCGCTGGCGCGCAGGCGTGAGCGCGGGGTGCCGCCCTTCACCGTCCTCAGCTGCGACAACCTCCAGGGCAACGGGGAGGTGGCTCGCACGGCCTTCACCACTTTCGCCTCGGCACTGGACGAGGAACTGGGCTCATGGATGCGCGAGTCGGTGCGCTTCCCCTCCAGCATGGTGGACCGGATCACGCCGGTGACGGCGGAGGCCGACATCGTCGAGAACGACGACGCCCTGGGGGTGCACGACGCCTGGCCCGTGATCGCCGAGCCCTTCGAGCAATGGGTGATCGAGGACGACTTCCCCACCGGCAGGCCACCGTGGGAGCAGGTGGGCGCTCAACTGGTGGACGACGTCGAGCCGTACGAGCACATGAAGCTGCGCCTGCTGAACTCCACCCACCAGGCGATCGCCTACCTCGGGTACCTGGCGGGCCATCGCTACGCGCACGAGACCATGGGCGATCCACGGATCGTGTCCCTGCTGAGGCGCTACTGGACGGAGGAGGCTCGACCGACGCTGCCTCCGGTCCCCGGGGTGGACCTGCAGGAGTACACCGACACCCTCGAGAAGCGCTACGGCAACGAGCACGTGCGCGACACCTTGGCCCGGCTGTGCGCGGACTCATCCAACCGGATCCCGCCCTGGCTGGTGCCGGTGGTGCGGGACCGACTGGCTCAGGACGGGCCGGTGCACTGCTGCGCGGCGGTGATCGCCGCCTGGGCCCGCTACGCCGAGGGCGTGGACGAGCAGGGCGAGCCAATCACGGTGGTGGACGCACTGCAGGACCGCGTGATGGCGGCCGCACGCGCCCAGCTGCCGGTGGAGCAGGGCGGCACCGGTGATGACCTGGCGTTCCTGCGGGACCGGTCGCTGTTCGGGGACCTGGTGGACGATGACCGCTTCACCACTCCCTATCGGCAGGCCCTCTCGCTGCTGCACGCCAGGGGAGCCACCGCCGTGCTGGACCTGCTGGTCCCGGTGCCTGGTCGACCTCCCACCGCCGGAACGGACGCCGGCCAGACGCCCGACCCCGGCCCCCTGGATCGACCGGCGTCGGACGCGACAGGCACGTCGGACGCGACAGGCACGTCGGACGCGACAGGCACCCAGGCTCGACAGACGGCACCGCCCTGGCCAAGGACGTGTGGATGCTCGGCATCGGCGCCTCCCTGCTGATGCAGGCCGCCGGAAAGGGCAAGAAGTCCTCCACGTGATCAGTGCGGGGCCGCCCTGCCTGCTAGCGAGGGGCGGCCCTGCCGATCAGTCGCTGCACCCCCATCACCAGGGTCATCGGCGTCCATGCCCCGAGTGCAGGAGTCAATCTGCCGAGCGGTCCGTTGCACCGTCGGCAGCGCCGTCCATCGTGGCGAGGATCCCCAGGTCGGTGCGGGCCCACCAGTGCCCCGTCTCCCGCTTCTCCTGGGCCGTGGTGTACCTGTAGTCGTACAGCTTGACCCGCAGCCGCGCCGGCGGCGCACCATCGAAAGGATCGATGCGCAGCAGGCGGCGCACCGCGGGGTCACCCTCGGCGAGCTTCTCCAGCAGTGCGACGAACCACCCCTCGGCGCCGGGCCGCAGGGCCAGGAACCACATCATCCAGTCCAGCCGCAGGTGGTACGGGGCGAACTGTCGGGGCCGCCGGGCCGGGTCCCCGGGCTTGCCCTTGAACTCGTAGGCCCGCCAGTCCCCCTCCTGCGGCGACCTGCTCATGGTCCCCTCGATCACCACCTCGAGGCGGCGCTTGGTCATGGATCCGAAGGCGCCGTAGGCGTTGACCAGGTGCCATCGGTTGAAACTGGCGTTCATCAGCTGATGGCGGGAGAACAGGTTCCGCAGCGGCTTCCAGCTCAGCACCAGCAGCCAGGTGAACACCGCACCGGTGAGCAGCAGCCACCACAGCGGGGAGTGCGCGCCTGCTCCTGGGCCGATGACCGGATCAGTGCCCTGACCGGCTCCCCCGTCGGCCCCCGGGGTGCCGCTCAGCGGAAGGCCCCACCCCGGCCAGGGGCCTCCCACGACCCATCGCAGGAAGGAATCACTGATCGCGCTGAACGCGACGATGATGGTGAGCCAGTTCAGCCAGGCGTAGTTGCCCGTGAGCACCAGCGCGAGCTGAGTGAGGATGATCAGGCATGCGGCGATCGAGGCGATCGGCTGGGGCGCGAGGATCAGCCACACCACTCCCAGCTGCACGGCGTGGCTGCCCAGCACCTCGCAGCGGTGCCACCAGCGCCGCTTCAGGTGCGCCCACCGGCTCAGCGGGCCGGGCATCGGCTGGGTCTGATGGTGGTGGTCCATGGCGGTGAGGTCCCGCCACGCGGTGTCGCCGCGCATCTTGATCATGCCCGCCCCGAACTCCAGGCGCAGCAGCAGCCACATCAAAAACAGCAGGATCAGCGTGGGCGGGGGCACCGCGTGCGAGCCCAGGAAGCCCACCACGAAGCCGACCTCCAACAGCATCGACTCCCAGCCGAAGCCGTAGAACCTCTGGCCGATGCTGTGGATCGAGAGGTACAGGCCCCACATCGCCAGGAACACCGGGATCGTGGTCCAGGCCGGCCCCTGCTGCGGCAGCCCGACCACCACGGAGGCACCCAGCAGCATGCCCACGGTGCACATCGCCCGCAGCCGACGGTCGCTGTACGGGGTGCGATGCCAGTGGAACAGGCTGGGGCTGCGCCGTGACGACGGACGCGCCAGGTGCTCGGGCGCCGGCAGCAGGCCCCGCTCCCCCAGCAGTGCGGGGAACTGGTGGTACGTGGACAGGAACGCGATCACGTAGATCACCGCCACCCCGCGCTGGATCACCTCGCGGGCGATGGTGCGGTCGTGGGCGTCCAGGAGCGCCAGCCAGGTGCTGAGGTCCACTGTTGCTCACCTCCTCGGTCCCCAGCATTGTGACGCCTCGGCGCAGCGCAGTACATCTCCGGGATCGGGTCGGCTATCGTCCACCTGGACACCCCGCCGCCCGGGCGGAGAACCGAAAGGCACCCACCATGGCAGAACGCACCGTCACCATCGCCAGCCGATCGGGCCTGCACGCCCGGCCGGCCAGCATCTTCGCCAAGGCTGCAGCGGAGCAGCCGGCCATCGTCACCATCGAGAAGGTGGGCGGGAGCGCCGTGAAGGCCTCCAGCATCCTGATGCTGATGACGCTGGGAGCCGGCCACGGCGACGAGGTCGTGCTCCGCGCGGAGGGTGAGGGCGCCGAGGAGTCGGTCGATGCACTGGGCGACCTGCTGGAGAAGGATCTCGACGAGCAGGAGTGACCCCGCTCCGTCCGGGAGCGTGACCTCTCAGATGCCGAGGTCGCCGAGGATCGGCAGACCCGCACGAACGGCATCGCGGCACTCCGCGGCGGTGCGCGCCGCAAGGGCCCTCGCCGCCAGTTCCTTCGCCTGCTCCATAGTGACGCTGGCCAGCACGGCAGCGACCAGGGGCAGCGAGCGCGGCGCCATCGACAGACTGCTCACCCCGAGCCCCCCCAGCACCACCGCCAGCGCCGGGTCCCCGGCGGCCTCACCGCACACCCCCACCGGCTTGTCTGCGACCGCGCTGTCGACCGTCGGGCCCTCCCCGACCCGGCGCGCGCCCTCGCAGGTGGACCGCACCAGTGCCAGCACCGCGGGCTGCCACGGGGTGTTCAGATGCGCCAGGGCGCCCAGCTGGCGATCGGCCGCCATCGTGTACTGCGTGAGGTCGTTGGTGCCGATCGAGGCGAAGTCACAGGCGGCCAGGTGGCGATCGGCTGTGATCGCCGCCGAGGGGGTCTCCACCATGATCCCCGCCGGGCCCAGCCCCCGCGCACGGCACAGGGCCACGAAGTCCTCGGTGTCCTCGACGGTGGAAATCATCGGTGCCATCACCCATACCTCCGCCTGCGCCGCCGCTGCGGCCACCGCGATCGCATCGAGCTGGTCCGTCAGCACGGAAGGTCTCTCCCATGAGGTGCGATAGGCGCGCACGCCCAGGGCTGGATTCGGCTCCGGGCCCGCGACAAGGAACGGCAGCGGCTTGTCCGCACCGGCGTCGAGGGTGCGCACCACCACCTTCCTGCCCGGGAAGCGTGAGAACACCGCGCCGGAGGCCTCGGCCTGCTCCTGGACCCCCGGGGCCGACTCACGGTCGAGGAACAGGAACTCGGTGCGGAACAGGCCGACGCCGTCGGCGTGCGCGGCCTCGGCCACTAGGGCGTCCTGCGCACCGCCGATGTTGGCCAGCAGCTGCACGGCGGTCCCGTCGGCCAGCGACGCGCCCCCGCCGCCGTGGACCAGGGGGTGGTTCTGCAGCCCCGCCCAGGCGGCAGCGCGGCGGCGGTGATCCTCGATGACCTCATCGGTGATGGTGCCCGCCCCGGCATCGACGAACACCTCGGTGCCGTCGGGGAAGGCATGGATGCCGCGGGCGGCCACCACGGCCGGCAGGCCCAAGTGGCGGGCCAGGATCGCGGTGTGCGACTGAGGCCCGCCGTCGGAGGTGACCAGTGCCAGCACCCGGTCCGGGTCGAGGGTGGCGGTGTCCGCCGGGGCGAGGTCCACCGCGGTGAGGATGAACGGCTCCTCGACCTCGGGGATGCCCGGGGGCTGCTCCCCGCGAAGCTCGGCGACGATCCGGCCGCGCACGTCGCGCACGTCGGCTGCGCGCTGGGCCATGTCGCCGCCCAGCTCCTCGAGCATGCGGGCCACCTGGTCGCCCGCCTCCCATACCGCGCGAGCCGCGCTGAGCCGGCCGGTGATCACCAGCTCCTGCGCGGCCTGGATCAGGGACGGATCCACCGCCATCTGAGCGGTCACCTCCAGGAGAGTGCGGGCCTCACCCGTGGCCCTCTCCGCCCGGCGGGCGAGGGCCCGGGCTGCGGATGCCGCCGCCGCAGGGATGCGCTCGGACTCGGTGACCGCGTCGCTGCTGCGGGGAATCCGCTCCCAGGCCGAGGGCTCGGCGACCGGTGGCGCCATGGCCCGGATGGTGCCGACCACGCGTCCAGGGCTGACTGCGACTCCTGTCACCTGGGGCATCTGCGGCCTCTCCTCCGTCTGCTGCGGCCCGCCGGTGGACGGCACGGTCCGGCCTGGCGAGGTGCACGGCTCATGGTACGGCGGTGACGGCTGGCCGGGCGGAGCGGCCGCTCATGGCAGAAGCGGGGACAGCGTCGCACCGGCCCACACCGTGCAGGCCCCGATGATCAGCATGAACGTCAGGCTCCACAGCATGGCGGGGATCCCGGTCACCTGGGCCAGGTGGGCGGGGTCCTCGGTGCGCCTGCGGGAGGAGAGCACCGCGCCCAGGTGCCGCCAGGCGCCCAACAGCAGGAACGCACCGGCGGCGAGGGTGAGCGCGGTGACCAGCCCGGGACTGCCCCGCCACCACAGGGCTCCTGTCGCCGCCGCTGCAGCGAGCACCGCGAGCACGGTGTGCACCGAACGGGTGAACAGCAGCGAGACCACCAGCACGACCAGCACCGCGAAGAGGGCAGCACCGGCCCAGCCTCGCAGCGCCAGCTGCACCAGGCCCGCGCCCAGGATCGCCGGCGCCGGATACCCCGCCCACAGGGTGAGCACCCGGCCGATACCCCGACGGGGACCGACGGTGACGGCATGGCCGGACATGTCAGAGCTGACCACGAAGCCGGTGAAGCGCCTGCCCACGAGGATGCCCACGAACGCGTGGCCGAGCTCGTGGACGATGGTGACAGCGGGGCGCGTCAGGCGCCACAGCGGCGGGGCCGTCACCACCACAGCCGCCACGAGCAGCGACACCGGCAGCCACCAGCCCGCCTCGGCGGGGGCACCGGGGGCGACGCGCTCCCCGACGGCGCGGGCGAGGGCCTGGAGATCCACGACCCCATCGTGCCAGGGACGGCTGTCCACATGCGGAACGCCCGCCCGGTCCAGCAGCTGCTGGTCCGGACGGGCGTTCTCGATGCGAACCGGGCCGCACGGCGCGACCCGGCCCCGGGGGCCGTGTGACCGGCCGTGAGGATCAGAGGGGGCGGATGTTCACTGCCTGCAGGCCCTTGGGGCCGCGCTCGGTCTCGAACTCAACGCGCTGGTTGTCCTGCAGGTCGCGGCGGCCGGTGCCGACGATGGCGCTGAAGTGCGCGAACACATCGGCGGAGCCGTCCTCGGGGGCGATGAAGCCGTAGCCCTTGTCGGAGTTGAACCAGGTGACGATGCCAGTAGCCATGGCGATATTCCTTCGTTGTCGTGAACCACGTGCGTGGTCCGGGTGTCCGCAGCGGCGGCGCCACTGCGGAGCATGTGCACCCCGAACGGACCGTCGACCAGGGCGGTCGACGGCCTTGCTGCTGGGGTCTGCTGCGGCCTCGTGGGCCGACAGGGCCGATTCCGGCGACGGGACGTCGCCGATCCGGCCGATGTGGGGCCCGTGGGCCGTGGGGGCGACGTCGACCTGCGCGCGCCCAGGGGCGGCGGGGACGTCCGTGTGCTGAAGTGGTGCGGAGGAGGAGATGAAGAACCAGTTCTCGTAGAGGTAGAGGTGGGGCGCGACCGTCGTCGGTCCGCCCCGAACGGGGCTTCCAGCGCCGTGTCGTCGCCTGCCCGGGCGCACCCGCCGTCTCGACCCCTGCGGGCGTGGCGTGTGCCGCTCCCGCCGGATCGACGGATGGTGCGGACGACCCAGTCGACACTACGGCATGGCCGCAGTTTCCCCGGGAGCGGTGTGACCCAACGCATCCTCAACCTGCTGAGGGGTGCCCGCGGCCAGCTCGATGCGGTGGCCGCGGCCGTGGAGGGCAACGGCTCGACGGCGGAAGCAGCCCATCCGCCAGGTGGGCCCGACGTCCCCCGGACATGACAGGTGAGGGCCAGGTGAGGTTCCCGCGGGAACGCTTCTGCCCCCGCAGTGACGTTCCCGCGGAAACGTCGCTGCTCCCGCGCGGGGTGCTCAGTCCTCCCAGGTCACATCTGCGGCCTGCTTGTCTGGCCGCCAACCCCGCCACACGGGGTGGCGCAGGCGGCCGTCCTCGGTGCGCTCCCCGTACTGGACCTCCCCCACCAGGTCGGCGCGCACCCAGGTGGCATCGCGCCTGTCGCTCGCGGGCACGTCGTCCACGGGAGGGGTCTTGCGCACGCGGGAGGAGAGCATCCCGGCGGCCTTCTCCAGGTCCCGGTCGCTGAACCCGGTGCCCACCCGGCCAGCGTAGCTCAGGTCGCCGTCCCCATCGGGCACCGCCACCAGCAGGGAGCCGATGGTGTCGGTGCGCGAGCCCTTCCCGTGGCGCCAGCCGATGACCACCACCTCCTGGTGGCGGGCGTTCTTGATCTTGATCCAGGTGCGTGAGCGCTTCCCGGCCTGGTAGATGCCGGTCTCCTTCTTCGCCATCACCCCTTCCAGCTTCAGCTGCTGGGACAGTTCGATCGCGTGGTCCACGTCCCCGTGGTCGGCGTGCGGCAGGTGCACGTGGTCGGTCGCAGTGACCGTCTCGAACAGGGCGTCGCGGCGCTCGCGGTACGGGGTGCGCAGCAGGGAGTCACCTCCGCGCTGGAGCAGGTCGAAGGCCATCAGGTGCGCCTCGACCTTCTCCCTGGCTGCGCTGACGTCGGCCTCGGCGGTCAGTCCCAGGCGCTGCTGGAGGCGGCCGAAGGAGGGGCGGTCGCTGGAGTCCAGGGCCACGATCTCCCCGTCGAGGACGGTCTGCCCGGCCTGGCGCATCTCGGGGTCGATCGCCTCGACCAGTTCGAGCAGCTCGGGGAAGGTGGCGGTGAGATCCTTGCCGTTCCTACTGGTCAGGCGCACCTGGTCTCCGAGGACCGTGGCGATCACCCTCACGCCGTCCCATTTCATCTCGAAGGCCCATTCGTCCTCACTGCGGATGTCGCTGCGACTTCCTGCAGTGGCGAGCATGGGGGCGATGGGATCGTCCATCTCCATGCCGGCCGCTTCGGTGCGCTGGGCAGAGGGCGGGGCGTCGGCGGCCGGGGCGTCGCCCTCTGCCTCGTCGGAGGTCGTGCCGTCGGCGCCATCTGCAGGGGGTGGGGCGTCGGCCTGGGGCTGGTCCTTCATCAGGTGCAGCAGCCAGTTGTCCTGCTCCTTCTCCTTCGCGGCGGCGCTCTTCCCCTTCTTCTTGCCCATGCCGCCGGTGCGGATGAACGCGTAGCGGCGCGGCACTCCACCCAGGCCTCCGTCGGGCCGGCCGTGGCACACGGCGATGACCTCCTTGCCCTCGCGCCACTTCTCGATCTCGATGGTGCCGGCATCCCAGATGGTCACCTCGCCCCCGCCGTACTCGCCCTTGGGGATCGTGCCCTCGAAGGTGCCGTACTCCAGGGGGTGGTCCTCGGTCTGCACGGCGAGGCGGTTCACGTCGGTATGCAGCGGCGGGCCCTTGGGCACCGCCCAGGAGACCAGCACCCCGTGGTTCTCCAGCCGGAAGTCCCAGTGCAGGCGCGAGGCGTGGTGCTCCTGGATCACGAACATCGGTGCATCGGAGTCCAGGGCGTCCCGCGCAGCGGCGGAGGCCGCGGAGTCCTCGGCCTGCTCGGAGCCGGGCGGGGCCGGCACGGGCTCGGGCGTCTTCTCGGGGTCGCGCTTGGAGCGGTACACCTCGAGCCGGTCGCGGGCCTCGGCGGTCGAGGGGCTGCTGTCAGCAGAGGGACCGTCGGCGCCGGGCGAGGCGCCGTCGTCACCGCCGTCGGAGGCGCCGCCTCCGCTGCCGGCGGCCCCGTTCCCCGTCCGCCCGAGAGGTGCGATCGGGTCCTGGCCGCCCTCCACGCGCTCGAGCACCTCGGCGAGGTCCAGGTGGGTGAGGCCCTCGTCCTCGATCTCCTCCCAGGTCCGGGGGGCGGCCACGGTGGGGTGGGCGCGCCCTCGCAGCGAGTACGGGGCGACGGTGGTCTTGGAGCCGTTGTTCTGAGACCAGTCCACCAGCACCTTGCCGGACCTGAGGCTCTTCTTCATGTCGCTGACCACCTCGTCGGGGTGGTCAGCCTCCAGGGCCCGGGCCAGCTCATGCGCCACCCCGGAAACCTCCTCGGCGGTGCTGGCACCGTCCAGCGGGGCGTACAGGTGGATGCCCTTGGAGCCGGAGGTGACCGGGTAGGTGGAAAGGCCCATGTCCCCGAGGATCTCACGGCACCACAGCGCCACCTCGGCGCAGTCGGCGAGCGCCACCCCCTCCCCCGGGTCGAGGTCCAGCACCAGGCGATCGGGGTTCTCCGGCTCTCCGTCGGCGTCGAACCGCCATTGCGGGGTGTGGATCTCCAGCGAGGCCAGCTGTGCGAGCCACACCAGCACCGCCGGCTCCTCGATGAGCGGGTAGGCGGTGGTGCCGGAGCGGTGCTCGATGTCGGCCCGGGGCACCCAGTCCGGAGCGGAGTCCTCGAGGTCCTTGCGGAAGAACACCTGGCCGGGATCCTCCTCGGTGCCCACGCCGTTGACCCACCGCTTGCGGGTGGCCGGGCGCCTGCTCACCTGGGGGATCATCACGCCTGCGATGCGGTGGTAGTAGTCGATGACTTCGCCCTTGGTGGTGCCGGTCGCCGGGTACATCACCTTGTCCAGGTTGGAGACCTTCAAGGTGCGTCCGCCGACCTCGACCCGCTGCTCACCTGTCGCCATGACCCCACTGTGCCCCACGGGGGCCTGGCCGTCACGGGATCGGCCGGGGTTCGTCCACTCGGTCCGGCACTGGCCGCGGGCGACGGTTCGTGGTGTGATCAGGCATGCGCGCAATCTGGAGTGGTGAGATCGCCTTCGGGCTCGTGAACGTTCCGGTGAAGCTGTACTCGGCGACGAGGTCGCACGACGTCTCCTTCCATCAGGTCCACGACGAGGACAACGGTCGCATCCGCTACCAGCGGCACTGCGAGGTGTGCGGCCGGGAGGTGGAGTACGAGGACATCGCCAAGGCCTACGACGACGGCGACAAGACCGTGATCCTCACCGACGAGGAGCTGGACGCCCTGCCGGCGGAGGACAACGACCAGATCGACGTGGTGCAGTTCGTGCCGAACGACCAGGTGGATCCGATCCTGCTGGGCACCAGCTACTTCCTGGAGCCGGTGGGCCGCTCCCCCAAGTCCTACGTGCTGCTGCGTCGCACCCTCGAGGCCACCGAGCGCACCGCGATCGTGCACTTCACGCTGCGCTCGAAGACCCGCCTGGGGGTGCTGCGGCGCCATGAGGACCTGCTGGTGCTGCAGACCCTGCGCTGGCCCAGTGACCTCAAGCAGGTGGACTTCGCACCCTCGGGCCGCACCAAGGTCACCGACAAGGAGCTGACGATGTCCGCCGCGCTGGTGGAGCAGTTCAGCGGGGACCTGGAGCCGGACCAGTACAGCGACGAGTACCAGGAGCAGCTGCGCACCCTGATCGACGAGAAACTCGAGCAGGGCGACTCGGTGGACACCGAGGAGACCTTCGGCAAGGAGCGCGCCGAGCAGGACAAGAAGAAGTCCGAGGGATCCGAGGGAGAGGGCAGCGGCAAGGTGCTGAGCCTCATGGACGCGCTCGAGCGCAGCCTCAGCAAGCGTCGTGGGGCGGGCGGTTCGAACGCCGATGAGGGCACGGGCGCAGCCGAGGACGATGGCTCGGATGCTGCGGGCGACGAGGATGAGTCCGCAGGCAGCGCGAAGAGCACGAGCGGGAGCGGCGGGAAGAAGAGCAGCGGCTCCTCGGGTTCGGGGAAGGGAGGGGCGAAGAAGGGCGGCTCCAAGGGCGGGAAGAAGTCCAGCTCATCGAAGTCACGCTCCTCGACGTCCGGCTCCGGCGGCACGAAGAAGTCCAGCTCGTCCAAGTCCAGCTCGTCGAAGTCCAGCTCCTCGGAGTCGAGCGCATCGTCCTCCAGCAAGTCCGGCGGGGCGAAGAAGAGCGGCGGGAAGTCGGGCGGGGGGAAGAAGAGCGCCTCCTCGTCGAGCCGGACGAAGAAGGCCTCCTGACCCACCCGATCCGTCGGCGGCCCCTGGCGACTGTGACCTCTCCACCACCGTTGGTCAAACTCCACCGGGGCGCAGGCAAGCATTCGGCCAGGATCGTGCACTCCAGGCCACAGGTCATTGCGGGCGGACGCTTCTAGGATCCAGAGTAGAAGCAGTCGTCGGCCCGGACGCTCGACCGCACTCATCGCTCGGCCGCGTCCCACACGTCGCACCCCAGCCCCAGCCCCAGCCCCATTCCGAAGGACTCCATGACCGCCCCCGAGGACCCCACCCCGTCGGGCGCCACCGAGCAGCGACCCGACCGTCCCTGGGTCGTGCCCGCCGCGATCGTCGCGGTGGCCGCGCTGCTCATCGCGGGCGTGCTGCTGCGACCGGGAGGCGAGGAGGCCGACACCGCCGGGCAGGAGCCCCAGCAGCAGGCCAGCTCCCAGGCCGAGCCCGCCCAGGGACACGGAGCGATCGAGCATCCGTCGGAGGTCGCCGCCCCCGACCTCAGCGGCCAGGAATCCCGCGATCCGGACGACCTGCTGGCCGAGGGGCCGGTCGACGCGCCCGTGGTGATGGTGGTGTTCACCGACTTCCAGTGCCAGTACTGTGCACGCTGGTCCGAGGAGACCCTCCCGGTGATGCGCGCGTACGTCCAGCGCGGTGAGCTGCGCATCGAGTGGCGGGACGTGAACATCTACGGCGAGAACTCCGAGCGCGCCGCACGCGCCTCTCTCGCCGCGGCGATGCAGGGCGAGCACGAGGAGTACCACGATGCGCTGTTCGAGGGCGGCCAGATCCGATCCGAGCGCGAGCTGAGCGAGGAGGCACTGGTTGATCTCGCCGGTGAGCTGGGCCTGGACACGGAGCAGTTCGAGGCCGACATGAACTCCGAGGCGGTCGCCTCCACGGTGGCAGAGAACGCTCAGCAGGGCATCGACCTGGGCGCCTTCTCCACCCCGTCGTTCATCGTGGGCGGCACGCCGATGGTGGGCGCCCAGCCCACGGCGGTGTTCACCGACGCCGTCGACGAGGCCCTGGACCGGGCCGGCGCCTGAGGCAGATCGGGATGGAGATCGGTGTCCTGACGGCGTTCCTGGGTGGTGCGCTGTCCCTGCTGAGCCCCTGTGGTGCCCTGCTGCTGCCGGGGTTCTTCGCCTCCTCCCTCACCTCCCGCGTGCAGCTGATCCCGCACGGCCTGGTGTTCTACGCGGGCCTGCTGGTGACGCTGGTGCCGCTGGGGATCGGAATCGGGGCCCTCGGCATGCTACTGACCCAGCATCGCGGGGTGCTGGTGGCCGTCACCTCCCTGCTGCTGATCGCCCTGGGGGCCGCCCATGCGCTGGGGGTGGGCTTCGATCTGTCGCGCCTGCTGCCGGGCTTCGACCGCGTCCAGCAGCGCGCCTCGCGCGGCACCGGCTTCGTGCGCACCTTCCTGCTGGGTGCGGTGGGCGGTGTGGCCGGTTTCTGCGCGGGGCCGATCCTGGGGGCGGTGATCACCCTGGCGCTGGGGCAGGCCGACGTGATGCGCTCCGGGCTGCTGCTGGCGGTGTACGGGGCGGGCATGGTGGTGCCGCTGATGCTGCTGGCCGCGATCTGGGACGGCCTGAGAGGTCGCGGTCGTGCCCTGCTGCGGGGCCGCACCTTCACCGTGGCGGGTCGTGAGCTGCACTCCACCAGCGTCGTCACGGGCCTGGTGATCATGGCGCTCGGTGTGTTGTTCTGGGTCACGAACGGCCTGGTCACGTTGCCGTCCCTGGTCCCCACCGGCACCCTGGCCCGCTGGCAGGAGGCCGGATCCGCACTCTCGGACCCCAGCGTGCAGATCGCGGTGATCATCGGTGCCGCGGCGATCGCGCTGCTGCTGTGGTGGGTGGGCAGGCGGCGCCGGATCCGCTCTGGGACCCACCGCCCCGTCGCAGTCCCCGCCGAGGCCGCCGACAGGCCGCCGCCCCTCCGCCCCTCGACGCCCCGAGAGGAATCATGAGACGACGCACCTTCGCTCTCGCCGTCCCCGCCGGTCTGGTGGGACTGGCGGCCTGCACCTCCGATGAGTCCGAGTCCGGGACGGGTGCCGACCCGTCTGCTGCCGATCCGGCGGGGGCCGATCCGGCGGGGGCCGGCCCGGGGGGCGGTGACGCGCCTGCCACTCCGGAGCCACCGGCCATTCCCATCGATCCCACCCCCACGGTGGAGGGGGCGCAGGCGGAGACCGTGGTCGGTGCGGACCTGCGGCTGCCGTTGGAGATGACCGTCATGGTCGTGGTGAAGCCGGGATGGACCGCGCCCGCGCTGCAGCTGGACGGCATGTTCCTGGGATACGGGGAGCAGGAGGATGTGCTGCGCTACGTCGCCATGGATCAGGACGGCACCATCGCATGGACTGCACGCCGCCCTCTGAGCTGCACCGGCTTCGCCCTGTCCCGTGCGGACGAGGGCCGTGCAGTGGCGGTGCTGGCCGATGTCATCGCCGACGGTGGCGGGAGCGCGGCGGGCGAGGGCGGGGATGACGCCGAGGGCCGGGTCGCCATCACCTCGGTCACCGCCTACGACCTGGCCACGGCGGAGCAGCTGTGGGGGCCTGTGGAGGTCCCCGGCCCGCAGATCGCACCGGGCCTGGTGTTCGCCTCGCCGGGGGATCAGCTGATGGGCACCGGCGGTGAGCGCGTGGCGCTGTCGGCGAGCACCGGCGAGGTGGCTTTGTCGGAGGCGGATCTGGAGGGCGGTCGCATCATCGCCGAGCACCTGGGCACGATCCTGCACACCGAGGCCGAGCAGCTGGTGGCGGTCTCGAGCGCCGACGGGTCACGCCTGTGGAAGCTCGAGCTTCCCGCGGGGACGGATCCGCTCGCTGTTCACGTGGTCGGGGAGATCAGCCCGGACACGTCCCTCGCGGTGATCCGGGGGCTCGGCAGCGGCGACGGCGCCGGGACCGTCAGCGGGCTGCTGGTGGACCTGGCCGACGGGTCCGTGGTGGCCGAGGGAGCCTCCGCCGCCACCCACGACCTTGCCACCGGCACCACGGTGGTGGTCTCCGGGAACGTGGTGACGGGACTGGACGCCTCAGGCGCCGAGGTGTGGCGGCACGTGGACACCGAACCGCTGCAGCTGGTCAGCGCCGGCGAGCGCCTGGCGTACGCGGCGCGGCCCCAGGAGGGCACGCTCGTGGTGCTGGACACCCTGCAGGGGGTGATGGTCCAGCCGTACGATGCGGACGTCTCGGGCACGCTCGGGATGCCGGAGCTGTTCAATGCCGAGGCTGCAGCGGCCGTGCGCTTCGATCGGGAGCGCTGCCTGGTGACCACCACGCTGGACGAGAGCTTCGGCATGCGGGAGTGAAGCTCACCTCTGCGGCCCGGTATGCTCGATCGGTGCCTGATGGCACCGGGAGGGTTGACAGAGCGGCCGAATGTGGTGGTCTTGAAAACCACTGTGCGGTAACCCCGTACCGCGGGTTCAAATCCCGCACCCTCCGCCCTCGTCCTGAGTCGCGACATGGTTGACAGACCTGTCGCGACTCAGGCTTCTCCGGCGCAGGCTCACCGTCGGCGCAGTGCCTTGTCGGCCTCCACCACGGCGAAGACGAGCACGCCCGCGCGGATCGGCACTCCCACCACCAGGGTGTTCACGGCCGGGGCGCGGGAGATCTCCAGCGGCACGTCCATCGACTGCCCCAGCAGGAACACCCCGATGGTGACCGCGCCCAGCAGCAGTGACACGTACACGATGCGCACCACGCCGGCGCGCGTGAGGATCGACTCCTTCGGATCCCGCGGGGGGCGGCGCATGATGTCCGGCTCCCCCGGCTCGAAGGCGAGCGCGAGGGCCAGAGTGACGGCGGTGATGGTGTTGACCCACAGCACCTGCACGGGGGTCAGCGGCAGCGTCATCCCCGGCCGCGGCCGAAGCCGGAGGCCACGGTGGTGCCGGAGAACGCCATGGAGGTGCGGTCGCCCAGGCCGGCCTCCACGGACCCGGCGCATAAGCTGGAGCGACCTGCAATCGAGGGAGAGGACAGCCATGCGCGCCGTGATCATCGAGTCCAAGGGCAGTGAGCCCCGCCTGGTGGAGGATGCCGAGGAGTCCCTGCTCGCAACCGGGCAGGACGCCGACAGCGACGCCGCAGGCGCCACCGTCGAGCTGGACGTGCTGGCCTCCAGCTACAACTACAAGGACGGCATGGCCATCGCCGGCAAGGGCATCGCCCGCACCTTCCCGCTGATCCCCGGCATCGACCTGGTGGGCCGGGTGACCGGCTCTGGGGCCGGCGGCTGGGATGCCGGTGACCTGGTGGTCCTCAACGGCGACGGCATCGGGGAGTCCCGCCACGGCGGCTTCGCCACCCGTGCCCGGGTGCGGCCGGACGCCCTGGTGCGCCTGCCCGCGGGCATCTCCCCCGAGCGGGCCGCCGCGATCGGTACGGCCGGGTTCACGGCGATGCTGGCGGTGCTGCGCCTGGAGGACGCGGGCCTCGCCCCCGACGACGGGGACGTGCTGGTGACCGGCGCCTCCGGTGGTGCCGGGTCGATCGCGATCGCACTGCTGGCCGGCCGCGGGGACCGGGTGGGGGCCCCCACCGGCCGGGGGAAGGAGCGGAGCCACTCCCGCGTCTCCTCGGGGTCAGGGTCCTGCGCGTGGCTGGGCAGGTTGATTCCGATCGGGCGGGGCGTGATGTGCGAGCTCACACTGTCCTTCTCTCTCAGAAGTGCGGATCAGGTCACG
>NZ_JADEYR010000024.1 GCF_015209585.1 Brachybacterium epidermidis
CTCGGCGATCTCCCGGTTGGAGTGGCCGTCCCCGATCAGCTCGACGATGCGGCGATCGGACTCGGACAGCTCGGGCTCGTCGTCCGCATGGCCGTTCGGCCACACCGTGCCGCCGCCGTGCACCGTCTCGATGGCGCTGACGATGTCCTTGGAGCGGGCGGACTTGAGGATCAGCCCCGCGGCACCGGCGGCGCGGGACTCGCGCAGCGCCGCGTCGTCGTCGAAGCTGGTGAGCACCAGCATGTTCTGCTCGGGGTTCAGCTCACGCGCGGCGCGCATCACGTCGATGCCGGTGCCGTCGGGCAGCTGGAGATCCACCACCAGCACGTCGGGGCGGATCGCCGGAAGTCGGCGCGTCGCCTCCGCCACGGAGGAGGCCTCACCCACCACGGTGAGGGACGCGCTCGAATCGATCGCGGTGACGATGCCGCGGCGCACGACCTCGTGGTCGTCCACCAGCATCACGCGGATCGGGCCTCGCTCATCGCTCGATGTCACTGAGGGTCCTTCCTGGCTCGTGCCGTCGCTGGGGGACGGCCGACTGCTGTGGGCGGGCGCTGGCATCCGGGACAGTAATGGCTCGATCGCCCTTGATGCATGGTCCGCCGGATCAACCTACCGCACCTGGGGCAGGGATTTCCTGCACGACCGTAGGCGTTCAGCGATCGGGCGAAGTAGCCGCTGCGCCCGTCGACGTTGACGTAGAGGGCGTCGAAGCTGGTCCCGCCGTGGTCCAGGGCCCGTTCCATGACCGCCGCCGCGGCCCGCAGGATCGACAGCGCCCGCCGCTGGGACAGGGCGTTGCCGGGGGTGTCGTAACGGGTGCGAGCCGCCCACAGCGCCTCGTCGGCGTAGATGTTGCCGATGCCGCTGACCACGTCCTGGCTCAGCAGCAGGGACTTCACGGCGCTGCGGCGCGAGCGGAGGGTGCGTGCGATGGCGGGCAGGTCGGCCGCCGGGTCCAGCAAGTCCCGGGCGATGTCGCGGGCGTCGGCCGGCAGCAGGTGGTCGGGGCTGCCCGCCCCGGCGATGGCGCCGTCGGGCGACTCGGTCAGGGGGCTGGTCCACAGGCCGCCGAAGATGCGCTGGTCGATGAGGTCGATCGCGGTGCCGGTGTCCAGGTGCAGGGTGAGGCGGCGGTGACGCAGCGGGTCAGGAGCCGGGCCCTCCGATCCCGGAGCGGAGGCGAGCGCGGGTACCGCGGCGTCGGCGGCGGGATGTGCGCCGCGCACCCGCCACTGGCCGCTCATGCCCAGGTGGCTCATCAGGGCCTGCCCCACGTCGCTGCCGCCGCTGTTCGAGGCGCCCGGCTCCTCGAGCCTCCACCACAGGAACTTGCCACGCCGCGCCAGGGCGCTCAACCGGTTCCCCTCGACGGCCTCGCGCAGGCGGTCCGCGCCGCCCACCTGGCGGCGCAGGATGCGCGCATCGAGCACCTCGACCCTGACGACGGTCCGGCCGACGGTGTGGGGCAGCAGCCCGCGCCGCACCACCTCCACCTCGGGCAGCTCGGGCACGGCTCAGCCTCGCGGGATCAGGGTCTCGCCGCGCTCGGCGAGCACGGCCCGCACGGCGTGCTGGGCGGCCACCAGTTCGGCGTCCTTCTTGGAGGGGCCGTCCCCGCTGGCGGTGACCACCTCGGGCACGGTGACGGTGGCGGTGAAGACCTTCTGGTGCTCGGGCCCGGTCTCGGTGATGCGGTACACGGGAACCGTGGCGGTCTCCGCGGCGATCTCCTGCAGGCGGGTCTTGAAGTCGTACCCGGCCTCGAGGAACTCGTCGGAGTCCAGCAGGGGGCGCAACAGGTCCAGCACGAAGCGGCGGGACACGTCCTGCCCACAGGCCAGGTGCACGGCACCGATCACGGCCTCGGTCGTGTCGGCGAGGATCGAGGCCTTGGAGCGGCCGCCGGAGAGGTCCTCACCGCGGCCCAGCTTCACATACGCCCCCAGGTCCACCCGGGAGGCGACCATCGCCAGGGCCCGGGTGTTGACGGTGGCGGCGCGACGGCGGGCCAGGTCACCCTCGGGCAGCCCGGGGTGGGCGGCGTAGAGCTCCTCGGTGACCGCGAGCTGCAGCACCGCATCACCCAGGAACTCGAGGCGTTCGTTGTGGGTGGTCAGCGCGTTCTCGTAGGCGTAGGAGCGGTGCACGAGAGCCAGGTCCAGCAGGCCGGACTCGGCGAGGTCAGCACTCTGGGCGCCGTCCAGCGGCAGGGCGCGCAGCAGGCCGCTCGGATCCGCGGCCGGGGTGGTGCGGCGGGATCGCGCCATCAGGCCCGGTCCTCCGGGCCGCCGTCCCGGCCGGTGGCATCCGCGGCGGTGGTGCCGGCGGATCCCTCGTCGCTGCCCTCCTCGAGCAGGCCCTGCAGGGCGGCCCAGCGGTCGTCGATCACCACGTGCTCGTGGTCCGGGTCCTCCTCCATGCGGAAGCCGCACTGGGGGCACAGGCCCGGGCAGTCGGGGCGGCACAGGGGCCGGTCGTCGGCCTCCAGGGCGAGGGCGTCGCGCGCCAGCGGCCCGAGGTCCACCTCGTCCCCGTCGAGCATCACGGTGTCCTCGCGCTCGTCGGGCTTGACCTTCTCGGGGTACATGAACAGCTCGTCGATGCGGGCCTCGATGTGGTCTTCGACGGGGTCCAGGCAGCGCGAGCACTCCCCCGCCAGATGGGCGGTGACGGTGCCGTGCACGTAGATCCCCTCGACCACGGACTCGAGCTCGGCCTGCACGGCGACGGGCTCCCCCTCGGGCACCTGCATGGCGGGCCCGCCGGCGTCACGGGCGGCCGCGGCGACGGTGCGCTCCACGCGGCGGTGGGAGCCGGTGCGGCCGATCAGGTCCACCGCGTCGAATCGGAGGTCGCTGTCGAAGGGCGAGCCGGCGGTGTCGGTCGAGGACATGGCGGAGCACTCCTTTTCTGGTGGGGGCGGGAAGGGACTGTTCAGGATACGTTCCCGGCGGCGGCGAGCGCGTCCAGGGAGGGCGCAGGGAGCATGTCGGTCACGTCACCGCCCAGCTTGTGCACCTCCCGCACCAGGGACGAGGAGATGTGGGCGTAGCGCGAGTCGGTGAGCAGGAAGATCGTGTCCACACCGGCCAGGTGGCGGTTCATGCGGGCCATGGGCTCCTCGTAGGCGAGATCCAGCTGGGAGCGCAGCCCCCGCACCACGGCACCGGCCCCCACCTCGCGGCAGAAGTCCACCAGCAGCCCGCTGCCCAGGGTGCGCACCTCCACGGCGGAGTCGAGGCCTTCGTTCGCGATGCAGGCGGTGATGGCGCGGGTGCGGGCCTCCACATCCAGCAGGCCCTTCTTGGAGGGGTTGTGGGTGACGGCGATGACCACCCGTTCGGCGACCGCGGCGGCCCGCCGGGTCAGGTCGTGGTGCCCCAGCGTGTAGGGGTCGAAGGAGCCGGGCAGGACGACGGTGCGCATGGTGGCAACTCTAGTGCTCTCACGTGCTCGGTCCCGGCGAGCGGTACTCGCTCGCCAACAGGGCGAAGCTCATGCCGTCCAGCCAGCGACCGCTGCGGTGCAGGGATTCCTCACGGAAGTGCCCTTCCAGGCGCATCCCGATCTTCTCCATGATGCGGCGGGAGGCGAGGTTCTCGGCGAAGCAGTTGCCTTCCACCCGGCGCACGCCCAGTCCCTCGAACGCGATCTGGACCAGCCCGGCCGCGAACTCGGTGCCGTAGCCCCGGCCGTGGCTCGCCGGGTCCAGCACCCAGCCCAGCTCTGCCTGCTGCCCGCGTGCCTGCTCGGCCATGTCGGCCTGGGACCAGGCGTCCTGCCGGTCCACCTTGCCCACCGCGATGATGCGGATGCCCAGCAGGCCGACCACCGACGAGGGCAGCTTCGCGGACCACCGCTCGCGGTGCTCCTCGAGGCTGCGGGACAGGGCGGTGGTCCACAGCTGCACCTCGGGCAGCCCGTACCAGGGCCAGATCGCATCGGCGTCCTCTGCGCGGCCGGGCCTCAGCTCGAGGCGCTCGGTGCGCAGCGGCCAGTCGAGGTCCGCCAGGACTGGGTGGGTGCCGTGATCAGCGGTCACGGTGATCGGCGGTGCTGCCGGCCCCGTCGGCGGGGGTGCGGTCGCTGGGCTGCGGGCGGTCCGTATCAAGTGCGGTGCTCTGCTCGGCGCGGGTGCCATCGACGGGACGGCGCTCGCCGGTCGGACGAGGCGCTTCAGCGGAATGGGGGTAGCGAGGGTCGTCCGTGCGGCCGGTCTGCTCGGCGATCGGCAGCCGCTTGGGGGCGATCAGCACGAGGCCGAGCAGCCCCAGAAGGGTGAGCAGGAGAGCGGGCACCATCGCGTACCAGTGCAGGTTCAGCAGGATCTCGCCCAGCTGCCCGTCGAGCCGGGCACCGAAGAACGTCAGTCTCGTGTACACCCCGGCAGAGGATAGCGAGTAGTGGACGACCGGCAGCACCAGCCGCAGGAAGGCTCCGAGGAACAGCAGCAGCGCGGCGAGCTTGACAAGCGCCCGGTACCGCCCGATGCAAGCGCCGGCGAGCAGCATCGTGAGCCCGCCCAGCATCAGTGCCGCTGCGCTCCCGATCATCGCCATCATCTGGGCGTCCGCATCCGCGGGCGGCTTCCAGATGTTCACCGCGGTCGCCGTGGATCCGAGCACCAGCAGTGCGACCTCCACCAGCAGCAGCAGGAAGAGCAGGAAGCCCACCACGACGGTCATCCACTGGAGCTTCCGGCTGGGCCGACGGTAGGCCGTGGGGTGGGCATCGGCGACGGCGCGGCTCATGGCAGTCCTCCTGACAGGCAGTGGTGAATGGAAAGTAGCACCGCACCAGGAGATCGGGAGGAAGGCGCTCCCCGCCCCGCCCGGTCGGTCGGGGTCGATCCTCTACGGTGAGGCTATGCCGATCCCCCTCCCTCTGACGACCGACCGTCTCTGCCTGCGCACCTACCTGCCGGACGACGCCGATGCGCTGCTGGCCTACTACTCGGACCCTGATGTGGCCCGCTACCTGCTGGACGAGCCGTGGGCCGAGGAGTATGCGCGCCAGGAGGTCGAACGGCGCCTCGTGCGCACCGGCCTGCGCAGCGACGCGCGGTCCCTGGCCCTGGTGGTCGAGCACCAGGGCCAGGTGATCGGGGACCTCGCGATCTGGCTGAATGACTCCACCGGGCGCAAGGCCGAGATCGGCTGGGTGTTCTCCGCGCAGGTGGCGGGGAAGGGCTACGCCACCGAGGCCGCCACCGCGCTGATCGACGCCGCTTTCACCCACCACGACCTGCACCGGATCGAGGCCCAGATGGATGCCCGCAACAGCGCCTCCGCGCAGCTGTGCGAGCGGCTGGGCATGCAGCGCGAGGCACACCTCCGCCAGAACTGGTGGATGAAGGGCGAGTGGACCAGCACCCTGGTGTACGGCGTGCTGGCCTCCGAGTGCTGACGCCGGTCCAGCAGCGCCTCCCTGCGGCCGAACTGGCCGGTCAGCCGGTGACCTGGAGGGTCTGGCTCTCCCCCGCCTCGATCGTCGCCTCATGATCGGTGCCGGGGATCGTCAGAGTGTGGGCCTGGTCGGTGTGGTTCAGCAGCACCACGTAGCGGGTGCCGTCCTCGCCGTGGCGCTGCAGCACCTCGACGTCCGCCGGCAGATCCGGCACCCCGATGCCGGCGGCGGCGTAGGCACCCCGGAACACGGTGGCAAGGCCGTCAAGGTCGAGGTCGGAGCCGACGTACCAGGCCTTGCCTGATCCATGCGCGTGCTCGGTGATCGCCGGTCCGCCGGGACGTGGCCCCTCGGCGTAGCGGGCCAGCACGGTGGCGGTGGTGGTGACCAGTTCCTCGCACCACACGGCAACCGGCAGTTCCCGCGTTCCGACGTCGCTGCTTCCTGCGTCCCAGGTGATACGGGCGGAGTCCTCCTGGCGCAGCGGGCAGAACTCGTGCACCTGCACGCCCAACAGCTCGGAGAGCGCGGCGTTCAGACCGCCCTCGCGCACGGCGTCGTTCTCATCGACGATGCCGGAGAACGGTCCCACCACCAGGTTCCCGCCTGCCTTCACGTACCTCTCGAGGTTGCCGGCAGCGGTGTCGGTGAGCAGGTAGGAGGCGGGGGCCAGCACCAGGCGGTAGGCGCTGAGGTCGGCCTCGGGATGCACGAAGTCGACGGCCTGGTGGTCCCGCCACAGCCGCTCGTACCAGGTGTTGGTCTGCACGCGGTGACCCAGGTCCACGCTGGGACGCCACGGCAGGTCCTGCGCCCACTGCGATTCCCAGTCCCACAGGATCGCCACGTCGGCTCGCACTCGTGACCCGGTCGCAGCGGAGAACGAGCTGAGCTGGGCTCCGAGCTCGCACACCTCGCGCCACACGCGGCTGCCGGTCCCGGCGTGCGGCACCATCGCCGAGTGGAACTTCTCGGCGCCGCGGCGGGAGGCCCGCCACTGGAAGAAGGCGATGGCGTCGGCCCCGCGCCCCAGGTGGGACAGGGAGTTGCGGGCCATCTCCCCGGGCTGCTTGGCAACGTTGCGGGGCTGCCAGTTCACCCCCGAGGTGGAGTGCTCCATCAGGATCCAGGGACGGCCACGGGACAGGGACCGCACCAGATCGGCGTTCAGCGCCAGCTCCACGAAACCGCGGGGATCATCGGCCCGCAGGTAGTGGTCATCAGAGACGATGTCGACTTCGTCAGCCCAGGTCCACAGGTCCATGTCGGGGCAGGTGTGGGACATGAAGTTGGTGGTCACCGGCACGTGCGGGGAGATCTCGTGCAGCACGTCCCGCTCCGCCCGGTAGCAGTCCAGGATCGAGTCATTGGAGAACCGCTTCCAGTCCAGCTCCAGTGCGGGATTGCGCACCGACGCGGTGGGCAGCGGCGCGTGGACCTCCTCCCAGTGGCGGAAGGTCTGCCCCCAGAAGGCGGTGCCCCAGGCGGCGTTGAGCGCCTCGAGCTCGCCGTAACGCTGCTGCAGCCAGGTACGGAACGCCTCCTGGTCGTACTCGGAGAAGCTCTCCGGAACGCCGCCGTACTCGTTGTGCACGTGCCACAGGGCCAGCGCCGGGTGGTTTCCGTAGCGCTCGGCAAGTGCGCGGGTGATGCGCAGGCAGGCCTCGCGGTACGCGGGCGCGTGAGGGCTGGCCATGCCCCGGGAACCGGGGCCCAGCACGGTCAGGTCGCGCGCGACGGCGCGCGCTTCGGGATAGGTGCGGAAGAACCAGGCCGGCGGCGCGGCGGTGGGGGTGGCCAGGTCGATGCGGATCCCTGCCTCGTGGAGAAGTTCGAACAGCTCATCCATCCACGAGAAGTCGAACTGGCCCTCACTGATCTCCAGATGAGCCCAGGAGAAGATCCCCAAGCTCACGAAGTTCACCCCGGCTTCGCGCATCAGGGCCACGTCCTCGCGCCACACCTCACGGGACCACTGGTCCGGGTTGTAGTCCCCGCCGTAGGCGATGGAGTCCATCCCCAGGATCCAGCGGGGGCGGGGGGCTTTGTCGCGGGAAGAAGAGGCCGTCACCTGGAAGGACGACTGGGAACGTTCACGGGTCATGCGCCCAGATTCTGCCACCTGACAGCGAGGGAAACAACTGGTGCACGCCTGGCCTTGACTGGAATCGTTCACAGTTCTAGTCTCACTCCATCGCGGTGCCAACAGGACGTGACCAAGCCTTCGGAGGGCTGCGGTCGAGGACCATCCAGTCAGCGAGGCTCGCGAGGACGACCGCGTCACCCACGACGCGGACACGCTCAGATGCAAGGAGGCATACATGTCCGTCAACCCCCAGTTCCCCGCCCTCCGGACTTCACGTCGACGATTCCTCGGCCTCGGTGGCGCGGCCATCGGCGCTGCCGCAGCAGGTGGACTGCTCGCGGGGTGCGGCAACGACTCGTCCGGCGAGTCAGGGCCTGTCGAGCTGACCTTCTGGGCCTGGGCGCCTGAGATCGAGAAGCTCGTGGAGATCTGGAACCAGCAGAACCCAGACATCACAGTGACGGTGTCCCGGCAGGATGCCGGCGATGCCGCCGCGACAAAGCTGCTCACCGCCATCAAGGCCGGCAAGGGTGCCCCCGACCTCATGCAGGCGGAGTACCAGGCCATCCCGTCGATGGTCGCCAACGATGCGCTTGCGGACATCTCTGAGCATCTGAACAGCGAGACCCCCGGGCATTTCAATGACGGCGTGTGGAACAGCGTCACCCTCGGATCCGATGCCGTCTACGCCATCCCGCAGGACACCGGGCCGCTGCAGTTCTACTACCGCGAGGACGTCTTCTCCGATCTGGGGATCGATGCCCCCGTGACCTGGGAGGAGTACGCCGAGGCAGCACGCACCATTCACGAAGCCGATCCGTCGATGTACCTCGGCACGTTCTCGTCGAAGGACCCCGGACTCTTCGCCGGACTCGCGCAGCAGGCCGGCGCTTCGTGGTGGGGGATCGACGGTGAGGCGTGGAGCGTCCAGATCGATGACGACGCAACCCGGAAGGTGGCCGAGTTCTGGGGCGGACTGGTCGAGGAGGGCGTCATCTCCAACCAGCCGATGTACACCCCGGAATGGAACGCAGCCCTCAACGACGGCACGCAGGTGGGCTGGGTCTCTGCCGTATGGGCGCCCGGGGTGCTCGCAGGCAATGCTGCCGATACGCAGGGGAAGTGGAAGATGGCGACGATTCCTCAGTGGGACGCCGCCTCACCTGCCACGGGGAACTGGGGCGGTTCCTCCACCGCTGTCACCAGTCAGTCCGCCCACCCGGAGGCAGCCGTGAAGTTCGCCGAGTGGCTGAACACATCTGCTGATGGTGTCGCTGGCCTGGTCGAGCACTCTGCGGTCTACCCAGCCGACACCGAGCACGCCTCGACAGCTCTCGACGCTCCCCCGGCATTCTTCGACAACCAGCCCGACTTCTACGAGATCACCGAGAAGAATGCTGAGGCTGTGCAGTCATTCACCTTCGGACCGAACGTGAATGTCACCTACTCCCTGTTCAACGATGAATTCTCCTCCGCATCCGAGGCGCGATCGCAGCAGGCGTTCGTGGACGCGCTGGGCGCGATGCAGGACGGCACCGTCGACGACCTCACCAAGCAGGGCTTCTCCGTCAAGTGAGCACACAGGGCGGGGTGGAGGCGCACAGGTCCACGTGACCGGCACCTGCGCATTCTGCTTTCCACCCCGCCCCGCTCGCTACCCGGCTTCCACGAAGGATCCACGCCATGACCAACCCCACCGTCACCGTTCCGGCCGCACCAGTGCCACCTGGACGACGAGCTGATCGTCGTCGCGGGTCACGAACCCTGCACTCAGGGTTCTACCCCTACCTGTTCATCGCTCCCGCTGCCGTGTGCTTCCTCTCCTTCATGGCGATCCCCATCGTCTACGCGATCTGGGTCAGTTTCCGCACGGTCAAGGTGTCCGGCCTCGGGCTGGGGTCCGGCTCGCGCACTGAGGTGTGGGCGGGACTGGCGAACTATTCCGCGGTCCTCAGCGATCCCGAGTTCCTCGCCAGTGCGCGGCGAGCACTGGCCTACGGCGCCGTCCTCGTTCCGGTGATGCTGGGATTGGCACTGCTGTTCGCTCTTCTGCTCGATTCGCGACGGGCACGGGCACGGACGTTCTCCCGTCTTGCGATCTTTCTTCCGTATGCGGTGCCGGCCGTGATCTCCTCGGTGCTGTGGGGGTTTCTGTACCTGCGGGGAACCAGCCCGGTCCATTGGCTGGCCGCCAAGGCGCAGGTGGTGCTTCCCGATGCCCTGTCACCCGATCTTGTGCTGTTCGCCATCGCCAACATCGGGATCTGGGGAGGAACCGGCTTCAACATGATCGTGCTCTACACCCCCCTGAAGGCAATCCCCAGTGAGCTGTACGAAGCCGCAACCCTCGACGGCGCAAGTGAATTCCAGATCGCCACGCGGATCAAGATTCCGATGGTCCTGCCCTCCCTCATCATGACTCTGGTCTTCTCGGTGATCGCCACCCTGCAGGTATTCGCCGAGCCCATGACACTGCGCCCGATGACCAACGGCATCTCCTCCACCTGGTCGCCCCTGATGAAGATCTACAGGGATGCGTTTGTCCAGAACGACATCTACACCGCGTCGGCAGGCTCCATCATCGTGGCCCTCGCGACCTTCGTGATCTCCTTCGGCTTCCTGCGGCTGGTCCGCGGGCAGGCCTTCGCTCAGGAAAGCCGGTGAGAACGCCATGAGCATCGTTTCACCTTCCACCCCCTCCGCCCGCTCGAGTGCGTCTGGTCCGAGCTCCGCACCACGCCTGGAGCGCCGCTCCGGCGGAATGAGCAACAAGCCCTCGATCCTCACCACGGGGATCTTGCTGATCGGCGCGGCGTACTGCCTCTTCCCGGTCCTGTGGGTGGTCATTGCGTCGACGAAGAGCTCCTCCGAGCTGTTCTCGACCTTCACTCTTGCCCCATCGGTGCACCTGTTCGAGAACATCGGCGACCTGTTCGCATACCGGGACGGCCTGTTCCTGCGCTGGGGTTGGAACACCGTTCTCTACGCAGTCGGCGGCGCCGCCGTCTCCACCTTCGTCTCTGCCGCTGCCGGTTACGGACTGGCGAAGTACGACTTCCGTGGTAAGCAGCTGTTCTTCTCCGCCATCCTCGCGGGAGTTCTGCTTCCGGCAGTCATCCTTGCGATTCCGCAGTACCTCCTGTTCGCGAAGATCGGTCTCACGGACACCTATTGGGCCGTCTTCCTCCCGTCCATCCTCAGCCCGTACGGCATCTATCTTTCTCGGATCTACGCCGGCGCAGCTGTTCCTACGGAGATGATCGAGGCCGCCAGGACGGATGGCGCAGGAGATGTGAGGATCTTCTGGCAGTTCGGCATCCCCATGATGCTTCCGGGACTGGTGACGATCTTCCTTTTCCAGTTCGTCGGCATCTGGAACAACTACATGTTGCCGTACATCATGCTCGGTGACGATGGGCTGTTCCCCATCACCGTGGGCCTGTCCACCCTGTTGAATCAGGGTTCCTCGCAGCCCGCGATGTACACCACCGTCATCACCGGGTCGCTGGTCGCAATCCTGCCCTTGATTGCTCTGTTCTTCGTGCTGCAGCGATACTGGCAGGTGGACCTGGCAGCTGGAGCGACGAAGGGGTGAGTCAACGTGAAGCGTCCTACGATCGCGGAGGTCGCTAGGCGAGCAGGTGTGTCGACAGGAACCGTCTCGCGCTATCTCAACGGCGGACATTGGGTCTCCCCTGCTTCCTCCGAGTCGGTTCGTCGAGCAATCGAGGAGACCGGTTACGTCGCGAACACCACCGCTCGCCAGCTGCGCACCGGGCGCAGCGGGACCGTCGCGTTCCTGATCGACGAGCGTCCCGCGAAGTTCTTCGACGACCCGAACTTCGAGACGCTCGTTGCCGGTGTCAGCGATGCACTCTCGGCTGTGGACATGTCGATGGTGATGCTGCTCGCCGGCGATGCCGAGAACGTGCGGAGAGTGGAGAAGTTCCTGCGAACCAGCGGCGTGGACGGCGCCGTGACGATCTCGGTTCATCCTCGGCATCATCTGCTCGAGCGGGTACTGGACACGCGGGTCCCCCTGGTCAACTGCGGGTTCCCTCGCTCCTTGGAGACACGCGTCTCCTACGTCGCCGCTGATGAAGCACAGGGAGCGACCCTGATGGCGCACCACCTGCTCGAACAGGGCGCCACCCACGTAGGGGTCATCGCCGGCCCAGAGGACTCGCCCGGCGGGAGCCTCCGGCGCGACGCCTTCCAGACGATCATCGATGAGAGCGGACAGGCGGAGATCGTCACGGTTCTGCACGGTGACTACACGCGCAGCTCCGGGCGCCGGCTAGGAACCGAAGCTCTTACTGCCTCCCCGCATATCGATGCCATCTTCGCTGGTAGCGATGCGATGGCTGCGGGGGTGCTCGACGCTGCGCGGGATCTTGGTCGCCCCGTTCCTGACTCGCTCATCGTCGGAGGCTTCGACGATTCAGCGTTCGCGACCGGGGCCGACGTACCACTGACGACGATCCATCAGCCCTTCGATCAGATCAGCACCGAGTTGGTATCCGTTCTGCAACGAGAAATCTCCGATGGCTATCGGTCCGCTGTGACTGTTCCGGTCAAGCTCGTCGAGCGGTTGTCGACCAAGCGCCCCACCACCCACGGAGGTCGGACCCCGCCATGTCGCTGGGATCCGCGGCAACGCACGAGTCACCCCCAGGTGGCACCATGAACGCATGACCGAACGGCTCGCGACCCCCTACATCAGCGAGCAGTCGATCCTTCAGCTGGTAGGGGCGGCGAGTGCACAGCGCGGGAAGGCCTACGCCCGCTCGGGCGCGGCCTCCATCGTGGAGTGGGAGCACCCGGATGCCGGCGGGGACCGCGGCACCCTGATCGGCACTGTGCACGGCACGGAGCCCCGCCCGTACACCACCGTCGTGGATCTCAAGGTCGGCACCCATGTGCGCAGCCTCGGGGTCGACGCCTGGGAGCCCTACCGCGCCACCTGTACCTGCCCGGTCAGCCAGGACTGCAAGCACGCCGCCGCCCTGCTGTACACGGCCACCACCCAGGCGATGCGGGAGCGCCTGGCCACGTCGCCTCCCCGCGCCGGCTCGAACGCTCCTGCGCAGGCCCACCACACTCGCCCCGCCCCGGTGCCACCCACGTGGAAGCAGCTGCTGAACCCACTGGTGCACGACACCACCGCCGATGCCGCAGCGCCGCTCGCCCTCGGGGTGGAGCTGCGCACCGAGTTCGGCGGCTTCGGCTTCTCCCGCTTCGGTGCCCAGCCTGCGTCGGCCGAAGCGATCCGCGAAGGGGCCGCGGTGTTCGCGAGCCTGCGGGTGCTGCGCCGCGGCAGCCGGGAGAACTGGATCAAGGGCGGGCTGACATGGAAGAAGTTCCAGTACAGCAGCCCAGTGCTAGGAATCCGCGAGGATCACGCCGACCTGGTGGCCCGCCTGGTGCGGCTGCACATGGCCGAGAATGTCTACGGCATCGATCCGGGGGAGCTGCTGCGCCTGGACTCCTTCCGCAGCGCCGAGGCGTGGAGCCTGCTGGAGGAGGCCCGCCGCCTCGGCATCGACATGGTGGGGCAGGGCGTGCTGGAGAGCGTGGAGTGGATAGAGCCGGTCACCGCCGCACTGAACGTGGAGCGCACGGCCGAAGGACTGGAGCTGAGCACGCTCACCCTCTCCTCCGCGGGTGAGCCCCGCACCGATCTGCGGCCCGCCGGTGCCGGCGGATTCATCGCGGTGCAGCTGGACGACAGCACCACCGGCAGCGCGCCTGCGGTGCGCCTGCAGCTGGCAATGGCGGCCGAGCCCGTTCCCGAGGCCCTGCGCAGCCTGTTCCGCTCTCGTGACTCGGTCACCGTTCCCGCGGCGGAGGCTCGGGACTTCCTGGAGGACTACACGCCGCAGCTGCGGGCCGTGGTGGCGCTCCACAGCCTGGATAGCTCGGTCACCTTCCCCGAGCCGCCGGCGCCGCGGCTGCAGCTGACCGTGCACCACCGCCGCGGGGATTTTACCGAGCTGGTGTGGCAGTGGCAGTACCGGGCGCCCCTGCGCACCCTGCCGCTGCGACACGTGCATGGCATCACCCGCTCTGCCGCCGGCCGCGACGTGGACCACGAGGAGCGGGTGCTGGCGGAAGTGGTGGCGCTGTGGCCCCGGGCCTTCGACGCCGAGGAGGCCACGCTGCACGAGGTGGAGAGCGCGGCGTTCGTGGAGCACCTGCTGCCCCGGCTGGCGTCCCTGGCCGATGTGGACGTGATCGAGCACGGCACGCGCCCCGGGTACCAGGAGCTCACCGGGACACCGCACCTGCGCATCACCCAGGTGGAGACCCCGCGCTCGGACCGCACCGACTGGTTCGACCTCGGATTCGAGATCACCATCGGCGAGCACCAGGTGCCGTTCACCGCGATCTTCACCGCCCTGTCCCAGGGCAAGAAGTCCGTGCTGCTGCCGGACAAGACCTACGCCAGATTGGACCACCCCACCTTCGACAGGCTGCGCGAGCTGCTGGCGGAGGCGGAGGCCATGCCGGAGTGGGAGCCGGGAGCCCCGGCATCGGCCGCCACCAGGTCACCTTCTGGGAGGACTTCGAGGATCTCGCCGACGAGTCCACCACCGCCGTTTCCTGGCGGCGCAGCGTGGGCGCACTGTCCGACCTGCAGGAGATCCCTCCCCGCCCCTCCCTCCGGGCTGCAGGCCACCCTGCGGCCGTACCAGCGCGAGGGCTTCGCGTGGCTCGCCTTCCTGCACCAGCACGGCCTCGGCGGGATCCTCGCCGACGACATGGGCCTGGGCAAGACGCTGCAGACCCTCGCGCTGATCCTCCACGCCCGCGAGGCCGGCGCTGGGACCCCGCCCGGGGCCGACACGGCCGGCCGGCCCTTCCTGGTCGTGGCGCCGTCCTCGGTGCTGTCGGTGTGGGAGTCCGAGGCAGCCCGCTTCGCTCCCTCCCTGGACCTGCGGGTGCTGGCCACCACCTCGGCCAAGCGCGGCACTCCCCTCGCCACCGCGATCGACGGAGCCGACGTGGTGGTCACCAGCTACGCGCTGCTGCGCCTGGACCAGGAGGAGTACACGGCCCTGGACTGGCAGGGCCTGGTGCTGGACGAGGCCCAGTTCGTGAAGAACCGCACCGCGAAGGCGCACCGGGCGGCGGCCGAGGTGCGGGCACCGTTCCGGCTGGCGATCACCGGCACGCCGATGGAGAACTCGCTGACGGACCTGTGGTCTCTGCTGTCGCTGACCGCTCCCGGCCTGTTCCCGTCGATGCCGCGCTTCCGCGAGGAGTACGTCAAGCCCATCGAGAAGCACGACGGCTCCCAGGACTCCCGCGCCAGGGCCGATCAGCGCATGGCCCGGCTGCGCCGTCGGATCCGGCCCTTCGTGCTGCGCCGCACCAAGGACGTGGTGGCCACGGACCTCCCGGAGAAGCAGGAGCAGGTGGTGCGGGTCCCGCTGGAGCCCCAGCACCGCCGGCTCTACGAGCAGGTGCTGCAGCGGGAGCGGCAGAAGCTGCTGGGCCTGGTGGAGGACTTGGACCGCAACCGCTTCATCGTCTTCCGCTCCCTCACGCTGCTGCGGATGCTGGCATTGGATCCTGCGATCGTGGACCAGGAGCACGCCGCGGTGCCCTCCTCGAAGCTCGAGGCGCTGATGGGCAAGCTGGAGGAGGTGCTCGCCGAAGGGCACCGAGTGATCGTCTTCAGCCAGTTCACCTCGTTCCTGACCCGGGTCGCCGAACGGCTGGAGCAGCAGCAGGTGCCGTTCTCCTACCTCGACGGCTCCACCGACGACCGCGCCGGGGCCATCGCCTCGTTCCGCGAGGGCGAGCTGCCGGTGTTCCTGATCAGCCTCAAGGCCGGCGGGTTCGGCCTCACCCTCACCGAGGCCGACTACGTGTTCCTGCTGGACCCCTGGTGGAACCCGGCGGCGGAGGCCCAGGCCGTGGACCGCGCCCACCGCATCGGCCAGCAGCGCAGCGTGATGGTGTACCGGATGGTCGCCGAGGGCACGATCGAGGAGAAGGTGGTGGCGCTGCAGCAGCGCAAATCAGCTCTGTTCAGCTCGCTCACCGACGGTGACGCCGCCTTCCAGAACGTGCTGAGCGCCGAGGACGTGCGGGACCTGCTGCGCGAGTGAGTGGCCCTGGCCTCTGCGCACCACGGGCTGTGCCGCCCGCCTCAGGCCGGCCCGCCGTACTGCAGCGCCGTCTCGCCGTAGCTCTTGGTGCCGTCGTCGACGTAGCCATCGGGCCAGGAGATCGGCCTGGTGCGCGAGGACCGCTCCACCACCACTACCGCCTCGGGGGCCAGCGCCGGCAGCAGAGTGACCAGCAGCGACTCGACAGCCTCGGTGCTGACCTCGTAGGGCGGGTCGATGAAGACCAGGCCCCAGCCGGTACCGGCATCGGTCCCCGCCCGTCCAGTAGGCGCATCATCGCTATCGACTCGTGCGGCGGCGAGGCCATCGACCACTGTCTCTGCCCGTGCTGCCCTCACCTCGGTGCGGTCCCCGAGCCCGAGCGCCTTGGCGGAGCGACGCAGCTGCTGGGCGCTCGCACCGTGCGTCTCCACCAGCAGTGCGCTGCGCGCCCCACGGGACAGCGCCTCGAAGGCCAGCGCCCCGGTGCCGGCGTACAGGTCGAGCACGCGCGCCCCGTCGATCGCGCCCCAGCCGGCCAGGCGGGAGAACAGCGCCTCCCGCACCCGGTCGGTGGTGGGGCGAGTTCCCTTGCCGGCGCTGCCGGGGATGGGGCGGCCTCCCAGCTCGCCCGCGATGATGCGTGGCATCTCAGCTCCTCTCCACCTCGGGGTCGGCATCCCGCAGCCGTCGTTCGATGGCGGCCACCAGGTCGGGGTGGGTGAGCAGGTCCGGGTCCACGGCCACCACGGCCAGGGCGTCCTTGCGCGCACGCTCGATCGCGTCCACGTCCCGCAGCACGTCCAGGTACCGCAGGGTACGCCCCAGCCCGGACTGCTCATCGCCCACCAGGTCCCCGGCCCCGCGGTGCTGAAGGTCCAGTTCGGCCAGGGCGAAGCCGTCGGCCGCGCCCGCGATCTGCTCGAGCCGCCGGGAGGTCTCCGAGCCGGGTGCGGCGCGGGTGTCGAGGAAGGCGATGCCCGGGTGGCCACCGCGGCCCACGCGACCGCGCAGCTGGTGCAGCTGGGAGACGCCGAAGCGCTCGGCGTCCAGCACGATCATCGCCGAGGCGTTGGGGACGTCCACCCCCACCTCGATCACGGTGGTGGCCACCAGCACGTCCACCTCGCCGGCGACCACCCTCTCCATCACCGCCTGCTTCTCCTCGGTGCTCAGCCGGCCGTGGAGCACCGCGATGCGCGCCCCGGCGAGCTCGGTCCGCGTGCGCAGCCGTTCGGCGGTCTCGGTGACCCCCGCGGGCGGCAGGGCGGGCTGCTGCTGGGTGGACCCGAGGGTCTCCGGGTCGAGCACCGGTTGGCGCTGCTGTGCCGCCCGAGCGCCGACTGCGGCGGCGGGGCTGTCGGCGCCGTCGCTCTCCGTGCCGGTCTCGTCGATGCGCGCGCAGACGACGAACACCTGGCGGCCGGCCGCGATCTCCTCCCCGGCGCGCTGCCACATGCGCTGCTCCCACGCCGGATGATCCTCGTGCACCACGAAGCTCTCCACCCCGGCGCGCATGCCGGGGCTGTCCCGCAGGGTGATCACGTCGAGGTCGCCCACGGTGGCCAGGGCGGCGGTGCGCGGGATCGGGGTGGCGGTCATCACCATCATGTGCGGGCTGATGCCGCCGGGTCCCTTGGTGCGCAGTCGCCGGCGGTGGTCCACCCCGAAGCGGTGCTGCTCGTCGACCACCACCAGGCCCAGGGAGGCGAAGTCCACCCCTTCGGTGAGCAGCGCATGGGTGCCGATCACGATGCCTGCCTCACCGGAGGTGACGTCCAGCAGGGTGCGGCGGCGCTGCGCGGTGCGCTGGGACCCGGTGAGCAGTCGCACGGCGGTGGCATCGGGGTGCGCATCCAGCTGACCGGCTCGGGCCAGGTCCCCCATCAGCTCAGTGATGGTGCGGTGGTGCTGCTCGGCCAGCACCTCGGTCGGGGCCAGCAGCGCGGCCTGGTGGCCGGAGTCCACGGCGCGCAGCATGGCGCGCAGCGCGATCACCGTCTTGCCGGATCCCACGTCGCCCTGCAGCAGCACGCTGGTGGGATGGTCCCGCTCGAGCCGCTCGGCGATCTCCGCCCCCACGTACTGCTGCCCCTCGGTCAGTGCGAAGGGCAGCCGCTCCTCGAAGGCGGGCTGGAGGGGCCCGTCGGCCCGCAGCGCGGGGGCGGGGGTCCGGGCGTCGGCCACGCGGCGCTGCGCGAAGATCGTCTGCAGCACGAAAGCTTCCTCGAACACCAGGTGGCGTTTGCCGCGGTCCACGTCCTCCCAGGTGAGCGGCTGGTGCAGCAGGCGCATGGCCTCCGGCAGACGGTCGATGCCGCGACGGTCCAGCAGCTCCCGGGGCACGGGCTGCTCGAGCTTCTCCACGTGGTTCAGGGCCTTGACCATCGCGCCCCGCACGGTGTTCAGGGCGATGTTCTGCTTGAGGGGGTACACGGGCCGGGGGCGCCGTGCACGGATCCGGCCGGCCTCGGTGTCCTCGAACGCCTCGTACTGCGGGTGGCTGAGCTGGGGGCGCTCGGCGACCTTGTCCCACCCCACGGTGCCCCACACCAGGATCAGGTTCCCGGGCACCAGGGTGCGTCGATGCCAGGAGACCAGCCCGGGGTTGGTGAGGAAGAAGGTCAGGGTGATCTCGTCGGTCTCGTCGGTGACGCGGGCCTCGAGGATGTGCCCCTTGCGGCTGCGCATGCGGCGGTCCTTCACCGAGACCACCCGCACCTCGGCGCTGACGTGCATGCCCACGTGCAGATCCCGCAGCTGCTCCAGCGGAGCGGGGGTGACGTAGCGGCGGGGTGCCTGGCGCAGCATCGTGTCCAGGTCGGTGAGGCCCAGCGTCCTCATCGCCTTGGCCTCCTTGTCCGTCAGGAACGAGGTGAGCAGGGGCGAGAGCTCGGGAAGCTTCCGCTTGCTGCTCATCGGGTTCCTCCTGGACGGGGAGACGTGGGAGGATGGACCCACGAACCCGACCATCGTGCCACCTCGGCGGCACCTTGTGTCGGAATCCACAGCCCGGTGCGCCGCCCCTCCCCTTCAACTGGGGTCACCGGGTGGGATACACTGCCCAGGTTGCCCTGACCTCACGGGTGCCTCGTGCGCTCACGATCTCAGGTCACTGCTTCCGAGCGAAGCTCCCGTGCCAGCGGCCGGTGAGCGGACACGGCGGCGGGGGCACCCGAACAGATTTCTATTCCTCAGGAGACTGACAGTGGCTTCCACGTGTGACATCTGCGCCAAGGGCCCGAGCTTCGGCAAGAGCGTGCCCCACTCGCACCGCCGCACCTCGCGCCGCTGGAACCCGAACATCCAGAGTGTGCGCACCCTGATCAACGGCACCAGCAAGCGCCTGAACGTCTGCACCTCGTGCCTCAAGGCCGGCAAGGTGCAGAAGCTCGGCGCCTGAGTTCTCGGCGGGGCTCGCACCCCGTACCGCTCGAAGGCCCCCGTCCACCACGGACGGGGGCCTTCGACTGTTCACGGCGGGCGGATCCGCTGGCCCGTCGACGACCGTCCGGCCGTGCACATCGCGGCGTGCCTACCGGGCCGCGCATGAAGGGCCGCGCATGAAGGGCCGCGCGCTCAGCTGAGCCAGTCGCGGATCTGCTGCTGCACCGACGCGCTGGTCCGGGCGTAGAAGTCCGCCTCGGCCCCGCCCCGTGCGGCGACCATCGCGAAGTGGGCCGAGGAGAAGAACACCTCGTGCAGCAGGTGCGCGTCACGCCGCTGCAGCATCGCGTTCCGCACCTGGGCTGCACCTTCTGTCCCGCTCCCTGCCACGGGAGCGCCGAGCTGCGCACGCGCCTCGAGGTACACGCCGACCTGCTCCTGGATCTGCTGCGCATCGAGCTGCGCGAACCAGGGATCGGCATGGATCTGACCGCCGATGAAGGCCAGGTCCCGTGCCGGGTCACCGCGATGGCTCCACTCCCAGTCCACCAGCCGAGGCACTCCCTGCTCGTCGACCAGCACGTTGGCGGCGCTCGCATCAGCGTGGACCAGCAGCTGCTCGGCGAGCTCGAAGGAGGGCCGGGTCGACTCAAGGCGCTGCAGGACCAGCGGCCAGAGACCGTCGAGGGTGCGGGCTGCCTCGGGTTCGTTGGTGCGCCACCACTCCATCGCCTGCTGCGCGCTCGCCACGGGGTCCGTGATCGCGACCTTCGACGCGGCGTCCGTGCCGCCGTGCACGTGCAGGCGTGCCAGTTGCCGGGTGAGTGCCGCGACCAGGTCGCTCCCCCACTGCGCGGCGGGAACACGTCGCCCGGGCACCCGGGTGGTGACGACGAAGGCCAGCGGCTCATCGATGGTCGGCTCGTGGGAGCCGATCGGGGTGGCGGTCAGGCGGGGAGGGGCGGCGGCGAGCACCCGCAGCTCCTCGCCCAGGGGGTGGCTGAGCTGTGCGACGGGGCGGGTGGGGATCTTCACCACCAGCTCCAGCGCGGGATCTCCCCCGCGGACCACACCCCACGCGATGAACGACTCCCCACTGCCGATCCGAGAAGCGCACACCTCACCCGGGGCAGGCAGCGGGGCATCGTCCGTCTCGTGCTCCGGCCGCGGCGCCGGCGTGGCCGATCGCCACCAGTGGTGGTGGGCGGAGGCCAGGGCCGCCACCTGATCGGCATCGAGCTGAGGAGGGAGCGTGGTGCGTGGATCGGTCACGCGCTGTGCTCCACCTCGACGTCCTCGAAGGTGGCGGTGTCGATCACGGCCCGGAAGTACACCTCGCCGGCGACGACCTTGTCGTACATCGCGTCCACCTCGGTCACGCCGATGGTCTCGATGTGGGCGGCGATGTCGTGCTCGGCGCAGAAGTCCAGCATCTCCTGGGTCTCCTTGATGCCGCCGATGTTGGACCCGGCCAGCACCTTCGATCCGCCGATGAGGGCGCCGAAGCCGACCGGCTGCTTCTGCGGGGGCAGGCCCACCACGGCCATCACCCCGCGCGGGGTGAGCAGGGAGAGGTACTTGTCCACGGGGATGTCGGCACTGATGGTGTTGAGGATCAGGTCGAACTCACCGCGGTGCTTGCGGAAGAAGTCGTCCTCGGTGGTGGCCAGCATGCGCGTGGCGCCCAGGTCGATGGCCAGCTGCTCCTTCTTCAGGCTGCGCGAGAGCACGGTGACCTCGGCCCCCATCTTGGCGGCGATCTGCACGCCCATGTGGCCCAGCCCGCCCAGGCCCAGCACGGCCACGCGCTTGGCGCGCTCGCCGTCCTCGGTGGCGACCTGCTCGCCGGCGCCCCAGCGGGCAAGGGGCGAGTACGTGGTGATGCCGGCGCACAGCAGCGGCGCGGCCACGTCGAAGCCCAGGGAGTCGGGGATGCTCAGCACGAAGCGCTCGTCGACCACCACCTTCTGGCTGTACCCACCCTGGGTGATGGTGCCGTCGACGTCCTTCGCGCCGTAGGTGCCCACAGAGCCGTTCAGGCAGCTCTGCTCCTGGTCGATGGCGCACTGCTCGCACTCACCGCAGGAGTCGACCAGGCAGCCCACCCCCACGCGGTCCCCCACCTGGTGGCGGGTGACGCCGTCGCCGACAGCCTCGACGACGCCCGCGATCTCATGGCCCACGCACAGCGGGAAGGGCGCCTCGCCCCACTCGTTGCGGATGGTGTGGATGTCGCTGTGGCAGATGCCGGCGGCCTTGATGGCGATCACCACATCGTTGGGGCGCGGGTCGCGCCGCTCGATCTCGGTGACGCGGAACGGCTGGTCAGGGCCGGTCTTCTGCAGTGCCTTGACGGTGAACGGCATGGTGGTTCGCTCCTGGGCTGCGCTGTTGGGAGTCCTACGGTACGCCCTGCTGGTGTGGGCTCGGAGACAGTCGCCCCCGGGGCCTGGACAGCGCCCGCGCACGTGGCATGATTCTCGCTCGTGATCACCCCTCGCGGTGACGGGCCCGGCGAGACGGCCCGCCGAACGAACTCGGATTCTCGCCCCGGCGATCAGGATGTCGACAGCATCCGCGCCGAGGACTCCTACACATCGGGCAACAGCTGGGATGCTCGTCCGGCCCCCCACGCGGAGACAGCTCCCACCATCCTCGACGACGGGGAGCCGACGGCCGCGCCCCCGCAGCACCCGCCGCTCACGGAGCTCGGGCTCCCGCCCCTGCCGGCGGGCCCTGACGTCCGCACCGATCACGACGGGAAGGCCCTGGTGGGGAAGGACGGCCGGGCGCGTCGCCGACTGCCGATGTCGGCCCTGGCGCTGGGGTCGATCGGTGTGGTGTTCGGTGACATAGGCACCAGCCCCCTGTACGCCCTGCAGACCGTCTTCAGCGTGCACCGCGGCGCGGTGGCCCCCACGGAGCAGGACGTGCTCGGCGTGGTGTCGATGGTGCTGTGGTGCCTGATGCTCATCGTGTCGCTGACCTACGTGGGCCTGATCCTGCGCGCCCACAACCAGGGGGAGGGCGGCATCCTCTCGCTGGCAGCGCTCATACGTCGCAAGCTCGGGGGTGGTTCGCGGCAGGCCGCGCTGGCCCTCGTGCTGGCCGTGATCGGGGCAGCCCTGTTCTACGGCGATTCCCTCATCACACCTGCGATCTCGGTGCTCTCGGCCTTCGAAGGACTCGAGGTGGTCAGCTCCTCGCTGCACTCCTGGGTGGTCCCGGCTGCGGTGACGGTCCTGGCACTGCTGTTCATGGTGCAGCGCTGGGGGACGGGGGCCATCGGACGAGCATTCGGCCCGGTGATGGTCGTGTGGTTCGTGGTGCTCATCGTCATGGGAACGCCGCAGATCATCGCCAATCCCTCCGTGCTTCGTGCTCTGTCGCCCACCTATGCGGTCGGCTTCGCTGTGGACAGGCCCGTCGTCGCGTTCATCGCGATGGGCGCCGTGGTCCTCGCGGTCACGGGTGCCGAGGCCCTCTATGCGGACATGGGCCACTTCGGGCGTCGGCCCATCGCCCTGGCATGGTTCGGCCTGGTCCTGCCGGCGCTGCTGATCAACTACGTCGGACAGGGCGCCATGATCCTCTCCGACCCGGCGACGATCGACAGCCCCTTCTTCCACATGGCCCCAGAAGGGGCGCGGATACCCCTGGTCGTGCTGGCGACCTGCGCGACGGTGATCGCCTCCCAGGCAGTGATATCCGGCGCGTTCTCCGTCTCGCGCCAGGCCACCAGGGCGTCCCTGCTGCCCCGTCTCAGGGTCATGCAGACCTCTGCCCTGCATGGGGGACAGATCTACGTGCCCGTGGTGAACCTGATCCTGTTCCTGGGCGTGCTGACGCTGGTCCTCGTGTTCCGCTCCTCGGAAGCACTCGCCTCCGCGTACGGCCTGTCGGTCACCGGCACCCTGCTGCTCGAGCTGTCCCTCTTCCTGCTGCTCGCCCTTCGCGTCTGGGCGTGGCCCCTGTGGCGGGTGGTGGCCGTGGCCATCACCGTGGGAGGGCTGGAACTGCTCCTGTTCGCCGCCAATCTTGCGAAGATCGCATCCGGAGGATGGCTTCCCCTGGTCGTCGCAACGATCTGCGTGCTGGTGATGCTCACCTGGCGCAGGGGCTCGCGCATCATGTTCGGCCGTCGCAGCGACATGGAGGGCCCGATCCAGGACTTCGTCGCCCGTGTGCGGACGGACGGCGTACGTCGCGTCCCCGGTCTGGCGGTCTACCCGCACGGAGACCCCGCCACCGTTCCTCTCGCGCTGCGGTCGAACGTCGAGTTCAACCATGCGCTGCACGAACAGGTCGTGATCATCACGGTGAAGAACATCGGGGTGCCCCATGTTCGGCACGACGCCCGTGTGAGCATCTCGGACCTCGGCGATCCGCACGACGGGATCGTCCACGTCCTGTACCGCGTGGGGTTCAACGACTCGCAGGACGTCCCCCAGGCCCTGCGCCTTGCGGCCGGCAAGGGCCCTGAGCTCGACGTGGACCCGGATGCCGCGATGTACATGCTCTCGGTGTTCCGCATCGAGCCCGGTTCCGACCGGTGCATGCCTCGGTGGCAGAAGTCCCTGTTCAGATCCCTGGAGAAGCTCTCGGCCAACCGCACCCAGGTGCTCCATCTGCCGCCGGCGAGGACGGTGGTGATGGGAGCCGAGGCGGAGCTCTGAGGCGCGCCCGGCCCGGAGCTCGTTCGCCGTGTCCGCCGGCGCCGGCGCCGGCGCGCGACGTGACTGCCGAGACCTCGTCTGCGGCGATCGGTGGGTGGCTGAGCTCGAGGTCCCCCTCGTGGCGTCATCGGCGCTCGTCCCCAGGACTCAGCGAAGCTCCCCCTCAGGGCGTCGTCGCGGTTCCTCCCCGGGGGGTGGTTGTCCCCATTGCGGGGGCCCGGGCTTGGTTTGTCAGTAGGGGTCCATAGAGTAGGTGCCAGACCAAAAGGCCAGGTCACCGGCCGATCGAAGCCAGTAGCAGGACCCACGAGATGCCAGGAGAGAAAGGGGGTGGGTGTGGTGCCATTGTCCCGCGTCAAGTAGTTGGCAGGATTTCCTTGGTTTTGAATGTCGGGGTGGTGGGGTCGGCCAGGCCCAGGTGCACCTCCTTGGGCCGGTTCCATGAGATGGCCTCGTGGGGCCGGAGCTCGTTG
>NZ_JADEYR010000025.1 GCF_015209585.1 Brachybacterium epidermidis
GCGGACCCCTGATCATCCTAGGGCCCGGGGCGGGAACGCTCACGGGGTGGTTAGCTCTCCCCTGGCCCGCCGGGCCGTCTGCTTCTGCACTCTGGCACCAAGGATGATGCGACTGCCGTCCTTCACCACGGCAGCCAGATCAGGAGGCGCACATGTCGTTCTGGGGAGCTGATAGCGAACAGCTGCAGGAGTGCTCGCAGCGGTTCGACACGGGAGCTGAGACACTGAACGCCGCACTCGATGCGGTGCAGGCACGGGTGCTGAGCGTGCATTGGGCCGGGCCGGATGCCGACGACTTCCGCTACGTCGCATTCCCGGCTGTCGCAAGACAACTTCAGGATGGGGCACGGCGGATCGCGGCGCTGGCATCGACTTCTTCGAGAGCCTCGCCTCGACGAGGCTTGCACTGGGAATCCCGTCGTGGTGAGATCGCGGCGAGAAGGCCCCTGTGGGCGCCCCGCGAACGACACCGAAGGGCATGTGCTCATGAATCGTCGTCATGTCCTCGGGATGGTCACGGGGCTCGCGGCCGCAGCCGCAGGGATCTCCTCGGCGTGCACGCGGCGTTCCGCGGATGCGCGGCTGGCGCAGGTGGACGTGCCGCGCGATGCACCGTCCGGAGAGGTCACCGCAGTGGTGGTGGAGGACGGTGATGTCCTGCGGCCGGTGATCCAGGACCTCTCCGGCACGGAGCTGTGGCGCGATGACCTGCCGCACGTGGAGCGCTGGTTCCCGGGGGTGCTGTGGGAGCAGGATGCGGATGTGCTGTGGATCCTCTCCACCGATCACGGCAACGGGAGCGTACGGCAGGACGAGGCAGGCGCCTGGGTGAAGACGATGGGGTCGGACGGCATGCCGGAGGACATCGCCGCGCTGGCGCGCTGAGGGGCCGCCCCCGCGAAGGACATATGGTCGACGGGTGCATGCGACGCTTCCCTGGTCCCCTAGCGCCCAGAGCGCCGTCTGGTCTATAGCCGTGCGCCGGCTGGGCCACGGCCCGGCCGCCACCGAGCCCCTCCTGCTCGAGCAGGATCCGGAGCGGGTGCTCGGCACCGCGAGCCTGGGCAAGCTGTTCCTGCTGCGCGCGGTCTCCGAGCGGATCGACCGCGACCGAGGTGCCGCGTCGCTGCTGCTGCCCCGCCCCGAGGGCCTGGAGGTGGAGGATTCGGGCCTATGGTGGCACCTGGCCGCACCGCGCCTGACCGTCGGGGATCTCGCCGTGCTGGTGGCCTCCTGCAGCGACAACCTGGCCGCCAACGCCCTGATCGACTGGATCGGACTGCAGGCCGTGCAGGACGTGGCCCGGCAGTGGGTCCCGGGCGGATCCACCCTCTGCGACTTTTTCCGCGGCCACCGGGGACCCGAGCACCCGCCGGAGGTGAGCGTCGGCTGCGCCCAGGACTATCTGCTGGTGATGGAGGCCATCGCCCGCGCGGCGACCCCTGCTCTGGCGACCGTGCGCTCGTGGCTCCGCACCGGCGTGGACCTCTCGCTGGTGGCGGCGGCCGCCCGCCTCGACCCCCTCTCCCACTACCACCCCCGTGGCCTGGACTGCGTGAACAAGACCGGCTGCGACGTGGGGGTCCGGGCCGACGTGGGAGTGCTCACCTCCCCGGGGGGCATCCTCGTCTACGCGGTGCTCGCCTCCTGGGATCCGTCGGCGGAGGAGGGGACCGCGGAGGCGGTCATCGAGGACATGCGCCGTCTCGGGGGTCTGCTGGTCGAGCACATGGATCACGCGATGCCCGCCCGGTGACAGCAGGGGCCCGTCGTCCGCGGGCCCCTCACTCGCTCGCGACCAGGTGCTGCGCGAAGCCGGGCGCCGGGTGCTGCAGGAACTCCTCGAGCGGGACGTCCTGACGCACGCGGCCCGCCTCGAGCACCATCACTCGATCGGCGAGCGCCCGGATGTCCGCCAGGTCATGGGTGACGATGACGGCCGTGCGACCGGCGAGCTCGCGCGCCAGCAGCTCCCGCAGCTGCGGAGCGGACTGAACGTCGAGGGCCGCGAACGGCTCGTCCCACAGCGAGAGCTGGGGGCTGGTGGCAAGCGCCCGCGCGATCGCCGCCCGCTGCGCCTGACCACCGGAGACCTCGTACGGACGACGGCTGGCGAGCCGGCCCACCCCGACCCGGTCCAGCCAGGTCCGTGCCTGGTCCCGGGCCGCGGAGCGACCGGCTCCTTCCGCGCGGGGCCCGAACGCGGCGTTGCCCTCCAGGGTGAGGTGGGGGAACAGCAGGGGGTGCTGACCGAGCCGCGCGACCCGACGCAGATGAGGTGCGCGGGAGCGCACTGTGGTCACTCCGGGCCGCGCAGCCGATGGCTCCGTCCCCTCCGTTCCCGAGGCACGGCCGGTTGCCAGAAGCACGTCGTCGCCGAGGCGTATGTGCCCGTCATCGGCGGTGACCAGGCCGGCGAGCACCCCGCCCCCGGTGGACTTGCCGCGGCCGTTGGGGCCGAGGATGGCGGGGGTCTGCCCGGGAGGCACGTGCAGAGCGAGGTCGACGCCGCGTTCGGGGACGACGATGCGGGCGTCGAGGGCCGGGGACGAGGGGTGGCGAGGGCAGCGGGGGTGGCGGGGCAGTGTGCTCCTCGACATCGGTCTGCTCATCAGCAGGAGCGCCGGCTGGCGCGCCAGCAGTGTCGTCGGCCGAGGAGGTGCGACCCAGGGAGCGGCGCAGCCCGCCGGCCCCCGGGGACCGGTAGGCGATGGCGACGATCACGGCGGCCACGATCACCAACAGCAGGCTCATGGCCACAGCGGAGTCCTGGTCGATCTCGCGGGCCAGGTAGATCTCCAGCGGCAGGGTGCGGGTGGTGCCCTGCAGGGAGCCGGCGAAGGTGATGGTCGCGCCGAACTCACCGAGCGCACGGGCGAAGGTGAGCACCAGCCCGGCACCGAGGCTCTGGGCCAGCAGCGGCAGTGTGATCGTCGCGAGGGTGCGGGTGGGGCTCGCACCGAGGGTGAGCGCGGTGGCCTCGTACGCGGTGCCGCGGGCGCGCAGCGCGCCCTCCACGGTGAGGATCAGGAAGGGGGCGGCCACGAACGTCTGGGCGAGCACCACGGCAAGGGTGGTGAAGGCGATGTCGATGCCGAGGGCCTCGGCGAGGGGGCCGACGAGTCCGCGGCGCCCGTACGTGGACAGCAGCGCGATGCCTCCGACCACGGGCGGCAGCACCAGGGGCAGAAGCACCAAGGTGCGGGCAACCCGCAGCAGCATCGATCCGGCGGGGGCGCGGGCCATCAGCAGCGCGACCGGCAGACCCACCAGCAGCGACAGCATGGTGGCGGTCAGTGCCGTGATCAGGCTGAGCCGCAGGGCGATCAGTGCGGAGGGAGCGGTGAGGCTCTGGCCCAGGGTGGACCAGTGCACGGTGGAGAGCAGTCCGACGATGGGCAGGGCCAGCACCGCCACGCACAGCAGGCCGAGGACCCGCACCCACCCTGGCAGCAGGGAGCCGCCGGGGGTCCGGAGCCCTCGAACTGGTGTCACGGCTGCTGGAAGCCGGCGTCGGCGAGCAGGGCCTGGGCCGGGTCCTGCCGCAGGAAGTCCACGAAGGCCTGGGCCTGCTCAGGCTGCCCAGTGGAGGCGGTGACGGCGGCCGGGTACTCGGTGCGGGCCTGGTCCGCGCCGGGCAGTTCGATCGTGGTCACTGCCTCGCCCGCGTCGGCGGCGTCGGTGGCGTAGACGATGCCGGCGTCGGCCTGGCCGCTGGTGACCTTGCCCAGCACGTCGGTCACCGAGTTCTCCTCACTGACGGGGGTGAGGTCGATGTCGGCGTTCGCCGCGATGGTCTGGGCGGCGGCGCCGCAGGGCACCTGGGGTGCGCACACCACCAGGTCGACGCCCGGGGCGGCGGCGCTCTCGAGGTCGGTGAGGCCGGCGGGGTTGTCGGTGGGGGCGATCAGCACGAGCACGTTGGTGGCGATCACGACGGGGGCGGCGGTGACGGTGCCGGCGTCGACGGCGCGATCCATGGTGGACTGGTTGGCCGTGACCAGCACGTCGGCCGGGGCCCCGGCGTCCAGCTGGGAGATGAGGTCGGCCGAGCCGGCATAGTTGAACCGCACCGTGACCTGGGGGTTCGCCTCCTTAAACTTCGTGCTGACCTCGTCGAACACCACCCGTAGAGAGGCGGCGGCGAACACCGTCAGCTCGGTGGTGGCACCGCCGGTGCCGGAGCTGCCCGTCGTGCTGGCGGGCCCGCAGGAGGCCAGCAGCAGCACCGGGAGCAGTGACGCAAGGAAGGGCCGTCGGCGCACGTCAGGCCCCCTTCTCGATGACCACGTTGGTGGACTTCACGACGGCGGTGGCGACCACGCCGGGCTCCAGGCCGAGGTCCCGCACGGCCTCGGTGCTGACCAGGGAGACCACGCGGTGGGGGCCGCACTGCAGCTCCACCTGGGACATGACGGTGTCGCTGAGGACGTCGGTGATGATGCCGACGAAGCGGTTGCGCGCACTGCGGCCCACGTCGGCCGGGTCGGCGGGCAGCACCGAGTTGTCGCGGGCAAGGCGGGCCAGCTGCAGGCCGTCCACGGTGGCGGGGGTGCCCGGGGAGCGGGTGAGCAGCCCCTGGTCGATCCAGCGGCGCACGGTGTCGTTGCTGACGCCCAGGAACCGCGCCGCATCAGAGATCCGAATCTGCGCCATCATCGCCTCGCTTCTTCCGCATATGCGGAACAGTGTAGGTGAGAACTGCATCCTTGGGTGGCAGGCTCCGGTGCTATCCGAGCCTCCGCTTCAGCTCGGCGATGAATAATGGCAGATCCTCGTCGATGGTGTTCCACAGCAGCACGGAGTCAACATCGCCGTACCCATGCGCGAGGCGATTGCGCATGCCGCGAACCGCTACGAATGGCAGATCTGCATTCGTGGCCGGGAACCCCGCCGGGAGGTCCTCGAGGACGGCCTGGAACTGAATGATCAGGTGGCAGGCAGCCGACTGGAGAACCTGGCTCTTTACATCCGGGGCACAGAACGCTCCACCCCCATGCGCACGGATGTAGTCCACCTGAGCAGAGATCTCGTCAAGAGCCGAACGAAGCTCATCCAGGCTCGGCCGATCATCCGTCATGTCAGCGCAACAGCTTGCGCCCGGGCGTGATCAGCAGCCCGGCCACGCGCCCCGAGCGACATGACATCAACCGGAACCCCCAGCTCATCGGACAGCTCCAACTGGGCAGCGATCAGATCGAAGTACGAGGCAGCCGACTCGAACTCGACAAGGAGGTCCACATCTGATGCGCGCGAAGTCGTCCCTCGCGCCACCGAGCCGAAGACGAGCACCCGACCGGTCCCGCGGTGCTTCTTGACCACGGAGCGGATCCGCGGCGCTGCAGCACGGACATCCTGGAGTGTCACGGTCGGCTGATGCGTCACGACCTCAGCGTCCATGGCTTGAGCATAGACCGCATGCCGTGATTCCAGCACCGAACTGCCTTCATGCCGACCTCGAGCGCCCCGTTCCGCGGTACCTGCACGACCAGCATCATCTCCGGTGGCGGCGCGGACAGGCCGGCGACGCTCTCCGTCCGCCCCACCCCGTACCGCTACCATCGCTCTCAGCTCTGCAGAGCAGAGATGAGCCGTCGTCATCATGCGATGGTGCGATTCTCCCCGCAGGCGCGGGGATGCAGGACCGTTCGAGGACGACGACCTGATCCTCCAGGGTGTGCTCCCCGCAGGCGCGGGGATGAGCCCGATGCGGACTCGAACGTCGACGCGGACGCGTGGTGCTCCCCGCAGGCGCGGGGATGAGCCCTGCGACTGCTCGCTCATGGAGCGGTAACGCGGGTGCTCCCCGCAGGCGCGGGTGTGAGCCAGGAACACTCGTCGGACTCACGCACTCACGTACTCACGCACTCACGCTCAGCGTCGACGGCCCGCGCGCCGAGCGGCGCACGTGGATCTGCTCGGCGATGCGGTTCTTCATCTCACCGACGTGGGAGACCACGCCGATGGTGCGGCCGTGCTCGGCCAGGCGGTTGATCTCGGCGATCACGCGGTCCAGGGCCTCGGGGTCGAGGCTGCCGAAGCCCTCGTCGATGAACAGGGTGTCCATCTGCACGCCGCCGGCCTCCGCGGTGACCAGTTCTGCCAGGCCCAGGGCGAGCGCGAGGGACACGAAGAACGTCTCCCCACCGGAGAGGGTCTCGGGGCGGCGGGCCTCATCGGTGCGATGGTCGATCACCAGCAGGTCCAGGCCCGTCTTGCGGGCGCCGCGCTTGCCGGTGTCCCGCATCAGTTCCAGGGTGGATTCGGAGAACTGGGCCAGGCGCACGTTGGCGGCGTCGATGACCTCCTCGAAGCGGCGCATCAGCACGTAGGTGGACAGCTGGATGCGGTCCCCGTCGGAGGAGCGGCCGGTGGCGAGATCTGCCACGCGCACTACGGCGCCGGCCTTCTCCCCCACTGCCCGGACCTGTGCGATCGCGGCGTCCAGGCGGCTGCGGGCACCGGTGGTGGCCTGGGCGGTGGCGGTGCAGCGGCCGGACTCCTGATCGGCGGTGGCCGTGGCGGCCTGGGCCAAGACAACGGCCTCCCGGGTGGTCTCGACCAGCGTCGCTGCGGCCGTGCGGGCCTCGTCGGAGGGATCGGCCTCGGCCACGCCCTCCTCCCGCATGCCGTCGGCGAGGCGGGACTGGTCGGTTGCGCGACGGGTCAGCAGCGCCTCCAGTTCCTTGCGGTCCCCCTCCGGCAGCACAGCTGCGCGTACGGCCTGCTCGTTCTCGAAGGGCCCCAGCTCGACCTCTGCGGCGAGCTCCTGGGCGCGGGCTGCGGCCTGGTCCACCGCCACCAGCGCCTCCCGCAGCGCCCGGCCGGCGCGGGCCCGGGCCGTGTGGGCGGTGCGCCGCTCCTGCACGGATCCGGCCTCACCGCGGGCCTGCACGACCCTGGCCTCGTCCTCTTCGACGGCGGTGGCCAGGGCGGTCAGGGCACTGGCCTCGCCCTCGATGGCCACGGCCTGCTTCTCCCGGCGGGCGCCGAGGGCGCGTGTTCCCTCGTCGTGCTTCTCCAGCTCCGTGTCGCGCCTGGCGGCCTCGGCCTGCCGGTCGCGGACGGCGCGGAGTGCCTCGGCCGCCTGCTGCTGTGCGGCCCGGGCGGCATCGACCTCGAGCCCGCCTGACTGCTCGCGGGCCTGCTCGTGACGGCTGGTTGCCAGCGTCAGGGCCTCACGGGCGGTTGACGCTACCTGCTCCGCCTGCCGGCGGGCCTCCTCGGCTGCCTCGACCTGCTCGGCACCGACGTGGTCCGCCCCGGCCTCGGCCAGATCGGGGTGTGCGGTGGCGCCGCACACCGGGCATGGATCGCCCTCGGCGAGAGTCATGGCGAGCTCGGCGGCCAGCCCGGCATTGCGGCGGCGACGCAGCTGCGCCTCCTCCTCACCAGCGCGATTGGCAGCCGACTGCGCCTCCTTGGCCGCGGCCCTCGCCGCGGCCACTTGTTCGGCGAGACGGGCGGCGGTGCGGGCCTGCTCCAGCCGGGCGGCGGCCTGATCGGCGGCGGTCTGGGCATCGCCGAGACCCTCCCCGGCGGCGCGGGCAGCATCCCGGGCGGTGACCAGGGCAGCACGCACCTGGGGGCGGGCCTGGATCTGGGTGTCGAGGTCGGCGAGTTCGGTACGGACCTTCTCCAGTGCGGTGCTGCGCTGCCGAAGGTCCTTCTGCCTGCCGGGAAGGTCCTTCTCCAGCTGGACCAGGGCACTGAGCTCACCGGCCCGGGTGGTGGCCTCCTCGACCGCGGCAGCCAGCGCCTCCAGCGCGCCCGGGCCTGCAGCGAGGTCGATCAGCTCGGGGTGGTCCTGACGGTGGCGGGACAGGGCGGCATCCCGTTCCTGCTCCCGGGCCTGGAGGTGGGTGCGAGCCTGGTCGCGTCGGGCGATGGCCCCGGCGATGGGCTGGGCGATGCGGTCGTGGTCCAGGCGGGTGCGAGCGGTGGTGGCGGCCTCCTCCTGGGCGGTGAGGGCGGCGGCCAGCTGGTCGAGGGTGCGGCGGCGGTCTATCCGCTGCAGGCCGGTGGTGGCGGCCTCCGCGGCGCTGCGGGCCTGGCCCTCCTGCGCACGGGCCGATTGGGCTCGGCCTGCGGCTTCCTGGGCGGCGCGGGCCGTGCCCTCGCCGATCTGGTCGGCCTGAGCGGTGAGCTCCTCGAAGCGGTGGGCGCGGGCGTGGCCCTCGAGCTCGGTGCGGGCGTCGTCCTCCTCCAGGCCGGAGGCCTCGATGAAGCGGGCCAGGGCCTGGTCGAGGCCGGCGGTGGCGGCGTCGACCTGCTGGGCAGCCTCGCGGCGCATCTGCTCGAGCTGCTTCTCGATGTCCTCGTAGATCTCGGTGCCGAACACGCGCTGCAGCACGGCCTGCCTGTCGCCGGTACTGGCGCGCAGGAAGCGGGCGAACTCGTTCTGGGGCAGCAGGACCGTCTGCGTGAACTGGGCGCGGGTGAGGCCCACGGCCGCGCCGATCTCGCGGCCCACCTCGTCCAGCCGGGAGGCGATCGGGGTGAGGCCGGCGCCCTGGTCGGCGGTGTCGGCGAGCACCTCGTCGATCAGATCGGGGGTGCCCAGGCGCCACAGCAGGGCCTTGGCGTTCTCCTTGATGGTGCCCTCGCCGCGCTTCTTGGGCCGGTGGTACTCGGGCTGGCGCAGCACGCGGTACACGCCGTGGGTGGTCTCGAAGACCAGGTCGATGACGCTGGGCGTGGTGGGCTCGGCGAACTGGGAGCGGACGCGCTCCCCGCTGGCACCTTCCCCGGCCACGCTGCCGTACAGGGCGTAGACCACCGCGTCCAACACGGTGGACTTGCCGGAGCCGGTGGGGCCCTCGAGCAGGAACATGCCGCTGGCACCGAGGGCGGCGAAGTCGATGCTGACCTCGTCGCGGAACGGCCCGATGCCCCGCATGCGCAGGTGATGGAGCTTCATGAGGCCTCCTGCCCGCGGGTGCGCACGGTGCGGTAGGCGTCCTCGAGCACCTGGTGCTCGGCCTCAGTGGGCTCACCGCCGGTGACGAAGGCGAGGAACTCGTCCATCACCTCCACCGGGTCGGCGTCGCGCTGCACGGTGGGGGTGATGGCGGTGGAGGTGCGGCCGGCGGGCTGGTGCTCGGTGTGCAGCAGGTGCGGGTATCGGGCGCGCAGACGCTCCAGCAGGTGGGGTGGGCGGGAGGGATCGGTGACGATGGCCTTCAGCCAGTCCTCGCCGTGCCCGGGGGCGCGCTCGAGGATCTCCTCCAGGGTGCCGCGCAGCTCGGTGAGGCGGCGGGGCACAGGGGTGGCGATGCGCTCCACGCTCACCTGGCCGGGCTCTCCCAGTTCCACCAGCAGCACGGACTTGCGGTGGTTCTTCTCGGAGAAGGAGAAGGCCAACGGGGAGCCGGAGTACCAGGCGGTGGTGCCCACAGTGGCGGAGAGGTCCTGGCAGCCGTGCAGGTGGCCGAGCGCCACGTAGTCCACGCCGCCCAGCACCCCGGCGGGGACGCTGTCCACACCGCCCACGGTGAGGTCGCGCTCCGAATCCGAGCTCTGGCCGCCGGTGACGAAGGTGTGGGCCAGCACCACGGACCGCGGGCGGTTCGCCCCGGGCTCACCGGCTTCGGTGTGGGTGGTGATGCGTGCGCGCACGCGGTCCATCGCGGCACGGGTGACGGCCTCGTGGCTGCGGGCCAGGGGCAGCTGCCCCTCCCCCGCCAGGGCGGTGCGGGCCATGTCCGGCTCCAGGTAGGGCAGACCGAAGAACAGCACCTCGCCGTGCTCATCGGGCACCTGCACGGGGTGGTCCAGGCCGGGGACGTCGGCCAGGATGTGCACGCCGGCCCGCATCAGGGCGGAGCCGAAGCCCAGGCGGTCGGCCGAATCGTGGTTGCCGGGGGTGAGCACCACGGTGGTGACCTCCGCCAGGCGCGCCAGGGTGGATCCCAGCAGGCGCACCGACTCCACCGGCGGCACGGCACGGTCGTACACGTCACCGGCGATGACCACCACGTCCACCTGGCGCGCGACCACCAGGTCGAGCAGCCAGTCGTGGAACTCCGCCTGGTGGGCGTGCAGGTTCTCCCCGTGCAGGGTGCGCCCCAGGTGCCAGTCCGAGGTGTGCAGGATTCTCATGGGGACCACGCTAGAGCCCGGGGCTGACGAACGACGACAGCAAGCACACAGCGCAGTGCCCGGCAGGAGTACGCGGATCTCGTCCCGTACCGGAACACGTGAGTCGCGCGGTACTGCCCCCTGTGGCAGACCGCTGGGTTGCGGCTGCAGCGCTTGCCCTGGGCGCTCCCCTGCTCTCACGCGATGGGATCTACGCGAACGAACCGGGCCTCGCGCTGCTGTGGACGGCCGCCGGCTCGCGAGCGGGGCCACCCAACCGCGCCAGGATCTGCTTGGCCGCCACGTCGGCCCCGGCCAGAAGCGGGGACGGCACCCCGGGTGAGGCGCCGATGGCGCTGCCCGGCTGGGTGCTCCCGGCGGGGATGCCCAGCACCACCACGCCGCGGTCGATGCTGCCGTCGGCCGCCACCAGGTTGTGGCCGACGAGCACGCTCTCGTCCACCTCCGCAGCGGTGGCCTCCATGCTGTGGGTGGGGATGCCGTCCACGCTGTGGATGCGGGCCCGGCCGGTGCTGAGCAGTGCCTGCAGCAGCGGATCGGAGGTGGCCGGCACCTGCCCCTTGGACATGCGGGTCTCCAGCAGCACGCGCGCACGGGCCTGCCTGCCGGTGATGGCCGACGTGGCGACGAAGCACTCCTGCTCCTCGTCGACCGCGACGTGGAAACCGGGGCCCAAAAGGTCGATCACCCCGGCCTCGATCAGTGCGAGCATCAGTCGCGCCCTGTGGGCCGGGGGCCCGGAGGCGAGCGCCAGACCGTCGGCGTCGAACCTTCCCAGCACGTCCCGGGCAAGGGACTGCCCGCTGAGTGCACCGGAGGCGGCCAGGCGCTCCACCTGCACGCGCAGCGCAGCCATGGCTGCGTTCACGGCGGCCCGCGGGTGGCGATCCGGATCGGACATCGAGCCCAGCTCGTCCTCGACCAGGCGGGCCACCTGCGCCTGCCACTGCTCGGCGGTGACGGTGCGGCCCGCGGTGGGCCGGTGCAGCTCCCCCACCGTCCATGACCAGCGCGGATCGGTGATCGCCCAGCTCAGCACCGCATCCACGGCTTCCGTCACGGCCGCACCGCCCGGCGGGGCCGCACTGCGCTGCTGGCCCGCACTGCGCTGCTGGCCCGCACCTCCCGGCTGGCCCGCACCGCCCGGCTGGCTCGTGTCGTCCGCTCCCACCGCATCGAGCGCTGCCGGCCACCCCTCGGCGACCACTGCGGGCATGTACTGCTCGAGCGCCTCCAGGTACACGCGGGCGAACTCGCGGGCGATCTGCGGCCACACGCGCTGCCCGAAGTTCACGCCCCGCTCCGTCGCAAGGCCCGCGAACCACTCCGGGGTGGCCCACCGCGGGGTGAAGCCGCGGGTGGGCCGGCCTCCGTCGGGCTTGGAGCGGTAGGGCACGCAGCGGCGCGAGCCGACCACCAGGCGCGGCTCACGCCCGCTCGGCAGGTACCGCAGGCGGCCGGTGGGATCGGCGGGAATGGCCTCGACGCGGCCGCCCCAGTCCTCCACCAACTGCCCGATCACATCGAAGAAGTTCGCTCCCAGCCCCCTGACCAGCACGTCCTGCCCGGCCGGCAGTCCGGTGAAGCACCGCTCGGCGGGCATGCCCGGCGGCACGTACCGCAGGCCATGACGGTGGGCGGCCGCGGCGAGCGCGGACTCCTCCGTACCCGGCACCGCCTGCACCATGCCCTGGGCCAGCACCACCGTGGGCGCGCTCAACCGCCGCCCTCCGGCGAGCACCACCACGCGATGCTCCCCCTCGTGCTGGAGATCCACGGCGGTGTCCACGATCTTCTCGACCTGCAGTTCACCGCTCGCGGTCGCGGCATCGAGCTGGTCGCGGAAGTACACGCCCTGCAGGCGCCGGGTGGGGAACGAGTCCGGCCCGAGCGCGGTGGCCTCCTGCACCACCCAGTCCCCCACCCGGTGGTGACCGCGCTGGGCGACCGAACGGGCCCAGGCCACCAGGTCGGGACCGGGCGCGGCCGGTCCGCTCATACGGGTGCTGTGATCGGGATGAATCGTGGTGGCGCGGGCCTGGGTGTTGTTCAGGTAGGCGGCGGGCTGGTCGATCAGCCAGGTGGCACCGGGGCCGACGGCCAGGGCATCGACCATGGCCAGTCGCAGCGGGGGCGCAGGACGCTTGGCCGATGGTCCCGCGCTCGGCGGTGCCGGGCGGCCGGCCGACAGATCATGCACTGACGCCGTCGGGTTCCCTCCTGCCTCGGAGGTGCCCGCACCCGCCCGCAGGCACGCGAGGGTGCGCAGCACGGTGGCCACCCCACGGGGCCCACCGCCCACGATCACCGCGTCGTAGCTGCCGGTGGGGCCCGGGGGCGTCGCCTCGTGCGGGCTCCGTGGAGGACGGTGGCTCATCGGCCGACCGGCTCCGCCCGCTCGAGCCCGGCACCGGTGCGTGGTGCAGCGGGGCGGGGCGCAGAGCCCGGGGTGGTGGCCGCATCAGCAGACGCGGAGCCAGCGGCGCGTGGCGTGGCCGCGCGCGGAGGCGTCAGGGAAGAACGTGGCATAGCTGCATGCTATGCACACTCAAAGGATCCCTTTGACGTGGTCTGTCATGTGAGTTCACGCTCGTAGGAGGTTCCGGCGTCGTGCGCCGTTCCGGCGTCGGCGCCGCTCTGGTCCGCCCGTCGACGCGCTATCTCCAGGCGCGGCGGGCCGAGGCGCTGGCCAGGTCCACCAGCAGCGAGAGCAGCAGCAGCGCGATCACCACGGTGAGCATCCCGGAGTAGTCGAAGGAGGCCCGCTGGGACTCCAGCACGCGGCCCAGTCCCCCAGCGCCGACCACGCCCACCACGACGGTCTCGCGGATCGCGATCTCCCACCGGTACAGGGCATAGGCGGTGAAGCGCCCGGCGACCAGGGGCAGCACCCCGTAGACGAAGGTGGTGATGCGTCCGGCGCCCAGCAGCTGCAGGGACAGGACGGGGCGGCGGTCCATCGTCTCCAGCACTTCGGTGAACAGCCTGCCCAGCACACCCGCGTTGTACAGGCCCAGGGCCAGTGCGCCGGGCAGGGGGCCCGGCAGCACCACGAACAGCAGCAGCAGTGCCCACACGGGCGGGGAGATCGCGCGGATGGTCAGCAGCAGCACCCGGCACAGTGCGGCCACGGCCGCCCGCACGGGTCCGTCCCCCACCTGGTGCACGCCCAGGAACGCGGCGACCACGCCGATCCCGCTTCCCACCACGATCGCCAGCACCGACATCTGCACGGTGGCGGCGGCATCACCGAGCAGGTCCGCCCAGGTGGAGGGCAGGCTGGGTGGGATCGCGTCGGCCAGCATCGCACCGGCGCGCTCCCAGGTGCGGGCGCTGACGAGCCGGGCGAGGTCCGGTCGCAGGTACAGCAGGGACCCCACCGTCAGCGCCGCCCCCAGCAGCAGGGAGGTGCGCTTCCAGCGGGCGCGGCCCGGGTGGCGCAGGCTCGCGCTCCAGCGGTCGAACAGCCAGCCCAGTGCGATCAGTGCGTAGATGAGGGTCCACATGCGCTCGTAGGCCAGGCCCTGGAACGCGGTGATCAGCTCGAAGCCCAGACCGCCGGCTCCGATCATGCCCAGGATCACCGCGGAGCGCAGGGCGCAGTCGAAGCGGTAGAAGCCGTAGGCCAGCAGGTCGCCCCAGATGCGCGGCAGGGTGGCGTACACGAACGCCAGGAGTCTCCCAGCCCCGGCGGTGATCAGGGCGTCGTAGGGGCCGGGCGGGGTCTCGTCGATGATCTCGGCGTACACCTTGGCGGTGATCACGCCGAAGGGGATCGCGAGCGCCAGGATCCCCACCAGCGGGTCCCGGCCCAGGATCACCAGCAGGATGATGCCCCACACGGCTTCGTGGATGCCGCGTGGGATGCCCAGTGCGATGCGGGTGAGCAGCCAGCCCGGTGCCCGGGAACGGGGCCCGCGCACCGGTGCGCCCCGGCCCGGCGCACGCCCGCCGCGCTGCCACCAGGCCTCGCTCATCAGCACCCCGCCCACCAGGCCGGTCAGCACCGCCAGCACCGTGCCCAGCAGGGAGAAGGCGATGGTCACCAGGGTGGCGTCAAGGGTGCGGCGCAGGAAGTCGGCGGAGAGATCAGGAGACAGCGCGGCTGCGAAGAAGGACCGCAGGGAGGGCCAGCCGGGCGGGTTCAGCACGGGTTCGCGGCCGATGCCGGAGCCCCACAGCGACCAGGCCACCAGCAGCACCGCGCCGGCCACCCACCAGCGGCCGGGGCGGGAGGCAGCGCGAAGGCCAGAGCGGGAGCCGGCGCGGACGGGTGCGGGGGAGTCGGCCCGCGAGCCCGCGAGGGAGTAGGCCGACGAGTCGGGGCCGCGCCCGGCCGGGCCCTCCTCCTCGGACCGCTCTCCCACTCCGGCGCGGGCATCGGCCTGCGGGCTCATGCCGGCAACCGGTACAGCTCGTCGCGGTGCTGGTCGGTGACCTCTGGGGCGGGCAGGTCGAAGGCGATCCGGCCCTGTCGCAGGCCGATCACGCGGTCGCACATGCCGCGGGCGATGTCGAAGTCGTGCAGGCTCACCAGCAGGGCGCGGTCTCCCTCGCCCACCACGTCGGCGAGCAGGCCCATCACCACGCGGGCGCGCTGCGGGTCCAGGCTGGAGATGGGTTCGTCCGCCAGCACCAAAGCGGGATCCTGCACGATGATGCGGGCCAGGGCCACGCGCTGCTGCTCCCCGCCGGAGAGGCGCTCGGTGCGGGTGGCGGCCAGCTCCTCGATGCCCAGGCGGGACATCGCGGCGTGGGCGGTCTCGACCTCCAGTGGCCGCACCAAGGAGGCCAGGGACCGCCACAGCCCCCAGTGGCCCAGGCGGCCCGCATTGACATTGTGGATCGCAGCCAGCGGCCCGATCAGGTCCAGGCGTTGGTGGACGGTGCCGATCCGGGCGCGCACCGTCCGCATCCGGCGCCGGCTCGCCACCCCCAGGTCGGTGCCGAGCGTGGTGACGGTGCCGCTGCTGGGGGTGATGGAGCCGTTGGCCAGGCCCAGCGCGGTGGACTTGCCGGCGCCGCTGGGTCCCACCAGGGCGACCTTCTCCCCGGGGTCGACGGTGAAGGAGGCATCCAGCACGGTGCGGGTGCCGTAGCGGACGGTGACGCCGTCCAGCTGCAGGGCGGGCGGTTCAGCGGCACTCATCAGCCGATCAGCCCCAGCTCGCGGGCGACCTCCTCGATCTGCTGGTAGTCCTCGGCCTTCGCCGGGATGAAGGACTGCGCGCCGTAGAACTCGGCGATCGCACGGCCCTCCTCGGACTCGTGCATGGTGAGCATGGCGTCGGTGAGCTGCTGGGTGAAGCCGTCGCCGAAGCGCTCGTCGGCGTCGCCGCGCAGCAGCCAGTGGTAGTCATGGAACTCGGGCGAGACCAGCACCTCGATGACCTTGTCGGTGTCGATGCTGCCCTCCTCCATGCGGGCCTGCCACACCTGGCTGTTCAGGGCACCTGCCTCGTAGGAGCCGGAGGTGACCAGCTCGATGGTGGAGTCGTGGGAGCCGGAGAAGCCGGGCTCCCCGGCCAGGTCGGATTCAGCCACGCCGGCCTGGGACAGGAAGTAGGAGGGCATCAGGCGGCCGGAGGTGGAGGTCTCCGAGCCGAAGGTGAAGCGCTTCCCGGCCATCACGGACAGTCCTTCCACGGAGTCCACCGGGCTGACGCCGGCCTCCGCGTTGGCGATGAACACGCTGGTGAAGGAGGGGTCGATGTCGCGCTGGGCGACGATGGTGGCCTCCGGGTTCTGCAGCTGGGCCTGCACCCCGGTGAGGCCGCCGTAGAACACCAGGTCCAGGTCGCCGGCACCGAACAGGCTCACCGAGGCGGCGTAGTCCGGCACCGGTACGTACTCCACGTCGATGTCGAGCACGCTCGCGAGGTGGGCGGCGAATGCCTCCTCGCGCTCGGTGAGGGCGTCCGGGTCCTGATCGGGGATGGCGCTGATGCGCAGTGGCTGGCCGGAGCCGCCGCCGGCACCTCCCCCATCGGCCGAGCCGTCACCGCCGCCGGTCGAGCAGGACGCGGTGAGCCCCACCCCCGTGACCGCGGCGCCGGTGAGGGCAAGACGGGCAAGGGCGGCGCGGCGGGTGAGCATGGTTCTCCTTCGGTGCGGTCGCGTGGCGGCGTCTGTGCTTCGTCGGCTGGTCGACGGAGCCTGCGCGTCTGTGCCTGCGCGACGGCGCGCGGGCCGACGAGTGACCACTGTGACCTGGTTCTCGGGGCGTACCAGGCATCCTATGACGGATTCCGGAACGGGGGCACCGTGTGTGCCTGGGGGGCGCATGCTGGCAGCTCATTGCCGCCAGGCACGAACCGCCCAATGCCGCATCTGGCGACTCAGCCGGGTCGTCGAGCGGGTCGACGAGCTGATCGACCGACTCGATCGGCCGGGTCGAAGCGGCGGTCCTGGAGTTTGCGTGACCATCGGTCGACGTCACCGGTGCTGACGTGCACACTGCACGGTCCGTCAGCGTGCTCGTCACCGGCGCGAGGCCAGCACGATCCCCCGGTACGCCACACCGATCGCGACCAGCGCCAGGCCGGCCGCCAGGGTGCTGCCGGGCAGGGCCGCCACCAGCAGCAAGCAGCCCACCAGCCCCATCACCTGCAGGGCCTTGGGGAACAGGCGGTGCTCTTCGGTCTGGGTGAAGGCGGCGATGTTGGCGACCGCGTAGTACAGCAGCACCCCGAAGGCGGAGGCGGTGATCGCCACCAGCACGTCGGAGGCGAGCACCACCAGCAGCACCACGGCGATCCCCACGGTGATCTCGGCCCGCTGCGGCACCGAGAACCGCTGGTTCACGTGGGCCAGGGGTCGCGGCAGGTCACCCTCGCGGGCCATGCCCAGCATGGTGCGGGACACCCCGGCCACCAGGGCCAGCAGCGCCCCGGCGGCAGCGGCGGTGGCACCGATGGTGACGATCGCCTTCCACATCGCGCCCGCGCCGATCTGGTCGAGGGCGGCGATGAACGGAGCAGGCCCCCAGCCGTGGGCGCCGGGGGCGGGGCCGATGAGGACCAGCACCAGCGCGAGCAGCATGTACAGGGCGAACACGGCGCCGAGGGCCAGCAGGATCGCGCGGGGGATGGTGCGGCGCGGCGCGGTGACCTCCTCCCCCAGGGTGGCCACGCGGGCGTACCCGGCGAAGGCGAAGAACACCACGGCGGCGGCCTGGACGATGGCGAGTCCAGCACCGAGCACTCCCCCGGTGCCGGCACCGAGCACCGCCGCCAGCCCCCCGTCCCACAGGCCCGTGGAGGCATCGGCGAGGGGCCCGGGCACGGGGGCGGCGAAGCCCGCTCCCCCATCGCCGCCGACGACACCCACCAGCAGCCGCACGGCGGTGACGCCGAGCGCGATGAGGGCGATGGCGACCAGGATGCGGGCCAGGCCCGCGGTGCGGGTCACACCCACCAGGTTCACGGCGGTCAGCGCCACCACCACCAGCGCAGCGACGGGCCGCTGGTAGGCCTCGGGCACCAGGTAGGCGGCAACCACCAGGGCCATGGCGGCGCAGGAGGCCGTCTTGCCGATCACGAAGCACCAGCCGGCCAAGAATCCCCACCACTCGCCCAGCTGCTGGCGGCCGAAGAAGTAGGTGCCGCCGGAGGTGGGGTACTGGGCGGCCAGCTGCGCAGTGGAGGTGGCGTTGCCGAAGGCGACCAGTGCCGCCAGGGCCACGGCCAGCAGCACGGCGGGGCCGGCGAGGTCCTGCGCCGCACCGAGGGCCACGAACACGCCGGCGCCGATCATCGAGGCCAACCCGATGACCACGGCATCGCCCAGGCCCAGCCGTCGGGCGAGCTCAGCGGGGGCAGGTGAGGAGGTCATGGAGCCTTCTGTCGTGGCGGGGGCACGGGAGCGGGTGCTCGTCGGGCGGGAGAGGGCGGAACGAATCGGGCCCGGGCCGAGCGTGCGCCCGAGGCGGGCGTGCACCCTGGACCGGGCGGGCGCACGGGGCCCGCCCGGTCCGAGCCCGGGTCAGTCGCGGCTCAGGCGGTGACGGAGGCCGAGTACACCCGCGCCGGAGGCCAGCAGCACACCGAGGGCGGCGAGCATGCCTCCCGCCTCGGTGCCGGTCACGGCCAACGAACCATCGGCGGCGCCGGTCACGTCACCGCGGGCACCCACTCCGGGCTTGCCCGCGTGATCGGGCTTGCCGGGCTTGCCCGCGTGATCGGGCTTGCCGGGCTTGCCCGCGTGATCGGGCTTGCCGGGCTTGCCCGCGTGATCGGGCTTGCCGGGCTTGCCCGCGTGATCAGGGGCCTTGCCGGGGTTGTTCCCGGGACGGTCGCTGCCCTTGCCGGGCTTGTCGTTGTCACCGGGCTTGCCGGGCTTGTCATCGTCACCGGGCTCATCGTCGTCACCCGGGGTGCCGGGCTGCTCGGGATCGGTGGGCTCCTCGACGACCGGGAACCCGGCGTCCAGGCCCACGATCAGCGGGTTGTGGTCGGAGGAACCGAACACGCCCTGCTCGTAGATGTTCACCGTGTTGTTGCGGTAGCGGGAGTACTGGGTCATCACGGACTCGGGGCCGTTGATGGACCAGTCGGTGGCGCCGGTGATGCGCTCGGTGGCCGATGCGTTGGCGATCACGTGGTCCAGGGAGCCAACCATGCCGCCGAAGCTGTAGGACCAGCCCTCGGGATCGAACTGCTCACCGAGGTTGGTGTAGCCCTGGTCGTAGAACAGCTGCAGGGGCTCCTCCTGGGTGTAGGCGTTGAAGTCGCCTCCCAGCAGGATGTCCTCCACGCCCAGCTCTGCGGCCGTGGCGGCGGCCCAGGTGCTGAGCGCCTCGGCCTGCTGGAGGCGGGAGGTGCGGGCGTTGCCCTGCACCGGGTCCTCCGGCAGGTTCGCGTCCTCGGCGTCGGCCGAGCCCTTGGACTTGAAGTGGTTGACCACGAAGAAGAAGGGCTCACCCTCGACGGTCTCGCCGTCGGCCCCCTCGGTGATCGGCACGAACACCTGGCCGATGGGCTCGCGGGCGTTGTCGAAGGCCGGATCGCCCACCAGGATCTGCGCATCGCCCACGGGCCTGACCTCGGCGGGCTTGTAGATGATGGCGTTGGTGATGGCGTCCTGGCCGCCGTCGGTGCCCTGCGCCTCGTAGGCGGGGGCGGTGGGGATGTACGCCCAGGTGCCCTCGCCGTCGCGCTCGTTCAGCGCGGCGACCAGGGTGGCGGTGGCCTCGTCGGGGGTCTCGCCCAGGCGGGCGGAGTTCTCGATCTCCATCAGGCCCACCACCTCGGCGTCGGTGGAGGAGATCGCCTCGACGATCTTGGACTCCTGGCGCTCGAAGCTGGTCTCGTCCCAGGCACCACGGGGCAGGCAGCCGCCGCGCACGTTGGTGCCCTCGCCGTCCATGTTGGTGTACGGCGTGCAGCCGGGGATGTCCTCACCGAGGGTGGTGAAGTAGTTCAGCACGTTGAAGGTGGCGACCTGCAGGTCACCGCCCACCTCGTCAGGGGTGGCCCGGCGAGTGTTCTCGAAGTCCACGCCGTCGGTGCCGGACGACTCCCACGGGGTGGTGGTGTTCAGCCGCCACTGGTCGAAGGAGTAGGCCACCACGACCGGCTCGGTGAAGGTGGCCGCTGCGCCCACGCGCACGGGCTCCTCGACGGTCAGCCAGCTCATGGGCTGCTCGGGGTTGCGGGAGAAGTCGGTGGTCTTCCCGTCGTCCAGCAGCACCAGCTTGTCGGCCTGGGCGTCGTAGTACTCGGTGGCCTCGGCACCGGGGCGCATCACGTCACCGGCCTGGCGCAGGGGCTGATCGCCGATCGCGAGGCCCACCTCGCCGTAGCGGTTGGTGTTGTACACGTCCGTGACGGTGAAGTCGCCGGCGCCGGGCAGGTACAGCATGTGCTCGAGGGACTCGCGCTGGGTCTCGTCGGTGGGGAAGGCATCCAGCGTCACCGGCTCCACGACGGGCAGGGCCTGGTCGAGCTTGGTGAGGCCATCGGCCGGGACAGTGATCTGGGTGGAGCCGTAGTACTCGGAGACCTCGCCGGTGATCTGCACGGAGTCGCCGATGGCCACCTGGCCGGCGGTGTCGCGCGAGTACACGAACACGGCGGTGGAGCCCTCGTGGGTGTCGAAGGAGAGCGCGCCGCCGGTGCCGCCGGTCTGGATCACGTAGCCGTTCAGGCCGCCGGTGGCGTACACCGCGGTGACCACGCCCTCGGTGGTGACGGTCTGGCCCACCAGGGGGCTCGCGCTGCCGGTGCCCTGGATCTCGGCGATGCTGACCTCGCGGGCGGGCTCCGGGTCCGGCTCGGGCTCCGGGTCGGGCTCGGGGTCGCCGGGGTCGGTCGGATCGGTGGGGTGCCCGACGGGCGGGCGTGGGCTCACCGGCGGCGAAGTCGGTGGAGTTCTCGCCGGTGGCGGCCACGCGGGCCACGGAGGTGGCGTTGGTGGTGGCGGGCGCGGGAGCCTCGCCGGAGTAGGTGGAGGCACCTCCCCAGCCCACCAGGTCCACCACGGCCGGGTCCTCGGCGCAGGTGGCGCCGGTGCAGGCCAACTTGCCGGAGGCGTCGGACAGCGCGAACACGCCGCCGGTGCCGGAGGCATTGATGACGCCGGTGAGGTCCGCACCCGGCAGTGGTTCGCCATTGCCGTTGCCGGCGGCGAGTTGGATGAGGAAGGTGTCGCCGGGCGCGATGGTGCCGCTCAGCTCCACGGTGTTGTTGAAGGTGCCGGTCCTGGAGGCGTACTGCAGGGACCAGCCGTCGATGCTGACGGGCTCGGAGCCGGTGTTGCGCAGCTCCACGAAGTCGTTCGGGTGGGCGGCGCGGGAGTTGCCCCCCCCGCCGTACACCTCGTTGATCTGGACGTCGCCGGGCGCGACGACGGCGGCATGGGCGGTGGGGGTGATGG
>NZ_JADEYR010000026.1 GCF_015209585.1 Brachybacterium epidermidis
GGTCTGGGCGGCCTGCGAGGCGGCGGGGATCCAGCTCGACGGCGAGCTGATGGACGGCTACGCCGAGGCGCTCGAGCAGGTCGCACGCCTGGACGTCGACACCGTCCCCGAGGACCCCGACGAGGCCGTGCGCCGCGTGGTCGTCGGCACCGTGATGCTCGAGCCGGTGCTGCTCACGCTGCGCCTGCTCGCCCAGCGCGAGCTCTCCGTGCGTCACGCGGAGACCGTCGACGGGGGCCGGCGCCGGGCCGACTCTCGACGATGAGCACCGCCCCGTCCCGAGCGGCCGAGCGTGCGACCCGGCGGCTCAGTACGGCGTCGTGGGCGGCTTCCCGGGCGGGGTCATGGGCGGCTCGCTGGGCGGCGGCAGGCTGCGGCCGGCCGGCGCAGACGCGAGCGGGCCGCTCGGCGCGCGCTCGGCATCAGTGAGGCCGACCGATCGGCCCTCGAGCGGGCGGCGGGTCATCGCGGACTCGTTCCCGGGATCTCGACCGGCACCCGGTCCTCGAGCATCCGCGAGCGGGTGAGGAACCGCTTCCCGTCGGGCGTCTCGAGGCTGAAGCCGCCGCCGCGCCAGTCGACCAGGTCGATCGTCAGGTGCGTGTGTCGCCAGTAGGCGAACTGCTCGCGGCTCATCCAGAAGTCCAGCGGGCTGGTGGTGCCGTCGGGCAGGGGCACCTCGACGTGGCCCATCCGCGCATCGGCGTCGCCCGTGATGAAGTCGCCCTCCGGGTAGCACATGGGGGAGGAGCCGTCGCAGCAGCCGCCGGACTGGTGGAACATCAGCGGCCCGTTGCGGTCGATGAGCCGCTGGATCTGCGCGACCGCCGCGCCGGTGAAGGCGACGCGGGAGAAGTCCTCGCCCTCGACCGTCGGCTCCATTTCCAGGACGTCGTCGGCCTCGGTCGGCTCCGGCATCGGCGGCGCCGGCGGCTGCCCGGGCTTCGGGGTGGGAGTGGTGGAGGTATCGGTCATCGGGCTCTCCTTCCAGCGCGGCGGACGGCGGGGCTGGCCGGTTGCGCGGCGGCGATCGTCGGCCTTTGCTTCACGAGTACCCCGGACGGCGGGCGCGACGGCCGACGTCGGGCGATGTGACGCGGGCCACCAGGATGGACTCGTGTCGGCGGACATAGTGTGGAGCGCATGGAACATCGCCACCTCGGCCGCAGCGGCCTCAAGATCAGCGAGATCATCTACGGTAACTGGCTCACCCACGCCTCCCAGGTGGAGGACGAGCGCGCCACCGCGTGCGTGCGGGCTGCCCTCGACGCCGGCATCAGCACCTTCGACACCGCCGACACCTACGCCAACACCGCCGCCGAGGTGGTGCTCGGCGATGCCCTCCAGGGGGAGCGGCGCGAGTCGCTGGAGATCTTCACCAAGGTGTACTTCCCCACCGGACCGAAGGGGCACAACGACACCGGCCTGTCCCGCAAGCACATCCGCGAATCCATCGACGGCTCGCTGCGGCGGCTGAAGACCGACTACGTGGACCTCTACCAGGCCCACCGCTACGACTACGCGACCCCGCTGGAGGAGACCATGCAGGCCTTCGCCGACGTGGTGCACGCCGGCAAGGCCCTGTACATCGGCGTCTCCGAATGGAACGCCGACCAGATCCGCGCCGGCCACCAGCTGGCCCGCGACCTGGGCATCCAGCTGGTCTCCAACCAGCCCCAGTACTCGATGCTGTGGCGCGTGATCGAGGAGCGCGTGGTGCCCACCTCCCGGGAACTGGGCGTCTCCCAGATCGTGTGGTCACCCGTCGCCCAGGGCATCCTCACCGGCAAGTACCAGCCCGGCGCCGAACCGCCGGAGGGATCACGCGCACGCGACGAGAAGGGCGGGGCCGACATGATCAAGCGGTTCCTCGAGGACCGCACCCTGCAGGCCGTGCAGGGACTGCGCCCCATCGCCGAGGAGCTGGGCCTGACCATGGCGCAGCTCGCCGTGGCCTGGGTGCTCGCCAACGACAACGTGGCCGGGGCGATCATCGGCGCCTCCCGCCCGGAGCAGGTCACCGAGAACGTGAAGGCCTCCGGGGTCACCCTCGACGCCGACGTGAAGGCTCGCATCGACGAGGTGCTCGGCGACCTGCCCGAGACCGACCCGACGAAGACCCAGTCCCCGGCCCACCGCCTGGCCTGAGGGGCCGGTTCGCGGGTCTGGACCCACCGCCCGACCGGGGGTGCCCGGTCCCAGTGGCCTGGCCCGAGTGCCCGGCCCCGAGGGCTGGCCTGACCCCCTGGCCCGTCCGCCCGCCGCGCACAGCGGAACGCCCCGCCCCCGAGCAGCTCGGGGGCGGGGCGTTCCGCTGTGGTCCTGCTGGCGCACCTGCGACGTGGCCTGCAGTCAGGAGCGCGGCGGGGGAGTGATCGGGTTCTCGCCGGTCTCGGCGGCCAGCTCCTCGCCGGTCTGGCCCTGGCGGACCTTCCCATCGGCCCGCAGCTCCCAGAACTGGGCGTTCGCGATCCCGAGGGGTCGCGGATCGAACTGCGGATCCTTGCCGGCCTTCTTCTGCGCCCGGTAGTCCTTCAGCGCCTTCAGCGCGGGGACCTGGAGCACCAGGATGCCCACGATGTTCAGCCAGGCCATCGAGCCCACGCCGATGTCGCCCAGGCCCCAGGCGGAGCCGGCGGTGTTGATCGCGCCGTACGCCACCGAGACCAGCAGCAGGCCCTGCAGCAGGCGCAGCAGGCCGCGGCGCACGACGCCGTTCTTGATCTTGCGGGTGAGGTAGGAGAGGTTCACCTCGGCCATGTAGTAGTAGGCCACGATCGTGGTGAAGGCGAAGAACGTCAGCGCGATCGCCACGAAGCTGGAGCCCAGGCCGATGCCGGGGACGAGGGTGTCGAAGCCGTTCTGCACGAAGCCGGGGCCGGGCTCCACGTCGGTGCCGATGGCGCCGGTGTAGAGGGTGGTGCCGGGGAACGTCTCGTTCTCGAACACCGAGTACATGTCCGTCGAGATGATGATGAACGCGGTGGCGGTGCACACGAACAGGGTGTCGATGTACACCGAGAACGCCTGCACGAAGCCCTGCTTGGCCGGGTGGGACACCTCGGCGGCCGCGGCGTGGTGCGGGCCGGTGCCCTGGCCGGCCTCGTTGGAGTAGATGCCGCGCTGCACACCCCACTTGATGGCCAGGCCGATGATGGCGCCGTACACGGCGTGCATGCCGAACGCCCCCGAGAAGATCTCGCCGAACACGTGGGGGATCTGGTCGAAGTTCACGAAGAACACGATCAGCGCCGCGATGATGTACAGGATCGCCATCGGGGGCACGATGAACGCCGCGACGGCCGCGATCCGCTTCACGCCGCCGATCACGATGAAGGCCAGCGCGATCACCAGCAGGATCGCGACGCCCCAGGTGGGGAAGCCCCAGGCCAGGTTGATCGCGGAGGCCATGCCGTTGGCCTGCACGCCGGGGAGGAAGAAGCTCATCGCCATCACGGTGACGGCGGCGAACAGGATGCCGTACACGAGGGAGAGGGCCTTGGCCTTGTGGCTGTACGCCTTCTCGAAGTAGTAGGCCGGGCCGCCGCGGTACTCACCGGTGTCCGGATCCTTCTCCTTGTAGATCTGCCCCAGGGTGGACTCGATGAACGAGGTGGACGCGCCGAGGAAGGCCACGGTCCACATCCAGAACACGGCGCCGGGGCCGCCGAAGGCGATCGCGGTGGCCACACCACCGATGTTGCCCATGCCCACGCGGTTGGCGAGCGACATCATCAGCGACTGGAAGGAGGAGGTGCCATCGGCGGACTTCTCGCCACCGATGAGCTGCTTGATCATGTCGGGAAGACCGCGCAGCTGCACGAACCCGGTGCGGATCGAGAAGTACAGGCCGGCAAGGAGGCACAGGGCGACTAAGGGGATCGACCAGATCACCCCGTTGGTGGCACTGATCATGTCGGCAAAACTCATGGGACTCTCCTGGGGGCAGAAGGGGGACGGGGCTGCGGGCACGGCGATGACATCGACGGCATCACCGTGTGGGGGGTCACGATTGGATGCTGTTCGGGACAGTAGTCGACACCGTGACAGGAAATCGAGTGTTCCTCGTTCCGTTGCAGTGTCGTGACCTACGGCCTCGAGACCGGGCGCTGACCCGGGCGCCGAGCACCAGACGCTCGGCAGCGGCGACGTCCTCATCCAGGCGCTGAGCGGCTTACCGCACACCGCCTCGAACCTTGCGCTCGGTACCGCTACACTCATGGGCGACCCCTCGTGCGGTGTCATCTCGCTGAACTCCCCCAGGGCTTGACGGCAGCAAGGGCAGGCGGGCTCTGGCAGGTGCACGAGGGGTCCTTTCATGTCCGGGTGGGGGATAGCCCCCGCCGGATGGGGCGGAGGGCCCCGGCGCGTGGACCAGGGTGCGGTTCCTACCGTGATCGGTGTCGGCATCCCATCACCCCAGGAGCACCGCGATGACCCCCGTGACCACGCCCGAAGCCACCCCTGCTGCCACGGCCATCACCGCCGACACTGTGCCCATCTCCCGCATCCTGGCGTTCTCTGCGCTGGTGCTGGTGGCGGCGTGCCTGCTCTCGGCTCCTTTCGCGCTGGACCTGCTGCCCCCCGAGGCTGCAGCACTGGTGGTGCCGATAGCCCAGTTCACCCCGCTGCTGGCTGCCCTGCTGGTGCGGCGCCGGCCCGGACAGCTCAGAGCCGACCTCGGGCTGATGGTGCCCTCCGGCCGCGCTCTGGTGCTGGGCTTGCTGCTGGCGATAGCGGTGTTCACCGTGGTGCCGGTGCTGCGGGTCCTCGCGTCGGTGGCCCTGGGGTCGGCCGCATGGAGTGCCCCGGAGGAGGCGGCCGCGATCCTGGTGGCGCTGCCCCTGGTCGCTTTGCTGCAGACGGTCCTGGCCTTCGGTGAGGAGACCGGATGGCGCGGGTGGCTCCACGGTGCCCTCAGCCGGTACGGAATCCTGGCGACCGCACTGGTCACAGCGGTGCTGTGGGCGCTGTGGCACCTTCCCATCGTGCTCGCCCTGGGCATGGGGCCGACGGACTCGATCGCGTACCTGGGGACGATTGCGGCGGTCTCACCGCTGCTGACCGTGCTGCGGGAGCTGAGCGGGAGCATATGGCCGGCCCTGCTCGCCCATGGGCTCCTCAACAGCCTGCGCGTGGCCATCGAGCAGAACCTCACCACCCCGCTGTCCGGCGGGCCGGAACGCTGGATCCTCGAGGCGGCCAGCTGGTCGATGTGGGTTGCGGCAGCGGTCCTGGTGCTGTGGCTCGCCGGCCGGCGACCCCTTGTGCGCGCCTGATCTCCTACCTATGTCTGCCCAGGTATCGGCCATTGGGTCGATGGCAGCGAACGGGGGGACTCGGCAGGCTGGAAACATGACCGCCCCCCAGCCCGCCCCGACGACGACAGACCCCGTCGACGAGACCTCGACGCAGCCCCAGGCCACCGTGTACCGCGGGACCGTCGACGGCCACACCTACGTGGTGCGGGCGCATCACGGGGTGATGGACACCTGGGCCACGGTGATCATCGACGGCGTCTTCCACGACCCCCGCCGGGAGTCGAAGCCCCGCACCACGACGGTGAGCGTGGACTACGGAGCCCGGAAGGCAGCCGGCGGCGAGGCCAGCGGCGAGGTGGACGGCCTGGCTTTCAGCGCAGAGAAGTCCTTCAAGACGGTCGACTATGTGGTGCAACGGCCCGATGAGAACGGGAAGCTGCGCATCGCCGAGCGGATCCGGGTGAGCACCGCCGGGTTGGGCGGCAAGGGCGAGGTGGATGTACTGGGTGGTGCAGAGGGGGAGCGGATGGGGGGTTTCTACCCCACCCCACTCGTGCCCGAGAAGGGCAGCGCCTCCTGGCAACGTGAACAGCGCAAGCTCGCTCATCCGGTGCGATTCGCGCTGGTGAGCGCGGCGTTCACGGCCGCGAAGTACCTGATCCCGCTGCTGGGCATCAGCGCGCTGTTCAGTGGCCTGCTGCGCCCGGTGCGGGAATGGGTGGAGTCCCTGATCCGCCCGCCGGTGGACTGGATCGCGGAGCTGCTGCGCCCGGTGGGGGAAATGATCGACGCGTTTCTGGAGCCGATCGGCCGGGCCCTGGCATGGCTGCGCGAGACCCTGTTCGGCTGGATCCCGGAGCTCTCGTTCTCGTTGCCGTTCGACGTGCCCAGCTGGGTGTTCGACGTCGGAATCCCGGTGGTGATCGTGCTGCTGGTGTTCTGGATAACCCTCGGCAAGCTCAAGCGGCGCCGTTCCCAGCTGGGTGTTTCCGATGACGCCCCGTCGGCGCCGGATGATGAGCCCGGCCGGGCCTCGGACTGATCCACAGCGGCTCCGACTGACAGCCCCCTCCACTAGCCTGTGGGGGTGGCCACTGCTCTGTACCGTCGATACCGTCCGGAGTCCTTCGCCGAGGTGATCGGCCAGGACCATGTCACCACGCCCCTGCGGCGTGCGCTGAACGCGGGCAGGATCGGCCACGCCTACCTGTTCTCCGGCCCCCGCGGCTGCGGGAAGACGACGTCGGCCCGTATTCTGGCGCGCTGCCTGAACTGCGCCGAGGGGCCGACGGACACCCCCTGCGGCGAGTGCGATTCATGTCGCGACCTGGCCCGCGACGGCGCTGGCAGCCTGGACGTGGTGGAGATCGACGCCGCCAGCCACGGCGGTGTGGATGATGCCCGTGAGCTGCGTGAGCGCGCCTCCTTCGCCCCCGTGCGGGACCGCTTCAAGGTGTTCATCATCGACGAGGCCCACATGGTCACCTCCGCCGGCTTCAACGCCCTGCTGAAACTGGTGGAGGAGCCGCCGGAGCACGTGAAGTTCGTGTTCGCCACCACCGAGCCGGACAAGGTCATCGGCACCATCCGCTCCCGCACCCACCACTACCCGTTCCGCCTGATCCCGCCGCAGGTGCTGAGCCCGTACCTGCGGGAGGTGTGCGAGGCCGAGCAGGTCCCCGTGGGGGATGGCGTGCTGCCGCTGGTGGTGCGCGCCGGGGGCGGGTCTGCCCGTGACTCCATGTCGGTGCTGGACCAGCTGATGGCCGGGGCGGGGGAGGACGGCCTGGACTTCCCCACCGCGATCGCACTGCTGGGCTTCACCGACACCGCCCTGCTGGACCGCGCTGTGGAGGCGATCGCCCAGCGCGACGCCGCCGCCCTGTACGGGGCAGTGGAGGAGGTCATTTCCACCGGCCATGAGCCGCGCCGCTTCGTGGAGGACCTGCTGGAGCGCATCCGCGACCTGATCGTGCTGGCGGCGGTGCCCGATCGGGGCGGCGATCTGCTGCCGCACATCCCGGCCGGGGACCTCGAGCGCATGACCGCCCAGGCCTCCACCTTCGCACCGGCGGATCTGTCCACCGCCGGTGAGCTGGTGCACGAGACCCTCTCCACGATGAGCGGTGCCACCTCGCCGCGCGTGCACCTCGAGCTGTTGGCCGCCCGGCTGGTGCTGCGGGACGAGGCGGGCGGCCCGGCGGCAGGGTCCCCCCCCCAGGCGCCCCCCCCCGCGCCCGCGCCACCCCCCCCCCGGGCCCGGCCGGCCCCAGCCCCGTGGTTCGGGGTGGGCGGCCCGCGGGCGGCGGCCCCCCCAGGGCGGGGGCGCCCGTCCTCGACCCTCCCCCCCCCCGCCCACCGCCCGGGAGCCCGCGGCGGGCGGGCGTG
>NZ_JADEYR010000027.1 GCF_015209585.1 Brachybacterium epidermidis
GTGAGCACCTGCGGGGTGTCCGGCTCGGGCATGGCGGGGCTGAGGTCGGGCTTGGGGCGGTACACCATCCCGGAGCGGGAGCCGACCACCAGCAGCGGCTCTGCTCCGCCGGGCAGGTAGCGCAGGCGCGGGGGCGGTGTGAGCAGGCATGGCTCCATCGTGCCAGGGATCCTCCCTTCCGGGCTCGCCGATGGTGCGGGGCCGCCGTGCTCAGGCCCGGGGCAGTGCTCCCCCGGCCCGGGCCAGCCGCAGGGCGACCGCTTCGGCGTGTCGCAGCAGCTGGGCGCCGGTGCCGGGCTCGGCGGTGATCGCGGAGCCGGGCTGGGCGGTGGTGACGGGCACCCCGATCAGCAGTCGCCTCTCGTACACGGTGCCGTCGGTGCCGATGGGCGCGTACAGTCCCTCCACCGCGATCGATCCGGTCGGCACCCGGCGCCGGGAGCCGCGGGAGGCCCAGGAGTCCTTCTGCACCTCTCCTCGCTCGCGCCAGGCGCCGATCAGGGAGGAGCGGTAGGCGGGCAGGTCCACCGCCGGCAGATGAGCCTCCAGCACGCCGTCGCACCGCACGGCAGGGTCGGTGGCGGTGCCGGTGCCGGCGTGGACCAGGAAGCGCCCGGCCTGCTCGTCGATGTCGATGCGCATGCCGGGGCCGATGAAGCGCACCAGGCCGGCCTCCTCCAGTGCCAGCAGCTGCCGCACCCGCTGAACGGGCGGCCCGGAGGCCCAGGAGGCGAAGGCGTTGCGCAGGTGGCCGTCGATGTCGGCGCGCACGGACTCGGTGGTGTAGGCGCCGAGGTCCTGGAGGCGGTTCACCTGGATGCGCAGGGCGATCAGTGCCCGGTACACCGCCAGCCAGGCCGGATCGGGCGCGGTGGCGGCGCGCAGTGCGTCCCGCAGCACGTCGCGGGTGCGCTGGTGGGCGTGGTCGATGGGGCCACCGCGGCGACCGAAGGGGAACAGCAGGCGCATGATGGCCTCGTCGTCGGCGAGCTCGGTGGCGCCGACGTCCCGCAGCGCGCGACGCAGCTCGGCCAGCATCAGCGGCATCACGTCCCGCTCGTGGTCGACGCCAGCCGGGCGCACCGCCAGCTCGAGCACGCGCTCGCTGGTGAGCACCTGCGGGGTGTACGGCTCGGGCATGGCGGGGCTGAGGTCGGGCTTGGGGCGGTACACCATCCCGGAGCGGGAGCCGACCACCAGCAGCGGCTCTGCTCCGCCGGGCAGGTAGCGCAGGCCCGAGGGCGGCGCATCGGGCCCGCCGGCCTCCTCGAAGCGGCCGCCGGCGAGGTGGGTGAGCATCCCGATAGCGTCGTAGAAGTTCAGGCCCATGCCCTGCACGGCCACGGCCTCGCGGCCCAGCAGGGCCCCGTAGTCCACCTTGAGGGGGTTGGCCGGCCCCAGGTGCACCAGGCCGTGGCGACGCGCCGCCTCGGCGTACTGCAGGGAGCGCGGTGCGGGCGCGGTGGCGAGGTGGCCGAGGGCCAGGGCCACGGCGTCGGCGGTCAGCACACGGCCGTCGTCGAGCCGCACCCGCTGGGGCCCGTCGGGCGGGCCGGCCACGTCGACCGCCTCGGCGCGGTGGCGCACGATCCGCAGCCGGGCGGGGTCGGCGTCGGCCTCAGCGGTCTCCAGCACGTGGGCGAGGTAGCGGCCGTGGGCGGCGCGGGAGGCGAAGTCGGCCGGACCCAGCCCTTCGGCGGCGAGGTGCTCGGCGAGGGTGGTGGTGCGCGTGGTAGGCAGCGCGGCGTGGCACGAGGCATCCGGGTACATGGTGGTCTGGCAGGTGGTGGTGTTCATCAGCAGCACCTCGGACTGGTCGTGCCGCCACACCGAGCCGCCCATGCCGACGTACGGGTCGATCAGGTGGACGACAAGGGGCCCGCCGCTGTCCGGTCCGAAGCCCTGCCAGCCCGGGGCGTTCGAGGCGGCCACCAGGCGTTCGACGACCGCTGTCCCGCGCGGCCCAGCGCCGACGACGGCCACGGTGCGGACGGGGTCGGTGGTGGCGGCAGGAGTCATCCGGTCAGTATCGCGTCCGGCTGCGGGGTGGTGCACATCGTGTGGGCCGGGCGCAACGTGGCCCCGCCGATGTGCACGCGGGCGTGCCGGTCTGGGATCATGTCGCGCATGTGGAACCCTCCCCGCCTGTACCGTCTCGTCGCGATCGCCGAGGTGATCACCTGGACGCTGCTGATCGCCGCCATGATCGGGAAGTACCTGCTGCGGCTCGGGGAGACTGCTGATGCGGCGGTGCGCGTGGCGGGCGGTCTGCACGGGTTCGTGTTCCTGGCGTACTGCGTGACCACGGTGCTGATCGGGGTGGACCAACGCTGGGGCCTGGGGCGTGTGCTGATGGGCCTGGCCAGTGCGGTGGTGCCGTACCTGACGGTGCCCTTCGAGCGGTGGGCTGAGAAGCAGCAGATGCTGGGGGACACGTGGCGGCTGCGGCAGGAGGACGGCCGCGGGCTGATCGAGTCCCTGGCGGCGTTCGCCGTGCGCAGGCCCATCCCGGCGGCACTGATCGCCGTGGTGGTGGTGACGATCGTGTTCGTGCTGCTGCTGCAGGCGGGCCCGCCGTGGGAGTGGTTCGCGTGAGCGTGGGGCGGCACCAGCAGCCCGATCCGCTGCGCCGGGTCGGTCCTTTCGCCCTTCCTCGGACGGCGACGCGCGTGCGAGAGCTGGTGCGGGCGGATCTGCTGCCGGACGAACGGGCCACGGCCGATGCCGCGGTGATGACGGCGTGGCTCTCGCCGGCTCAGCGGGCACGCTACGCACCCTCGCTGCGGGCCGTGGACGACCCGGATGCCTTCGTGGAGCGGCTGGCCGATGAGCGCCGGGTGGTGCTGATGGAGGGCACTGATCCCGTGCCCGGGGAGCTGGAGGACGCCGCGCGTGCCGAACGGGAGGCGCGCCAGACCCCGCTGCGCGTGCTGGAGGGCGTGCTGCTGGTGGGGGCGCTGGCATGCTTCGTGGGGATCGTGCTGCTGAGCATGCGGGCCGATGTCCAGGGGCTGACCAGCACGCCGGAGGGGGTTCCTGAGCTGGCGGCCGCCCTGGTGAGCACCGTGGCGGCGTCGGCGGTGATCGGCGCGGTGGCGACCAGGCGGCGGGATCGCGCGATGCTGTCCTGGGCGGTGAACCGGCCGGGGCAGTTGGGGCGGGGCATCCCGCTGCGCAGCGGTCTGCAGGTGCAGTCGGCGGGGCCATCCCTGGCGCGTTCACTGGGTGCCGCGTCCCTCTTCGCCCTGGGGATCCTCGCGGCGGTGGCCGGCGCGGCCGTGCTGCTGATCACGCTGGTGCTGCGCTCGGAGCAGGACTACACCACCCTCGGGCTGACGCTGCTGGTGGGCGGCGTGGTGGCGTTCCTGCTGTCGGTGCTGCTGTTCCGCTGGTACGCCCGGCGCCTGGAGCGGATCGTGCGCCGCGCCCGCGCGGTGCAGTGGTTCGGCCCCGGCCCTAACTCGCTCGAGGGGCCGTCGGCCGGGCGCGAGGAGTCGCTGCCGGCGGTGCGCACCGGGTCGATGGAGCCCGACTCCACGCGGACCACACCCGCACGGACCACCGGGGCGGTCACCCCGAACGAGGACGCGTCCGAGGAGCCTATGGACTGGCGGGACGAGCTACGCGAACGCTGACACAGCGGCCACCGCGCTTCTGCACCTCCTGCCCCTGCCTCTGCCCCTTTTCGTTGCGGGTTCGTTGCGGGCCCGCATCTGTCGCCTGTTCTGCTGGCTGACGACGCCCGCGGTGCCTTCAGAAGGGTGGGGGGTGGCTCGTATGCCCATCTGGGGGTGCCG
>NZ_JADEYR010000028.1 GCF_015209585.1 Brachybacterium epidermidis
CCCGGCCTGCTCGTCTCGGGGGCGCGCAGGGGCGTCGACCGCCTGGGATGCGCCGGGCTGGCGTTGGGCCGTCTGGGGCTCGTGCAGCGGGGCCGGCACGTCGCGGTTGCAGCATGCCGGCCCCTGCTCGTGGTGGTCACCGTCCGCCCCACGCCCGCCGGTAGAGCTGCGCATCGGCCGGGCTGAGGCCTCGCGTGGGGCTGGGCCGCTCGGTGTCGTGCTCCTCGTCGTCGTCGAGGTCGGCGGGTGAGGCGTCGCGCCAGGCGCGCATGAGGGCCTGGTCGTTAGGGGCGAGGTCGGCGAGGTCGTCGTCGTCCGCGGTGGGGGCGGGCCGGTTCAGCGCCTGGTCGATGGCTCGCTCGTGTGCGGTGGGGCCGTCGTCGGGGGTGGCGCTGGTGGCCTGCTGGGCGGTGCGTGGCCTCGGCCCGTTCGGGGTGCCGCGGCGACCAGACCCCCACCCCGCCGCCAATCATCGAGGCGGACCTCGATGCCAGCCTCCCGGTCGGCCTCGGCATGTCTCTCTCCGAGGGACCGGGGCGTGCCATAGGGTCGGGGCCGCGTGTGACATACAGGCAGGAGCCAGCGTTCTGGCTGGTCAGGAGGTGTTTTGTGGTGGCACAGGTTGCGGTGTGTGGGACGCGGTCGGGGTACAACCGGCACAGGCGGCTCGGGGAGGAGGCGTGCGGGCCGTGTCGGGCGGCGAACAGCCGGCGGGTGCGTGAGCAGCGGGCGGAGGCTCGGCGCCCGGAGGTGCCTCCGGCCCTGGTGCCTCATCCGGGCGCGGCGGGGGCCGTGCCGGATCGGGTGGCGGAGCTGCGGTGGCAGGTGGAGCAGCTGCGGGAGGGCATGGTGTGGGCGGTCGTGAACGATCCGGGGAAGGTCGCGGCGATGGCGCGGGAGCGGCGGGAGACGTTGGGCGAGCTCGAGCAGGCTGAACACGCGGCCGGCATCGACGGGGCGGGCAGCGACGAGCTCGGCCGGATGCTCGAGGGACCGTGGTCACTGGGGCCACCGTCACCGCCGTCGAGCTCGTGACCGGGGTCGGGTAGCGGCGCCCCTGGAAGGGGCGGCCGATGTCGGGGCGGCGGGTTATGGTTCGGGCATGAGCCGAGACCAGTCCCCGCCGCGCGACGAGCCCAGTGACATCGAAGAACCTGACGACGTCGAGGAGCTCGACGGGCCCCTGGCGGGCGGGGTTGACGACTCGCAGGCCCGTTTGAAAATCGAGGAGGACGCGGACGGGCGGACACAGCTCTACGAGCGCGGACCCGACGGCGAATGGGTTCTCAAGGAGAACCCTCCGGTCAGTGACGATCCCGAGGTGGATGCGATCGGCCAGCTGGACTACGAGGAGATCGAGGAGATCCTCGAGAACGAGGACGACCCGAGGCACGAGCTCGCGAAGGAGTATTCCAAGCGGTCGAACGAACGCATGATGCAGTCGTTGCGGCCGATCACGGACCAGTACCGCTCCCTGTGGAAGAACGTCATCGGCTCGAGCACCGCTTTCGACCTAGTGAAGAAGGTGCCCGTCACCCCCAAGCCGATCGTTCCGAAGTTCGTGAGCGAACGGCCGAGCCTTATAGATTTTCCCGAGGTTCCGGACGTGGAGATTCCCCGCAATCCGGCGTACGACGTGCTCGAGGAGCAGCGGGCGATGAACAGCGCGATCGTCGAGACGAACGGGCATCTGGCGGAGATGGTGGCGCAGGCCAAGGCTGACGCCGAGAGCTCTGCTGCGAAGGCGGCCGAGGAGAAGGGGCGTGCGCAGTGGGCGCTGGGCGCAGCGTGGGCGGCGGTGGGCGTGACCGTAATCGTTGGCGTCGTCCAGATCATCCAGAATATGTGACGAGCTCACTTCAATTGGTTATCGCTTCCGAGGCCGGGAAGGCGCTCTAGCATCTGACCATGGACTCAACTTTCTGGGATGCAGTGGCCGCGATCGCGGCAGTCATAGCGCTTGCCGGTGGCGGGGTGTCGTGGTGGCAGGCGAACGCCTCAAAGGCCGCGAAAGCGGACGCGGTGCACGCGAAGGACTTGGCGGAGCGGCAGGCTGCGGCGGCAGAGGATCAAGCGAAAGCAGCGGGCGAGCAGGCTGCGACGGCCGTGCAGCAGGTGGCACACCTTGAGGGGATGCTCGCCGAGGCGAGGGAGCAGTCGGACAGTCTGGGACGCATCGCCGAGGCGACCGCCCCGCGCCCGCTCGAGGTCGTGCATGTGCAGGGCATCTTGTACCGGCTGCGGAACAACACCTCTACGGACATGGTCATCGAGCAGATCGACAACCGGGACCGGTTCCAGCGTCTCGACTACCTCGAGGCGGGCACTGAGCTGCGCGCGCACGAGTCGGTGGAGTTCCGGGCGGGCGGTTCGATGGGGATGCCGGTCCCGAGCACTCTGGTGCTGGGGATGGTGGGGGAGGATCGGCCGTTCGCGGTGGAGATTCCCCCGAAGCCACCGAAGGCATAGACACACGCGGGCCCCCGCGGGGGAATGGCGGGGCCTGCGGCCCCCAGAAGCCTGCCCCCTTCCCCACGGTTTGCCCGCCGCCCTGGACTCCTCATCCGACTGTAGAGACGACTGCTAGGCCCCCCGCAGAAGCGGGACGCCTGAGCCGTTCATCGTCCCCGCGGCCGACGGGGTACGCCGCGCCCGGTCTACGCGATTCGTGAGGGTCCTACTCGACCGGCCGTCGTCTGTTCGCCCCGGTGATCGGTGAGGGGCAGCGTGGAGACGTAGAGAGAGCACGCTGGGAGGGCCTGGGCCGTCCTAGACCGTCCACAGGCACCCCGGATGCGTGCGGGGGTGGCTGTGGGCGGCGTGGGACGCCTCAGGCGCGTGCGGTGGTGGCCTCGAGTGCGAGCGCGAACGCGGCCGCGGCCTGCAGGTGTCCTGCGAGGGCTGCGGCCTCGTGGATCCACAGTTGTGAGGGGCCGTCGATGAGCTCGACACGGTAGGGGGTGAGGGCGATGCTGGGCGTCGCCCAGGTCTCGAGGTCGTCGTCGTGCACCTCGTGGCCGGCGTGGACGGTGACGATGTCACCGAACCGGCGGGTGTGGATCGTCTCCCACGGCATCAGGTCGGAGAGCTTGACCCAGTGGCGATCTTCGCGGGCGCTGTCGCACCA
>NZ_JADEYR010000029.1 GCF_015209585.1 Brachybacterium epidermidis
CACGGCGGGTGTCCCGGTGAAGATCTCCTCGCCGGCGGAGGTGGTCAGTCGCACGGCCGGAGAGAGGTTGAGAACCTCATCGCTGTAGGTGAGCTCGAGCGCCTCGGGAGCCTGCTCGAGGCTTTCGCCTGCTGCCGGGTTCGAAGAGGTCAAGGTGTCGTGCGCCGACGCCGCGGGCAACAATGCGGGCACCACCAGTGGCATCAGTACGGCGGCGAGCAGCCCGAACAGGCTGGCCAGCATGATCCGCACCGCCGTCCCGGTGGTTCCGCGAGCAGCCGTCGTGTCCGCCGTCATGAACGTCTCCTCCTCGGGTGACCCCTCGTGCGGGCCGGTTTGTCCCCATGACCGGGGCGCATCGAGTGTAGCGACGTGCCACCAGCGACCCCTTCGCTCATCTCCCAGGATCGACTCGTCCAGTCCCACCCCTTTACAGAACCCCACACGGCGATATCATCGCCATATGACGATTGATGCGATCCCGGCCGAGCCGCAGTTCGAGGTGGCAGACAGCCATGCCGCGCTCTTCCATGCTCTCGCCGAACCCACACGCTTGGCTCTCCTCCAGCACCTCTCGACCGGTGAGCACCGAGTTCGCGACCTTGTCGAGCACATGCACCTTGCCCAGTCGACCGTCAGCAAGCATCTCTCGTGCCTGCGCGACTGCGGTCTGGTCACCGCGCGTACCGAAGGCCGCGCATCCTGGTTCGCCCTCACCGATCTGCCCCGACTGAGCGACCTGCTCGAGGTGGCGGACGACCTGCTCGATACCTCCGGGACCACCCTCTCCCTGAAGAACCACCGCAACCACGAGAACCTCGAGGACGGAGACCTCTGATGAACTCAGGACACGACCACTCGCACGGCGGCAGCGGGTCGAGCACCGCCCGGACGCGACTCGCCATCGCCTTCGCCATCACCTCCGTCATCGTGCTCGCGCAAGCAGTCGGGAGTGTCGTCACCGGAAGTCTTGCCCTGCTCACGGACACGGCGCACGCCCTCGTCGACGCCTCCGGACTACTGGTCGCGCTGATCGCGGCGACCATGATGCTGCGCCCGGCCAGCAGCAGCCGGACCTGGGGTTTTGCTCGCATCGAGGTACTGGCAGCCTTGGCCCAGGCCACGCTCCTGATCGTGGTCGGGACCTACACCGCCGTTGAGGGCATCTCGCGACTGACGGATCCCCCAGAGATCGCCTCGGGAGAGCTGCTCATCTTCGGCGTGATCGGGCTGGTCGCGAACATTGCAGCGATCCTCATCTTGGCCGGAGGCAAGGATTCGAGCCTCAACATGCGTGCCGCGTTCCTCGAGGTCCTCAATGACGCCCTCGGTTCGCTCGGAGTGATCACGGCCGCGATCGTGATCCAGCTGACCGGATTCCAACAGGCCGATGCACTGGCCGGCTTGTTCATCGCCGCGCTGATCGTGCCCCGCGCGTTCCGCATCATGGCCGAGACGCTGCGGATCCTCATGGAGTACACCCCGAAGGGTGTGGATCTCGATCAGGTGCGTGAGCACATCCTTGCGCTCGACCACGTCCAGGATGTCCATGACCTGCATGCCTCGGCGATCGGGAGCAATCTGCCGATCATCTCGGCGCACGTCGTCGTCGGGGAGGAGTGCTTCGAATCGGCCCACGCATTGCGGATCCTCGAAGAGGTCCATGTCTGCGTCAGGACGCACTTCCCGATAGCGTTCGAGCACGCCACGATCCAGCTGGAGAGCCCGTCCGTGCATCGAGGCGAATCCGAGCGCACCCTGCACACGTAGCCTGCACCGATCCGCACGTCCCCTGGCCGCAGGGGAGCGCGACAAAGCGGCGCGCACCCCACTCGGGGGTGGGGTGCGCGCCGCGAGTAGTCGCTGGACTCAGCGGAAGGAGACGAAGGTGGGATTGCCCCAGATGGTGCGCTCGGTGACGGCACCGGGAGAGCGTCCTGCATCGACGACCTTGTCGCCGCCGGCGTAGATGCCCATGTGGCCGGGCCACACGACGAGGTCGCCGGGCTGGGCCTCGGACTTGGAGATCTGGGTGCCGGCGTCGACCTGCTGGCCGGAGGTGCGCGGAAGGTCGATGCCGACCTGCTTGTAGGCGTACTGGGTCAGGCCGG
>NZ_JADEYR010000002.1 GCF_015209585.1 Brachybacterium epidermidis
CCCACGACGGTTTCACCCTCCACGACCTCACCACCTACGAGGTCAAGCGCAACGAGGCCAACGGCGAGGACAACCGCGACGGCACCGATGACAACCGCTCCTGGAACCACGGATTCGAAGGGGAGCCCGGGGGCCACGACGACGCGGCCGGCGCCCCGGGGGGCGCCCCGGCGCGGGGCCGCCGCCCCCGCCCGACTCAGCTGCGGTGGGCGTACAGGTCCCGCAGCACGGCGACCTCGGCGAGGTGGTGGATCAGCTCGCGGTTGATGTGGGCCACCAGCGCCGCGCGAGGGCGCTGCGCGTAGGGCCCTTCGGCGGGGCCGCAGGGGACCTGCAGGTCCTCCTCGCTCCAGGCCCGCACGCCGCTCATCCAGCGCTCGTACTCGCGGTCGAACTGGGCCAGGGCCTCCGCGGCGTTGGTGGCGTAGTCCCAGGTCATGTAATCGGCCTCCGGCCCGTCGAGGTGGGCGTGGCTGCGCACCGCCAGCACCCCGACGATCAGGTGGCCCAGTCGCCAGGCAATGGTGGTGAACGGTGCGGGCTGCGGCTCAGGGAAGGCGAAGTCGATCACGGTGTCCCCCGCGCCGCCCTGGATCGCACCCTCAGGCAGGTCCTGGTCGGGCAGGCGCGGGTGGACGGTCCAGGCCCGGCCGCCGCCGGCGGGGTCGTACAGGTACTCCTGGTCGGTCAGGCCCTCGAGTCGAGGGCGTGCGGCGCCGAGGACGTGCTGGTCGATCTGCTCGACGAGCTCGGCGTGGAGGCTGACGGCGGGCTCGCTGCTGGCGGGATTTCTGCCGGCGGGTTTGGTGCGGTCGGTGGGTGACATGGCGGGTCTCCTCGGGTGGTGGTGGGTCGTCTGTGGCGGTCGGTCGTGGGCGGGGAGAAGTAGGGGGCGGCGGCATTGGCAGCAGGGTTGGCGGCAGCCGGGTGGGAGGGCGGTCCCCAGCCCGCCGGTGGCCAGGTCTCCCCGTCGGCCCGGGCGTTCAGCTCGTAGGCGCCCTTGCCGTCGATGGACTCGCGGATGATGTCGGCGTGGCCTGCATGGCGGGCGAACTCCTCCACCAGGTGCAGGGCGCACCAGCGCACGTTCCACTTCTCCTCCCCCGTGAACCAGGGCGCCTCGGGGACCGGCACCAGGACGTCCAGATCCGCCTCTCGGATCACCTGGGCCACCTGCTCGGCGGTCTGCTCGAGCTCGGCGATCAGCCCGTCGGCGTCATCCTGGGGACGCAGCGCATCCGTGACCACCCCGGTTTGCTCCTGCTCGGCGTCACCGGAGGAGTCCGACGGCTCGGGGTACTCGGGAGCGGAGCGGATCGTGAGCACGTAATCCGCCGCCACCCGGATGCAGTGGCGGGCCAGGGTGCCCAGGTCGAATGCCGAGGCGCTGGGCCTGGCGGCCAGCTGCTCCCGGGAGAGTCCCTGCAGGGTGGTGGCGAGCTGGTGGAGCTGCTGGCTCACGAAGGTGGCGAGCGCATCGCGCTCGTCGGTCACGTCGGCGGTGAGGAACGGCATCGGTCTCTCCTTCGGTCCGCGGTCAACGGCCGGCAGGGCCGACGACCCGGGGGGCTGCTCTGCGACCCGGATGGGCCGCTCGAGGCACACTCTCCCGGCTGGTGCGGACAGTTTCTGTCCTCAGAGTGCGGCAGACTCCTTCCATGAGCGATGTGACCCGGCGTGCCCTGCGGTTGCTGTCCCTGCTGCAGTCGCGCAGCGTGTGGACCGGCCCGGAACTCGCGGCGGAGCTGGGCGTGACCACCCGGACGGTGCGCCGGGACGTGGACCGGCTGCGCGAGCTCGGCTACCCGGTGCTGACCTCGAACGGGCACGGCGGCGGATACCAGTTGGGGGCAGGCCGGGAGCTGCCCCCGCTGCTGCTGAGCGAGAAGGAGGCGGTGGCGGTCGCCGTTGGCCTGCGCCTCACGGCGGCCGCCGGGATCGAGGGATTGGACCAGGAGGCGCTGCGGGCCCTGGCCGCACTGGAGCGGATCCTGCCGGGGGCGCTGAGGGCAGAGGTGGGGGCGGTCAGTGAGGCGATGGGTGTGGTGGGGCGAGCCCTTCCGCAGGTCAGCTCGGATGTGCTGTTGGAACTGGCCACCTCCGTGCGGGACCGGGTGCGGGTGCGGTTGGACTACCGGCGCGGGGACGGGGAGCGCTCACAGCGCCGGCTGGAGCCCCACAGGGTGCTCGCGGTGGACGGCCACTGGTATCTGTACGCCTGGGACCTGGACCGCGAGGACTGGCGCACCTTCCGCCTGGACCGCATGGCTGAGGTGCACGCAAGCACCTTCGGCTTCACTCCGCGCGAGACCGGTGACGTGGAGCAGGCCGTGCGGGAGGCGATCGCCGTGAGTCCCTACCCGAAGGAGGTGACGGTGCGGGTGCACCTGCCGGTCGAGCAGGTGAGCGCCATGGTGCCCGCCCGCGCCGGCACCCTCACGGCCGACGGGCCAGATGCGTGCCTGCTGCGGGCGGGAGGCAACGACCTGCGCGGGATCGCCCTGCACCTGACCTGGATGGATGGGCGGATCGAGGTGATCGACCCGCCCGAGCTGCTGGAGCAGTTCACGTGGATCGCACGGCGGGCGGGTGAGGTGGCGGGCGACGTCGACGGTGCGGACAAGGGCCGACGGCCGGATGAGCCGGGGTCAGGGTGAGTCGATCAGGTCCCGCATGATCTGTGAGGGGGTGACGCGGCGCTGCCGCGGGCGTCCCCTGAATGGGCACCCGCCCTACCGCTCGTTCGGGCCATTGCTGGATCGGACCCCGGATCGTGGCGGTTCTCCGGTGGATCCCCAGCATCGGGGCGTACAAAACCACCATCCCTTTCCGCCCAGCACCTGAAAGGAACCCCATGCGCATCCCACGAATGCTCGCGATCGTCCTGGCCGGCGGTGCCGGGTCACGGCTGGACGCCCTCACCGACCACCGCACCAAACCGGCGGTGCGGGTGGCGGGCAACTACCGGCTGATCGACGTGGCCCTGTCCAACCTGGCCAACAGCCACGTGCGCGACGTGTGGGTGGTGGAGCAGTTCCTGCCGCACGCCCTGAACGAGCACCTGTCCAACGGCCGGCCCTGGGACCTGGACCGCACCCACGCCGGACTGCGGATCCTGGCCCCGTTCACCGGCGGCACCGGGGAGGGCCTGCCCCAGGGCAACAGCGACAGCCTGTGGCACTTCCGCAGGCAGATCGCTTCCTTCGAACCCGAGCTGGTGCTGGTGATGAGCGCCGATCACCTGTTCACGCTGAACCTCACCGACGTGGTGGACACCCACCGGGACGCCGGCGCCGACCTCACCATCGTCACCACCCGCCACGACGGCGACGCCAGCCGCTACGGCGTGGTGAAGGTGGGCACGAAGGGCGTGATCGAGGAGTTCTGGTACAAGCCGGAGGAGCCGCCCACGGACCTCGTGGTCACCGAGACGTTCTGCTTCGACGGGCCGGCCCTGCTGACAGCCCTGGAGGAGCTGGGTGGAGAGGACGGCCTGGACGACTACGGGGAGGACCTGATCCCCCACTTCGTCGAGAACCACACCGTGGTCGAGCACCGGCTGGAGGGCTACTGGCAGGACATCGGCACCCTCAGCGCCTACTGGCGCGCGCACATGGAGCTGCTGGACGGCTCCGGCGTGGACCTGGACGATCCCGAGTGGCCGATCTTCACCGCCCCGCCGCAGCTCGTGCCCGCACGAGTGGGCAGCAGCGCCGACGTCGCCGAGTCCATGCTGGCCTCCGGCTCGGTGGTGAAGGGGGTCGTGCGGCACAGCGTGATCGGCCCGTCGGTGCAGGTCGAGGAGGGTGCCCACCTCGAGGACTGCGTGGTGCTGGACGGGGCCCGCATCGGTGCCGGCGTGCACCTGAGCGGGTGCATCGTCGACGAGGGCGCACAGCTGGAGGGCCCCATGGAGGTCCGCACCAGGGACTGCGTCACCCTGATCAACGGTGCCGGCGAGGTGGTGCGCACCGAGCAGGTGGGGTGAGCGCCGCCCGACCGGGCGGGGTCAGTCCTGCTGCTCGCGCGCCCGTCCACGGGCGCGGGCGACCAGGTCGTTCGCACTCATGATGACGCCGGGGGCGAGGAACGCCTGCGGATCCAGATCCGCCCGGGAGCGCACCATGATCACTGCCGTCTCCCCGGCCAGCAGGGTGTGCAGCTGGGTCTCGGCCACCGCGTCCGGGTCCACCTTGTCGGCCAGCACGCACAGATCGCGCACAGTGCCGGAGGCGCTCACGATGATCTGGTACCCGTCATCGACACGGCGGACCGTCGCCTCCACGGCGTCCTCGGGAAGGGCGCTGTCCTTGTCCTCGGCGAAGAAGTGCACGGTGCGGCCATGGCCCTCGGTCGACTCCACCACGAGCACTTCCCGGTCCGCGTCCTGCGGGGTGGCGAGGTCCTCCGGGATCCGCACCGATGCCACGCTGCGCGGGGGCACCTCGACATCGATCTCGGTTCGCGCCAGCACCTGGCCGGTGTGGTCCTGGCGGCGCAGCAGCAGACGCGAGTCGAGCTGCTCGTCCGTGTCGTTGCCGACCGAGACGATCTCGCCGTCCTCACGTGGCTGCACGGTGATCAGGACGGGCGCGTAGATGTCCCGCAGGGCGTACCACAGCAGCTTGCGGCGGCCGTCGCCGTCGACCGCGGCCCAGCTGGTCACGGGCCAGCAGTCGTTCAGCTGCCACACGAGGGTCCCGGCGCACACCGGCCAGTGCGACCGGTAGTGCCCGATCCCGCAGATCAGGGCGCGGGCCTGGTTCAGCTGCGTGGTGAAGTGGAAGTCCTCGTAGCCCACCGGTGCCGGCACGTGGGCAGCGAAGCCGCGGTACAGCTTGTCCTGGCCGCCCGAGGCCTTCTGGTGCGACAGCATCGTCTCGGAGTCCTCGCGCAGAGGGCGCTCGCTGACCATCCGCTCCACCGTGGCGTAGTTCGCTGCCCCCTGGTAGCCGAACTCCGCGGAGAAGCGGGGCACGTTGTCGCGGTACCGGGTGTAGTCGTTGTCGTCACCGCTCCACCACGCCACCCAGTTGTGGATGGTTCCGTGGTCGGGGTTGCCCGGCTTGGAGACGTCCCCGCGGGAGTAGGGGCTCGAGGGAGAATAGCTGCGGGTCGGGTCCAGCTCGGCCATCAGTGCCGGGAACAGGTCGAGGGAGTACCCCAGGCCCCAGGCCGCACCCTCCTCGAGCTTGTCCTTCCAACCCCACGTGTAGTACCCGATGACGTTCTCGTTCGAACCGTTCCAGTGCACCAGGGAGGGGGGCCAGGCCAGGCGCACGATCTGCTCGCGCGCCTCGGCCTCGATCTCGCTGCGCAGCGGCTCCTGCTCCGAGTAGGCCGCGCAGGCCATGGCGAAGTCCTGCCACACCAGGATCCCCAGTTCGTCGCACAGGTCGTACAGCACGTCGGACTCGTACAGTCCGCCGCCCCAGACCCGCAGCGTGTTCATCCCTGACTCGACGGCATCCATGATCGATCGTCGGTAGTCGTCCGTGGTCAGGCGCGTGGGGAAGCAGTCCTCGGGGATCCAGTTGGCACCCTTGGCGAGGACGGGCCGGCCGTTGACCGTGAAGGTGAAGCTGGTGCCGATCTCGTCGGGCTCCTCGACCACGCGGGCGGTGCGGAAGGCGATGCGGTGCTCGGTCCGGTCGAGCTCCGCGCCCTCACCGTCACGGATGCTGATCGCGATCCCGTAGAGGGGCTGCTCACCGTAGCCGCGGGGCCACCACAGCTCAGGATGCGGCACCCGCACCCGCACATCCGCGCCGTCCTGGTCCTCGGGGATCCTCCTGGTCGCGGTGGCGGCCACGACACCGTCGGCGTCCGTGATCTCCACCTCGACGGTGACGGGGGCGGCGTCCCCTGCCCGCTCGAGGCCCACGGCGAGGTCCACGAGGCCGTCCTCACCGTCGAGGGTGACCTGCGGGCGCACGGATCCCAGGCGCGCCGTCGACCACTCCTCGAGGCCGATCGGCCCGGCGATGCCGCTGGTGACCAGCACCGGCCCCCAGTCCCAGCCGAAGTTGCACGCCATCTTCCGGATCGCGTTGTAGGGCAGGTCGTTGCCGCTGAACGGCATCTCGCCGAGCACCTGGATGTTCTCCCGGGCGGTGCGCAGCGGGGAGGCGAACAGGATCTCCAGCTCGTTCTCCCCCTCGAGGAGGTGCTCGCGCACGTCGAATCGCCAGGAGCGGTGCTGGTTCTGGACCTGCGCCACGAGTTTACCGTTCAACCTGATGGTCGCCGCGGTGTCCAGGCTCGCAGCGACCAGATCCGTCCGCTGCGCGCCCCGGTCGCTCCAGGTGAACCGTGTGAGGTACCGGGCGTCGACCTCGCCGGTCCAGGCCAGGTCGTGCTCGTTGCGGTCGAGGTACGGGTCCGGGATCAGGCCCGCGCTCAGCAGGTCGGTGATCATGGTCCCCGGCACGGTCGCAGGGACGTCGCGCGCCTCGAAGGGGGCGGGGCCGTCGACGATCGACAGCGTCCAGTCGTCGTGCAGGGGACGGTGGGTGATGCTCACTGATGCTCCTTGGGTCGGAATGGTCGAGCGTAGTCGGGTGCCGTGCGGCGTCAGTGCTCCTCGCGCTCCCCACGGCCCATGCGGTGGCCCTGGGGGCGCACTGCGGCGAGGTAGCCGAGCACGTGGCGGGCAGCTTCCTGCATCTCGCCCAGGGTGAGTCCGTCCTGGGCCCGGTGGCTCTCCAGGACGCCTTCGTCCCTGACCGGCTGCTGGCTGTGGATCGAACCGGGCATGAGCACGTCGACTCCCGCGCGCACGCGATAGCCGCTGTCGTGCAGGGCCGGGAAGTCCGGGTCCTGCGCCATCCGCATCCACCAGTCGGTCATGACCAGACCTGTGAAGCCCCACTCGCCGCGCAGGATCGAGGTGATCAGGTCGTAGTGGTAGTGGCCCCATACGCCGTTGATCTTGTTGTACGAGGTCATGATCGCCCACGGCGAGGACTCGCGCACCATCAGCTCGAAGCCGCGCAGGTAGATCTCCCGCAGCGCCCGCTCCGAGACCCGCACGTCGACCTGGCTCCGCTTGAACTCCTGGTTGTTGCAGGCGAAGTGCTTGGGGCAGGCGGCCAGTCCCTGGGACTGGATGCCGTTGACCTGGGCCGCGCCCGTGAGGCCGGAGACCAGCGGATCCTCCGAGAAGTACTCGAAGTTGCGGCCGCACAGCGGGTCGCGCTGGATGTTCATACCGGGGCCGAGCAGGATGTCCGACCCCTTGCGGGACATCTCCTGGCCGTGCCGTGCGCACAGCCCCTGGACGGCCTGCGGATCCCAGGTGGAGGCGAGTGCGGTGCCGCAGGGCAGCAGGGAGGCGTGCGTGGACAGTCGGATCCCGGAGGGCCCGTCGGTGGTGATCGCGGGGATGACCCCGCGGTCACGCAGCGCCCTGCTGACACCGCCGAGGGCCCCGGCGTTGCCTGCGGCACCCAGCGGGCTGTCCATCGTCACGTCGCCGTAGGTGAGGTCGGCCAGCTCGCGGGGGGTGAGGGTGGCGATGAAGTCGTCCAGCCCGGCGGTGCCCTCCAGGACCTCCTCGAAGGTGGGCTCGTCCCCGACGGGTGGGTCCACGGCCTCGGGCAGACGGTCGAGGATGCGCTGCTTGAGCGAGGTGGTGCGGGTGGGCACGGGTGCGTACCCGATCCGAGGGTCGCCGTTCTCGTCGTGCTCGAGCACGATGCGCTCGAAGCCGTGGGCGGGATCCACCGCGGCGGCCTCCTCGAGCTGCTGGACCACGCGCAGTTCGGTGATGTCGACACCGCCGGCGTCATGGGCGCTGCGCACGTCGTGCCCGACATGGAAGCGGTAGCTGCCCGCCTCCAGCACGTAGGCGCTGCGGTGGCCGGTGGCCCCGGCATCGTCGTAGGAGGCGAGATCGGCCCAGGCAATGGGCAGCTCCATCTCACGGCTCTCCCCGGGGGCGAGCTCACCGGTGCGGCCGAAGGCCGCGAGGGCGCGCAGCGGCTGGGACAGTTCGCCGGAGGGCTTGTGCACGTACACCTGCACGACCTCGTCCCCGGGACGGTCGCCGGTGTTGGTGACGCGGGCGCGCACCAGGATCGTGCCCTCATCGGCATGGACACCGGTCGGCTTGATGTCGAACCGGGTGTAGCCGAGACCGGATCCGAAGGGGAACAGCACCTTCTCCGGAGCGAAGGTCTCGAAGTAGCGGTAGCCGACGAACACGTCCTCGACGTACGCGGTGACGTCCGCATCGCCGAAGTGCCCGGCGGAGGGGTGGTCCTGGTAGCGGCGGGCGAAGGTGGCGGTCAACCGACCACCGGGTTCGACCGCGCCGGTGAGCACGTCGGCCGTGGCACGGCCGCCCTCCATCCCGCCCGCCCAGGCGATCATCACGCCGTCGAGCGGGTAGTTCTCCGTCCAGCTGAGGTCGATCACGTTGCCGCCGTCGACGATCACGACGGTGCGGTCGAAGGCTCCGGTGACCTGGGACAGCAGCGCGTGTTCGGCATCCGTCAGGTAGTAGGAGCCCCCCGCCAGCTCGGCGTCGCGGTCCTCCCCCGCAGCGCGGCCGATCACCACGACGGCGGCCTCGTTCCGGCCGGCGGCTTCGCGCACCGCGTCGTCATCGAGCGGCATCTCGGGGTAGTGGCGCGGCCAGGCACCCCAGTGCTCGCCGGGGTCGGCGGGGTTCTGCTCGCACCAGGCCTCGTACTGCTGGGCGAGCTGCAGGTCCACCTCCACCCTCCCGCTCTCGCGCAGGGAGTCCAGCAGGTTCGTGACGTACGGGGGGTTCACGTCGCCACCGGAGCCGTAGCCCACCGCGATCCAGTCCTTCTGGATGCGTCCGAACAGCGCGAGGCGGGTGCCCGCGGTGAAGGGCAGCACGTCGTTCTCGTTGCGCAGCAGCACCGTTCCCTTCGCCGCCATGGCGCGGGCACGGGCGACGAGGTCGGGGTCGACGCTGCGGTCGGTGTCCGCTGCAGCGCTGGTGAAGGACTGGGACAGCAGGCCGTCGGTCATGGCACCCATTGTCGTACAGGGGCGGGGCCCTCACCCGATCCAGTCGGCCTCCACGCTCGACTCCCCCGCCGCTGCGGCGCGGGCGGCACCGATCACCAGGGCCATCGCTGCGGCACCGGGGTCGATCACGCCCTTGGCGGCATCGCCCACGTAGCTGGCGCGGCCGCGCTTGGCGGTGGACTCGGCAGTGTCACGGGCCCCGGCGATCGCGGCCTCCTCCGCCGCGGCCAGGGCGGCTGCGGCATCGGAGGCATCGGCGTCCTTCAGTGCGACGACGGCCGGGTCCAGGGCGTCGACCATGGTCTTGTCCCCCACCTTGGCCTCACCGTACTTCTGCACGGTGGCCTGGCCGTCGGCGAGCGCCTGCGCGAACTGCTCGAGGGTCGGCGTGCCGGTGGCATCAGAGCCGGGCTCGCCCGAGTCGGGGCCCTGGTCGGACCCGGCCTTGGCGAGGTCCCGGAAGAACATGCCGAACAGGGGCCCGCTGGTGCCGCCCACGCCCAGCCACCCCATGTACATGGCGGTGAGCCACTCGCGGTAACTGGACGGGGCATCGTTCTCGATGTTCGTCGCGGCGCCCTTCATGGCGGTGCGCACGTTGGTGCCGAAGTCGCCGTCGCCGGCGCGGCGGTCCAGATCGCCGAGGGCGTCGGCGGCGGCGGTGAGGGTCTCGTGAGTGAGGGTGATGAAGGCGCGACCGAAGTCCTCGCCGAGCGTGGCGCCACGGCCGGCGCCGGTGCTGCTGGTGCTGCTGGTGCTGCTCTCATTCATGGCGGATCTCCTTACCAGGTCAGGGCGGGGGTGCGGACGGGCGCGTCCCAGAGCTCGCGCAGCTCGTCCTCCAGCGGCATCAGGGTGATGGACACGCCGTGCATGTCCAGGCTGGTCACGTAGGAGCCCACCAGGGAGCGGCCCACCGTGATCCCGTCCGTGTCGAGACGACGGTGCAGGGCCCGCGCGGCCAGGCTCAGCTCCAGCGGGTAAGCCGAGCCCAGCCCGTTGACGATCGCCAGCACCTCGGTGCCGCGGCCCAGCTCCAGCTCCTCCAGCAGCGGGTCCACCAGCTGCTCGATCAGCTCGTCGGCCCCGGTGAAGGGGATGCGCCGCTGGGCTCGCTCGCCGTGGATGCCCACGCCGAACTCGACCTCGTCCGCGTCCAGGGTGAACTGGGGCTCGTCGTCCCCGGGGTGTGTGCCGGCGGCGAGGGCCAGGCTCATGGTGCGCGAGCGCTGCGCGACCGTGCGGCCCACTGCGGCCACCTGCTGGAGGTCCATGCCGTTCTCGGCGGCGGCCCCGCAGATCTTCTCCACGATCACGGTGGCGGCGGTGCCGCGGCGGCCGGGGCCGTCATCCTCGCCGGTGTCGCTGGCAAGGTCGTCGTCGACCAGCACGATCTCGGTGTCGATGGCATCATCGCCGCTGATCTCACCGGCGATGCGGAAGTTCAGCACGTCACCGGTGTAGTTCTTGACGATCTGGACCACACCGCGGCCCGCATCGGCCGCCTTGGTGCCCGCTAGGACCTGCAGTGCGGTGGGGCTGGCGAACACGGCGCCGGAGACCGCCACGTCGAGCATGCCGGTCCCCACGAAGCCGGAGTGCAGGGGCTCGTGGCCCGAACCGCCTCCGGAGACCAGGCCCACCTTGTCGCGGGCCTTCTGCTTGCGGGAGATGTAGCGGTGCTCGGCGTCCAGCTCGAGCATGGTGGGGTGGCTGAGGACGAGACCTTCGAGGGCCTCGGCCACCAGGTCGTCCGGGTCGTTGACGATGCTGCGTCGCATGGGAATCCTTCCGGAGCGGACACGGTCACCCCCAGGCTACGCGCACCCCCGGGGCGCGGGGAGGGCCCGGGGATAGGCTGTGTCCATGGGGGCGGTGACGATGAAGGCGGCCAGGGATTGCGACAGCGGCGGTCCGTCGGCGAGCGCGCAGCACTGGGCGCGGATGCTGCTGGTGCTGATGGCGGGGGTGCTGATGTTCTCCCTGGCCGGAGCGCCGTACGCGCGGGCCTGCAGCTGCGTGCCCACCACCGTGGACGAGGCGATCGCGGAGGACGACCTGATCGCCGAGATCACCATCATCGGGCGCACCGGGACCATCGTGGGCGGCGGGGGCGTCGCCTACGACGCGAGGGTCGAGCGGGTGTGGAAGGGCGAGGAGAGGCGCCGGATCATCTTCCGCAGCGCCGAGCACATCGCCGCTTGCGGGCTGGGACGCATCCCCACCGGGACCACACTGCTGGCCTGGGCCCGCGGGGAGAACGGCATGTACAGCATGGCGTGGTGCGACATCCCCGACGACGCCGGCCACGACCCCCGCAGCGTGCTGACCGCGAAGGTGGGCGAACCGGCGGACCTCACCGGCCGGCCGGTGCCGTTCGCGTTCCACGATCTGCTCCCCGATCATCCACTGGTAACGGCGGGCCTCGCCCTGCTGGTCCTGGTCGGCATCGGCCACCGGGTCCTCACGGCCGTGGTGGTGACGACGGTGCTCCGGCGCGCGCAAAGGCGGCCATGACGGCGGGCCGGGCGGTCGACCGGGTGCGCAGCGCGCTGGTGCTGCTGACCGGGGTCGTGCTGTTCTGCCTGGTGGGCATCCCGTACGCACTGGCCTGCGACTGCATGCCGCTCAGCTTCGAGGAGGCGGTGGAGCAGGCCGACATGATCGCGGAGATCACGATCGTGGGTGAGTCCGGCAGGGACTCGGACGAGTGGGGCATCACCTACGTCGCGGCGGTGGAGCGGGTGTGGAAGGGCGAGGAGTCCCGCGAGATCCGGTTCACCACCGCCGAGGCCATCCCCTCCTGCGGCCTGGGGCGCCTCCCCGAGGGGAAGACCCTGCTGGTGTGGGCCAGCGGCGCCGACGGCAACTACAGCTCCACCTGGTGCGACATCCCCGCCGAGACGGAGGACGACGTGCGGGCCCAGCTCACCCGGGAGCTCGGTGAACCGGCTGATCTCAGCGACCAGCCGATGCCGTCGGTGGATGAGCCGGTGCGCGGGGCCGACATCGGCGTGCTCCTGGTGGTGGCGGCGGCCGGCCTCATCCTGCTGGTGGGAGTGGCCGCACTGGTGGGCGCGGTCATCCTGGTGCGACGATCGGCGCGCGCACGGTGAGGACCATGTCCGTGGTGGGCGCGATCATCCGCCGCCGGGACACGGTGCTCGTTGCACGCAGGAGCCCCGAGCGCAGCGCCGGCGGGCTGTGGGAGTTCCCGGGCGGGAAGGTGGAGCCCGGGGAGAGCCCGCAGCAGGCCCTGGTGCGGGAGGTGCACGAGGAGCTCGGGGTCGACATCGAGGTGGGCGCACTGGTGGACCGCAGCAGCGTCCCCCTGGGGCCGGGCGGGGAGGTCGTCATCGATCTGGCCTGCTACGAGGCGGTGCTGTTGGGGCCGGATCCGACCTCCAGCACCGACCACGACGCGCTGCGGTGGGTGCCGCTGGGCGCGCTCGGCGAACTGTCGTGGGCACCGGGGGACGTTCCGATCATCGAGCGGATGCTCGCCCGGGGCGCACGGAACGGCTGACGGGCACGCGGGGCCGGCGGGCGAGCGGGGCCTACCTCTTCGAGCCGGCCTTGCGCTTCCCCCCGCTGCGAGGCGTGCGCTCCAGCGCCGTCGCGACGTCCTCGGCGTACAGGAACTGCTCCCGGGCCGGTCGCTCGTAGCGGGTGTCGCGCTCGGCGGGGCGCTTCGGGATCTCGATCCGCTGCGGCTCCACGTACTGTCAGGGGATGCGCTGGAGGATGTCGTGGATGACGTTGATGCGGGAGCGCTTCTTGTCCTCGCTCTCGATCGTCACCCAGCGGGCGCCGGGCAGGTCGGTGGCGGCGAACATGGCGTCCTTGGCGCGGGAGTAGTCCTCCCAGCGGGTGATCGACTCCACGTCCATCGGTGACAGCTTCCAGCGTCGCATCGGATCCTCCGCGCGGGAGCGGAAGTGGGCCTCCTGCTCCTCGTCGGAGACCGAGAACCAGTACTTGATCAGGCGGATGCCGTCCTCCACCAGCATCCGCTCGAAGTCCGGGGCCTGCCGCAGGAAGCGGTGGTACTCCTGCTCGGTGCAGAACCCCATCACCCGCTCCACCCCGGCGCGGTTGTACCAGGAACGGTCCAGGATCACGATCTCGCCGGCCGCCGGCAAGTGCTGGATGTAGCGCTGGAAGTACCACTGGGTCTTCTCGCGCTCCGTGGGCGCGGGCAGGGCCACCACCCGGGTGTGCCGCGGGTTGAGGTACTGGGTGATGCGCTTGATCGCGGAGCCCTTCCCGGCGGCGTCGCGCCCCTCGAAGATCAGGATGATCCGCTCGCCGTTCTCGATCACCCACTGCTGCATGGCGACCAGCTCGGACTGCAGTCGCTGGAGCTCCTTCTCGTACGCGGCCCTGTCGAGCTTCGGGGGTGTCTCGGGACTGGCGAGGTGATCGGTCTTCGACATGGACCGATCGTACGGATCGGACTGGGCGGTCGTCCGGCGAACGGCCTGATCGGTGCGGGATGGAAGTCGAGAGGGCGTCTCCCATCAACCCAGCGAGAGCCGCCCTGCGACACGGCAGAGTTCAGTTGAGAGGGATGACCACTCTGGGCTCATCGCTGGACCAGCTGTCCGTCCAGCGGATCTCAGAGAACTCCAGCCCTGCGGGCACCTCGAACACCAGCGTTCCCGTATAGGTGATCCCGGGGTTCACATCTTCCATGATCAGGGGATCCTCGAGGGCCATGAACACGTCTTCGTCGGCCGCATACACGGTCCCGTCAGCTCCGACTATCGAGAACTCGCTCCTCGTGACCGAGGGCGACGGTCAGTCTCATCCCTTCAATCTCACCCGTGGATCCCGTCGAGCGACGAGTCCACTGCTGCACAAGCCTGCGGACAAAGCTGTCGATACCGATCAATCCTGGGTGATTCACTCGCCGATCTGCTGCACCACCGCGGTCTCGGAGCCGGAGGGCTGCGCCTCGAAAGCGGGCTCTCCCAGGCCGAACATCGCTGTCATGGCGCCGACGACGATCAGGCCGAACGTGGCCACGCCACCACAGCCGCAGCAGCCCGGCAGGATGATCGGGAAGGAGGAAGCCGCGGGGCGGGGGCGCTGTGGGTACGGGGGCTGAGCCATGACGGGCCTTTCTGGGGACGGGGGTGCGGGTCGGAGCGGGGGCGGTGACTCCCGGGAGCCCCACGCGGTCGGGCGCCCCGGGACGGTGGTCGTCACGGCACGGTAGCCCGCGGCGAGCCGACCGGTCAGCACGGCAGCGGGCAGGATCAGCTCCCTGGGAGACCCGATCATGCAGAACTCCCGCGCCGGGGCGGTTTCACCTGGCACGATGCAGGCATGCCGCAGCTGATCCCGCCTCAGCCCGCCTTCGCCTCCGATGCCGAACGAGTGGTCTGGGACGTGCTGGCCGCCCAGCTGCCGCACGACGCGACGATGATCGCCGGGCAGCGCATCACCGACGACGCCCACGAGGTGGAGATCGACCTGCTGGTGCTGTGGCCGGGGATCGGAACGGTGGTGATCGAGGTGAAGGGCGGCCGGGTGGGCGTCGAGGACGGCACCTGGTTCCAGCGCGACCGCTCCGGCAGGCGCGCGCTGCACCCCTCCCCCGTCGAGCAGGCGCAGCGTGCCCGGCACGTGCTGCTGCGCCACATCAACGAACGCTCCTCCCGCCCCCTCGGCCGCAGCGTGCACATGGTGGCCCTGCCCTGGTCGCAGCTGCCCGACGACTGGGACGTGCCGGACGCGCCCCGGGCGCTGATGCTCGATGCCATGGACCTGGGGACGGGCGGCAGCGGTGGCGCCGGCAGCGGTGGTGCCGTCGAGCGCATCGTGGCGGCGCTGCGCAGCCATGGCGGCAGCCACCTGTCCCCGCTGGAGGGCGTCCAGCGCGACCACGCCGTGAGGACCCTGCGGCGCACCGAGGCGGCGATCGAGAACCACCAGCTGCTGGCCCGCCAGATCGAGGACTCCGGCAACCAGCTCACCCGCGAGCAGGAGCGGATCCTGGCCCTGCTGCGATTCCAGCACCGCGCCCAGGTGGTGGGCGGAGCAGGATCGGGCAAGACCCATCTGGCCCTGATGAAGGCCCGCGCCCTGACCAGGGAGGGAAGGCGCACCGCCCTGATGTGCTACTCGCGGGGCCTGGCACGCCACTTTCAGCTGCTCACTGCCACCTGGCCCGCAGAGGACCGACCCGCGTACGTCGGCCTGTTCCACGATCTTCCGGTCCGCTGGGGCGCTCAGACAGAGGAGGAGTTCGACGGTACGGCGGTGGCGTACTACGAGGAGTTCCTGCCCGCCCAGCTGCGGGAGCTCGCTTCGACTCGGCCCGTCGAGGATCTGTTCGAGGCGATCGTGGTGGACGAGGCGCAGGACTTCGCGGACCTGTGGTGGGACGCCCTGCGCCCCTGCCTGGTGGAGCCGGAGGACACCGGCGCCTCCGTGCTGTTCGTGTTCACCGATGCGCACCAGTCCGTGTTCGACCGGGACGGCCGCGCGCCGATCACCCTCAGCCCCTTCCCGCTGGACGACAACCTGCGCAACACCCGCACCATTGCCGAGACCTTCGCGCCGCTCACCCCGCTCGAGCAGAACCCGCGGATGGAGGAGGGGGCGCCGGTGCGTTTCGTCGCCTGCGCCACCGAGGACGCCATCAGCACGGCCGACGACCTCATCGATCCGCTGCTCGACGAGGGCTGGGAGCCCGGGGAGATCGCCCTGCTGACCACCGGGCGTCGGCACCCCGAGCAGCGCGAGCGCATCGACTACGCCGGATACAGCGGGTACTGGGACGAGTTCTTCGCCGCCACCGACGTGTTCTACGGGCACGTGCTGAACTTCAAGGGCCTCGAGCGGCGGGTGGTGGTGCTGGCCGTCAACGGCTTCCAGCACTGGGAGCGCTCGCCCCACCTGATGTACGTGGGGCTCTCACGGGCGAGGTCGCTGCTGGTCGTGGTCGGCGACCCGGAGCTGATCCGCACGGTCGTCGGAGACCAGGTGGCCGACCGGCTGATCGGTGCAGGCGGAGGCGCGGCTCGGCGGCCGTAGGGGACGCCATCGGCAGGCGTCGGCCGCCCGGTCGCCCACTGGTCCCGGATCAGTCGGTCGGCAGTGCCGCCAGCTGATCGTCGATGCGCTGCACGGAGAACGCCTCGCGCATCACCAGCACCGCGATGCCGCGCAGGGTGGTCTCCTGGTCGCTGCCCGTGACCGTGATGGCCCCGTGGACGCGCTCGCTCGAGTTCACCGGGATCGCCTCCTGGATCAGATCGCTGACCCCGGGGACCCGGCCCAGCTCACCGCCGATGCAGAGCACACGAGGGTTCGCCGCGTGCAGGAGGCCGGCCACGGCCCTGCCCAGCACCGTGCACGCCGTGCGCACCGCGGCCACCACCTCGGTATCCCCGAGCTCGAAGGAGCGGGCCAGGTCGTCCACGTCGACCAGGTCCTCGCGGTCCAGGCGTGAGAGCAGGGCCCTCCCCGAGGAGTAGGCGGCCAGGCAGCCCCGGTTGCCGCAGGTGCAGACGGGTCCTTCGGAGCCCACCCGCATGTGCCCGATGTCCCCGGCCGATCCCGTCGCGCCGCGCATGATGTGGGTGCCGGTGATGATGCCCGCGCCGATGCCCGTGGAGTACTTCAGCGCCAGCAGGACGTCGTCCTCCTCGATCGCGGCAGCGTCCTCGGCGGCGCCGAGTGCGAGGGCCCGCGCGTCGTTCTCCATCACCACGAGGGTCCCGAACCTGTCGGCGAGGGTCTCGAGGATGGGGACGGAGTCCTCCGGCACGGCGACCGAGCGCCACAGCACGCCCTTGGTCATCTCCACCGGGGCCGGCACCCCGATCCCCACCCCCACCAGGCGGGCCGATGCGCGCCGGGCCAGCAGGGAGCGGCCCAGGTCGGCCAGGTCCTCGACGTCGCGCAGCACCCGGGAGGAGTCGTGGCGGGGGATCTCCGCCCGCTCCAGCACCTGCCCGGAGGCGGAGAGCACGGCGGCCCTGACCACGTGGTGCCCCATCTCCAGGCCCAGCACCACCCTGTCGCGGTCGTCGAAGCGGATGTACTGCGCGGGGCGGCCGCCCGTGGAGGAGCGGGTCGCACCTTCGTGGGTGAGCCCGGCAGCGCGCAGCGAGTCCAGCCGGGCCACCAGCGTGGTGCGCGACATCCCGGTGCGCTCGAGGATCTCCGCCCGGGTGAGGCCCTCCGGCGTGGAGCGGATCATCTCCAGCAGAGTTCCCCCGGAGGCAGCCACACTGCCGTTGCCCCTGTGCACCGCCACGGTCTCACCTCTCCCCTGTCCGCGGACCTCATTGTGGTCCCGTCCCGCACCGCGGCGAAATCGGGCGAAGGACCTCCTGCCATGGTGTGGCGCGCGGCACAGGAGTAATGTACAGTCACCGTACAAAAGTGCAGCCGTGCACCCCGTCAAAGGAGACGTCATGAAGGCGAAGCTGACCCTGTCCCGCCGCGCACTGTTCGGCACCAGCGCCGCCGTCGCGGCCACCGGAACCCTCGCCGCCTGCGGCGCGAGCACCTCCGGAGGAGGTGATTTCGCGATGATCTCCACCCAGTTCACGCCGGTGGAGGAGAAGCAGCGGTTCGAGGAGATCCTGTCCGAGCACGTCTCCACGACCTCGGTCTCCTACACCACGATGACGGCCCCGGAGATGCTCACCCAGGTCACCTCCCAGGTGGGCTCCGGGAACCTTCAGTTCGGCCTGATCGGCGGCCTCCACGGCGACCTGCAGCCGCTGGCGGAGAACCTCGAGGACATCGACGAGGCCCTGGTGGAGACCGCGCGCGCCGCCGGCATCGCCGAGGACCTGCTGGAGCTGGGCAAGCTCGGCGGGGAGACCACCAAGTACATCCCGTGGATGCAGGCCTCCTACGTGATGGCCGTCAACAAGAAGGCCCTGGAGTGGCTGCCCGAAGGAGCGGACGTCAACGCCCTCACCTACGAGCAGGTCCTGGAGTGGGCCACCGCGGCGAACGAGGCCAACGGCTCCCCCGTCTTCGGCTTCCCCGCCGGCCCCAAGGGCCTGTACCACCGCTTCTTCCAGGGGTTCCAGCTGCCCAGCTTCACCGGCGGCGTCATCACCACCTTCCAGTCGCCCGAGGCCATCGAGAGCTGGCAGTGGATGAAGGACTTCTGGGCCCAGTGCAACCCGTCCTCCACCAACTACGACTTCATGCAGGAGCCGTTGGCCTCCGGTGAGGTGCTGGTGGCCTGGGACCACGTCGCCCGTCTCGTCGGCGCCCCGCAGGACAACCCCGACGACTGGGTGATGGTCCCCTCCCCCACCGGTCCCCAGGGCCTGGGCTACATGCTCGTCATCGGCGGGCTCGCCATCCCCAAGGGCGGCGACGTGGAGACGGCCGCCCAGGTCATCGAGGAGTTCCTCAAGCCGGAGATGCAGATCGCCACCCTGGAGAAGAACGCCTTCTTCCCCGTGGTGGAGGCGGAGATCCCCTCCGAGCTGCCCCCGGCGATCCAGCTCGAGTTCGACGCCGTCAACGCCCAGCAGGGTGCCGACGGCGCGATCGTGGCCCTGCCGCCGGTGGGCCTGGGCGAGCAGGACGGCGAGCTCTCCCAGGTGTTCAAGGACTGCTTCGCGGAGATCTGCCTGGACGGCGGGGACCCGGGCACCGTGATCCCGGGCAAGGCGGAGCAGGTGCAGACCCTGCTGGACACCGCTGAGGCCTCCTGCTGGGATCCGGACCCGGCCGGCGACGGCGTCTGCCAGGTGGGCTGATCGTGTCCGTGTCCACGACGGCACCCGCGAAGGAGAGGGCCCCGCAGCCCTCCCCTTCGCGGGCCCGGAAGCGCTCCCCCGCGCTGCTGCTGATCCTTCCGTCCCTGATCTTCATGCTGCTGCTGTTCGCGTACCCGCTCGCGCAGGGCATCATCACCGCCTTCTCCGATCCCTCCGGCGGCTTCACGCTGGGGCACTGGGAACGGATGGTCGGGGACAACAAGTTCATCCCTGCCCTGCGCAACACGATGCTGCTGATCGTGGTGCTGATCCCGCTGCAGTTCGCCTTCGCCCTCGCGATGGCGCTGCTGCTGCAGGAGAAGCCGAGGCTCAGCGGGATGTACTTCTACTTCTGGGCCATCCCGCTGGCCGTCTCGGACCTGGCCGCCGGCCTCGTGTGGCTGTCGATCTTCCAGGACCGCGGCTACCTCAACTCCGTACTCGACGGGGTGGGCCTGCCGGTGGTCTCCTGGCTCCACTACGAGAACACCACGACCATGTTCATCGCGGTGCTGTGCGCGGAGCTGTGGCGAGCCACCTCGCTGGTGCTGGTGATCGTGGTCTCCGGCATGCAGGGCATCCCCAAGGACTACGCCGAGGCCGCCGCGGTGTTCAACGCCAACTACTGGAAGCGGCTGCGGCACGTGATCCTGCCCCTGCTCAAGCCCTCGCTGCAGGTGGCGCTGATACTCCGAACGATCCTCGCCTTCCAGACCTTCGCCGTGGCGCAGGCGCTGACGGGTGAGAACTTCCCGCTCCTCGTGGGGGAGACGTACCGCTGGTACAACTTCCTCACCAACCCGTACGTGGCCAGCGCCTACGCCCTGCTCATCCTCGGCATCTCGATGGTGACCGCGGTGGTGTACCTGCGGGTGCTCCGCGACCAGAGTCAGGTGGGCAAGCGATGACCTCTCGACCGGACACCGAGCACGGCACGGCCACCACCGCCCCCATCGAGGTGGACAAGCGCCCGCTGCGGCGCCACCAGTTCAACCGGGCACTGATCCAGCTGGCCTGCATCCTGATCTCGCTGTTCATGGTGGTGCCGATCTACCTGATCACGATCTCGGCGTTCAGCACGCGGCAGGGCCTGAACGAGTTCCCCCAGCCCCTGTGGCCCAAGAACTTCTCCACCGAGACGATGGCGACGTTCCTGAACTCCACCGGCATCCTCGCCGCCACGCTGAACTCCCTGACCGTCGGCATCGGCACCCTGGTGCTGGCCAGCCTGGTCGGCGCACCGGCGGGCTACGCGATCGCCCGGTTCGCCTTCCGGGGCAAGGACCCGTACCAGTTGTTCCTGCTGTTCACCCGGGCACTCCCCATCGTGGTGCTGTCCATCCCGCTGGCCCAGGTGTTCCTGGCGACCGGTCTGTACGACCAGCCGATCGGCGTGATCCTGCTGCACACGGCCCTGTCGCTGCCCACCACCATCCTCATCACCTCCAGCGTGTTCCTGTCCGTCCCGATCGACGCCGAGGAGGCGGCCCGGATCTTCGGCTGCACCCCGGTGGGGGCGTTCCTGCGGGTGGTGCTGCCCCTGGCCCTGCCCGGCATCGCGGCCTCGGCCATCTTCACCTTCGTCACCAGCTGGAACGAGGTGCTGGGCGCCACCATCCTCACGTTCTCCAACCGCACCCTGCCGGCCCAGGTGCTGAGCACCCTGGGCGACTCCCCCGTCGCCTTCCGGTTCGCCGGCGGTCTCGCCATGATCATCCCCTCGATCATCTTCATCGCGATCATGCGCAAGTACCTGCTGAACATGTGGGGGACGACGATCCGATGAGTGCCCCGACCCCGACCACGCCCCTCACACACCCCCACGGAGCACACCATGGCTGACATCACCATCCAGAACCTCGTGAAGGTCTATCCCGGTGGGAACGAGCGGGCCAACGACGACGTCTCGCTGCACGTGGCCGACGGCGAGTTCATGGTCCTGCTGGGCCCCTCGGGCTGCGGCAAGACCACCCTGCTGCGGCAGATCGCCGGCCTCGAGCTCCCCACCTCCGGTGCCATCGCCATCGGCGGCCGCGACGTCACGTACATGCCCGTGCACCAGCGGAACCTCTCGATGGTGTTCCAGAGCTACGCCGTCTTCCCCCACCGCCGGGTCCGCGCCAACATCGGCTTCGGACTGGCCATGCGGGGCATGTCGAAGGCGGAGATCGACAAGAAGGTGGACTGGGCGGCCGAGCTGCTGCAGCTCACCCCCTATCTCGATCGGTTCCCCGCCCAGCTCTCCGGCGGCCAGCGCCAGCGCGTGGCCGTGGCCCGCGCGATCGTGGTCGACGCGGACGTGCTGCTGATGGACGAGCCGCTCTCGAACCTCGACGCCCTGCTGCGACTGTCCTTCCGGGCCGAGCTCAAGCAGATCGTCAACCAGATCGGCATGACCACCGTCTACGTCACCCACGACCAGTCCGAGGCGCTCTCCCTGGGCGACCGGGTGGCGGTGATGAAGAACGGCCGGATCACCCAGCTCGACAACCCGCTGCGGGTGTACAGCCACCCCGCGAACACCTTCGTGGGCGGTTTCATCGGCTCCCCGCCGATGAACTTCGTCGACGGTGTCGTGCACGACGGCCAGATCGACATCGGCGGCGGCAGCTTCCGGGCGCCCGAGGGCGCCGAGGACGGCCGCTACACCGTCGGCGTGCGAGCCGAGGCGATCACCCTCGGCGATCCCGCCGACCCGCACACCGTCCCCGCGAAGGTGCTGGTGGTGGAGCCGCTGGGCTCGGCGACCCTGCTGACGGCCACCGTCGGCGAGCACTCCATCAAGGTCCAGGTCCCGGCCGACACCCAGGTGGCCGCCGGCGACCAGGTCAAGCTTTCGGTCCCGCCCTCGGCGGTGCGGCTGTTCGATCTCGACAGTGGAGAGGCACGCACGCCATGACCACCGCCGCACCGTCACCGGAGCAGATCGACAGCGCCGCCCGCAGGGTGCTGGAGGACAACGACCTCGGCACCCTCGTCACCGCCGCGCCCCACCTGTACCCGCACCAGTGGTCGTGGGACGCCGCGTTCATCAGCGTGGGACTGGCCCACATGTCCGTGCCGCGAGCGCTCCGCGAGCTGCGCACCATCCTCGATGCGCAGTGGTCCACCGGCATGTTCCCGCACATCGTGTTCTCCGACCACGTGGACTACTTCCCCGGGTTCGACACCTGGGGCACCGCCGTGGCCGAGGCCCGCCCGAGCGGCGTGAAGTCCTCCGGGATCTGCCAGCCACCAGTGCATGCCTACTGCCTGGAGAAGGTGGTCCGGATCGCCCACGCGGGCGGTGGGGAGGATGCCTCGGTGGCCGACGCCTTCGTGCGCGAGGCCCTGGATCCCCTCCACCGCTGGCACTCGTGGCTGTCCACCGCCCGCAACCCCGGCGGGACGGGGATCGTGGAGATCTACCACGGGTGGGAGTCCGGCATGGACAACTCCCCCCGCTTCGATGCGATCTACGACCGGGTGGAGGTCCCTGAGCGGATCGAGATGGACCGCACCGACCTCAAGCACGCCGATGCCTCCGAGCGCCCCAGTGACACCGAGTACCAGCGCTACCTGCACCTGGTGCGGCAGATGGCATCGGTGGCGTTCGACGACGACGCCCTGCCCTCGGTGATGTCGTTCCGCTTCGGCGACATCTTCATGACCGCGCTGCTGGCGGTCTCCGCGGAGTCGCTGGCCCGGCTGGCCGATCAGCACGGCCGCGCGGACATCGCCTCCGCCGAGCGGGAGCGTGCCGCGGCATGCCGCCGCACCGTCGAGGGCTCGGTCGGCGAGGACGGCCTGTGCCGTGACTACGACCCGATCGAGCGGACCTGGCTGGAGGTGCCCTCGCTGGCGTCCTTCTCCCTGCTGCTGTGCGGCGGTGAGGACCAGGAGCTCCTGGCGGGCCAGCGATCGACGCTGATGGGCCCGGCCTGGATGGGCCACCCGGAGAACCTGTACCGCCTGCCTCCCTCCCTCAGCCTGGACTCCCCGCAGGTGCGCCCGCCCGAGTACTGGCGCGGCCCGGTGTGGCCCATCATGAACTGGCTGTTCGCCTCCACCGCCCTGGACCGCGGGGATCTCGAGTTCGCCGCCCTGGTGCGTTCCGAGGGGCTCACGCAGCTCACCGATCTCAAGTTCGGCGAGTACTACGAGCCGCGCACCGGGGAGCCCCTGGGCTCCCACCAGCAGTCCTGGTCGGCCATGGCCGCGATCGACTGGATCACGGACCAGCGCTGGAAGAGCCTCGAACGATGACCGTGCACCAGAAGATCCTGGCGGATGCCGAGTTCATCTACGGCGACCACGGCCCCCGGGTGGCCCGGGCTCTCCAGGAGCTGACCGACCGCTTCGCAGCAGGTGACAGAGCCCCCGCCGACGGCGAGGGCGCGCCCGGCGGCCGGCACCAGTTCAGCCGCCGCGACGCCGTGCTGATCACATACGCCGACTCCATCCGCTCCGAGGGCGAGAAGGGCCTGGGCACGCTCGCACGGGTGCTGCCGGGCCTGGTGGGGGACGTGGTCGACACCGTCCATCTGCTGCCCTTCTTCCCCTGGACCTCGGACGACGGGTTCAGCGTCTCGGACTACCTCAGCGTGGATCCCGAGCTCGGCGACTGGGACCAGGTGGAAGAACTGGGCGGTTCCTTCCGGCTGATGTTCGACGCCGTGGTGAACCACATGTCCGCCTCCCACCCCTGGTTCGAGGCGTACCGTCGCGGCGAGCACCCCTACCGCGATTACGTGCGCACCGTCGACCCGGCCACCGATCTGAGCGGCATCGTGCGCCCCCGCACGAGCCCGCTGCTCACCCCGGTGGAGACCTCCCGCGGCATCGAGCACGTGTGGACCACGTTCTCCGCGGACCAGATCGACCTCGACTACGAGACCCCCGAGGTGCTCCTGGAGATCATGACGATCCTCCTGGAGTACGTGGAGCGGGGGGCATCGCTGATCCGCCTGGACGCGGTGACGTACCTGTGGAAGGAGATCGGCACCAGCGGGGTCCACCACCCGCGCACCCACCGCGTGGTGCAGCTGATGCGGCACGTGCTGGACGCGGTGGCCCCGGGCACCTCGATCATCACCGAGACCAACGTGCCGCACGAGGAGAACATCTCCTACTTCGGCAACGGTCGCGACGAGGCGCAGCTGGTGTACAACTTCGCACTGCCGCCGCTGGTGCTGCACAGCTTCGTCGCGGGCGATGCCACGGTGCTCTCCGACTGGGCGGCATCGCTGTCCACCCCCAGCGACTCCACCCACTTCTTCAACTTCCTGGCCTCCCACGACGGGATCGGGGTGCGCGGAGCAGAGGCCTTCCTCGATCAGCAGCAGATCTCCGCGCTCGCCGAGCGGGTCGAGCAGCACGGAGGGCTGGTCTCCTCCCGTTCGGTGGGCGATGGGCCGGACCAGCCCTACGAGCTGAACATCAACTACTTCGACGCGCTCAGCGACCCGGGCTCCGACGAGGACCAGGAGATCGCGGTGCGGCGGTTCCTCACCGCGCAGGCCATCATGCTCGCGCTGCCGGGCGTGCCGGGCATCTACATCCACTCGCTGCTGGGATCGCGCGGCTGGCCCGCCGGGGTGCAGGAGCAGGGGTACCCCCGTGCGATCAACCGCGAGAAGCTGGATGCGCAGCAGCTGATCCAGGAGCTGTCGGATCCCGAGGGCCGTCGCGCACGGGTGCTGGAGGGCATCCGGCACCTGATGCGGGTGCGGCGCGATCAGGAGGCGTTCGAACCGACCGCACCCACCACCGTCCATCGCCTCGACCCCGGGGTCCTCGCCCTGGAGCGGGGCACGGGGGACGCTGCGGTGATGTGCCTGCACAACGTCACCGACAGGGAGATCACGGTGGAGCTGCCCACGGCCGACGGGGACCTGCTGGATCCGGGCGCACAGATCCGGGCGGCAGTCACCCTCGCCCCGTGGCAGACGCGCTGGGTGGGTCTGCACGCCTGAGGGGACCGGGCGGTCTGCAACCGGGCAGATCGCACTGCCCCGCACCGATAGTCTCAGGAAGGAGACCCCGGAGAGGAATGTGCGATGTCCCAGCTCAGTGACGCCATGCTCGAGACCCTCGAGACGATCGACTCCTGGCAGGAGCCCCTGCTGAAGGATCTCCACCAGCATCCGGAGCTGTCGATGGTCGAGGAGCGCACCCGCGCCCTGGTGGCCCAGCACCTCACCGACTTCGGCTACGAGGTGCACGAGCTCGGCGGTGGCGTGGTGGGGGTGCTCGAGAACGGCGAGGGCCGCACCGTGCTGCACCGGGCCGACATGGACGCCCTGCCGATCCGGGAGGACTCCGGGCTGCCCTACGCCTCCACCGACACCCAGGAGGACCTCACCGGCGTCGTCCAGCCGGTGATGCACGCCTGCGGGCACGACTTCCACGTGGCCACCGGCCTGGGGGCGGCGAAGCTGCTGGCCGAGCACCGACAGGAGTGGAGCGGCACCGTGCTGATGCTGTTCCAGCCCGGCGAGGAGTTCGGGGACGGTGCGCAGACCATGGTCGAGGACGGGCTGATGGACGCACTGCCCCGTCCCGAGGTGTGCCTGAGCCAGCACGTGCTCACCGAGCCCGTATCCGGGAAGGTGGCGGTGGCGGAGGGTCCGGTGCTGTCCACCTCCCAGTCGATGACGGTGGAGGTGTTCGGAAGCGGCTCCCATGGCTCGATGCCGCACCTGGGCGTGGACCCGGTGGTGCTGGCGGCGAAGATCGTCACCAGCCTGCAGACCCTGGTCTCCCGCGAGCTCTCCCCGCAGGAGTTCGGCGTGGTGACCGTGGGGTCCCTCCACGCCGGCAGCTCCCCCAACGTGATCCCCGAGACCGCGACCCTGCAGCTGAACTTCCGCGCCTACAGCGAGGAGGTGCTCCAGCGCCTGGTCGAGGGCATGGAGCGGATCGTCCGCGCGGAGTGCCAGGCCGCCCGCTCCCCGCGCGAGCCTCGATTCGAGACCATCTCCCAGTACCCGGTGACCGACAACGACCCGGCCGTCGCGGCCGCGGTTCGGGACGCGCTGGTCGCGCACTTCGGCGAGGACCGGGTGGAGCAGATGGACCCGGCCACCGCCTCGGAGGACTTCTCCCTCATCCCCGAGGCCTTCGGGGTCCCCTACTGCTACTGGGGCTTCGGCGGGTACGCCGAGGGCAGCGAGGTGCTGCCCAACCACAGCCCGCACTGGGCCCCGGACCTGCAGCCCACCCTACGCACCGGCACTGAGGCCGCGGCGGCGGTGATCCTGGGGCTGCTGGCCGACGAGGTGTGAGCGGCACTCGGCGCCGCGTGCTGTCGGCACTGAGCGGACGGTCTAGGCACCGCTCGAAGGCTTAGGTCACAAAGAGGTCACGGTGCACCCCTGTCATCTGTTGGCAGATATCGGATAACCGCTAACCTCGGGCCATGTCATCGTCGACCCCTCCCGCCACCGGGCGGCTCACCCTCAGCGGCGCAGAAGGACGCAAGCAGCTGCTCGGCACGCAGGTGGAACGCAGTATCCGCCAGTACATCGCCCATCGCGGCCTGGTCGAGGGGGATGACCTGCCGTCGGAGGGGCAGATCGCGAGCGAGCTGGGGGTCTCCAAGAGCACGGTCCGGGAGTCGGTGCGGCGACTGGAGACCCTGGGGTACATCAAGGTGGTCCACGGCGTCGGCCTCCGGGTCGGGACGTTCAGCATCCGCCCCGTGGTCCGGGCACTCCCCTACGACCTCCTCAACCGCGCCCAGGGCCTCAACGACATCCTCGAGGTGCGCACCGTCATCGAGGAGAACTTCCTCGTGCGCGCCGCTGTGCACATGACCGATGAGCACCTCGACGCGCTGGAGCGCATCACCTCCGAGATGGAGGCCACGAGCACCGAGGGCGACGTCGACCCCCGCCTCGACGAGGCCTTCCACCAAGCACTGTACGAACCCATCGACAACCGGCTGGTCATGGACCTGATCAGCGCCTTCTGGGGACTGTTCGACTCCGCCCGCCACGCCCTCGACTTCAGCAGCAACTCCCGGGGGGTGCAGGAGCACCGCGAGATCGTCGAGGCCCTCCGCGACGGAGACGAGCACCGGATCCGCGCAGCGATGCGAGAGCACTTCCGCCAGCTCGAGCACGAGCTGGCCCGTTTCTCCCGAATCCAGGACACCGAGGAGCAGCCATGAGTCTGACCGGGATCTTCCCCGCACTCATCACCCCCTACGAGCCGAACGGCGCCGTCTCGCCCGCACTGACGCACCGCCTGGTCACCACCCTCAACGCGGAGGGGGCCAACGGCTACTTCGTCTCCGGCAGCTCGGCGGAGTGCTATCTGCTGTCCACGGGCGAGCGCCTCGAGATCCTCGAGGCAACCGTCCAGGCCGCCGAGGGCCGACCCGTGGTCTTCCACGTGGCGGCCACGGACCACCGTTCCACCATCGAGCACACGCGCCGGGCCGCAGATTCGGGGGCCGCAGCCGTGTGCGCGAACATCCCGACCTACTTCACCTACTCCGACGAGTCCCTGGCCACCTACTTCAGGACCCTGCGCGAGCACACGGAGCTGCCCCTGCTGGCCTACTACATCCCCAGCCAGACGGGCCGACTGCTCACGGCGGAGTTCTTCCTGGACCTCGCCGAGGACGGAACGCTTCAGGGGATGAAGTACACCAGCAGCGACCTGGGGATCATGGCCCGGATCCGCGCCGCACTGCCGGACGGCTTCACCATCCTCGCCGGTTCCGACGACACCCTGCTGGGTTCCCTCGCCCACGGCGCCGACGGCGGGATCGGCTCCAGCTACAACCTCGCCTGCCGCGTCTACGCCGATCTGCTCCGAGCGTTCCGCGAGGGGGACCTGCTCGAGGCGCGGCGCCTGCAGTCCGTCTCGGTCTCCCTGCTGGGGGAGATGGCCGACTGGGAGTTCATCTCCTTCCTGAAGTCGGTGCTGCGTTCCCGTGGGCTCGACACGGGACAGGCCCGTGCCCCCATGACCGCGATCCCCACCGAGCGGGACGACGCCCTGGCCCTGCGCCTGAGCAGGAAGCCGGAGCTCGCCCCATACCTCATCGACCCGCGCTGACCCGCGGTTCCGCGCCACCCGCCCGTCGCCCACACCCGCCCTGCCCGACCAGTTCCGCTGTACTTCAACGAGGAGATGCACCATGAACACCATCGTCCGACGTCGACTGCTCCAGATCATGGGCGCGGGCGGGCTCACCGCCGCTGCCGTCGCCTGCACCCCGAATGAGGACTCCGGCTCCGGCACCGGATCCGGTGGCTCCGACGGAGGCGGCGGCTCCGGAAACGGACTGGAGTTCATCTGGCCCGGCACCTCTGATCCGGAGACCGCGGTCGCCAACGATCTGAAGGCCGCCATGGGCGAGCAGGGCACGGAGATCGAGTACAACTTCCTGTCCTGGAACGACATGCAGCAGCAGCTGTCGGTGCGCATCCAGGCCAACGACGCACCGGATCTGACGATGACGCAGGACGTCACCGACTGGGTCGCCATGGGTGCGCTCGCCTCCCTCGATGAGCGCACCGCCGACATCGACACCTCCCTGTTCCGCCCCGGCACGCTGGAGTACTCCACCATGGACGGCTCGCTGTACGCACTGCCGTACTCCGCGCAGTCGTGGACCCTGGTGGTCAACCGCGAGCTGGCCGAGGCAGCCGGGATCGATCCTGAGGGCATTGCCACCTATGAGGACATGGAGGCCGCCGCCACCGAGCTGACGGGGGGCGGCACCTACGGGTTCTGCATCCCCATGCAGAACCCCCGGTTCGCCTTCCGCACCTTCATGACCGCGGCCTACGCCAACGGCTTCAACCCCGGCGACTACGCCGAACCGGAGACCGAGAAGTGGGTGCAGACCCTCGACCACCTGCGTGCCTTCAACGACCTGCGGCCCGATGCCGACAAGGCGTGGGCCTACCCGGAGATGTTCCGCTCCTTCGCCAACGGGGAGACGGCGATGATCGCGGCGGGCTCGTTCTTCACCGCCAACGTCTACGAGCTGAGCCCGGAGATCGTGGGCAGCTCCGTGCAGATTCCCTACCCGACGGGCCCCTCGGGCAGCGACAAATCGGTCCCGATCTCCAACGCCGGATTCGCCCTGTTCGAGGGCAGCGAGAACCAGGACGCCGGGTGGACGGTGATGGAGGAGCTGCTCAAGCCGGAGTGGCAGGCTCGCCTGACCGCCGTGGCCCACGCCCCCGCCACCACCGACATCACGATCGACGACCTGCGTCCCTGGATCGAGCAGTACTACCCCGATGCGGTCGAGGGCCACATCGCTCACTGCGAGGCGCAGATGCGGATCGCGGACGAGCGCGGCACCGAGCTCCAGAAGATCCCCGGCCAGCCCGCGATCGAACCCGAGTTCCAGATCATCTTCAACGAGTTCATCGCCGGGTCGATCGATGCCGAGGAGGCCGTGGAGAAGATGAGCGAGCGCTTCGGCTCGGTCGCCGGCTGACCGCCTGCGACTCCGCTCCCACCCAGGCCCCGTCCCCAGGTGGTCGTCGGCAGCCCTCCCATCCGCTGCCGACGACCGCCCGCCTCCAGAGAGACCATGGCTTCCCCCAGCATCCGACAGACCGCTCCCCCACCCTCGCGCCACCGCACGCGCGGCGTGCGCATGCGCAGCTGGTACGACAAGACCGGCTTCTGGCTGCTCCTGCTGCTGCCGGTGCTCATCACCCTGGCCGTCTTCCAGTTCTATCCGCTGCTGGAGACCCTGCGGATGGGGTGGACCGACGAGGGTGCCCGGACCGCAGACCCGGGGTTCGTCGGCGCCCAGAACTTCGAACGCCTCCTCACCGAGGACCCTCACTTCTGGGGGATCGTCCGCAACAGCTTCATCTGGGTCTTCCTCTCGGTGATCCTCCAGCTCGTGATCGGCACGCTCGCGGCCCTGGTCCTGAACTCGAAGATCGCGCTTCGCTCCGTGTGGCGCGGGCTGCTGATGGTGCCGTGGGTGACTCCCACGGTGGTGGTCGGCGTGATCTGGCGTTGGATCTTCGAGGGCTCCAACTCCGGACTGGCGAACTTCTTCCTCACCCGGCTCGGGGTCTTCGATCAGCCCACGGTGTTCCTGGCCTCCGAGTTCTGGGTGTGGCCGGTGCTGCTGTTCGCCTCCACCTGGAAGGGAGTGCCGTTCGTGACCCTGCTGGTGCTGGCGGCACTGCAGGGCGTCCCCCAGGACCTCCACGAATCCGCGGCGGTGGACGGCGCCGGGCGGGTCAAGCGGTTCTTCCACGTCACGATCCCGTCCATCCGCGGCACCCTGTTCACCACCGGGATGATCTCCCTGGTCACCACCTGGTTCAAGTTCGAGCTGATCTGGGCCCTGACCAACGGCGGCCCGGGCTTCGCCACCTCGATCCTGCCCACCTACGTGTACACCTGGGCGTTCAACCGGCTCGAGTACGGCATGGCCGGGGCGGTGGCCACCCTGGCCCTGGTCATCATCTTCGTGGTCGCGGCCATGTACGCCCTGCTGTTCCGAGACAAGGAGTCCTGAGATGACGACATCACAGGTCACCGGCGAGGTCATCGCCCCCCGCAAGAAGAGGGTGAGGCCCCTGGACCTCATCGGCCGCTACACCGCCCTGTTCGTGCTGATGGCCTTCCTCCTGCTGCCCGCACTGTGGATGGCCTTCTCCTCGCTGAAGCCGAACTCGATGCTGTTCGGCTCCACCCCGGACTTCTCCCTCGAGGGGGTGAGCCTGGACAACTACCGGTGGGCGCTGCGACCCGACGGCATGGACATGACCCAGCTGCTCATCAACACGTTCTCCACCAACATCATGTCGGCCCTGCTGACCACAGTGTTCTGTGCTGTGGCCGGGTACGGCCTGGCCCGCTACAAGGGCGGCCTGGCCCGGGCCCTGGTGGCATTCCTCGTCATCTCGCAGATGATCCAGGGCCCGATGATCATGGTGCCCTGGTACCAGATCGCCGCCACCTTGGACCTGATCAACACCCGCGAGGTGCTGGTGCTGATCTACCAGACCCTCACCATCCCCGCCGCGATCTGGCTGATGGCCGGGTTCTACCGCGCCATCCCGGTGGAGCTCGAGGAGGCTGCAGCGATGGACGGCTGCTCCAAGTTCGGGACGTTCTGGCGGATCATCCTGCCGCTGTCGCTGCCCGGGTTGGCAGCGATCTCCCTCTACGCCTTCATCCTGGGATGGAACGACTACCAGTACGCGCTGATCCTCACCAGTTCCGAGTACTCCAAGACTCTCCAGATCGGGATCGCCCAGGTGATGAACTCGATCGGCGCTACCAACTGGGGCGGGATCCTCGCAGCCGGCACGATCGCCGTGATCCCGGCGGTGATCATGTTCTCGTTGGTGCAGAAGACGTTGATCTCCGGCCTCACCGCTGGATCGGTGAAGGGGTGATGCCCGCCGAGGCCTCGAACCCCCGATCGCGCCTGGAGACGATGGCCGAACGAACCCGCGCCTTGCTGGAGTCGGTGCCGGATGGTGGCGCACCGTACGTCGCTATCGACGGGGACGTCTCAGCGGGAGCCGTGCACGGCTCACGCACCCCGCCCTGGACCTTGGGGTTCTGGCTGGGCCAGTTGCACCTCACTGAGGCGGTGATCCAGGACCCCTCGGTGCGCCGTCGGCTCGACTCAGAGCAGGAGAAGCTGTGCGGTCTGGTGATGGACCGTGGACCCGAGTTCGACCACGACCTCGGCTTCCTGATGATCCTGGGGCCCCTCGCCGATCTCCGCAGCGGGGTGCGGCCGCAGTACCGCGAAGCACTTGCAGCAGCATGCGAGGCACTGGCCGGGCGGTACAACCCGGAGGGCCGCTTCCTGCGTGCTCACGGCTGGCAGGGCTCCACCGGCGCACACATCGACCAGCCCGGGGACAACGACGGCCCCGCGGGGAGGTTCATTGCCGACACCTGGATGAACCTGCCGCTGCTGCTGTGGGGAGCCCGCGAGTTCGATCGTCCGGCCTGGGCCGATGTCGCCGTCGGTCATGCCCGCACGGCGAGGGAGCTGCTCACCACGCCCGAGGGCTGGGTGCTGCACGGCTACGAGATCGATCCGGTCACCGGCGAGCGGCGCGGCCCGTCGACGATCCAGGGGGACTCCCCCACCAGTCCATGGTCCCGGGCACAGGCGTGGACCGTCTACGGGATGGAGCTGACGGCCAGGATGCTGGGGGCCCAGGGCTGGCTTCCGCCGGATGAGGCCGAGCAGTGGCGCGGGGACGCGGCCGCGCTCGCGCGCAGGTTCCTCGACCATTCGTTGCCCTCCGGGGTGGCCCCTTGGGACTTCTCGATGCCGCAGGGGGAGCAGACGCCGTCCGACACCTCTGCTTCGGCCATCGTGCTGGCTGCGCTGACTGCCTGGGAGGGGTCAGCACCACACGGCACCACAGGACCCCCGGGTGCCGCTGACAGGCTGCAGGCTGCACTGGAGCCGTACTCTCAGCCGGACCGAGCGGGAACGGGACTGCTGGGAGGCGGGCTGTACTACTACCCGGCGGGCCGAGGGATCGATGAGCCCTGCGCATGGGGGGATTATTTCTGGATGGAGGCGGCCGCTCGACGCCAAGGGATACCGGTGCCGTACGACCTCTGATCGGGACCATCGGATACATCCGATGTCTCGGCGGGCGGAAGAATCGTGGCAGAAGATCCGCGGGCCGAGCGGATCGGTCGGGACCGGAGCTGAGCCATGACCTTCCAGGGGATCATCCCTGCCCTCGTCACGCCCTACGACAGCGCCGGCGAGGTGTCCTTGCCGGTGCTGCAGCGCTTGGTGCGCACCCTGAATGCGGAGGGGGCCGACGGCTACTTCGTCACCGGCAGCTCGGCAGAGTGCTACCTGCTCGACACCGCCGAGCGTCTGCGGATCCTGGAGGCCACCGTGGAGGCGGCGGACGGTCGTCCGGCCCTGTTCCACATGGCGGCGAGCGATCATCGCGACACCCTGGAGCTGGCACGGAGGGCCGCCGACGCCGGCGCCACGGGCATCAGCGCCAACATTCCCACCTACTTCACGTACACCGACGAGTCACTGGCCACCTACTTCCGCGAAGTCCGCGAGCAGACGGACCTGCCGCTGCTGGCGTACTACATCCCCGGCCAGACGGGCCGGAAGCTGCCGGCGGACTTCTTCCTGGAGCTCGCTGAGCAGGACGTGCTGCACGGCATGAAGTACACCAGCGCCGACCTGTCGGTGATGGCACGCGTGCGCGCCGAAAGGCCCGATGACTTCGCGATCCTCTCCGGGGCCGACGACGCCCTGCTGGGCTCCCTCGCCCAGGGCGCCGACGGGGGCATCGGTTCCACCTACAACGTGATCTGCCGGGTGTTCGCGGAGCTGTACGCGGCGTTCCGGGCGGGCGATCTGGCGGAGGCCACACGGTTCCAGCACCTGGTGATGCCGGTGTGGAACCGCATGGACGGATGGGAGTTCATCCCCTTCCTGAAGGCGGTGCTGCGCGGCCGTGGCCTGGACGTGGGGCAGGCCCGCAAGCCGATGGCGCAGATCCCTGCCGAGACGGACCAGGCGTTGGCCGGGGCCCTCAGTGGTGTGCCTGAGCTGGAGCCGTACCTGATCCGACCCCTCTGATCGGGGCTCCTGCGCGGCCCCGTCCGACAGGGGCTCCTGCACGGTCCCCTCGGCGCGGGGCCTGGCGCGGGAGCCTCGGCGTGGCCGGGGTCGGCGTGGCGGGGGTCGGCAGCACGAGGCGCGGACGCCAATCCCGACACCGCCACGCCGACAGCTCCTACACCCTCATCTGTGAAGAGGCGCTCTACTGTGGGCCCATGAACGCACCCTCGCCCCTGCTCAGTCTGTCCACTCCCGCCGGCGCAGGCCGGTCCGTCCTGGTCACCGGGGCCACCGGTTACGTGGGTGGGAGGCTCATCCCCGAACTGCTGGCCGCCGGCTTCGAGGTCCGGGCAGGTGCCCGCAAACCCGAGGTCCTCAGCGACCGCCCGTGGGCCGATCAGGTGGACCTGGTGCGCTGCGACCTCAGTGAACCAGACCAGGTGCGAGCTGCGATGGACGGGGTCCACACGGTGCTGTACCTGGTGCACTCCATGGGCAGCGGCGGAGACTTCGTGGAGCGCGAGCAGGGCATCGCCGACGTCGTCGCCGTGGCTGCGGAGCAGGCAGGCGTGCAACAGCTGGTGTACCTCTCCGGGCTCCACCCGGATCGGCCCGTCGACGAACTCTCGGACCACATGCGCTCACGTGAACTGGTCGCACGCCGTCTGGACGCCTGCTCGGTGCCCACCCTCACCTTCGAGGCAGGCGTGGTGATCGGCACCGGGTCGATCTCCTTCGAGATGATCAGGCACCTGGCCGAGCGGCTCCCCGTGATGCCTGGCCCGAAGTGGCTGGCCAACCGGGGGGAGCCGATCGCGATCCGTGACGTCCTGTACTACCTCCTGCACGCGTGCGCGCTGGAGGAGCCGGTGCAGGCACGTGCCCAGATCGGCTGCGGCAGCGCCCAGACCTTCGCCTCCATGCTCACCGACTTCGCCGCGGAGGCCGGGCTGGCCAGGCGTCGGGTGGTGCCCCTGCCCCTGCCGGCGCAGAAGCTGTCCGGGGTGTGGATCGGACTGGTCACTCCGATCCCGGTGGGTATCGCCATCCAGTTGGCCGCCTCGCTCGCGGAGGACGCGGTCACCGACAACCATGAAGTGGCGCGGCTGATCCCGGATCCGCCCGGCGGTCTTACCTCCTACCGGGCGGCCGTCCGGCAGGCCCTCGCCCGACAGGCCGAAGGGCCACTGGAGGTGACGTGGGACTCGGACCTGACGGCCTCGGCCGAACCCGCCGACCCGATCCCCGCTGACCCGGACTGGGCGGGGCAGACGGTCTACACGGACACGCGGGAGAAGACCTCGACGCTGCCCCCCGCCACGGTGTGGTCCGTGATCGAATCGATCGGCGGCCAGAACGGCTGGTACTCCACACCAGGCCTGTGGAGGATCCGCGGCTGGATGGACAAGCTCGTGGGCGGGCCGGGCCTGACCCGCGGTCGCCGCGATCCGCGCACCCTGCGTGTGGGTGATCCGGTGGACTGGTGGCGCGTGGAGTCCATGGAGCGCGGGCGCAGCCTCACCCTCCGCGCCGAGATGCGGGCCGGTGGACGGGCCTGGCTGCAGCTGGGGGTGGAGGGCACCCCCGAGGGGTGCGTCTACCGCCAGCGGGCGGTGTTCATGCCCTCGGGCATCGTGGGCCGCGCGTACTGGACGGCGATCCTCCCCTTCCACGCCGTGGTGTTCCCGTCCATGGCCAAGAACATCCTTGAGGAAGCCGGGCGACGAGTGGACGGCACCCCCGTCGCGGACTGAACCGCGGCGGACTGATCTGACGGCTCCCGCTGACGGGGTGGCCCAGCGGGATGACAGGGTCAGCTCCACCACTGGCGCGGGCTCGGGCAAGACCCACCTGCTGATGATGTCGTGCGGGGAAGTGAGCAGGGCCGACAGGTGCGGCCCTCTCATCCCTTGGTCGGAGATCAGCCCGGATCGTTGGTCGAATGGGCGGGAGCACCGCAGGATGGCGAGCATGACCTCCTCCTCTGCCCGCCCGACGGCGACCCCTGCGTCAACAGCTCGCCCGACGACACCCCGTCCTGCCGCGACCGGCCCCGCCTCGACCCGCCGGCCCGTCCTGGTCACCGTCGGGGCCGTGGCCCTGCTCGGGCAGGCCGTTTCCATCCCCGCCGAACTGGTCGGCATGGCCCTCTCCGCCCTCCCTTACGACCCCGTGCGGCAGACCATCAGCGACCTCGGCTCGACCACCTGCACCGCGATCCCCTACCCCTCCGGGGCCGTGGAGGTGTGCTCCCCCGCCCATGCGGTGGTCAATGGCGGGATGGTGCTGGCGGGCCTGCTGGTGCTGGTGGCATCGGTGTGCCTGGCCGGGGCGTGGTGGCGCCGGTCCCGTCCCCTCGCGGTCGCCGCAGTCGGCACGCTCGCGCTTACCGGGGCGTCCACCCTGGCCACCGGCCTGGTGCCGCTGGACGTGGACCTGATGCTGCACAGCCTGGTGTCCTTGCCGGCGATCCTAGTGAGCCCGATCGCGGTGATGGCGCTGGCGGTGCTGTCACTGCGCGGGCCCCTGCGTGTGATGTGCCTGGTGGCCGCCGCGCTCGCGCTGGTGGCGGCGGTGGTGATGCTGGGGACCGTGGACTCCGGCGGGATCATGGGGCTGACCGAGCGGATCGCCGTGTGGATCCCGGTGCTGGTGATGGCGCTGGTGGGCGCGGTCGAGCTGCGGCGCTGATCCCCCGGCAGGGCCCCTGCTGAAGGACCCCACGCCCACCCCGAGCTGTCGACGCTCGAGGAGCGCACCCGCGGCCTGATCGCTCAGCACCTCACCGGCCTCGGCTCCAGCACATCGGCGGCGGGGTGGTCGGGGTGCTGGAGAACGGCCCGGGCCTGACCGCCGCTGAACGACTGCGGATCCTCGAGGCGATCAAGGGTGATCTGTGACGCTCCGTGACCCCGCGATGTTCATGGGCGTGTAGGGCAGTGCCATACTGCCCATAGTTTTTCTTTGCGCGACCGAAAGTAACGATGATGACGACGAGCGATGCTCTCCCGGTCGAGGCCGCGGTCTCGCTGGACGACCGCACCGCCCGGACCCCCGTGTGGCGCGCCTTCCTGCGGCCCGTCCCGGCTGCCGCTGCCGTGGTCGTCGCGGCGAGCGTGCTCGCTGCGGTGTTCGCCCCGCAGCTCAGCGCACTGTCCGACAATGACCCGTTCACGTACCACCCCGAGGCCCTGGGCCCCGACACCGCGCCGCTGGGAGCCTTCGGTGGGGTCAGCGCCGACCACTGGTTCGGGGTGGAGCCCGGCACCGGCCGTGACCTGTTCTCCCTCGTGGTCCACGGCGCCCGGGTGTCCCTGCTGGTGGGCATCGCCTCCACCCTGCTGGCCACCGTCATCGGCGTGGTGCTCGGGATCGTGGCCGGCGCCGTCGGTGGGTTCGTCGAGAAGCTCGTGGAGGTGGCCACCGATGTCACCCTGGGCTTCCCCTTCCTGATCTTCGCGATCGCCCTCAGCGCCCTGTTCCCGCTCGAGGCCCCACGCGCCCTGCTGCTCACCCTGGTCATCGGCGTGTTCGGCTGGCCGGGCATCGCTCGCGTGGTCGCTGCCGAGACCCGCGTGATCGTGCGTCAGCCGTACGTGGTGGCCTCCCGCGTGATGGGGGCACGCCTGGCCCACGTGCTGCGGCACCAGGTGCTGCCCAACGTCGCCTCCACCGTGATCGTCTACTCCTGCATCTCTCTGCCCGGCCGCATCAGCGCCGAAGCCACCCTGTCGTTCCTCGGCGTCGGCGTGCTGCCGCCCACCCCCTCGTGGGGCCGGTCGATCGGTGACGCCATCAGCTGGTTGCTGGTGGACCCCGCCTTCCTGCTGTTCCCCGCAGCGGCGCTGTTCCTTGTGACCTTCTCCTTCAACATCCTCGGCGACACCCTGCGCGACGCCCTCGATCCCCGGGGGGCACAGCGATGATCCCCGCCCTGCAGCGCGCGGCCCGCAGCGTGGTGGTGCTGCTGATGGTCATGACGCTCACCTTCGCGATCTTCTACCTCGCCCCCATCGACCCTGCCCTGCAGATGTGCGGCAAACCCTGCTCCCCGGAGGACCTCGAGGCCGCCCGCGGCTTCATGGGCTTCGACCAGCCGTGGTTCGCCCAACTGGGCACCTTCCTGGTGGCGATCTTCACCGGGCGCACCTTCGGCTCGGCCGAGGTGGCCGTCCAGTGCGCCGCCCCCTGCCTGGGGTACTCCTTCCAGCTGCACCAGTCGGTGACCGAGCTGATCGGGGACCGCTTCCCGGTCACGTTCTCGATCGCCCTGGGCGCCGTCGCGCTGCAGGCACTGTTCGGGATCGCCGCCGGGGCGCTGGCCGCCCGCCGCCAGGGAGGCATCCTGGACCGCACCGTGACCGGGGTGTCCGTGGTTGCGGCCTCCGCCCCCGCCTTCGTGGTGGGCCTGCTGGCGGTGGTGGTGTTCGCCCTGCAGCTGGACCTGCTGCCCAGCGGCGGCTATGAGCCCTTCATCGAGAGCCCCCTGCAGTGGGCCCGCCACCTGGTTCTGCCCTGGATCACCCTGGCCTTCCTCAATGGCGCCGTATACGCACGCCTGGTGCGGTCCTCGATGATCGAGCAGCTGGGCTTGGACTACGCGCGCACCGCACGGGCTGCCGGCCTTCCGGAACGACGGATCGACCGGTACGCGCTGCGGAATCTCGCGCTCCCGCTGACCACCCTGATCGCCCTGGACATCGGGGCACTGCTGGGCGGCACCGTCATCACCGAGCGGATCTTCGGCCTGCCGGGCCTGGGCGCGCTGCTGCTGGACGCGACCTCCACCGCCGACCTGCCGGTGATCGTGGGCACCACCCTGGTGGGCTCCCTGCTGATCGTGCTTGCGAACCTCTGCGCGGATCTCGCCCGCCCCCTGCTGGACCGGCGCCTTGCCGCCACCGGCAGGCGCACCACCACCCTGTCCGACCACGGCACGGGCGAGCCCGACCCCTCCGACTCCGACCCCTCCGGCCCCGACCCGACCAGCTCGACCCACTCGATCCCTCGGCCGTCCCGCACCACCCAGGAGACATCCCCATGAGCACCTCGCCCCGCACCAGCTCGACCTTCTCCCGCCGCAGCATCCTGCTGGCCACCCCCGTGATGCTCGGCACCGGCGCCCTGGCCGCCTGCTCCGGCAATGGCTCCGGGAGCTCCGGCAGCTCCGGGTCTGACGGCGGCGGTCAGACCGGTGGCACCCTGACCATCTACACCACCGGCGAGGAGATGAGCTTCGACCCGGCCACCAGCCAGAGCCTCGCGATCACCTCCCTGGGCCTGACCGCGCGCCGCCTCACCGCCTGGAAGACCTCTCCGGACGCCCCCACCGAGCTGATCCCCGACCTCGCCACCGACACCGGCACCCCCTCCGAGGACGGGAAGACCTGGACCTTCACCCTCCAGGAGGGACTGAAGTTCGAGGACGGGACCCCCATCACCGCCGCCGCCGTGAAGTACGGGCTGGAGCGGTCCTTCGCCCCCGAGCTCACCGGCGGCCTCACCTACCACAAGGTGCTGCTGGAGGGCGGCGAGGACTACGCGGGGCCGTTCTCCGGTGAGCACCTCGACTCCATCGAGGCCGTCGACGACCTCACCCTGGTGCTGCACCTGAACCGCCCCTACGGCGACTTCGGCTGGGTGGCCTCCAACCCCGCCTTCGCCCCGGTCCCGGAGGACTCCGGCCAGCCGGAGACCTACGCCACCCAGCCTGTGACCAGCGGCCCCTACCGCGTGGAGTCCTACTCCCCCGGCGCCAAGGCCGTGCTGGTGCGCAACGAGCACTGGGACGCAAGCACCGACCAGGCCCGCACCGGCGGCCCCGACACCATCGAGTTCGCGCTGGCCCAGGATGCGAGCGTGGTGGCGCAGTCGATCATCGCCGACCGCTCCGACGCCCAGGACGGGTTCCTGGCCAGCTTCGTGCCCACCGCCCAGCTGGTGCAGGCCCGCAACGACCCGAAGGTGGGCGATCGCCTAGTGACCTCGGGCCCCGGGGCACTGGAGTACCTGGCGCTGAACACCGAATCGGAGGCCCTGAAGGATGTGAACGTCCGCAAGGCGCTGCAGTACGCCGTGGACAAGGAGGCGTACCGCACCGCGAAGGGCGGGGAGATCTCCGGCGACTTCGCCACCACCTTGATCACCCCGGGCATCGCCGGCCGCGAGGAGTACAACCTGTACGCCGAGGATCCCACCGGCGATGCCGAGGAGGCCAGGCGCCTGCTGGCCGAGGCCGGGGCACAGGACCTGTCGCTGCGCCTGGTCATCCAGGACACCCAGACCGCCGCCGCCGAGTCGATCCAGCAGGCCCTCACCCGAGCCGGGATCACCGTCACCATCCAGCCGCTGGACGCCAACGCCTACCAGTCCGAGGTGACCGCGGGCGACGGCAGCGCCTACGACATGGTGCTCAGCTCCTGGCAGCCCGACATGCCCTCCCCCAACGCCAACCTCACCCCGCTTTTCGAGTCCACCCAGATCGGCAACGGCAACTACAACCTGGCGCGGTATGCGAACGAGGAGGTGGACGCGGCACTGCTGGAGGCCTCCTCCACCCTCGACGCCGACGAGGCCGCCGCCAAGTGGGCGGCCGTGGACAAGCGGATCATGGAGGACTCCCCCGTGGTGCCGCTGATCTACTCGAAGAACTCCTTCATCCACGGCTCCGGGGTGGAGAACTTCGTGATCGGGCAGTTCCCGGCCTACCCGAACTACCTCACCACCACCCTGAAGGCATGAGCGACAGCACCCGCGCCACCGATGCCGGGCCCGCGCAGGATCCCGGCTCCACGGGAGACCCGGACCTGCTGGCCCTGCGGAACCTGCGGGTCACCATCGCCGGCAGGCCGATCCTGAAGGGCCTGGACCTCACGGTGCGCGCCGGGCGGATCACCGCCCTGGTGGGCGAGTCCGGCTCCGGGAAGTCGATGACGGCACTGGCCACCATCGGGCTCGCACCCGCCAGCGCACAGGTGACCGGCAGCGCCCGCTTGCGAGGCGAGGAGCTGCTGGGCAGGTCGCCCCAGCAGATGCGCCGCACCCGCGCCGGGGGCCTCGGGATGATCTTCCAGGAGCCGGGGCAGTCACTGTCACCGGTGATGAAGGTCAGCGCCGTCTTCCGCGACGTGCTCGGGGTGCGCGAGAACATCCGATCCCGCCCCCGAGCCGCGCAGCGCACCCGGGATCTGCTGGCCTCGGTGGGCCTGCCGGACCCGGACCGCACCGCCTCCTCCTACCCGCACGAGCTCTCCGGCGGTGAGCTGCAGCGCGTGGTGATCGCGCTCGCGCTCAGCGGGGACCCCGCGCTGCTGATCGCCGATGAGCCGACCACCGCTCTCGATGTCACGGTCCAGCGCGGCGTGCTGGACCTGCTCACCCGGATCGTGCGCGAGCGCGGCATCGGAGTCCTGCTGATCACGCACGACATGGGCGTGGTGGGCGAGATCGCCGACGACGTGGTGGTGCTGCAGGGCGGCGAGGTGCGCGAGACCGGCACCGTCCAGCAGGTGCTCGGTGCCCCCACCGCCCCTTATACGCAGACGCTGCTGTCGGCCGTGCCGAGACTGTTGCCCAGCCTGGAGCGGGCGTCAGCGCGGTCGAGCGCCGAGCAGAAGGACGGTGCGTCCACACGGGGCGACGACGATACTGCCGCACGGGGCGACGACGATGCTGCCACGCAGGGCGAGAGCGACCCATCCCGCGGGACCGCCGCATCGGAGCCCCCGGTGGTGCGCGTCGAGGGCTTGTCGGTCCGCTACGACCGGCGTGGTGGGTCCCACCTGGCGCTGGACGACGTGGGCTTCGAGATCGGCCGCGGGCAGATCCACGGCCTGGTGGGCGAGTCGGGCTCGGGAAAGTCGACATGGGGCAAGGCCCTGGTGGGGCTGGTCCCGGCCCAGGCGCGCGTGCTCGAACTGGACGGGACGGACCCCCGCAGCCTCTCCCCGGCGGCTCGCCGCGGGGTGTACGCGCGGGCCGGCCTGGTGTTCCAGGACCCGGCCTCGTCCCTGAACCCTCGCCGCACCGTCGGGTGGAGCATCAGCGAGCCCCTGCACCTGGCGGGCGGGGTGGGCCGCGCCGACGTAGACCGGCGAGTGCATCACGCCCTGGAGCAGGTGCGCCTGCCCGCGTCCTACACGCAGCGGCTGCCCCACGAGCTCTCCGGCGGGCAGCGGCAGCGGGTCTCGATCGCTCGCGCGCTGATCCTGCAGCCCTCGCTGCTGATCGCCGACGAGCCCACCAGCGCGCTGGACGTCACCGTGCAGGCGCACGTGATCGAGGTGCTGCGCGAGGCCATCGAGGAGGCGCGCTTCGCCTGCGTGTTCATCAGCCACGACCTCGCGGTGGTGGGATCGCTCGCCGATCACGTGACGGTGCTGCGCCGCGGCCGGGCCGTGGAGCAGGGCACCGTGCACCAGGTGCTGGGCAGCCCTCGGCACGAGTACACGCGGGCGCTGCTGGAGAGTGTGCCGGACCCGTCGCGGCGCCTGCGCGAGGGCCAGCGGCCCGCCTGTGAATCAGTGGGTCGGCCTGAGGCTACGATGCGCGGATGAGACCGTTCCTGCTGCTGGCCACCCGGTTCGAGGACGAGGCCGCCGACGCCGAGTACGAGGCGTTCCGTCGATTCGCCGGCCTGCGCGCGGACCAGCTGGTGCGGGTGCACCTCGAGGCAGCACCCCTGGGCGAGATCGACCTGGCCGAGTACTCCGGCGTGATCGTGGGCGGCAGCCCCTTCACCACCTCGGACCCGGAGGACTCCAAGAGCGCCACCCAGCAGCGGGTCGAGAGCGACCTGAAGCGGGTGCTGGACCTGGTGATCGAGCACGACGTGCCGTTTCTCGGCGCCTGCTACGGCGTGGGCACGCTCGGGGTGCACCAGGGGGCGATCGTGGACCGCACCCACGGTGAGCCCGTCGGCGCCGTCACCGTGCGGCTCAGCGAGGAGGGCAGGCGCGATGCTCTGGTGGAGGCCGCGGGCCTGCCGGACTCGTTCACGGCGTTCGTCGGCCACAAGGAGGGCGTCCGCTCCCTGCCCGAGCACGCCGTGTGCCTGGCGAGCTCGGCCACGGCACCGGTGCAGATGTTCCGCGTGGGCACCCGGCAGTACGCCACCCAGTTCCACCCGGAGCTGGACGTGCCCGGCCTGGTGCAGCGGATCCGCATCTACAAGGACGCCGGCTACTTCTCCCCCGACGAAATGGACGATCTCATCGAGGAGGTCAGCCAGGTCGATGCCGGCGCTCCGGCCGGGGTGCTGCGCGGCTTCGTCAAACTGTTCGCGCGGTGAATGGGGACCGGACAATGGGGCAGAATCGCACCTTCGACGGGCGGCGGGCGCTGGTGGTGGGCGGCGCCCACGGCATCGGCGCGGCCTGCGCGGCACGCTTCGCCCGGGACGGTGCCCAGGTCGCCGTGGCGGATCTCGATCTCGATGCCGCGCGCGCGACGGTCGTGACCCTGGCGGGGGCCAGCGCCGCTCCTCACCTCGCGGTGCAGATGGACATCACCGATCCCGGGTCGGTGGACGCAGCCGTGGCTGAGGTGGTGAAGCAGCTGGGCGGGCTGGACGTGCTGGCGAATGTGGCCGGCGGCGACGACACCGGCTACCCCGCCTTCGATGACCTCGACGACGAGACCTGGACGCGGATGCTGGACTGGAACCTCCTGGGGCCTGTGCGTGCCACCCGGGCCGCACTCCCCCACCTGCGCGCCAGCGATCATGCGGCGGTGGTGAGTGTGTCCTCGGTGAATGCCCTGATGGCGTTCGGTGGCCCGCCCTACTCCGCGGCGAAGCGCGGGCTGCTCTCGGTGACGCAGAACCTGGCCGCCGAGCTCGCACCCGACGGGATCCGGGTGAACGCCGTGGCGCCCGGCACCGTGCGCACCCGCGTGTGGGGCGAGGACGGCAAGGAGTCCGAGCGTATGCGGCACATGTATCCGCTGGGCCGGGTGGGTGAGCCGGAGGACATCGCCGCGGCCGTGGCGTTCCTGGCCTCCGACGATGCCTCCTGGATCACCGGCCACACGCTCCCGGTGGACGGCGGCGTGCTCCTACGGGGGCCTGGGCCCGGCGACCTCGGGTAGGTGCGCGGCGCCGGGGCAGGCGAGCATGGGACCTGCGCCTAGCCGCAGCAGCCCTCACGTTCCCCTGGTGGCCTGCGGTGACACGGAGGGCAGGAAACCATTCGTTCAGGCCATGGGGGCTCGGTCAGTGCTGCCCGGCGTCGGAGCCGAGGGCGAAGGTGCCCTGGGCGCGGCGGCGGCCCAGCACCTGGTGGGTGGGCACCACGCCGTCCAGGAAGCGGTAGCCGTCGCGGGTGAAGGCTGCGCGCAGGTCCCCGGAATCTGCTGCGGAGCTGAGAGAGCGCCACCAGTCGGTGATGTCGCCCCAGCCGGGGGCGGCCAGGGACCCGCCGAACTGCTGCACGGCCAGGGCCGAGCACAGGGAGGCGAACTTCAGCCTCTCTACCAGGGGCCACTGCGCGAGGGTGCCCAGCACCAGGGCGGCGGCGAACACGTCGCCCGCGCCGGTGGTATCCATGGCGGTGACGGGCACGGCCGGGCAGTAGGCCTCCTCGCCGGTGGAGCCGTCGATCGCGTAGGAGCCGGCCTCGCCGTCGGTGACCACAGCCAGCGGCACGAGTTCGGCGAGCGCCCGCACGGCCCGGTCGGGACTGTCGGTGCGGGTGTAGGCCATGGCCTCCACGGCATTGGGGGTGAAGGCGTGGCAGTGCACCAGGGGTGCCAGGTCGCTGCGGTCCCAGCGGCCGGTCTCGTCGAAGCCGATGTCGGCGAACACCTTGGAGCCGCCCTGGGCCAGGGCCGCCCACCAGCTGGTCTCCCCGGCCAGGTCCACCACGGCGGCGCGGGCCTTGGGGGCCTTGGCGATCAGCGATGAGAGCGGTTCGGGCAGGTCGTGGCCGTGGGTGACCATGGCACGGTCGCCGTGGGCGGCGATGGAGACGGTCAGCGGGGAGTGGAAGTCGGGGAAACGGCGGGAGGCGCTGAGGTCGATGCCCTCCTCCTCGGCCATGGTCTGCCACATCCAGTCGGCGTAGGCGTCGTCACCGAACCCGGCCACCAGGCCGGTGCGCAGGCCCAGGCGGGCGGCGGCGGTGGCGAGGTTGGCGATGCCGCCAGGGCTGGAGCCCATGCCCTTGCTCCACAGCTCCTCGCCCGGCTCGGGCAGGCGGTCCAGGCCGGTGAACACGATGTCGAAGAACACGGTGCCTGAGAGCAGCACGTCCAGCGGCGGGTCCTCGGGGCTGCGCTGCTCGGCCAGGGGTCCCAGCCCGCGGGGCCGACGGGGTGGGGTCGGTGCGCTCGGGCTCAATGCCGGCGGGGCCCTGCTCGCTGCCGGCGGGGTCAGCCCCAGTCGGGCCCGGCTTGTCGAGCGCGGGGGCGGCGAGGTGGGGACGGCCGGGTTCGGGCGTGGTCATGACGTGGTGGCTCCTTCGAGCATGCTGCGGATGAAGTACCGCTGGAGGAACAGGAACAGGATCACCATCGGCAGCGCGGGACCGTAGCCGCCTCCGTCGGTGCCTCCGCTGCCCCCTCCCGTATCGGATCCGGGGGCACAGCCGGCAACGAGGCCGATCGAGCCCAGGGCAGCAGTGGACCCGAGAAGGTGCGGCGGCGCATGGGTGCCTCCTGGAGGTCATGGACAGCGACCGTGCTGCGGCGTGGGCGACCATGCTCGCATAGTCTGCACGCAGCTGCACCTTTTCGATCGCCTTTGCGCGAACCTGCTCGGAGCTGCGTGATCGGTGCTACGGTTCGAGCATGCTGGTCGAGGAGCGTCATGCGGGCATCGTCGCCGCCGTGCGCCGCCGGGGCACCGTCTCGGTGGGCGAGCTCAGCGGCATGCTCTCCGTCTCCGAGGCCACGATCCGCCGCGACCTCGAGCAGCTGGCCGCCGGCGGCCTGCTGCGGCGAGTGCGCGGGGGCGCCTGCACGGTGCGCGGCAGCGTGCGGCCGGAGCCCGACGCCCGCCCCTTCGAGCACGTGGCCGCCAGCGCACCGGAGTCCAAGCGCCTCATCGCCGAGCGTGCCGCGGCGCTGATCGCGGACGGTGACGTGATCGCCCTGGACATCGGCACCACCGTGGCGGCCATGTGCCCGCTGCTGATGACCCGCTCGCTGACTGTGGTCACCGCCTCCCTCGCGGTGGTGAGGGCCCTGGCCGACGCTCCTGGGATCGACATCCTGGTGCTCGGTGGGCTGCTGCGCCCCAACTACCAGTCCCTGGTGGGCACGCTCACCGAATCGGCCCTGAGGCAGGTGAGGGTCGATTCCGCCTTCCTGGGCACCTCTGGGGTGCGGGCCGACGGCACCGTGCTGGACTCCACCCCCAGCGAGGTCTCCGTCAAGCGCGGGCTGCTGGACGTGAGCGCCCGCGCCTACCTGCTGGCCGACCATGACAAGTTCCCCGGCTCGGGATTCCTCGAGGTGGCCCCTCTGTCCCGCTTCACCGGCCTGGTCACCGACCGGGCCCTCACCGCCGATCAGCTGGCTTTGGACGACGACGAGGATCTGGAGGTCCTGCTGCCATGAAGCTCACCATCCTGGGCGGGGGCGGATTCCGCGTGCCCCTGGTCTACGAGGCCGTGGCCACCGGCGCCACCGGGCTCACCGTGAACGAGGTGGCCCTGCACGACATCGACGAGTCCCGCCTGCGCACCATCACCGCCGTGATCGAGTCCATGGGCGCCGAGCTGCAGGCCGCCGGGCGGGTGGGAGCGGGGCCGACGGCCGGGCGGACGCGGGGGCCGACGGCCGCCCCGCCTCCCTGCCGCGCCTGGTGGTCACCACGGACCTGCGCGAGGCCGTGGCCGGCGCCGACTTCGTGTTCAGCGCCGTACGGGTGGGCGGCGCGGAGGCCCGCACGGTCGATGAGCGGGTGGCGCTGAACCTGGGGCTGCTGGGCCAGGAGACCATCGGCCCCGGCGGCCTGGCGTACGCCCTGCGCACCATCCCGGTGGCCCTGGAGATCGCCCGCACCGTGGCCGAGGCCGCACCGGGGGCGTGGGTCATCAACTTCACCAACCCCGCCGGGATCGTCACCGAGGCGATGCGCACCGTGCTGGGCGACCGCGTGGTGGGCATCTGCGACACCCCCATCGGACTGGTGCGCCGCGTGGGCCGCCTGCTGGGCGTGGACGTGGTGGCCGACGACCCGGCCACCGGCGCCCCCGTGGCCGAGGTGGACTACGTGGGCCTGAACCACCTGGGCTGGCTGCGATCCGTGCGGATCGACGGCGAGGACCGCCTGCCGGGCCTGCTGGCTGACGACGACGCCCTCGAGGAGATCGAGGAGGCCCGACTGATCGGCAAGGACTGGGTGCGGGCCGACGGCGCCCTGCCCAACGAGTACCTGTACTACTACCTGCACACCACGTCCGCCATCGAGCGGATCACCGCGGCCGCGACCACCCGCGGGGAGTTCCTGGCCAAGCAGCAGGGCGACTTCTATGCGGCGGGTGAGGAGGCCACGCTCGGGGCCCGCGGGGAGGCATGCTGCTCCTCTCCCCTGGACCTGTGGCGTGAGACCCTGCACCAGCGCGAGGCGACGTACATGGCCGAGTCCCGTGACGAGGAGCGCCGCGAGGAGGACGTGGCCGGCGGTGGCTACCAGGAGGTGGCGCTGCGCCTGATGACCGCGATCGCCACCGGGCGCCCCGAACGGATGATCCTGGACGTCGGCAACATCGGCGCAGGTCGAGAGCATGCCCCGGCCACGGAGCGGATCGTTCCGGAGCTGCCGGCCGATGCGGTGCTGGAGGTGCTGTGCGTGGTGGACGGCGACGGGGTGCACCCGCTGCCGGTGGCGCCCGTGGAGCTGGGCCGACTGGGCATGATGGCCGCGCTGCGGTCCTCGGAGCGGCTGATCATGGAGGCCGCCGTGACTGGGTCCCGCGATGCCGCCTGGCGAGGCTTCGCCACCCATCCGCTGGTGAGCTCCCCGGAGCTGGGGCGGCTGCTGCTGGAGGGGTACGAGGCGGGGCACCCGCAGATCGCGGAGCTGTTCGCGCGGGGTTGAGCGGGGCTGGCCGGGCCTGAGGGGGGCTGGGGCTGGGTCGCGAAACGCCGGTTCAGGCGTCGCGAACATCCGGCGAGAGATCCCGCGAACGTCCGGTCTAAGCGTCGCGAACGTCCGGGCAGAGACACCGCGAACGTCCGGGCAGAGACACCGCGAACGTCCGGCCTGACTCTCGCGAGTGTCCGGCAAGACCTGTCGCGAAACGCCGGTCGCGGCTAATCTGGATCCATGACATCGCTGATCACGCGGAACCTTCTTCCTCAGGCGGAGGATCTCCTCGCGCACTTCCCTGCCGTCGTGATCCAGGGTGCCCGCCAGGCAGGGAAGAGCACGTTGGCGTCGATGGTCGCCGGATCCCGCCCACATGTGGCAGTGAGCTTCGACGACGACGACGTGCGGGAATCGGCCCGGCTGGATCCGCGCGCCTTCGTGCGGCAGGCCGGCGAGGGTCCCCTGGTGATCGACGAGGTGCAGCGCGAACCGTCGGTGCTGCTGGCGATCAAGTCGGCGATCGATGCGGACCGCCGTCCCGGCCGGTTCCTGATCACCGGATCCTCCGACCTGCTGCGCCTGTCGCGGTCGCCTGACTCCTTGGCCGGTCGCGCTGTGACTCTTGATCTGTTCGGCCTCAGCCAGGGGGAGCTCGCCGGCCGGAAGGAGGACTTCGCCCACTGGGTCCGCACCACGAACGGGGCCCTCACCGGGGCTGGGCACGGATGGTCGAGGGAGCAGTACGTCCAGGCGATCCTTCGCGGCGGTTACCCGGAGATCCAGCGCCTCCCGGTCAGGCTCCACGGCACCTGGTTCGACAGCTATCTGGACCGGGTGATCACCCGTGACGTCGCGGATGTCTCCCGGGGCCTGTCGAGCGATCGGCTGGCTGCTGTGCTGCGCATGGTGGCTGCGAACCAGGGCGGGGAGCTGGTGCAGGCGCGGCTGTCCGACGAGTTGTCGATCCCACGGTCATCGGTCTCGGGATACCTGAACGCCCTGTCGACGATGTACCTCACGCACGACCTGCCGCCCTGGCGGGCGAACCTCACCAAGAGGGAAGTAGGCAGGCACAAGGTGGCGGTGGCCGACTCCGGTCTGGCCACGCGACTGTCGAAGCTGCGAGCCGCGCAGCTGTCGCAGCTCACGTCCGCTCCACTGCTGGGTGCACAGCTCGAGGCCTTCGTGGTCGCCCAGCTGATGGCTCAGAGGGGCTGGTCGGCCGAGGAGTTCGAGCTGTTCCATTTCCGTGATCGCGATGGCCTGGAGGTGGACGTGGTGATCGAGTTCGCCGATGGCCGCGTGTTCCTGATCGAGGTGAAGGCCTCCTCGACGTTCCGCGCCGAGCACTCCCGCGGGATCCGGGCATTGGCGCAGAGGCTGGGCGATCGCTTCCTCGGCGGCGCCGTCCTCGGCCTCACCGAGGAGACACGCCAGCTCACGGAGCAGGTGTGGGGCCTGCCGATCTCCGCGCTGTGGGAGCACCCATAGGCATCGAACCTCCCGGGGGCCCACGTACGCCGACTGACGGTGCATGACCCTCACCCCACGCTCCACTGCCAGGAGAACGGGGGTTAACCCCCAGGACGGTTTCGGATTGTGGTCGTAGCCTGGACATGGCCGAGCACGCCACCCGCTATCCGTCGGGCCTCGGCCAGGAAGGGGAACGTCCGCCCATGCAGCGCAGGCCACCGGTCTCGTCGCGGCTCAGCCATCAGATCAGGCAGGGCCGTCGGATCCCCCCTGCCCACGCGCCCGGCCCCTGGAGGAAAGTGTTCCCGCCCACCGGTCGCGGGGCCGCGATGCCTCGACGTCGCGGCAAGTGGCTCACCCGGGACGTCCCGATCTTCTTCGGCGGCATCGTCTCCCTCGGCACGTTCCTCCTGTTCGGCTTCGGCAGCCTCGTCGGTGGCACCGGCCTGATCGGGCCCGCTCTGGGCGCAGTTGCCGTCGGAGCCGCCGTGGCCGGGGGCAGCGCCTACCTGCTGCGCAACCGTCGACCGGCTCAGCAGCCCTTGCGCGCGGTGAGTGCAGCGGTGCCGGAGGGCACCCGCGCCCTGCTCGAGGGCGCTGTCAGCAACGCAGTGAAGCAGCGTCGTCGGATCGCGGAGCTGAACCGCCGCTCCACGCCCCATGCGGCACGCCCTGTGCTGGCTCGTGCCGACGCGCTGCTGGTGCGGATCGACGCGCTGATGCGCACCGAGGTGGTGCAGTCCCGCCGCCCCTACGACGAGGACGTGATGCTGCTGGAGGGCATGAGCACCCGGTACGTGCCGGAGCTGCTGGGCGCAGTGGAGGACAACGTGGGCTTTCTGTCCTCGTTCACCCCGGGCTCCCAGCAGCAGGCGCTGCAGAACCTGCAGGCGATCGACGAGCAGCTGGCCGCTCTCAACGACGGAGTGGACCGCATCGAGAACGAGGTCCTCGGCGGTGCTGCCCGCTCTCTGGATGTGCAGCGGGAGTTCCTGCGCACGCGGCTCGGAGAGCAGCGCCCTTTCTGACCCCCACGCAGCAGCGGCGCCGACGCTCTGGCGCCGACGCCGCTGCGTGCACCGGACCAGTCGGATGGACCGGTCAGTGCGGGATCGTGATCAGAACCCGGGGTTCGCGGGGTCCGCGCCGATGCGGCCATCGGGGTTGTCCAGGCCGTTGATCTTCTCGATCTCCTCGCTGGTGAGGTCGAGCTCGACCGAGGCGAAGTTGGAGACGATCCGCTCCGGGGTCACGGACTTGGGGATCACCACGTTGCCGATGGCCAGGTGCCAGGCGATGATCACCTGGCCGGGGTCGGCATCATGGGCCTCGGCGATCTCGGTGATGACCTCGTTCTTCAGGATGTCGCCGCCCTGGCCCAGCGGGCTCCACGCCTCGGTGACGATGTCGTGCTTGGCGTGGTAGGCGCGCAGCTCGCCCTGCTGGAACTCGGGGTGCAGCTCGATCTGGTGCATCACCGGCACCACGCCGGTCTCGGAGATGATCTCCTCCAGCTGCTCGATCGGGAAGTTGGAGACGCCGATCGACTTGGCCTTGCCCTCCTTCTGCAGCTCGATGAGGGCCTTCCAGGACTCCAGGTACTTCCCGCGCTGAGGGCTGGCCCAGTGGATCAGGTACAGGTCCACGTAGTCCATGTCGAGCTTCTCCAGCGAGGTCTCCAGGGCCTTCTTCGCGGAGTCGAAGCCCTGGTCGCCGTTGGCGAGCTTGGTGGTGATGAACAGGTCCTGGCGGGCGATGCCGGACTCCTTCACGGCGCGGCCCACGCCGCCCTCGTTCTCGTAGCCGGCAGCGGTGTCGATGTGCCGGTAGCCAGCCTTGATGGCCTGCACGACGACGTCGGCGGCGACGTCGTCCTCGACCTGCCACACGCCGTAGCCGAGCTGGGGGACGGACCTGCCATCGTTGAAGGACACGGTGGGAACGTTCGCGGTCATGCGATGCCTCCTGTGGGTGGATCGGGTGTGGTCCAGCGTAGAGCGCGGCGCGGGCGGGCTTGCAGGGGCCGTCCAGGTGGTCGGTGCAGGCCGGGCCGGCGTCGCTGGTCATGCCCGATCGCCGGTCTCGAGTGCGCGCCGTATGAACTCAGTACCGGGGATTTCGGCAGGAGTCGTGAACGCCTCAGGAATGTGCCGGGCCGTCGTCACAGGTGTTGGTGGCCTCGCGGCCGGCAACCTTCTCGTAGGCGATGGCACGGCTCTCGACCTCGAGATTCGACGTGGTGAGCAGCTTCGATGGCTTCATGGCCGCGAGCATTGCACGAAGAACCAACATTCGAGCGGAAAATTTCGGTAGCCGGCAATACGAGCCCGCTAGCGAGAGCTGGTCCGTAGTATCAGATGTGTTCGGGATCTGTAGAGGAGCGCACCCCGTGAGCGAGCAACACATCCACGTCGTGGGCGCCATCATCCAGCGCGGTGACACAGTTTTTGCTGCTCGTCGCAACCCTGACCGTAGCGCCGGGGGTCTGTGGGAGTTCCCCGGGGGAAAGGTCGAAGGTGGGGAGTCCCCCGAAGAGGCGCTAAGACGAGAGCTCCGCGAAGAACTCGGCGTCGAGGTCACTGTGGGTTCTCTCGTCGACACCAGCATCGGCGACGTTGCCTCCACGACCATCGAGCTCGCCTGCTACTACGTCGAGCTCTGCGGTCCTGATCCCCGCTCGAGTACCGATCATGATGCGATGACCTGGGTCCCGCTGGATCGGCTCGACACACTCGATTGGGCACCTGGCGATATCCCCATCATTGCGCGCCTACCCCAGCTACTAAGCCGGAACGAGCGCACAGAGGAGCGACCCTCATGAGCACAGCCCCTCTCGACCCGGGATTGTACGAACTACTCGTCACAGCGGGAATGAGCGATCTGCTGCGGGACGCAGATTCCAGCGGACTCGTGCCGGTGACAGCTGAGGTCGATAGCGCGGACGTGGCTCACGTTCTTACACAGCACATCTCCACCGCCCTCAGCCAGGTTCTCGCCACGCTGCCCCGTGAAGAGCAGGTGGAACTTGCGAACCGTGTTCTGCAAGCGCTCCCCCCATCGGAACCCGCGGCGACCGTCGTCCCTGGCCCGCGCATGCTGACTTCCGTGAGTCAGCCGCCGGCACCCGCCCTGCCTCGACCATCCACACCATTGAGCGACGTTGCTCTCTTCACCAACTCGCGTATGGACCCCCAGCTGGGTTCCGAGCTCCGTCTCGAGATGGCGAGTGCCGATCGCATCGACCTTCTGTGCGCCTTCGTGCAGTGGAGCGGTATTCGAGTACTGGAGGATGCGCTCCGCGCCGCCGCCGAACGTGGGGTCAAAATTAGGGTGTTGACTACTACCTATATCGGAGCAACCGATCGCAAGGCGCTCGACTACTTCGTCCAGGCCCTGAATGCCGAGGTTCGCGTCAACTACGACGCCAAGTCCACGCATTTGCACGCCAAAGCGTGGATGTTCCACCGCGCCAGCGGGTACACCACGGCGTACGTCGGCAGCTCCAACATGAGCCGCGCCGCTCTTGTCGATGGACTCGAATGGAACGTTCGGCTTTCTCGCCAGGCCACTCCCAGTCTCCTGGACAAGTTCGAGTCCACCTTCGACACCTACTGGGACGACGCTGCCTTCGCCACGTACGACCCGGAAAGAGATGCCGCGTACCTCGACACTCTGCTCGCCCAGAACAGCGGTCGAAGCACCAGTGCATCCCTTGATGTCAGCCACCTCGATGTTCGCCCCTACCCACATCAGCAGGCGATGCTCAGTGATCTCACCTCAGAGCGCGAGGTGCACGGGCGGCACCAGAACCTCCTCGTTGCGGCGACGGGAACGGGCAAGACGGTGGTTGCCGCTCTGGACTACAAGCGGCAATGCCGTTCCCCTGGCCTGCGACCGACGCTGCTGTTCGTTGCGCATCGCAAAGAGATCCTGGAGCAAGCGCTTCGAACGTACCGAGATGTACTGAAGGATGGGAGCTTCGGCGAGCTCTTCGTCGGAAACTCCAAACCGGTACGAGGCCAGCATGTTTTCGCATCGATCCAATCGATAGCTCGACCTGATGGGCTCCACCGTTGGGCACGTGAGCGCTTCGAGATTGTCGTGATGGATGAGTTCCACCACGCCGAAGCTGCGACCTACCGGCGAGTGCTCGAGCACTTCGCACCTCGCGAGCTGCTGGGCCTCACGGCCACACCCGAGCGCGCCGATGGGGTCGATGTAGCGCAGGAGTTCTTCAACGGACGGGTCGCCAGCGAGCTGCGCCTGTGGGACGCACTCAGTGCCGACCTGCTCGTACCTTTCCACTACTTCGGTATCGCCGACGGGGTTGACCTTGGCAGCATCCGCTTCACCCGCGGTAGGTACGACGTCGACGAATTGAGCAAGCTCTACACCGGCAATACCGCGAGGGCTGCAAAGGTTCTCGCTGCTGTCCAGGACAAGGTCACTGACCCCACCCGTATGCGAGCACTCGGGTTCTGCGTCAGTGTCGACCACGCTCGCTTCATGGCTCAGGTGTTCAATGACGCTGGCCTCCCCGCCCTCGCTCTGTCCGGCGAGTCCCAGCCCCTGGAGCGCAGGCACGGTCTTGAGCGGCTGCGCGATGGCCAGCTGGCCTGCATCTTTGCCGTTGATCTGTTCAATGAGGGTCTCGACATCCCCATGATCGATACGGTCCTCATGCTGCGCCCAACGCAGTCCGCCACGATCTTCCTTCAACAGCTGGGGCGAGGGCTGCGTCGCGCAGACGACAAGGCCGTCCTGACGGTCCTCGACTTCGTCGGCCACCAGAACCAAGCCTTCCGCTTCGACTTGAAGTACCGCGCACTCACCGGCCTCTCCAGGAACAAGCTCGAGCACAGCATCGAAGCCGGGTTCCCCTTCCTCCCCCCGGGGTCCCAGATCGTCTTCGATCGCGTGGCCGAGGAGATCGTCCTCGAGAACGTCCGCAAGCAGCTGAAGCTCAGCACCAAGGATCTGGTGGTCGACGTCCGCCAGCACAAGCCGGACGAGGTCCCGGCCAGCGACTACACGCTTAGCCTCGAGATTTCACGGGGGTGTGGTCTCGCCCGACGGACGGCATAAAGAAAGGTGCTCCTGGCCTGGGATGATGCGGGGTGTTGAGTCTCGTAATCCCTGGCCGGAAGGAGCACCTTTCAGGTGTCCCACCCTACCTTGTTCTTCTACCCCCGTCCGCGCGTGGACATCGCTGAGGTCCCGGCGGCCGCGCATGCGGGCGCGGTGCTGCTGACCGGCACGATCCACGCCACCGGCCTCGCCCCTTCGCTGCGTGAAGCTCTGGATCCGTGGACGAAGCCACTGGCCGAGCATCACGCCTCGAAGGTCCTGCTGGACCTCGCGATGACTCTCGCGATCGGCGGCGAGCACGCTTCGGATACTGATCTGCTGCGATGCGAACCGGGACTGTTCGGAGACGTCGCCTCGGCCCCAACGATCTCCAGGAACCTGACCACGCTGGCCGAGGACGCACCCGCCGTGGTCGAGGCGATCTCCCAGGCCCGCCGCATCGCGCGGGAACGGGCCTGGGCACTGGCCGGCGACCACTCCCCGGTCCGCAGGGTCAGTGCGCAGAATCCGCTGGTCATCGACCTCGACGCCACCCTGATCAACGTCCACAGCGAGAAGGAGCAGGCTGCACCGACGTTCAAACGCGGCTTCGGTTACCACCCCCTGTGCGCTTTCCTGGACCACGGCAGCGAAGGAACCGGGGAACCGCTGGCGATCCACCTGCGCCCCGGCAACGCCGGTTCCAACACCGCCGCCGATCACATCACCATCACCAGGCAGGCCCTTGCGCAGCTCCCGGCTGGTCTGCTCTCCTCCGGCGGAAGGGGGTCGAAGAAGGTCCTGATCCGCACCGACGGAGCCGGTGGCACCAAGGACTTCGTCAAGTGGCTGACCGGGCAGCGTCTGGCCTACTCAGTCGGGTTCACCCTCCCCGCGAACACTCCCGACCTGCTGGAACGTATCGATGAGGCGAAGACGTGGACTCCTGCCTACGACACCGACACCGACGGGATCCGCGACGGAGCATGGGTCGCGGAACTGACCGGGCTGCTGGATCTTCAGGGTTGGCCGCCCGGGATGCGGGTGATCGTGCGGAAGGAACGTCCTCATCCTGGGGCGCAGCTGCGGATCACCGATCACGAGGGGATGCGCATCACCGCGTTCGCGACCAACACCCCGCGCGGCCAACTTCCCGTGCTCGAGCTGCGACACCGCCGCCGCGCACGATGCGAAGACCGGATCCGCAACGCCAAGGACATGGGCTTGATGAAGTTCCCGCTGCAGGGCTTCGCGCAGAACCAGGTCTGGTGCCAGATCATCCAGCTCGCTAGCGAGCTCGTCGCCTGGATGCAGACCATCGCGCTGACCGGCCATGATGCGCGGAAGTGGGAGCCCAAACGGCTCCGCGCACGGCTGTTCGAGATCCCCGCGACCCTCGTGCGCCGCAGCCGGCACAACCTCCTCCACCTCGCCCAGCACGCTCCCGAAGCCCGCACCGTCCTAACCGGCGTCAACCGGCTCCGCATTGCCGTCGCGCAGACCTGATCCGGCAAGGCCGCCCGTCCCTACGACCAGCAGCATCTCTTCTCGGGAGTGGAACCCGACCGCCCGCAACGGACACTGCGACGATCTGTCATACCCGAATGCCAGAATCAGCAGCTGAACACCGGCAACGACGCCGACCGCGACCGCTCACCAGCCCGATGAAAGATCGAGGTTAGCAACTACCTGCGAGAAGCCGAGCGCTCTCTCGCCGACGTCTACACTCCTCCCACCCGCAGCTTCCAAGGACAAAAGAGGCCTTCAAGTTGGTCCACTCTGGTGGATTGGGCCTTCCCGTCGTCGCGAACGGTCGTCAGCAGCGATACCGATGATGTGCTGCTCCGGCGCGTGGGGGCGCTTACCCATGTGGATGATCCGGACCGGATCCAGGCTTACCGGGAGCTCCTCAAAACGAAAGAACCCGTCGACAACGGGGTGAACCGGCTCTATGCATCGATGCTGTACTACTCGTTCTGGCCCAGCGAAGGGCCGGGCCTGGAGCAGGGCATTGAGATGATCCGTTCGCGACCGCGAGTCGTAGAGGAGATCCTCCGGCTTCTCGAGTTCCTTCATATCGAATCCCGAGTGAATCCGCAGCCCCTACCGGGCAGCCTTGGAATGACGCCATTGCGCTCGCACTCCCGGTACTCGCGCGAGGAGCTCCTTGCCGGCCTCGGGCTGGGAACCCTGGACAAGGGATCGCCGGGTTCCATCCGTGAAGGTGTGAAATGGCTGCCCTCGATGAGAACCGATGCCCTCATGGTGACGCTGAAGAAGTCAGAGGCGGACTACTCTCCCACCACCATGTACCGGGACTTCGCGATCAACCAAGACGCGTTCCATTGGGAGTCCCAGAGCACGACGAGTTCCGCTAGCCCCACTGGCCGGCGCTACATCGAGCACGAGGCACTCGGGACCAGCGTCGTCCTTTTTGTACGGCGAGCAAAGACGGGCGACATTGGGACAGAACCGTACACCTGCCTGGGGACGGTCCGCTTCGACCACAGCACGGGCTCTCGACCGATGCAGATCGTATGGAAACTGGACCGCGAGATGCCTGTGGAGCTGTTCCTCGCAGCTAAGGCCGCCGCGTAACCCACCCCACTGCATCGCCCCGATCCCTCCACATGCGTGGGAGACCCCGCTACCATCCCTCACGCTGCCCGCGGGCAGGACGGCACGGCCCTCACGGGCCGCCGCCCCGAATCTCCGACGCACAGGAGTAGCTCGTGTCCGAGCCTTCCTCGCAGGCGGGAGCCGGAGACAACCGGCCCCCGCAGAACCAGGCACGCCCCGCTACGCCCGGGGTGCGTGTGAACAGCCCCCACGTGGTGCCGCAGGGGCCCGCCCCGCAGTCCCCGGAGATCCAGCCGCCCGCCGCTGGCGCACAGTTCCAGCCAGTTCCCACCGCTGGCCCTCAGCCGTCTACCGGCCCGTCGGCTGCAGTGAGCCAGCCTCCATCGGGCGCGCATCACCCCCGGCCCCCCGCCGCGCCCGCACCTGGTGCCGGTCGCGCCGCTCCCCCACCGGATGACCTGTTCGCAGGCTCGGCCGCACCGCCCGACGAGGACTCCCCGAACCGCACCCGGAACCTGCTGGCCTGCGGAGGCTGCCTGCTGCTGGCGCTGCTGCTGGCCGCGGGGCTCTTCCTCGGGTACCAGTGGATCACCCCGGACGAGGGCTCCTACAAGCACCCGGAGACCCCCACCGCCGAGCAGTCCGAGGCCCCTGCCGAGGCAGAGCAGCCCTCCGAGGAGGAACCGGCTGAGGAGGTCTCCCCCGCGCCCGAGGGTGCGCAGGAGCTCAGTGCCCTGGTCTCCCCCAGTGGGAACATCCACTGCACACTCAGCGGTGATGACGTCTCCTGCAGCCTCGAGGAGCACTTCCTGGAGAACAACACCGGCGGCGAGTGCACCGAGGACGCCCCCTTCGCCGTGCGCGTGGGCGCCGAGGGCGAACCGCAGCTGGACTGCGGGCAGAGCGTCGCCAGCGGTGATGCCGCGGAGCTGGCCTATGGGGAGTCCGCGAAGAACGGCAACGTGGCCTGCACCAGCGAATCCTCCGGGATGACCTGCTGGAACACCCGCACTGGGACGGGCTTCACGGTCGCGAAGGATACGTACGAGACGTTCTGACCCGGTGCGCCCCGCGCGGATGCGTCTGGAGACCGCACCCGCCGTGCAGCAACTATCGGGACCGCACGTCCCGTTAACGTTAGCAGGGCACGCATGCGTTGCTAACGTTAACAGCGACACGCCAGGCTGTTAACGTTAGCAACATGCGCCGCTCCGTGAATTGTCCCTTCAGCGTCCAGCCCGATGTGGTCCCACCCATATGGGCCGGCCGGCATGACGAGATCAACGACTGGGTCGACATCGTGCGGCCTCGACGCGTGGACGGTCTGTCGGAGCGACCGCGCCTGATTCTGGGAGAGGCTGGTCTCGGCAAGTCCACGCTCGTCGGGTACATCACGGAGGACGCGAAGCAGCGTGGGGACCTCGTGACCGGTCAGCTGCGCATTCCGCTCGGTGCCGACCCGCTGTCGATCCTGGCGAGCGCTCTGGTCGATCTCTCCGGCGAGATCGGCTTCAACAAGGCCGACGCGAAGATCGGCGGCCTGCTCTCCCGCGTCACCTCGATCTCGGCCAAGGGTGTCTCCATAGCGATGCGGGAGAAGGAGGCCCCGGAGGCGTTCGCAGCGGTACGGGAGCTGATGATCCGCATCGGCGAGGCCGCGGTGGCCAGGAAGGACACGGTCATCCTGATCCACCTCGACGAGGTCCAGAACATCACTGACGAGGCGGTGCTGTCCCAGCTGCTCATCGTCCTCGGGGACGTCACAGCGACCAGGGTCGGCGTCAGGACGGCGTCGAACATGACCATCGAGCGCTACCTGCCGATCGCGGTCTACCTCACCGGACTTCCGGACTTCTGGGACATCGCTTCGGCGAGGCGAGGAGCGACCTTCGGTCGTCGGTTCGACCGTAGGGTCCTCTCACCGCTGAGCGACAAGGACCTCGAATCCGCTCTGCAGTCCTTCGTGATGGACGGCTGGCCGGTGCCGGATGGGGAGGGAGGCACGACTCGAATCGGGATGCAGCCCGATGCTCGGGACGCGATTCTCGACCTCTGCCAGGGCGAGCCCTTCCTCTTCCAGCTCGCCGGCTACCACGCCTGGTACGCCGGGGACTCGGAGATCATCACACGCGAACAGGTGCTGCACGGCTGGCGGACGGCCAAGCGTGAGGCCTTGTCCCATGTCGAACGGATCCTCGAGCGGCTTCCGGAGCGTGAGGAGCAGATGATCCAGGCGATGGCGGCTCTTCCTCCCGAGGAGCGATCGCTGAAGAACATCGCCCGCGAGATGGGCTATTCCAACTCGACGCAGGTCGCCTCTTTCGCGAGACGATTGGACACGACACGCGGCCTCATCAACCGCGGCGCGGTGTACAGCTTCCGTCACCGCGCGCTCGAGGCACATCTCGTTCGTGACTGGCCGGAGATCCCCGCGGGGCACTGAGCCGAGGTCAAGCCAGTGGGCCTGACCGTACCGGCAGCGTCACCACCGCCACCGGATCGCTGGCATCACCCGGCGTGAGCACCACCCGGTCGCCGTCCACGTGGGCGGCGGCCGGCTCCTCCTGCTGGTCATCGTCGTCATCGCGGTCGGGACCGTCGGGCACCGAGCGGGCGTCGTCCGCGCGGTCGGCGTCCTCCCGCTCACCCGGGCCTACCGAACCGGCCGCTTCGTCGGTGCCGTCGCTGGCGCCACCGGCGGCGCCCTTCTTCTCGCCGCGCTCGGGCACCTCGGCGAGCTCACGGATCGCGGCGGAGACCTCGGCGCTGAGCCGCACCTCACCGGCCTCGGGGTCCAGCAGCAGCACGTGCAGCTGCTCCTGGCCGGTGCCGTCGGTCCCGCGAGTGAACCGCACACCCTCCGGCGGGGTCCTCACGGCCTCGTGCATCCAGGGGCGGGTCGCGTAGATCGCCTCGCCGTACTCGTTGATCCACGCGCCCAGCTCCTCCAGGGCGAGGGTCTGCAGCTCGGGGATGGTGCCGTCGGCGCGGGGGCCGATGTTCAGCAGCAGGTTGCCGTTCTTGGAGACCACGTCCACCAGCAGACGGATCACCTCAGCGCCCGTCAGGGCGTGTTCGGCGGATTCGTCGTGGTTGAAGCCGAAGCTCAGGCCCAGGCCGCGGGTGGCCTCGAACACCTCGTCCTGCACGGAGTCGATGTCCTGGTACTCGCGGGTGGCCACGCCGTGCACGGGCACGCCCCAGCGGTCGTTGACCATGCCGCCGGGCACCTTCTGGAGGTACTCGCGGAAGATCTGCTGCAGGGAGTTTGGGCCGTCGTGCTTGCCGGCATCGGGCCAGTCGATGTCGTTCCACAGGATGTCCGGGGAGAACCTGTCGATCAGCTCGCGTAGCTGGGCGGCGGCGAAGGCCGCGAACTCCTCGTCATTGCGGCGGAAGGAGAACAGCTCCTCGTGGGAGGTGATGGGCCCGAAGTCGCTCTCGTGCCAGTCCAGCGCCCCGGAGTAGTACAGGCCGAAGCGCAGACCGGCAGCACGAGCGGCCTCCTCGAGCTTCGCGATCAGGTCACGGCCCGGCTTGTGGTGGGCAGCGGTGAAGTCGGTGGTCTGGCTGTCCCACAGGCAGAAGCCGTCGTGGTGCTTGGAGGTGGGCACCAGGTACTTCGCGCCGGCCTTGCGGGCCAGCTGCACCATGGCGGCGGGGCTGGACCGGATCGGTTCCCACGAGTCGGCGAAGTCCTCGTAGTCGTGGTCCTCCCCGAACAGCTTCAGGTGCCGCTCGCGGGTGGGGCTGCCCTCGATGCGCACGGTGTTGGCGTACCACTCGGCGTACTGGTGGCGGGCGTAGGCGTTGTCCTCGGTGACGTCGGAGCGGTCCAGCACATCGGCCCAGCCGGGCACGGAGAACAGACCCCAGTGGATGAAGATGCCGAACTTGGCGTCGCGGTACCAGTCCGGGACGGTGAGATCGGGGTAGGCGCTCGCGGGGGCGGCGTCCTCGGGGCCGTGGCGGTCATCGAAGCTGATCATCAGGGTCTCCTGCGAGGTCGGGGGGGCGCCCTTCCACCGTATCGGGAGTCGTGGCACCTACCTGGAGGTGGGCCCAAGGTTGGCTGCGGCGCGTACGTAAGCATCCATGTCGTATCGCTCACCGGCGGCGATGGCCTCGACCATCATCCCGTGGAGCCCACCGTGTCGCTCGCGATAGACCAGGCGGTATCGGGGCCTGGTGGCGTGTTCGGGATCCGGGTCGAGGTAGACCTTCCGGCAGTCGGAGAGGTCACCGATGGCGGGGTGGTCGTAGAGCGGAGCGCCGCTGGCCTCCCCGCGTGCAAGCGAGAACAGCATCTCGATCGCTGCCTTCTGGACGTCCTTCGGCAGCGCCTTGAGATCGTCCTTGAACGCCGGGATCCAGCGGAAAGGGAGGCTCACGCGAAGTCAGCGGGGTCGAAGCCGAGCTCGGTCAGGAGAGAGTCGCTGTCGGAGGACGGCTGGCTCATACGGGACGCGAGGGTCTCGGCGAGTTCGAGGTCCTCGAGGATCGATTCGAGACGCTCGTAGAGCTCGAAGGGGATGATGGCTGCCTGGGGCTTGCGGTGCGCGCCGAAGACGAGGGGCTCGGCCGTCACCCCCTCGACCTGGAACCGGGCGAGGGCAGCGCCGATCTCCTCGCGGGCTTCGCGGCTGGTTCGTACCTGGGTGATCGCCATGGCGAAAGGATACCACCAACGTGTACACATTTGTGTACCTCACTTGCTGCTGCGAGGATGGCCCCACCCGCCATCAACCGCTTAAGTCCGGGAGGGCCTCCTCATGAACCGTCGCACCGAGCCCCACAGGTCTGAGCCTCGCAGGCCCCGTATCGGCATCGCCGGTATCGCCATCGAGTCCTCCACCTTCACCCCGTACCGCTCCTCCGCGGAGGACTTCGAGGTGCGCCGCGGAACCGAGCAGATCCTGGACCGCTACCCCTTCTTCACCGGGGGCTCCGCCTCGGGAAAGGCGCTGCGCGAGGCTGCCGACTACGTGGGCGTCCTGCACGCCCGTGCCCTTCCCGGGGGTCAGCTGGTGCGTGAGGTGTACGAGGGCTGGACGCAGGAGATCTGCGAGGGACTGGCCGCCGCACACGCCGAGCGGCCGCTGGACGGGTTCTACTTCGACATCCACGGCGCGATGAGCGTGGAGGGCCTGGAGGACGCCGAGGGCGATCTGATCTCCGCGATCCGTGAGGTCATCGGCCCGGACGTGGTGGTGGGCACCGCGATGGACCTGCACGGCAACGTCTCCGAGACCCTGTTCGACGCCTGCGACCTGCTCACCTGCTACCGTCACGCTCCCCACATCGACGCCTGGGAGACCCGCGAGCGGGGCCTGCGCGACCTGGTGGACGCCACCACCGCCGTCATGGCCGGTGGTCCGCTCCCCCACAAGGCGCTGGTGCACGTGCCGGTGCTGCTGCCCGGGGAGAAGACCTCCACCCGCATCGAACCGGCCCGGTCCATCTACGGCCGCATCCCCGAGCTCACCGCGCGTGAGGGCGTGACCGACGTGTCGTACTGGGTGGGCTTCGCCTGGGCCGACCAGCACCGCTGCAAGGCCGCGATCGTCGCCTTCGGGGCCGACGCGGATGCGGTGGACGCCGCCGCACTGGAGCTGGCCACCGCGGTGTGGGAGGCCCGGCACGACTTCGAGTTCGTGGCCCCCACCGGCAGCTTCGCCGACTGCCTGGACCAGGCGATCGCCAGCGAGAAGCGGCCGTTCTGGATCTCGGACTCCGGGGACAACCCCGGCGCGGGCGGCGCCGACGACACCACCCACTGCCTGGCCCAGCTGCTGGAGCGCGAGGAGATCCGGGCCGGGCAGGTGAGCGCCCTGATGGTGTCCCTGGTGGACCCGGAATCGGCCCAGGCAGCGTGGGAGATGGGCGTGGGTGGGCGCGGGGACTTACTGGTGGGCGGGCGGATCGATGCCCGTGAGCCCGGCCCGGTGCCGCTGCGCGCCGAGGTGGTGGCCCTCGACGACTCCCCCGCGACCGGGCGTGCGGCAGCCCTGCGGGTGCTGGTCCCTGCCGCGCCAGGTGCGAGCGGCAGCAGCGACGACATCGAGGGCAGCACGAGCCGGGCCAGGCAGGGCGCGGGGGCCGAGCAGTTGTCGGGCCTGACGGTGGTGGTCACTGCCCGCCGCTCCCAGTTCGCCACCGCCGACATGTTCGCCCGGCTGGGCCTGTCGATGACGGGGTTCGATGTGGTCACCGTGAAGATGGGCTACCTGGAGCCGGACCAGTACGAGGCCGCCGCCGACTGGCTGCTGGCGCTCACCCCGGGCGGTGTGGACCAGGACCTGGTGCGCCTGGGCCACTCCCGGATCGACCGGCCGATGATCCCCTTCGATGCCGACATCCCTGCCCCGTCGGCCAGAAGAGTCCGACAGGACTACCGGAGCTAATGACCTTACAAACTGGCTCTTCGTGGTTCGTGGTGAATGGGTCTGCTGTGGCGGGTATTCACGCTGCGGGTCTCGCGGCGCTGGCCAGCAGGATACGCATCCGGTAGTTCTCGGCGTTGCGGAAGCCGCGGCCGGTGCGTTTGATGTTCTTGATGCCCGTGTTCGCTGCCTCGACTCGGGCGGTGGTCGCGCCGGTGACGATGAGGACCTCGATCGCGTCCCACCAGGTCACGATGGTGTCGTAGAGCTTGGTCGCCTCGGGCATGTTCGCGATCTGGACGAAGTAGCCCATCCGCATCCGTTCGTTCCAGGCCTGGGCCAGGGTGTCGGTGGCCAGCAGGCGGCGGAGCTGCTCCTTGATGCCCCAGGCGGCGGAGAGCTCGTCGGTGGGGTCATCGGTGCCAAACACGTCCTCGAGCCGCTCCCAGGCGCGCGGGGTGAGGGTGTCAGCGCCTCGCAGCAGCAGCATCCGGTGCGCCCAGGCCGGATCGTCCTTCCTGAGTTGGACCTCTTTAGTGACCCATGTGTCAAGTCATCTTGAGGGCCTTGAGGATGGTGCGGGCATCGTCGGTGAGCTCGGCCTTGGCCGTGATGTCCTGGCCGGCCAGGGTGATGGTCACGTCCTGCAACGGCCGTAGGGTCCGGATGATCTTGCGGATGCTGAACCCCGTCTGGGCCTGCAGGAGACGGGCCATTGCCAGGGCGGTGAACACGATCGTGAGGTGAGCTTCGATCGCGTCCCGCTGCCGATGAAACATGGGCCTGGCCTGTAGGTCCGTCTTGCTCATCCGGAAGGACTGCTCGACCTGCCACAGGTCGTGATAGCTGGAGAGCACCTCCGCCGCAGACATCACCGTCGCGGGAATGTTGGTGACGTAGCCCTTCAGCCCCACGAGACTCCGTGCCCGCTTGAGGGAGGCTTCGTCGAGGCTGCGACCGGCCGCTGTGGTCTTCACGAACCGCGTCGACTTCACGGTCACGTCCCCGTCGATCACAGCGCGGGCTCGGTTCTCCTGCGCGGTCAGCGTGTGCCCGTCCCGGGTCGCGCGCTTCTTCGAAAACGCCCAGACCGCCCGCCAATGCCCGGGATGCTCCATCGGGTCCCAGACCGGCTCCCGGCGGTGCTGCTTCGTGTCGGTTTTCGTGTTGCCGTGACGTGGGGTGATGGTGTCGATCAGCTGCCCATCGTCGAACGCATCACCGTGCCAGTGGAAATGATTGGCGAGGTCACCGGGCGCTTTGACCTGCCGCGACCCGACGATGAACCGCAGTCCCGCTTCGTTAAGGGCGGTCAGGTTCGCGGTGGAGAGCATCCCGGCGTCAGCGACGACGACCATGTCCGCCAGACCGTGGCGGGCCTGGAACTGCTGGATGATCGGCACGATCGTCGTGGTCTCGGCCTTGTTGCCCTCGAAGCAACCGATCTCGAGCGGGAACCCGCCCCGATCCACCAGCAGCCCGACCACGATCTGCGGATCCACTCGGCGCTCCTTGGAGTAGCCGACCTTCCGCAGCTCGTCCTCGTGCTCGGCCTCGAAGTAGAGCGTGGTGACGTCATAGAGCACCAAAGAGATATCGCCGCTGGTCGAGGCATGTTCAAAGCAGTTCTTCGCTATCTGGTCGCGGTACTTGCACTGCTGGATTCGGGTCAGGCAGCGCTTCATCGTTGAACGATGCACCGGATCGATCCCCACCTCGCTCAGCACGCGAGCGGAGTCGAGCATCGAGGTCGGGAAGATCAAACGCGCGGCGACGAGCTGGAAGAACGCCTCGTCCTCGAGCGCATCGAAACCAAGCCCTCTCCAGGTCGCCTGGAGCACGTCCAGCAGCAAGCGCGACCGCAAGGACCGCACCACAGCTGCCTGGGGATCCTGCTCCAAGCCGAGGTCGAGAGTCTCCTGACCAGCATTGAGCTTGTCCCGGCCGGCCCTCATCAAAACAGCGAGCTCAGCCTCGGTATGCGCGGACCCGAGGTGCTCAAGGATCTTGTTCCGCCGACCCTCCTTAGCGACCACCTGCACGGCAGTCGCGCCAGACGCCGTGGTCACCTTCCTCAGAAACGGGCTCACAACCCCCGACCCTACCCCCAATTAGTGACCCACCCAGCCACCCTGGAAACCCCACGACCAGCAGAAACGCTACTGAAATCTCTCAAACCAGGCCCGAGAGGTCCAACTCAGGCCTCGAGCCGCTCCCAGGCGCGCGGGGTGAGGGTGTCAGCGCCTCGCAGCAGCAGCATCCGGTGCGCCCAGGCCGGATCGTCCTTGCGACCCCGACGACCGTGGTGGGTGCGGGCGAGGCGCTGCCTGACGGTGGTGACCATGTCGTTTCCCAGCTTGACGAGGTGGAACTTGTCGACCGAGACCGCAGCGCGGGGCAGGTAGGTCCGCAGTGCTTTGCGGAACGCCGCTGAGGGATCGATGGCGACGACCTCGATCCGCTCCCGCCAGCACTCGGAGCGTTGGGCGAGCCAGGTACCGACGGCGGTGGAGTCCCGGCCGTCGACGATACCGAGGACCTGCCCAGTGGTCAGGTCGACCAGGGTCGTCATCCAGGGCTCGAACCGTCTCCAGGCACCGTCGTCGGTGCGGAACCAGCGCACCGACCGGTAGCGGTGCTCATCGATGCCCAGGCGCGTCACCGGCACCTCGTCAACGGCAGGCAGGGCCACGGCGGCAGCCGCCAGCGCGGCCTGGACCAGCCACCACGAGACGCCATGGGCCTGAGCGACTTCCGAGGCCGCCCGGCCAGAGGTGATCACCGCAGAGACGACCTGATCGCGCAGCCGGGTGGTCGAGCGTGCGTATCGGGGGACCTGGTCGGTGGCTTCCCAGAACGTGCGCCGGGCGCAGGCCGGCTCGAGGCAGAACCAGCGCCGCTTGGCCCACACCACCTGAACCGTCCCGGCCACGGGGACGTCTCGCACCTGCTGAGAGCGGCGGGAGTGGACCTTCGTCGCGATCACCCCGCACGACGGGCACCCGGGTGGGACGCTCGAGGCGATCACCACTTGACGCCCTCCGTCGGGCAGGTCGATCGCGTCGATGACGTGGTAGTTGGGCAGGTTGAAGATCGTGCTCGCAGCATCACGCTGCGGACCAGTATTCTCGTGCACAGGCTCGTGGTCCTCTGAGGTGTGGATGTCTTGACAACACCCATCACAGCAGGACCACGGGCCGTTCTACGCCAGCGACGCGACGCTCTCCATCACCACGAACCGTGAAGAGCCTACAAACTGGTCGGGTTGATAATTATCTTAGCCTCGAGATTTCACGGGGGTGTGGTCTCGCCCGACGGACGGCATAAAGAAAGGTGCTCCTGGCCTGGGATGATGCGGGGTGTTGAGTCTCGTAATCCCTGGCCGGAAGGAGCACCTTTCAGGTGTCCCACCCTACCTTGTTCTTCTACCCCCGTCCGCGCGTGGACATCGCTGAGGTCCCGGCGGCCGCGCATGCGGGCGCGGTGCTGCTGACCGGCACGATCCACGCCACCGGCCTCGCCCCTTCGCTGCGTGAAGCTCTGGATCCGTGGACGAAGCCACTGGCCGAGCATCACGCCTCGAAGGTCCTGCTGGACCTCGCGATGACTCTCGCGATCGGCGGCGAGCACGCTTCGGATACTGATCTGCTGCGATGCGAACCGGGACTGTTCGGAGACGTCGCCTCGGCCCCAACGATCTCCAGGAACCTGACCACGCTGGCCGAGGACGCACCCGCCGTGGTCGAGGCGATCTCCCAGGCCCGCCGCATCGCGCGGGAACGGGCCTGGGCACTGGCCGGCGACCACTCCCCGGTCCGCAGGGTCAGTGCGCAGAATCCGCTGGTCATCGACCTCGACGCCACCCTGATCAACGTCCACAGCGAGAAGGAGCAGGCTGCACCGACGTTCAAACGCGGCTTCGGTTACCACCCACTGTGCGCTTTCCTGGACCACGGCAGCGAAGGAACCGGGGAACCGCTGGCGATCCACCTGCGCCCCGGCAACGCCGGTTCCAACACCGCCGCCGATCACATCACCATCACCAGGCAGGCCCTTGCGCAGCTCCCGGCTGGTCTGCTCTCCTCCGGCGGAAGGGGGTCGAAGAAGGTCCTGATCCGCACCGACGGAGCCGGTGGCACCAAGGACTTCGTCAAGTGGCTGACCGGGCAGCGTCTGGCCTACTCAGTCGGGTTCACCCTCCCCGCGAACACTCCCGACCTGCTGGAACGTATCGATGAGGCGAAGACGTGGACTCCTGCCTACGACACCGACACCGACGGGATCCGCGACGGAGCATGGGTCGCGGAACTGACCGGGCTGCTGGATCTTCAGGGTTGGCCGCCCGGGATGCGGGTGATCGTGCGGAAGGAACGTCCTCATCCTGGGGCGCAGCTGCGGATCACCGATCACGAGGGGATGCGCATCACCGCGTTCGCGACCAACACCCCGCGCGGCCAACTTCCCGTGCTCGAGCTGCGACACCGCCGCCGCGCACGATGCGAAGACCGGATCCGCAACGCCAAGGACATGGGCTTGATGAAGTTCCCGCTGCAGGGCTTCGCGCAGAACCAGGTCTGGTGCCAGATCATCCAGCTCGCTAGCGAGCTCGTCGCCTGGATGCAGACCATCGCGCTGACCGGCCATGATGCGCGGAAGTGGGAGCCCAAACGGCTCCGCGCACGGCTGTTCGAGATCCCCGCGACCCTCGTGCGCCGCAGCCGGCACAACCTCCTCCACCTCGCCCAGCACGCTCCCGAAGCCCGCACCGTCCTAACCGGCGTCAACCGGCTCCGCATTGCCGTCGCGCAGACCTGATCCGGCAAGGCCGCCCGTCCCTACGACCAGCAGCATCTCTTCTCGGGAGTGGAACCCGACCGCCCGCAACGGACACTGCGACGATCTGTCATACCCGAATGCCAGAATCAGCAGCTGAACACCGGCAACGACGCCGACCGCGACCGCTCACCAGCCCGATGAAAGATCGAGGTTAGAGAAGCGTCGCATGCCATCCACATCTGGATAGCAGGTTTGATGAGTGACGGGTGTCGTCGGGGTCAGATGCGACCTTCCCCCACCAGCCTTACGCAACTGACGGCGAATCGAAGCCTTATTGACATGAATTCTCGCAGTATATGCTGTAACGCTTTTACTTTCAGCGCGACGCGCAGACTCCGGGTTAGTAAAGTAGAAAGGAAGGGACATAATGGCCGAGACCTCATCCTTGAGCATCTGCCTATTCTCCTCTACATATTCATCCCATACCCATCGATGCACCTGCGTCGAAGGGAGCTTTCCTAGAAGAAAAACTCCAGACTGAGCGGCAAGACGAGGCGAGACTTCCGCCCGGGGTTTGAAAATTTTTATGCTCCCAGATTTGATATCTCCAATATTTACATCGACGCTTCCATCCAGAACCTCATCATCGCGCGGAAGAAGCACCGCAAACAGCCGACCATCCACCTCGTCCATGGCCTCGACCGCAAAAAACGTGGCAATGTAGGGGTCTGGACTAAAGTCGAGTAGCCGCGTCGGCACCCAGTTGTGTTGCAGGTATGCAAGCCATTCCAAATTACTTCGGAGCTTAGGCCTCTCTGCGACTAGCCAGTCTTTAGACTCCGCAAGTATGCGGTTCTCCACCTTCTGCAAGTCGGCATCAGTGAGCTCGTCATTCGCCATTAAACGCACGAGGGAGGATGTCACGGCCCATGCAGAGTTCGCCTGACCTCTCCAATACACATCGCAACCAGCTTCGTCTGCTTTAGCTTCAATCTCTTCAAAATACCTCTGAAGCTCGCTCGATGTCTTAAGGGTAGTCTCGACCAAATCATAGTGATCGTTAGGCTTAATCAGCACGATAGAACTCCATTGGCCTTCAGTTGAGATGGTGAGACCGGAGCGATTGATCTACAGTGCTGCTGACTAGCCTCGATCTTTCACGGTGCTGCTGAGCGGCAGCGTCGGGCGTCGAGGCCGATGTCCGTAGCTGATTCTGGCAAGAGGGTGTGACGGTCCGCCGCGTGTCGGTCGCGGTGGTCGGGCGTTCCGGTGCCAGGGTCCTTGGGGAGTGCGGTCAGCGACGGGGCCGGGAGCTATCCGGCGGGGGCGGGGAGGCCGGTGAGGCGGGCGTGGCCTGCCAGGACGATCCGGGCCCAGCGTGACCGGTCGAGAGATGCAGGACCCGCTGCCGGGCATGCCGAGCGATGGTCGCGGGGACCTGGAACAAGCGGTGGCGCAAACGTTTGGGCTCCCACCGCCGGGCGGGCTGGTCGGCGTAGCCGAGCAGCCCCATCCAGGCAGTGATCTCGCTGGCCAGTGCGACGATCTGGCACCAGATCCGGTTCTGGGCGAAGGTCTTCAGTGGCAGGTTCCGTAAGCCGGCGTCTTTCGCGGCCCGGATCCGGTCCTCGCAGCGGGCACGGCGACGGTGACGGATCTCGAGGTCCGCGAGCTGGCCCGTGGTGGTGTTGGTGGCGAACGCGGTGAGCCGGTAGCCGTCGATGTCATCGAACCGCAGCTGCGCTCCGGGATGGGGACGTTCGCGGCGGACGATGACGCGCATCCCCTTTGGCCAGTCCTCGTCGAGGTCGAGCAGCCCGGTCAGTTCGGCGACATCCGCGCCGTCCCGGACGTCGCCGTCGGAGTTGTAGGCAGGCTCCCAGACGTGCTTGGGGATCAAGCGGAACAGCTCCGGCGTGTTCGCGGGCAGGGTGAATCCGACCGAGTACGAGACCCGCCGCTTCACCAGCTCCTGCAGCGTCTTCTTCGTCCCGCCGGCACCATCAATCCGGACCAACACCTTCCGCCCCGGCCGGGACCCCATCCCCACCTGCGCCAGCGCATCAGCGATCACCTGCTTGTGATCGGCTGCGGTGTTCGAGCCAGCATTCCCGGGACGCAGGAGGCAGGTCAGCATCTCCCCGGACCCGCCCGCGCCGTGGTCAACGAACGCGAGCAGCGGGTGGAATCCGAAGCCCTTCTTAAACGTTGGCCTCGCGAACTCTTTCTCGCTATGGGACGTCACCAGCGATGCGTCCAGGTCGATGACCAGTGGGTTCTTCGCCGTTGCGTTCGCGTTGGGGGCGTGGTTCCCGGCCTGAGCCCAGGCGTTCTTGCGTGCTTTCCGGCGGGCCGTGCTGATCGCGCTCTCGGCCTTGTCGACGTCACCGGCCAGGGTCGTGAGCAGGCGGGAGATCGTCGGATCCGAGGCCACAGGCCCATACACATCTGGTTCCGCCCGCAGCGTCGCGACATCAGCCAAGCAGTCCCCACCGACCGCCAACATGAGCGCAAGATCGGTGAGGATCTTTCCTGGGTCGTGCCGCGCGAACTGCTTCCTCCACGGCGCCAGGGCTCTGGACAGCTCGGTGGTCAGGCCCGTCGCCCGCAGCGTCTGGGTCAGCAGGATCCCGCCTGCTTGACCGACGGCGGGCACCGGTGCGACATCAACCTGAGGACGTGGATACAACCCGGTAGTATTCACCCTGAAGGTGCTCCTTGGACTGCGATGAACTGGACTCTAGACAAGCCCTATTCTTCCAGCTCAGGAGCACCTTCACCCATTACGACCCGCCCCTCGGACACCTCAACGATGAAAGCCCGAGGCTAGGCGCTCACGATCTGATCGGTGATCACATCTATGATATTCCTCACAAAGGTCCGAGGCAACTACACACCCGTTGGATCGTTCTCTCGAGGCCGTCTTTCGACTCATGCTCGTTCCCAGCTCACTCTCAAAGCAATGATCCGCCTCAGCGGATCCCGGTGGTGATGTCGTCCACCACGCGCTCAGCCACCTGCCTCACCACCTGGGGTTCTGAGCCGCGGAGGGGCCCGTGCACCATCAGCTCGGCGCAGCCGTGGACGGCCGACCAGCAGGAGAACTCCGCCCCCGGACGGCGGTAGGCCGGCAGAGCGCCGCTGGTAACGCACTCCTCCAGCGCCGCCAGCAGCTCCGCGAAGGGTGGCACCTCCTCGAGCCGCACCTGATCGGTGCCTCCTGCCTCACCGAAGAAGGCCAGTTCGAACCAGCCCGGTTCCTCGATCGCGAACTCGATGTACCCCAGCCCCACCCCGCGCAGGCGGCGCAGCGCGGCCTCGGCCCGGGCCACCAGTTCCACGGGCGTCTCGGCGCCGGTCCCGCTCGCGGCGCCCGGTTCCCCGATCCGTTCCCGCATCCGCCCCCGTTCCCGCATCCGCGTGGCCATTCGCTCCTGGATCTCCTGGCCCAGTGCACCCATCAGGGCTGCACGATCGCGGAAGTGTCGGTACGCGGCCGCGGGGGTCACGCCGGCGCGGCGGGTCACCTCACGCAGTGACAGCGCCGAGGGACCCTCACAGCGGGTGATCTCCAGGCCTTCGGCGATGAGAGCTGCCCGCAGATCACCGTGGTGGTAGCGGCGCGCGTCGACGGACGTGGTCCCCACTATTGACGCCCCTCCCCCGCAAGTTTACGGTGTTCACACAATGTGGATGGTGTTCACATGGACTCTATCCCTTCCTACCTGGGGGTCGTCATGACCACGCAGCACACCGCTCTCCCACCCGTCACAGATGCCGAGACCTGGAGGCGCGAGCTCGACGCCCTGCGCATCCGCGAGAAGGCCGCCACCCGCGAACTGGACGCGAGCGCCGCGCAGCGCCGGCGCCTGCCGATGGTGGCACTGCCGGACTACACGCTGGAGTCGAAGGACGGTCCGGTGAGCCTGGCCGACGTGTTCGAGGGCCGCTCGCAGCTGATCACCTACAACCACATGTGGAACCCCGACCCCGATGCCGAGTGGCAGTGCGGGGGCTGCACCGGCTTCACCAGCCAGTTCACCCGCCTGGACTTCCTGGACCTGTACGACGCCCGCTTCGTGGTCGTCACCCAGGGCCCGATCGACACGGCCTTCGCCTACCGCGAGAAGGTGGGCAACCAGATGCAGTGGTACTCCACCGCCAACAGCCCTTTCGGCGCCGATATGGACGCCCCTGCCGGCGGCGGGTTCGCCGTGAACGTGTTCCTGCGCGACGGCGAGAAGGTCTACCGCACCTGGCACACCACCGGTCGCGGCACCGAGCAGCTCTCCCACACCTTCCCCCTGGTGGACCTGCTGCCCTGGGGCCGTCAGGAGGCCTGGCAGGACGTCCCGGACGGCTGGCCGCAGTCCCCCACCTATGAGAAGTGGCTGGACTCCCCCGACGTTGCTCGGCTCTACGGGGCCTCGCAGTCATGAACGACACTGCGCAACAGCGACATAGCACGGAGCGAAATCCCCGCGCCGGACGTTGCCGAACTCACCCACCTCGTAGCCGAGCGCACTATCCACGCAGCGCCAGAGCGGGTGTTCTCCCTGCTCGCGGATCCCTCCCGTCATCACCTGACCGAACCCTCCGACTGGGTGCGGGGCAGCCTGGAGCAGTCGCCTGCCACGATCACGGAGGTGGGTCAGGTGTTCGGAATCGAGATGTTCCACGTCAACGCGGGGGGCCGCTACGAGATGCACAACCGCGTCATCGCCCTGGAGCCGGAGCGCACCATCGCGTGGGAACCGGCCCAGTACTCCGCAGACGGCATCCTGGAGACCGGCGGCTGGACCTGGCGGTACGACCTCGAACCCGCGGGTGCCGACACCCGCGTGCGCCTCACCTACGACTGGAGCGCCACCCCGCCCGAGATCATCGAGCAGATCGGCGGGATGCCGGCCGTGGGCATCGACCATCTGGAACGCTCCCTCGAGGCCCTCGCCGGTGCCGTGGAGACCAGCCACGCCTGAGCCCCGTCTACCCTCCGCCCAGCAGTAAGCGATAACCTGCGCACGACCACGAGACGAGGCGGGTGCACGTGAGCGAGGGGAACGACCCGTCGGCCCAGCGGCCGACCACCGAGGGTGCCGCCGCGCCCTCACGCCCCGCCCTGCCCGGGGACATGGACCTGCCGTGGAAGGCCACGGCTGAGCGCCGCGACCTGTGGGGACCGGCCCCGAAGCCCCTGGAGGGAAAGGTCCACTCCCCCGCAGCCGGCAGCTCGACCGAGCTGGTGCGCTCCGGCCCCCGTCGAAACCCCCTGGTGTCCTTCGGGGTGCCGGTGTTGACGGGCTCGGCGGCGGCCTTCGCCGTGGTCGCTCTCGGGGTGGCCGGGGTGATCGCCGGGCCGATCGCCGCGATCGCCGCCGGTGTGGGGGTGCTGGCCGCGGGCGGCCCCGGTGGCCTGCTGTACTCCCTGCGCCCGCAGCCGGCCCGTCTGCTCACCACCGGTGCCGACGTGCCCGATTCCACCCGCGAGATGCTCGAGCAGATCCTGCACGCCACCGCTGAGACTCGCGGACGCACCCGTGACCTGCGCGCCCGCGCCTCGGACCCGACAGCCCTGCAGGTGCTGAAGGACGTCGACGCGCTGCTGGTGCGGATCGACGCCCTGGCCGGCTCCGAGGCGATACAGACCCTGCGCCCCTCCTCCGGTGAGGTGACGATGCTGGAGGGCATGGCCTCCCGGTACGTCCCGGAGCTGGTGGACGCCGCTGAGGACATCATCGGCTTCCTGGTCACCTTCCGCGGCTCCGCCCGCGAGGAGGCGCTGGAGAACCTGCGGGCCGTGGACCAGCAGCTCGGTGTGCTGGCCGACGGCGTGGAGCGCATCGAGCAGGACATGGTGGCCGGGGTGTCCCGCTCCCTCGAGGTGCACTCCGAGTTCCTGCGCACCCGTTTCGCCGATCAGCACCTGAACCCCATCATCGACGTATGAGAGCCGCCGGTCCGCCACCGCCCCGCCGGGGCCGACGGACCGGCCCGACCATTCCTGTCCCCGCGACCATCAGCCTGAGGAGGCCCCCATGGACAAGCTTCAGCCCCCACCCCGCCGAGGAGATCGTGCCCGCCGAGCCCGTCGAGGAGCTCAGTGAGGAGAAGGCCGTCTCCCTGCTCACCGACCTGCCCGCCGAGCAGCAGAAGGAGCTGGAGACCCGCGCCGACCAGTGGCTCGAGGAGATCTCCACCCTGAACCCCCACTCCCAGGAGTTCACCGCCCAGGTCAACGCGCTGGGCGCGGTGGCGCGTCGTACCTTCGAGCGCACCAGCGGCACCTCCTCCCGCTTCATGGAGCAGTCTCTGCGTGATGCGAAGGAGTCCGGCGGCAGCCAGGAAGTGGTCTCCAAGTCCCTCGCGGACCTGCGCAACACGATGGAGGACCTGGCCCCCAAGGAGGACACCTTCGCTTCCAAAGCACTGAGCTTCCTGCCCGGCCGCGGCGCCGCCAAGCGCTACTTCCGCAGCTTCGAGTCCAACCAGAAGCAGCTCGACGGTGTGCTGACGGCCCTGGGCCGCGGCCAGGAGATGCTGCAGCGCGACAACGCGGAGCTGGCCGTGGAGCGCCGCGGACTGTGGGAGGACCTGGGTGCCCTGCAGAAGGCCTCCCACCTGCTGGGTCTGCTGGATGATCGGGCGGTGGAGAAGGCGCGGCAGGCCCGTGCGGAGGGACGCACCGAGGCGGCCGACGCCCTGGAGCGCGACGTGCTGTTCGCCGTGCGTCAGCGCCGCCAGGACGTGGCCACCCAGATCGCCGTCACCGTGCAGGCGTACATGGCGATGGGCCTGATCGAGGACAACAACACCAAGCTCGCCCAGGGCGTGGAGCGGGCCCGCACCACCACGGTGACGGCACTGCGCACCGCGGTGATCACCGCGCAGGCGCTGGAGAACCAGAAGCTGGTGCTCGACCAGATCGACGCGGTCAACTCCACCACCGATTCGCTGGTGGCGCGCACCTCGCAGATGCTGGCCGACAACTCCGTGAAGATCCAGGAGCAGGCCGCCACCTCGGGCGTCTCCGCCGAGACCCTGCAGAAGGCCTTCGACAACCTGTTCACCACCATGGACGGGATCGACACCTTCCGCGCCCAGGCCAACCAGAACTTCCTGGAGACCGTCAACGCCCTGGAGCACCAGGTGGAGCGAGCCCAGCCCTACATGCGCCGCATGGAGCAAGCCCCCGCCCAGCAGGCCCAGATCGACTCGGCCTCGGACCTGCTGCGCATCGAGGACTGATCAGCTCCTCTCATCGCCGCGAGCGGCGATTTCGTTGAGCATCTCAGGAGTGAAAGGCCACCGATCTCGCTATTGATCGATCAGCATGACCGGTCAATCATCACGGCCGCTTCAAGGTGCGTGACCGCGTAGCCGAGCTCGATGCGTTCCTGCTCCAGCCGTGTGCCGCCCGTGGCGAGTTCATCGTGCAGGATCTGCTCGCTCCCGGTCAGGCGTGAGAGCGTGACCACCGGACGCACGGACGTGGTGACGGCGAGCGCTCGATGGTCTTCGAGGGTGTCGGCATCCATGAGAATGCTGGTGACGTCGTCATGGTGGTGCCGGGCCCGGTCCAGGATCCGGAAGCCGTCTGCGTCGATATCCCCCCAGTAGATGACCGGGACGTCTCGTATCCAGGGCACGTCGAGCAGGCTGGGGATCGCGTATCCGGAACCGCTCACGGCAACCGCCTCGGGGATGTCCGGGAGCACCTGGACGGTCTCAGCGTTCTCACACACGATGACCACGCGGGGGGTGAGCCCCAGATCAGGCAGCTGCCTCACGGCGATCCGGCAGCTTCGAGGGAAGCCGGGGTGTCCCTGTCGAAGTCGGGGATCGAGGACCAGGACGTCGTGGAAGACGGGGTCCGAGGCGAGGCCGAGGTCCTCCGACCCGTCGGCGCGGGCGGCGCCGACGAGCCTGCTCACCAGTGACCGGTGATCCCGCAGCCACTTCGTGTGCATACCCGGGAACGGCACCTGGCGGATGCGCAGCCCCGAGCGGGGGTGGGACAACAGCCAGGCCGCCACCGCGATCGACAGATCGGCATCTGTCGGAGACATCCGCAGCCACTGCGCGCGCGACCGGTCCATCCCCGCAGCGACCGAGTGACGCAGAGCCTCGCCCCCCACCCCGGGATGATTGGCCAGGTGGGGAGTCTCCTCATGGTGGGCCAGGTGGGACACCGCCGCTTCGTAGCGGACACGCAGGAGCTCCGCCTCCGCCTGGGTCGGTCCGCCGGCACACTCGGTGAGCACGTCAGCACCGGTTGCACCCCATCGCACGGGGACTCGCTGGGAGCCGAGGTGTGCCCAGCGGCGCTCCTCCCACTGCACGTGGAGGCCCAGCGGTTCGGGGGCGCGACGCCACAGCTGGACCCACTCGGAGACCGCGGGCGGGTCGGCAAGTGCCTGCGCAGCCGTGGGAGGGTGCAGGGGCACGCTCACGGTCGCCTTCGAAGGCTCAGCGAGCCATGCGGGCAGGTTGCGATCCCACTTGGTGCGCAAGGTCGCTCGGACGTCCTCAGGTGTGCGCATGTGGACCTGATCCCATGTCGGTGAAGGCGACTGCCGAGAGCCGCGAGGCCCGACCGGTGGGGTTGGAGACGACCGCCGCTCCACCGACATACTCCTCGATCGTCTGCAGCATCTTCAGGGGTGTGGCCAGCAGCAGTTGGAAGCCGAAGGAGCGGAAGACCTCCAGTCCGGCCCGAGTGAAGTGGATATCGGTCTTGTCGAAGGCCTCATCGAGCACCACCAGACCGTACGGCGGGAACCCATCGGCGCTGGAGGTGAGCTGGTAGCGCAGGGCCGCAGCGAGGCAGAACGTCACGAGGCGCTGCCGCTGGCCACCGGACCGCCCGTCGGACCCCTTGTACACGTCGACCACCATGCCCTCGGCGTCGATCTCGCGCGCCTCGAACTCCACATGGCGACGGGTGTCGAGCACCCGCTTGCGCCAGGATTGATCTGCGCTCTCCGCGGAGCCCAGCCGGCGCAGGACGTGGTCCATCCGCGCGAACCGCTCCTCGGCCGCTGTGACGCTCTCATCGTCCTGGTGGAAAGCACCGTGGGTGATCTCCATCAGCTCCCCCAGGAACGCTTTCGCCTCGTCGCTCAGACGCTGATGGGCTATCAAGGTCAGCCAGGTGCGCCGTTCGGTGTCGAAAGGGGTGGCACGCAGTGACTCATCCACCGGTCCCAGTCGCTGCTGGACGTCGCGGATGGCGTGCGCGATGTCCGCGCGGAGCTGACCGATGTTGTTCTGGGACTGGGTGCGCAGCAGGTCCCGGAAGCGATGCTCGAACTCCGGCAACCGATCGGACTCCAGGCGACCCAGCTGCGCGAGGAAGTCCGGGGTGGCCGCGATGTCGTCGACCAGGTTCACCGATCTCTCGGCCCACTGACGCAGGTACCGAGCGCGGGCGAGCGCCAGCGCACTCTCCGCACTGCGGATCTGGTCCTTGACCTGATCGAGCTCATCGCGGATTTGCCCGGAGACCTCACTGATCACGTCGGGCAGTTGCTCACGCGCCAGCGTGCGCCGCCTGGCCCGGACCCGTCGATCGAGCTGCTCGCGATGCACGAGGTCAAGGTGCGCATCGGCGAGTTCCCCCCGAGCTCGTTCCAGATCGGCGGTCGCGGACTCGACCGCAGCGGACAGATCGTGGTGCCGGTTGCGAGCCTGCTCGGCATCGTCCCGGGCCTGCGCATGGTCCTCCCCAGCAGTGCGGAGCAGGACCTCCAGGCGGGCCATGTCGGCGTCGGACAGCAGGTCCTGTCGCTGCTGCCGCAACGTCCCGAGGCGCTGATCGACGTCGACGGCGTCGATGTCCTCCCAGTTCAGCTGCAGCAGCTGAGCAAGGTCGAGGTCCCGGTCCCGGAGGGCCCGCCGCTGCCGCTCCATGTCTGCAAGGCGTTGCTGACTCTGCGCGATCTCCGCGTTGGCCTGCTCGAGCTGCTGCCTGCGCACCTCGAGCAGAGCCGCGTTGTCGGTACCGATGACCCAGTGGTCCCGGTCCGAGATCCGATGGCGGTCATCCTTGATGTGGCGATCACGGTTCTTCACCTGCCCGGCGCGACTGAGTGCCTTCTCATGCCGAGCCAGCTGCTGCGCATCGTCGACCAGGACGTGCGGGAATCCCGAGGAGATGCGGCCCCGCAGCCACGACTGAAAGGGAGACGGTGCGAGTTCCAGCACGGACAGGACGGTGCGATGCGAGACCGCACCGGCATCGTGCCGGTGTCGATCCGTTTCCCGAACCCGTTCGTAGGAGATGCGCCGGTTCCAGTGCCGCGCATCGACAGCCCGGGCCACAGCAGGGTAGAGACGCTCAGGAACCAGGATGGTCGTGGAGAGTCCTGCCAGCAGTCGCTCGACGGCGCCCTGCCACTGCTCATCGCGGACGTTCATCAGCTCGCCGGCGAACGGAAGTGAGGCCGGGGACTCGCCGGCGGCCTCGGCGAGCTGGTCCCTCACCTCCACCAACGATGCCGGCAGGTTCGATCGCCGAGCGTTGAGGGATCGGATCTCCGCGATCAGATCGTCCCTGCGCCGTGTGGCCTCGGCGTGCTCCACGTGAACGGGACCGGAGGTCCGGGTCAGGCCACCTGTCTCGTGATCGATGCGCTGTTGTTCGCGCTGGGCCTGGGCCTGGGCACTGGCGAGCTCCTCCGCGGTGCCTGGCATCGGGGAGCCGAGGCGGTCGAGCACCGGGGCGATGCGGTCGATGTGGTTCCGAACCCGTTCCTGGCGGTCCTCGGCCTGCTCGATCCGGCTCTCGAGCACCTGCAGGGCGGCGCCGCCGCGGTCATCGAGGGCCTGTCGGGCACGACGCTCCGCCTCCCGGGCGTCGTCCTCCGCGCGCCGGGTCCTGTCCCGCTCGTGTGCGGCGGCAGCGAGCTCGATCTCGCTCGCGCTCAGGTCACTCTGAGCGAGTTCAGCCAAGCGGGTGTACCGGTACGTCCCGACGGCTGCCAGCAGTGCGGAGAGCTGTTCCTGTTCCGCAGTGGCAGCACGGTGGACCTGCCACTGCTCCCTTTGAGGGATCAGCGCCTCGATCTGCTCACGCGCATCGATGACGGTGGCGTGCGCGTCCTGCAGAGCCCGGAACTGTTCGACAGCCTGGTCCGCGAGGGCGAATGTCGATGGCGTCTCGAGCATGAAGCCGCGCAGCAGGTCGTCCAGCGAGGTCAGGGACTTTGCTGCCTGGGTGCGGTGCAGTAGCCGCTGGGCGTCCTCGCTGCCGATCCCGGTGAGCCGTCGCAGGTGCACGCCGAACCTGGTGTAGCTGTCCTCGGCTGCCTGCGGGGAGAGCTGCTGCTTCAGGCGCCGTCGATCGATGCCCGTGTCGCACAGTCGGAGGACGTCGGCCAGTTCTGTCGGCCGATCGAACAGGACGAAGGCGGAACGGAGATCGACGGCTGCAGCGGAACGACCCGCCACGTGCATCACTCGCATCGCCGTGACGGCGCGCCCCAGACCGTCCTCGAAGGTGAGCGCGATGCCGGAGACAGTCGTCGACTGCCGCAGGTAGCCGGGGCGCACCTCGCCGGTGGCCTCGTCGGTATGCCGACGGTAGGCGCCGCGCACGTAGCTCATGGGTGAGCGGTCACGGTCACCGGCCGGTCCGTCCTGGGCAGCGGCGTTGAAGCGCGTCTCACCGGGTTTCATGAGCACTGCACTGATGGCATCCAGGATCGATGACTTCCCGGAGCCGGACTCCCCGGTGAGCAGCAGACCTGCACGGGGCACGGTGAGGTCGTGGCGCTTGTCGAAGGTGCCCCAGTTGTGCAGCTGGATGCGGGCAAGTCGCATCTGCCCGGGATGGGAGACTCCCGCTGCGGTGGGGTCGAGGTCGAGGCTGGTCTGGCTCACGTCGCGCTCTCCGTCTCGTCGAGACCTGTCTCATCGGTGTCCGGCTCGTCAGGGTCCGGCCCGTCGGAATCTGCGTCGTCGGACTCTGCGTCTTCTTCTGTCATCCCGTCGGCACTGGGCAGGTCACCGGTCCCTCCGCGCCGCAGGCGTTCGTACTCCACCTCGATCCCCTCGATCACCTCGGGGGTCAGGATCAGCGCGAGGATCGAGGACACCTCCCACCGATCGTCGGTGTCCGTGGGGAGCAGGATCGACCACTCCCGCATCCGCTTGATGCTCGCGGTGAGCCTCTTGCCGAACTGCGCCTGGTCATGACCGGAGGAGGTGGCGTAGGCCTGCATGTGCGCCTCGATCTCATCGCGCCCCACCACCATCCGCTCCTGTTGGGCAGCGCCTTGGAGCAGCAGATGCCGGAGGTGGAGGAGCAGCGCGGAGTCGATGAAGCTCAGCGGTGCCTTCCGCAGCACGCTCGGGACGGCCTGGTCGAAGTCGGGGCCGGGCTCGAGGTTGCGGGAGAAGGCGACCTCGGCATCGGCGTCGATCACCAGATCCAGCAGCAGGTCGCCGAGGTGGCGCCGTACCACCGCCTCGTGTGCCAGCAGCGCCGACCACACCAGAGGATCACGGCGGAAGGAGATGTACGGTCCGCGCAGCAGCGCGACCAGTGCTCGGCGCACGTCCAGCGGCAGGGTCCCCGGGTCACCGGGCCACAGCACCACACGATCGTCACTCTCCGACATGACTGTCCTTTCCGAGGGGGCGGGTGAACCGGCTGCGACTGATCCGAGCGCTGCGCCAGCCATTGCCGCCGTTGTGTTCGGCTCGTCCGACACCGGCTTCGCGCTCGGCACCTGCTCTTCTCCCGACCAGGCGCCATCGCACCGTCTCCACGGTGTCGGACGGCCCCTCGACCCGTTCACCGTGCCGATGGGCGAGGACCAGCAGGCCGACGATCGAGGCGAGTCCCTGAGTCGCAGGATGCTCCTCGAGCACCTCACCGACAGTCGCCGTGGAGCGGCGAGAGAGGACATCGTCGACTGCATCGACCAGTTCAGCCATATCGATCTCCGATTCACGGATCGCTGCGCGCATCGCCTCGAGATCGAGCACCTCGGTCGACGCGAGCTCGAGATCGTCCTGCGCTGTGACGTCCGAGGGTACGAGCAGATGCAGCTGGCCGACCGAGCGCGGGGTGAAGGTCGACAGCGTCAGCTCCACACCGATCCTAGTGTGAGGCCTCACCTGGGGCGCGATCTCCAGACCGATGCGCTGGGGCCTGCGGAGCCGATCGGCAAGGGCCCGGAACTCCTCGAACTGCCGGGAGCGGACGAATTCGCGCAAGGACCGTGACAGGTCGATCATGGCGTGCCGCACCTGGTGGGATTCCCGTTGCAGACGGGCGAGGTACGACTGCAGGTACACGATCCGTTCGCGACCGAACCGGTGCGCGAAGGGACGGGGGGCAAGCGCATCCACGGCATCGTGGAACCTCGCTTCCTGGACGGGGTCGATCACCATGTCATGGAACGCGGCGAAGGAGCGTCCGGCCTCCGAGTCCTCGATCGCGTCGACGCCCAGGAACAGTTGGTCGAGGATCTCCCCCTGCGAGCCCTCGTGCTCCACCAGGTCCAGGCGCAGTCTCCGGTGCAGCCTCTCCAGTTCACCGCGCACCCGGGTGAAGTCGGACGGTACGTCCAAGGCCAGGGAGTACAGCTCGTCGATCGTCTCCAGTGCCTGAGCCTCCGGAAGCGGTTCTGCACCCAGTTCCATGACCTGTGCGATGGCCTCGTCGAGGCGGTCGCGCTCGGTATGCAGTGCCTCCAGCCGCCCAGCCGAGTCAGCATCGGTGTCGCGGGCAAGGGTGCGCAGCCGTTCGGTCAGCAGGGTGAGCCGGGAGCGTGTCACGGCATCGCGGGGGGTGTGCAGCTGTTCGATGAGACGCAGGGCGCTCTGAGAGTTCTCGGTGAGGGCGAATTCCTCCGTCCGTTCGGTCCGTGCAGCGCGGCGTGTGAGGTAACCCTGCTCTACCCATGTCGCACAGTACTGCTGGGCCGTGCGGGGCAGGTCGATGCCGTGGAAGCGCAGTTCCGCGAGGTCTGCAGACAGGAGGTCGTACAGGTCAGCGGCGGTACGGGTTCGCACATCCCCCGCGAGATGCGTTCCCAGGAGGCCGAGAGTGACAGGGGCGTTGTCGGTTCGCAGCAGCGCGAGGACGCCTTCCCCGCCGAACAGGTCCCGGTTCTCCAGTGCACGGGCGATCGCGGACATCAGCGGTCTCCTTCCTGTTCTTTGAGCGGCACAGCAACATCACAGCAGAGGCGCACCATGCGCATTCAGGACTCGCGTCGGAGCTGGATCACTCCACCAGGAACAGAGTAGGGACCCGCACCGACAGACGTGGGCCACCCCGGAAATCACCGGCCCCGCAGCACCTCGAACACGATGGAGTCGTCGCGGCGGTCGAAGGTGCCGTCGACCATGCGCTGCCCGCGGTCGCCGAATATGAACGAGGCGGCGGCGCCCGACCACGGGGGCTATGGGCCCCGGTCGCGATCTACTGCTGCGAGCACTGCTCGAAGCACTGAATCCCGGAGAGGCCCGGGTACCGCATCGAACCTATGCGGTACCCGGGCTCTTCCCTGCTGTGCGGCCCCCGGAACTCGGTTCGGATCGCTCAGCGGCCCGCGGATCAGTACCCGAACGCCAGCGGCGCCTGGTCGTCGGTCTCCACCCACACGGCCTTCGGCTCGGAGTACTCCAGCAGGCCGTCCCATCCGCTGGAGCGGCCGTGGCCGGAGTGGCCGAAGCCGCCGAAGGGGGCCATCACGTTGATGGTCTTGTAGCTGTTGACCCAGATGGTGCCGGCCCGCAACTGCCGCGCCACCCGGTGGGCGCGGTCCACGGCTCCCGTCCACACGGCGCCGGCCAGGCCGAAGTCGGTGGCGTTGGCCAGCTCGATCGCCTCGGCCTCGGTGTCGAAGGGGATCGCGGCGACCACCGGCCCGAACACCTCCTGCTGGGCGATCGGATCGGTGTTGGACACCCCTGCCAGCAGCGTGGGCGGGAAGAAGAACCCCTCACGGTCCAGGCGGGCACCACCGGCGACCACCTGCGCTGTCCCGGCCGCGGCGTCCACCAGTTCGGTGATGCGCTCCAGCTGGGCGCGGTTCTGCACCGGCCCCACCTGGGTGTCGGCCGCCAACGGGTCACCCTGCTGGATGCTGCGGGCCAGCTCCCCGAGCCGCTCCACCACCTGGTCATGCACCGAGCGCTGCACCAGCAGCCGGGACCCGGCCACACAGCTCTGCCCGGCACCGGAGAAGATCGCGGCGGTCGCCCCGCCCACGGCGCGGTCCAGGTCCGCATCCTCGAACACGATGTTGGCGCTCTTGCCCCCCAGCTCCAGCACACAGGGGATCAGCGCCTCACCGGCCGCAGCCGCGATGCGCCTGCCCGTGGCGGGTGACCCCACGAACACCACCTTGCCGATCCCGGGATGGGTGACCAGGCGCTGCCCGGCCGTCGGCCCCAGCCCGGCGATCACCGCCACCAGGCCCCGCGGGGCACCGGCCTGCTCCACCAGGGAAGCCAGCACGATCGAGGTCAGGGGAGTGAGCTCGGAGGGCTTCAGCACCACACCGTTGCCGGCGGCGAGCGCCGGAGCGAGCTGCCAGCCGGCGGTGAACACCGGCGCGTTCCACGGCGTCATCTGGGCGACCACCCCGTAGGGCTCGCGCAGGGTGTAGGTGAGGTGGCTGGTGGGCACGGGGATCGTCTGGCCGTGCTGCTTGTCCGCCCAGCCCGCGTAGTACTCGAACATCTCGGCGACCTTGGTGGTCTCCGCGCGGGCGTCGCCCAGGATCTTGCCGCCGGTGCGCGCCTCCAGCCGTGCGATCGGCTCGAGCTGCTCGCGCACCAGCTGGCCGATGCGCCACAGCACCTGGCCGCGGTCCGACGCGGTCATCCCCCACCAGCGCTGCTGCGCGATGCGGGCCGATCGCACCGCGGCATCCACGGCCTCCTCGCCGCCGTCGCGGTAGGTGAACAGCTCCTGCTCGGTCGCGGGGTCGATCAGCGGCACCTCGTCGCCGTCGCCGCTGTGCACGACGCCGTCGATCCAGCTGCCCACGGCGTCGGAGCCCAGCAACTGGGCCCACAGTGCGGGGGCGGGGGCGGCGGGCGGCTGGGGTCGGCCTGCTCAGAGGTGTCGTGCTGTCCGGGGGCGTGGTCAGGGGCGGTCATCGGGTGGTCACCATCCTGTTGAAGTCGTCGGCAGGGCCCACCTGCTCGCGCAGGCCGGCCCACATTCGTTCGGCTGCCTCCACCAGTGGGGAGGAGGCGCCCTGTTCGGCCACCATCTCGGCGGCGAGGGCCACGTCCCGGGCCATCAGGCCCACCGGGAAACCGGAGTCGAAGTCACCGGTGAGAACCCAGCGGGGCAGATTCACCTCGGTGACGGCGCTGCGACCGGAGGCGGTGTTGATCGCCGCCAGCAGGCGCTCCAGCTCCACGCCGGAGTTCTCCGCGACGCCGTGCAGGGCCTGGGCGGCGGCAAGGTGGATGCCGCACAGCAGGTTGTTCATCAGCTTCGCGGTGTTGCCGGCGCCCACCTCCCCTACGTGATTCACGTTGGTGGCCAGCGGTTCGAGGGCCTCCAGCACGGCGGGCAGGTGCTGCTCGGGGCAGCCCAGGAACACGGTCAGCTGTCCTGTGGCGGCGCCGGAGGGCCCGCCGGAGACGGGGGCGTCCACCAGCACGTGGCCGTTCTCGGCGAGGTGCTCGGCGCGGCGTCGGGTGTCGTCCGGCGGGCAGGTGCTGGCATCGATCACCAGCAGCTGGTGGGGTGCCTGGTCGAGGGCGGGCAGGATCTGGTCGACCTGCTCGGTGCCCGGCAGGGACAGCACGACGGTGCGGGCCCCGGCGAGCGCCTCGGCCAGCTCCATGCGCTCCACCCCGTCGGGCGTGGGGCCGGGGCCGGGGTCGACGCCGAGCACGCGGTGGCCGGCGCGCACCAGGGTGGCGGCCATGCCGCCGCCCATGTGGCCCAGGCCCACTACGGCGAATGCGCTCATCAGCTGGTGACCCGCAGCGTGATCTCGGCGATCAGGGCGGAGCCCACGTAGGTGCCGGTGAACACCAGCAGCGCGATGATCAGGATCTTCCAGCCGGAGCGGCACATCACGTCCAGCTCCATGCGGCTGATCGCGAAGCCGGCGTACGCCAGCGGCGGCACCGCGAGGGCCAGGAAGTCGATCCCGCTGACCAGCGGCAGGATCGTCCCGCTCCACGGCAGCATCGGCAGGGTGAACAGGATCGCCACCAGCGAGATCCATGCGACCGACGGCAGGCGCAGCGGCACGTACTTGGTCAGCAGCAGCCCGCCGATGCACATCACGTACAGCACCGCGAGGCCGATCACGATGTCGATCACCGAGAGGTCGGTGGCGAGCATCTGGATCGGCACCGCGATCAGCGACACGATGGCCACGTCGCGCAGGGTGGGCAGCAGCTGGATCTGCTTCTCGTCGCCGGCGGCGAAGTCGAGGTCGGACAGGTCGTCCTTGGGCAGCTCGGGCCCGGTGGGGGTGGCGTCGGCGGTGGTCATCGCAGCTCGTCCTTCCCGCTGGTGGGGGGGTGGGATCGGCCGACGGGCCGGTGGCGGTGGCGGCGGGGTGGGCGGCCGCGGCGGCAGCCCGGCGCTCACGACGGGTGGGCGGGTTGCCGGGGTCGTCGGGCCTGGCCCAGCGGTACATCCACTCCACCAGCGGCAGGGCCACGAACAGGCTCACGTACATGCCGGTGGCGTAGGTGAGCAGGTTGGAGGAGCCGGCCAGCGCCGTGATGGTCTCGGTGGCGGCGGGGTCAGCGGCCGACAGGGCCCCGGCGCACGCGGCCATCATGGAGCCGGAGCCGATGCCGCACGCCATGGCCAGGGCCTCCACGCTGAACAGGCCGGAGGTGGAGAACAGTGAGGCCAGCACCGCGAAGATGAACGTGCCGAACAGGGTGCCCATCACGTACACGCCCAGCACGCCGGTGCCCTCGGCGCTGCGCAGCCCGTAGCGGTCGGCAATGATCGCGATGTTCGGCTCGCGGGCGATGGAGTGCACGGCACCGACGGACTCGCGGCCCATCCGCAGGATCCACACGGCGATCGGGAACGCCAGGATGATGGTGCCCAGGTTGCCGATCTCCTGCAGCAGCAGGGCGGGCCCGGACTTGATCACCAGCTCGATGCCGGGGCCGATGTCCGCACCGAAGCGGGCGATGAACGGCATCAGCGCCACCACGATCAGCGGCCCGGCAGCAGCGGCCCGCTCCCGGGAGACCACCTTCTTCATGTACCCCGCGACGTTGGGGTTCAGCAGCAGGGCGATCACGAAGGCGTACAGCATCGGCAGCAGCAGCACGGTGCCGATACCGATGGGGATGCGGCGCACCCCGATCAACTGGGCCAGGATGCCGACGACCAGCACCAGCAGGTGCAGCGGCCAGAGCCTGGCGAAACCGCGGGCGGTCTCCATGGGGGTGCTCCTCGGGGACGGGCCCCAGGCGGTCAGGTCATCCTCGACGCGACCAGGCCGTTCCTGCGGCAGGGTTACCCCGGAGCGTAGGCGGGCACGAGGGGATGCGCCAGGGACGTCCGTCTCCCGGACTCGGATCGGCATGGTGGCCTCGTGCCTGGGACCGCAGGCGCTGCCTGCCGAGGATGCTGCTGCCTATGACGAGCAGCGGTTCAGTCCTTCTCGAGGGTGACCGGTCAGTCCTTCTCGAGGGTGACCGGCTGCCCGGTGCGCACCGACTCCTGCGCGGCGGCGACGATGCGCACGGTGCGCAGGCCCGTCTCCCCCGTCGGCTCCACGGCCTCGCCGGTGCGGACGGCATCGAGGAAAGCGTCGATCAGCAGGGCGTCGTAGTTCGGCCCGTAGGGATGCCATTGACCCTGGCCGCCGACGTGCTGGGCGAAGGCGTCGATGTGCATCTGCCCGCCGGTGCCCAGGGCCTGCAGGGTGAGCCCGCCCCAGGTGGGGGCGTCCTTGGGCTGGGACCAGGAGCAGTCGATGGTGGCGACCATGCCGGAGTCGTAGGTGAGGGTGACCAGGCCGCCGGTCTCCGCTCCCTCGCCGGCGGTGTCCGCCCACAGGATGCGGTTGGCCACGGCGTGGACGGTGCGGGGCAGGCCGAACATCGAGTCGAGGATCTCGGCCAGGTGCACCGTGTGGTCCACCAGCGCGCCACCGCCGGAGAGCTCGGTGTCGCTGAACCAGGCTCGACCACCGGGCAGCTTGCCGTTGTTGGTGCCGGTCAGGCCGACGATCTGGCCCAGCGCACCCTCGGCGACCGCGGTGCGCAGCTGCTCGACAGCGGGAGCGAAGTGCACGGGGAACGCGGTCATCAGCACCACCCCGGCCTCGCGGCACGCGTCCACCATGGCCTCGGCGTCGGCGACGGTGGTGGCCAGCGGCTTCTCGCACAGCACGTGCACGCCCCGGCGGGCGGCCTCCAGCACCTGATCGCGGTGGTGGGCGTTGGCGCTGGTGACGATGACGGCGTCGGGGCCGCCCGGCCAGGCGTTCCAGGCCTCCTCGTCGGAGGAGACCAGGCGGCCTCCGGGCCGGGTGCGGTACTCGCCGTATCCCTCCGGGTCCGAGACCACCAGGTCCACGTCCCCGCGAGCCTCCAGGGCGGCGGCGTACGCGTGGGCGTGGGTGTGGGCGATGCTAAGGATCGCGACCTTAAAGCGTCCGGCCTGGGGGCTCGTGGGGCCGGGCGAGGCGGCGTCGGCCGAGGTGGCGGCGTCGGGTGTGACGGCGCCGACGGGGGTTGTGGGGCCGGGCGAGGCGGCGTCGGTGTCATGGGCGTGGTCGTTCAGCATGGGATGCTCCGTCCGGTGCGCAGGGACTCGAGGGCGGCGCGGGAGACCTCCACGACGTAGGCGCCGTCGGCCGCGGAGACTCGCGTGGGGGCACCGCTGGTGATCGCGGCGGTGAACTCGAGGATCTCCTCGGTGTAGGGGCTGCGCATGGAGCTGACGTCGGGCAGGTACCCGCCGTCGCCCTGGCTGCGGGCCGAGGCCACCGCGTCCAGCTGCACGGCCGGGTCGCCGTCGGAGTCGTACTGGAGGCGGCCGGCGTCCCCGGCGATGTCGAAGGTGTAGCGGAAGGCGGTGCCGGGCGGCCCCCACAGGCCGCGGCAGTGGCTGATGGCGCCGCCGGTGTGGGTGAGCACCACGTGGCCGGTGCGCACCAGGTCGGGGCCCGTCCCCGCAAACTGCTGGGCATACACGCTGCTGACGGGCCCGGCGATCCAGATCGCCTGGTCCAGGTCGTGGATCATCTGGTCCATGATGATGCCGCCGGAGGCCTCGTCATCGGCGTACCAGTCCTGTCCCGGCGCCGCCCCGGTGCGCTCGTAGCGCAGCACTGCGGGGGTGCCGACGGCACCGTTCTCCACGGCCTTCTTCGCGGCGGCGTACTGGGGGAAGTAGCGCACCACGTGGGCGGGATACAGGTGGCGGCCTGCCCGCTCGGCGTGCTCGACGACGGCACGGGAGTCCTCCGCGGTCAGCGTCAGCGGCTTCTCGCACACGACGTCCACGCCCGCGTCCAGGGCGGCGTGGACGATCTCGGCGTGAGCCGGGGTGGGGGTGCACACGTCCGCCACGTCCACCGCGGCAAGCAGCTCGTCCAGGGTGCCGTGCACGGTGGCGCCGTACTGCTCGGCGAAGCGATCGGCCCCGGAGTGGCTGTAGCAGTGCAGGTCCACGCCGAGCTCGAGCCAGCCGGGTGCGTGCTGGTGGGAGATCCCACCGGTGCCGATGATGCCGACGCGCAGGGCGGCGGCTGGGCCTCTGCTCGGAGTCGGGTCCTGGTGGGGCATGTCATCTCTCCGTCGCGGGAGGGGTCGATGGGCTCGCCGGGGCCAGTCGGTGGCTGCAGGTCCGGTTCGGCGCCTGCTGCACGTCCGGTTCGGCGTCGCCATCGATCCTAGCCCGATCCGTGCACGTTCACGTTGACGTCGTCGCAGTTCATGTGCGGCAACCAGACCGGGGGCCGAGCTGGCCAGGTCAGCCTGCACGCAGCAGCCGGATCAATCCTTGCGCAGCAACCGAGTCAGCCCGCGAGCAGCAGCCTGGTCGGTTCGTGTCGTGCGCAGCGGCCGGGTCAGTTCTTGCGCAGAAGCGGGGCCAACTCCTGCGCCCAGTCGCGCACGGCGTCCAGATCGCGGAAATCTCCGGTGGGGGTGCGCATGGACTTCAGCAGCAGCAGCTCGTGCACGGGGATCTTGTCCATGATCACCCAGCCGGGGAAGTTCTTGACCGCCACCGGGGAGAAGCCCAGCATCTCCAGGAAGGCGTCGGCGGCCTTCTGGCGGCCGCCCTTGGCGGGATCGGCTGCGGAGCCGGAGCAGGTGAAGAAGGCCATGGGACGGGAGGACAGCTGCTCGCGGTGGGTCTTGGCCCAGTTCGTGGCGGGCTTCTCGGCGGCGTCGATGCGCACGCCGGTGCCGAGCACCACGGCGTCGTAGCGGGAGGGGTCGGGTCCCTCGTTCACGTCCACCACCTCGGTGGCGACGCCTGCGGCGGTCAGGGTCTCGGCGATGGTCTCGGCAAGCGTGAGGGTGGCGCCGGAGTGGGTGGCGTACGTGACGAGAACGGTCATGCGATCACTATCGCACCGGGGAGGGGCCGGGTCGAGGGACTCCGGGACGATCTGCGGCGCGCGGGCGTGCGGCACACTGGGCACATGAGCGGAGTGCGCGACGGCCAGGACCTGATGCACATCGGTGCTGTTGCCGAACGCACCGAGCTGAGCCTGCGCACGCTGCGTCACTACGACGAGATCGGCCTGGTGACCCCGTCGGCCCGCAGCGAGGGCGGGTTCCGCCTGTACACCGAGGCCGATGTGGAGCGGATCCTGCTGATCCGGCGGATGAAACCGCTCGGGTTCACCCTCCAGCAGATGCAGGAGCTGCTGGACATCACCGACGCCGTGACCGCGCCCGATACGACGAATGCGTCCGATTCCGCTGACGCACCTGCCGATGCAGTGGACCGCCTGCGCGCCTTCGAGGAGTCGGCGATCGAGCGACGCCGAGCCCTGGAGAAGCAGGTGGTCATGGCCGACGAGTTCCTGGCCCGACTGCGCGATCTGACCGGCCGCTGAGGCACCCCGCACGCCGAAGCACCCTGAGACGGACCCACATGCCGAAGCAGCCCCTGTGAGGCACGACGCACGCACAGTTCCCCAACCATGACGTAGCGTGAGGGTCGGCGTCGTGGCCCGTGGTCCGTCATGGCGCCGCGAGGCACAGCGCCGCCGATCTCCCGTCTGCCGATCTCCCGTCTGCAGATCTCCCGTCTGCAGGCCTCCGGCCGGACCGACAGGCCGGCCCGTCGGCCCGCACCCGTTGCCGCATCGCTGACGCAGCCCGACATCCCGAGCCCCCGCGCACGTCTCCCCGAGGACCCTAGGCCCGCCTCCCCCCCCACGCTCGATCCTGCCGCGCCCGACTCCGGAGCACCGCATCCGCAGCACTCCCAGCAGCAGCCCACCCGCGTTCGCGAGGTGCTGCGCGATCCTCGCCGACTGAAGACCGAGGTCCTCGCCGGGCTGGTGGTGGCCCTGGCCCTGATCCCCGAGGCGATCTCCTTCTCGATCCTGGCGGGCGTGGACCCGCGGCTGGGCCTGTTCGCCTCCTTCACCATGGCCGTGACCATCGCCTTCGTGGGAGGGCGCCCCGCGATGATCTCCGCGGCCACCGGTGCCGTGGCGCTGGTGATCGCTCCCGTCGCGGCCGAGCACGGGGTGGACCACCTGATCGCCACCGTGATCCTGGCCGGCCTGCTGCAGATCCTGCTGGCGGTGCTGGGGGTGGCGAAGCTGATGCGGTTCATCCCCCGCTCCGTGATGACCGGCTTCGTCAACGCCCTGGCGATCCTGATCTTCATCGCCCAGCTGCCGCACCTGATCGGCCCGGACCTGCCGTGGCTGGTGTACCCGCTGACGGCCGCGGGCCTGCTGATGCTGGTGGCCCTGCCCCGGCTCACCAAGGCCGTTCCCGCCCCGCTGATCGCGATCGTGGTGCTCACCGTGCTGGTGGTGGCGGCGGGATGGCGGGTGCCCGATGTGGGCAGCCAGGGCGAGCTGCCCGACTCCCTGCCCCAGCTGCTGATCCCGGATGTGCCCTTCACGCTGGAGACCCTGCGGATCATCGCCCCGTACGCCCTGGCCATGGCCATGGTGGGGCTGATGGAGTCGCTGCTGACCGCGAAGCTGGTGGACGACATCACCGACACCCACTCCGACAAGACCCGCGAGAGCTGGGGCCAGGGCGTGGCCAACGTGGTCACCGGCTTCTTCGGCGGCATGGGCGGCTGCGCCATGATCGGCCAGACCATGATCAACGTGAAGGAGTCCGGCGCCCGCACGCGGCTGTCCACCTTCCTGGCCGGCGTGTTCCTGCTGATCCTGGTGGTGGCCCTCGGCGACATCGTGGGCCTGATCCCGATGGCCGCACTGGTGGCCGTGATGATCATGGTCTCGGTGGGCACCTTCGACTGGCACAGCATCCGCCCCTCCACGCTGCGACGCATGCCGCTGTCGGAGACGGCCGTCATGGCCACCACCGTGATCGCGACCGTGGTCACCGACAACCTCGCGATCGGCGTGGTGCTGGGCGTGGTGTGCGCGATGGTCATGTTCGCCCGGCGGGTGGCGCACCTGACCCGCATCGAGAAGGTGTGGGAGACCGATGTGGACGGCGACGGCAGCGTGGACATCCGCCGCTACCGGGTGATCGGCCAGCTGTTCTTCGCCTCGAGCAACGACCTGGTGTACCAGTTCGACTACGCCGGCGACCCGGAGACGGTCATCATCGACCTCACCGACGCCGACGTGTGGGACGCCTCCACGGTGGCCTCCCTGGACGCGGTGCAGTCGAAGTACGCCGCCCGCGGCAAGGAGGCCCGCATCATCGGCCTCGAGGGTGCCGGTGCCGAGCGCCTGGAGCGCCTCTCGGGGAACCTCGGGCAGGGGCACTGACAGTAGGGGCGGACGCAGACGCTCAGAGCAAGGAGGCGTACAGCTCGCGGATCTCGTCACGGGTGGCGGGCCGCGGGTTGCCCGGGGTGCACACGTCGGCGAAGGCGTCGCTTCGTGTAGCCGCGGCGGCGCAGCTCGGGCACCGGTTCCTGCACGGCGCCTCGACCGAGGTAGCCAGTCTGGTTGAAGATCACGCGATAGGCCATGGGAGATGGGTTCTCTCGTGATCCGCTCGCGGGCAGCGGCCTGGGGTGGGGCGCGCCGACGGAGCGGTCTTGGCCAGAGCGGTCTCCGCCGCGTGTCAATCGAATTACAGACAGTCTCCCCCGGAGCGGCGCCATGCAGCGGGGGCTTACGTCCTGTTCGCGCCGGATTCATCCGATGCCTTCCCGCCAGGGTGGCGCTGGGTGCACGCCGCGTCAGGGCGTACGCGCGGTCATCGACCCCACTCCCGGGAACGGGATCGCTCTGTCGGGCGCCGCAGATCGTTTTCCAACCATGGGATGCCCGGGGGCGTTGAGTGCGCATAGGCGCAGGTCATAGGAAAGAGTGAGGGAGCAGCGACGGTTCTGCCGGCCCGCCGACGGCACCGCCGGAGCGATCTCCGTGCTCCTGAGACCCGCGCGCGTCTGAGAACCAATCCTGGTTCTCAGACGCGCTCCGCTCTCAGGTCCTCCGCACGAGCCCCGGGCTCGCTGGCGCCTGGACATCGATCTTTGACCCGCGGTCCACGACCTACGACCCACGATCCTCGACCCCCGATCCTCGGCACTCGACCTCGGAGGGTCAGCTGCGGGGCTGCTGCCCGTAGTGCTGCACGATGGCCTTGACCATCGACCCCAGGCGCATCCGCTCCGGCTGCAGCACGGGGATGTCCTGGTCCTCGTACGGTCCCGCGTTGACCGGGCCCACCACCGCCAGCACCAGGTCGCCGGCCTGCGCTCGCTCACGGATACCGTCCAGCACGCCCTCCTCGCGGGCCACCTCCAACCAGCGGGCAGCACCCGGCGCGGCGGTGGAGACCACGGCGTCGATCCGGCCGGTCGCGGCGTCGTGCACGGAGCGGCGCACGGCCTCGGGGTCGCGAGGAGGGCCCCACCGGTACACCGTCAGGCTCGCCACCTCAGCACCCATCTCGTCCAACAGCTCGTCGAGCCCGTCGGCCCCCGAACCGTGATGCTGCACCGCCACCCGCCGCCCGGCGACATCCATGGTGCGCAGGTGGTCGGCGACTTCCGCGGCGGTCTCCGACTCGGCCACCCAGTGGGCGGTCAGGCCCGCCTGCTGGATCGCGCCGCGCCCCTTGGGGCCGCGCGCCAGGATCGTGGCACCGGACAGTGCTTCGCGCAGCTGCTCGGCGATCCCGGAGGCAGTGGCCGCCTCGAACCAGCCGCGCATCCCGATGCCGGTGGTGATCACCAGCAGCTCGGGTGGATCGGCGATCAGCTCCCGGGTGCGGGACAGCAGGGCCTCGTCGTCCACGTGCGGGATGTTGGTCAGGGCTGCGGCCACCGACACCTCGGCGCCGTGCCGTTCGAGAGCGGCCGCCAGTTCCTCCGTGCGGCGGTCCACCGCCAGCACGATACGGCGGCCGTCGAGGGCGTCGGAGAGACGGTGCGCGTCCGGAGAGGTGGTCATGACCTCAGGGTACGGAGGAAACGGGCCGGCGTCCGCAGGGAACTGGCCGGGGGCGGCAGGGAACGGGCCGGCGTCCGCAGGGAACGGGCCGGTGGCGGCAGGAGACTGGGCGCTGACCGCAGGGAACGGGCCGGCGGCATTGAAACGATCGGTCCGCGCGGTTCCGTCCGTCGGCCCGGACCGATAGCCTCCTGTGAGGCGGGTCACCGGGTACCCGGTGATGATCGGCCATGGCCGGCGCACCGGTCGGCCGAACGGCCCGCCCTCCATGTCCCCGATTGAGGAGGAAGCATGACCGACACGACGAAGGATCCCCTGGAGAACGAGAACGAGGGCCCGGCCGACGGCGGAGCCGCCGGCGTTCCCGGTGTGCAGGACGGCGGTGCCGACGGCGGCGCGGAGGGCCCTGCGGACGGTGGCGCCTCGGGCGTTCCCGGCGTGCAGGACGGTGGCGCTGACGGCGGTGCTGAGGGTCCGGCCGACGGCGGTGCCTCCGGCGTCCCCGGCCAGCAGGACGGCGGCGCCGACGGTGGAGCTGATCGGTGACCACCTGTCCTTCGACCGATGACCAGCACCCCGGTTCCCGTGACGGGGCCGGGGTGCTGGCCTCGCGCCTGATCGACGTCGGCCGCGAGGAGTTCGCCGCCGAGGTGTGGGGGCGCAAGGCTCTGCTGACGCGGGGAGCGAGCGATTTCTCCGACCTGTTCTCCTCCGCCGCGGTCGACGAGCTGATCTCCCGCCGCGGTCTGCGCTCGCCGTTCCTGCGCGTCGCGAAGGACGGGGCGACGCTGCCGGTGTCCTCCTTCACGTCTGGCGCCGGTGTGGGTGCCACGATCGGCGACCAGCTGGATGACACCGCTCTGTGGCGGCACTTCCGTGATGGCGCCACCCTGGTGCTGCAGGCCCTGCAGCGCACCTGGGAGCCACTCGCTGCCTTCACTGCCGATCTCGCCGACGAGCTGGGCAATCCTGTGCAGGCCAATGCCTACATCACGCCCCCGCAGAATCAGGGCTTCGACGACCACTACGACGTGCACGACGTGTTCGTGCTGCAGATCGAGGGCACCAAGCGATGGGTGCTGCGCCCTCCCGTGCTGGAGGCACCCCTGCGGGACCAGCCCTGGACCGACCGCCGGGACGCGGTCGCCGAGGCCGCCGCCAAGGAGCCGTACATCGACGCGGTGCTCGAACCCGGGGACGCCCTCTACCTGCCGCGGGGCTGGCTGCATTCGGCCACAGCGCAGGGCGAGGTCTCCATCCACGTGACCCTCGGCATCCATAACTGGACCCGGTACGCCGTGGCCGAGGAGGTCACCCAGTCCGTACTGGCGCTTCTGCGGGAGGATCCGCAGATGCGGCAGAGCCTCCCGCTGGGGTCCGACGGGCCCGACAGGGAGGTGCTGGACCTGGTGCGGGAGAAGATCGCGGCCGTTCTCGACGATGCTGACCCCTCCGCCGGCCTGGCCCGCACCCGTCGGGGGCAGGCACGCCCGGCACCATTGGGACCGCTCGCACAGCTCGCCGCCCTGCGGGGCCTGCAAGCCCACACAGACGATGCAGACGATGCAGGATCGTCCCGGTTCGTGCTGCGCGGCCACCTGGATGCGCGGCTGGACGGATCTCGCTTGTGGACGCGGGTGGGCTGGCTGGACTTCACCGAGGAGGAGCTCGCGCACGTGAAGGCGGCGCTGGCCGGTGACTCGATCACCGCGGGCCAGGCCGGTCGTGAGCTGGTGGAGCGCCTGGTGCGTTCCGGCGTGCTGGTGCCGGCCGATGCTGTCCCCGCGGAAGTGCGCCCCGGGGTCGGTACACCTTCCGGCACTGAGACGTGACCCCTCTGCCACCACAGCACGCATTCCGCTGCGCCGATGCCGCCCGGGAGCGCGGTGACGGAATCGCCGGCACCGCGCCCCGCGGCACGTACTGGGTGCTGGTCGAGCATCGCGGGGGCTGGCCACCCAACGGCTTCGACGGCCTGGATCTCGATGCTGAGGTGTACGCACAGGTGTTCGCGGCAGCGCAGGCGCTGCGGGCCCGTATCCTGCTGATCCGTCGGCACGGGCGGCGCTCCCGGGCCGCCTCGGGCCGCTGGGGCGTGATGCACCTGGCCGGGCCTGGGGACCTGCGGCAGATCTGGGGCCGCTGGCGGCACGATGAGGACCTGCGGGTTATCCCGGAAGCCCTGACGGAGCTGGCTGATCCGGCGAACGCGGGCCGGCTCAGCGGGGATCCGGTGCTGCTGGTGTGCGCTCATGGTCAGCACGACGTGTGCTGTGCGGTGCGCGGGCGGCCCGTCGCGGCGGCCCTGGCCGCGCGGTGGCCGGAGTCGGTCTGGGAGTGCTCGCACGTGGGTGGCGACAGGTTCGCGGCGAACGTTCTGGTGGTGCCCGACGGCGTGTACTACGGCAACCTCGAGGCCGACAGCACTGTCGCTGTGATCAAGGACCACATGTGGGGGCTCATCGGGGCCGAGCACCTGCGGGGGTACACGGACCTGGCACCGGTGGAGCAAGTGGCAGTCAGTGCCGCCCTCGAGCACTGGGGCCCGGCCGGCCGCTTCGACCACCGCATCGACTCCGCCGCGTTCGAGGACGGCCGGTGGCGGGTGCGAGTACGTCGCCTGCGCTCAGGGGCGGGAACTAAGGTCCGGGCTGCGGGCGCAGAAGATCGGCAGGAGCTCGCTGCCCAGCAGCTGCTCGAGGTGGAGCTCAGCGCCTCGCGCACCGAGCCTCGCCAGCTCACCTGCCGCGGGCTGCAGAAAGCGGTCGCGGCCGCGTTCACCGTGGAGCACGTCCGGGAGCTGCTCGGACCCTCGCCAGGGACCACCCCACGTTCTACGATGTAGCTCATGGCCGAGATCGCGATCCGTGCGCTCAAGCAGAAAGCCTCCGCCGTCGCGGCAGAGGCACGGGCGGGCACCGGGCTGCTGGATCCAGTGGCGCTGCGGTCCCTCGACGCGTCCCATCTCGCCACCGCTCTCGAACTGGGGGACGACGTCGATGGCCTGGCCACCGACGACGACCGGATGGCAGAAGCCGCGCAGGACCTTGGCATCACCGTCCTCGCGCCCGGTTCGGCCTCGCAGCAGGTCTAGCGTGCACCCATGCAGATCCTTCAGGACGACGACACCAGGACCGCTCAGGACGGCGAGTTCATCGCGCTCTCCCGCGGATTCGACACACGACTGACAGCCTGGGCGGCCGGGCAGCTGGATCTCGCGGACTCGATCCGCGCCCACACCCGGCACGGGCGCACCCCGCGCCGGCCCGCCCTGAGCATCGGGGAAGCCTCCGCGCATCTGCTCCTGTTCACCTTCAGAGCCGACAGCGATCCGTCACCGATCCATCTGCTGGTGGCGCGCGACGGGATGCTGATCGTCGCCGACGGTGATGACCTCGACCGCATCAGGGACCGCCTCCACGCGCCGAGCACCTCACCGAGCCCCGACCTGTGGGCGATCGTGATCGACCTCGTGCACCAGTTGGCTCTCCACACCCAGGACGTCCTGGACGACATGGTCGAGCGGAGCCGGCGGCTCGAGGTGCGAGCAGCCGGCTTCACCTCCGCGCCGGAGCGCAAGGCCATCGCCGAGCTGCGCAACCACCTGTTCTCCATCCAGGAGATCTCCGATACCCAGCACCGCCTGATGGCACCGGACGGGGACCTGGCGCAGTGCCTCTCGTCCGGCCAACGTCGTCAGCTCCGTCGCAGTGCGAACGCCGTGGACGCCGTGCGCTCTCGAGCCACCCAGCAGTACGCCCGCCTGGGCGACGTGCTCCAGCAGCAGGGGACGATCATCAGCGAGCGCCTCACCTTCGTGGCCACGATCTTCCTGCCCCTGAACCTGGCCGCGGGATTCTTCGGCACGAACTTCGGCTGGCTGGTGGACAGGATCGGCTCCCTCAGCGCTTTCCTCGCTCTCGGCGTGGCCCTGCCGCTGCTGCTGGTCCTGGTGACCATCGTGCTCACCCACCGGGTGGCGCGCTCGTCCTGAGAACGGGACGGCGACCCGTCATCGCAGCTGTGGGCAGGGCTCGCACTCCGGCGAACGGCTGATCACACGTCAGAGGCCCCCTCCCTGACGGGAGAGGGCCTCTGACGTGCTGCTTTGTGGAGACTAGGGGGGTCGAACCCCTGACCTGAAGCTTGCAAAGCTACCGCTCTACCAACTGAGCTAAGTCCCCGGGTGCGCCGGTGGCGCGGGATCGATTGTAGACCTCACACCCGCTGCGCGGGAACAGGCTGGGCCTTGGGGGCGGCCTGTGCCTGGTCCTGCTCGGCGGAGATGGCCTCGGCCTCGTTCCACAGGTCGTTGCGGAGCCGATCCGATTCCACCTTGCGCCAGACGAGAACGCCGGCGACGGTGCTGCTGATCAGGACTGCTGCGATCTGCGCGAACTTCTTCACGAGTCCTCCGATCCTCGAAGTGGGCCTAACTGGACTTGAACCAGTGACCTCTGTCTTATCAGGACAGCGCTCTAACCGACTGAGCTATAGGCCCATGATGGCGATCCCTGCACGGTACTTCAAGGCGGGCCCGGAGAACCGTGCGGCGGCGTGCCACCGACGCACTACGCTACAGCCCCTCCCGCCTCCACGTCCAACCGGCCCGGATGGTTGTACGGGAGGTCACAGCGGGCCCCGTCCCCCGGTCTCGGTTCGATCGCCGGCCCCTCGTGACCAGATCCGCCCCTATGGTGAGGCCATGAGCGAGCATCGTGCCATCACCGCCCTGGAGTCCCTGGGACTGGACCACACCGTCACTCGCCACGACCGAGTCTCCTCCCTGGCCGAGGCCGCTGCTGCCCGCGGCCTCCAGCCCCGCGACCTGATCAAGACCCTGGTGGTGCGCCGCGCCGAGGGCGACTTCCTCTTCGTGCTGGTGCCCGGTGACCGGGAGATCTCCTGGCCGAAGCTGCGCTCCCTGCTGGGCGTGAACCGCCTGTCGATGCCGGACAAGGACGTGGCCATGCAGGCCACCGGCTACGAGCGCGGCACCATCACGCCCTTCGGCTCCACCACCGCCTGGCCTGTCATCGCCGATGCCTCCCTGGTCGGGGACCCGGATCGCGAGATCTCCCTGGGCGCCGGAGCGCACGGCGTGGCCGTCACGGTGAACGCCGAGGCCACCCTCGAAGCGCTGACCGCGCAGGTCGCGGACGTCACCGAACTGCACTGAGGGCCACAGACCCCGGTCTCACTCGTCGGTGAAGGTGAGCTTCAGCCCGCCCAGCAGTGCCGCCACCAGGTTGTACAGGAACGCCAGCAGGGTGCCCAGCGCCGTGATCAGCACAACGTTCACCACGGCCACCACGGTGCCGTAGCTGACCATCTTCGAGAAGCTGAAGAAATCCATGAAGGGCAGCGGGTCGCCACCGTTGAGGTCACGTCCCAGCTGGTCGATCTGATTCCACAGGCCGATGGCATCCACCAGGTTCCACAGCAGTGCCACGGCTACGACGGTGGAGATGCCGATCGCGATCGCGATCAGGAACGACAGCTTCATCACCGAGAACGGGTCCAGCCGCGCCAGGGTGAGGCGCACGCGCCGCGGCCCGCGCCGCTCGCGCTCGTTGGCGCTGCCGACCGAGGCCGACTTCACGGGGCTGCGGCTGGCGCCCTTGGAGGAGCCGCCGGACGACGCCGAATCGCGCTGTGCGTTGCTCGTGGTCACGGGTCACTCCTCGGTCTGGGTGTCGTCGTCGGACGACGGGTCGGACGGCTCCGAGCCTAGATCATCGCCGCCGTCGACCGTCCCCTGCGACGCGTCCGCGGGCGAAGCCTCCACAGGATCTGCGGAACCGGCCTCGCCATCGGGATCGGCCGGAAGGTCCTCCCGGGCGGCCTCTGTGGCGGTCTCGGTCCCCTCCATCGCCTCGGCGATCGCGGCCTCACCAGCGGCGGCCTGTGACTCAGCGCCCTCAGCGGCCTCCATCTCCTCGTCCACCTCGGCCTCGGAGGTGGTGGTCACCAGGATGATGTGGTCGCCCTTGTCGGGCTTGGCGAACACCACGCCCATGGTGGTGCGGCCCTTGGCGGGCACGCCGTCCACGCGCGAGCGCACCACCTTGCCCCGCTCCATCACCACCAGCAGCTCGTCGCTCTCCTGCACAACGGCCGCACCGACCAGGTGGCCGCGGTCGTCCGGCAGCTTCGCCACCCGGATGCCCAGGCCGCCGCGACCCTGCAGGCGGTACTCGTCGATGCTGGTGCGCTTGGCGAAGCCGCCGTCGGTCACGGTGACCACGAAGGTGCCCGGCCGCACCACGTCCATGGCCAGCAGCTCGTCCTGGTTGCGGAACTTCATGCCGGTCACACCGGAGGTGGCGCGGCCCATGGGGCGCAGCACGTCGTCGGCGGCGGGGAAGCGCACAGACTGGCCGTTGCGGGAGACCATCAGCAGGTGGTCGTCGCTGTTGACGGCACGGGCCGCGATCACGCGGTCCTGACGGGGCCCGTCGGGGCCATCCACCTCGCGCAGGTTGATGGCGATGATGCCGCCGGTGCGGTTGGAGTCGAAGGCCGACAGCGGGGTCTTCTTCACCAGGCCCGAGCGGGTGGCCAGCACCAGGAACTCGGCGTCCTCGTAGGTGTCCAGGGACAGCACCGAGGCGATCCGCTCCTCCGGCTGGAAGGCCATCAGGTTCGCCACGTGCTGGCCCTTCGCATCGCGCGGCGCCTCAGGGATCTCGTAGCCCTTGGAGCGGTACACGCGGCCCTGGTTGGTGAAGAACAGCAGCCAGCGGTGGGTGGTGGTGGTGAAGAAGTGCTCCACCACGTCGTCGGCCCGCAGCGCCGCCCCGCGCACGCCCTTGCCGCCGCGCTTCTGCGCCCGGTACTGGTCGGTGCGGGTGCGCTTGACGTAGCCGCCCTTGGTGATGGTGACGACCACGTCCTCCTCCGGGATCAGGTCCTCCATCGACATGTCCGAGTCGAAGGGCAGGATCTGGGTGCGGCGGTCGTCGCCGTACTTCTCCACGATCTCGGCGAGCTCCTCGGAGACGATGCTGCGCTGCCGGGCCGGATCGGCCAGGATCGCCTTGTACTCCTCGATCATCGCCTGCAGGCGGTCGTGCTCGTCGATGATCTTCTGGCGCTCCAGGGCGGCCAGGCGGCGAAGCTGCATCGCCAGGATGGCGTTGGCCTGGATCTCGTCGATCTCCAGCAGCTCCATCAGTCCCTCGCGGGCCTGGTCGGCATCCGGGGAACGCCGGATCAGGGCGATCACCTCGTCCAGCGCGTCCAGCGCCTTGAGGTAGCCGCGGTAGATGTGGATCTGCTCCTCGGCCTTGCGCAGGCGGTACTGGGTGCGCCGCACGATCACGTCGATCTGGTGGCGGGTCCACTCGCGCACGAACGAGTCGATCGACAGGGTGCGCGGCACCCCACCGGCCAGGGCCAGCATGTTGGCGGAAAAGTTCTCCTGCAGCTGGGTGTGCTTGTAGAGGTTGTTGAGCACCACCTTGGCCACGGCGTCCCGCTTGAGGGTGAGCACCAGGCGCTGGCCGGTGCGGCCGGAGGTCTCGTCGGTGATGTCGGCGACGCCCTGCACCTTGCCCAGCTTGACCAGCTCGGCGATCTTGCGGGCCAGGGTGTCGGGGTTGACCTGGTAAGGCAGCTCGGTGACCACCAGGGCCATCCGCCCGCCCACCTCCTCGGTGTTGACCACGGCGCGCTGAGTGATGGAGCCGCGGCCGGTGCGGTAGGCCTCCTCGATGCCCTTGGTGCCCACGATGGTGGCGCCGGTGGGGAAGTCGGGGCCCTTGATGAACCGCAGGCAGGCCTCCAGCAGCTCGGGCTTGGTGGCCTCGGGGTTCTGCAGCAGCCACTGCACGGCCCCTGCGACCTCGCGCAGGTTGTGCGGGGGGATGTTGGTGGCCATGCCCACGGCGATCCCCGAGGAGCCGTTGACCAGCAGGTTCGGGAAGCGGGCCGGCAGGATCGACGGCTCCTGGATGGTGTTGTCGTAGTTGCCGACGGTGTCGACGGTCTCCTGCTCGATGTCCCGCACCAGCTCCAGGGCCAGCGGTGCCATCTTGCACTCGGTGTACCTCGGGGCGGCCGCGCCGTCGTCACCGGCGGAGCCGAAGTTGCCCTGCCCCAGGATCAGTGGGTACCGCATGGACCACGGCTGGACCAGGCGCACCATCGCGTCGTAGATCGCCGAGTCGCCGTGGGGGTGGTAGTTGCCCATCACCTCGCCGACGACCTTCGCGCACTTGGAGAAGGAGCGGTCGGGGCGGTAGCCGCCGTCGTACATCGCGTAGACGATGCGGCGGTGGACGGGCTTGAGTCCGTCACGCACGTCCGGCAGGGCGCGGCCGACGATCACGCTCATCGCGTAGTCGAGGTAGGAGCGCTGCATCTCCTGGTTGAGGTCGACCTGGCTGATCTTGTCGACCTCGCTCTCGTCCAGCGGGTCCACCAGCGTCACGGTGCGATCGACGGCCTCGGAGGCGGTGACCTGGGTGGTGCCCTCGGGGGCGACCTGGCCGGCCGGTGCGCCCTCCAGCAGGACGTCATCGGCGCCGGACGGGGTGCCCGTCGGCTCGGGGCCGGTCCCACCGGCGCCCTGGTCGGCGGGCAGGCCGCTGTTCTCCTCGGGGGTGGTGGGGTCGTTCGGGATGTCGCTCATGCGGGAAGGACCTTTCGCGTCGGATCCAGAGGGATCCACGGGCAGCGGGTGGGGCGGGCCGATGGGCGCGCACCGGGGGTGCGCGGCGCCCGGGCCGTCAGATGTCGAGGAAGCGGACGTCCTTGGCGTTCTCCTGGATGAAGCGGCGGCGCGCGTCGACGTCATCGCCCATCAGCACCGAGAAGATGGTGTCCGCATCGGCGGCCTCGTCCACGGTGACCTGCTTCAGGGTGCGCACGTCGCGGTCCATGGTGGTGGTCTGGAGCTCCTTCCAGTCCATCTCGCCCAGGCCCTTGTAGCGCTGGATCCCGTTCTCCTTGGGGATCCGCTTGCCGGCCGCGCGGCCGGCCTCCAGGCGCTGATCGCGCTCCTCGTCGCTGAACACGTACTCGTGCGGTGAGTTGGACCACTTCAGGCGGTACAGCGGCGGCATCGCGATGAACACGTGGCCCAGTTCGATCAGCGGCCGCATGTAGCGGAACAGCAGGGTCAGCAGCAGGGTGCAGATGTGCTGGCCGTCGACGTCGGCGTCGGCCATCAGGATGATCTTGTGGTACCGCAGCTTGGTGGCGTCGAAGTCCTCACCGATGCCGGTGCCGAAGGCGGTGATCAGCGAGCGCACCTCCTGGTTGTCCAGGGCGCGGTCCAGCCGGGCCTTCTCCACGTTCAGGATCTTGCCGCGGATGGGCAGGATGGCCTGGGTGCGCGGATCGCGACCGGAGACGGCCGAGCCGCCGGCGGAGTCGCCCTCCACGATGAAGATCTCGGACTCGGCGGGGTTGCGGGAGGAGCAGTCGCGCAGCTTGCCGGGCATGCCGCCCGTCTCCAGCGGGGACTTGCGGCGCGTGGCGTCGCGGGCCTTGCGGGCGGCCTCGCGGGCCATCGCGGCGGCCTGCGCCTTGGTGACGATGGAGCGGGCCTCCTGAGGGTGGGACTCCATCCAGGCCACCAGCTGGTCGTTCATCACCTTGACCATGAAGGTGCGAGCGATGGCGTTGCCCAGCTTGGTCTTGGTCTGGCCCTCGAACTGCGGCTCGCCCAGCTTCACGGACACCACAGCGGTCAGGCCCTCGCGGATGTCCTCACCGGTGAGGTTGGCGTCCTTCTCCTTGAGGATGCCCTGGGCGCGGGCGTAGCGGTTCACGATCGCCGTCAGCGCCGTGCGGAAGCCCTCTTCGTGGGTGCCGCCCTCGTGGGTGTTGATGGTGTTGGCGTAGGTGTGCACCGACTCGGAGTAGGCACCCGTCCACTGCATGGCGACCTCGACGGAGATCTTCACCTCGGTGTCCTCGGCCTCGAAGGCGATGATCTCGGGGTGGATCACCTCGGCCCGCTTGGCCTTGTTGATGAACTCCACGAAGTCCTGCAGGCCGCGGTCGTAGCGGTAGGTCCAGGTGGGGGGGCCGGTGGGCTTGTCCTCGCCCTCGCCCTCCAGCTCGACGTCGACGAGGTCTTCCTCGCTCTCCTCCACGACGGCGGGACGCAGATCGGTGAGGGTGATCGCCAGGCCCTTGTTCAGGAACGCCATCTGCTGGAAGCGCTTGCGCAGCACCTCGACGTCGAACACGGTGGCGTCGAAGATCTCCGCATCCGGCCAGAAGCTGATGGTGGTGCCGGTCTCCTCGGTCTGCTCGCCCTTGTCCAGCGGGGCCTCGGGGATGCCGCGCTGGTACGCCTGGCGCCACACGTGGCCCTGACGGCGGATCTCCACCTCCATCCGACGGGACAGGGCGTTGACCACCGAGGATCCCACGCCGTGCAGACCTCCGGAGACGGCGTACCCGCCGCCGCCGAACTTGCCGCCGGCGTGCAGCACGGTGAGCACCAGCTCCACGGCGGGCTTGCCCTCGGTGGGGTGCATGTCCACCGGGATGCCGCGGGCGTGGTCGACCACCCTGACGCCGCCGTCCTCCAGCAGCGTGACCTCGATCGAGTCGCCGTGGCCGGCCAGGGCCTCGTCCACGGAGTTGTCGACGATCTCCCACACCAGGTGGTGCAGCCCGCGCTCACCGGTGGAGCCGATGTACATGCCGGGGCGCTTGCGGACGGCCTCGAGGCCCTCGAGAACGGTGATGTCCGAGGCCTCGTAGTGCTCAGGTGCGTGAGCGGCGCTCTCCGCGGCGCTGGGCGCGGGGGGCTCGGCCTGGGCCTGGGTCACTGCCTGATCGGGCGTGGGGTGGTCGCTGTCGCTCACGTGGTGCAGCTCCTCGCAGTCCGGGGGCCCTCGGCTCCGGTGGAGCGCCGAGGGAGTTCGACCTGGTGGCGGCGCGGAACGTATCCTGGCCTGGCACGCGAACGGCCCGACGCGCCTCGCGCACGCGCGCGAGGGCCCACAGGCCGCTGACCTCGGGGCCGGGAACAGGAAGCAGTGCGCCGGGTTGCCGGTCGAACCTGGTCGATTCTATCGGAATCAGGCCCGTGAACCTATTCGACGCCCCGATCATGTGGACAACACGACGCGGAAGTGCCCCCAGGAGGCCCGAGAACCCCCCGTGGAACGACTCGGACGCCGTCCCGTGGGGTCCGGTACGCGCCGAGGGGTGATCTCCCGCCACGGGGCCGCGCAGGGATCTCACCCGTAGGTGTCGCGCGGGCCCCGCCAGGTGACGGTGCGGCGGCCCTTCTTCCAGCTGCGCTGCGCGGCGGCGGGCCCGGTGACTCGCAGCTCGGAGACGACGTGCGAACCCACGTGCTCCTCGATGGTGGTGATCAGCTGGGGAGTGAGCATGCGCAGCTGGGAGGCCCAGGCGGAGGAGGAGGCGCTGACCACCAGCACCCCGTCCTCGAAGGAGACCGGGCGACAATGGACAGCCAGCCGGTCGCCGACGATCTCCTCCCACTCCTCGAGCACGCGTCCCGCGCTCATGCCGGCACTCCATCCCAGGTCGCCCAGCACGCGGCGCAGCACCAGCTGCACGCCCTGCGGGTCCCGGGGATCGGGCCGCGCGCCGGAGTAGCCCGGCGCGCTAGTGGATCGGTCGCGCACGTCGCGGGCCTGGGTCTTGGCGGAGATCGGGAACAGGCCCCGGTCTCGCGCCGCGGCCCGGGAGCGGTTGACGGTGCGGCGGGCGAGCTCGAAGGGATCAGCGGGGGTGGGCAGGTCCACCGGGTCGTAGGCAGGCGGTTCCGGCTCGGGATCGCGGTCGTCGACCCACTGCTGGTCATCGGCCCCCTGGTCGGGACCGGGACCCGGCTCCGGCCAGCTCGCCTGGCGCTGGGCGCGGGTCTGCTCGGTCGGCGGCTCCTGCGGCAGATGCGCGGCACCGAGGCGCTGCGCCGATGTGTCGTCCCGGCGCCACGTGGACAGGTCGTAGGGGTTCGCCAGCGACGGTCGCGGCAGGGTCGGGGGCGGGGTGCGACGCCTACCGTCAGCTGCGCTGCCACCGCCGGGCGCAGACCCGCCGCGGCGCGGAGTCATGCGGCCGCTCACCAGCTGCTCCCGGCGCTGCTGCTGCGCGGCACCGCCTCGCCGAGCGTCACGTCCACCAGGTGCATGTCCCCGTGCAGGGAGGTGGGGATGTCGGTGTCGTTGGCGGTGGTGATCAGCACCTGGGTGGCGCCGGTGACGATGCGTCCCAGGCGCTCACGGCGGTGCACGTCCAGCTCGCTGAACACGTCGTCGAGTATCAGGATGGGCTCGCCGTCGCCGAGATCCCCCTCCTCCAGTCGCAGCAGGTCGTAGGAGCCCAGGCGCAGCGACAGGGCCAGCGACCAGCTCTCGCCATGGCTCGCATACCCCTTGGCGGGGAAGTCGTGCAGACGGATCTCCATGTCGTCGCGGTGGGGGCCCACCAGGGTGACGCCGCGGTCGATCTCCTCGTCGTGCCTCTCGCCCAGCATCCGCAGCATCACATCGTGGATCTCGACGGTGGTGGGGAGCGTGCCGGGCAGGGCACCGAGCTCGTCGAGCACCGCGGAGCGGTAGGCGACATCGGCCGGGGAGTTCACCTCGGGCCGCTGGTCCGGGGGCAGGGAGAGGGACTCCTCGGCACCCTCGTCGGAGGAGACCCGCAGGTAGGAGTAGCCCACATGGGGGCGCAGGCGATTGACCAGGTGCAGTCGCGCACGCAGCAGGTCCGCACCCAGTCGGGCCAGCTGCTGGTCCCACACCACCAGGGTGGACTCGGCGGACTCGGCGGGGTCCAGCCCGCCCACAGACCGGCCGCTGCTGCCGCGTCTCATGGACCGCATCTGCTTGAGCAGGTTGGAGCGCTGCTTGAGCACCCGGTCGTAGTCGGCCTTGACCGAGGCGTAGCGCGGGGCGATGACGAACAGCAGCTCGTCCAGGAACCGCCGCCGGCCCTCGGGATCGGCCTTGACCAGGCCCAGGTCCTCCGGGGCGAACAGCACCGCTCGCACCTCTCCCAGCAGGTCCCGCAGCCGACTGAGGCCGCTGCCCTGCACGCGGGCACGATTGGAGCGGCCCGGGGTGATCTCGAGGTCCACCTGCAGGGGGCGGCCGGCGCGCAGGAAGCTCGCGCGGATGATGGCGGTGCTCTCGCCGCGGTGCACCAGCGCGGCATCGTGGGAGACACGGTGGCTGGAGAGGGTGGCGAGGTACCAGACGGCCTCGACGATGTTCGTCTTTCCCTGGCCGTTCCGTCCCACCAGCACGGTGATCCCGGGCTTCACGGCCAGGGACAGCCGGGGGTAGGAGCGGTAGTCGGTGAGCTCGAGGGAGGTCAGCAGCACGGAGGGGTCACCCCCGCCGCTCAGATCCGCATCGGCATGATCAGGTACTTGTACGAGCTGCTGGGGCTGCCCTCGAGAGACTCCTGGCCGGCCATGACGGAGGGCTTGATGGAGTCGGTGAAGGTGAGCCGCGCGAACTCGGTGCCCAGGGCGCTCAGACCGTCCAGCAGGAAGCCGGAGTTGTATCCGACCACCAGGTCCTCGCCGTCCAGCTGCGCCTCGAGCACCTCACTGGCCTGGGCGTCGTCACCGGCGCCGGCCTCCAGAGCCACCTGACCCTCGGTGAAGGAGAGCCGCACGGGAGTGTTGCGCTCGGCCACCAGGGACACGCGCTTGACCGCGTCGATGAGCGGCCCGGTGGCGACCACGGCGGTGATCGGGGTGGAGTCGGGGAACAGGCGGCGCACGGGCGGGTAGTCGCCGTCGACCAGGGTGGAGGTGGTGCGGCGGCCGCCGGCCTCGAAGCCGATCAGGTTCGCCGAACCCTCCTGGGACAGGGCGATGTCGACCCTGCCCCCGGTTGCCAGGGAACGGGCCACCTCGTGCAGGGTGCGGGCGCGCACCAGGGCGGTCAGCTCGGTGCCGGGACTGGCCGGGTTCCAGGTGAGCTCGCGCATCGCCAGCCGGTAGCGGTCGGTGGACATCAGCGTCATGGTCTCGCCGGAGATCTCGATCTTCACGCCGGTGAGCAGGGGGAGGGTGTCGTCCTTGGAGGCGGCCACGGTCACCTGGGAGATCGCCTCGGCGAACACGTCGGCCGGGACGGATCCGGCCACGGGCGGCATGGCCGGCAGCTGTGGGTACTCCTCGACCGGCAGGGTGGCCAGGGCGAAGCGAGCGCTGCCGCAGCGGACCTGGAGCTTGGTCCCCTCGAGGGCGACGGTGACGTCCTTGTTGGGCAGGGCCCTCACGATGTCCGAGAGCATCCGGCCCTGCACCAGCACCTCGCCGGGCTGGTCCACCTCGGCGTCGATGGTGATCTGCGCGCTGACCTCGTAGTCGAAGGTGGACAGCTGCAGCTCACCGCCGGCGTCGGCCACGATCCGCACACCCTGCAGGATGGGCATCGCCGGTCGCACGGGGAGGGTGCGGGTGGCCCAGGAGACGGCGTCGCCCAGAACGCCGCGGTCGAGGTGGAACTTCACCGTTGCCACTCCTTCGGAAGGGTCGTCATTCACGATCGGGACCCAGCGTATCCGCTCCGTGACCCTTCCGCCGACACACCGGCTGAGATCCTTGACTTCCCTGGTGCCCGCCCCCGGCGCCCCATCCACATCCCCGTCGAGCACATAACTGCAGTCCTCTTCATCACGGCTGTGGATTCCGTGGACAACCACCGTCCTCGCAGGTCATCACCGATGAGCGACAGATGGACGGAGTGTGAATCACACGCGTTCCGGCGTGGTCGGACTGTGCAGGACGAAGCCCTCACAGCCGATTCCTGTGATTCCGCCATGCACACCATCTCCTGCATGGATGCCAATCCGTCCACACCATCCACAGAGTTGTCCACATTGGGGAGGAGCAGGGCCCTCTCCCGCGTGTGATCCCTCAGTGCCGGGAGCTGGAATTGGAGCTCTTGATCCGTGCCGTCAGCTCCGTGACCTGGTTGAAGATCGCGCGGCGCTCCTTCATCAGCTCGCTGATCTTCTTGTTGGCGTGCATCACGGTAGTGTGGTCGCGGCCGCCGAACTCCTCGCCGATGCGGATCAGCGGCATGTCGGTCAGCTCACGGCACAGGTACATCGCGATCTGCCGGGCCGAGACCAGGCGCCGCGAGCGCCCAGTGCCGATGATCTCCTCGACCGAAAGACCGAAGTAAGTGGCCGTCTGCGCGATGATCGTGGAGGCGGTGATCTGGGTGCCGTCGTCGTGGCTGAGCAGGTCCTTCAGCACGCTCTGGGCGAGTGTGACGTCCATCGGCTGCCGGGACAGGGAGTGCAGCGCCTGGACCCGGATCAGTGCGCCCTCGAGCTCGCGGATGTTGGTGGCGATGTGGCTGGCGATGTACTCCAGCACGTCGTGGGGCACCTCGCCGGTGTTCTCCTGGGCCACCTTCTTGCGCAGGATCGCGATGCGGGTCTCCAGATCCGGAGGCTGGACGTCGGTCATCAGGCCCATCTCGAAGCGCGAGCGCATGCGGTCCTCGAAGCCTCCCAGCTCCTTGGGGGGAAGGTCCGAGGTGATCACGATCTGCTTGTCCGAGTTGTACAGCGTGTTGAAGGTGTGGAAGAACGCCTCCATCGTCTCCGGTGCGCGCTGAAGGAACTGGATGTCGTCGATCAGCAGGATGTCTATGTCGCGGTAGCGGCGCTGGAACTCCTGGGCCTTGCCGAACTGGCCGGACTGCACGGAGTTGATGAAGTCGTTGGTGAACTCCTCGGAGTTCACGTACCGCACCACGATCTCCGGGTACAGGCTCTGGGCGTAGTGGCCCACGGCGTGCAGGAGGTGGGTCTTGCCCAGGCCGGAGCCGCCGTAGATGAACAGCGGGTTGTATGCCTTGGCGGGGGTCTCGGCCACGGCCGAGCAGGCTGCCTGCGCGAAACGGTTCGAGGAGCCGATCACGAAGGTGTCGAAGGTGTACTTGCCGTTCAGGCGCGAATCGCCCACCAGCGTGGTCTCGGCGAGCGGGGCCCGCGGTGCCGGCGCCGGGGAATCCGCGGTGGGAGGGGACCACAGGGATCGGCTACCGGCAGGGGAGGTGCTGCTAATGGGCCGGGCCGAGTTCGGGCCCCACTGGGCCGGCGGGGTCGAGGAGTGCGCGGCGGTGGCCGACGGGGCGATGCTGCCTGTGCCACCTGCGGTCCCTGACCGGTCACCGCTGCCTGCACGGGTGAATCCACCGTCGGAGGGGCCGATGTGGACATCCTCCGCAGAACCATCCACAGAGTTGTCCACAGAGTGTGCACCGGCGCTGGTGGGACGGGAGATCACCGCACCGGCGGGGGCGGGATCCTCGTCGTCCCCCTCCAGCAGCAGGGACTCGTCCACGGTCACCGCGAAGCGCATCTCGCGCTGGGCGGCCTCGCTGAGCGCACTCTTGAGGGAGTCCACGATCCGGTGCTCGAACAGCTCCTTCGCAGAGGTGGAGGGGGCTGCCAGCAGGGCGGTGTCCGCCACCACGGCCATCAGTCGGGACAGGGTGAGCAGGGCCATCACCCGGGGGGACACGGTCTCGTCACGGCGCAGGATCTGAAGGGTGCGGTCCCAGATCACCTCGACGTCGATCCGCGTGTCATTCATGATCATCTCCGGTGGAAGGCAGCAGTCCAGGTAGTTTTCCACATGATCCACAATCGTGTGGATCGCTGGTGTGGATGTGTGGGGCGTCGGGTGGCCGCACCTGGTCGGGGCGGGCGGTTCCCGGGATGTGCGTCCCCTCACCGCCGTCCGCTACCGCCGTGGAGACGCCCGTGGGCATACGGCGCGCAGTGAGAAACCGGCCACACCGGCGCTCACCTGCGCCTCAGCCGTTGACCCCTCGACGCCCCGCCCCTAGGATCGTGCAGTCAGCGCTGCGAGCCGACCTGTAGACGTCACCGGGACGTCGTCCTGGTCGGTCCGGTCACCCGGCAGCCGCTCCGTCATCCGCGCGAGCGCCCGATCAGCCCGTCCGCGCAGCAGACCACATGCCACCGCGAGGGGCACGTCCGTGCCCATGATCGAGGAGAACCGATGAGCAAGCGCACCTTCCAGCCGAACAACCGTCGTCGCGCCAAGAAGCACGGCTTCCGCGCCCGCATGCGCACTCGCGCAGGCCGCGCCATCGTCAACGCGCGTCGCGCCCGGGGCCGCAGCGAACTGTCGGCCTGAGGCCGCAGGCCGGCAGCGTCGGGACCGTGACCCCCTGGTCCCGTCACCGGCTCCGCACCGGCGACGACTTCCGCGCCGTCACCCGCCGTGGCGTGCGCAGCGCCCGATCCCACGTGGTCGTGCATCTGGCCCTCCTGCCGGAGGGGCCGGAGGCACCCCGCGTGGGATTCGTCGTGTCCAAGAAGATCGGCAACGCCGTGGTGCGCAACCGCGTGACCCGTCGGATGCGGGAGATCATCCGGCCGCTGCTGGCGCAGCTGCCCCCGACCGCCGCCGTGGTGGTGCGCGCCCTGCCGGGCATCGATGCGCTGGCCTTCGACCAGCTCGAGGCGGATCTGGCCGGTGCGCTCGATTCAGCCACCCGCAAGCTCTCCCGGCGCTCCGCTGGAGAGGCGGCGCTCTGATGGGCACTTCAATGCGCACCGTGAGGCACCTGCCGCGCCGCCTGCTGGCACTGCCGGTGCGGGCCTACCAGGTGGGAATCTCGCCGTACACGCCGCCGGCCTGCCGCTTCTACCCCGTCTGCTCCCAGTACGGCATGGACGCCCTGCGCGTCCATGGCGCCGTGAAGGGGACCCTGCTCACCGCGTGGCGCATCCTGCGCTGCAACCCGCTCACCCGCGGCGGCCCCGATCCGGTTCCCGCCCCGGGGATGTGGACCAATCCACGTCGACTGCGGAGACCGGCCCGCTAGGGCCTACCCTTGTCCAGAACCCCGACCCACAGCCGTCACATCGCATGGACGTCATGCGCATCCGGGCGGCAGGAAGAACCAGGCCGATGAACCCTCTGTATCCCATCGAATGGGCCGTGGCATGGATCATGGTGCAGTTCCACAGGCTGCTGTCCGTGTTCATGGACCCCGACTCCGGCTGGACCTGGGCGCTGTCGATCGTGGGCCTCACCGTGGTGATCAGGACCCTGATCATCCCGCTGTTCGTACGTCAGATCCGGGCCTCCCGGGCGATGCAGATGGTCAGCCCCGAGCTGCAGGCCGTGCAGAAGAAGTACAAGGGCAAGACGGACCCGGAGTCCCGCCAGGCGATGGCGCAGGAGACCATGGCCATCTACAAGGAGGCCGGCGCCAGCCCGTTCTCCTCGTGCCTGCCGATCCTGCTGCAGATGCCGATCTTCTTCGCGCTGTTCCGGGTGCTGTTCACCAAGCTGCCCCAGGCCGCCGGGGGTGAGGGCTTCGGCCCGCTCACCCCGGAACTGGCCCACAGCGCCTACACCGGTACCTTCCTCGGCAACGTCACCATCGCCGACAGCTTCCTGCAGTCCGGCGCCGGCGGTCTGACCACCAAGCTCGTCTCCGGCATCATCATCGCTCTCATGTGCGCGGTCACCTTCATCACCCAGAAGGAGCTGACCATGCGCAACATGCCCAAGGCAGCCCTCGAGGGGCCGATGGCCAGCACGCAGAAGATGATGCTGTACATGCTCCCGTTCATCTACGTGATCACGGGACCGGGCATGCCGATCGGTGTGCTCATCTACTGGCTCACCACCAACGTGTGGACCTTCGTCCAGCAGTACATCGTCATCCGCGCGACCCCCACCCCGGGCTCCGATGCGGAGAAGCAGCGCCAGGCCCGCATCAACGCCAAGCGCGAGAAGAAGGGCCTGGAGCCCCTGGACTTCACGCCGAAGAAGAAGGTCGTGGAGGAGCCCGAGGAGGCTGCCCCCATCCGCGTGCAGCCCAAGAAGAACAAGAGCCTCAGTGATCAGGAGAAGCTGGCGCAGGCCCGCGCCGCCCGCGCCAAGGCGCAGGAGCAGCGCCGGGCTGCCCAGCAGGCCCGCGCCGCCCAGGAGAAGCCCGCGCCGTCCACCTCGCCCCTGAACAAGGGATCCAAGGGCTCCAAGAAGGGCTCCAAGCGCCACAAGTGACCGTGTCCGAGGGGAGCACTGCTGCTCCCGGGACATCCTTTTTCCCGCAGCATTCCAGGAGGACCACCGATGAACGACACCACCCCGCAGCCCCCCTCGGGCGAGGGCGGCCACGCAGGCGCCGCCGCTGACCGCACCACCCCGGATCCCACCGCGATGGATGCCGAGATCATCACCCTCGAGGAGCAGGGCGAGGCCGCCCAGGCCGCCGGCACCCCAGAGCCCGCCCGCTCCGCTGAGGCTGTCGCATCCACCGGTGATGCATCTTTCGCCGCCGACCAGGAGGCCCTGGCAGGTGCTCCGGCTGCCGAGGACTCCGGTGAGTCCCGCCAGGAGCGTCTGAAGCGCCTGGAGGAGGAGGGCGACATCGCCGCCGACTACCTCGAGGAGCTGCTGGACATCGCCGATCTCGACGGCGACATCGACATCGACGTGGACGGCGACCGTGCCTCCGTGGAGATCCGCGGGGCCGAGAAGCTGAAGCGCATGAACGAGCCGCGCGGCGAGCTGCTGGACGCCCTGCAGGAGCTCACTCGACTGGCCGTGCAGACCCGCACCGGCGACCGCTCCCGCCTGATGCTGGACATCTGCGGCTTCCGGGCCCAGCACAAGGAGTCCCTGGAGGATCTCGCCGCCGATGCCGTCGCGCAGGCGAAGTCCGGGGGCTCCCCGGTGCCGCTGCGCCCCATGAACCCCTTCGAGCGCAAGGTCGTCCACGACGTCGCCAAGCGCGAGGGACTGCGCTCGGAGTCCGACGGTGATGGCAAGGACCGTCACGTCGTGATCTACCCGGCGTCCTGAGGTCCCGGATGGCCCCCTCCTCCACCGTTCCCGAGCAGCTGCGCGGCCCGGCCGAGCGGCTCTTCGGCGACCGTCTCGACCTGGCCGAGCGCTTCACCGGGATGCTCGCCGAGCAGGGCCCCGAGCGGGGTCTCATCGGTCCGCGCGAGGTGGATCGGCTGTGGGAGCGGCACGTCCTGAACTGCGCCCTGCTGGCCGACGCGATCGACGAGGTGGGCGCGACTGACCGGCCCGTCGGCACCCTGGCCGACGTCGGCTCCGGTGCAGGACTGCCGGGCATCGTGATCGCGATCGCGCGGCCCGGGCTGCGCGTCACCCTGATCGAGACCATGCAGCGTCGCACCACCTGGCTCGACGAGGTGAACGCGGAACTGGGCCTGGGCATCGAGGTGGTGCGCGCCCGTGCCGAGGAGCTGCACGGCGAGCGTGACTTCGATCTGGTCACCGCGCGCGCCGTGGCCGCGCTGGACAAACTGGCCAAGTGGACCCTGCCCCTGGTGACCGCGGGCGGCACGCTGCTGGCCATGAAGGGCGGCTCCGCGGCGGAGGAGATCGACAAGGCCGCCCCGGTGCTGCGCCGTCTGGGCGGGACCGATGCCCGCATCGAGCGGTACGGGGACGGCGAGGTGGAGGTTCCCACTACAGTGGTCCACGTGCTCCGCACCCCCCAGGCGACCAGGAAGGGAGGCCGACGTGGCTGATCAGCGCGAGGACTCCGCGCCCGCAGGCGGCGGTCTGGACGACACTCCGCTGATGCGCGAACTGGCCCGTGACCATGCTCGACGCCGCGAGCTGGAAGGGCTCGAGTTCGCTGCTCCGGAGGCCACCCGTGTGATCACGGTGGCCAACCAGAAGGGCGGGGTGGGCAAGACCTCCACCACCGTGAACGTGGCGGCCGCCCTGGCCATGGGTGGGCTGGACGTGCTGGTGGTGGACGTGGACCCGCAGGGCAATGCCTCCACGGCCCTGGGCATCGACCACCACGCGGACGTGCCCAGCATGTACGAGGTGCTGGTGGAGTCCACCCCCATGCAAGAGGTGATCCAGCCGGTCCCCGAGATGGAGGGGCTGCTGTGCGCGCCCGCGACCATCAACCTCTCCGGTGCCGAGATCGAGCTGGTCTCGATGGTGGCCCGGGAGAACCGGCTGCGCGGCGCCATCCGCGATCTGCTGGCCGAGCGCGAATCGGCCGGCCTCCCGCGCCTGGACTACGTGCTGGTGGACTGCCCGCCCTCCCTGGGCCTGCTGACCGTGAACGCCCTGGTCGCGGCCCGAGAGGTGCTGATCCCGATCCAGGCCGAGTACTACGCGCTCGAGGGCCTCACCCTGCTGCTGAACAACATCGAGCTGCTGCGCCAGCACCTGAACCCGGAGCTGGTGGTCTCCTCGATCCTGCTGACGATGTACGACGCCCGTACCAGACTGGCCGCCCAGGTGGCCCAGGACGTGCGCGACCACTTCCCGGAGCAGACCTTCTCCACCACCATCCCGCGCTCGGTCCGGATCTCCGAGGCCCCCAGCTACGGGCAGACGGTCCTGACCTACGACCCGGGGTCGAGCGGCGCCCTCGCGTACCGCGCCGCAGCCCACGAACTCACCATTCGCCCAGCCCCCTGACCCCCCGATCCGCCGATGGCGACGACGCCCCCAGCGGAACGGTTCCCCTGCTCTCGGTGGACGACCCACCCGGAAGGACGACGCACATGACGCAGAAGCGCGGACTCGGTCGAGGCCTCGGCGCACTGATCCCGGGCGCCGGCACCGCACCTGCACCCGGCCAGGATCTGCGCACCCGTTCGCACCCGCGCACCTCGCCGGAGGCCGGGGAGAAGGGCTCCTCGACCAGGCCGGTGGACATGTTCTTCTCCGGTGAACCGGTGCACTCGGACTCCGACCGGCCCCAGCGCGAACGCGCAGCCAAGCAGGATCTCGCCGGAGACATGGCGCGCGCCGCCGCGGAGCGCCGCGGGCGCGGCGCCGGAGGTACGGCGACCAGCAGGAGCACCTCGTCACCCGCGCGAAGGACCCGCACCGCGAAATCCTCCCCCGCGGGCGCATCCGCTGGGTCAGGTGCCACCGAGTCCGAGTCCTCCAAGGACGGATCCTCGAGGCAGGGAACCGCCACGAAGAGTGCGTCGAAGGCGGGGACGTCGAAAGGGGGGGCATCGAAGGCGGGGACCTCCAAGGCCGGTGCATCGAAGTCCCGCCGTGACACCACGTCCACTGCTGGACAGAAGGGCACCTCCTCGTCCCGGGCCACGACGTCCACCACGACGAAGCCCGGTCGTTCCACCTCCCCCAAGCCCGCCGATCCCGCAGGCACGCAGCAGGCGCCCGCTGCAGAAGCGCCCTCGGAGGAGACTCCTGCAGTGGCGAGCCCCTCCGCTGCGACCGAACCTGCGCAGTCCGGCTCCGCCGATGCCGCACCGGTCGAGGCTTCTGCACCGGTCGCTCCCTCCCCGATCGCTGCCGCGCCGGTGGAGGAGGATTCCACCGTGTCCGAGACTCCTGGCGAGAGCCCCGCGGTCGACGTCGAGGAGGTCCAGAGCACCCCGGTGTCCGTGCCGCGGGACACGAGCTCGGTGACCGAGACCGCGGAGCCCGATACCGCATCCAAGGACGATGAGGACGCGGACCTGGTGCCCGTGCCGGGCGCGGAGTTCGCCGAGGTCCCGATCCATGAGATCCGCGAGAACCCGCGCAACCCCCGCACCATGTTCGACGAGGATGAGCTCGACGAGCTCGCCGAGTCGCTCCAGCAGGTCGGTGTGCTGCAGCCCGTGGTGGTGCGGCCGATCTCCGTCACGGAGGATGGTGAGTCCTTCGAGCTGGTCATGGGCGAGCGCCGTTGGCGTGCAGCTCGGCGTGCCGGCCTTGATCGGATCCCGGCGATCATCCGTGAGACCAGGGACGACGACCTCCTGCGCGATGCGCTGCTGGAGAATCTGCACCGATCCCAGCTGAACCCGCTGGAGGAAGCGGCTGCATATCAGCAGCTGCTGGAGGACTTCGGCTGCACCCAGGAGGAGCTGGCTGAGCGGATCGGCCGGTCGCGCCCTCAGATCACCAACACTCTTCGCCTGATGCGCTTGCCCGCTCTTGTGCAGCGACGACTCGCCAGCGGAGCGATCAGCGCTGGCCACGCACGAGCTCTCCTCTCCCTGGATGACCCGTCCCTGATGGAGGAGCTCGCCCAGCGCATCGTGCAGGAGGGCCTCTCGGTGCGTGCGGTGGAACGCCTGGTGACCCGCGGTGCACAGCCCACGGTCACTCGGACCCCGCGACGCAGCACCTACGATCCCCACGTCGTGGACATCACCAGCCGGCTCTCCAATCGTCTGGAGGCTCCCGTTCGCATCGACGTGGGCAAGCGCAAGGGAAAGATCACGCTGGAGTTCTCCAACATCGAGGATCTCGAGCGTCTGGTGGAACGCATCGGGCTGGAGCTGCCGGCCCAGTTCCACGGGAACGACCAGCGGGTCTGAACGGCACCCTGTGTACGGCGCGGGGCAACTCGGCGCCTGGACATCGCACAGAGCCGGGCTCCGGCATAGGGGTGGGTTCCGCGACCCGGTGCAAGAGTATGCAGTCCACTGCATAAGCGTGCAGCCTCGGCGGTGTCGCTCCTCCTCAGCGGCGGACGGGTCACGCATTTCTGGTGTGGTTGTGACACGCACGTGCCCGTTGAGCCCAAGAGCACTGCGAGACCGCATCCACGTGCATACGCCGACGCATCGTGCCCCTGCTGAATCCACCATTGTGCACAGACGTGTGGATGAGACGCGTTTCCGCTGGTGATCGCTCGGTTGTCCTGCTCCGGTGACGGCCCTGAATCACGTGCTAGCGGTACCTTTTGGGGTCGGTGAGATGATGCGGACGTTCGCTGCGTTGTTCCACGTGAATCAGGGTTAGCGTGAGGCTGGGCGCTACTGCGGGAACGGTTTCACGTGGATCATCGCTCGTCATCTCCTCGCGCGGGCTCGCCAAGTCGTCACGCGGCTTGCTTGCGGGCGGCTACGCGGACGACGCAGAGGTTCCACGGGAAACGTCAGATTTCGTGTAACGGCGAAGTAAGTGCGTGCGACTCGTACAGCGCCGTATAGATTTGCCGTGTAGAAAGCGGTGCGCCCCGTGGACGAGGGACATCCGGAGAATTACAACCGCGGGGCCTCTCCTCGCCCCGCAAGGGGCCGACACCATGTTTCACGTGTAACCCGTGTTGCCGGGCATTCGAGTTGATTCCCCGTGACTGGGGCTGCACCGCATGACGCGTTGCATGTGGAACGCGGACGGGCTGCCAGGTCAAGCGGGATTGATCCGGCCAGCACTCGTCAGGCGCACAGCCGAGGCCGCTGGGCTCACTTGCGGGGTGGGATCGTGCGGGCTCTCCCGAGGTCGAGGGCCGGAGCCATCCCGCGCACGGGGTGGCCCGGGGCGGCCGCCACGAACCTGGCTACGAGCCGCGCATGAGATTCACGTGAAACGCAACGATGAAACACAACTTGCCATCTCCCCGTCGGCGGCGTTGTCAGCTGTAACGGCACGATGCTCTAGTTTCCCGTGAAACAGCCGCACAGTCCGGGCCGTGGTGGATGGAGCGTGCGGAGCAAGGTGTCTTTGATGTGCGGCCGCGGATGGACGCCTCTCATTACGGTAGCCCCGAGCGTCGCGCGTCCTCCTAGCGGCACACCCCGCCTGCCGGAGCCAGTGCTATGCGCAGCGGGGCCAGGTAGGCCGAAGCTCACCGCGGTCCACGCAACGTGCCGGGCAGTTTCACGTGAAGCTACCAAAAAGGGTGCTATCGGCGATGCTTGGATCCCGTTCCCATCTGGACGCACGGCGTCACCACCCAGCACGTGAGCTGGTTGCACGTGAAACTCTCACCCGCGGTTCATGCGGGCAGCGATACGGTCGCGTCAAGAGAAGCGGCAATAATCGGACGGATCCAGTGTGGCGCCGAGCTCTTGGGGCGTTCCATGTGAAACGGAGTTCTCGCAGTACCGAGACTGCGGCGCCGAGTGGGCTTCGGTTGTGCGGAGAACTCGCCTAGCGTCGCGCCTGGTAGCCGATCCACAATGACAGCGTCGTCTAGGGAGCACAGAGGTCACTCGATCGATCACGACGATGGGCGCCGTATGTTCCATGTGAAACGACGGCCTTGCCGAGCGAAGCATCCCGTTTCACATGGAACACAACCTCTGACCGCCAGGTGATGGCTGCTGGGCGGTGCAGGCCACACCGTCACGACTCAATTCACGGGGGGCTGTTCAATTAGGAACCCTCCAGTGGGTCTACCCGTTCGCCGTGAAACCGGCAGAATCGTTCGGACAGAGCACCCCACCGCGGGCTTCGCCGACAGAGGACCCTCTACTATCCGGCCGCAGACGGCGGCGTTTCACGCGGAACATAGAGCTGCCCACAGCTGCATGAGGCCGCCGTTGATGAATGACCGGGCGGGCTGCAGCGACGCGAGCGCCCGCCAGCGCACCGGCGAAGTCGACAGCAATCATCACTGGGAACAGCCAGCGGAGCGGTACAGCCATGTTCCTCGTGGAGCCGGGCCATGAGGGAGGAGGGCCACTCAATCCGCGACTTTGCACACTGTGAGTAGGTGTGTGGACAATCCCCCTCGGTCGATCTTTGTTCCGGACCAGGCTGTGCACGCCAGGCCCAGGCCCCTTACCCTGGGTGGCCTGCGGGAATGAGCAAAACTGCAGGTCAGACGCTACTTTGTACACGTGAGTAGAGATGATTCACGACCTCGACCTTGTCCACATTTTCCTGTGGATGACCTTGTGGACTGATGTGCCGCTGTGTGTGGACAACTGTGTGCACACCATGGTGCACGGCGAGTTCGTGCATGTCAGCGGTAGGAGTACGGGATGACTTGACAGGATCAGTCGAGACCCGCATCCACGCTGCCGAACCGCACGTCGACCTCGTGCTTGGGGAGGGCACCGTCGTGACGCTTGGTGATGGACCACTCCCCGCGAAGTCGCACCGGCGTGCCATCCGGAAAGGCACCGCGCAGGTCGGCGATGAGCGGGTGAGGTGGGTCTGCGTCCGCAGGTACGCCGGACCCGGCGGGCACGCTGTGCTCCTTGCCGACGCGCAGTGGAGTCCTTGGCGACACGGGGGTAGAGCCGGGCCCCGGTGCGGCAACGGTTCCCGGCGCCAGTCGCAGCCAGACCGGAAGCACGTCGATCACCAGCTGATCGAGCACCTCATCGGACGGGTCCTCGATCATGACCGCATGCACAGACGGCCCCCACCGTCGGCCCAGCTCACGAAGCACCGTGGGTGCCGGTCGGCACGGACCGCACCACGATGCGGTCACCAGCACCACGGCAGGACGGTCCCCGCTCAGGTCAGTCGGCTGCTCCGGATCAGCGAGCAGCTCCAGGTCAGTCGGCTGGTCTGGGTGCACCGGGTGCTCCACGTCAGCCGACCGGTCCTTCCGCGAAGGCCTCCCCGCCCCTGGCATGGAGGGGCTGCTCATGAGAAGGAGCCCAGGTCGGTTCGGATCGGTGCCGCGCCGATCACTCCGCTGCGGGCAGTGTCGTCGACGCGTCGGACTCCGTCCCCGGCGTGACGGGGGTGAGCTGGGCCTCCGGTGCGGAGGGCTCCGTCGGCACCTCGTCGGCGGCGGCCTCGCGGGGGCTTGCCTCCCCGGCGAAAGCCAGCGCTGCCTGGTCGGTGAGCCAGCGCTCCGCGTCCAGCGCGGCCTGGCAGCCGGATCCCGCGGCAGTGATGGCCTGCCGGTAGGTGTGGTCGACCACGTCGCCGGCAGCGAAGACTCCTGGAACGGACGTGTAGGTGGAGCGGTCCTTGCACACGATGTATCCCTGCGCATCCAGTTCGAGCTTCCCGCGCAGCAGCTCGGTGCGCGGCACGTGCCCGATGGCCTCGAACACGGCGCCGGTGGGAAGGGTGCGCTCCTCCCCGGTCTCCACGTCCCGCAGGGTCACCGATTCCACCTTGTCCTCACCGTTGATGCTCACCACCTGGCTGTTCCAGGCGAAGCGCAGCTTGGGATCGGCCTCGGCGCGCCGGGCCATGATCTTGGAGGCCCGCAGCTCGTCCCGGCGGTGCACCAGGGTCACGTTGGTGGCGTAGCGGGTGAGGAACGTGGCCTCCTCCACGGCGCTGTCGCCACCGCCGACCACCACGATGTCCTGGTCCTTGAAGAAGAAGCCGTCGCAGGTGGCGCACCAGCTGACGCCCTTGCCCGAGAGCCGCTCCTCGCCCTCCACACCGAGCTCGCGGTAGGCGGAACCGGTGGCGATGATGAGGGCCTTCGCGCGGTGCACGGTGCCGTCATCGAGAGTGACTGTCTTGATCTCACCCTCCAGCTGGAGGTCCACCGCGTCCTCGAACAGGATCTCAGCGCCGAACCGCTCGGCCTGCTCCTGCATCTGCGCCATCAGCTCGGGCCCTTGCACGCCCCCGGGGAAGCCGGGGAAGTTCTCCACGTCAGTGGTGGTCATCAGCGCGCCGCCGGCGTCGAGAGCGCCCGCGATCACCACGGGCTTCATCTCGGCGCGGGCCGCGTACACGGCGGCCGTGTAGCCGGCAGGGCCGGAGCCGACGATGACCACATCGTGCACGGGGGCGTCGCTGTGATCGGGGGCCGCCTGCTGCGTCTCGGGCTCGGCGGTGGCGCCCAGAGGGGTCGTGCCGAGGATGTTCAGGGCCTGGATGGGCTGGTTCACGGGTGGGTTCCTTCCATGGGGTACGGGGAGTTCGGGGTGCGGGTCACCGGAGCGACCTCAGACGCTGCCGACCATGACCTGGCCGGTCCACAGCAGGTTCGCGGCGGGATCGGCGTCCTGGACCGATCCGCACTGGGGCAGCACCACGGTCGCCGAGACGATGCCGCCGGTGGAGCGCAGCGTCTCGCGGTCCCCGGGACCGTGCACCAGCAGCCAGCCGGGTGTCTCCTCGGCGCCCCATGCCACCTCCTCCATGATCAGCACGGAATCGGGAATGTTCTGCTCACGCAGGCACTGCGCGGCGTCGAAGCTCGCCATGGGCAGGATGGCTCCGCTGTCGATCAGGCGCTGCACCTCGGTCCCGAGGGTCATCTCCGTGATAACGGGGAGACCCGACTCGTTCTTCCCGGGGACAGCCGCTCCCTCCACCGAGGAGGACCCGGTGCGGACCCGGCTGGTGGTGCCGCTGTCGAGCGCCGCAGAGAGCTGCAGCCCCAGCAGCAGGGCGATCAGGGCCAGGGACAGCGGGATCCCGGTCACGGAGCGGGACCGCGCGGGCAGCCTGCTGCGCCGCGAGTGCGCCATCACTCGACCCGCAGTTCGGCGATGCGGCCGCGGAAGCCGTCACGATTGCTGTCCGGTGGCAGTTCGGGGAACCACAGCGCCACCTGCTGGGTCTCGATCGGCTCCGGAGGTGCCAGCCGCACCTCGCCGTCACCGGTGAACTGGCCGGTGGCGAGCACGTCCCCCAGGGAGCCGTCCTCACCCACGGCGCGCAGCTCGATCACCCCACCGCTGTTGCGCGCGGTGGTGGCCACGACCGCTGTGAGCGTGGAGGGCTCCCCGAGATCCAGGCGCAGCCCCGCGCCGTCCTTGAGGTTGCCGTACTGCGAGTTCGTGTAGATCTGCGTGGACCAGAAGGTGCCGGGATCACCGTCGGTGATGCGCTCGGTCTGGTCGGCGTTGTCCGGTGCACGGTCCGAGCCCAGCGTGAACACCTCGACGCCGCGCAGAGCGGCCGGCGGGGCCGGCGGCTCCTCCTCGGTGGGCTCCTCCTCCGCGGGCTCCTCGCCCCCGCCGTCGCTGACCGGGGCCCCCGCCGACGCCTCGGGGGGATCGGTGTTGAGAGGATTCGTGACCCGGTCGCGAAGCCCGGAGGTGATGGTGGACAGGGCCAGCACCATCGCCACGATCACCAGCAGCACGCCGCCCAGCAGGATCCACTGCGAGATCCGGGAACGCTGCTCGGCCGGCAGCGGCCCCATGGTGTACGCGTCGGGGTCGTCCGAGTCCACAGCCACGTTGACCACGTCGCGCAGCAGAGCCGCCCGTCCGATCGGCACCGTGGTGTCCAGGTCGGTGCCCTCGAGCGAGGAGCGGTCACGCCCGCGCACCACGATCGGCCCGGTCGGCTCGGACGGCGCGACCGGTGCCATGGCAGCCGTCTGCTCCGGGGACGACGGGGTGGCAGCGCCCTCGGCGGGCTGTCCGACGACGCCCGGGGTAAGCGCAGCCTGCGAGGGCGTGCGGGACCCGTCCGCCCAGTCCTCGGCCGGCGGCTGGGAAGGATCGCCCGACGGCTGGGCAGGATCGTCCTCGCGGCGCGGGGCCAGCGGCCACAGGGTGCCGGAGCGACGCGCCGGCAGCGGCGAGGAGCCCGCGCTGCTGCTGCTCGCCCCAGCAGCAGCACCGGCGGCAGCGGCACCAGCAGCAGCGACACCGGCAGCGCCGCGACCGGCGCCCCGATCCGGAGCGTCGACGTCGGCAGCGGCAGGGCCGGGAGTCCGGTCCTCCGAGCGCCCGGACTCTGAGTCGCGCATGGCGCCCGAGTCGCGCATGGCGTCTGAGTCGCGCGCAGCGTCGGAGCCCAGCGCGTCCTGCGACGCCTCAGCGGTCTGCGGTCGACGCGGCAGGGTGATGTCGAGGTGCCCGGGGAAAGCGGCGTCATCGCGCTTCTGGTCCAGGCGAAGGTCCCTGATGAGCGACTGAGCCTGCTGGGAGTGGGAGGGGTCCTGCGGCGCCGGCGTGGCCGGGTCCTCCGACGCGGCGGGATCGCCGTCGTCGCCCGCCCCGGTGGAGGCGACCGAGGGACGGGGTCCTCGGCCGCGCTGTGCTCGCCCAGGCGCGCAGTCGCACCCGCCCCTGCCACTGCACCGGCCGCGCCGGCAGTCACACCGGCCCCGGCCGAGCCTGCGAGAGCTGCAGCTTCGGCGGCGGTGGCCCCTTGATCGGAGACGGCATCCCCCTGCTCAGGAGCAGCGGGATCGGGCGCCTCCTTGCCGGGAGCAGGGGCCGCCTGCCCATCCCTGCCAGGGGCGCTCTCCTCGTTCCGCTCGTACGCCTCGAGCGTGACCGGGATCGACTGCCACGGCTCCAACTCGGCGATCAGATCCCGGCTGGTCTCGGGGATGACCTCAGCGGCTTCGTTCAGCACCAGATCGCACAGCAGGTCGAGATCGGCGGGCACAGGGGGCTGTGCGATCTGCGAGGGGCGGGGGACGGGGCCCGCCCCGCTGCGGTGCGGGCTGCGACCCGCCAGTGCCCGGTACAGCAGGGCCACCAGAGCCCGGGTGTCCTGGAAGGAGGCAATGGCCCCCGAACGGTCCAGCCCCGCATGTGACGCGGCCTCCACCCCCACGCCCAGGATCGTGACCTGGCCGGATGCGGTGTCCACGAAGACGCGGTTGGAGTCCAGGAACTGGTGGCGCACCCCGCGGCGGCGAGCCGTCTCCACCCCCCGGGCGGCCTCCCCGATGATCGCGCGTGCCGTCTCGGGGTGCAGGCTGCGGCCGCGCAGCAGGGCCGCCAGCGGCGGGGCCGCCGGCAAGGGGTACTCGACCACGGTCAGCGGCTGCGGATCAGCGCCCGAGGCGTCGGCCCCGTCCTCCCGCGGATCGTCCAGGACCATGACGTCCCGCACCGGGATCAATCGGGCATCCTCCACCAGGTAGGCGCGGCGCGCGGCGTCGGCCGTCTCCAGCGCTGCTGCCCCGTGGACCACGAACAGGGCCACCCTCTCCCCGGTGGCCACCGAACGAGCACGCTGCCAGGAGGCGTTCTCGGCCACCCCGGTCAGGGGGATCGTCCCCTCCAGGGTCCACCGGGAGCGCAGCGCGTCCTGATGCGGGATGGTGTTCACCGACCGTCCTTCTCTCGTCCGACGGGCCCGTGCCTGCCCGAAGCGTTCCCCATGCTACGAGGTGGACCTGGCACGCCGAAGAACGCGCCGCTGCACGATCCCGATCAGCCACCGCACCTCATCCACGCGCAGCAGCCAGGTGAGGCCCAGGAACACAGCGCTCATCACTGCACCGATCAGACTGCCCAGCACGATCGCCCACACGCGGTGCGACCAGATCAGGCCCTCCGTCAGCTGCACCAGGCCGGTACCCAGCAGCCAGGCCACCACCCCCGCCGCCAGCAGCTTCGCTAGCACGACGGCGCCCTTGCGGATCCCGGGCGGCTCCACACCCAGCCGGGCGGCCTGCCTGCGCAGCATCAGCAGGCCCACGGCCCAGGCCACCAGGTTGCCGAGACTGGTGGCACCCGCCGCGGCCATCGCCGCCCAGCGCGGATCCACCACCGTGAGGATCACCGGAACCGACAGCAGGGTGATGGCGGCGATCGGGATCTGCATCAGGAACGGGGTGCGCGCGTCCTCGTAGGCGTAGAACAGCCGCTTGATCAGGTACAGCGAGGCGAAGGGCACCAGGCCCAGCATGTATGCCACCAGCACGGTGCCGTTGGCGCGGGCCCCGATCTCCCCGGTGCCGCCGCCGATCACCCACATGATCGGCCCGGACAGCGCCACGAACACCGCGGTGCACAGCACCATCGGCACGGCGAGGAGGCGGTTGGTCTCCGCGTAGCGCGTCAGCGCGCCGCCGTGGTCGCCATCGGCCGCGTGTCGGGAGATGGCGGGGAACGTCGCTGTGACCAGGGTGACCGCGATGATCCCCTGCGGGATCATGAACGCCATGTACGCCCACTCCATGGTGAGCAGCGCCGGGTACCGTGCCGCCGCCTCCGGCTGGCCCCTCAGCAGCTCGGAGGCGCGCACCGCCCCGTTGGTGGCCCAGCGGGACGCCCAGATGCCCAGCTGTCCCAGCCCCAGCATCCCCAGGGTCCACAGGCCGATCCGACTCAGCTTGCCCAGGCCCAGGCCGCGGAAGCCCCAGCGGGGACGCAGGTGCAGGTCCAGCTTCTTGACGTACCAGAACAGGAACAGCACCTGTGCGGCCGAGCCGCCCACGTTGATCGCCGCCATCGCGGCCACCATCGGCATGGTCCACAGCTCCGCCTCGGCGACGGTGCCCCAGATGCCCAGGAAGATGCCGGCTCCCGCGATGCCCACCAGGTTGTTCAGCACCGGCGCCCACTGGTACGGGCCGAAGGAGTCGTGGGCGTTCAGCAGCTGTCCGCACATCACGTACAGGGCGGAGAAGAAGATCTGCGGCATCATCCACAGGCCCAGCTGGATGGCCAGGGCGTAGGTCACGGGGGGCAGCACACCGCTGGTGAGAACCAGCAGCAGCGGCACCGCCACCATGCACACCGCGGTGATGGCCAGGGCGAACGTGGCCACCAGGGTCATCAGGCGCGAGATGTAGTCGCTGCCCCGATCGGGCCGTTTGACGGCGCGCACGATCGCGGGCACCAGGATGGCGTTCAGGGTGCCGCCGCCCACCAGGATCCAGATCGTGTTGGGCAGGGTGTTGGCGGCGCTGAACGCATTGGCGGCGGCCGTCATGGAACCGCCCAGGATCATGCCGAACAGGAAGTTCCGCACGAAGCCCAGCACGCGAGAGACGATCGAGCCGGAGGCCATCAGCACACTGGCGCGCATCAGGGCGGACCGGCTGGAGGGGACGCCCGGTCGGCGGTGTCGGGGCACGTGCACCGCCCTCAGCTCGCGGGTCATGCTCGGTCCTCCTGGGTATCGGTACGGTCGTCGGGCTCCGGGCTCGGCTCGGCTGGGCCCCCGCTCGGCGCCGGGCTCGGCTCAGCTGGACCCCCGCTCGGCGCCGGGCTCGCGGGCTCCGAGAGGCGTGCGGGCCGGGACAGCCCGCTGCGGGAGAGCTCCACCGGGTCCTCCGGCACGTGCACGCCGGGCGCTCGAGTGGTGGCGCCCGTGCGGCGGGCACGGGTCACACCCACCACCACCAGGATGCCCATGGCGATCACCAGCAGCAGGGTGGTCCAGTTCTCCCAGGCGGGGTTGACGGTGAGGGGCACCTCCACCGGCTCGGTGAGCGGTCGGCCGTCCACGGTGGTGACGCCCACGGTGAGCTGCACCGTGCCGTTGGCGATCGCCTCCACAGGCACCGCGATGTCGGCCTGCCCGTGGGCGGGGATCGTCACCTCCGGCTGCTCCTCGCTGATCCGCACCAGCGGACGGTCCGAGCTGAGCGAGGTGCGCACCGTGAGGGGGGTGTCCAGGTCGTTGCTGAGGGTGATCGGCACACCGGCGGAGTCGGAGATCAGGTTGTAGCCCGAGGCGGGCTGCACGCGGATCCCGCCCAGTAGGGCGTCCACGGCATTGCCTGTCTCCCGCGCTCGCTCCGCGGGGGCCCCGCTCATGCCGCGCCACCCCACCGAGGTCCCGGACAGCGCCATCAGCCGGGGCCCGTCCAGGGCGGCATCGTCCTGCATCGCCGTTCCCAGCCGGTCCAGCCGCTCCCAGGAGCCGGCGAGGTCCTCGAGGACGGCGCGACTGGTCAGAGGGAGCGGCTCTGCCCGCGGGAGTGCGGTGTAGGTGCCGATCTCGTCCGGTCCGGTGGGCTGGACCTGCTGCGGAGCGACCTCACCCAGGGTCAGCATGGCCCCGCTCTCGTCCTGGGTCTGGGTGGTCCACTCCCCGGTCTGCACGGCATCCATCAGATCCGCGGTGCGGCCGGGCCGGATCCACGGCGCCTCGGCGAGAGTGTCCAGCACCGATCCGGCCGCCTGGGCGTCCAGAGCGGTGCCGGGGTCGGGGGCGATCAGCAGGTGCCTCGGTGCGGTGGTGAACTCCGAGGCGATGGTGGCGGTCTCGGCCAGCAGCCGCTGACGGGTCTGCTCTGTGTCCGTCGTGCCCGTGAGCAGGGAGAACTCGGCCGAGAGCACCGGGTCGGGAGCGAGCACCGTGCGAGGGCCCGCCTCCGTGGCGTAGCTGCCCACGGAGCTCGGGGTCACCGGCGCGCTCGGGTCCGTGCGCAGGGAGGACGAGGGGACGATCAGGGTGGACGCCCCCGCCTCGGCCATCGCCTCCAGGGTCTCCGGCCGGGTCTGCTGTGCGGCCGTGGCCAGCGCATCGCCGTGCGGCTCGATCCCTGCCTCCTGCCAGGCCTGCTGACCGGCCTCCGGGACTGCGGCGGAGAGGGCGTCGGTCCCGGCCGCTTCCAGGGCCACGCGATCGGCATGCGCATAGGGCATGGCCAGCACGGTGCGCTCGCCCACGTTCTCCTGCAACGTGGCCGCCAGGGGCGCGGCCACCGGATGGGGCTCGTACGCGGGCACCGTCGGCGTCGGGGATGCCTCGCCATCGGCGGGATCAGCGGGGTCGGTCACCGGCGCACCGTCCCCGTCGGCGGTGTCGGCGGCCACCAGGGGCGGGTCCAGCAGCGCCGGGTCCATCCACCAGTCGACGTCCTCGCGCACCGCGAGGTCCACCAGGTCCGCCAACCGCCCCGATTCGGCCGTCTCGGCGAAGGCGTCCGGGGCGGTGATCGGCGCGGAGGGGTCCAGCGTGGCAACCGGCAGCAGCACGGACTGGGTGACGGCGTCCTGGGCACCGGCCGGCCGCCACACCACGAAGGTGTACAGGGAGGCCAGCGGCGTCCCTTCCGAGCTGAGGGTGAGGGAGATGCGGCGGGTGCCCCAGAAGTAGGGTTGGTCCTTGTAGCCCAGCTCCTCGCTGCTCGCGCTCACCTGGAGGGTGGCGGACTGCCCGGGGGCGAGATCCTGGCCCGGGGAGGAGCTGTCGACGGGGTCCCCGGTGGTGTCGACCTCGGTGCGGGCCTGCCACTCGGCGATCGTCCCCCGGTCGGTCACCCGCGCGCTGCGGGTGCGCAGGTCCAACTGCGGTGCGGTGATCGGGGAGGAGGAGGTGTTGGTCACGGTCACCCGCGCGGTCAGGGTGCCACCGGCGGCCAGGGCGGTCGGCGTGAGCGACTCCAGGTCCAGCACCGCGGGGGCGTCGGCTGCCGGTTCCGAGGGCGCTGCTGGCTGCGGGGAGACCCTGGTGAGGGCGGATGCCGACGGGGTGAGGGCGGCTGTGGCCAGCATCGGTGCGATCGCCAGCAGTGCCGTGAGCAGCGCCGCGAGCACGGGGCGCACGGGCAGCGGGGACGACGGCATGGGGACACCCTATGCGCCGACTACCGTAGAGGTCCCGCCGCCTCGCGCAGGTGCGGCAGCTGGTGCCTGCGCCGCAGGCGGCCTCCCGGTGACCACTCCAGGACAGGACCCTCGTGACCGATCCCTCCGCCCACCACGCAGGCCCCGAAGCCGTCGGCGGCGCCTCCGGTGCCGCCACCGCCGGGGCGTCCCCCAAGACGCCGACGCGGCTCGAGATCGCCCGCACCCGCGCGGCCGTCATGTTCCAGGCTCTCCCCGAGGAGGTCCATGAGCTGGGCCGACTCTTCGAGCAGGCGGGCCACGAGCTGGCGCTGGTGGGCGGGCCCGTGCGCGATGCGGTCCTGGGGCGCTCCAGCGCCGACCTCGACTTCACCACCTCGGCACGCCCGGAGCAGACCGAGACGATCCTGCGCTCCTGGACGGGCGACGGTGCGATCTGGGACATGGGACGCCAGTTCGGCACTCTGGGCGGCGTGCGCGACGGGGTGAAGGTGGAGATCACCACCTACCGCACCGAGAGCTACGACCCCACCAGTCGCAAGCCCCAGGTGGCCTTCGGCGACACACTGGTCGGGGACCTCTCCCGCCGGGACTTCACCGTCAACGCGATGGCGGTGCGCATCCCCTCCCTGGAGCTGGTGGACCCCTTCGACGGTCTGGCCGACCTCGCCGCCCGCGTGCTGCGCACACCCGTGGCTCCCGAGCAGTCCTTCGACGACGATCCCCTGCGGATGATGCGGGCCGTGCGGTTCGTCTCCCAGCTGGGGTTCGTGCTCGAGGAGGCGACCGCAGCCGCGGTGCGCGCGCTCGCCGATCGCATCACCATCGTCTCTGCCGAGCGGGTGCGGGAGGAGCTGGTGCGGCTGATGCTCGGCGAGCACCCCCGTCATGGCCTCGAGCTGATGGTGGATCTGGGCCTGGCCGAGCACGTGCTGCCGGAGCTGCCGGCGATGCGCCTTGAGATCGACGAGCACCACCGCCACAAGGACGTCTACGAGCACTCCCTGACCGTGCTGGATCAGGCGATGGACCTGGAGAGCCCGGCGGGATCCGGTGGACCCTGCGAGGCGCCGGACCTGGTGCTGCGCCTGTCCGCCCTGCTGCACGACATCGGCAAGCCCGCCACCCGCCGCTACGAGGAGGGCGGCACGGTGACCTTCCGCTTCCACGAGACCGTGGGCGCGAAGATGGCCGCCAAGCGCATGAAGGCCCTCACCTTCGACAAGGACACCACCAAGAAGGTGGCGCGCCTGGTCGAACTGCATCTGCGCTTCCACGGCTACGCCGACTCCCCGTGGACGGATTCCGCGGTCCGGCGCTACGTCACCGACGCGGGGACCTGCTGCAGCACCTGCACCGACTCACCCGGGCCGATGTCACCACCCGCAACCGCCGCAAGGCCCGCCACCTGGCCCGCGCCTACGACGAGCTCGAGCAGCGGATCGCGGACCTGGCCGAGCAGGAGGAGATCGGGAAGATCCGCCCCGATCTGGACGGCAACCGGATCATGGAGCTGCTGGGCGTGGGCCCGGGCCCCGCGGTCGGCGCCGCTTACCGGCACCTGCTGGACCTGCGCATGGAGCACGGCCCGCTGGGCGAGGAGCGCGCCGAGCAGGAGCTGCGCACCTGGTGGGAGTCACGCGAGGAGGCCTGAAGGGTCCTGCAGCAGCGTGCAGGCGGTGCCCCCGGGTCACCCCCGTGCTCCGACGGGCCTGTGACGGATACCGCAGGGAACGTGCACACCCTGTGACGGTGACCAACGGGTCGTTCCCTCCGGGTGGGGAGGGTGTCCATACTGAGAGGTCGCGCACCCGCGCCCTGCGGGGTGCGATCCCCGTACCCCAGAACGCCCAGGAGCAGCAATGAGCGAGTCCCGACGCTCGACCGGCGCCCGTCGCGCCGCCGGAGTCCGGCGCGCCACCGGTTCCGGCAAGCCCGGCAAGCGAGCCGCCGCCGGCAAGGCGTCGAGCTCCGGCGCCACCACCGGCTCCTCGGGGCCCCGGGCGGCAGGCCGTACCTCCGTCGGCGCCCGCCATGCCCGCCCGGGTGCTGCCGCCGGCGGCGGGAAGCCAGCCGCCGCTGCTGCCGGCGGTGGCAGCGGCTCCGGTCGCGGCGGCTCCGGCTCGGGCCGGGGATCGGGGCCGACGGGTCCCGGTCGCGGAGGCTCCGGCAAGGGCGGCGGTTCCGGCAAGGCAGGGGGCTCGGGCAGGGGGCGATCCGGTTCGGGTCGCGGCGGGCGCGGCAAGAAGGTCGCTGCCACCAACGTCCTGAACTACCCGCGCGCGGGTGCCAAGAACCCGTGGCGGTGGATCCCCTCGCTGCGCATGATCGTCGGTGCGATGGCGCTGTTCGTGATCGCCGGTCTGGGTTTCGCCGTGTGGCTGTACAACGACACCGAGGTGCCGGCGGTCGACGACATCGCCCTGGCCCAGACCTCCCGCGTGTACTTCGCCGACAACGAGACCGAGATGGGGCAGTTCAGCGAGATCAACCGCACCATCATCCCCAATGACGAGATCCCCGAGAACGTCAAGGACGCGGTGGTCGCCAGCGAGGACTCGAGCTTCTACGAGAACCGCGGCGTGTCCCCCCGAGGCATCGTGCGCGCCGTCATCAACAACCTCTCGGGCAACGCCCGTCAGGGCGGCTCGACGATCACGATGCAGTACGTGGAGCGGTACCACACCGGCACCCAGACCTCCTACGTGGGCAAGGCCAAGGAAGCGATCCTGGCCTTGAAGATCGACCAGGAGCTCAGCAAGGACGAGATCCTCTCGCGCTACCTCAACACCATCTACTTCGGTCGCGGCGCCTACGGCGTGCAGGAGGCCGCGCAGGCGTATTTCGACAAGGACGCAGTGGATCTCACCGACGAGGAGGCCGCACTGCTGGTCGCGGTGATCCCCGCCCCCTCGTCCTATGACCCGGCAGAGGATCCGGAGCGCGCCGAGCAGCTGTGGACCCGCGTGATCGAGCGACGTGTCAACGCCACCGGCGGTCTCAGCCCCGAGGAGGCCGACGCGATGGTGTCCCCCGAGACCATCCCGCCGGGACGCACCAACGCGCTGGGTGGCACGAACGGCTACCTGCTGGACACGGTGCGCAACGAGATGCTCGCCCAGGGCATGACCGAGGACCAGCTCAACACCGGCGGTTTCAGGATCGTCTCCACCATCGATCCGCGGATGCAGGAGATCGCCGTCTCCGCGGTCGACGAGCTCCCCGAGGACCGGCCCGAGCGCAACCGGGTGGGCACCCTGACCGTGGATCCCTCCACGGGGGCGATCCGCTCGATGTACGGCGGTCCCGACTTCGTGCAGCAGGCGCAGAACGACGCCACCCAGTCCCGCATGCAGGCCGGGTCCATCTTCAAGACCTTCACCCTGATCGCCGCCCTGGAGGACGGCTACCCGCTGCACTCCCGCTGGGACGGCAACGCCCCCAAGGAGTTCCCGCAGGTGGGCTGGACGGTCAACAACTTCAACGACCTCTCCTACGGCAGGGTCTCCCTGGAGCGCGCCACCACCAACTCCATCAACACCGCCTATGCGGAAGTGAACCTGGAGATCGGTCCCGAGCGCACGCAGGAGACGGCGATCAAGCTGGGTCTGCCGGAGAACACCCCCGGCCTGGGCGCAGAACCCTCGAACGTGCTGGGCTCGGCCTCCCCCACGGTGCGGGAGATGGCGGAGGTGTACGCGACGGTGGCCGCGGGCGGCGTGCATCGCCCGTCCTACATCGTGCAGACGGTGCACGCGAGCGACGGCACGCTCGAGTACGAGCACGAGATCGACGAGCAGCGGGTGCTGGACGAGCAGGTGGCGATCAACGCGACCGTCGGCCTGCAGGGCCCGCCCACCCGCGGGTCGGCCCGCTCGCTGCAGGACGTCATGGGGTCGCCCGGTGGCCGGCAAGACCGGCACCTCGGAGTCGTTCCGGTCGGCCTGGTTCGTGGGCTTCACTCCGCAGCTGGTGACGGCCGTGGGCATGTTCCAGCCCTCCGAGGACGGCAGCGCCGAGGAGGCCCTCACGGGCTTCGGCGGGGTCGACAACATCACCGGCGGCAGCTTCCCCACCCAGATCTGGGGGTCCATCATGTCCCGCTCGCTGGAGGGTCAGGAGTTCCTCGACTTCCCCGAGGAGGTGCAGCTGGACAACCAGAAGCGGGTGCGCACCCAGGCCCCCGCACCGTCTCGCACGCAGCGCCCCGCACCCACCACGGAGGCCCCTGCGCCGGAGCCCACCACCGAGGAGCCGACCACGGAGGAGCCCGAGCCGGCCACCGAGGAGCCGGAGCCCACCGAGGAGCCCGAGCCAACCACGGAGGAGCCGGAGCCCACCGAGGAGCCCGAGCCCACTGAGGCGCCGGAGCCAACCACGGAGCCGGGCAACGGCGGCGGCCAGGGTGGAGGCGAGGGCAACGAAGGCAACCAGCGCCCCACCGAGGAGCCCACGAGCGAGGATCAGCAGGGCGGCGAGGATCAGCAGAGCGGCACCACGGGCCGTGGCGGGGGCGGCTCGGGCCGCGGCGGCGGTGACGCGGGCGCCGAGGGCCCTCCGGCCGGCGGCGGTCGCGACGACGGCTCCGCCTGACGCGCACCACGACCAACGGGCCCTGTGCTGGGTATCAGCGCGGGGCCCGTTCGTCGCCCTGGTTCAGTCCTGCAGTGCCTCGGGGCGCCGCTGGTGCTCGCGGCGGCCGTGGGTGAGGGTGCGCAGGTCCGTATCGTCGTCGAACGTGGCGCCCAGGCCACCGGCGACGACGCCCAGGGCGGCGCTCATCCAGGCGATGTCGAGGTAGCGGCCGAGATCCGCGGGCTGCTTGATGACCGATTCCATGTAGTCAGGATCAATCACCACCAGGCCGGCCAGGAAGATCAGCACCACCATGGTCACGTACAGGCCCAGCACGCACAGGAACAGGGTCAGCACGGTGGAGAGGTTGTAGTACAGGTGCACCGTGGTCGGGTCCTCGCGCTCGGCTCTCTCCCACAGGCCTCCGCTGACGATCAGCCACACCACCATCAGGGTCATCGCCAGCAGCCCGATCATCAGCAGTCGCGGTGTGGACAGCGCGGCGGACATCTCCCAGATGTTGCTGTAGAAGATGCCGAACGCACCGGTGGCGCAGGCCGCGGCCAGGGCGCTGGAGAGCCTGGGGGCTGCCCGCCACGGCGCATTGGTCGCCACCATCCCGATGATGGTGCGCGGCACTCCGGTGACGGTGTGGGCCTTCAGCTGTGCCGTGGAGTGCTCAGTCGCCTCGGTCCACTGGTTCCAGGGCAGGGCGTACCGCTCGTGGTCCTCCCGCGTGCCGGTGCCGAGGATCCGCAGCACGCACGACATGAACACCGAGGTGAGCCTCTTCCTGCTGGACATGACGCCCACCACGGGGTACGCCACCGCCGCGGCATGCTGTTCGGGGAACACCTCGGCGATCAGCGGGATCCCGCCGGAGCGGCGCGGCATCTCGGTGAGCATCAGCACCGCGTCCACGTCCCGGTCGGCGCTGCGCACGGATCCGGGTGTGGACATCTCCAAGGTGTTGTGCCTGCTGATCCCCAGCATCTCCGGCTGCACCCGCACCTCGGCGGAGCCGAACATGCGCGACAGCTCCTCCTGGAGGGGCTCCTGGGCGGACTGGGCGCCCAGGGTGCAGCGGCCCGGGTCGGCCAGGATCACCACGGTGATGCCGTGGCCTGCTCGGTTCTGCATCGCTTCTCCTGGGGAGTGAGGAGCGGGGTTCCCGTCACTGCGCGGGAGCCGCCGGTGGGGGCGGGTTCAGAGGGGCTGAGGTGCTCATCAGGGGTGACCCTATCCCGATGCTCAGCGATGCCAACCGTTTGAACCGGGCTTTCGCTTCTCCTTGCCAGAGGTGGGCACTCCCGGGAGGCTGCATTGGCACGGAAGGGATCCAGGTCACCTCCGCGGTGTCCGGTGGCCTACGTACGCAGTGCCCGGAGGCCGACGTCCCCGGTGACCGGGGGCGACCACCGATCGTGCTTCCGTCGGACCGGTCGGTATGCATTCGTGACCTGCGGTTTCATCCCTCCACCCGGCCGCGGTGCACCGCCGCGCGCGTAGCGTGTCAATGGCACGGTCCTGCGAGATCACACCGAGCCCTTCGAGGAGGGACCCGTCATGGCCAAGACCGACAAGAGCCCCACCCCGCCCCCGGCGCCCCCGCGCCTCAGCCCCCGCGCTCGCCGAGCCCACCGAGCCCACGGACCCGCTGCCCCCAAGGAGGACCAGCAGGGGATCCAGCCCCGCACCGCGACCGGCGCGGTGCCCTCGGACGACCCGGCCACCACCGCCCAGCAGGGCGCGTACCTCACCACCTCCCAGGGGGCGCGCCTGAGGGACACCGACCACTCGCTGAAGGCCGGCCGCCGCGGCCCGGTGCTGTTGCAGGACCACCACCTGCGCGAGAAGATCACCCACTTCGACCACGAGCGGATCCCCGAGCGCGTGGTGCACGCCCGCGGCGCCGCCGCCCACGGCGTGTTCGAGTCCTACGGCACCGCCGCGTCGATCACCCGCGCGGGCTTCCTCGCCAAGGGCGCGGTCACCGAGGTGTTCACCCGCTTCTCCACCGTGCTGGGGTCGCGCGGCTCCCTGGACACCGCCCGGGACACCCGCGGATTCGCCACCAAGTTCTACACAGCCGAGGGCACCTTCGACCTGGTGGGCAACAACATCCCGGTGTTCTTCATCCAGGACGGCATCAAGTTCCCCGACGTGGTGCACGCCGCCAAGCCCCACCCGGACCGGGAGATCCCGCAGGCCCAGAGCGCCCACGACACGTTCTGGGACTTCGTGTCCCTGCACTCCGAGGCCCAGGCGCACACCCTGTGGAACATGTCCGACCGCGGCATCCCGCGCTCCTACCGCATGATGGAGGGCTTCGGGATCCACACCTTCCGCCTCACCGATGCGGAGGGCAACGGCTCGCTGGCCAAGTTCCACTGGAAGCCGAAGCTGGGTGTGCACTCGCTGACCTGGGAGGAGGCGCAGCTGCTGGGCGGTGCCGATCCCGACTTCCACCGCCGGGACCTGGCCGACGCCATCGAGGCGGGAGCCCACCCCCAGTGGGAGCTGGGCATCCAGGTGTTCCCCGACAACGAGGAGCAGAGCTTCGAGGGCATCGACCTGCTGGACCCCACCAAGTTCGTGCCCGAGGAGCTGGCGCCCGTCCAGCCCGTCGGCCTGCTCACCCTGAACCGCAACCCCCGCAACTACTTCGCCGAGACCGAGCAGGTGGCCTTCAACCCCGGTCACCTGGTGCCCGGGATCGACGTCACCGACGACCCGCTGCTCCAGGTGCGGCTGTTCTCCTACGTGGACACGCAGATCACCCGCCTGGGCGGCCCGAACTTCGCCCAGCTGCCGATCAACCGCGCCCACGCGCCGGTCAACGACATGCTGCGCGACGGGTACGGCCAGCAGGGCGACCCGGCAGGGGTGGCTCCTTATCGCCCGAACTCGCTGGACGGCGGATGCCCGTTCATGGCCGGCGCCGATGACGCCGCCTTCACCGATCTGCCCGTGCAGGTCACCGAAGGGGTCAAGGAGCGGGCGCTGTCGGCCACCTTCGAGGACCACTACAGCCAGGCGCGGTTGTTCTGGCGCAGCATGACGGAGATCGAGCAGGACCACATCGTCGACGCGTACTCCTTCGAGCTGGGCAAGTGCTACGAGCAGACCATCAAGGAGCGCCAGCTGCAGTGCCTGGCCGAGATCGACCGGGAGCTGTGCTCACGGGTCGCCGAGGCGCTTGGCCTGCCGGCCCCCGAGCCCACCGGGGAGCATGCCGGCGAGGACGGCGTGGAGACCAGCGAGGCCCTCTCTCAGCTGGGCCGCACCTGGCCCGCGGACGGCCGGGTGATCGGCATCGTGGTGGATCCGGAGGAGGACAACAAGGACCTGCTGGCCCTCCACGAGGCCGTCGTGAAGGCCTCCATGACCCCCGTGGTGATCGCGCCGCGCGGTGGGGAGGTGGCCGGTGTGCCCGTGAGCCGCACCTTCGCCACCGCCCGTTCCGTGGAGTTCGACGCCCTGCTGATCGCGGGCAGCCCCGCTCCCGGCGCCGACGCGTGGCCGTCGGTGGACACCAAGGGCGGCGCACCTGCGGGCGACGGTGCGGACCCGCGCCTGGGCCTGATGGTGGAGGAGTGCTACCGCCACGCCAAGGCCATCGGTGCCTGGGGTCGCGGTCGCGAGCTGCTGGCCACCCGCACCCCGGAGGGTGCGCCCGGTGTCGTGGCGGGCGAGGACGGCGCCTCGGGGCTTGCCCCGGGGCAGGAGCTGCTGGGCTCGCACCGGGGGTGGGGGCGGGTCGGTTCGGCCCCGGCACAGGGATCCTGGGCCGACGTGGACCGGGGCCTGTGATCCCCGGCCCACGTCGGCCTCCGCCCTGGCCGGGATCTCCGGTGCCGGGTAGACTGGGCCGGTCCGTCACCCGCGCCACCCGGTGCGTCCAGCGGATGGCATGAACCCTCCTGCCACGGAGAGACCGTGGCCGCGAAGACCACAGGAGGTGGGTACCAGACATGCGCACGTACGAAATGGTCGTGATCCTCGACCCGTCCGTCGATGAGCGGACCGTGAGCGGACCCTTCGAGAAGCTCGTCCGGGTCACCCCCGCCGAGGGCGGCACCGTCGACAACGTCGACGTGTGGGGCAAGCGGAAGTTCGCCTACGAGATCGACAAGAAGTCCGAGGGTATCTACATCGTCCTCACCTTCACCGCCAAGCCCGAGACCGCCCAGGAGCTGGATCGTCAGCTGGGCCTCAACGAGTCCGTGTTGCGCACCAAGCTGATGCGCCTCGACGAGACCCAGTAAGACCGAACGACGTCCCCCACCCGTCCCGGAAGCACAGGAGCATTCATGGCGAATGACACCGTCATCACGGTGATCGGCAACCTCACCGCTGACCCGGAGCTGCGTTTCACGCAGTCCGGCATCGCGGTCGCGTCGTTCACCGTCGCATCCACCCCGCGCACCTTCGATCGCCAGGCGAACGAATGGAAGGACGGGGAGGCGCTGTTCCTGCGCTGCTCGATCTGGCGCGACGCTGCGGAGAACGTGGCCGAGTCGCTGGAGAAGGGCACCCGCGTGGTCGTGCAGGGTCGCCTCAAGCAGCGCTCCTACACCGACCGTGAGGGCAACAACCGCACCAGCATCGAGTTGGACGTCGAGGAGATCGGCCCCTCCCTGAAGTACGCCACCGCCAAGCCCACCAAGGTGCAGCGCGGCGGCGGGGGCGGCTTCTCCGGCGGCGGCGGCCAGGGCGGCGGCTACGGCGGCAGCCAGGGCGGCGGCTACGGCGGCAACCAGGGGGGCGGCGGTTACGGCGGCGGCCCCCAGGGCGGCAGCCAGTCCGGCGGCGACTCCGACCCGTGGGCCGGCGGCGGCAACCAGGGCGGGTACGACGATCCCCCCTTCTGATCACCCGGCCCGCCTCGCGCACGTGAGGCATCGGCCCTGATCACACCCCCTATCCATTCCATCCCGGGTGCATGCCCGGGCTCCCTTAGGAAGAAGGAGCACCACGATGGCCAAGCCTGTTCTTCGCAAGCCGAAGAAGAAGCAGAACCCGCTGAAGGCAGCGGGTCTCGAGACCGTTGACTACAAGGACGCAGCGCTGCTGCGCAAGTTCATCTCCGACCGCGGAAAGATCCGCGCCCGTCGGGTCACCGGCGTCTCCGTCCAGGAGCAGCGCAAGATCGCGAAGGCCGTGAAGAACGCCCGCGAGATCGCCCTGCTGCCGTACTCGACCTCCGGTCGCTGAGCGAGGAAGGGAAGCACATGACCAGCAAGCTCATCCTCACCAACGAGGTCACCGGCCTCGGTGCCGCCGGTGACGTCGTCGAGGTCAAGGACGGCTACGCCCGCAACTTCCTCCTGCCCCGCGGTCTCGCCACCCCGTGGACCAAGGGCGGTCAGCGTCAGCTCGACCAGATCCGCGCCGCTCGCGGCAAGCGCTCCATCGAGAGCGTGGAGGAGGCCCAGGCGCTGAAGGCGGCCCTGGAGGCCAAGCCGGTCGTCGTCGCCGAGCGCGCCGGCGTGAACGGCCGTCTCTTCGGCGCCGTGACCTCCAAGGAGGTCGCGGAGGCCGTGAAGACCACCTTCGACAAGGACATCGACCGTCGCACCGTCGAGTTCGCCACCGCGATCAAGTCGCTGGGCGAGCACAAGGCGACCGTGCGTCTGCATGAGGACATCTTCGCCAACCTGGTGGTCCAGGTCGTGGCCGCCAAGGGTGCCGCCAAGGCCTGATCGGCCCGATCGACCCTGCAGCGCCCCGCACCCTCACGGTGCGGGGCGCTGCTGCTACCCCCACTGTCTCGGCCGACGGTGCGCTCGGTCGCCCTCGAGCTCCCGCCGCCCTTCGTTGCTCCGGAACGGTTCCGGCCAGCCTTGGAGCGCGACGCTGAGGGTCGGGCTAACCTCGACGGGTGACTACCCAGACCTCCTCCTCTGACGAGCGCGCCGACGGGCAGCTCGCTCGCTCCCTCGGTCACGGTCAGATGGCCATGATCGCGATGGGCTCGGCACTGGGCACCGGGCTGTTCCTGGGCTCCGGCGAGGCGATCGCCCTGGCTGGCCCCGCCGTGATCATCACCTTCGCGATCGGCTCCCTCATCGCTGCCACCATCGCCCTGTCGATGGGAGAGATGGCCTCCCGCCACCCGGTGCGCGGTGGCTTCGGCACCCTCGCAGCCCGCTACCTCTCCCCGTTCTGGGGCTACCTGAGCCGCTGGCTGTACTGGATCGTCACCGTGGGCGTGACCGGCGCGGAACTGGTGGCCTGTGCCGCCTACCTCTCGTACTGGGCGCCGGGAGTGCCGCTGTGGGCGGGCATCCTGCTGTTCGCCGCGGTGATCGTGGGCATCAACCTGGCCAGCGTGGGCTCCTTCGGCACGGTCGAGTTCGCGCTCTCCTCCGTGAAGGTGATCGCCGTTGCGGTGTTCATCGTCGTCGGGGCGTTCCTGGTGTTCGTGGGCCTGCCCTCCCAGCCCGCCCCCGGTCTCGCCCTTCTCACGGCCGACGGGGGCTTCGCCCCGATGGGATGGGCGCCGGTGTGGGTGGCCCTGTCGATCGTGATGTTCTCCTTCGGCGGCATCGAGCTGCTGTCCATCACCGCCGCCGAGGCCAAGGACCCGGCCCGCTCCATCCGCACCGCCGCCCGTACCACCGTGGTGCGCCTGGCGTTCTTCTACGTGGCGTGCATCAGCATCGTGCTGTGCCTGGTGCCGTGGCGGCAGGCCGCCGGCACCGGTGAGGACGTGGCCACCTCCCCGTTCGTGATGGTGTTCGACCGGGTGGGCATCCCCGGTGGTGCGCACGTGACCAACCTGCTGGTGCTGATCGCCGCGCTGTCGGCAGCCAACGCCAACCTCTACGCCGGCAGCCGCATGCTGCACTCCCTGGCCTCCGACGGACTGGCACCCCGGGCCGTCGCCTGGACCACCCGCAGCCGGGTACCGGTGGTGGGCATCGCCTGCAGCTCGATCGGCATCCTCGGCGCCGCGATCCTGGCGTTCAGCGGGGTGGGCGGCGTGTTCGGGTACATGATGAGCCTGGTGGTGTTCTCGGTGCTGATGGTGTGGACCCTGATCCTGCTCACCTACATTAGCTTCCGTCGCAGCGGCACCACCGGAGCCACCTTCCGGATGCCCGGCGGGATCGGCACCGCCGTGGTGGGCCTGGTAGGGCTGGCGGCGGTGTTCGCCACGGTCGCGGTGCGGCCCAGCATGCAGGTGGCGGCGATGGTGGGTGTGCCCGCGGTGGTGCTCGCCTCGGTGCTGTACCTGGCGGTGGCCCGGCACCGCATCGAACCGGCCGACATCGACGAGGCCTTCGCCGAGGCCGAGACGATGCGCTGACGCCGCCCTCCCGGTCTCCCCGCGCAGACCGTCACGTGGTGTTCGTTACGGTACGTCCGATCCGGTTTGGGCGACAGCGTTCCTGGGGGTAATCTGTAGGAACCTTCGACCTCGGTGTGTTGAAACCCGGTGTTGAAGTCTCGCGCGAGTGGCGGAATTGGCAGACGCGCACGGTTCAGGTCCGTGTGCCCGAAAGGGCGTGGGGGTTCAACTCCCCCCTCGCGCACCGCGAGGAAAACCCCCTTCACCAGCAGAAATGCCGGTGGAGGGGGTTTTTCGTGCCTCGGTGGTGTGGCGGTGAGTGGCGCAGGGCGAGGATGGGTCCTGCGTGGTCGGGACCGACGGGCTGCGCTAGCCACACGTGTGGGGAGACGCTGGGGGAGCCCCCAGCGCCGCCGTGAAGGGATGACCCTGTGACAACCCCAGCCCCTGAGAGCTTCATCGAGAACTCCCTGCTGCAGGGGGACAACTTCCGCATCACTCCGATCACGCCGCGCCTGGTGCGCCTGGAATGGTCGCCCTCGGGCCCCTTCGAGGACCGCCCCTCCGTGTTCGCCACCAACCGCGAGCTGCGGGACGAGTCCGCGCGCGTGAGCGAGACGGCCACCGGGGTGCGCGTGGAGACCGACCACTACGTGCTGGACTACGACCGCGGCGAGTTCTCCGCCAACGGTCTCTCCCTGTCGGTGCTGGGCGGCGTCTCCAACTACCACTCGATCTGGCGGTACCAGCAGGATCTGTCCCTGCCGGCCCACCGCACGGCCCGCCGCGAGGGCCGCACCACCCGGCCCCTGGACGGCAACCTGGGCGGGGCCACCCGCACCCTGGACGAGGCCGACGGCGCCGTTGACCTCGATCCCGGGGTGAACAGCACCTACGGCTACGCGGACATCGACGACTCGGGCTCGATGGTGTTCGGGCCCGACGGTGAACTGCAGGCGCGGGGTGCCGAGCCGGGTTCCGTTGACCTGTACGTGTTCGCCGCGGGCCGCGACCACGTGGCTGCCGTGAGGGATCTGTTCGCGCTGTCCGGTCCGCAGCCGCTGCTCCCGCGCTGGGCGCTGGGCAACTGGTGGTCCCGCTTCCACCGCTACACGGAGCAGACATACCTAGATCTGATGGACCGCTTCGCCGCTGAGGGTGTGCCGTTCTCGGTCGCCGTGATTGACATGGACTGGCACGTGACCGAGGTGGACCCTGTCTACGGCTCCGGCTGGACCGGGTACACCTGGGACCCGGAGCTGTTCCCGGACCCGGAGCGGTTCCAACGCGAACTGCATGAACGGGGCCTGAAGGTCACCCTCAACGATCACCCGGCCGATGGTGTTCGCGCCTTCGAGGCCCTCTACGGTCGGGTCGTGGAGGCCATGGGCAAGGAGGTGGACGGCTCCGCGGTCGAGTTCGATGTCACCGATCCCGTGTTCATCAAGGCGTACCTGGCGGCGCTGCATCGAGGCTTGGAGGAGCTGGGCACCGACTTCTGGTGGCTGGACTGGCAGTCGGGCCCCTATTCGAAGGTCCCCGGCATGGATCCGCTGTGGGTGCTCAACCATGTCCAGTACGAGGACACCCGCAAGCAGATGGGGGAGGGACTGATCCTGTCCCGCTACGCCGGACCAGGCAGTCACCGCTATCCGGTCGGTTTCTCCGGTGATGCCGTGATCAGCTGGGACTCCCTGGCGTTCCAGCCGCGGATGACGGCTGCCGCGGCGAACATCGGCTACGGCTGGTGGAGCCATGACATCGGCGGCCACATGGGCGGGTACTGGGACGACGAGCTCGCCACCCGCTGGGTGCAGTTCGGCGTGTACTCCCCGATAATGCGCCTGCACTCCTCCAGCTCCCGGTTCACCGGCAAGGAGCCGTGGATGTTCCCCGAGCCCGCGCACGCGGTGATGGTGGAGCAGCTGCGCCTGCGCCACCGTCTGGTGCCCTACCTGCATGCCATGAACCGCCGCGCGCACCGCGAGGGTCGTTCCCTGGTGGAGCCCACCTACTTCGAGGACACGTCCATCGAGGCGTACATGTACCGCGACCAGTATTTCTTCGGCTCGCAGCTGCTGGTGGCGCCGATCGTGCGACCCGCGGACCGCACCACCCGGCTCGCCGTGGCCGAGGCGTGGCTGCCCGCGGGCCGCTGGACCGATGTCACCACCGGCATCTCCTATCGCGGGGGCCGACTGGCGAGCCTGCACCGCGACGTGTCCTCGATCCCGGTGCTGCTGCGCGCCGGCGGGTTCCTGCCACTGGTCGCCGAGGGGGAGTCCCTGGACATCCGCGAGACCGGCCCGGCGCTCGAGGTGCTCGTCGCCGGCGGCGCCGACGGCACGTTCACGCTGGCCGAGGAGACCGAGCCCGGGACCTGGGCCGAGACCGTGTTCTCGCTGGACGTCGAGGCCGGGCGCCTCACCATCGAGCCCGCGACCGGCGACGGATTCCCGGCCCGCACCATCTGGGAGCTGACGCTCCTGGGCTTCGGCCCGGAGGCGGCCGGCGACCTCACCGTACGCGGTGCCGAGATCCAGAGCGTGACCACCTCCGACGGTCGGGTGAGGGTGCGCCTGGTCGGTGCCGGCACCGAGCCGGTGGTGCTGGAGGGCGCAGGGCTCGGCACCACCGGGCCCGGCGACGTGCTGGGCCAGGTGGAGAAGGTGCTGCGCGGCGCGGCCATCGGCTACTTCACCAAGGACCTGCTGTTCGCCCAGCTCGAGCGTGACGGCGCCGCCGCCCTCAGCTCCCTCGCCGCGTACGGCACGGTGCCCGTGTTCACGCCGGAGGATGTCGAGCACGGCCACCCCACCCCGGAGCTGGTCGCCGCCCTCACGGAGCTGCTGCTCGCTGATCGGTGACAGGAACGGGTGCACTCGTCCGGGCTCAGGTCAGGGCGTGCGCACCCAGCCCTCGTCCTGGTGCAGCCACCGCTGCACCTCGCCGGTCACGGCGGGAACGTCGCCGGTCAGCCAGTAGGTGGATCCGGGGTCCCAGCCGCCGATCACGCTCGCGGTATCGGCATCGACCTCAAGGGCACGGGTGGCGGCCTGCAGGTACCCGGCCACCGTCAGGTGCACGGCGTCCCACTGCTGCGCCACCTGCTCCCAGTCGGGCACCACCCATCTGCCGTCCCGGCCAGTGACCTGGTACCAGTCACCCCTGCGCGAGGCCGAGACCTCCAACGGGTGCTCACGGCACAGGGCGATCCAGTCCTCCGCGCCTGTGATTTCGAGGGTGCGGCCGGGCCCGTGCACCGGTGTCACCCACGCGTCGACCCAGCCCATCTCGTCCTCCACCAGGTCCAGTGCGGCGGGGACCCGGTCCACCGTCTGCTGCAGTCCCAACGGGGTCGACCACCATGACCCCGACGGTGCGTTCCGGGCATGCCGGGGCTGCTTCTTGCGTGCGGCTGCCTCACCCTCCCGGGCATCCGCGGCCCATCGGGACACGTCCCGATGGAGCCAGGAGTCGTCGGGAGAACCCGGCCGGTCCCAGGGCAGGATCCACTGCTGCGGCGCGCACGGCCGGTCCCAGCCCAGCACCGGTGCCCATGCGGCAACCCTCTCGGCCAAGGGCCGCAGCGCATCGCCGATGTCCGGGAGAGCAGCGAGCGCGTCCTGATCATCGGGCTCCTGCCAGTACATGGCAGCTTCCACCGACGAGGACAGCGCCCGATGCAGCAGCTGGGCCGTGTCCCCGCCGGGAGTCCTGCCAGGGGAAGGCGCATCGAGAACGGTCAGGTCCAGGGCTGCCAGATCGCGGGCCAGCTCCTCGATGGTGCGGGGCGGCTCACGGTCGGCCTGGCCCGCGCCGCCGTCGCCCCCGCTGCCCCCGCTGCCCCCGGCAACGGGACCGAACAGCAGCACGGAGCGGAACGAGGGACTCGGATCCAGCTCGGCCCCCAGCATCGAGGCACCCAGGCCGATCCGCTCGTCCAACCGGCAGGCCAGGTCGAGACACATCCGTCTCCCGCGGGGCCCTGCCAGCAGTGACTGCGCATCGAGCCCCATCGGAGGGCCTCTTCTCAGATGAACTCGTAGGGATCGAACTCGTCGATGTCGATGATCCGGATCCGCGGCAGCGGGCTGGTGAACGCCTCGACGTCGTACTCGAGGTCGAACATCTCGATGCCGGGGATGCCGCGCAGCTCACCGGAGAAGAACTCGTGGAAGCCCACCAGGGCGGTGCGACGCCCCTCGGTGCCAGCCAGCGCCGTCATCTGCGGCACGAAGTCCGCGTCGTGGCTGACCAGCATCACGTCGGCCGCACGGTCCTGCAGGGCCTCGGCGGTGCGCTGGATGGCGATGTCCACCACCTTGCCCTCGCCGCGCAGCGGCACCGGTCGGTACCCGATCGCGGTGAGGGCCTGCACGAAGCCCACCGGCAGGCTGTCGCCCACGGCCAGGAAGAACAGGCCCGAGACCGGATTGCCCCAGGCGTCCTGTGCATGGGTCAGCAGCTTGCCCCAGCGGGGCCGCTCCTCCGGCTGGGGCCGGCGGCCCAGGACCGACACCCCCAGGGTGGCGTCGATGTTCTCCCCGTCGACCAGGAGGTACGTGGTGCGGTCGGTCATCTGATCCGTCATGCTCCCAGTGCGACGTACAGCTTGCCGTCCGTGCCCTTGGCGATCTTCATCGGGGAGGGATCATCGGCGTGGATGCTGTGCACCAGCACCACACGGCCCTCCGCATCGAGGTTCGCCTCGAAGTGGTCGCGGGTGAGGTGAGTGGCCTTGCCCCCCAGGTCCTGATCGTCGATCGCCTGCTGGGTGGACTCCACGCAGGTGTCCTGGAGGATCGAGCTGTCGTCGATGCCCTTGCCGGTGAGCGGGTCCATCTGCAGCGCGCAGGAGGCGGCGGGGTCGTCGTCGGACAGTCCCATCAGGTAGGCGATCACGGTGTCCTTGGCGGCGTCGAGGTCGGCGTCGGTCGGGTCCTGGACCGGGGTGTCCACGTAGACGTCCGAGCCGGGCAGGCCCACGGCGCCCGTGGGCTCAGCGGACGGGGGGGCCTCGGACGGCGGCCCCTCGGAGGGGGGGGCCTCGGAGGGGGGCGAGTCCGACGTCGCGGGGTCGGTGGGGTCCTCGAGGGTGGTCTCCTCCGAGGTGGGGCCGGCCGAGGGAGATTCGGTGGGATCATCCCCGCCGTTCATCGACAGCAGTGCGAGGCCGCCGCCACCCGCTGCCAGGGCCAGCAGGGTGAGGCAGCCGCAGATGCCCACGATCCAGGGCCACGGCTTCTTCTTCTGCGGTGGCTGGCCGCCGCCAGGGGCCGGGTAGGGGGCCCCGCCACCCGTCGGGACGCCCGGTCCGGCGGGGGCACCCGTGCCTCCTGCGGCACCGGGGTACCCGTTGCCGGGAGCCGAGGACGGCGGAGGAGGCGGCGAGCCCCACTGGCCACTGCTGGGAGGCTGGCTACCCGACTGCGGCGCCCCCGACTGCGGCTCGCCTCCCTGCGGCGCACCGCCCTGAGGCTGCCGAGGGGACGGGTTGCCGGGGTAGGGGCTGCTCATGTGCTCGAACCTTTCGACGGAGTCTCCGCAAGCGTACCCGGGTGCTCCCGGGGCCCAACGGTTCCCTGCTCAGTCCAGACGGACCTCGCGGCCCTCGGCGGCCGACGTGTACACGGCCTCGAGGATCCGCGCCATCTCCACCCCGTGCTCCGCCGGGGCCACGGACTCGGCGCGACCCAGGGAGGCATCGACGAAGTTCGCAATTTCGTTGCCGAAACCGGCTCCCATCTCGAAGGTGCCCGAGGAGATCTGCGGGGTGATGTTGACGACCGAGTCGTGCATCTCCGCGGCGATCTGCAGGCTGGGCTCCAGATCCGCGCCGCCCTTGGTGCCATGGACCGACACCAGGGTGGAGTCCTTGGTGGCGTGCAGGGAGTAGGAGCACTCCAGCAGCAGCGAGGCGCCGTTCTCGAAGCGCACCACGGCGTTGGCCATGTCCTCCACGGTGTTCTTGTCCGGGTCGTAGTCCGAGACCTTGTACCGGGGCATGGTGGTGATGTTGGCGCGGTTGCCGAGGACCTCGTAGGTGTTCCCGGAGACGGACACCGCCTTCGGGCAGCCCATCAGGTACCAGGCCAGGTCCAGCACATGGATGCCGATGTCCAGCAGTGGCCCGCCGCCGGCGATCTCCTTGTCGGCGAACCAGCCGCCGGGGTTGCCCATCCGGCGGATCAGGCTCGCCTTGGCGTAGTACATCTCGCCCAGCTGCCCGGCGTCGATGAAGGACTTCAGCACCTGGCAGTTCGGGGAATGACGGCGCACGAACCCCACCTGGACCACCCGGTCGCTCCTGCTGACCGCGTCCTGGATGGCGGTGGCCTCGGCAACGGTGCGGGCGATCGGCTTCTCCACCAGCACATGCTTGCCCGCCTCGACGGCGGCGATGGTCCAGGTGGCGTGGGAGTCGTTCCACGTGCACACGCTGACACCGTCGATGTCGTCCTGCGCCAGCAGCTCATGGGCGTCGGCGTAGGAGCGGGAGGCACCGAACTCCTGGGCCACGGCGCGGGCGCGGGCGGCGTTGATGTCGCTGATGGCGACGATCTGCACCTCGGGGTGAGCGGCGTAGGCCTCCAGGTGAGCGCGGGCGATGCTCCCGGCGCCGATGACGCCGACTCGGAAAGTGGTCATGGGGGTCTCCTCAGGGGACGGGGGTGGGAAGGACGGGAGGGGGCGGATGGAACGGGCCGGATGGGCGGGGCGGTAGAACGGCTCAGACGGCCGGGGCGGGGGCGGTTCAGGCCTCGGCCAGCAGACGCTTGGCGTTCGCGATGCCGCGCTCGCAGCCGATCAGGCAGTCCTCCCAGCCCTCGAACTCGATCGCGGCGTAGCCGGAGAAGTCGGAGTCCTTGATGGCGCGGGCCACCGCACGCAGGTCGATGTCGCCGTTGCCGACCACCGCCCCGCGCAGATGCTTGCCGCCGCGGCTGCGGAACCAGCCCGCGCCCGGATCCTGCCGGGCGGGCCGGATGTAGAAGTCCTTGAAGTGCACCACCATCGCGTAGGGCAGGTTCTGGGCCACCGACACCTCGGGCTGCTCGTCCACGCACACGAAGTTGCCCACGTCCAGGGTGGTGCGGAAGTTCGGCTGGTCCACCGCATGGATGATGCGCCGCACCCTGTCGGCCGACTGCACGAAGAAGCCGTGGTTCTCCAGGCTGGTGGTGATGCCCTTGGTGGCCGCGTACTGCGCGATCTCCGCGCAGGCGGCGACGATCCCCGGGAGAGCACGCCCGAACAGCGGGGTGTCATCACCGGGCAGGCCGGGGTGGCCGGCCACGTCGTGCCGCATCCGTTCGATCCCCAGGCGCTCGGCGAGGTCCACGTACTGCTTCACCCGCTCCACCTGGCGTGCCACCTCCGCGGGATCCTCGGAGGTGAAGTCCGCGCCGATCGCCAGGTTGGACAGGACAACGCCCGCGCTCGCCGCCTTCTCGCGGATCTGGTCCACGTAGGCGGGGTCCGAGGCGATGCTGGGCACGGGGTCGTCGGTCTGCTCGCTGAGAGAGGCCAGCTCGAGGTGCTCACCCTCGGAGGCCGCCACCCAGTCGATCACCTCCGGCAGCGTCATCTGGGATGTGGCGAGCTTCGAGTGGAAGCTGTAGGAGCTGAATCCGAAGCGGATCTGATCGGTCACGGGGTTCCTTCCGGGCGGGGACTGCGGGGGAGGGTCTGCAGCAGGAGGGCCGGCCTGGCGGGGGCGGTCGGGTGGTGCCGGGAAGCGGTGCCAGGGCGGGGGCACCTCCAGCACGCCGGTGCCCTGCACGGAGCCGTGCTCGAAGGCGAGACCCAGCGCACCGACGAGAGCGCCGTCGGTGGTGAGGCGTGCGGTGCGGAAGACGGGCTTCCCGGGGCTGGTGAGCAGGTGGTGCACGTGGTGGCGCAGTGGGTCCAGCAGCAGGTCGCCGGCGCGGGACAGACCGCCGCCGATCACCACCTGCTCAGGGTCCACGGTGAGCAGCAGGGTGGCCAGGCGCGGTGCGATCTCGGCGCAGAACGCGTCGATCTCCGCCAGGGCCGCCTGGTCACCGTCGGCCGCCCGAGCGAACAGCGGCGCCGCGTCGTCCCCGGTGGACCAGCTCAAGCGGCCACGCCGGGAGGTGCTGGTCCACCGCATGCCGCGCTGCGTGCCCAGCTCACCGGCGAGCCGGTGGCGGCCCTGCAGAATCCGGCCGCCCAGGATCAGGGCCACGGAGATGCGGTGACCGATCTGCACGAAGGCGATGTCGGCGGGGCGGGCGGAGAGGTGGTGCTCGGCGTAGGCGGCGAGCTTGATGTCGTTCTCCACCGCCACCGGGCAACCCAGGCGCAAGGACAGCTCCGAGGCGATGTCCGTGCCCTCCAGGTCCTTCACCGCGAGACTCTGGGCGAGCCGGCCATCCGCATCGAGGATGCCGGGCACGGCGATGCCCACGACCGCCGGGGAGAGGCGTTCATCGGTCCCGCCCTCGTCAGCGGCGTCCTGCACCACCTGAGCGACTGCATCCAGACGGGCAGCAGCGCCGTTTCCGGCGCACTCGCGGCGCCCGGTGGCGACCATCCGGCCTGCAGCATCGGTGAGCAGGCACCGCACGGAGCGGTCGCCGATGTCCACCGCCGCCACGGTCGCCGCCCCGGGATGGAACGCGAATCGGCGGGCCGGCCTGCCGGGGGAGGAGGCAGGCGCGGCGGGCACGATGCGCACGGGCCCGGTCTCTACGAGGGAGGTGAGCACGGCGTCCACCGTGGGGCGCGACAGCCCGGTGTGCTCGGACACCTCGGCCACGGTGCGGGGCTGGGTCGCCTCGCGCAAGGCCAGCAGGCAGGCGCGCGCGTTGCCCTGGCGCACAGCAGCGCTGTCGGCGGTGCCCATGGATGCCCTTCGACGGGATTATGAAACCCGGTTGTGTAAATGCTTGGGTTCAGTCTTCGCCGCGTCGGGAGTCCTGTCAAGGTCGTCCCGGTACCGTGACCGCAGGAGGCGATGCCCATGATCGACAGCCCCGCGACCACCCCGACCACCCCATCCATTCCCGCCCTGCAGCAGACCTACGCCGAGACCGTGCCCGAGCTCTCGGTGCCACACCAGGCAGAGGCGCCCCCCTCGCCCCAGCTCACCTGGCTGAACGAAGAACTTGCGGCCGAGCTCGGGTACGACCCGGAGTGGCTGCGCGGGCCCGAGGGACTCGCGCTGCTCACCGGACAGGTCCCCGACACCACCGCCCAGGTGTACGCCGGCCACCAGTTCGGACAGCCCAACCCCCAGCTGGGCGACGGGCGCGCCGTGCTGCTCGGCGACATCGTCGCCCCCGATGGTCGACACTTCGACCTGCACCTCAAGGGCGCCGGCCGCACCCCCTTCGCCCGAGCGGGTGACGGCAAGGCTCCGCTGGGCCCGATGTTGCGCGAGGCGGTGATCGGGGAGTCCCTGCATGCGCTGGGCATCCTCACCACGCGGGCCCTCGCGGTGGTGAGCACGGGGGAGCGGATCCGTCCCCGGCAGGGCATCACCCCCGAGCCCGGCGCCATGCTCATCCGCGTGGCCTCCAGCCACCTGCGCGTGGGCACCTTCGAGTACGCCGCCTGGCACCTGGGCCCCGACGTGCTGCGACCGCTCGCCGATCACGCCATCGACCGCCACCACCCCGCAGCGGGGGATGCGGAGAACCCGTACCTCGAGCTGCTGCGATGCGTGGCCGAGGCCCAGGCCCGCCTCGTCGCGCAGTGGATGCTGGTGGGCTTCGTGCACGGCGTGATGAACACCGACAACATGACCATCTCGGGGCAGGGGATCGACTACGGGCCCTGCGCATTCCTGGACGAGCACCGGGCCCGCGCGGTGTTCAGCTCGATCGACCAGCAGGGGCGCTACGCCTACGGCAACCAGCCCGGCATCGCCCTGTGGAACCTCTCCCGCTTCGCCGAGACCCTGCTGCCGGTCATCGCCCCCGACGAGCCGGAGGCGGGGATCGAGGCTGCCACTGCCGTGCTGCAGGGCTACGAGCCCGCGTACCTCGATGCCTGGACCCGCGGTATGGCGGCCAAGCTCGGGGTCCCCGAGAGCCCTGGACCTGGCGCGGCTGCCGGCACCAGCACTGATGCCGCCTCCGACGCTGATGCCGCCTCCGACAGCGCTGGCGTCCAGCTCGCGGCGGTCCGCGCACTCGGGGAGGACCTCTTGGCCCTCCTCGAAGCCCAGGCAGTGGACCACACGAGGTTCTTCCGCGCCCTCACGGGCGGCACCGCGCGCGAGCTGTTCGCGGATCCCGCCCCCTTCGAGCAATGGGACCGCAGACGCGTTGGCCTGGGTGGATCCTCGCCCCGAGACGATGTTAACCCCGTGTACATCCCACGGAACGTCCATCTGGACGCCGCGCTGCGCGGGGCCCACCTCGGCGACCTCTCCGGCGTCGAGGAGATGATGGAGGCCGTGCGCTCGCCGTTCCACGCCCGCGCCCACCTGGAGCATCTGGCGGGGCCGGGTGAGGGTGGGGACGTGTTCCTCATCTACTGCGGAACCTGAGGGGAAGCGACCGCTGCCCCACCCTGTTCGTGCTCGGACCCTTGCCCATTCCCTCCGCTGGCTCCCACCGCTCGGTCGGCGGCTTCCGGGCGCGCGGTGCTACGGTCGCGACACGGGTCGGCACCTGTTCCCACAGCCCCGCGTTCAGCTCGGCGCCCGTGCAGCAGGGCCGTCCATCGACCGCTCTACACAAGGAGATGCACGATGACCGCGACGCTCACAGGCCGCAAGATCCTGATCATCACCACCAACTTCGGCACCGAGACCGACGAGATCCAGCGCCCCCTCGCAGAGCTGAAGGAGGCAGGCGCTGAGGTGGTCGTCGCCGCCGCCGAGTCAGGCCCGGTCAAGACCCTGAAGCTCGACCGCGAGCCCGGCCCGGAGGTCCCCTCGAACATCCTGCTGGAGGATGCCGACGCCCATGAGTACGACGCCCTGGTGATCCCCGGCGGCACCCTCAACGCCGACACGCTGCGCGCCGAGGAATCCGCCCAGGAGCTGGTCAAGGCCTTCGCAGCCGACGGGAAGCCGGTCGCCGCGATCTGCCACGGCCCCTGGCTGCTGATCGACTCGGACCTGGTGGACGACCGCGACATGACCTCGGTCCCCACCATCAGCAATGACCTGCTGAACGCCGGCGCCACCTGGACGGATCAGGAAGTGGTGGTGGACACCGGCGGCGGCTTCCCGCTGATCACCTCCCGCAACCCCGATGATCTCGACGCCTTCAACGGTGCGATCATCAAGGCCCTGACCGCCTGAAGGCCCTGACGGCCCGCCCCCTGACCCACGAAGGAGCAACGCCATGACCGAGAACCCGGACTTCCAGACCGAGCCCACCACCGGCGAGAGCATCGATGACGCCCTCGAGGCCGCCCGCCCCGGCGACCCGGAGCGTCCCGCCCCGGCCGAGGCCGAGGGCGTGGGCCTGGACCGCACCGTCGAGCGCGGCCAGGAGGACCTCGCCGCTGCTGAGCAGGGCAACCGCGATCAGGACGAGATGCGCTCCGAGGGCGACGACATCGACGACCTGGCCGGCAACCAGCCGCTGGTCTGACCCCTGACGGGAGCTGGTAGGCGCTGGGCAGATCAGCTCCCCAGTGCCTCAAGGATCGCTTCGTCGACGGCCCGCCGGGCCCGCAGGTGCTCCTCGACGTCGTAGCTGAAGTGCGCGTAGGTGAGGGCGCCGCCCTCGTCCACCAGGGCGGCGGCGCGATCGTGGCCGACCAGCGAGGCCAGCCAGGTCAGCGCCCGGTGGTCGGCCATCCCCTGCGCGAACACGCGGTGCCGGAGGGATACCCAGGGGGTGCCGTCGGGCCCGGGGTACACGGCGAAGGAGTCGCCCCCGTAGAAGCCGCCGCCCGCGCAGGTCTCGGTGAACGGGTCGATAGGCTTCAGCGCGAACTGTGCCCACCAGAAGTTGTAGCCCCAGTGCAGGAACCCCGGGGCGTGGTGGACGAACAGCTGCCGGCCCAGCACCCGGTTGCGCACCGAGGGCAGGGAGATGAAGCGGTTGGCCACCTCGCGGTCCTGCGCCACGCAGTAGTACACCCACGGGTTGCGACCGGCGTCGAGGAACGGTTCCACATGGTCCGTGGCCACGATCGGGATGTCCACCACCCCCTGCTCGGCGAACTCGAGTGAGCTGAGCGCGTCCACCACATCGGCTCCCTCGAGCAGGTCGCTCACCTGCTCCTTCGCCGCCCGGTAGTCCTCCAGGCCCTGCACGCTGGGCTCATCGCTGATGTGCCGCAGCACGCGGCCCTCCCAGGTGGCGGCCAGATGCTCGCGCAGCGCGGGGATCAGCGCCACCATCAACCGGCGGTACTCGGGGTCGGTGGCGGCCACGTGCCAGCCGAAGCGGTCCTCGATCCCGTCGGCGGTGCGGACCTGGATGGCGGGGGTGAAGCGGGCACCCCACTGGGTGAACAGGTGCGCCACCTCGATCGACACCATGCCCACCTCGCGGCAGATCCTGAGCCAGCGGTCCAGTTCGGTGAAGTCGAAGCGGTATTCACCGCTCTCCTCGCTGATGCCCACCAGTTGCACGGTGGGGCGCTTGTGGCCCTCGGCGGTGTCCAGCGGAGGCGTCCAGGTGGGGGTGAGCACGGAGTTCACGTCCATCTCGCGGGCTGAGCGCAGGAACGCCTCGATCAGCTCCCAGTGCCGCTCGGAGAACACCTCGACGTCGTAGTAGGAGGACAGGGAGTCGGCGTGGAACCAGTGGGTGTTGACGATCTCCAGCGGCGGCAGCTGATGGGGATGGATCTGCAGGCGGAGGGTGTGCTCCTCCCAGGGCCCGTCACTGCCGGCGGGCCGCAGCCGCATCAGCAGCTCGTGCTCCCCGGCCAGCAGGGCGTCCTCCACCAGCACGTCGATCCACAGCGCCTCCCAGCACCCGGGGGTGAGGGGGGCGAGCACGACGGTGCGGTCGCCGGCATCGGTGTCGGGACCGCCCGCGCCGGCCTCCCCGGTGAGCGGCTCCAGCACGTCGGGGTACTCGCCTGGCTCGGTGACCAGGTAGTGCTCATCGGGGTCCTCGGGGGCGGGGGTCGAGACCGGCACGCGCCGCACCGCTCAGGGTCGTGTGTGCCGCGAGGTCTCCCAGCAGCTCCACCTCGACCGCCGCCGTCATGCCCGCGCTGCGAGGGGCCGGGCGCTCGCCGGCCCCGTCCGCGAGCGCGTCGGCGCAGCCCTCCCCGGCCTCGAGCCTCACCGCGATCTGCACGGACAGTCGCTCCCCGAGGAAGCCGGAGGCGTGCACACCTCCGATCAATGAGGCCGGGCGGGGTTCCGCCCTGCCCATCAGCTTCTCGAGGCTGTCCATCAGAACGGTCTGCACGGTGCTCACTCCTGCGGCGGGGGCGGGGGCGACGACGTCGGCCCTCCATCCTCTCATCGGACGTCTGCTCGGGCATGCCGACCGACAGGAAAAACCGTTGCGCACGTTCCCCGACGGTCCTACGGTGATCCCACACCGAAAGGAGGTGATCCGAGGAATGATTTCCCATCGGACATGTGAGGTGGCTCGCCGCTGAGGCGACCATCGGCCCGAACCGTCGGATCGCTCCGGCGGCTCATCGGATCGACGGACCGCAGCGAATCCACTCGAGCTGCCCGGACCCGCAGGGGTCGGACTCGTCCCCCGACCGGCGCCCAGCGCGACCTGCGGGTCTGCCCATGCCCGGATACGCCGAGTGCACCGACCCGGCCGGCCGATCCTGCGCAGCACAGGGCCTGGGCGGTGACCATGGGGAGGAGTACCCATGGACGGCGACCCAGGTCGCACGTACCGTGCCCTCATGGGCGCCACCAGCACACTCGACCACTCCCCGCGACTGACCGAGCTGCCGGGCGCCTCGCGTCTGCTGCGGATCGACGAGTCCACCTTCGCCTGGGTGATCGCACAGGTGCGGGACGGGAGTGCCCCGAGCTCGGAGACCGCGGCCGCCCAGGCCCATCAGGCCGGCCTGCTGCAATCCGCGGACCCCGTCGAGGTGGAACCCCATTGGGACGCCCTCCTGCGCCGCGCCATCACCTCCCCCGTGCGCATCGACATGGTGAGCGTGGACGGCGCGCGGGCGTGGGCCACCACCGTGCACGTGGCCGGAGAGATCCAGCTGGTGATCGACCAGGTGCGCGAGGTGACCTCCAGTGACTCCACGGTGTCCCTCGGTGCCCGCAGCTCGGCGCTCACCCTGGCCGTGGGCCGCATCGAGCACTTCTCCGACCTGATCACCGCGCTGGTGCCCCAGCGCCCCGCCTTCGGTGCGGATCCGTCCGAATCCCTGACGGCGCCGGAGGCTCCCGGAGCGACGACGGACCCGCCCTCGGTGGACCCGCCATCCGTGGCCCAGGTGCAGATCGTGGTTTCCGCGAACCCGGCCACCGGCGAGCCTATGATCCGCGCCCGCTCCTGGTACGCCTTCGGGGCCGACGGAACGGTGCCCGCGACGCTCCCCGGCACTGGCGAGGCCACTACCGCCGAGCCCGCCCCCGTCGGCGCGCTCACCGAGATCCTCAAGGCCGACCTGATCGCGGCCATCAACCACGTCACGGCCGACCGGGCGGACAGCGCTGACAACGCTGAGGGTGCCGGGCAGACCACCGAGGGGGATGAGCGATGAGCTTCCAGGGGATGGACCCGGACCAGGTGCGCGACCAGGCCGAGGGGCTCCGCACCGCAGCTGAGCGACTGGGGGAGGTGCTGGACCGGCTCGACGCCGCCACCCACGCCGTGGAATGGCGAGGCCCTGATGCCGATTCGTTCCGCGAGAACTGGCACGTGGTGCGCAGCCAGGGCGAGTCGGTGGTGGTCCCGGGCATTCGGGACCGCTCCGGCGAGCTGGAGCGTCACGCCGAGGAGCAGGACAAGGCCTCCTCCAACGGGGACTCCGGGGGCGGGTTCTGGGACGGCGTGGTTGACTTCTTCAGCGGTGCGGCGGAGAAGATCTCCGACTTCGCCTCCGGGGTGGCCGGGGTGGTGGACTGGGTGGCCGATGAGATCGGGGAGCAGATCGCCGGGTGGCCGGATGACCTGCGGGACTACCCGGGCATCCTGCTGGGCAACCTGCAGGAGTTGGGCAGGTCCACCACCGGCCTGCTCGGGATGGCCGCCGACGCCGTCATGAATGGGGAGTGGCCGCGCCTGACCGAGCTCGGGGTGGGCCTGATCGATGCCGGTCTCGACGGCATCAACACCCTGGTGCACGCGACGACCGGCCTGGACCTCAATCTGGCCGACGACGGGACCGGTTATGCCGACGCCCCTCAGCAGGTGGAACTGGGCGGGCCGGGTGATCCCGGTTACGTCGATCCGCACTCCCTGGCAGACATCATCAACAACACCAATGCCAGTTACGGTGCACCGGAGGACGGGCAGGTGGGGCTGACCGTGGTGCGCGATGCCCAGGGGAACCCCACCGGGGTGATCGCCAACATCCCGGGGACGGAGCAGTGGAGCCCGTTCGCCTCGAACAATCCGATGGACCTCTCGGGCAACGCCGCGCAGGCGGGCCCCAACGGGTGGTCCGCGGGCTCGGAGGCGACGGCCGATGCGATCGCACAGCTCTATTCCGACCTGGACCTCCCCCCGGGCACGCCTCTCATGCTGAACGGTCATTCGCAGGGCGGGATGATCGCCTCGAGCCTCGCTGGGGACCCGGATTTCTCGAATCAGTTCAACGTCACGAATGTGATGACCTACGGTTCTCCCGTGCAGAACGATCCGGTGAACTCCGGGACGGATTATCTGCACATCCAGCACGGGAACGACCTGGTCCCGAAGATAGATGCCGGCGGGCGCGACATCTTCCTCAATCCCCCTGTGGTCTCGCCCAATGTGACGACGGTGACGGCGGATTCCCCGGGAGGGATCTTCTCGCCGGGCGACAACCACTCCTCCGGGGAGTACCACACCACCGTCACCGAGCAGCTGGCGCAGAACGGCTCGCAGCTGCATCAGTATCAGCACAGCGGATCAGTGGCCGACTTCCTGGTGGGGGACACCGGCTATGCCGATCACTACGTCTCCGACGTGCATCGCAACAACTAGGCCTGCGTCGCGACAGCTGAGGCCTGGGTCGAGACAGCTGAGGCCTGCCTCGCGCCCTGACCCGGCGGTCGCCGGTGGCGCCCTGTCGTCCACAGCCCTTTCGCGTTAGAGCTCGGGACGCAGGGGGCTGCAGTCCCGGGGTGCTCGAGGCTGTCGAGGTTCCTCCCCATGCCACGGCTTTCCACATGTCTCTCCACATCTCGCAGGTAGTAGGGGGTATTGAAGTTCCTCCCCAGAACGCACTTGTGCACATATTCGTCCACATTTCTGTCCCCACTCATGTTCGCTTTCATGCTCCCCGATACGCTTATCCACAGATTCTCGGTGGCCCTTTCGTACGGGCATTCGAAAGAGTAGTCTGGATGTACTGATCGGCTGTGGGGAGGTGGAGGCATGGGTGGGGAACTGTTCACCCCGGTACGGCGCTGGCCCGTGCGCGCACGCTCACCCCTCACGCAGGAGCGGATCATCGACGAGGTGGACGCTCCGTCGGGCGACCCGCAAGCCGCTCTGGCCTGCCGCATGCACGAGCGGATGAAGACCCGCACCCGCCTGTACGCCCGGCAGCTGCGCGACATGGCCACGTTCTTCCACTACGACCCTGATGCCCAGGGCGCACTGGACGAGGCCGACATCTCCGCGATGAAGATCGCCGTGGGCCTTCGCACCTCATCCTTCCGGGCCGGCGCCATGATCCGGGATGCCCACCGCGCCGTCGAGCAGATGCCAGGCACCTTCCACCGCCTGGCCGAGGGGGAACTGCCAGAGGAGTGGCACGTGCACCTGCTGCGCCTGGTGCGGCCGCTGGACGAGGGCCACGTCCAGCACATCGACGAGCACGTGGCCAGCTGGGACCTCGCCTCGATCTCCCGTGATCAGTTTGTGCGCCACCTGCGCCGGTTGGTCGCGATGGTCACCGCACTGGATACCCCGAAACCGCCGTCGGCACTGCGCAGCGTGGACCTCCACCTCGCCGATCCCGAGCTGGGCACGGCCTCCCTCACCATCACCGGCCCGATCCCGGAGATCATGGCCCTCTCACACCGTCTGGACGTGTGCGCCCATGCCGTGCAGAAGGCGCAGCGTGCCGCCCTGCAGGACGAGAACGGAGCGGAGATCCCCTTCGACATCGACGGTGACGTGCTCGAGCGGGGCCGCCCACTGTCGCTGGCGGCGATCCGCTACGCGATCCTCACCCGCTCCGTGCTCGAGACGGGCACCGTGCAGGTGCCGGCCCCACGGTTCAAGCTGTACGTCACGGTCCCGGCGCTGACCCTGCAGGGTCGCTCGGAGATGCCGGGGATGCTGAACGGCCTGGTGCCCGTCCCCGTCGATCAGGCCCGCGCGCTCGCCGGCGGCGAGTCCACCTGGTTCCGGATCCTCACCGATCCGGCGACAGGTGCGTACCTGCCCGCCGCGCCCACCACCTACCGGCCCCCGGCGGCTCTTCTCGAACAGCTCCGGTTCCGGCATCCCACCTGCAACGCCCCGGGCTGCACCAGGCCCACCATCCTCGCCAGCGAGGCCGACCACATCATCGAGTTCAACCACCTCGACCCCAGCGGTGGCGGCCCCACCAGCCTCGAGAACCTTCACCTGCTGTGCTGGCTGCACCGCAAGTGGAAGACCCTGGGTCGGCTCGACCCCGTGCGCGACGACGCAGATCTCCACAACAGCTGGCCCTCGGGCATGGACCGCACGCTGTGGACCATCGACGGCAAGATCACCACCACCACGTGGGACGACCGCGACCTGGTCGCCCCGCAGCTCGCCGCCGAGATGAACGAGGAATGGCGCGAGCAACAGGGCCGTCATGGACCCCGGAGGCGCCCCCGCGGTGACACCTCCGCAGCGGGGGACGACGATCCCTCCGGGAACAGGCATGCGAACACCCCGGGTGCTGCGGGGAACGACCTGACCGGGGCTGACGATCCGATCAGCCAGTACGGCGATCCTCCGTTCTGAACTGAACTGAACTGAACTGAACTGAACTGAACTGAGCTGAGCACGGGCCGTGTCGCCCTGCCGGCCCCGCGTCCCGGTGCCCTGACCCCCTGCCGCCCTGATACGCGATGGCCCGGGCGTCGGGGACAATCAGGGGATGGAACCTATGGGACGGAGGATCGCCATGGCAGGACTGCTCGGCACCCTGCTGGCCGCCTGCGGTGTGAACCGCGGGCCCGATGACGCCACTGTCACCGCCGCCCTGCAGCAGGCCGTCGAGGGCAGCGAGCACTACGTCGTCGGCAGCATCCGCTACCTGAGCTCCTTCAGCCGAGGCACCGCGATCGACGGAGCCCTCACCCTGCGCGCCGCGGACCACGACGAACTGCTCACCGCCTACGACGACGTCCTGCAGCGCCTGTCGGCCGCCTACCGGGAGCTGTCGCCGAAGGACCCCGCCCAGGTCGCCGTCATCGCGCGTGCGGAGGCCGACCGCGGTCTCTCCGCCGCCGCCGAGGACGTCGTGCCCCCGGCGTCCGCCGGTCACCCCGACACCGACGACCTCGCCGCCCACTACGGCACCTGACCACGACGGCACCTGAGTACCCTCGAGGCATGACCAGCACCCCCATGAACCCGCCCGTCGAACTGATCGCCCCGGAGATCGACGAGACCGCCGTGGTGCGCATGGGCTCCCGCGATCCCGAGGCCCCCGTCGTGCTGCTGCTGCACGGCCTGGGCAGTCACGAGCGCGACCTCACCGGACTGGTGCCCTACCTCCCGCCGAGCTTCGCCTACGCATCCCTGCGCGGCATCTACCGCTACGTGCAGGGCTACGCCTGGCTCGAGTCCGACATCGGCCCCGCCGCGACCGAGAAGATCCAGACCTCCGCCGCTGCCGTCGAGACCTGGATCGCCCAGCAGACCGCCCCCGTGGTCGGCGCCATCGGCTTCTCCCAGGGCGGCATCCTGGGCCTGCAGCTGCTGCGACGGGACCCGCACGCCCTGGACTGGATCGTGCAGCTCTCCGGCGCCCCCTTCCCTGCGGCCATGCCCGGTGATGCGGCGCTCGCGGAGGTGAAGCCCCCTGCCCTGTGGGGCCACGGCGGCCTGGACCCCCTGTTCGACGAGGACCGCGAACAGCGGGTGCGGGAGTACATGCGCGCCCACACCACGCTGGAGGAGGAACGCCGCCCCCATCTGGGCCACGCCGTCGACGAGGTGGAGCTGCGCGCCATCGCCGCCTTCCTGCAGCGTCGGGCCGACGAGCGCGCCTGAGGCTTCCTCCCGCGCCTGAGGCTCCCGGCTGCCATCTGCCAGGCGCCGCCGCACGCCGTATCACGGATCAGCCCACGGTTCCGCGCCGCTGCGAGCGCCGTCCACATCACCGGTGACGGCACAGGGGGCAGCCGGTAGTCTGCTCTCATTCCGCGCCGAGAGACGCCGCGGATCGAGGAGAACCAGGAGAACATGAGCGCCGCAAGCGACGCACCCGGTGACAGTCCCAGGCCTTCGGGCCTGCACGTGACACCAGTGACCGGGAGGATCCGTCCGTGGATCTGATCGGCCCCCTCATATCCTTGGCGGTCAGCCTGCTGCTGATCGCCGCCTGCGGCGGATTCGTCGCCGCCGAGTTCGCCCTGATCACCGCCAACCGCAACGACGTCGAAGCCGCTGCGGCCAAGGGCGACAAGCGCTCCCAGGGAGTGCTGGAGGGCATGAAGACCCTCTCCACCCAGCTGTCCGGGGCCCAGCTCGGCATCACCGTGACCAACCTGGGCATCGGCTTCCTCGCCGAACCCGCGATCGCCAAGCTCGTGGGCCCGCCGCTGATCGACGCCGGTCTCAGCGATCTCGCCGCCCGCTCGGTCTCGGTGGCCATCGCCCTGGTGCTCGCCACCGGGCTCACCATGATCTTCGGTGAGCTGGTCCCCAAGAACCTGGCGATAGCCGAACCGTTGCGCACCGCCCGCGCCGTTGTCGGCTTCCAGCGCGGTTTCACCTCGGTGTTCCGCTGGCCGATCCGACTGTTCAACGGCAACGCCAACGCCATCATCCGCAAGATGGGCATCGAGCCGCAGGAGGAGCTCAGCTCCGCCCGCAGCCCCGAGGAGCTCTCCGCCCTGGTGCGGCGCTCCGCCGACGAGGGTGCCCTGACCGCTGACACCGCCGACCTGGTGGAGCGCACCCTCGCCTTCGGCGACCGCCGTGCCCACGACGCGATGGTGCCCCGCGGCCGCATGGACACCCTGGACGTGGACGACTCCGTGCAGGACCTGCTGGAACTGGCCCGCACCACCGGCCACTCCCGCTTCCCCGTGCTGGACGACGAGGGCGAGGTGGCCGGGGTCGCGCACATCCGTCGCGGCCTCGCGGTTCCCTTCGAGCAGCGCCCCACCACCCGCGTGGACTCCGTGATGGGCAGTGCCACCTTCGTCCCGGACACCGTGCCGCTGGACGACCTGATGGACACCCTGCGTGCCGGAGGCCTGCAGATGGCCCTGGTGGTCGACGAGTTCGGCGACACCGACGGCCTGATCACCCTGGAGGACCTGGTCGAGGAGATCGTGGGCGAGGTGCGCGACGAGCACGACGACGAGACCGACGACGTGCCCGACCCCGACGGCTCCTGGGACCTCGACGCGATCCTGCGACCGGACGAGGCCAGCGACCGCCTGGGTGTCACCGTTCCCGAGCACGAGGACTACGAGACCCTGGGCGGCCTGGTCACCATGGAACTGGGACGCCTGGCCGAGGTGGGCGACGAAGTGGTCGTCCCCACCGACCCCGAACCGGGGGAGGACCCCGCCCAGCTGCGCCTCGAGGTGCGCGAGATGGACGGCCTGCGCATCGAGACCCTGCACGTCAGCATCGAGCCTCCCGCCGATGACGACGGCCCGCGCTCCCCGAGCTCCCCGCGGTCGCCGCACTCGCCCAGTTCCCCGAGCACCCCGAACGGACCGGGCGGCTCCCACGCCGCGACATCCCGGCGCTCCAGCGATGAGGAGGCACAGCGATGAGCTTCCTCACCGGTATCGCCCTGACCATCGTGCTGCTGATCGCCAACGCGTTCTTCGTGGGCGCCGAGTTCGCCCTGATCAGCGCCCGCCGCTCGATCATCGAGCCCCAGGCCCACGAGGGGAAATGGGCCGCCAAGGTCACCCTGAACGCGATGGAGCACGTCTCGCTGATGATGGCCGGAGCCCAGCTGGGCATCACCGTGTGCTCCCTGGCGCTCGGTGCGATCAGCGAGCCCGCCATCGCCCACGTCATGGAGGGCCCCTTCGAGTGGCTGGGCGTTCCCGACGCCCTGGTGCACCCCATCTCCTTCGCGATCGCCCTGACCCTGGTGACCTACCTGCACGTGGTGTTCGGCGAGATGATCCCCAAGAACATCGCCCTGGCCGGACCCGAGCGGATGGCCCTGGTGCTGGGCCCGATCCTGTCCGGCGTGGTGTTCGTGCTGCGCCCGGTGCTGTGGGCCATGAACGGCATCGGCAACCTGGTGCTGCGCATGTTCGGCGTGACTCCCAAGAACGAGGTGACCAGCGTGTTCACCCGTGACGAGGTGGCGGCGATGGTGAGCGAGTCCCACGACGGCGGCCTGCTGGAGGACAATGACGAGGCCCTGCTGCTGGGCGCGCTCACCTTCGAGCAGCGCAGCCTGGTGAACCTGGTGATCCCCCTGGACCGGGTCTCCACCCTGCCCGCCGGGGTCAGCGCCGCCCAGGCGGAGGAAGCCGCCATCGACGGCTTCTCCCGCTTCCCCATCAAGGCGGCCGACGGCACTCTCGAGGGCTACGTCCACATCAAGGACCTGCTGGAGTCGGCCGCCGAGGCCCGCAACCTGCCGATCCCCGCGGACCGCATCCGCGCACTGCCCCGCGTGGGTGCCGACCAGCCGCTGCGTGCGGCCCTGGCCAGCATGCAGGCCAGCGGTGCCCACCTCGGTGCCGCCACCGACCGCACCGGTCGCGTGATCGGCATCGTCACCCTCGAGGACATGCTGGAGGAACTGGTGGGACAGATCCGCGACGACTCCCGGGCCGCGGCATGAGCCCCGCGCCTGCCGGGCCCGGCTCTGCGGCGTCGGGCCCGGCGCAGAACCTCTGGGAAGCGGCAGTGGCCCGCAACCCCGAGCATGCCCGGGGCTACGCGGACCGGTGGCGACGCATCGAGGCCTCCGGCCAGGACATCCACGGTGAGGCACGGCTGATCGACGCCATGGCCGCCCGGGGCTCGCGGGTGCTGGACGCCGGCTGCGGCACCGGCCGACTGGGCGGCTACCTCGCCGGCGTCGGGCACCACGTGACCGGCGTGGACCTGGACCCCACCCTGATCGGGGTGGCCCGCCAGGACCATCCCGCCGCACGCTGGGAGACGGGGAACCTCGCCGAGCTGGACCTGCGGGACGAGCACGGGCAGCGCGAACTGTTCGACCTGGTGGTGTGCGCCGGGAACGTGCTCACCTTCCTCTCCGGCGCCGAGCGCGTCCCGGCCCTCACCCGGATCGCGCAGCACCTGGCGCCCGACGGGCGGTTCGTGGCCGGCTTCGGCCCGGGGCACGGATACCCCGTCGGCCGCTTCGAGGTCGATGCCGCGAGCGCGGGCCTGCGTGTGCAGCAGCGCTTCGCCGGCTGGGACCTGCAGCCCCGCGGCGAGGGAGCCGAGGGTGACGACGAGTTCCTGGTGGCGGTGCTGACGCAGGCCTGATGCCGTGGGGTGACGCACCGGATGTGACGTACCACCGGGCGGAACGGCCTGCGGCCGCGGCGAAACCGGCGTTACGGTGAGGGCGAGCACGACGACGTGTCGCTGCGGGTCAGTTCCTTCGCCCGACGGAAAGGTCCACGATGGCCCCTCCGCTGCCTGTTCCCGGCCGCTGCCCCGAGCCGAGAGCCGGGAGATCACCTCACCCGCCGCCCCGGCCCCCACCGTCGCCCCCGATGGCAGTGACGCACCGGTCCAGGAGACCCACGGTGCCGTGCCCGTGTACTTCATCTCCGACTCCACCGGCATCAGCGCCGAGACCATGGGCAACGCCCTGCTCGCCCAGTTCCCCACCGTCCCGTTCGAACGCCGCCTGATCCCCTTCCTGCGCACCACCAGGGAGGCGGAGGAGGTGCGCGAGCAGCTGAACCAGGCGATGGACGGGCCCGTGGAGCCGATCGTGTTCCTCACCGTGGTGGACGAGGAGGTGCGGGAGGTGCTGCTGGGCACCCGCGCCCCCGTGATCGACTTCGTCTCCGGGCACCTGGCCCGCATCGAGGCGCAGCTGGGTCTCTCCAGCGACCACGCCCCCGCCCGCCTGCACGGCGTGGGCGACGTGCGCCGCTACAACCGGCGGATGCAGGCCGTCGAGTTCGCGATCGAGCACGACGACGGCCAGTCCGTGCGCGCCATCCAACGGGCCGACGTGATCCTCATCGCCCCCTCCCGCTGCGGGAAGACCCCCACCAGCATGTACCTGGCCCTCATGCACGGCGTGTTCGTGGCGAACTACCCGCTGGTGGACGAGGACTTCGAGAACGGCAACCTGCCGCAGACCATCGCCGACCTGTCCGATCGCTGCTTCGGCCTGCTCACCAGCCCGAAGCGCCTCTCCGAGGTGCGGGGGGAGCGCAGGCCCGATTCGCGGTACGCCTCGGTGGACCAGACCCACTGGGAGCTCTCCCGCGCCCGCCGCATCTACGACTACTACGGCATCCCGTTCGTGGACTCCTCGAGCAAGTCCGTCGAGGAGATGTCCACACTCATCCTGCAGTCCCTCACCGACCGCCCCGCCCCCTGACCCCCCGATCCTGCTGTACGACGCAACGAAGCGCACCCATCGCGGCACCGCCGCCGGAAGGAGCATGACCATGACCTCCAGCATCCGTTGGTTCTCCGAACTCGGAATGGCCGACCTCGAGCAGGTGGGAGGCAAGAACTCCTCCCTCGGCGAGATGCTCTCCAACCTCGCCCGCCTCGGCGTGCACGTGCCCGACGGCTTCGCCACCACCGCCGACGCCTACCGGGAGTTCCTGGGTGCCACCGGCCTGGCCGAGCGGATCGACGGGATGCTCACCGGCCTGGACACCGACGACACCATGGCGCTGACCGACACCGGCAAGAAGATCCGCGACATGGTCGTCGCCCAGCCCTTCCCCGCCCAGCTCGAGGCCGACATCCGCGAGGCATACGAGAAGCTCGCCGCCGGCAGCGGCGCCGAGGCATCCTTCGCGGTGCGCTCCTCCGCCACCGCCGAGGACCTCCCAGACGCCTCCTTCGCCGGCCAGCAGGAGACCTTCCTGAACGTGCGCGGCATCGACGCCGTGCTCACCGCGATCCGCGAGGTGTTCGCCTCCCTCTACAACGACCGCGCCATCGCCTACCGCGTCCACCACGACTTCGACCACGCCTCCGTCGCACTCAGCGCCGGCGTGCAGAAGATGGTGCGCTCCGACATCGGCGCCAGCGGCGTCATGTTCACCGTGGACACCGAGTCCGGCTTCGACCAGGCCGTGTTCATCACCTCCGCCTACGGACTGGGCGAGGGTGTGGTGCAGGGGGCCGTCAATCCCGACGAGTTCTACGTGTACAAGCCCGCCCTGCGCGCCGGAAAGGCCGCGATCCTCAAGCGGGCCGTGGGCGACAAGGCCACCAAGATGATCTACGCCCAGGACACCGCCGTGGGTCGCACCACCGAGTTCGTCGAGGTGGCTCCCGCCGAGCAGGCGAAGCTGTCCCTCACCGACGAGCAGGTGCTGGACCTGGCCCGCCAAGCCCTCATCATCGAGGAGCACTACGGCCGCCCCATGGACATCGAATGGGGCCTGGACGGCGCCGACGGGCAGATCTACGTGCTGCAGGCCCGCCCCGAGACCGTGCAGTCCCGCGCCGGCTCCACCGTCGAGAAGTACCACCTGTCCTCCCGCGGCACCGTGCGCGCCGAGGGCCGCGCGATCGGCGCCAAGATCGGCTCCGGCCCCGTCTCGGTGCTCACCTCCCTCGACCAGATGCACGACTTCCAGCCCGGCTCGGTGCTGGTGGCCGACATGACCGACCCCGACTGGGAACCGATCATGAAGCGCGCCTCCGCGATCGTCACCAACCGCGGCGGCCGCACCTGCCACGCCGCGATCATCGCCCGTGAGCTGGGGATCCCTGCCGTGGTGGGCACCGGCACCGCCACCCGTGAGCTCAAGGACGGTGAGGAGGTCACCGTCTCCGCCGCCGAGGGCGACACCGGCTTCGTGTACGAGGGGCTGCTGGACTTCAACGTCTCCACCTCCCAGGTGGACTCGATGCCCGAGGTGCCCACCTCGATCATGATGAACGTGGGCAACCCCGACCAGGCCTTTGCCTTCTCCCGCCTGCCCAACGCCGGTGTGGGCCTGGCCCGCCTGGAGTTCATCGTGAACCGCCAGATCGGCATCCACCCCCGCGCCCTGCTGGAGCTGGACACCCTCCAGGCCGAGCACCCGGACGTGGCCGCCAAGGTGAAGGAGGCCATCGCCGCCTACGACAGCCCCCGCGACTTCTTCGTGCAGCGTGTCGCCGAGGGCGTGGCCACCATCGCCGCAGCCTTCGCCCCCAACCCCGTGATCGTGCGGATGAGCGACTTCAAGTCCAACGAGTACGCGAACCTGCTGGCCGGCGAGGTGTACGAGCCGCACGAGGAGAACCCGATGATCGGGTACCGCGGTGCCTCCCGCTACCTCTCCAAGGACTTCGCGGACTGCTTCGCGATGGAGTGCGAGGCCCTGCGCTACGTGCGTGAGGACATGGGCCTGGACAACGTGAAGATCATGATCCCCTTCGTGCGCACCCCCGCGGAGGGCAAGGGCGTCATCGACCTGCTGGCCCAGCACGGCCTGCGCCGCGGGGAGAACGACCTGCAGGTGGTGATGATGTGCGAGGTGCCCTCCAACGCCATCACCCCCGAGCTGTTCCTCGAGCACTTCGACGGGTTCTCCATCGGCTCCAATGACATGACCCAGCTGACCCTGGGCCTGGACCGCGACTCCGCCCTGGTGGCAGAGACCTTCGACGAGCGCGACCCGGCCGTGAAGTTCATGCTGTCGCGCGCCATCGAGGCATGCCGCGTGGCTGGCAAGTACGTGGGCATCTGCGGTCAGGGCCCCAGCGACCACCCGGACCTCGCCCAATGGCTCGTGGACCAGGGCATCGCCTCGATGTCCCTGAACCCCGACACGGTGGTGGACACCTGGCTGAGGATCGCGCGACGGGGGTGAGACCACGGAGGCAGCACTGGCCCGTGGGACCGGCTCCCCGGACGTGACCCGGCAATACCGCCGGGTGCCTCACACCTCGGGGTCCACCACCGGGATCTGGCCGGTGTGGCTGGTCCGGCCAGGGATGCTGGTGACGGTGGTCAGCAGGAACACGGTGTTCTCCAGCGCCTCCACCGCGTGGCGCTGATGGGTGAGGGCCTCGACGTGACCCTCCTGGATCACCACCTCGTCCTCGCCGGAGACCTGGAGGACCCCGCGGATCACCTGTATGGACGCCGCAGGCGGGGAGTTGTGCTCGGCCAGGCGTACCCCCTTCTTCAGGGCGATGACCGTCTGCCGCAGCGGGCCGTCGTTCACGAGGATCTCGGCGTGGCGGCCGTGGGGGGCCGCGAGGGCCTTGTCGATCGCGAGGCTGATGGTGTCGGACAGGGCGGCCATGATTCCTCCTGGGGAGCGGCGGATGTCCCTGCACAGTATCCGCCAGGACAGCGGATCCGTCAGGTGAATCACCGGGCAAGCGGTCGGCGCAGGGGAGGACTGGTGCAGGTTCAGCGCGGACATGGTGGATGTCGAGACGCATCGGCGGCGGCCCCTTACGGTCAGGTGGAGAGCACGGTCAGGCACTGGACCCGACGGAGGTCGCCATGGACATCCAAGAGCTGAGGGCGAGCAGGGGAAGGAGTGCGCGGAGCCTTCTCGCAGCGGTGATCCTCGGCGTGGGAGTGACCGGGTGCAGCCTGATGGATGCCGTCGAGGAACCTGACTGGCGGGCCGTCTTCGAGCAGAAGTCCGGGATAGAGCTGCCCGCGGATGCCGAGTTCACGATGGTGGCGCGCTCCGACGGGGGATTCACGACCGACTTCGTCACCATCTACCGCATCCGAGTTCCTGATCCAGCGCCCGGAAGCCTGTTCGACCCGGAGACGTATACCCGGGCAGCCGATGGTGGCGACGCCGCCCACCTGGACCAGCTGATCGAGGAAGCCGGCGAGACCGGGGACGACGTCAGCGACGTGCACCCCACCGCGTGCAGATGGGATGTGGAGAACGTGCAGTTCTATGAGCTGAACCTGTGCCGCACTGGCGATCCAGGCGAGTTCCTGGCGTTCGAGACCTACATCTGATCACACGGCGCTTACCCCTCCGCCGCGGTGCGCGCCAGGTGGAGCATCTCCCGTTCCGTGAGCCCCGCGACGCGGGCCGCAGCGGCCACGTCCCGGAACTCGGGCTCCCGCCGCACCACAGTGCCGTCGTCGTCGCGGGCGACCTTCACCGCGATCCGCTGGCCGCGCACCTCGACGTGCTCGAAGGACCGGGTGCGGATGCGGCGCTCCACGGCATGCATCCGCACGCCAAGCGTGCCCGTGGAGCGCATCAGCAGATCGGCGAGCTCATCGGCGGCGTCGTGCCTGGCGAGGGCGTGCACGGTCACGGCAGGGCGGCCGTGCTTCATCACGATCGGCGTGAGCCACGCGTCCAGCGCGCCGTGGTCCAGGAGAGCGTCGACCACCCCTGGCCACAGGCGCGGATCCAAGTCGTCCACGTTCGCCTCGATCTGCACGGCGGAGGTGGGGGTGTCATGGACGTCGTGGAGCGGCGAGCCGGTGGGATGGCCGACGGGCTCGCCGATCAGCACGCGCACCACGTTCGGTCGGCCCGGGGTGTCCTTCGTGCCGGCGCCGATCCCGAGGGCCAGCACCGTCATCGCCGGCTGTGGGCCCGCCGTGGTGGCCAGGCCGCGCACCAGGGCCACTCCGGTAGGGGTGGCGAGCTCGCCGATGCCGGGGGCGACGCCCGGGGGGACCTTCCGGCTGCCGTGCGCGTGGGGGCCGCCCTGTGCGTGGGCAGGGAGGTGCTCGTCGTGAGAGTGATGATGGTCGTGGTCGTGGTCGTGGTCGTGGTCGTGCGCGTGGTGATGGCCGCGCCCGGGCAGGATCTCCCCGGCCACTGTCGGCCAGCCGATGGCCAGGCGGGCCACGGCCGGCACCGGCACCGGGATGTCCCCGTGAGCGGCGCGGATGCGCCCGGAGCCGACCGCAATCACGCTCGCGGTGCCCTCGGTGATGCCCAACTGCCGCCACGCCTCGCAGGCGCCGATCACATCGGCCAGCGAGTCCAGCGCTCCCACCTCGTGGAAGTGGACCTCGTCGGCCGGCACCCCGTGGGTGGCGCCCTCCGCCTCGGCGAGTCGGCCGAACACCGCCAGCGCCAGGTCGACGGTGCGCTCAGGGACGTCGACGTTCCCACGGGAACGCTCCAGCAGCTCCCGGATCGAGGCCCAGGTGCGGTGCGGCGGGTCGTCGACCAGCACCTCCACGTCGACCTTGACCGCGCGCTGCCCGCCGCGGTCAACGTCGGAGCGGACGAAGCGCACCGAGTCCGGGACCAGCGCGTCGAGCACGCGCTGGACGCCCGCGAGGTCCGCGCCGGCGTCGACGAGCGCGGCGAGCAGCATGTCGCCGGCGATCCCGGCGGTCGCGTCGAGATAGGCGGTGCGGGGCGTGGCGGGATCCATGACCGGATCGTATCGGCCCGGGCTCGCCGAGATCGAGCAGGCCGTCGCGGTCGCTCACGCCTCGTCGGAGACCCCTACGGTCTCTACGGCGACCTCGCCCAGCGCCAGCATGGCGGCCACCAGGCCGGCGTTCGGTGAGGAGTGGTGGGTGGCGTCGGCCCCCCGCCCTTGGTCAATACCCCCTAGGGGTAAATGGTCTCGGTATGAGCACGCATCACGAGGGGCACGGACGACAGGGTTCCCACGTCGCTCTCGGCGGCGAGGGCGGCGATCGGGGCACGCACCAGCACGAGGGCCGCGGGGGCCACGACGGCCATGACGCGCACGCCGGGCGCGACATGGAAGCCGGGCATCACGGGAGCGGGGCTCACCACGATCACGGCGGCCACGACACGCACGCCGGTCACGACGCGCACGCCGGTCACGACATGCACGCCGGGCACCACGGGCACGGGGGACATGGCGGGCACGGCGATCACGTCGCGCAGTTCCGTCGGATGTTCTGGATCATGCTGGTGCTCGCGGTGCCGGTCGTCGGCCTCTCGCCGATGTTCGCGCACCTGATCGGCTACACGATCCCTGACGTGCCGGGTCTCGGCTGGATCGCACCGATCCTCGGCACCGTCATGTACGCGTGGGGCGGGAAGCCGTTCCTCAGCGGCGGGCTCTCCGAGCTCCGCTCCCGCGCACCGGGGATGATGCTGCTGATCAGCCTCGGCATCACCGTCGCGTTCCTGTCCTCCTGGGGCGCGACCCTGGGCCTGCTCCACCACGAGCTCGAGTTCTGGTGGGAGCTCGCGCTGCTGATCGTGATCATGCTGCTCGGCCACTGGATCGAGATGCGCTCACTCGCGCAGACCTCCTCCGCGCTGGACTCCCTCGCGGCGCTGCTGCCCGATGAGGCCGAGCGCATCGAGGGGGACGAGATCGTCACCGTCGCCCCCTCCGACCTGCGCGAGGGCGATGTCGTGCTGGTCCGCCCCGGCGCCTCGATCCCGGCCGACGGCACCATCGTCGAGGGCCGCGCCGACGTCGACGAGTCGATGATCACCGGCGAGTCCCGGGCCGTCCCGCGCACGACGGGAGACCGCGTGGTCGCCGGCACCGTCGCCACCGACTCGAACCTGCGCATCAAGGTCACCGCGACGGGAGAGGGCACCGCGCTCGCCGGGATACAGCGCCTGGTCTCCGAGGCGCAGTCCTCCTCCTCCCGCGCCCAGCGCATCGCCGACCGGGCCGCCGCCTGGCTGTTCTGGTTCGCGCTCGGCGCCGCCGTCATCACCGCGCTCGTCTGGGCGCTGCTGGGCATGCCCGACGAGGCCGTCATCCGCACCGTCACTGTGCTGGTCATCGCCTGCCCCCACGCGCTGGGCCTGGCGATCCCGCTGGTGGTCTCGCTCGCGACCGAGCGCGCCGCCCGCGCCGGCGTGCTCGTCACCGACCGGCTCGCCCTCGAGGGCATGCGCACCGTGGACACCGTGCTGTTCGACAAGACCGGCACCCTCACCCGCGGCGAGCCCGAGCTCTCCGAGATCGCCGTCGCCCCCGGCAGCGGGCTCGACGAGCAGAACCTGCTGGGCCTGGCGGCCGCGGCCGAGTCCGAGAGCGAGCACCCGCTCGCCGGCGCGATCCGTGAACGGGCCGCGGCCGACGGGGTCGCGGTCCCCGCCGCCTCCGAGGTCGCCTCCGCCCCCGCGCTCGGCGTGAGCGCGCAGGTCGACGGGCACGAGATCCGCGTCGGCGGGCCGCGCCTGCTCGAGGAGACCGGCGCCGCGGAGCTCGAGGAAGCCCCCGCTTGGCGCGAGGAGGGCGCGATCGTGCTGCACGTGCTGCAGGGCGGCGAGGCCGTCGGCGCCCTCAAGCTCGTCGACGCGGTGCGCCGGGAGTCCCGAGAGGCGATCGACGCGCTCCACGCCCGCGACATCCAGGTCGTCATGATCACCGGCGATGCGCAGAACGTCGCCGAGCACGTCGGCGCCGAGCTCGGCATCGACCGGATCTTCGCCGGGGTGCGTCCCGAGGACAAAGCGAGCCGCGTCGCCGCGCTGCAGGACGAGGGCCGCAAGGTCGCGATGGTCGGCGACGGCGTCAACGACGCCCCCGCCCTCGCCCGGGCCGACGTCGGCCTCGCGATCGGTGCCGGCACCGACGTCGCGATCGGCTCGGCCGGGGTGGTGCTCGCCTCCTCGGACCCGCGCGCGGTGCTGTCGGTGATCGAGCTGTCGGGCGCCGCCTACCGCAAGATGCGGCAGAACCTCTGGTGGGCGGCCGGGTACAACCTGCTGTCGGTCCCGCTCGCCGCCGGTGTGCTTGCCCCGATCGGGTTCGTCATGCCGATGAGCGTCGGCGCGCTGCTGATGAGCGCCTCGACCGTCGTGGTGGCGCTGAACGCGCAGCTGCTGCGCCGTCTGGACCTGCGTCCCGAGGCGGTCGCCGCCCGGCGCTGAGGCCCTGCCTTGCTCAGGCCCCCAGCTGCATCGTGGTGATGCAGGTGGGGGCCTCGGCGTCGGTGCGCAGCGTCGTCGTGGCCTCGCCTGCCGCTCCGGCGAGGGTGAGCGTGAGCTCCGTTTCCCGGGGCAGCCACAGGCCCAGGAAGCCGTTCGGTGCGGTGGTGCGTTCCTCGTCGATCAGCACCGTCCCGGAGGCGTCCTCGCCCCGCACCGCGAGCTCCTCCTCCGCCAGCTCGCCGAGGCACGTGGTGAGGCTGTGGAGGAAGCACTCATGGGTGCTGGACACGAACGGCGCGACCGAGACGTAGAGCTCCTCCGCGGGCAGCTCGAGGGTCGCCTACCGCCCTGCGGTGTCGGAGAGAGTGAGCACGTCGGTGCCAACGGAGGCGAGCAGTTCCGAGGGCCGCTCGTCGAGCGGCAGCGCTTCGAGCGCGTCGATCACCTCGCGGGCCGTGCCGGCGGGCAGGTCGTGGGCGGAGAGCAGTTCCTCCGCGGCCGACGGGCCGGCGGAGCAGCCGGCGAGCGCCAGCGGGGTCGCGGCGAGGGCGGCGAGCAGGGTCCGACGCGGCAGGGCGAGAGTCATCGGAGGATCCTTCGGGACGACGGCGAGGACGCCCCGACCATACCCGGGCAGGGTATGCGCGAGCTGGGACCGCGGTCCCGCGGCCCCACCCGTCGACGCGAGTCCGCGCCTCGGCCAGCCAGGCCACGCCGATTGCTCGGCCGTCCGGGCACCGCCGATGCGGTGAGGTGAGGGCGTGGAGCACCAAGGGGTGGGCTGCGAGGGTCGCGAGCTCCGACGCCTCGGGCGGCCGCGGCGGCAGCTCGGAGACGGACATGGGCCGGGCCGTCCTTGTTCCCGGCCAGGCCACGGCGCATAGTGGGAGCCATGAGCGAGACGACGGCGACCCAGCAGCCCGCGATCCACCCGATCCCCGAGGGCCTGGCCGAACGCGCCGCCCTCCTCGGAGGCCCGGGCGGCATCCTCGCCCAGGAGCAGATCGACGAGTTCGTTGCCCAGCAGCTGGCCGGCCAGGACCTCGACGGCAAGAGCGTGTGCCTGATCATCCCCGACGGCACCCGCGCCGTGCCCCTGCCGCGGGTGTTGAAGCCGATCCACGCTGCGCTCGCCGGCCGCGCCGCCTCCGTCACGGTGCTGATCGCCCTGGGCACCCACGCCGCCATGGCACCAGAGGCCATCGCCCGCCTGGTCGGCGCCCCTGATGCCGACGGCATCGCGGCCGCCTACCCCGGTTGGAAGATCGTCAACCACGCCTGGGACGACCCCGAGCAGATCGCGGACCTGGGCGAGATCCCCGCTGAGCGGATCAGCGAGCTCACCGCCGGACTGCTGGCCGACACCCCCATGCGGGTGCAGATCAACCGGCTGTGCGTCGAGTCCGACGTGGACCTGATCGTGGGCCCCGTGTTCCCGCATGAGGTGGTGGGATTCTCCGGCGGCAACAAGTACTTCTTTCCCGGCTGCTCCGTGCACGACGTGATCGACGTGTCCCACTGGGTGGGGGCCCTGATCACCGCCAGCCGCATCATCGGCACCCTGGGCATCACCCCCGTGCGCCAGCTGATCGACGCCGCCAGCGACCTGGTGGAGACCGACAAGCTCTGCTTCACCATGGACGTGATCTCCGGCGGCAAGGACCTCAACGCCCTCGCCTTCGGCGACCCCCAGGCGGCGTGGGCCGCGATCGCGAGGATCTCCGCGCTCACCCACATCACCTACGTGGAGAAGCCGTTCAAGCGCATCGTGGCGCTGGTGCCGGAGATGTACGAGGACATCTGGACCGGCGCCAAGGGCTTCTACAAGTCCGAGCCGGTGTGCGCCGACGGCGGCGAGGTGATCATCTATGCCCCCCACATCACCGAGGTGGCCGCGATGCACCCCGGGCTGCGCGACATCGGGTACCACAACATCGAGTACTTCACCAAGCAGTGGGACCGCTTCAAGGACCACCCCTGGGGCGAGCTCGCGCACTCCACGCACGTCACGGGCCTGGGCACCTACGACCCGGAGACGGGGGTGGAGCAGCAGCGCGTGCGGCGCTCCTTCGCCACCTCCATCCCCCAGGAGGTGTGCGAGGCGTACAACGTCACCTACGTGGACCCCGCGAGCCTGGACATCGATGCCCTGCGCGAGGACCCCGACACCCTGGTGATCGACCACGCCGGCGAGGTGCTGTTCCGCCTTGCCTCGGAGCGCGAGGGGGTCTGAGCCGGGGGGTCTGAGCCGGAGGGAGCTGAGCTCGACCCGCGGGTCAGACGTCCCGCAGCGGGTTGTCCCGGTCCAGCTCGGCACCGGGACGGTCCGGGAACCCGCGCGGGGAGTCGTAGACGGCCTTGAGCGCCTGCAGCGCGGGCAGCGCCTCGGCTGGTGAGATCCAGAAGGGCTCACCGCTGCCGTGGCCGGCATAGAAGTCGCTGATCAAGGCCGTATGGGAGGCACCCCAGTAGGAGCGGGCCCCTGCCGGGGCCGCGCGCTCGACGACCACCCGCGGCTCCCCGTCGGCGGGCAGCACCGTGAGCTCCCGTGCGATCTGCAGGGTTCCGCGCTCGCAGACGATGTCGATCCGGACGGGCAGGTTCGTGGGCGCCCCATTGGTGGCCAGCAGGACGCTGTGCGTGCCGGACGGATGGGTGAGGGTGGCCGTCGCGGTGTCCTCCACCTCGATGGTGCCGCCCAGCACGTCGGTGGAGGCGCAGCCGGCGACGGCGGAGACCCCGCCCAGCAGCCATTGGAGCAGGTCCAGGGTGTGGATGGCCTGGTTGATCAGCAGTCCGCCGCCGCTGCCCGCCCAGGTGCCGCGCCAGGGCCTGGCCCGGTAGTAGTCGGGGGTGCGGTGCCAGGCGACCGTCGCGGCGGCCCCCGTCGGCGCCCCCAGCTCACCGGTGGTCAGCACCCGGTGGGCCTCCTGGACCGTGGTGTTGTACCGGTTCTGGAAGCAGACCCCGATGCGCGGCGCCCCGGGAGCGGCGGCGGCATCGACGATGCGCCCGGCGTCCTCCAGCGTGGAGGCCAGCGGCTTCTCCGTGAGCACCTCGACCCCGGCGGCCAGGGCTTCGATGGCGAGGTCGGCATGCTGGTCGTGAGGGGTGCACAGGTGGACGACGTCCGGCGAGAACCGCTCGAGGGTCTCGGTGAGGGTGGCGGTGCCGGGCACCCCGGCATCCTGGGCCGCCTGAGCGCGGCGTCCCGGGTCCGTGTCGCACACCGCCACCAGCTCCGCACCGGGCAGCTGGGCGATCGCGTCGATGTGGAGAGGGGAGATGTCGCCGCAGCCGATCACGGCAGTCCTGAGGGTCCGCATCTGTTCTCCTCGTCGAGCGGGACGGGACCCACCAGGATCCGGTGCGGGGACGCCGCCAGGCTACCGATTGCCGTGCCTTGTCGCCGGGCCCGCGGCAGCACATGGCCGCCCCGGGCCGGCGGTCATCCAGGTGGGTAGGCTGAACCGCGCCCGTCCCTGCGGGACCCGAGCGAGACCGAGCGAAGGAGTCCCATGACCGCGTCCATGACCCCCACACAGCTGGCCGGTGAGGACCTCGCCGCCGCCGACCGGGTGGCCACGATCGTCGAGGGCGCTGCACCCCTCGGCGTCGCCTACTCCGGGGGCGTGGACTCCGCGACCCTGCTGGCCCTGGCCGTGCGCGCACTCGGCGCCGAGAACGTGGTGGCACTGCTCGGCATCTCCCCGTCCCTGGCCGCCGCCGAGCGCCGCGGCGCCCACGAGACCGCCGCGGTGATCGGCGTGCGCGTCGTGGAGGTCGAGACCCACGAGGGGGAGAAGGCCGGCTACATCGCCAACGACGTGGACCGCTGCTACTTCTGCAAGGACGAGCTGTTCTCCCGCATCGACGACGCCCTGGTCAGCGAGCTGGGCCTGGCAGCGGTCGCCTATGGCGAGAACGCCGACGACGCCCTGCGCCCGGACCGGCCCGGTGCACGCGCCGCCACCGAGCACCGCGTGCTGCGCCCCCTGGCCGAGGCCGGCTTGGACAAGTCCCGGGTGAGATCCGTGGCCCGCGCCCTCGCTCTGCCGTGCGCCGACAAGCCGGCCGCGCCCTGCCTGGCCTCCCGGATCCCCCACGGGCAGCAGGTCACCCCTGAGAAGCTGCGCCAGGTGGAGACCGTCGAGGAGGCGCTGCGCGACCTCGGCTTCGCCGATTCCCGGGTGCGGCACCACGGCGACGTGGCCCGCATCGAGCTGCCTTCGGACGCTCTGGTCCGCTCCGTCGAGCCGGAGGTGCGCACCGCCATCCACCGCGCCGCCACCGGTGCCGGGTTCCGCTTCGCCGCCGTGGACCTGAAGGGCATGCAGTCCGGCGCGTTCACCCTCACCCTGCTGGACCAGCGAGGAGTCCCCCGTGCCTGAGCGCGCTGAGCACGCAGGGCAGGTCGGCGGGCGGGCCGACGGGCAGGCCGACGGGCGGATCGACGGGGTCGCCGAGCTGGACCTGGGCCGCGGTGCCCGCCGCGGGGCCCCGGAGGCCGTGCTGTGCGACGCCAAGAGCCTCGCTCACCTCACCGCGATCGCCGCAGAGTACGCCCGCATCGCCCGCGAGCAGCCCGAGCTCGCCACCGATCTCGGCCCCGTGCTGTTCACCCGCGCGGACGAGGAGCGGGCGCGGGCCGTGCTCGCAGCGCTGCCCGATGCCCACTGGGAGCCGGAGGCCCGGATGGTGGCGTGGCCCGCCGAGCCGCCCCCGCCCACCGGAGGACTGGTGATCGTGGCCTGCGCAGGCACCAGCGACCTGCCCGCGGCCCGGGAGGCCGAGCTCACCGCCCGTCACCTGGGGCGCCCCACCCGCCTGATCGCCGACATCGGCATCGCCGGCCTGCACCGCCTCCAGGCCCGCCTGCCCGAGCTGCGCGAGGCCGCCTGCGTGGTGGTCGCCGCCGGCATGGACGGGGCCCTGCCCACCGTGGTGGCCGGTCAGATCAGCGCGCCCGTGGTCGCTCTGCCCACCTCCGTCGGCTACGGCGTGGCAGGCGGTGGCGTGACCGCCGCCCTGACCATGCTGTCGGCCTGCGCGCCCGGCATCGGCGTGGTCAACATCGACAACGGCTACGGCGCCGGGCACCTCGCCGCCCAGATCGCCCGCTGGGCGCCAGCAGATGTGCCCAGCGACACCACCGACCGCTGACTTCGCGGGCGCCCGCGCTGGGTACGGTTCTGCGGTGACCCCCGCCCCCGCTCCCGCGCCCGCCGCGCACCGGCCCGCGGGTCGGTCCGCGGCCCTCACCTGGCTGCTGCTGGCCGCGGCCATCGTGGTGGAGATGGCCGCGACCCTCTCTCTCAAGGGTGCGATCGCCCAGCCGATGCTCTACGTGGTCGTGGTGGCCGGGTACGCGGGTGCCTTCGGACTGCTGGCGGTGGTGCTGCGGCGCGGCATGGGGCTGGCCGTCGCCTACGGGATCTGGGGAGCGATGGGCGTGGTGGGCACCGCGATGCTGTCGTCCTGGATCTTCGGCGAGCAGCTGAACGCCATGATGGCCGCCGGGATCGCCCTGGTGGTGGCCGGGGTGCTGGCCATCGAGGTCGGCGCCCAGCGGGCACGGCGGGCGACTGCGGTGCCGGCGGCAGGGGAGCAGGTGCGATGAGCTGGGTGTTCATGATCGGCGCGGTGCTGAGCGAGGTCAGCGCCACCCTCACCCTGAAGTCCGCCGCCACCGGCCGGGCCCGGCTGTACGCCGTGGTGCTGATCGGGTACGTGCTGGCCTTCGTCTTCCTCACCGGGGCGCTGCGCACCGGCGTGCCGCTCGGCGTCGCCTACGGGGTGTGGACGGCGGCCGGGGTGGCGCTGACCGCGATCTTCTCCCGCTTGATCCACCACGAGCCGATGACACCGCTGATGATCGCAGGTATCGGCATGATCGGCGCAGGGGTGCTGCTGATCGAGCTGGGCGCCGGGCACTGACCGACAGGAAGATTGCCGCCGGTTGCCACCTGGGGGGACTAACGTGGGCGGATGACCGAAGACCGCGTGACCATCTACGACGTCGCCGCGCACGCCGGGGTGGCACCCTCCACGGTGTCCCGTGCCTTCTCGCGTCCCGGCCGGGTCAGTGCCGCCACCCACGCGAAGGTGATGGCCGCGGCCAAGGAGCTCGGCTACCGCAGCGCACCCCCGCCCGCTCAGGAGCGCGGTCAGCGCCACGACCGCCTGGGGATCGAGGTCCCCGATCTCACCAATCCCTACTTCGCCGAGCTCATCTCCGGCATGCAGGAGGCAGTGAAGGAGCACGACCACATGCTGCTGCTGCTGGACAGCGTGGAGGACGAGGCCCGCGAGCGGCAGAGCCTGCTCAGCGCCGTGGACGTGGTGGACGGCATCGTGCTCGCGGGCACCCGGCTCTCCGACGCCACCCTCAACCACCTCACCAAGCGCATCCCGGTGGTGGTGATGAACCGGCGCGTGGCCGGCCTGGACTCCGTGACCCCCGACTACGAGCACGGCATGGCCCAGGCCATGGCCCACCTGGCCGAGAACGGCACCCGCCTGGTCACCTACGTGGCCGGCCCCGTGAACTCCTGGTCCGACGCGGAGCGGTGGCGCGCGGCGCGGTCCGCGGCGAAGGCGCACGGCATCCAGATCCGCCGGCATGGGCCCTACCCGCCCACCACCTCCGGCGGCGAGCAGGCCTTCGAGGACCTCCACGGCGTTCTTCCCCACGCTGTGATCTGCTACAACGACCTGATCGCGCTGGGGTTCCTGGTCGCCGCCCTGCGGGCAGGGGTGCGGGTGCCCGGTGAGCTGTCCGTCATCGGGCACGACGACATCCCCCTGGCCCGCTTCGTCGGCGGGGGCCTGACCACGCTCGCCACCCCCAAGCGCGCCCAGGGACGCGCAGCCGTCGACCGACTGATCCGACGGATCGAGAACCCCTCGGCGCACCGCACCCCGCTGGAGGGGTCGCAGCCGGTGCGCCTGGTCGTCCGGGGCTCCACCGGGCCGCGGCGGGTGCACTGAGCCAGGGCACGGTGGGTGCACTGAGCCGGGCCGTGGCGGGGGCACTGAGGCGGGCCGTGGCGGGTGCGGACCTGTGCGCGGCGAGCGGCAACCGATGACAACCCCGGGCGCGGGGCGGATGAGGCCCGGGATCATGGACCCATGAGCAACGACGCCTACACGCCGCACGAGGACCGCCTGCTTCCCGCGGACCCCGCGACCCGCGCGATCGCCCGGACCCTCTACCAGCGCATGCGGGATCAGCCCATCATCTCCCCGCACGGCCACGTGGACCCCCGGTTGCTGCTCGATGACGAGCCGTTCCGCGACCCCACCAGCCTGTTCATCACCCCCGACCACTACGTCACCCGTCTGCTGCACGCCCGCGGCGTGGATCTCGCCGAGCTCGGCGTCGGCCGCGGACCCCTTGAGGAGCAGGACGCCCGCGCCGCCTGGCGACTGCTGGCCGAGCACTGGCACGCGTACGCCGGTACGCCCTCGCGGCTGTGGATGGAGCACGAGTTCCACCAGGTGTTCGGCCTGGAGACAGTGCTGAGCCCCCGCACCGCCGATGCGATGTACGACGAGATCGCCGATAAGCTGGCCCGGCCGGAGTTCCGACCCCGCGCCCTGTTCGACCAGTTCCGGATCGAGGTGCTGGCCACCACCGATGATCCCGTCGACGACCTCTCCGCCCACCGGGCCCTCGCGGCCGACGAGGCCTTCACCGGCTCGGTCATCCCCACCTTCCGGCCCGACAAGTACCTCGAGCCCGCCCGGGCTGACTTCCGCGAGCTCACCGATGCCCTCGGCGAGGCCGCAGCGGAGGACACCCGCACCTACCCGGGCTACGACCGTGCAATGCGGGCGCGCCGCCAGTACTTCCGCGACCACGGCGCGGTCTCCTCGGACCACGCCCATGCCGACCCCGGCACCGCCCGGCTGGAGGAGGCCGAGGCGAGCAGGCTGTACACCGAGGCCCGCGAGGGGCGGATCGACGCCGACGCGGCCGCGGCACTGCGCCGCCACCTGCTGGCCGACCAGGCCCGCATGGCGGCCGACGACTCCCTGGTCATGACGCTGCACCCCGCCGTGCACCGCAACCACCACCAGGGGACGTTCGAGAAGTTCGGGGCCGACGTGGGCGCCGACATCCCCACCTCCGTGGAGTTCGTGACGTCCCTGGCTCCGGTGCTGAACGACGTGGGCCTGGACCCCGCCTTCCGCCTGGTGCTGTTCACGATCGACGAGACGGTGTTCTCCCGCGAGATCGCCCCACTGGCCGGCTTCTACCCCTCCGTGTACGCCGGTGCGCCGTGGTGGTTCATCGATGCGCCCGACGCGATCCTGCGCTACCGCCGCGCCGTCTCGGAGACCATCGGCTACAGCCGGACCAGTGGGTTCATCGACGACACCCGTGCGTTCTGCTCCATCCCCGCCCGCCACGACATGGCACGGCGGATCGATTCCCACCACCTCGCCGGCCTCGTGGCCGAGCACCGCATGCGCCTGGAGGATGCCGTCGACATCGCCGACGCCCTCCCGGCCACCCATCCCCGTGAGGTGTTCCGCCTGCCGCAGAGCAGCCCCGCCGCGAAGGAGAACTGATCATGACGGAACCTGCCAGCACTGCACCCACCGGCGCCGCCGCTCCCGAGGCGGCCGGCTCCGCGGGGGCTGCCGCTCCTGAGGCATTCGGACGCCTCGTCCACCTGGGCATCGGCAACTTCGCCCGCGCTCACACCCTGGTGGCCACTCAGCAGGCCGGAGGCTGGGAGGTGGCCGTCTTCACCGGCCGCAGCCCCGCCATGGCCGAGGCGCTGAACTCCCAGAGCGGGAAGTACGGCCTGGTGGTGCGCGGTCCCGAGCGGGACGAGGTCGAGATCATCGACGTGATCGACGAGGCGTTCGCCGCCTCCGACGTCGAGGCGCTGGACCGGCTGATCGCGGATCCCTTCACCGCGGTGGTCACCCTGACCATCACCGAGAAGGGCTACAGCGCCGGCAACGACCCCGCCACCTCCGCCACCGCACGACTGGCCGGGGCGCTGAGGGCCCGCCGCGAGGCCGGGATCACCGAGCCGATCGCCCTGGTCTCCTGCGACAACCTCTCCGGCAACGGCGCCGTGCTGAAGAAGGCCGTGCTGGACGCGGCCGATGAGGAGACCCGCGCCTGGTTCGACGACCACGTCGACGTCATCTCCACCATGGTGGACCGCATCACCCCCTCGGCCTCGGAGGAGGAGAAGGACCTGGTGCTGCGCGAGACGGGCCTGGCCGACCAGGTGCCCGTGGTGACCGAGCCCTTCACCGAATGGGTGGTGCAGGACGCCTTCCGAGGCCGACGCCCCGAGTGGGAGAAGGCCGGGGCGCAGCTCACCGACGACGTCGAGCTGCATGAGCTGCGCAAGCTCCGCCTGCTCAACGGCTCCCACTCCCTGATGGCCTACGCCGGGCAGCTCGCCGGCTGTGAGCGCGTGGACGAGGCGATCGCTCACCGCGAGGTGCGGGCCCTGGTGGAGACCCTGTGGTCCGAGGCCCGCTCCACCCTGCCCCTGCCCGAGGACGAGCTGGACGCCTACACCACCGCCCTCGAGGAGCGCTTCCGCAACCCCCGCCTGGCCGATGCGCTGATCCGGATCGCCGCCGACGGGTCCGAGAAGCTGCAGGTGCGGGCTCTGCCGGTGATCGCTGAGCGCGGCGGTCCCGACAAGGCTCCAGGTGCCGTCGCCGCCATCGCCGCCTGGACCCTATGGGTCACCGAGCGCAGCCGCGATGGCCACGAGGTCGCCGATCCGCGGGCCGAGGACATCGCTCAGGCCGCCGCGCTCGAGGACGACACCGCGCGGGTGACCGCCCTGGTGGCGCTGCTGGGCGTCGAGGGTGAGAGCGCCGACGCACTGGTCGCGAAGGTGGCGGCGGAGGAGAAGCGCCTTCCACGGGGCTGAAACCTACCCTCGGCCGCCGCACGGGTGGCCCGACCACGTGTCGCGAGCGGGACCCGCACCGAGGCCCCGGAGTGCTGCCGGAAGCAACGGTGCAGCCCGGGCCGGGTCGGGAAGTCAGGCCAGGTCGGCGAGCTTCTCGAAGCGGTCCAGGCGCTCCCGGTAGTAGTCGGCGTGCTCGGGGCGCGGCTCGATGCGGTTGCGCACCGGGGCCTCGGCCACCTCGACGCCCGGGGCGGCCTGCTCGAGCGCCAGCACGGCGGAGCCGCGCATCGTGGAGCGGGAGATCGCCACGTGGTCGATCGGTGCACCCAGGGCGTCTGACAGCAGGTGCAGCCAGGCCGGGATCGCCTCGGTCATGCCGCCGGAGAGCACGATCCGCTCCGGGGTCCCGCCCATCTCCGTGAGCTGATCGGCGATGCGGAGGTAGCTGAGGGCCACGCCCTCCATCGAGCCGCGCAGCAGGTCCTCCGCCGTGGTGGAGGCCGACACGTTCGCGTACAGGGCACGGGCACCATCGCGCCACTGGGTGCCGCGCTCGCCGGAGAAGAACGGCACCACCAGCGGGGTGGAGGACTCCGGTGCCGCGGCGAACAGCTCGTCCGTGTCCCAGGTGGAGATGTCGTCGGCCAGGGAGAACTGGTTGCGGGCCCAGTCCAGCACCCGGCCGCAGTCGCTCATGGCGGAGCCGACCAGGGTGCGATCCGCATCCACGCGGTAGGCCCACAGGCCCGTCGGCAGCGTGGGCGTCTCCCCGGTGATCAGCTGGCGGATCGCACCGGAGGTGGCGGTGGAGATGCCCCAGGTGGTGGGGCCCAGTGCGCCGATGCCGATGTTCGCCGCCAGGCCGTCCCCGATCACCGGCACCCACACGGCCTCCTTCAGCTGCGGGAACTCCTTCGCCAGCGGGGTGCCCGCCAGGGGCAGGGCATCGGAGGGATCCAGCGGGGTGCCCATCATCGCCGCGTCCACGCCCACCGCCTCGAGCAGCTCGGGCACGTACCGCCCGGTGCGGCGGTCGATCATCCCCGACCAGGCCGCAGAGGCGGTGCCCAGGGCCGGCGTCCCGAGCAGCTTGAGGGCCACGTACTCGCCGAGCGCCATGAACCGGTGCGCGCGGGAGAACAAATCGGGGTGCTCCTCTCGCAGCCACGCCAGGCGCGGTGCCGTGTACGAGGAGTGAAGGCGGGCGCCGGTGCGCTCGTGCAGCGCCACCGGGTCCAGGCTCTCGCGCAGCGCGGCCACCTGGGTGCGGCAGCGGGTGTCGGCGTAGGTGATGCACGGGGTCAGCGGCTCGCCGGCCTCGTCGACCACCACCAGGGAGGAGGCGAAGGCGTCGAAGCCGATCGCCATCACGGGGCCGGGCAGCGGATCCGACAGGACCTTCCCCAGAGCCGTGCGCAGGCCCTCGACGATCACGTCTGCATCGATGGTGGAAGTGCCGTCATCGCCGACGGTGAAGCCGTGGGGCTGCTTGTGGGTGCGCTTGCCGACCTCCCGGCCGGTGGCGTCGTACACCCCGGCTCGGGCGCCGCCCGAACCGACGTCCAGGCCGATCACGAGGGGGGCCAGTGCATCCTCATCGGGAATGGCGAAACGGGGCATGGCGTGGGTCTCCTGCGACTGGGGTCTGTTCCGGCGCTCCTCGGGCAGCGATGCCGGGAGCGGGGTCCGTCCCGTTCAGGATAGGGGCAGGGGCTGTGGCGGTCCCGGACACGCCGCCTGTTGCCAGCCCCGACCGCGCCCCCGTTCAGTCCCCGATCACCGACTGCCCCACGAACTCGCCCTCCGCGCAGCCCGGCGGGATCGCGAACACCGCCGAACCGATCGGCGTGGTCCACATGTTCAGCAGGTCCAGGTCCGACAGCCGCTGCTGGATGGGGATGAACTGGCCCTCCAGGTCCGCCTGGAACGAGGTGAAGATCTGCCCCGACTCCGAGAGCGCCCCGCTGCCGGGAGCGGGCGGGTCCTCGTAGTTGTAGGGGCGGCGGAAGATCTCGTCGTGCACGCCCTCGTCCACCCCGCGGGCCCGCCGCATGTGCGCGAACTCCGGGATCAGTGGGAAGCCGTGCTCGCTGCGCGCCTCGAAGTCGGCGTGGTCGCCCTCCTCCTGGCCGCTGAGCGGTGCACCGTTGGACAGCTTCGTGCCGGTGGACTGCTCACGCGCGGCCGGATCGGCCTCGTCCCAACCGTCCAGGTCCATGCGGATCCGGCGGATCACCATCGAGGTGCCGCCGGCGAAGGGACCCTCGTCGATCCACACCACGGTGTCGAAGTGGCTGCTGTCCAGCTGCGGGTTCGCCGAGCCGTCCACCTGACCGAACAGGTTGCGCTGGGTGACGCCCGGGCGCTCGGTGCCGTGGGCCCGACGGAAGCCCTGTTGCACCCAGCGCACCGTGGTGAAGGCACGGGAGTCCTTCAGCAGCATCCGTGCCGCGTGGGAGACCGTGAGCGGATCGTCCGCGGCGACCTGCAGCAGCAGGTCACCGCCGCAGAGCTCCTCCTGCAGCTCGTCGATCTCGAAGGCCGGCAGCGGACCCAGCCACGCGGGCACCTCCACCTGTGCCCGCTCCAGCAGGCCGCGCCCGAACCCGAAGGTCACCGTGAGGCGGGCCGGGGCGGTGGCCAGCTCCGGCTCGGTGTCGGCCAGGGCCGGCCGTCCCTGGGTGAGGCGCGCGGCATCGTCGGTGAGCAGTCGCAGCATGCGGATGATGCCTGCGCGGTCCACCTCCTCGCGCAGGTCCAGGGCCAGGTACGACGACGAGGCCTGAGCGGGAGTGCCCACGCCGGCCTGGTGCTCACCATGGAAGGGGAGGGTGGCCTCACCGTGCAGGGGCGCCTCGGCCTGATCGGCGGGCCCGGATGTCGGCCCTGATCCGCGCAGCGCGCGCTCCCGGCCGACGGCCGCCGCGCCGACGCCCAGGGCGCCCGCACCGGCGGTGCCGGCCAGCAGCAGGCCGCGGCGTCCTGGGCGGCTCGGGGCGCGGGGGTCGAGCTCCCCAGGGGAGCCTGCCTCGTGGGTGTGCGGCTGACGCGCGCGCGGCTCGGGGGTCACTCGTCCCCCTCCGCGCCGTGCTCACCGCCGCCGTCGCTGGGCTCCTCCATGCCTCCGTAGTTCTCCTGGGCTCCGGCGAAGTCCTTGACGGTGGCGGTCATGGGGTGCTCGGTGCCGCCCTCGAACTGCAGCACCAGCTCCACCTCGTCACCGGGCAGCAGCGGCGCGGTCAGACCCATCAGCATGATGTGATCCCCGCCCGGCTCCAGCGGCAGCTCGCCGCCGGCGGGGATGGGGAAGCCGCCCTCCGCGGAGGGGCCAGCGGGCCGCCGGATACCACCGAGGTCGTCGTCGATCCCCGTGGGCGCCGGTGTCACGACCGGCGACGCCAGAGCAGTTCGAACCAGAGGGAGGCGCCGTCCTCCAGGGTGTGGATGTCGAACGCACTCTCGTCGCTCTCCCGCAGTGTCTGCCCGACGGAGCGGAGGCGAGAGGAGGCGAGCAGGTCGTACTCGTCCTCGACGCGGAGCACCTGGTAGGGCGAGTCCTCTCCGCCGGTGCCGTCACCGCGGATGCTGTCGAGCGACAGGGCGGCCAGCTTGCGCTCCCTCTCGGAGTCTTTGTGGGCACCGACGGTGCTGTAGGCACGGGCGAGGTGGAGGTGGGCCTGCGGGCTGAGGAACAGCGCGGGCATGTGCTCCCAGATCGTGTCGATCACAGCACGGGCCGCCGTCGCCTCATCGGTGCTCGTGTCCGTGCCTGATCCGTCGGCGAGCAGACCGGCGATCGAGACCAGCGGGTCGTACCGGGGGGCGTCCATGATGGCCGCCCGCAGTCGATCGCGATGCTCCGGGGTCGGGTCGCGGAGGAAGTCCTCCATGATGTTGGGAAAAGTCACGGTGCCTCTTTCGTCGTGTTCCGGCGGTGTCGTCCGGATCGTTCCGGCGGCCCTGGACGTCGGGGTGCGGGCGGGGTCACGGGGTCTCCAAGGTGGTCCAGGTCGTGCCGTCCCAGGCGATCACACCCTGGGACGCGGAGGCGCCGTACAGGACACTGCCGTCGGGCGACCACGCCAGGGGGCCGGTCGCTCCAGTGGCCCGGGGGAGGTTCTCGTGCTGTCCGGTGGAGCGGTCCCAGACCATGACCTGGATGTCGGTGGTGCTGCCGACGGCGACACGGCTGCCGTCGGCGGTCACGGCGATCGTGTCGGCGGCGAGCCCTGGTGGCCGAGGAGCCTCCTGGAGGTCGCCGCTCGGGGACAGGGCGTACAGGCGCGCCTCCTCGGGACTGTCGGCCGTGCTCTCGGCGGGGATCCCGGTCCCTATCAGGACTGTGCCGTCGGGGGTGTGGGCGACAGCGCGGGGAGCGAACTCCGGTCCCTCCACCTGGGAGATGCGCTCGGCGGTCCCGAGGTTCCACAGCTGGACGGGGGCGGCCGTGCCGCAGACCGCCAGGGTGGTGTCGTCCGGGCTGATGCTCAGGGACAGCGGGAGCAGCGAGCGCACATCGAGGACCGGGGCCGGCGCGCACCCGCTGCCGATCCCCGTCCACAGCCTTACGGTGCCGTCCGGCCCCACGGAGGCCAGCGTGCTGCCGTCAGTGCTGAAGGAGAGGGCGTGGATCGAGGAGCGGCCAAGTCCCTCGAGCCGGGGGCCGTGACCGTCCAGGGTCCACAACACCTCACCATCCGGGCTGGTCAGCTCGATGTGCTGAGGGCCGCCCACAGCGAGCAGTGAACCGTCCGGACTCCACGCGATCGCCCCGGAGAGGTCGTTGTCGAAGCGCCGTGTCACCAAGCCATCGGAGGCGTTCCACAACACCGTTCCGGCGGTCTCGGAGGCACCGGTCGCCTTGCGTCCCCGACCGGCGTTGGCGGCGATCATGGCCCCGTCCGGGGACACGGCCAGGCCGACGGGGGCGAGCACGGACTGATCGACCGCCACCTCGGACGTGCCCGATACCCCTTCGGCCGGGGCGGGGGGCTCCACCGTGCGGCCCTGGTGGCAGGTGCTGGCCCGCAGCTCGGACCCACCGACGGGCGGCGTGTCGTCATCGGGACCGCAGGCCGCGAGCATCGCACCGGCCGGCAGACCGCCGGCGAGCAGGAGGAGCAGCCGACGGCCTCGGCGGAACGGGGCGCGCGCCCCGCGGAGCGAACGGAGCCGATGCTGCGGTGCGGTGCTTGGCCGCGATGATCGGCGGCCGGTCACGTGCGCTTCTCACTGACTGGCACCCCGGCGTCCTGCTGGTACCGCTGGAGCTCTTCGAAGGTGAGGTCACCGGCGAAGCCGTCCTCCCTCTCGCGGGCATCCACCTCGACGGGCTGGGCCTGGTACGCCTCGAAGTCCTCGTCGGGCGAGATGTAGTTGTCCCCGTCGAAGTTCTCGCGCCACACCCCGCCCGTGCCGGCGTGCTCGCCGATCGTTCCCACGGGCAGGTCCAGCATCATGGAGATGCGGTCCTCCCCGTGCTCCACGCTCACCGGGAGGTCGAGGATCCTGCGGTCGATGTCCGCGCTCATGAGCTGTCAGCCCTCCTCGGTGGGGTCAGGGACGGACGGCTCCGTGGACGCCGGCCGGGGTGCGGGCGAGGTCGTGGATGCCGAGGGGGAGGCGAACCGGGCCGGCGGCAGCGGCGGGGCCACAGCGGCCGGCTTCTGCTCCAGCAGCGCCAGGGCCTCCTCGACGCCCCGTGCGATCTGCGGATCGGCATCAGCCACCCAGGCACTCGGCGGGTAGGGCACCTCGATGTCCGGCTCCACGCCGTAGTTCTCGATGGACCAGTCCACGCCCTCGAACCAGCTGGCATACTTGGGCTGGGTGATGCCGGTGCCGTCCACCAGGTCGTAGCGGCCATCGATGCCGATCACGCCGCCCCAGGTGCGGGTGCCGATCACCGGGCCGATCCCCATCGCCTGGGAGACCGCGTTCACGATGTCCCCGTCGGAGCCGGCCTCCTGGTTGGTCACCAGCACCACCGGGCCGCGCGGGGCGAACTCGGGGTAGGTGCCGGGGGCCTCGTGGCGCGGGTAGTCCCAGGACAGCACGCGGCGCGCCAGACGGTCGGTGACCAGCTGCGAGGTGTGGCCGCCGGCGTTGTACCGCACGTCCACCACGATGCCCTCCTTCGTGGAGGCCTCCCGCAGGTCACGGTGCACCTGCGCCCAGCCGGAGGAGACCATGTCCGGGATGTGCAGGTAGCCCAGTCGACCGCCCGAGAGCTCCTCCACCCGCTCCCGGCGGGAGGCCACCCAGGCCTGGTAGCGCAGCTGGGTGTCGTCCGGCAGCGGGGTGACCGCCACCCGACGGTGCCCGCCCTCGCGCTCCAGCACCAGCTCGGTGGGACGGTTCGCCGCCCCGATCAGCAGCGGCTCCACACCGTCCGGGCCCACCTCGCGACCGTCCACCTGCACGATCGCATCGCCCACCTGGGCGGCCACACCGGGGGCCAGCAGCGGGGAGCGGGCGTCCGGATCCGAGGAGTCGCCGGGCAGGATCCGGGTGATCACCCAGCGATCCCCGGCCCGCTCCAGATCCGCCCCCAGGTACCCGGGCAGCATCGGCGGATCCGCCGTGTACACCGCACCCTGCACGTAGGCGTGGGAGGTGCCCAGCTCGCCCACCACCTCCCACATCATGTCCTGGAAGTCGTCGTCGGTGACCACGCGCTCCAGCACCGGCTCGTACCAGGAGGTCATGGCGTGCCAGTCCTGACCGTCCATGTCGGCCCGCCAGAACTGCTGGGCCATGATCCGGTAGTTGTCCCACAGCATGCCGCGCCGCTCGGCCGCCGGGTCCACGGTGAGCCGCAGGCGGGCGGTGTCGATCGCGATGCGGGACGGGTCCTGGTCCTCCGCCTTGCGGGAGGCGGGCACCTGCACCCAGTCCTTGCCCTGCTTGATCACCAGGGACTCCCCGTCCCCGGAGGCCGCCACGTCGGTGACGCCCTCGGCCAGCACGGTCAGCTTGCGGTCGGCCAGGCTCCAGTGCTCGAGGCTGGGGGTGGGCGCCTCGCCCTCCACGCCGGCCCGGGCGGAGCCCAGGATGCCCAGCTGCGGGTGCCGCAGCCACACGAAGCCGCCCTTGACCGCGGTCAGGTGCGAGTACTTCCCGGACTCCACCGGGAACGGCACGATCCGCGACTCGACGGCATCGAGGTCCACGTGCGTGCGCGGCGGCCGCTGGGCATCGCCTGCCCCGGCGGGGCTGGTGGCCCCGGCGGGCTGATCGGCCGCCTCCGCCTGCGCGCCCTGGGAGGTGCTGTGGGCCCCGCCCTGAGGGTCGGCTCCGGATCCGTGGGCTGACGGGCTGGCGCCCCGGCCGTCCTTGCCCTCCCCCGTGGGCTCCTCCTCGGAGGCGGACCAGCCGTCCGGGTGGGGGCCGAAGGGATCGGCGGTGGTGCGCTCCAGAGGGATCAGGAACGGGCGCTCGGCGTTGACGAAGCCCAGGTCGAAGACCATGTCGTCGTAGATGGTCTCGAAGGTGCGCATCGACAGCAGGGCCAGGTGCTTGCCGTCGGCACTGAAGGCCGGGGCGGAGTCCTGGTACTTGCCGGAGGTGAGTGCCCGGCCGGTGGGGTCGGCGTCCTCGGTGTCCGAGATCATCAACCGGCCCAGCAGCCACGAGTTCGGCTCGGCCCACACCAGGTAGCGGCCGTCCGGAGAGAAGGCCAGGTCGCGGATCTCGCCGCCGTTCGAGCGGCCCACCTCCCGCACGCGGTCCAGTCGCGGAGGCTCGGGCGGGGCGGCCTCGTCCTGCTGCCAGGACTCGGGGCCGGCCTCGCCGGTGGTGCGGGCCGCGGCGCTGCGGCCGCGGTGAGAGCTCAGCGCGGGGTCCTCGATGCCGCGCAGCGTCACCAGGCGCACCCGGTTGTCGTGGGTGGAGATCGCCACCTTGGAGCCGTCCGGTGAGGGGACCGCGTGCAGGATCCGGCCCACATCGCCCACATCCAGCAGGGTGGGCTTCCCGCTGCCGTCCAGGCGGGCGATCGCCAGGACGTCCGAGCCGACGCCGCCATTCTCGCGGTCCGACTGTGCCTTCTCGTCGGTGACCAGCAGTGCGAAGGGGGAGCGGCCCAGGGGGCGCACCTCGCGGATGCGCAGCCCGGAGGCGCCGGCCAGCAGGCGGGAGGGCCCACCGCGGTGGGTGAGCACATGGGCGCTGCCGCGCCACTCCACGAGGCTCGCGCGGGCATCGTGCACCGGCCGCATGGCCAGCAGGTTCTCGGTGGCCGAGGCCGGACGGGCCAGACGGGAGGCGCCCACGCCGGTGGCCTGCACCTCGACCTCGCGCGGTTCAGCGTCCAAGGAGTCCATCGCGAACAGGCGGCCCCGGGAGCTGAACACGATGGTGGTGCCGTCGGTGGCGGGCTCGCGCAGGTACCCGGCCTCGGAGGTGAGCGAGGTGTGGACCTGCAGGTCCGTGCCGTCGGCCCGCACCGACCAGAGGTTCGCGGTGGCGCGATCCGTGAGTGCGGCGCCTGCGCCCGGGCTGTCCGAGGCGAACACCAGGCGGTCCCCGTACCAGGCGACCCGGGTCTTGGAGGCCAGCAGCTCGTCCAGCAGCGGCTCCCAGGGGCGGGCGGCGTGCTGATCCGGCGAGGCGTCCAGCGCGAGCGCCTCGTGGGAGATCCACAGCTTCGCGGCCGTGCCGCCCTGGTAGTGCTTCCAGGCCGACTGCTCGCGGCGCCACGGGGTGACGACCACGGTGGTGCCGTCCGGGTGGATCGCGGCCTCGGCCGAGCGCCCCAGGGGAAGCAGGACGGCAGTGCCCTCGAGGTCGATCGCCCACAGCTGCATGTCGCGGGCCAGGGGCGCTCCGTAGCTGGAGGCGGCCAGCACCCGCCCGTCGGACAGCCACCCGGCCACGCGGGTGGAGGGGCGGCCCCAGGTGGTGAGGCGACGGGGCGCGGTGGAGCCGTCGGAGGCGATCACCCATACCTCGGGGCCGCCGGAGGTGCGGGAGGTGTAGGCGACGTGCGCGCCGTCCGGGGAGAAGCGAGGGTAGGACACGGGCGCACCCTCGTCCGTGAGCCGCCAGGCACGGCCACCGGCGAGAGGGGCCAGCCACACATCGTTCGCGGCGGTGAAGGCGACTGTGTCGCCGTGGACATCGGGATGGCGGAGGTAAGCGGCATGCGCAGGCGTCATCGGCATGCCGGCAAGCCTATGCGTGCACGTGGCGTGCGTCATACCGGGCCGGGGCCGGTCGAGGTCGTGATAGTTGGCGAAATGACGGCGCCATTCCGCCAACTCCTCGTGTGTCGGCCGCGGGAGGGGCGTCGATCACCCGCAAGGCCACGGGGTGTGTGTGCTGCTTCCTCGTTCGCCTCTGCTCTGCCACGTCTTCCTCGTTCGCCTCTGCTCGGCCGCCTCGCGGCTCCCCCGAGCCGGCATCGATGGGGTGCCGTTGCAGTCAGCTCGTGAGGGTGATCTCCACCTGGTGCAATGCCAGGGCGAGATGGGCCCGGGTGAGCGGGGCATCGGGATCCACGGCGCGGAGAGCTTCGCCATCGAGCCCCGCGACATCTCGGGTCGCAGTGCTGTCTCCGGACCCGACGGTGTGCGAGCCGCCGAGCACGGCAAGGACCGCCTGGAGCGCCGGAGCTGCGTCGACCACCGCCCCGACCAACGCCGGTGCCAGCAGATCCGTGAGGATCACTGCTCCCTCGGCGCACGTGGCGGCGGCATCGGGATGCACGCGCAGTTCCGCATCACCCCAGATCACGCCCCGCCCGTGCAGCCACAGCACGGCGGCGGCGTGCTCGGGGTCCGACGGCACGTCTGTGAGCAGGGTCGGTATGGCGTCCACGTCGATCACCGGTGCACCGGCCAGGCGATGCAGCGCAGCGGCGAGCTCCCCGCGGGTGACCTCGGAATCCGGTGCGTAGGTGCCGTCCTCCAGGCCGGGCTGCACTCCCGTTCCGTGCGCCCACGCGATGGCCTCGACAGCCGGGTGGTCGGCTGGGACGTCGGTGAAGGACGCGAGCGCGGGCCGCACCTGGCCGGGGGAGGTGATGCCGCCGGCCCGTGCAGCGGCAGGGTCATCGGTGGCCGAGCTCCTGGTCACAAGGGCGAGGCCCGCAATGGGCACTGCCACGGCGGCCGCAGCCGAACCGAACAGCAGCACAGAGCGACGGGCGGGCCTGGTGCCGGTGGTGGCCGTACCGGCCGGGGCGGGAGGTGCCGTCGCAGCAGCCACCGAGTGCACCGGGGCGCCCGGCAGGGACGATGCTGCCGACTGAGGTGGTGCGGCCGGGGCAGGACCGGACCCACACCCGGGCGGCCCGGCCGGAGGCGCGGCGGGCGGGACGTCGTGGCGGGGCCGGACGTCGTGGCGGGGCGGAAAGGTGAGGCGGGGCGGCGGGACGGTGGGGCACAGGATGGTTCACAGCCATACCAGCTCCCTCATCCTGCGCACGATCGCCCAGCTCACCAGCAGGTTCCCCCAGCCGTTGAGGTGGATGTGGTCCGTGGCGACCAGCAGTGGCGGCGTCACCCCGCGTTCGATCGCCTCGTGCGTGGAGGCCTGCTCCAGCAGCCGCAGGTGCGCGACCGGAGGCGCTGTCAGTCCCTCCTCGCTCAAAAGAAGGGACTGCAGATCCACGAAGTGCGCACCGTACCTCTGCTTCTGCGCGGAGTTGACCGCGGTGAGGGCTTCGCCGGTGGGGGAGCCGGCCGCATCGTGCTCGGTGGGCCAGTGCCCCAGCACCAGGGTGTCGTTGGCAGGATCCGCGGCGGCATCCCACATGCGCTGGGTGTGCTCCAGCACCGTATCCACCTGCAGGATGTTGTTCTTGCCCAGCCACAGCACCTGCCGGGAGCCGTCGGCCACCTCCGCGAGGGAGGAGCGGAAGGTGCCGCTGCGCAACGAGGCGGCCGCGTCATCGGTCACGAACTGCCAGCTGCCGGAGGTGGCATCGAGCGTGCCCGCGACGCCGTCCACCTCTCCTGGGCAGCGCAGCGGACCGAAGGCCGGAAGGTCCGTGTCCAGGTGGACGGGGACCGCGCCCGAGTTGTCGGTCCCCTGATCAGGGCTGATACGAGGACGGGCCAGGCCGCGCATCAGCAGGGCGTGCCCGGACTGCGTGGCACCGACCCCGAAGGCGTGCACGGGAGTGGGGGCGGCGGCCAGTGCCAGGTGCTCGTGGATCCGGATCGGCCGGGGAGTGCCCTCGGCGCCGCCCTCGGAGCTCATCGAGGAGGAGCCCCACAGGGTGATCGGGTGCGCGTTCCGAGCCGGGTTCAGCAGGTGGCGGGAGGCGTCCGTGCCGGGGGCCGAGTCGCTGCCGGTGCCGGGCTCGGCGGGGGCAACGGGGGACAGCGGCCCAGGCATCGCTGACCTCCCCTTCGGCTGACGGCGGGCGCTCCCACCGGCGCCCGCGATTGCCCACTGTACGGGAGCGGGTGCGGGCGGGCGAGGGGTGTTGCGAAGACCGGGGCGAGGTCCTGATCACGGGCCGACAGCACCCGCTGCGCTCATGTCTGTGACAGCGTGGGGCGCGCCGTCAGCTGAGACCCGCTCACGGCTGTGCGGGGTCGCCCTCCACGGGACCGGCGGTGTTGGGCTGCCATCCCAGGGCGGGGGCCACGTGCTGCGCGAAGTTCTCCAGGATGTGCAGGTTCAGCTCCACCCCCAGCTGGGAGGGGATCGTGAGCATGAGTGTGTCGGCGCTCATCACCGCAGCATCGGCGCGCAGCTGCTCCAACAGCTGATCCGGCTCGCCCACGTAGGTGCGGCCGAAGGTGGAGCGGTGCCCGTCGATGATGCCGATCTGATCGGCACCGCTGCCCGAGCGCAGCCCGAACGTCAGCGCATCCTGCTGAGTGACCACGGGAAACACGCTGCGGGAGACGGACACTCGCGGCCGGTGCGTGTGGCCGGCTTCGGCGAAAGCGGAACGGAAGCGATCGATCTGCTCTGCCTGAAGCTCGCCGAAGGAGGCGCCGGTGGCCTCGGTCAGCAGGGTCGAGCTCATCAGGTTCAGCCCCTGGCGGCCGACGGTCTCGGCGCTGTCGCGCGAGCCCGCACCCCACCAGATCCGCTGGATCAGACCGGGGGAATGGGGTTCGATGCGCAGTCCTGCCCCTGGCTGCACGGGGGCGCCGTAGGGCTGCTGCGAGGCGCGGGCCATCGGCTCGCCGCGCACGGCCCGCAGAAACAGCTCGAACTTCTCCCGGGCGATGTCCGCGCCCCGCGGGTCGGTGGAGCCGGTGTAGCCGAAGGCCTCCCAGCCGCGGTCGGCCGGCTCGGGGCTGCCCCGGGACACCCCGAGCGCCACCCGGCCATCGGCGATCAGGTTCAGCGCGGCCGCCTCCTCCGCCAGCTGCAGCGGGTTCTCGTAGCGCATGTCGATCACGCCGGTGCCCACCTCGATGCGCTGGGTGCGGGCTGCGACGGCCGACAGCAGCGGCATCGGAGAGGCGGATTGGGTGGCGAAATGGTGCACGCGGAAGTAGGCGCCGTTGACGCCGAGCTCCTCCGCGCCGACGGAGATGTCGATCGCGTCGTGGAGCATCTGCCGGGCGGAGAGACCGCCGTGGGCGGCGGCGTGGCCGTAGTGGCCGAAGCTGAGGAATCCGAAGGCACGCATGATGGCCACCACCGTACACGGTGATTGAATATTCGATCAATGGGTGGGACGAGCCCAACATGGGACGAGCTCAACATGGGACGAGCTCAAGAGGCGGGTCGCGCGAGCGGGCGCCCGGCTTGCGGCCGCAGCGCTCCAGGCCCACGTGGACGTTCCCGTTCCACGAGGGGCGAATCCTGGAACGGGAACGTCCCCACGGGAGCGTCCCGTCCGGCCGGGGGTGGGACAGGTCAGCAGTTGTGACCGGCCGGCGGGGGTCCGAGGGAGCGGCCGGGAAGGAACGTGCCGGTGTGCAGTGAGTGCCGCACCGGAAGGTCCGCCCCCTCCAGCAGCTCCTCCATGCGGACCACGGCATCGCGGACGACCTGCCGGACCGGCAGCTGCATCGTGGCCAGGCCGATCAGATCCAGTCCGTCACCCAGCCCGTCGAAGCCCACGGTGCTGACGTCCTCGGGAACACGCAGACCGCGCTGGGCGGCCGCCCGCAGCAGCTCCAGCGCCACGTAGTCCACCGGGCAGACGATGCAGCCGGCCCGCTCCTCCCGGGCGACGTCGAGGGCGCGCCCCACGCCCTGCTCGACGGGCAGCAGGTCCACCGGGACCGCAGACACCCCCAGTTCAGTGCATCGGTCCACCAGGCTGCGCATGCGCAGGTCGAACACCCGGGAGTAGAGGACGGGGGCCTCCAGCACCACGACACGGCGATGGCCGGCGGCGGCGATCTGCTCCGCCATGTCGCGACCGTGCGCCTTCTCGTCGTAGCTGACCGATTCGATCCGCGGATGACTGTTCGGACGACCCACGATCATCATCGGGATCCCGGTGACCGTCTCGGCGAGATCCTCGGCAGCGGTGACGCCCGTGCCCACGAACACTCCCGCCACGCGCAGCCCCATGAGCCGATGCAGACCTTCGATCTCCGTGCCCCCGTAGTCGTGCCGGTGGGCGGTGACCGAGACCAGGGTGCGCTCGGCGGCCAGGACCGCACGGTGCATCTCCGCGTGCAGATGGCCGTAGGCCGGGTTGGTGGCGTCGCGGATCAGCAGTCCCAGCTGCCTGTTGCTGCGGGCGGCCAGCCCGCTGGCCACGAGGTTGTGCACGTAGCCCATCGCGCGGGCGGCCTCGTGGATGCGGATCTGGGCATCGGGGGAGACCTTCTCGCCGCCGTTCTGGAACACGCGGGAGACGGTGGAGCGCGAGACCCCTGCCGCTCGTGCGACGTCCTGCATCGTCGGTGGACGTGACCTTCCCATGCATTCCCTCCTGCCGGATCGCAGCGCTCGGCACCGGGGGCTGGATCGGTATCGCAGCAGGGTAGTCGAGTCCGTGAACGGGACCTCTGCCTAGGGATGACGGTCCGGTGAAGTCGACCCGTGTGGTGTACGCGACCAGGGCGGGAAACGGTGAACTTCTGACGCACATCCGGTGACGAGGCAGTGGACGAGCGGGGACGGGAGGTGCAAATCCCGACGAATCGTCCGTGAACCAACGCTGGTGGGAGCGCTCCCACCTGCACTGCCATCGTGCGTTAACGCGGCATTAACCCAGGTCAAAGGGGTACTGGCGCGACCTTCGCGGCCCTCCCTAGGTTGTGGTCGTCCCCGCCGACCGGAGCCCGACGGGCACCGGGACCGCTTCACAGCGAGCACAGAACTGGGAGCGCTCTCATGACCACCTCGACCCGCAGGTCACCGTCATCGCGCACCGCTGCCCCGTCGGGCGCGAGGCCCACCGACGCCGCCAACGGGCTCTCCACTGCCGCCGTTCACGGGGCGAACTCCACGGAGGCACCCGGGAGCACCGGCCATCCCCCGCACCGTGGGAACGACGCCATCCGGGCACGCACTGAGCAGCGCAGGCGATCCCCTCAGCGCCGCCGCCGCACCCGCCGCGACGCGGCCCTGTTCCTGGCACTGGTCGCCCCCAACCTGGTGGCCATCCTGGTGTTCTCGTACTACCCCTCGCTGTACAACATCGGCCTCAGCTTCACCGAATGGGACTTCGTGGAGCCCACCCCCGAATGGGTGGGGCTGGAGAACTACCAGGACCTGTTCACCGACCCCGCCTTCGGCCAGGTCCTGCTGAACACCCTCATCTTCACCGGCGTCAGCGTGGTCGGCTCGATCATCGGCGGAATCCTCCTGGGCAGCCTGCTGGCCACGAAACTGCCGCTGACCGGATTCGCCCAGACCATGGCCTTCGCCCCGCACATGCTGCCCGGCGCAGCCGTCGGCACCCTGTGGCTGTTCATCTTCGATCCCAACTATGGGCTCTCGCGCTGGCTGTTCTCCCTGGTCGGTGCTTCCTCACCGGCCTGGACCACCACCTCGGACTGGTCGCTGTGGGCGATCACCATCGCCTACACCTGGCAGCGGCTCGGGTTCGTCACCGTGATCTGCTACACCGCGATCCTGGACCTGCCCCGCGATATCTACGAGGCCGCAGCCCTCGACGGTGCCCACGGCTGGACGCTGCTGCGGCACATGACACTGCCGCTGCTCAGCCCCATCACGTTCTTCCTGTCCATCACCGGCGTCATCTCCGCCGCCCAGGCCTTCGACATCATCTCGATCATGACCGGGGGCGGGCCCGGGAACTCCTCGTCGACCCTGAGCTGGATGGTCTACGAGGAGGCGTTCCAGAAGTTCGACATCGGCTCCGCCTCTGCCGCCGCCACGATCCTGCTGGTCATTCTGCTGATCCTCACGTTCGTCCAGGTCCGTGTGGGAGAGAAGAAGGTGAACTACGACTCATGAGCACCCACGCCACCACCAACTCGTCCGAGATCCGCGACACCGCTGACGCCCCGCTCCGCCGCCGCGCCCGCGGCCCGCGTCGACCGGCGTGGCGGACCGCCCTCTTCATGGTCGGGATCATCGGCATCATCGCCATGTTCTTCGTTCCGCTGTACTGGCTGTTCTCGTCGGCCTTCAAACCCCAGGACGCCATCTACACCTGGCCGCTGCAGTGGATCCCCACCGAACCGACCCTGGCGAACTTCGCCGAAGCCTGGTCCACCGCGCCGTTCGACCGCTTCTACCTGAACTCCATCATCACCACGGTCGTGGGCACCGGGCTGGAGATCCTGCTGGCGATCCTGTGCGCCTACGCCTTCGCCTTCGTCGAGTTCCGCTTCAAGAGGATCGTGTTCGTGCTGATCATCGCGTCGATGATGCTGCCCGGCCACGTCACGCTGATCGTCAACTACATCACCGTGGCGAACCTCGGGTGGCTGAACACCTACCAGGGTCTGATCCTGCCCGGCATCGCCAGCGCCTTCGCCATGTTCCTCCTGCTGCAGCACATGCGCACCATCGACGTGGACATCATGAAAGCAGCGGAGATCGATGGCGCCGGGCACCTGCGCCGCATGATGACCATCGCCGTGCCGCTGTCCTCGCCGATGATCCTCACCGCCGGCCTCATCGTCATGGCCGGCAAATGGAACGAGTACGTGTGGCCGCTGATCGTCACCAGCACCACGGACATGCGCACGCTGCCCATCGGCCTGCTCTTCCTGTGCAGCCAGGAGGGCTACTCGAACTGGGGCGCCATCATGGCCGGCACCGTCTTCGTGTCGCTGCCGATGCTCGTGCTCTTCTTCCTCGGCCAGAAACGGATCATCGGCGGTCTCGCCGCCGGTGCCCTGAAGTGACCCGGCCCTGTCACTGGACATCGCCGCCTCACGGCGCATCCGCCCCAGCGTCGGCCCTGCGCCGCCGCCCCTGTCCCACCTCGACCTCCATCCCACGACCCGACCCGATCAGACCTTCCCAAGGAGATGTCCATGACCAGCCCCCGTTCCTTCTCCCCGTCGCGTCGCAGCATCCTGACCGCTCTCGGGCTCGGCGCAGCCGGCGCCTCGCTCGCCGCCTGCGGCTCGCCCAATGGCGGCAGCTCGGAGGGCGCTGACCAGCCCGTCCGCGACGGCTTCGGCCAAGCCGACATCACCGTGCCCGACGAGTACAAGGACCGCACCCCGATCCTTTTCTGGGCGCCCTTCACCGGCAACAACCTCGAAGTCCTCAACGGCCTGTTCACCGCGTTCAACGAGTCGCAGAACGACATCGTCGCGGTCGCCGAATCCGTGGGCGGCTACGCCGACCTGAACCAGAAGTTCACCGCCGCGCTGCAGGCCCGCACCGTGCCCGACATCGTCTGCTTCCCCGAGATGCAGTGGCTGCAGTTCTACTTCTCCGACGCGCTCGCCCCGCTGGATGATTATTTCGATGACGAGTGGAAGCTCGACAACTACATCGACAGCTACACGCCCGAGTGCAAGGCCGCGGGCCAGACCTATCTCGTGCCCTTCGCCCGCTCCACGCCGCTGTTCTACTTCAACCGCACCCGCTACCAGGAAGCCGGACTGCCGGAAGAGGGCCCCGAGACCTGGGAGGATCTCGCCGAGTTCGGCAAGGAGCTCTCCTCGATCAAGGTCGAGGGTCGGCCGCTGAGTGCGCTCGCTTTCTCCACCGACGACGCCTGGTTCTCGCAGGCCGATATCTGGGGCTTCGGCGGCCGCAACAGTGACGACGACTTCCAGGTCACCATTGACGAAGCGCCGGGGATCGAGTGGCTGGAGTTCCAGCGCAAGCTGATCCACGAGGACAAGGTCGCCTACATGGCGAAGGCCGCCGGCACCGACTTCGAGTCCGGTGTCGCCGCCGGCAAGCGCGGCTCGACCGCAGGCCTGACCGGCACCACGAAGGCCGTTGGCGACAAGTTCGAGGTCGGCACCGCCTACATGCTTGCCAAGGAGGGCCAGGAGAAGGCTGTGCCGACCGGCGGCTCCGGGCTGTCGATCGTCCGCGCTGATTCGAAGGACCGCCAGGACGCCTGCGCTGAGCTGTTCCGCTTCCTGGGCACGCCCGAGAACTCCGCGACGTGGCACATCGGCACCGGCTACGTGCCGATCGTCAAGGCCGCCCGCGACACCCAGGAGGTCAAGGACCTCGTGGCGAAGGACCCCAACTACGAGGTGGCCCTCAACCAGCTGGAGAACGCCCGTACCGCCGATTACACCAACTGGTTCCAGTCGGCGGTCACGGAGATCTCCACGGCCGTCGCACAGGTGCACGGTGACGGCACCGACCCCAAGACGGCGCTGGGCTCCATCAAGGATTCCCTGCAGGAGATCCTCGACGACAACCGCGAGGACATCGAGAAGATCGACTTCGAGAGGATCTGAGCATGAACACGGTCGCCCCGAGCGCATCGGACGTGCCGAGCTCTGGCACCTCAGGCGCCCCCGGCACGGCCGGTGCACGGTCCGACCGTCACATCCCGCAGCTGGTGGGCCATCGCGGCGCTGCGGCGCTTGTCCCCGAGAACACCCTGCTCTCCTTCCGCCGCGGGATCGCCGACGGGGCCGTGCTGCTCGAGTGCGACGTGCACCTCAGCGCCGACGGCCGCGACGTGATCATCCACGACGCCACCATCGACCGCACCGCCCAGCCCGATTCCCCGCTGCGCACCGGATCGGTCGCGGAGCTCACCCGCGAGCAGCTGGACCGGGTGCGGGTGGGCATGGACCAGCGCATCCCCACGCTCACCGAGGTGCTCGATGTCGCTGTGGGAGAGGGCGGCACCCGGATCCCGCTACTGGTCGAGGTGAAGGCCCCTGCCGCCACCGCGCTGGTGATGCAGATCCTCACCGCCTACTTCCGGGACCAGGACTTCGCGGAGAGGGCGTCGGCCCCCGCGATGGTGATCTCCTTCCACCCGGAGGTGCTGCAGGAAGCGCGGGCAGTTGCCCCGCACATCCCCCGCCTGCTGACCACCACGGAGACCTCCGAGCAGTTCTTCACCACGGCCGTGGAGCTCGACGTCGCCCAGATCGGTGTGCGCATCGCCGACGCCCGTCAGGCGGATGTGGAGCGCGCGCGGCAGCTCGGCATCGAGCTGAACCTGTGGACCGCTCGGTCCGAGGAGGAGCTGCACCGGGCACTCGAGCTGGGCTGCGACACCATCACCGTCGACGATCCGCGGTGGGCCCGCGAGATCATCGCCGGGGCCGGATCACCGGATGCCGGCCTCCCGGGCCGGAAATCCGAGAGGATCGGGGCATGACACGCACCCAGCCCCTCGTCGTCGGCCACCGCGGCGCTGCCCACCTGGCCCCGGAGAACACCCTGTCCTCGTTCCGTCGGGCCCTGGCCGACGGTGCTGACCTGCTTGAATGCGATGTTCACCTGAGCAGTGACGGGCAGGTGATCGTCATGCACGACGAGACCATCGACCGCACCGCCAACGAGGACTCCCCGCTGCGCACCGGCGCCATCGCCGACCTCACCGGCGAGCAGCTGGGCCGGGTGCGGCTCCAGCACGACGAGCACGTGCCCACCCTCGCGCAGCTGCTGGACCTCACCACTGTGCCGCTGTTCATCGAGGTGAAGGTGCCGGAGGCGGCTCGCGCGGTGGGTGAGCTGCTGGCCGAGCTCGAGGAGGGCTCCCCGCAGGCCGCCTCCACCGTGATCTCCTTCCACGCTGAAGCGCTCGCCGAGATCCGCCGCACCAGCCCGGAGACCACGGTGTCCTACCTCGTCAAGGCGGTCGACGAACAGGCGCTGTCCACCGCCGAAGAGCTGGGTGCCGCCGCCATCGGCCCCGCGATCGACGGGCTGTCGCTCGCCGCAGCCCGGGCCGCCCGGGAGGCCGGGCTGGCCGTGCACCCGTGGACGGTGAACACCGAGGAGCAGCTCGCGGTGGCACTGGCCTGTGAGGTCGACTCCATCACCACCGACGACCCCGGCTGGGTCAAGGAGCGGCTGGCAGGGCGACCGACGGGCCTGTGACCGGCCCGATGGCCCGTCCGCCACGCGGACGTCGACGCTCTGCGCTCGAGGTGTCCGTACCGTGGTGTGATCCACGCCGCTTCACGCCTCACCCACCCCTGCTCGCAGCACGAAGGAGTCTGCAATGAACGCCGCCGTCCGGTTCACCGATGCGCACTACCTGGATCCGCACACCGGCGAATGGAGGACGGCGGATCTCGAAGTGCGGGATGGCCGCTTCCACCGCATCAGCGCGCGCTCCGAGCGCGGTGCCGAGTCCGCGCACGACGACGGCTCCGACGGCGCAGCCGGCGATGACCAGCGGCCCACCACGATCGACCTCCAGGGCCGCTATGTGCTCCCCGGCCTCATCGACTGCCACGTGCACGTGTACGCGATGACCGCGAACCTCGGGCAGCTGGAACTGATCGCTCCCTCGTATGCCGCCATGCATGCGGCCCGGCTGATGGGGGACATGCTCGATCGTGGCTTCACCACGGTGCGGGACGTCGCGGGTGGCGATCACGGCCTGGCGGCAGCCCAGGAGGAGGGGATGCTGCGTGGCCCCCGCCTCTTCTTCGGCGGGAAGTCGCTCAGCCAGACCGGAGGCCACGGCGACACCCGCAGCCCGGGCCAGACCGTCTCCACCTCCGTGCCCTGCTGCGCGGGCATCAGCGTCATCGCCGACGGGCCAGACGCGGTCAGGGCCGCGGCACGCGACCAGCTGCGCACCGGCGCGCACCACATCAAGATCATGGCCGGCGGCGGGGTCGCCTCTCCGACCGACCGGGTCGACTCCCTGCAGTACTCGTTGGCAGAGATGCGGGCTGCTGTCGAGGAGGCAGCCGATGCCAACCGGTACGTCGCAGCTCACGCCTACACCCCCGGTGCCATCCGGCGCGCGCTGCAGGCCGGGGTGCGCTCCATCGAGCACGCCAACCTGATGGACGATGCCACCGCCGAGGCCGTCGTGGAGGCGGATGCGTTCGTGACCATGAACCTGGTGACCTACTGGGCGCTCAAGGAGTTCGGCGCCGAGATGGGGCTGCCCGAGGCCAGCCAGGCCAAGGTCGACGACGTGCTCCAGGCAGGGGAGAACGCTCTGCAGATCGCCGATCGGCACGGGCTGAACCTCTGCTTCGGCACCGATCTGCTGGGCGGGATGCAGATCCACCAGTCCCGCGAGTTCGACATCCGGGCTCGCTTCCAGGAGCCTCTCGACATCATCCGTGGCGCCACCACCACCGCCGCCCGGCTCCTGGAGCGCGAGGGCGAGCTGGGGGAGATCCGCGACGGTGCCCTGGCGGATCTGCTGGTGCTCGACCGCGACCCCCTGCAGGACATCACCGTGCTCTCCGAGCCCGATCCCGTGCTCGTCGTCCAGGGCGGACGAGTCGTCGGTGGCCGCGAGCACTCAGCCTGAGCGCACCTGAGCGCACCCTTCCCCTCCCACACGAAAGGCACCCCTCATGAACATCACGCACATCGTCGTGCTCGTGATCTACGTCGTCCTCATGCTCGCCGTCGGCGCCTGGTTCGGGCGCTCGAAGCAGACAGCCTCCGGTGAGGACTTCATGCTCGCAGGGCGATCGCTGCCCGCACCGGTGCTCGCCGGCACGATGCTCGCCACGTTCGTCGGCTCCGGGTCGATCATCGGCGGCGCCAACTTCGCCTACAGCTACGGCGTGCTGCCCGGCTTCCTGTTCTTCTCGGGGACGATCATCGGCACCCTGGTGCTGATCGCGATCGCCAAGCGGGTGCGCGGCCTGGCCAACTACACGATCCCCGAGCTGTTCGAGCAGCGCTTCAGCCGGGCCACGCGGCTGGTCGCCACGATCATGATGCTGGTGGCCTTCATCGGGATCGCGGCGTACCAGTTCACCGGAGCCGGCTACATCATCAGCCTCATCACGCCCCTGGACGGGACCACGGGTTCGATCCTCGCGGCCGTGCTCATCACCTTCCTCGCCCTGGCCGGGGGTCTGAAATCGGTCGCCTGGACCGACTACATCTCGGCGATCATGATCGTCTTCGCACTGTGGGTGACCCTGTTCTTCGTGATCGGCGTGGATCTCGGCGGCGTGTCCGAGCTCGGCTCCGTCGGCTCCGGCCAGGGCGGTGTCTTCGGCGGGCTCTCCCCGATCCAGATGCTGGGCTTCGCCCTGCCCCTGCTGGCCCTGATCCTCGGCGACCAGAACATGTACCAGCGGCTCTCCTCCGCGAAGGACGAGAAGGCCGCCCACAAGGGCGCCATCCTCTTCTTCTTCGGTGCGATCATCATGATCGTCCCGATCGTCCTGCTGGCGGTCTCCAGCGCCGTGCTGCAGCCCGGGATCGAGCCCGACATGGCAGTGCTCTCCCTGTCGGACGCGAGGTTCACCCCGGGTGCGATCGGCGGCGCGCTGCTGGCCGGCGCGTTCGCCCTGGTGGTGACCACCGGTTCGTCGTACCTGCTCACGTGCTCGCTGAACATCGTCCACGACCTCGTGGGTCAGGTGAGCCCGAAGACCCCTCAGAACCCGGCCCGGGACATGTGGCTGGGGCGTGCGGCGGTGCTGGGCGTGGCCGTGCTCGCCTACGTGATGGTGCAGTTCTTCCCCAGCGTCCTCGCCCTGCAGATGTACGCGTACACGATGTACGGCGCGACGATCACCCCCGTGGTCCTCGCGGCCCTGTTCTGGAAGCGGGCCACCGCCGTCGGGGCGCTGGCCGCGATGCTGGTGGGCGGCGTGGCGACCATCGGCTGGGAGGTCAGCGGGCGCGCTGCCGAGGTCAACTCGGTGATCGTCTCGCTGCCACTGGCGATCATCGCGCTGGTGGTGGGGTCCCTGCTGACACGGCCCAAGGCCGACGAGGCACTGCCGCAGGACGTGAAGTCCCCGGCGGCGTGACGACGGCGCCGCCGACCAGGCATGTCAAGGGACATTTACTTTTTCTGTCAAGGGCCCTTGACACTCATGTCAAGCGACCCTTACATTTCTAGGCATGAGCACCGCGACTTCCACCACCGCCCCTCCCACCGACCTCACCCCCTCGACCGCCACCGATCACCGCATCACCGCACCCGCTGAGGCCGGCGCTCCCGCGGTCCCGACCCTGCGCATCGCCGGGGTCCTCGCCGTCCGCCCCCTGCTGATCCTGGCCCTCGGCCTCGCACTGCTGGGGGCCAACCTCTCCCTCATGTACGCCAACGCACTGGTCGTGATCGTCGACGTGGTCGCCCTGGCAGCCGTCGCCGTGGCCCTGCGCGCCGAGGGCAAGCGGCTGCGGGACCTGTTCGGGCCCTGGCGCTGGGTGGATCTGGCCTGGGGCGCCCTGCTGCTGGTCATCCTGACAGTCGGCTTTTTCGCCTCGAACTTCGCCGCCAACCTGATCGTCTACGGCGGGGCCCCGCCGATGCCCGCAGGCCCCGCGCCCTCCATCCCGCTGTGGGTGGGCCTGGTCGCATTCCTGATCGCCCCGCTCAGCATCGCCCTGTCGGAGGAGGCCGTGTACCGCGGCTACGCCCAGCCCCGCCTGCAGCGCCACATCGGGCGCATCGGCGCCCTGGTCCTGGTGGCGGTGGTGTTCGGCATCCAGCACGTCGGCTTCGCCCTCAGCTCCGGGCCCGACATCGCCGCCAAGGTGCTCACCACCGTGTTCGCTGGCCTCATCCTGGGCGGCCTGTGGCTGTGGATGCGCCGTCTGATGCCATTGGTGCTGGCCCATTGGGGCCTCGACCTGCTGTTCCTGGGCCTGCCCACCCTGGCAATCGCCCTGCTCTGAGGCCGATCTGAGGTTGACGCCTCCGGTGGTACCTCCCCGCTCGATCATCACCCCCGTCGGCCCTGCCGACCACCGACCATCCCGGAAGGACCCGCTATGACCACCGATGCCCCTACCCCTGGCACGACGACCGCCAGCCCTCGGAAGAAGGCGAACCGCACCTTCGCGCTCCTGTTCACGCTTGGCGGTGTGTTCTACGGCCTCGGCCTTGCCGCTGCCGGCTTCGCCCCCTCCATCGGGATCCCCGCCTGGTGGGCCGCGCTGATCGTCTTGCCCGGCATCGGGCTGATGGCCTGGGCCAACGTGCTGATGTACCGCAGTGGGGACGAGTTCGAGCGCGCCAAGATCGCCGAAGCGATCCTCCTGGCCTTCGCGATCTCCACCCCGCTGATCCTGGCCGTGGGCGTGCTGCAGTTCTACGTGCTTCCCGAGCTCAACTGGATCTTCGCCTTCTCGATCCTGATGGTCGCGTGGATCCTGGGCACCATCGTCTCCGCGATCCGCTATCGCTGAGAGGGCCGACATGCGCAACGACATCAAGGCCCTCCGCGCCGACCGCCGCTGGTCCCAGGCCGAGCTCGGCACTGCCCTCGGCGTCTCCCGGCAGACGGTGATCGCCCTGGAGAACGGCAAGTACGACCCCTCACTCCCGCTGGCGTTCAAGATCGCCGAGACATTCGAGAAGCAGATCGAGGAGATCTTCCACCCCGACTCGGAGGGCTGACCAGGAGGGTTCCCAGGATCGTGCACGGTGAGGCGGCCGATGCCCCGTCCCTCTCAGCCCTCGTTGCGGACGGTGAGGTCCGCCCCGCCCTCCTCGATCTCGCCGATGACCCGCCAGGTGACCTCGGGCAGGTTCAGCTCCTCGTCCGCGGCCGTCACCGTGCAGGTGGTCTCCAGGCTGGTCCCGTCGATGCCGTCCGCGCAGTCCACCAGGAGGTCCACCTTCTCGGTGCCCTCCCGGATCTCCGGGGCCGTCTCTCCCAGGATCGACTCGATGTCCTCGGCCGACGCCGGCAGCGCCACCCAGCCGTTGCTCCACTCGTGACCCACCTCGTCGAACGGGGCACGCCAGGCCTCGGCGCCTGTCCGGCCGCCGGAGTCCCCGTCGTCGGACCCCTCGCCGCCGGAGTCCCCGTCGTTCGCTCCGCCGTTCTCGGACTCCTCGCCGCCGGGGCGGGCCTTGCCACCCTCATCGGCGGGCTGCTCGGTGGGGTCCGCGGACGCCTCGACCGACGGTGGATCCGCGGGTGTCGTCTCCTCCGGCTCGTCGGGGCCGCAGGCGGCCACCGCGCCGACGGCGAGCAGCGTCACGCACCCTGCGCTGAGCCGACGCAGGCCACGACCACTTCGGTGATGGTTCCTGAGTCCTGTGAACATGGTCTCCCCCAAGTCCGTTCGCGCCGGACCGCTGATCGGCCGGGCCTTGCCACCATGCTTCTGTGCAGGTCATGCGCGGTCAATACCCCGCGACCAGGGGGTCTCACCAGGTGAGTGCATATGGACAGTCCTGACGCCACCCCCGCGGGACTCCGTACTCTGGGGTCGCTGTGACTGCTTCGCCCCGCACCGGGGCCATCCGAAAGGACCGCGATGCTCGATTCGACGCTCCAGGCCACCTACGACCAGGTGCTGCGCCGCAACCCCGGCGAGCCCGAGTTCCACCAGGCCGTCCGCGAGGTGTTCGAGTCCCTCGAGGTCATCCAGGGCAAGTACCCCGAGTACAACGACCGCAGCATCCTGATGCGCATGTGCGAGCCCGAGCGGCAGATCATCTTCCGCGTCCCGTGGGTGGACGACAAGGGTGAGGTGCAGGTCAACCGCGGCTTCCGCGTCGAGTACAACTCCGCGCTGGGCCCCTACAAGGGAGGCCTGCGCTTCCACGCCTCGGTGAACCTGGGCATCGTGAAGTTCCTGGGCTTCGAGCAGATCTTCAAGAACTCCCTGCCCGGTCTGCCCATCGGCGGCGGCAAGGGCGGCTCCGACTTCGACCCCCACGGGCGCTCCGACGGCGAGGTCATGCGCTTCTGCCAGTCCTTCATGACCGAGCTGCACCGCCACCTGGGGGAGTACCCCGACGTGCCCGCCGGTGACATCGGGGTCGGCGCGCGCGAGATCGGCTACCTGTTCGGCCAGTACAAGCGCCTGACCAACAGGTACGAGGCCGGTGTGCTCACCGGCAAGGGCCTGGACTGGGGCGGCTCGCTGGTGCGCAAGGAGGCCACCGGCTACGGGGCGGCCATCTTCGCCGACGAGATGCTGCGGGCCCGCGGCTCCTCCTTCGAGGGCCGTCGCGTCGCCGTCTCCGGCTCCGGCAACGTGGCCCTGTACGCGATCGAGAAGACCCACCAGCTGGGCGGCGTGCCGATCACTGCCTCGGACTCCTCGGGCTACGTGGTCGACGAGGATGGCATCGACCTGGATCTGCTCAAGCAGATCAAGGAGGTGGAGCGCGGTCGCATCCACGAGTACGCCGAGCGTCGTGGCGGCAGCGCTCGCTTCGTCAAGGACGGCTGCGTGTGGGACGTGCCCGTGGCGATCGCGATCCCCAGCGCCACCCAGAACGAGCTCAATGCTGATGCCGCCCGCACCCTGGTCAAGAACGGCGTCGAGGCCATCTCCGAGGGTGCCAACATGCCCTGCACCCCCGAAGCGGTCAGCGTGTTCCGCCAGGCCGACGTGGCCTTCGGCCTCGGCAAGGCCGCGAACGCGGGCGGCGTGGCCACCAGCGCGCTGGAGATGCAGCAGAACGCTTCCCGTGACACCTGGAGCTTCGAGCACACCGAGGAGCGCCTCACCCAGATCATGAAGAACATCCACACCACCTGCCTGGAGACCGCCGAGGAGGCGGGGCGCCCGGGTGACTATGTGGTGGGTGCGAACGTGGCCGGCTTCCGCAAGGTGGCCGACGCGATGATCGCCTTCGGCGTCATCTGATCGCTGACATCTGAGCAGCCCCTTCTGATCGTCATCATCTGATCGGCTTCTCCTGATCGACGAGCCTGACTGCTGCGATACCTGCCGAGGATCTGCTGCTGTCGCACTAGTATCCGGGTATGAGTTCGGCCGACCCGCAGATCGTGCCCTTCGACCGCACCCGCACCGACGAGGTCATCGAGGTGCTCGCCAGAGCCTTCGCGCAGGACCCGTTCCTGACCACGATGCTGCCGCCGGACAGGCGCCATGACCGCATCCGCGCCACCTTCGATTCCGAGCTGACGCTCGCGATGTCCGTGCCGCACGTGATCGACCTGGTCCTCGCTGACCCGTTCGACGTCGTCGGTGTCGCGGTCTGGGCGCCCCCGGGCACGGCAGTGCCGGGGCCGATGGCCACCGTGCGCGCCCTGCCAGCCGCGGTGCGGGCAGGAGGTCGGTCCGTCGGCCGTCTGGCCCAGGCATGGTCGGCGATCGCCCGCACCCGCCCCACCCAGCCGCACTGGTACCTGGCCACGCTGGGCGTGAGGCCCGACCACGCCGGTCGCGGCATCGGGTCGGCGCTACTGCGGCACCGGTTGGCCACGATCGATGCCGACGGAGCCGACGCGTACCTGGAGGCCTCGGCCCCACCCCTGGTCGGGTACTACGAGAGGTTCGGCTTCCGCTCCCTGGGGGAGGTCGCCTCATCTGGCGCGCCACCGATGACCCGGATGTGGCGCGCGCGGTGACACGCCTCGAGCTGATGTGACCACATCTGTGACCGGCGCCTCACCCCCTTAGGTGGGAATGGTTCTCATGCGCTGGTAGCCTCTCGTGCATGACATCACTGCGAACGATTATCACTACCCGTCGGGCGGCGTCGCTGCTCGGCATCGGCGTGCTCGCCCTGGCCGCCTGCAGCCCCAGCGCCACCACCGGCGGGGGAGCGTCCGACGGTGGGGGAGCCTCGGACGGCCAGACCGCCACCAGCTCGGACCGCACCGAGGTCGCTGCCCTCACCCCGCGCATCGTGCTCGCCCACGACGGCGGCGTGACCACGATCGACTCCGCGGACGGCACCGAGCTGGGCACCGCCGAGGTGGAGGGCTACGTGCGGCTGAACCCGGCCGGCGACGGCCGTCATGTCGCCCTCAGCACCGCGGACGGCTTCACGATGTACGACACCGGTCTGCTGGCCCAGGGCCATGGCGACCACTTCCACTACTACGTGCAGGACCCCGCGCTCACCGACATCAGCGTCGAGGCGCCCCACCCGGGACATGTGGTCCCGCATGCCGGCCGCACCGCCCTGTTCGCCGACGGCACCGGGGCCATCACCCTGTTCGATCCCGCCTCCCTGGCTGACGGCTCCCTCGGCGAGGTCGAGGAGACCAGCACCGAGGATCCGCACCACGGCGTCGCCGTGCCGCTCGAGGACGGGGGGCTGCTGCTCACCCAGGGCACCGAGGACGAGCGCAGCACGGTGCAGGTCAAGGATGCCTCCGGCGCTGTCGTGGCGGAGACCGACGACTGCCCCGGCATCCATGGCGAGGCGGCCGCGCAGCCCTCCGAGTCCGGTGACGTGATCTCCATCGGCTGCGAGAACGGCCCGGTCGTCTACCGCGACGGCGAGTTCCACAAGGTCGCCGTGGGCCAGGAGTACCAGCGCTCCGGCAACCAGAAGGGCCACCCCTCCTCACCGATCGTGCTGGCGGACCACAAGGTGGAGAAGGACCCGGCCGGCGGCATCGAGCGCCCCACCCAGATCGCCCTGATCGACACCCGTGACGCCATCATGCGGACCGTGGACCTGGGCTCGCCCTACTGGTTCCGCTCCCTGGACCGCGGCCCGAACGGCGAGGCCCTGGTGCTCACGTACGACGGCGAGCTGAACATCCTCGACCCCGAGTCCGGCGAGATCCTGCACGAGGTGCCGGTCGCCGCGGAATGGAGCGAGCCCGATGAGTGGCAGCAGCCCGGCCCGATGATGGCCGTGGCCGACGGGACCGCCTTCGTGGTGGACCCCGCCTCCAAGAAGATCACCATGGTGGACGTGGCCAGCGGCAAGACCTACCGCGAGCTGGAACTGACCGTGGAGCCGCACGAGATCCAGGTGACCACCGGCACCGCCTCGGGCGAGTACACGGTGGGGCACGCGCACGACCATGAGGACGACGAGCACGCGGACGACGATCACGCTGATGAGGGTCACGAGGACCAAAGCCACGAGGACCACGGCCACGAGGACCACGGCCACGAGGACCACGGCCACTGACCCTCCCGGTCAGCGAACCTCCCAGTCCTCCACATCCCCCGGGCCCACCTGCAGTAGCGGTGGGCCCGCGGCGTGGTCCCCACGGTGGGAAGGTGCGGCAGGTGCTCGGGTGCACGGGCGGTGACCTTGCGTCGCAGGTGCTCCAGTTCGTACTCCAGCTGCCCGCTGGTCACCGGGATGGCCTCGATGGGGTGGGGGGGGCGCCGGCACCGGGTGGCCGCAGGATCCGGGTCGCATCGAAGCGGTAGCCGCGGTCGGTCGCCTCTTCCTGCAGGGCGCTGAGGTAGGCGCCGATCGCCACCATGGGGTCGGGGTGGGCGCGGAAGCGGTGCAGCTGCGGATGGTTCGTGTACCCGCGGGTACCGCCGGCCAGCACCTTCTGGGCCAGCAGCGCTTCACGCCAGCCCGCCACCAGGGCGGCCCGGTCCAGCAGGGACGGGTGCAGGCTCCACAAGCGCACGGTCCTCCTCCCCTCAGCCGGCCAGGCGCCGCGCGCGGGCGCTGACCGCATCGGCCGTCGAGATCGCCTGAGACGCGTAGCCGGATCCGAACAGGTGCACGTGGGCCAGCAGTCCGAACAGCACGCGCGCCGGCAGGTCCTCGCGCCAGCCCTGCGGCAGGGGATGGGCCTGTTCGTACCCGGCGTAGATCTGCTCCAGGTGCGGGGCGCCGAAAAGCGACAGCATCGCCAGGTCCTCCAGGCGGTGCCCGCCGTGCGCGGCCGGGTCGATCAGCACGGCACCCCCGCCCGTCCACATCACGTTGCCGGACCACAGGTCCCCGTGCACCCGGGCGGGCGGCTCCGGCTCCTGCCCGCAGATCCCGTCGAACGAGCCGTCCGCGATCGTGTCGATCGCGGCCTCGACCCGAGCGCTGCCGTCACTGCCCAGTGTGGAGATGCAGGAGGCCAGCAGGGGCCGCAGACGGTCCTCCGCCCAGAAGCGGGCGAAGCTGTCGCGGGAGTCGGTGGGCACCTCGAAGGGATCGGTGAGCGGCCCGAACCAGGCCGAATCCCCCGGCGCCCAGCCGAATCCCGGGGCACCGGCGTCGTGCAGCCGCGCGAGGCGGGCGCCGAGGTCGCGGGCGGCCTCGGCATCCGGCGAAGCGGACTCCAGGCGCACCAGGTGCAGGGCGTCCTCCCGCACCTCCAGCACCTCCACGACCGGGACGGCACCCGGTTCGGCCAACCACCGCAGACCAGCGGCCTCGGCCGCGAAGAACCCCGAGGGGGCTCCGGCACGGGACTTCACGAAGGGGGCCCGCTCGGCGCGGGGTCCTGCGCCCGCCTGCTCCTGCTCAGCCATCGGCCCCGTCCTCGAGGTCCAGGTGAGCGGCGAGGGTGGAGCGCAGGCACGGCAGCACCCGCTGATGCGCGACCCGGGTGGAGGCCGCGGAGGCCACGTGGACCAGCATCGCCGTGCGCTCGTACGCGGTCCAGGCGTGCATGCGGCGGCGCAGCGCCGCAACGTCGGCCACCGCCTCCGGCACCTCCCCCGTCTCGGCGCGGGCCTGCAGGTAGCACTCCACGAAGCGCGTCACCCGTTGCTCGTCCATCGGCACGTACCAGGGCCCGCCGTGCACGCTGCCGCCGATGATCGCGAGGTCACGGGCCGGATCGTCGGCCTGCGCCCATTCGAAGTCGATGTAGCGCACCACCGGGTGCTCACGTCCGGGCTCCGGCATGCTCCACAGCACAGTGGTGGCGCACAGGTCACCGTGCGCGAGCACGAAACCTCCCGAGGACGACGTCGACATCGCCGCGATCTCGGGCTCGATCCCCGCCGCCACCTCCAGGGCGGCCTCCAGGAACGGCTCCAGGCCGTGCTCCTCGATCACCATCCCGTACCGGTCCCGCCACTGGGCGACCAGCTGCTCCACCTCGCCCAGCAGCGACGCCGGGCCGGGCGGGATCTGCGACCACGGATCCTCTCCCAGGGACACCGGGCCTCGCCCCGGTGCCGCCACCGTGTGCAGGCGGGCCAGGTGGCGGGCGTGCAGCTCCAGCTGCATCGGTGTCCAGGCCTCGGGCGCGGCGGTCGAGCCCGGCATGTCGGTGGCGACCACATAGGGGTGGCCGATCGGGCTGGTGGCGGCGTCGTCGTGGAAGGCGATGGGATCCGGGCCCACCTCCGGAGGGATCAGCGTGAGGGCCGCGATCTCATGGGAGAGGCTCTGGTGCAGCTCGCTCGGTGCCACGTGCGGGATCCGCACGATCACCGGCGCGTTCTGCTGCGGCACCAGGCGCCAGGCGGCGAAGCGCTCGCCCACCCCCACCAGGGACACCCGGGCCTGGCCCGACAGCGAGGCCGGCAGCACCGAGGAGTGCAGGCCGGGCAGGCGCACCGGGGAGTTCTCATCGCGCAAGGGCAGCACCAGCGTCCCGTGGCGCCACGCCTGCAGCAGTCGCTCGCCCATGGCGGCGCTCACGGGATCGGGAGCGACGGACGGGTCCTGCGGGTGGGTGCTCTGCATCGGTGCCTCCTGCCGGTCGATTATCCCACTGTCCCGCGCGGATCTACGATGGATCCCGCGCCGATCGACGCTCGCACCCGTTCCTCACCGCGGAGGCTTCCCCCCATGGAGTTGGCACTGCTCGCGATCGCCGTGGGCGTGGGCGTGGGCCTGGTGGTGGGCGCGCTCGGTGCGGGCGGCGGGATACTCGCGGTGCCGGTGCTGGTGTTCCTGCTGGCGCAGGATCCGCACTCCGCCACCGCCTCCAGTCTGATCATCGTGCTTGTCACGGCGCTGTTCAGCATCCCGCACCATGCCCGCAATGGGAACGTGAACTGGCGCGAGGGACTCGTCTTCGCGGGTGTCTCGGTGGTCGGTGCCGTGGCAGGGTCGCGCCTGTCGGTGCTGGTGGACCCGCAGCTGCTGCTGGTGCTGTTCGGCTCGATGCTGGTGGCGGTCGCCGTGCTGATGGCCGTGCGCGGCGTCCGGGGCAGGCGGCAGGAGAATCTGGAACGGGCGGCGCACGGCACCTCCGAAGCGGACCAGCCGCTGCTCACCCACGACGACCCGGTGCTGGACGCCCCCGGGCCCGACACCGTGATCGCCGCCGACGGCACCCACACCCACCACGGCAAGCCCGCTGACCACAGTGCAGGACCGGGCAGTCGGCGCCTGCCGGTCGTGATCGTCGCCGCCACCCTGACCGGCTTCCTCACCGGCTTCTTCGGTGTGGGCGGCGGCTTCATCGTGGTGCCGATGCTGGTGATCGCCCTGGGCCTGGCCATGCGCCGCGCCTCCGGCACCAGCCTGCTGGTGATGATCGTGGCCACCGTGGTCAGCCTGCTGGCGCGCATCGGCACCCACGTCTCTATCGACTGGACGGTCACGCTGCTGTTCGCGGCGGGCTCCGCGGTGGGCGGCATGCTGGGCGGCCCGCTCTCGGCCAAGGCCCGCCCCTCCACCCTCACCCTGATCTTCGCGACCCTCCTGGGCGGGGTGGCCGCGGTGACCCTGGGCACCACGCTGCTGGGCTAGGCGTCCGCACCGTCCCAGAGGATGCGTCCGCTCCCATCGAGACGGGCGCCCTCGCTGGGCTCGTGCGCGCTGAGCCGGCCGGTGTGCATCAGGTGCTCCACCGGGATGCCGTGCTCCAGTGCGATCACGTCGGCGATGATGCGGCGGTGGCAGCGCCACCACACCGACTCCGAGCACATCACCGCGGTGCGCGCCGCTTCGATGTCGACGGTGAGATCGCTGATCGCGGCCCGGAAGTCGTCCTCGCGGGTCCAGGCGGCGTAGGCGCGGAACGCGGCCACGCGCCACCAGGTGTCCGGGGAGGCGGCATCCTGCTCCGTGGTGAGTCGGCGCCTGCCTCCCAGGCGCTCCTCCCACCGATACTCGATGCCGGCGGCCTCGCAGATCTCCTCGACCTGGCCGCGGGCTGCGGCGTCGTTCGCCCGGCTGCCGGGGAAGCGGCGCACGTCCACCAGGCGCTCGATTCCTGCGCCGCTCAGCAGCGCGGCGAGCTCGTCGCGGTCCAGACGGCCGTGGCCGACGGTGATCAGGGGAGGGGCCATCGGCCCAGCATGGCACGCCGGGTACCGGCGCGGACCGATATCATCAGGCAGCGGTACCGGTCGCCGTTGGCCGGAGCGAGGGGTCATCCATGCAGAGGCGTACAGAGGATCGGGACTTCTCCGCGTACAACGCGGCCCAGCATGGCAGACCTGTCAGGCCCCTGGCGGTGCGCGCAGTCGAGGCTGCGGCACAGGGCCCGGCCGACGCCGCGGAGCCACGCCCGACCGGGTCCGGGGCCGCTGACGGGGATGAGCGCCCCACCGCCGTGGAGCTGGGCAGCGGGATCGGCATCGAGGCGGAGTTCCTGGCCCGGCAGGGCTACGAGGTGTGGACCTACGATGCCGATCCCTCCGTCGAACCCGCCCTGCGCCAGCTGGCCGCGCGGCATCCCGTGCACCACTCCACCACGGTGCTGGAGTCGATCGCCGATCTGCCCTCCGCTGACCTCCTGCTCTCCTGCGCGACCCTGTCCTTCGTGCCGCGAGCGGCGTTCGGCGGCCTGTGGCGCAGCATCGTCGCCGCGGTGCGGCCCGGCGGGGGGCTCGCGATCGACCTGTTCGGGGAGAACGACGACTGGGCAGTGACCGACGGCACGTTCCTCTCCCGCTCGCAGGTCGAGGACCTGCTGCAGGGCTGGGCGAGTGCCGAGGTGGAGGAGAGGGAGTACGACGGCCGCTCCTTTGGCGGGCCCAAGCACTGGCACACGTTCACTGTCATCGCCCGCCGCTGACCGCGGCCGCGAGGCCGCACGTACCCTGGCCGCGTGGAACCACCGCTGATCCGTGACTGGCCGGGACCGCTCGACGTCGGAGGCCTCGCTGCCGACTCGGTCGAGCAGGCGCGCCGAGCCGTCGAGCGCGTGGCGGGGCTGAGGGGGATCGATGCCGAGGTGGGGACCTCCGCAGCGCTGATCGTCGGCGCCTTCGATGCGATCGGCCACCTGCGCATCGACGGGCGCCCGGCACCGGGGTGGGCCCCGCTCAGCGGCTTCGTCGAGGCGGCCGACGGGTGGGTGCGACTCCACGGCAACTTCCCCCACCACGCGGAGGCGATCCGGGCATCGCTCCAGGTGGGCGGCCCGGAGGAGCTGGCTGCGGCCGTCTCGCGCCTTCCAGCCGCGCAGGTGGAGGAACGGGTGCAGGCGGTCGGTGGCATCGCCACCGTGGTGCGCTCCCCGGCGCAGTGGGAGCAGCATCCCCACCACCGGGCGACCTGTGACGTCCCCTGGCACCGGGTGCTGCCCGGTGCGGAGCGGCGAGTGCTGGGTGCTGCCCAGGACGTGCCGCTTCAGGGGGTGCGGGTCCTGGACCTCACCCGGGTGATCGCCGGGCCCGTTTGCTCCCAGCTGTTGGGCTGCCTGGGGTCCGAGGTGCTGCGCATCGACCCGCCACACTGCCCGGAGCTGCTGGAGCACCACCTGTCCACCGGCATGGGCAAGCGTTCCGCACAGCTCGACCTGGGCAAGCACCTGGATGTCCTGCACGAGCACCTGCTGCCCGGGGCGGACGTGGTGCTGCTGGGCTACCGACCCGGATCGCTGGACCGGTTCGGCCTCGCCCCGGCAGGTCTCGCACAGCGCTTCCCGCATCTGGTGATCGGCTCACTCAGTGCGTGGGGCGAGCACGGGCCGTGGGGGAGCACGGCGGGGTTCGACTCGATCGTGCAGGCCGCGACCGGTATCGCCAGTGTGTGCGGAGGTGAGGACGGGCGCCCCGGGGCACTGCCGGTGCAGGCCCTGGACCACTCCAGCGGGTACCTGCTCGCTGCTCGGGTGATCGACCTGCTGGCCGATGCCCGCGGCGGGCGGGTGCACGTGAACCTGCTCGGTGCCGCGCGGGAGCTGCTGCGGCGTGCGGTGCCGGAACGGGCCGACGGGGACGCGCTGCGCGAGGACGACACGGCGCAAGCAGGCAACGCGATCGATGCCGGTGCGGGCGGTGCCGGGCCGGACTCGGGCGGCGCGGGCCCGGCCACGGTCGACCTCGACACCCCGCACGGACGGGTGCGCACCGTCCCGGTTCCGCTCACCCTCGACGGCGCGCCTATCAGCGGGCCGATCGCGGAGTACGGCACCGCCCGGCCTCATTGGGACGGAGGGGCCTCTGGTGCGGTGCCCCCATCGGTGACAGGCTGAGTGCCATTGAGTTGGGAGGTGCCCATGAAGCTCGCACCCGAGGATCCGCGTGCCGATCTGGTCGGCGTGCTGCATGACCTCGCCCGGGGGGTCGGCTCCGAGGGTGACGTCGAGGTGGGCACCATGTTCCGCAGCCCCGGCCTGCGGGTGGGCGGCACGATCCTCGCCTTCCTGGGGTTCGACGGCGAGCTGATCGTGAAGCTCCCGCACGCCCGGGGGCAGGAACTGATCGCGGCAGGCGAAGCCGCCCCGGTCACCATGGGCACCCGCACCATGAAGGAGTGGTTCGAACTGCCCTCCGCCGACACGCCCGATCAGGCCTACCAGGCGTGGCTGCCGCTGGTGCGCGAAGCGCTCGCATTCGTGCGCGGGAGCTGAGGGAGCCGGTCAGCGCACCGTGACGGTCACGTCCGTCGGGTACCCGTCCTCCGATCCCGGATCGCAGTCCTCGGCGAGCTCCTCGCGGAAGCAGTACTGCACGCGGATCGTCGTCGTACCCGGCGCGATCCCTGTGACCTCGAGCGCGGTCGGCCCGTCGCCCCCGGTGGAGGTGTCCTCCCAGTCCTCGAAGCCCAGCACCGAGTCACCGCTGACGAACCCGGCCTCGGCGACACCCTCCGGCTCCACGGAGAGCACGCCCCAGTTGTCGCCGACGCTCGTGCTGCTGCCGCCCCAGTAGATCTGCGCGGTCTCACCCACCTCGATCTCCAGCTGCTGCGTCCCCTCGGGCAGCAGCTCCGAGCTCAGCGTGGGAGGTTCGACAGGAGGATCGCTCGACGATGGCGGCTCCGACGGGGAGGGCGTGCCGGGCCCCAGGCCTCCCAGGTCAAGCCCACAACTGGTCAGGAGCAGACACGCGCCGGCCATCGCCGTCCATGTCCGCCCTCGCCCCGCATTCCGGGTGAGCCTCCCGCCATCGGCCTCGACACGGGAGACCAAGACTCAGGCCCCAGGCCGAGGTGGCACCGCCTCCAGCACCTCCCGCGTGGAGCGCAGCTGCACCTGGGGCGGGAACAGCCCCATCACCTGCAGTGCCGCCTGCCCGTTCTCGGCCGTGGAGTGGGCGACGGCGTCGGTCACCACGGTCACGTGCGCGCCGGCGTCTGCCGCGGCGAGCACGGTGGTGATCACGCAGCAGTCGGTCGAGACCCCCGTGACCAGCAGCTGCGGGGCGCGGCCTACGAGCGCCGCGAGCTTCGGCCCCCATTTGGCGAAGGTGGGCTCGTCCACGGTGGGGTGCGCGGAGAGCGCCTGGGCATCCTCCACCAGCTCGTACAGCGGGTCCTCGGCGGGAACGTCGGCGAAAGGCCAGGCCGCGAAGTAGGCGCCCCAGGCGGTGTCGCGATCGGCGGTGGGCAGCCAGCGGGTCACCAGGGTGCGCTCGGAACCGATGTGGGCGGCCAGGGCGCGGACGTTCCCCATCGCCGAGGGGAAGAACGGGGAGGCCCACTCCGAGGCCGGGTCGGCGAAGATCCGCTGCGGGTCCACGACCAGCAGCCAGGGGGCAGTCTCAGGAGTGGGGGTACCAGGCGCGACGGTGTCCATACGAGGCACTGTAAGCGCAGCAGGATGCGCGCGTGCGGCTCACACCGCCGGCGTATGGAACCCGCCGTTGGAGAACAGCAGCTGGCCGCGGATCCAGCCGCCCTGCTCGGACAGCAGGAAGCGCACCAGATCAGCGACGGTCTCCGGCCCGCCCAGCTGCCCGCCCGGAGTGGCCGCGGCACCGGCGGCGCGGATCTCCTCGGTCATCCAGCCGGTGTCGATCGGTCCGGGGTTGATCACGTTGGTGCGTATGCCGCGATCGGCCAGCTCCCGGGTGCCGGCCAGCACCAGGCGGTCCAGCGCCCCTTTGGTGGCGCCGTAGGGAAGGTTGTGCACCGTGTGGTCGCTGGTCAGGGCGATCGCCGCCCCGCCGGGGGTGTCGGTGCCGGGCTCCACCTGCTTGGCGAAGGCCTTCAGCAGCAGCCAGCTGGCGCGCACGTTGACCGCGTAGTGCCGGTCGAAGCTCTCCACCGTGGTGTCCAGGATCGAGGAGTCCACCGACTCGCAGTGGCACATCACCAGCGCACCGAGAGGGCCGATCGCCTCCCGGGCCGCCTCCACCAGAGCGGCGGGGACCTCCGGGTCGGAGAGGTCCCCGGGCAACAGCTCCACCCGGGCCCCGGCCTCCCGCAGCTCCTGGGCGAGCAGCTCCACGTCGGAGTGTTCGCGGTTGACCCGCTGGTCGTACTGCGCGGACCAGGACAGGGCCAGATCGAAGCCGTCGGCCGCAAGCCCGCGCGCGATCGCGGATCCGATGTTCCGCCGACGGCCGGCGCCAGTGATCAGAGCGGTGCCGGGGAGTGGAGACGTGGAGTGCATGGGTCGACGCTATCCGGGCTGCTGGTGCAGCTGGATCGTCGACGGCTGGAACATCCCCACCTTCCCGTAGCCGGAGCAGGAGAGCATGGTGACCTGGGGACTGAACGCGTCGAGGTCGAAGAACGTCGCCGTGCCGCTGCTCATCACCACGTTGCGCGGCCAGAACCAGACACCGCGGCAGTGCGTGCAGGTCACCTGACGTTCGGCCGCGGTCACCGTGACGGGCTTGTGGGCCATCGTCTCCTCTTCCCCGGCGCCGTTGCCCGGCCCCGCGCTCAACCGGAATCGTCCCTTGACCCTATGGTCGGGCCCGTCACCCCGCTGGAGGGATGTGGATCGACGCCGACGAGGACCGCGAGCAACGACCACGCGGATCTCGCCGGGCCCGGCGCCTCAGTCCGCGCTCAGCACGGCCTCGCCCCGCGCCACCGCGCCCTGCTCCTGGCGGCGGATCTTCCCGCGGCGCGCCACCAGGGTGACCAGGAAGCTCAGCACCAGGGCCAGCAGCACGCCCAGGTTGGCGTAGGCCCAGTTGCCGTCCCAGTAGGAGCCGGCAGGGTCCTCCACGAAGGTGCCCAGGCCCAGCGGCTCCAGCAGGTAGCCCTGCCAGTTGTTCCACGGGGCGTCCTCGGCGAAGGAGTTCACCACCAGGCCCCAGCCCAGGATCGAGGTGACCGCCATGGTGATCAGGGAGGCCCAGTCGAAGGCGCCGTAGCGCCCGGCGGGATCGAACAGGGCGGCCTCGTCGTAGTCGGCGCGGCGGGTGAGCACGTCGGCGATGAGGATGCCGGCCCAGGATGCGATCGGGACACCGAGGGTGATCAGGAAGCTCTGGAAGGGCCCGATGAAGCTGGAGGCGAAGAACGCCACCCAGATGGTGCCGATCGTGAGGATCACGCCATCGATCGCGGCGGCCGCGGGGCGGGGGATGTCGATCCCGAGGCTCAGCAGGGTCAGGCCCGAGGAGTAGATGCCCAGCACCGCCCCGGAGACCAGGGTCAGCACCGCCACGATCCAGAACGGGATCAGCGCCCAGATCGGCAGGATCGAGATCAGCGCACCGATCGGGTCATTGGCGATCGCCTCGCTGAGGGCCGGATCGGACCCGGCCAGCAGCAGGCCGAAGATCACCAGTACCATCGGGGCCGCAGCGCCGCCGATGGTGTTCCAGGCGACGATCTTCCCGTCGGAGGTGGAGCGCTTCTGGTAGCGCGACCAGTCGGCCGCGATGTTGATCCAGCCCAGCCCGAAACCGGTCATCACCATCACCAGTGCGCCGATCATCGCCTGCGGCGGACCCGACGGGGCGGCCACCACCGCAGCCATGTCGATGTGGGGGATGGTGAGGATCATGAACATGATGGTCATCGCGCCGGTGGCCCAGGTCAGCACCGACTGCAGCTTCATGATCGTGTGGTAGCCCAGCACCGAGGCGGTCACGATCAGCAGCGCGATGAGGATCGCGGCGATCACCGTGACCACCCCGCCGGAGGCCAGACCCAGGGTGCGCAGCACGGTCGCGGTGGCGAGCACCGCCGTGATCGCGAGGCTGGTCTCCCAGCCGATCGAGGTGAGCCAGGAGACGACGCCTGGCACCTTCTGGCCGTGCACGCCGAACGCCGCGCGGGAGAGCACCATCGTGGGCGCGCTGCCGCGCTTGCCGGCGATCGCCACCAGCCCGCAGAGGGCGAAGCTGATGGGGATGCCGATCAGCGCCACGATCGTGGCCTGCCAGAAGGAGATGCCGAAGCCCAGCAGGTAGGAGCCGTAGCTCATGCCGAACACGGACACGTTGGCGGCGAACCACGGCCAGAACAGGTCCCGCGGCTTCGCGGTGCGCTCGGATTCGCCGATGATCTCGATGCCTGCGGTCTCGATCAGCCCGCCGCCGGCGGTGGCGGTGGTGGCCACGGGGGCACCGGGCGGGATCGCGCCGCCGCGCGGCCCGTCGGGGCCGGTGCCGGGATAGCGGGGTGCTTCACCGAGGCGGTCAGAGGAGGGGGGAGTGGACGACACAGTCGCCTCCGAGGGTGAGGAGAGGAAGTGGATGCGTGGGCATATCCTCGCAGACCGGCGACCCAGCCGACGGGGCACGCCGCGAGCTGCGTCGGGGAGCCACCCTCGACCAGCGCGCACCGTCCCTGCACCCCGGAAGGAACTGTGTGCCCCGCACCTGAGACGGGGCGTGAGACGGGGCGGCGCGGCCGGTGCGCCAGCTCAGATGTCGAGTCCGGCCGACCCCAGCAGGGAGCCGATCACGAAGGTGATCCCCAGAGCCAGCGCGCCGCCGATCACCACGCGCAGGGAGGCGCGCACCGGGTTCGCATCGCCCACCTTCGCGGCGATCCAGCCCGTCAGCGCCAGCGCTATCAGCGTCGCGATGAACGTCACCGGGATCCGCAGATCCGGTGGGGGCAGCAGGATCGCCGCCATTGGCAGGAGCGCGCCCAGGAAGAACGCCAGGAAGGAGGCGATCGCTGCGTGCCACGGGCTCACGATGTCGTCCGGATCGATGTCACCGGCGATGGTGAGGCGCGCGGCCAGCGGATCGCGCCGGTGCAGCTCCGAGGCCACCTGCTCGGCGGTCTCCCGCGTGAGGCCCAGCTCTTGCCAGTGCTCGGCGAGCTCCTGGCGCGCCGCCTCCGGGTCAGTGGCCAGCTCTCTCTCGGCCGTGGCGATCTTGCCCCTCTCGGAGTCGGACTGACTGGAGACCGAGACGTACTCACCCAGCGCCATCGAGACGGCTCCGCCCACGACAGCGGCGGTGCCTGCCGCGAGGATCGGACCGGTCGCCGTGGTCACGCCCGCGACGCCGACGACGGTCGCCGCCACCGAGACGATGCCGTCGTTCGCGCCGAGAACCGCAGCCCGCAGCTGGTTCAGGCGCTGCTGGTACCCGGTCGTGCGCCGGGGCGCGCCCGACGAGTCGGCCGTGGCGAGGACGGGGGCGGGAGGGGTGTGCTCGGTGTTCATGGAACTGATGAAACTCCTGTTCAGAGCGCTGCGCAAGCAAGCTTCGCCTTACCTCACCCGCTGTGTGCGGAGCACTCGGCGGTGCTCGGATCGGCGCGAGCTGTACCTTCAGGCCGCCCACGCCAACGGCGGCACCCCCGACGCCGGTCGGCGCCTGCTGGCCTGGGCCCACCAGGTGGGCTTCACCGAGGTCACCCCGTCGGCCTCGACGCAGCTGTACGCCACCCCCGAGGGGCGGGGCTCGCCGCCGAGGGCGCACTCACCCCACGGTGATGCTGTCCACCATCGCGTCCACGTCGGCCGCGCGATCGGGGACGTCCGCCGGGGCGGACACCTTGAACACGGCCGGACCGCTGGGGGTCTCCACCACGATCGCCACGATCTCCACCGAGCCGTACTCGGTGATGGTGCCCGGCTCCTTCAGCTCCACCACGCCGCGCACCATCCACGCCTCGTGGCCATCCACCTCGGTGGCCTGGGAGACGTACTCGGTCATCAGCGGCTCCTCCCCGTACACCGCGATGCCCTCCGGCCGGGTCAGATGGCACTGCACGTACGCCATCGCCGCCCGCTCCGGGCCGGGATAGCCGCCCTGCTCCTGGGACCACTCCACCTGGCCCACCTGGGCGAGGGCGTAGTAGCCCTCGTCCACCTGCCTGTCTGCCGAGGCCACATCCGTGGCGTACGGCAGCGACTCGCTCCAGTCCACGCCGGTCTCCCCCCACCCCGCGGCGACCGTGAAGGACAGATCACCGCTGGTGCGTCGGCTGCCGGACTGGGGCTCGGACTCCTCCTGGGGGTGGAACTCGCACTCCTCGGTGGGGGCCGTGATCGTGGTGACCTCCTCGGAGTCGGGCTCGGACTCCTCCCCCTCGGGCACGTACTCGCCGCCGGCCGGCTCGCGCCGCTCCGGCTCGGAGACCGCGGGCGGGGCCGCCTCGGGCGGCTCGTCGGAGGGACGGAAAAGGGTCGTCGCCAGCACGATCAGGGCGATCTCCAGCAGCACCGCGACCGCCCCCGCCGCCATGCCGGCCCGGGTCAGGGGCAGGCGCGGCCGGCCGGCCGAGCGGTGGTTCCCATCGAGGTCGTCGACCTCGCCGTGCCGCCCGCTGCCACGGCCGCGCGGCCGCTCCCCGCCGTGGAAGTCCGGCAGGTGAGGTCCCTCATCGATGGGATCGAGCATCTCAGTGCCTCAGCCCACCGTCAGACTGTCCACCATCGACTGCACGTCCTCCATCAGCTGGGGATCGTCACCGGAAGCGGACACCTTGAACGCCGCCGGTCCGCTGGGGGTCTCCACCACCACCGCGACGATCTCCACCGAGTCCCACCCCACACTCGCCTCGGACACATCCACCGCGCCGCGCACGATCCACCCCGGATGGCCGCCCACCTCGAGGGCCTCGGACACGAACGCGCTCAGCTCCGGATCCTCGCCGTAGGTATCGACCGCCTCGGGACGGAAGAGGTGGCACTGCAGGTAGGCGGTGGCGGCGGCCTCGGCACCGGGGTAGCCGCCCTGGACGTCGGACCAGGTCGCTTGGCCCACCATGGCCACGGAGTAGTAGTGCTCGTCGTGGGAGGTCGGCCGATCAGCGGATTCCACGTCGGTGGCGTACGGCATCGTCGCGTCCCAGTCCACCGAGCTGCCCCACCCCTCGGGGAAGGTGAACGTGAGGTCGCCGCTGGTGCGCGTGGGGCCACTGGCCAGGCCGTCCTGATCGTCCTCGTGGTACTCGCACTGCTCAGTGGGTGCCAGTGCGATGGCGCAGCACCCGCCGAGCACAAGCGGCCACGGTGAGCGGCGCCGGGGCGGCTCGTCCCCGGTGCGGCCAGCACCGTACGAACCGGCCGGGGAGGAGGCCTGGGGAGCGCCGCCATGGAAGTCCGGCAGCGCAGGCTGGTTCCCCGACGGGTGTGTCATCGCGTCCTCCCCTGACCCAGCTCTGGTGCGCCGATCTGCCCGGATGGCATCACACTATCGGCAGCTCGGTGCTCAGCGCCGACGCAGCACCACGACCCCGCCCACCAGGGCGATCACCACGCTGACGGCGGCGGCCAGGCCGTAGGCGCCCTGCGCTCCGATCGCCGCGGCGAGCACGCCGCCCAGGGAGGCGCCGGCCGCCTGGCCCACCGTCACCGAGGACTGCATCGAGGTCATGGCCACACCCGTCCCGCCCGGCGGGGTGCGCCGCTCGGTCAGGGAGAACGCCGTGACCATCGTCGGCCCGATGAACAGGCCCGCCAGCATCAGCGTGGCCCCGGTGGTGGTGAGCGTGCCCATCAGCGCCGTCAGTGCGACGAACGCGGCCATGCCCGCGCCGCCGATCAGCACCCGGGCGGCCAGGGTCACCGAGTCCGGCAACAGCACCGCCAGCAAGGCTGTGAGCGCAGAGGTCAGGCCCATGAAGGCGTAGACGATGCCCGCAGAGCCGGCCGCACCCAGAACGTCGGCCCGCTCCGTGGTGCCGGCCTGCACGGACCCGAAGAAGGCGCCGATGCACACCATCACCACGATCGCCGGCAGCACCGCCAGCAGCACCCGATGGATCGACGGTGCCGGGGCCGCATCCGCCACCGAGGCGGGGGCGGGGTGCTCGGCGAACGGAGCCTCGGGCGGCACCGACCCGACGGCGGGGATCTCCCCGGTCACGGTGCGCGCGGGGACGCGGCGCGCGGCCGCGCGATCGGTGGGATCGGGCGCGCCATCGGCACTGCGGTCTGTGAGGCCGGCCCCGTCGCGCTCACGGCGCGGGGTGGTCACGGCGAAGGGGATGCCGGCCATCGCCACCAGGGCCGCGGCGATCGCCAGGGGCGCCGCGGAGAACGCGGTGGAGGCGGCGATGCCCACCAGGGCCGGGCCCAGCACGAAGCTCAGCTCGTCCACCGTGGACTCGTAGGACAGGGCCGTGCCCAGGTCCTTCGGGTCGCGGGCCAGCTCCACCCAGCGGGCACGGGTGAAGGATCCGACGGGGACGGCGGAGCCGCCGGTGAGCAGGCAGATCGCCCACAGCAGCGGACCGTCCCAGGAGGAGAGCGCCGCCACCAGCAGCAGGCTCAGGGCGAGCGCGTTGATCGGGGTGAGGATCGTCAGCACCAGGCGCTGACCGGAGCGATCGGCGGCACGGCCGATCAGGGGGCCGGCCACCGCGCTGGCAGCGGCGACCAGGCCCGAGGCCAGCCCGCCGGTGGCGATCGAGCCGGTGGAGACGGTGATCGCCGTCATCGTGCCCAGCGGGATCATCGCGTACGGGGCGCGGGCGGCCATCGCCAGCGCCATCCAGGGGCCGGAGGCGATCGAGGGCAGGGAGCGGTAGCGCGCGAGAGCGCCGGGTGCGGAGGAGACCATGGGAGTCAGGTCTTTCGGGACGTTCCTCCCGCCAGGGACCGGGCCGGGCCGAGGGCCGCTGGGAGCGGGGCAGGGCCGGGTGCGGTGCAAGCGGGTGCCCGCGTCCGCATCCGCGGCGGCGAGCCGGACCACTGTACCGAGCAGGGTCGGCGGCGCCTAAGGGGATCGGGTCAGGAGGAAGGCAGCATCACGCCGCGGGCCCGGGCAGGGGAGCTGCCGCGGCGCAGGTGATGTCGGGGCAGGATGGGGCCATGACCAAGGTGCCGGCGGCCGATGCGACCCTGCGGGTGCTGAGCCTGCTGTCCCGCCAGCGCAGCCCGCTGCCGGCCGCCCGGATCGCCTCCGAGCTGGACCTGCCCCGATCGACCACGTACGACCTGCTGACTGTGCTGGTGGAGCACGGGTACGTGCTGCACCTGCCGCAGGAGCGCAGGTACGCGATCGGGCCGGCGGCCTACGAGGTCGCCGCCGGGTACGCCCGCCATGCACCCCTGGCCCGGGTGGGGCGAGGCGTGGTCGAGCGCTTGGTGGACGCCACCGGGGAATCCGGGCACCTCGCGAGCCTCTCCGGAAGTGACGTTCTCTACATCGTCGAGGAGCGCGCCCGGGGACGGACGTCCCTGGTCAGCGACATCGGTGTGCGACTTCCCGCTCACCTCACCGCCACCGGGCGGGCCATGCTGGCCCAGCTCGCTCCTGCCCAGCTGCGCACCCTGTACCCGGGACGTCAGGAGCTGCTGCGCCGCACCGACGCCCCCTCCCCGACCACTCCGCGGCAGCTGAGGGAGCTGCTGCAGCAGGTGCGCACCGACGGGGTGGCCTGGGAGTCGGGCGAGGTCACCGACGGATTCCGCTCCGTCGCCGCAGCCGTGCTGGACCAGGCCGGGTGGCCGCTCGCGGCCGTGGCCCTGACCTGGGAGAGCAGTCGGTCGGAGGAGGATCGGGGCTCCCTGCTGGCGGAGCGGGTGCGGGAGGCGGCCGACGAGATCGCGCGCGTGGTCTCAGGCAGGCGACCGGGCTGACCGTTTTTCGCAAGCCGGGATCGGTCCTCTCACCAGCGTGGATCGCGTGCGCACGCCAGCGCTCGCCAATTTCGCAACAGGGCAGTGGCGTAATGGGGGCAGGTGAGGCTAGCCTAAGTGCGAATCCCGGCCCGTCCGGGGCCCGTGATCTCCCTGCTTTCCATCTCAAGGAACACCGATGACCTCGATCTCCCGCCGTCGCCTCGGCGCCCTGTCCGTGGCCACCACCGTGGGTCTCGCCCTGACCGCCTGCGGCGGAACCACCGAATCCGGCCAGGGGGCCGCGACCGGGGGTTCCGGCTCCGACGCTGGCGGCGCGGGTGAGGGCACCGTCGAGGTGGAGGACAACAACGGCACCCACACCGTCGAGGTGCCGCCGAAGTCGGTGGTCGCCACCGACAACCGCACCTTCGAGACCCTCGAGACCTGGGGCGTCACCCTCACCGCAGCGGCCCGCACGCTGATGCCCGCGAGCAACAGCTACAAGGACGACGAGTCCATCGTCGACCTGGGCAACCACCGCGAGCCCAAGCTCGAGGCCGTCGTCGCCGCCGAGCCCACCCTGATCATCAACGGCCAGCGCTTCGCCGAGTTCCACGCCGACTTCGAGCGCCTGGCGCCCGACGCCGTGATCCTCGAGCTGGATCCGCGCGAGGACAAGCCCTTCGCCGAGGAGCTCAAGCGCCAGACCACCGTTCTGGGCACCATCTTCGGCAAGGAGAGCGAGGCCAAGCAGCTCGGTGCGGATCTCGACGCCGCCATGGAGCGCGTCACCGGCGCCTACAACGGTTCCGACACCGTCATGGCCGTGAACGTCTCCGGCGGCGAGATCGGTTACATCGCCCCCGGCAAGGGCCGCACCCTGGGCTGGGTCTTCGACGCCCTGGATCTGGTGCCCGCCCTCGAGGTCGAGGCCGCCAGCGACGACCACCAGGGAGATGACATCTCCGTGGAGGCCATCGCCGATGCGAACCCCACCTGGATCCTGGTGATGGACCGCGACGCCGCCGTGAACGCCGATGACCCCGCCTACGAGCCGGCCGCCGAGGTGCTCGAGGCCTCCGAGGCGCTCGCCGGCGTCACCGCCGTGACCGAGGGCAACATCGTGTACATGCCGACGGACACCTACACCAACGAGGGCATCCAGACCTACACCGAGTTCTTCGGCACCTTCGCCGATGCGCTCGAGAAGAAGGCCTGATCAGCCTGAGAACCACCCGCATCGACCATCACGGCGGCGAGGCCACGGGCCTCGCCGCCGTGCGGTGCGTCCGCCCCCGTCCCGCTCGTTGCCAGGTGCCCTGATGTCCACTGCCACCACCACGTCCGACGCTCCCCCCGGAAGGAGGCGCGGGCGCGAGAAGCTCCTCGACTGGAAGCTGTTGATCGGCATCGCCGTGGTGGGCGCCCTGCTGGTCGCATCCCTGCTGACCGGGGTGTACGACGTGTTCGGTGCCGAGGACGGCAGCCAGATGTTCGCCATCACCCGCATCCCCCGCACCGTGGCCCTGGTGCTGGCCGGTGCCGCGATGGCCATGTCAGGGCTGATCATGCAGCTGATGACGCAGAACCGCTTCGTGGAGCCCTCCACCACCGGCACCACCGAATGGGCGGGGCTGGGGCTGATCCTGGTGATGATCGCGGCGCCGTCGGCCTCGATCCTCACCCGCATGGTGGTGGCGATCGTGTTCGCGTTCGTGGGCACCATGGTGTTCTTCCTGTTCCTGCGACGGGTCACGCTGCGCAGCTCGCTGATCGTGCCGATCATCGGCATCATGCTGGGTGCGGTGGTCAGCTCGATCTCCAGCTTCGTGGCCCTGCAGTTCGACGCCCTGCAGAACCTCGGCGTGTGGTTCGCCGGGTCCTTCACCTCCGTGCTGCGCGGTCAGTACGAGGTGCTGTGGATCGTGCTGGCGGTGGGCGTCGCGGTGTTCTTCGTGGCCGATCGCCTCACCGTGGCGGGCCTGGGCGAGGACATCGCCACGAACGTCGGCGTGAACTACCAGCAGGTGGTGCTGCTGGGCACCGGCCTGGTGGCCATCGCCACCGGTGTGGTCACCGTGGTGGTGGGGAACCTGCCGTTCCTGGGCCTGATCGTGCCCAACGTGGTCTCCATGATCCGCGGGGACGACCTGCGCTCGAACCTGCCCTGGGTGTGCCTGCTCGGCATCGCCGTGGTCACCGTGTGCGACCTGATCGGACGCACCATCATCATGCCGTTCGAGGTGCCCGTCTCCCTGATCCTGGGGATCGTGGGCGCGGCCGTGTTCATCACCATGATCCTCAGGCAGCGTCGCCGTGGCTGACCGCGACCCGTACCCCATGAACCCGCGCCGCCTCGGGTCCCCGCCCGCCAACGGCGCGGCCGACGTCTCCACCGCCCCCACCGACACCGCGATGGACCTGGATGCGATGGGCGCGCCCCCCTCCCGCCAGGGCAACCGCTGGGCCCCGCGCCGCAAGGACCAAGGCGGAGCGGCCGGGACATCGGCCGGGGCAGGGGCCGGAGCCGCGCGCACCCGCAGCAGCTCCGGGGCGTTCCCGGATGCCTCATCCCGGCGCCGCTACTGGATCGTGGTGGCGGGACTGGCGGTGCTGGCACTGGCCTTCGGCTTCGGCCTGCTCGCCGTGGACAACCCCATGCCGCCCGGCTCCCGCGGCTTCTGGCTGATCGCCGAGCTGCGCGCCACCTCCCTGCTGGTGATGCTGATCGCCGCGTTCTGCCAGGCCACCGCCACCATCGCCTTCCAGACCGTCACCAACAACCGCATCCTCACCCCGTCGATCATGGGCTTCGAGTCCCTGTACACGGTGATCCAGACCGGCACCATCTACTTCCTGGGCGTGGCCGGGGTGGTGGCCCTGCAGGGCGCCGGGCAGTTCCTCGCGCAGGTGGCGATCATGGTGGCACTGTCGGTGCTGCTGTACGGCTGGCTGCTGCGAGGGCGCTACGCGAACATGCAGGTGATGCTGCTGATCGGCATCATCATCGGTGGGGGGCTGGGATCGGTCTCCTCCTTCATGCAGCGCCTGCTGCCCCCCAGCGAGTTCGACGTGCTCACCGCCCGCCTGTTCGGCTCGGTCACCAACGCGGAGGTCGAGTACCTCCCGTACGCGATCCCGCTGTGCCTGACGGCCGGGGTGCTGATCTGGCTGAACGCCCGCACCCTCAACGTGATCGCCCTGGGGCGGGACGTGTGCATCAACATCGGGGTGGACCACGGACGCCAGACCATCTACACCCTGGTACTGGTCTCCGTGCTGATGGCGGTCTCCACGGCCCTCATCGGACCCATGACCTTCTTCGGCTTCCTGGTCGCCACCCTCACCTACCAGGCCGCCGGCACCCACGACCACCGCCGCCTGCTGCCCGTGGGCGTGCTGATGGGCTTCGTGGTGCTGGCCGGGGCGTACTTCGTGATGAACCACGTGTTCTACGCCCAGGGAGTCGTCTCCATCATCATCGAGCTCGTCGGCGGGACCGTGTTCCTCGCCGTCATCATGCGGAAGGGGCGCCTGTGATCACCATCGACACCGTGCGCAAGCGGTACGTCTCCAGCTCGGGCACCGTGGAGATCGGCCCGGTCTCCATCGAGATCCCCTCGGGCGGCGTGACCGCCCTGGTGGGGCCCAACGGTGCCGGCAAGTCCACCTTGCTCACCATGGTGGGGCGCCTGCTCGGCATCGACGAGGGCGCGATCGAGGTGGCCGGGTACGACGTGTCCTCCACCGCCTCCAAGGACCTCGCCAAGGTGCTCTCGGTGCTGCGCCAGGAGAACCACTTCATCACCCGCCTCACCGTGCGGCAGCTGGTGGGGGTCGGCCGCTTCCCCTACTCGAAGGGGCGCCTGACCGCCCTGGACGAGCAGAAGATCAGCGAGGCCATCGACTTCCTGAACCTCGAGGAGCTCGAGGACCGCTACCTCGACCAGCTCTCCGGCGGCCAGCGGCAGCGCGCGTACGTGGCCATGGTGCTGGCCCAGGACACCGAGTACGTGCTGCTGGACGAGCCGCTGAACAACCTCGACATGCAGCACAGCGTGCAGATGATGGGCCGCCTGCGCGATGCCGCCCGCGAGCTGGGCCGCACCATCGTGGTGGTGCTTCACGACATCAACTTCGCCGCGCACTACGCCGACCACATCATCGCGATGAAGGACGGCGCCGTGGTCGAGCACGGCCCGGTGGAGACGATCATGGACGGCGCCGTGCTCTCGCGCGTGTTCAACACCCCCGTGCAAGTGGTCGAGGGACCCAACGGGCCGCTGGCCGTGTACTACTGAGGCCGCCGCCGCTGGGACAGGCGCGAGCGGCCGCCTCGCTCGAGCGGAGCTGCCTGACAGGGCAGGGTCTCAGTGCCCTGAGTCAGCAGGGTCGCGGCCGGCGCGGCCGTCCGCCCGGTCGAGCTCGTCGATCCGCACCAGCTCGTCCTCGGCCAGGCGCAGCTGCACCGATCCCAGGTTCTCCACGATCCGCGAGGGGGTGACGGACTTCGGTATCGCCACGATCCCGCGCGCCAGGTGCCAGGCCAGCACCACCTGGGCGGGGGTGGCGCCGTGCGCCTGGGCGATCGCGGTGATCGCCTCGTTCTCCAGCAGATCGCTCCTGCCCTGCCCCAGAGGCCCCCAGGCCTGCGTGAGGATCCGGTGCTCGTCGTGGAAGGCGCGCAGCTCCCGCTGCTGGAAGTAGGGGTGCAGCTCGATCTGGTGGATCACCGGGACCACCCCGGTGGCCTCGATACGTCGGAGTCGACCTTGTAGACGCCGTAGCCCAGCTGGGGGATGGAACCGCCGTCGTGGAAGGTGAGAGTGGGGCTGGCGGGCATGGTCTCCTCCGGATCCTCGAGCGCTGCGGACCACCCTACGATGGCCCCATGATCCGAACCGGTGCCCAGGCGGCGGCGCATCCGGCCCGCCCGGGGGCGGCGCGATGACCCCGGCCCGGCAGCCGCGGCTGGCGCCGCTGGACCGGCCCGTCCCCGCCGAGCAGCCGCACTACGACCACCAGCGCGGCCACGCCCCGATCCGGGGCGGCTTCGAGCTGTACGGGCTGCTGGACACCCTGTTCATCGTGGCGGGCCTGGTGCTGTCGGTGTGGCTGGCCGGCCTGTACCTGCTGGAGGGCTTCTCGCTCACCCCGGTGCGGATGCTGTACCTGGTGGGCTTCTGGCTGCTGCTGACGTACATCGCGCTGCCCCGACTGCACCAGCTGATGACCTGGATCTACCTGCCGGACTACTTCATCGGCCGCACCCGCACCGTCGAGGGCGTGCTGTCGGACCCGATCAACCTGGCCTTCGACGGTGACGAGGCCGATCTGCACGTGGCCATGCGCCGGGCCGGCTGGGTGCTCGCCGAGGAGCGCACCGTGGGCTCGGCCTGGGACATGGTGCGGGCCACGCTGCTGCGCCGCTCCTACCCGGAGGCGCCCGTCTCGGACCTGTTCCTGATGGGGCGGCGGCACGACTTCACGTACCAGCAGGAGGTGGGCGGCACCACCGCCAAGCGCCACCACGTGCGCTTCTGGAGGATGCCGCGCAGCTTCTCCCTGCCCGGCGGGTACCGGGCCGACTGGCTGGCCGCCGGCACCTACGACCGCGCCGTCGGCTTCTCCTTCTTCACCCTCCAGTTCACCCACCGCATCGACGAGAACATCGACGTGGAGCGCGACTACGTGATCGACACCGTTCGCTACGCCGACCCCCGGGTGCAGGTGGAGGTGATCCGTGAGTTCTCCGCCGCCTACCACCACCGCAACGGCCAGGGCGACCGGATCCGCACCGACGGCGACCTGCCGATCATCGACGTGGCCGGGGCCGCTGCGCGCTCCGACGGCGCCACCGCGATGATGCTGCAGCGGCACCGGCCCACCGGCACCAGCGTATGGCGGGCCCGCGCCGTCTCCTCCGCCCACAGGGCACTGCGGCTGCGCTCCGACGCGAGCGGGCGGCAGCCTGCCACCCGCCCCGACCTGGCCGGTTCCTGGCACGAGACCCTCGACGACCTGCACGAGACCATCTCCGGCGCGGCCGACCATCACCTGCCGCCACCCACCGTCGTCTTCACCGCCGCCCTGGTGCTGCTGCAGACGATCCCGGTGATCGCCCAATGGGTGGCCCGGGCACTGGGGGAGGACCTCTCGATGCTGTTCGCCGACGCCTTCCTGGTGTTCCCCGAGCCGGCGGAGCTGATCCAGGTCTCGGTGTTCGTGGGAGCGCTCGTCGCGCTGATGATCGGGGTGTTCCGACGCAGCCGCTGGGCCCGCGTGGGCCTGATGGCGCTGTTCACCGCCGATGCGGTGCTGCGCCTGCTGGTGGCCTCCACCGCCGGGAGCGACGCCGCCCATGCCCTGCTGGTGGGTGCCGGCGCCTCCGCGCTCGGCGTCATGGCGATCACCTCGGACGCCTCCCGACTGTGGGTGCAGACCCCGCGCCTGCCCTCCCGGTCCTCGCGGCACTCCACCTCCGTCCCGGCCGCCTGAGAGCGGAACGCATGCAGGGGAGGGCCGCCGAGGCCGGCCCCTCCCGTGGAGCGCGCCGCCCAGCTTTGTCGCGCCCGCGCGGCCCGGAGCGAGCGAGGGAGGCCGGATGCCCCTGTGTCCGAGCATGCCGTCCGGTTCCTGACTCATTGCCGGCTCCAGACCGGACGTTCACGTCCCTGTCACGGTCGCGTGAGGCACCCGTCATCTTCGAGGAGGACCGTCGGCCGCGCCCCACAGCGCGCCCGCCACGGTCGCGCTCTCTCCTCACGAAGGCTCCTCCCATGCCCCGTCTGAACCTCCCCCTGCTCATGGACGGCCACACCCGCGGCAAGCGCTCCGCGGCGACCTGCGCACTCAAATGCGGCAACCAGTGCATCGGTGCCGACTGCAACACCTCCACCAACGCCTACTTCCGCGACATCGCCGCCGGTGCCCTGTCCCGTCGTGCGCTCATCGGCGGCGGCACCGGTGCGATCGCCATCGCCGTGGCCGGCACCCAGGGAGCCCTCGCGGACGGCCCCGCCGCCGCCAAGCCCGGGAAGGGGAACGGGAAGGGCAAGGGCGGCAGGCCCGACGCCGCCCCGAACGGCTCCGAGCTGGTGTTCGCCCCGATCGCACCCGTGGACGCCGCGGCCGACGAGTTCACCGTTCCCGAGGGCTTCACCTGGCACCCGATCATCCGCTGGGGCGACCCGATCTTCGAGGACGCACCGGAGTTCGACTGGCACGCCCAGAGCGCCGAGGCGCAGAACCTTCAGTTCGGCTACAACAACGACTACACCGAGATCCAGGAGGTGCCCGGCACGAACGGTCGCCGCGCGGTGATGTTCGTGAACCACGAGTACACCAACGAGAACATCATGTTCCCGCCCACCATGGGCGCCGAGGAGGTCATCGAGGTGGGCATGGCGGCCCACGGCCTGACCGTGGTGGAGCTGGAGCGCAGGAACCACAACTTCCCGTACCGGTACGTGCGCGGGGCCGAGCTGAACCGCCGCATCCTGCTGTCGGACACCTTCGAGCTGACCGGCGCCGCCGCCGGCTCCGACCTGGTCACCACCATCGAGGACCCCGAGGGCCGCCACGTGCTGGGCACCCTGGGCAACTGCGCCGGCGGTCTCACCCCGTGGGGCACCCTGCTCTCGGGCGAGGAGAACTTCCACTCCTACTTCCGCGCACCCGGCACCACCGCCGAGGAGAAGCGCTACGGGCTGGCCGACGCCCCCACCGCCCGCGGCTGGGAGAACGCCCACGAGCGCTTCGATACCCGCAACGAGGGCTACCGGAACGAGGCCAACCGCTTCGGCTACATCGTCGAGGTGGATCCCTGGGACCCCACCTCCACGCCGAAGAAGCACACCGCCCTGGGCCGCTTCAAGCACGAGGGCGCCAACGTGATCATCGCCGAGGACGGCCGCGTGGTCGCCTACTCCGGCGACGACGAGCGCTTCGACTACCTGTACAAGTTCGTCTCCGCCAAGAAGTACGTCGAGGGCGATCGCGCGCACAACATGACCCTGCTGGAGGAGGGCGACCTGTACGTCGCCCGCTTCGACGGCAACTCCCCGGCCGCCGAGATCGACGGCTCCGGGGACCTGCCCTCCGACGGTGCGTTCGACGGCACCGGCCAGTGGCTTCCCCTGGTGCTGGACGGGGCCTCCCAGGTGCCCGGCTTCACCGTGGAGCAGGTGCTGGTCCACACCCGCCTCGCGGCCGACGCCGTGGGCCCCACCAAGATGGACCGCTGCGAGGACGTCGAGCCCTCTGTCCACACCCGGCGCGTGTACGTGGCCTGCACCAACAACTCCAACCGCGGCGTGGGCGCCAACGCCGGCCCCGATGAGGCCAACCCCCGCACCGCCAACCGCGACGGCCATGTGATCGAGATCGACGAGCTGGGCGACCAGACCTCCACCTCCTTCGCCTGGAACCTGCTGCTGGTGTGCGGCGATCCGGAGACCGATCAGGGCACCTACTTCGGTGGCTTCCCCGAGGATCAGGTCTCCCCGATCTCCTGCCCCGACAACCTGGCCTTCGACTCGGTGGGCAACCTGTGGATCTCCACCGATGGCCAGCCCTCCGGCATCGGCTACAACGACGGCCTGTTCCGCGTGACCCTGGACGGCGAGGCCCGCGGCCGCGTCGAGCAGTTCCTGTCCGTCCCCCGCGACGGCGAGACCTGCGGGCCGATCGTGCGCGACCGGGACCGCACCGCCTTCGTCTCCGTGCAGCACCCGGGGGAGGATGGCGAGTGGGGCGCTCACACCTCGTACTTCCCCGACTACGACGGCACCGGCCCCAAGCCCTCGGTGGTCCAGGTGATGCCCTCCAAGCCCGGCAAGGGCAAGGGGCGCGGCAACGGGAACGGGAACGGCAAGGGGAAGGGCAACGGCAAGGGGAACGGTCGGGGCTGACCCACCCCGCGCCGTCATGAGTGGAGCAGTTCGGTCGCTTCCCGACGCTGGAAACAACCGAACTGCTCCACTCGCGTGACGAGGGGTGCTGAGGTGGTCCGTGCCGCGAGGTCCTGTCGTAACCCTGCGCTGCCCGGATCCTGAGGGCGTGTCCCCCGGGATCCCGCCGCGAGACCGTCCCGGGGGCGTGCGCCAGGCAGTGATCCTCACCACCCCCGCGTCGCCCACCCCGTGGCTCGACAAGGCGCCCGCACCGTCCCCGCACCGCCCCCGAGGCTTATTTCTCTCGCGCGCGCACGCGAGACAGGCCCTGACCGTCGGTGCCCCTCATCACTGGGAGAAGTCTTGGGGCAGGTCGTGACCTGTCGATAAGATCCTGGCCATGTCCCGCCACGATGCCACCTCCTGCCCTGTTCGGGGGTGGTGATGGTGTCCGTGCTGTGGACGGTGCTGATCCTGGGCGCCACGGTGGCGCTCACCCCGGTGCTCGACAAGCTGATGGGCCGCGCCGCCTGCTACGTGCTGGCCGCCCTCTACCTCGTCGCCGCCGGCGCGCTGATCCCCGCCTCCGCCGCCGTGCTGGCCGGCACCGATGATCCGACCACCGCCTTCTCCGTCCCCTGGGCACCCGCATGGGGGGCCGACTTCGCTCTGCAGGCCGACGGCGTGGGCATCGTGTTCTCGATGATCGCGCTGGTGATCGGCGCGGTGGTGCTCGTGTACTCGGCCCGCTACCTCGACCCCGGGCGGCAGCTCAGCTTCTCGCTGGTGATGGCCCTGTTCACCCTGTCGATGGTCACCCTGGTGCTGGCCGACGACCTGGTTCTGCTGTTCATCACCTGGGAGCTCACCTCGATCGCGTCGTTCCTTTTGATCGCCCGCAGCGGGGGAGCAGGCCAGGCGGCCTCCATGCGCACCCTGCTGATCACCTTCCTGGGCGGGCTCTCGCTGCTGACCGCGGTGTCGCTGATGGTGTGGCGCCTGGGCACCACGTCGGTCTCCGAGGTGCTCGCCTCGGACGTGTGGGCGCCCGGAGACGGCTTCACCACCCTGATCGCCCTGCTGGTCGCCTTCGCGGCCTGCACCAAGTCCGCCCAGTTCCCCTTCCATGTGTGGCTGCCCGACGCGATGGCCGCCGCCACCCCCGTCTCCGCCTACCTGCACGCCGCCGCGGTGGTGAAGGCGGGCATCTTCCTGCTACTGCGCTTCAGCCCCGCCTTCCACGACGTGACGGCCTGGAACGTGGTCCTCATCGTCGCGGGCCTGATCACCGCGTTCGTGGGCGGCTTCCTGGCCCTCCAGCAGTCGGACCTGAAGAAGCTGATGGCCTACTCGACCGTCAGCCAGCTGGGCCTGATCGTCACCGTGATCGGGGTGGGCACCGAGCTGGCCATCCTCGCCGCCATCGTGCACACCATCGCCCACGCCCTGTTCAAGTCGGGCCTGTTCATGATGGTCGGCGTCATCGACCACTCCGTGCACACCCGCGAACTGCGCCGCATGCCGGCGATGTGGCGCGCCCTGCCCGCCACCTTCGTGGTCACCGTTCTGGGCTGCATGTCCATGGCCGGGCTGCCGCCGATGCTGGGTTTCGTCTCCAAGGAGTCCCTGCTTACCGGCGCGCTCGATGCCCCCGGCGCCGCCTGGACCGGCTGGGTGGTGGCCCTCGGCATCGCCGGTGCCAGCGTGATCACCTTCGCCTACTGCGCCAAGATCGTGCTGGGCGCCTTCGTCGACGGCCGCGACCCCGCCCTCGACCCCGCCGACGACGCCCGGGCCGACGAGACCGGTGCCGTCGTCCGTGCGGCCGACGTGCACCGCCCCGAGCCGCTGCTGCTGTGGCCCGCCGCCCTGCCGATCCTGGTGGGCCTGCCGCTCGCGCTGGTGGTCGGGGTGCTGGACACCCCCGTCGGCCGGGCCGTGGAATCCGCCCTGGGCATCGAGGGCGCGGAGCCCCACCTGGCCTTCTGGCACGGCCTGACCCCGGAACTGGCCCTCACTGCCGGCGTGATCGTGCTGGGCACCCTGATCGCACTGGGCCGCCGCCGCATCCTCCCCGCCCTCGAGGATCGCCCCTTCCCGTACGACGGCGCCCGGGTGCTGGGTGCGGTGGATCGCGCCGTGGAGAAGCTGGCGGCCGTGCTGGTGCGGCCCATCGCCTCCGACGACCCGATGCGCCACCTGGCCGCGATCGTGATCGCCTTCGCTACGGTGCTGCTGGGCTCCCTGGCCGTGGTGCTCGACGACCTCGCCCCCCTGCAGCCGAACCTGAACCGCCCGATCGACGCGGTGCTGCTGGTGCTGATCACCGCCGCCGTGCTCGTGGTGTGCACGCGACGGGACCGGATCGGCGCGGCCGTGTCGCTGTCGGCCGTGGGCATCCTCGCCACCGTGCAGATCCTCTCGCTGGGCGCCCCCGACGTGACGCTGACCCAGCTGCTGGTCGAGTCGCTGACCATCATCGTGATCATGCTGGTGCTGCAGCGCCTGCCGCGCACCTTCGTGGCCCCGGGCCGCTCCGGCCGTCGCGGCGCCCTGGTGCCCGCCGTGCTGGTGGGCCTGGCCGCCGGCGCAGGCACGTTCATGTTCATGGGCCGCCGCGGTCGCAGCGAGGTCGCCGAGTACTACATCGCCAACGCCGAGGAGATCACCGGCGGGCACAACATCGTCAACGTGATCCTGGTGGAGTTCCGTGCACTGGACACCCTGGGCGAGCTGTCCGTGCTGGGCATGGCCGGGGTGGCCATCGTCGCGGTGCTCTCCAGCGTGCGCGACAGGTTCATCGATCCCGGCACCGTCGAGCCGCCCGCGCCCGACGCCGATGCGGTGGAGCGCGCCGAGCACGACCGCGAGCCCGTGCTGCGTGAGGCGGGCACTGCCGCGCACCGCGCCATCTCCTCCGCCTGGAGCAACTCCGCCGCCCTGCAGCTGATGGTGAGGGTGGTGGCCCCGATCCTCGCGGTCATCTCCGCCCTGCTGTTCTGGCGCGGCCACAACGCCCCCGGTGGCGGCTTCATCGCCGCCCTGGTGGGCTCGGCGATCGTGGCGCTGCTGTACCTGTCCACCTCCTCGGACCGTCAGATCGGCCCGCCCCGCGTACCGCTGCACCTGATCGGCGGCGGCATCGTGGTGGCCCTGGGTGCCGGGTTCCTCGGGTATCTCAAGGGCGGGTTCCTGGAGCCGCTGCACGGATACCTGTTCGGCGTGCACCTGACCACCTCGATGATCTTCGACGTGGGCGTGTACCTCGCAGTGCTGGGCCTGGTCATGATCGCGGTCAACCTGCTGGGCGTCAGCGGGTCCCCGTCCACCACTCCATCGGGCGTGGACAGCGGCACCCGCGCCGAGGACGCCGTGGAGGGCACCCGTGAGCGTGTCGACGAGGCCGTCGAGGGCGAGCTGCCAGGGCCTCTGGAGACCACCCGTGGCGAGGCGCTGCCGGATCGTCGCCGGGTCGGTGTGCGCACCTCCCACCTCACCTCCGGCATCAGGCCGAAGGAGGTCGGACGACGATGATCATCTCCCTGACCGTGGCCGTGCTGGTGACCGGCGGTGTGTACCTGCTGCTGCAGCGCAGCATGGTGCGCGTGGTGTTCGGCATGACGCTGCTGAGCCATGCCGCCAACTTCATCCTGCTCTCCGCCGGGGTGCCCGGCTGGCGCGCCGAGCCGCTCACCGACGTGTCCGGCCGCCCCGAGATGGCCGACCCGCTGCCGCAGGCCTTCGTGCTCACGGCCATCGTGATCACCATGGCGGTCACCATCTTCATGCTGACCCTGGCCGTGCTGGGCCGTGACGACGACATGGCCGAGCACCCCGAGACGGGGGAGACGCGAGACTCATGATCCCTGCTGTCGCTCCCTCCCTGCTGCCCCTGTTCGTGGTCATCCCCCTGCTGGGGGCCGGCCTGCTGGTGGTCGCGCGCCGCCACGCCGTCGAGGTGGCCGCGCTGCTCACAGTGCCCGTGGTGATGATCCTGGGCGCCCTGTGGCTGCTGCTGTTCCACCGCACCGAGCCGCCGCTGTCCCACGCCGTCGGCGGCTTCGCCGACGTCCTGGCGATCCCCTTCGTCTCGGACTCCCTGAGCGCCCTGATGCTGCTGGTCACTGGCATCGCCACGCTGGCCGCCAGCGTGTTCCTGGTGCTGTCGGGGGAGTCCCGCTACCGCTTCGTGCCGCCCCTGGTGCTGCTGCTGACCGCCGGCGTCAACGGTGCCCTGCTGACCGGCGACCTGTTCAACCTGTTCGTGTGGGTCGAGGTCATGCTGATGCCCTCCTACGCCCTGATCGCCGTGACCGGCACCTGGCGCAGGCTCGGCATCGGCCGCATGTTCGTGCTGGTCAACCTGCTCACCTCCACCGTCCTGGTGATCGGCGTGGGCTTCGTGTACGGCACCGCGGGGACCGTGAACATCGCGGCCCTGGAGGGCGCCGGCAGTGAGGACCCCGTGACCGCCGCGGCGCTCGCGGTGGTGCTGCTGGCGCTGGCCGTCAAGGGCGGCATGGTGCCCGTGCACTCCTGGCTGCCGCGCGCCTACCCCGCCACCTCGGCCGGCATCATGGCGCTGTTCTCCGCGCTGCACACCAAGGTCGCCCTGTACGCGATGTTCCGCATCACCGCGGTCACCTTCTCGGACGGGCTGCCGTTCCTGTCGGTGCTGGTGGTGCTGGTGATCGCCACCATCCTGGTGGGCGCCTTCTCCACGGCGGGATCGAACCGCATCCGCACCGCCCTCGGCCATCAGATGGTCGCCGGCGTGGGCCACATCCTGCTGGGCCTGGTGCTGCTGACCGAGGTCTCCTTCGCCGCCGGCATCCTGTACCTGGTCCACCACGTGATCACCATGTCGGGCCTGCTGCTGACCACGGGCGCGATCGAGCACACCTACGGCTGCGGCCGCTTGGACCACATCTCGGGCCTGGCCCGCCGCGACCCGTGGGTGATGGCCGTGATGGCCGTGGGCCTGTTCAGCCTTGTGGGCCTGCCACCCACTTCCGGCCTGTGGGGCAAGGTGGGCCTGATGCGGGCCTCTGCGGAGCAGGCCACCGCCGGTGACATCGTGCTGGGCTGGGCGGCGCTGATCGCGATCGTGCTGGCCTCCGTCGGCTCCCTGCTGGGCCTGCAGCGGATGTGGCGCGGCATGGCCTGGGGCGAGGACATGACCGTGTACCGTCCCGACGATCCCGCCCGCGGCCGCGGCAACCCCGTCGAGCTGCCCGCGGACCACCGCATCCCGCTGCGGATGCTGCTGCCCGGTGCCGCGATGATCGCGCTGTCCCTGGCCATCTTCGTGGGCATCGGCGCACTGTTGCCCGCGGTGGACGCCGGCGCCCACGACCTGATGGACGCCCGCACCTATGTGGAGGCGGTGATGGGCGGATGATTCGCTTGTGGTACGGCCTGACCTACGTGCTGTGGATCGTGGTGGAGATCGTCAAGGGCTCCATGGACGTCGCCAAGGGCGCCTACAGCCGCGGCACGAAGTCCTCCCCGGCGATCGTGGAGTTCCCGCTGCGATGCACCACCGACGCCGAGATCATCGCGATGGCCTCCTCGATCACCATCACCCCGGGCACGCTGGTGGTGGGCACCGCCCACGGCACCGAGGCGGAGCACCCCAGCCTGTTCGTCCACGCACTGTTCGCCGAGTCCCGGGAGCAGGTGCTCGCTGACCTCACCGACATGGAGGACCGCCTGCTGCGCGTCACCCGCGGCCGCGCCGGCGCCCAGGACGACCCGGCGCGCGGCTCCGGCGGCACCACCGACCCCGACCATGCCGACGGGCGAGCGGCCCGCCGCATCGACGAGGGGCCGCACCGCGAGGTCGCCCCCAGCGAACCCGTCGTCGGAGAGGAGGAGCGATGACCGTCATCCTGTGGCTGACCATTGCCATCCTGAGCGCTGCGATCCTGGTGGGCCTGTTCCGCGTTGCCACCGCTCCCGATGCCGCCAGCCGCGCCGTGGTCGGTGATCTGGTGTTCTTCTCCGCCATTGGCATCATCGCGGTGATCGGTCTGGTCCACGAGTCGGCAGTGTCGGTCGATGCCACCTTGATCGCCTCGGTGCTGGGAATCCTCGCCACCGTGGCCCTGGCCCGCATTCTCACCAGGGGGCGCCGATGAACTCCGCGCTCGATATCGTGCTCGCGGTGCTGGTGGCGGTGCTGCTGCTGGGCGGCGCGTTCTGGATGCTCACCTCGGCGCTGTCCATGTTCCACGCCCGCGACTCCCTGAGCCGGGTCAACGTGCTCTCGCCTGCCACCGGGCTGGGGCTGCCCATGATCGTGCTGGGCACCTTCCTGGAGCACACCCGGGTGGATGGTTTCGATGTGGCGACGCTAATGAAAACGCTGTTCACGGTGGTCGCCCTGATCATCGTGTCCTCGATCGCATCGAACGTGCTGGCCCGCGCCGCGTACCTCTCGGGCGCACCGGTGGATCCGCGCACGGCCCCCCAGGACCTGGCCCGCGCGCCCGGCGAGGGCGACCAGGTGCCGCACAGCGAGGATCGCTGAGGCCGGGCCTGGTTCGCTCCGCGAGGATGAGCCGGCAAGCAGTGCTCGTGGGCCTTGTCCATCAAGTGGTGCGGGGAGCGGGACACGTGATCATGCGTGGGCGCGGCGTTCTCGGGGCCGACGACCTGTTCCGCTCCTCGCAGGTCAGGTACTCCAGGCAGAAGCGGAACGAAACCCAGGATGCTACACGTCGGGGTCGAGGTTCCAGGCAGGGTTGATGGCCCGCCATGCGGGGCTGGAGATGCGGCCGGGGTGGCTCAGGTCACCTACCCTGGTCGCCATGGTGACGACTCTGCCCCACGGTTCCTGGCCCTCCCCGATCAGCGCTGAGCTGCTCGCTACAGGCGGTACGCGGCTCGGCTCCCCCCGGCTGGTGGGCAACGAGGTCTGGTGGACCGAGGGGATCGCCACCGAGGAAGGACGCACAGCGATCGTGCGCACCCCTGGTCCGCTGGCGCTTCCGGGCGTTGGTGGGGGCGTCGAGGGAGTTGCGGGGGGCGAGGCTGCCGTCGAAGCCCCCGTCGCAGAATCCCTCGCTGCAGAAGCCCCCGCACCGGTTACCGTGCTCCCCGCCCCGTACAGCGCCCGCTCCCGGGTGCACGAGTACGGCGGGGCCGCGTGGCTGGCCCTCACCGCGGTCGACCTCGTCGCTGACGGCTCCGACAACCCCCACGACCCCGAGCACCGCCCCGTCGTGGTGTTCGTGAACTTCGTCGATCAGCGCGTACTCGTTCATCGAGGGCGAGGAGCCACGCCCGCTCACCCCCATCGGCCCCGAGGTGCCCAGCGCCCACGGCCCGTCCCTGCGCTGGGCCGACCCCATTCCGGTCACGCTCGCCGACGGCACCGTGGAGGTGTGGTGGGTGTGCGAGGACCACACGGGCGGCGAGCAGGGCCCCAGGGCCGGTGAGGACGGCGCCCCGCACATCGAGCGCTACATCGCCGCGGTGCCCCTGGACGGCTCCGGCGGCGCGGACCCCTCGGCGATCCGCCGCGTCAGGCCCGCCGCCCGCTTCGTGGCCCACCCCCGGCTCAGCCCCGATGGCACCCACGTGGCGTGGATCAGCTGGGAGCACCCGCAGATGCCGTGGGACGGCACCGAGCTTCACGTGGCACCACTGATCAGCGGCAGTGCCGGTACCGGTGAGGTGATCGCTGGGGACACCGCCACCTCCGTGCTGCAGCCCGAATGGCTCGACGACGGGCACCTCATGTTCATCTCCGACCGGTCCGGCTGGTGGAACCCGTGGGTGTGGTCCGCCGACGACGGCGCCCGTCAGGTGCTGGAGGTGGAGCAGGAGTTCGCCGAGCCGATGTGGAGCATCGGAGCGACGTCCTACCAGGTGATCGACACCGACCATGCCCTGGTCCAGTACGGTCGGGCCGCCACCGGCCTCGCTGTGCTCACCGTCTCCACCGGCAAGCTGCGCGCCCTGGAATGCCCGCTGACCTCGTTCGATGCCGTACGGCGGCGCGAGGACGGCCTGGTGGTGCTGCTCGGGGCCTCGCCCACCGAGTTCCCCGCCCTCCATCTGGCACGGCTCGACGGCCCGGAGGCCTCGCTGTCGGCCCTGGAGCTGCTGCGCTCCTCCCGCTCCGACGCGCCCGAGGAGGCGGTGCTGCCCCGCGGTGAGGCCATCGAAGTGCCCCTGCCGGGCGGTGGTGTGGTCCACGCGATCGTGTACCGCCCCCGCCACGAGCGCTTCACCGGCCCCGAGGACGAGCTGCCCCCGTTCATCGCCCGCGTCCACGGCGGCCCCACCGGCCACGTGCCCCCGGTGCTGAGCCTGCCGGTCGCCTACTACACCTCGCGTGGCCTGGGCGTGGTGGAGGTCAACTACGGCGGCTCCACCGGCTACGGGCGCGCCTACCGCGACCGCCTCAAGGGCCAGTGGGGCGTGGTGGACGTGGCCGACACCGTCGCTGTCATGGACCACCTGGTGGCCCAGGGCATCGCCGACGGGAAGCGCCTGGCGATCGAGGGCGGCAGCGCGGGAGGCTGGACCACTCTGGCGTGCCTGACCCGGACCAGCGCCTTCGCCGCTGGGGTGTCCAGCTTCGGTGTGGCCGAACTGGAGCAGTTCCGCCTGGACACCCACGACTTCGAGTCCCGCTACATCGACCAGCTGGTGGGTCCGTACCCGGAGCGGCGCGACCTGTACGTGGAGCGCGCACCGCTCAGCCATGTGGACGAGCTCGAGGTGCCGGTGCTGCTGATGCAGGGCGACGAGGACCGCATCGTCCCGCCCAGCCAGTCCGAGATGGTGCGCGATGCGCTCGCCGCCAAGGGCATCCCGCACGCGTACATCCTGTTCGAGGGGGAGCAGCACGGCTTCCGCAAGGCCTCCAGCATCATCCGCGCCACCGAGGCGGCGCTGTCGTTCTACGGGCAGGTGCTGGGCTTCAGCCCCCTGGACGTGCCGGTGCTCGAGCTGAGGACCAGCGCATGAGCCAGTACTCGTCCCCGCCGCCCAGCCCTGGCCACGACCCTCAACCGAGCTACGGCCCGCCGCCCTCCCCGGGCCACGGCCCGCAGCAGCAGTACGCGGGCCAGTGGCACGGGCGCACTCCGCCACCGGTCGAGAAGTCGGCACCGGTGACGGCACTGTCCCGCCTGGCGGCCATCCTGGTGGTGCTCCTGCTGGTGGGTGCTCTCTTGAAGGGGGCGGTATGGCTGCTGCCACGCCTGGTGGAGAGCAGCCCGGGACAGTGGATAGCGCTGGGACTGTCGCTGGTCTACGTAGTCATCCTGCTGACAACCCTCGGAGTAGCACTGGCCTGCATGATCGTGGCAATCGTCGCCTTCGTGCGGCTGCCGCCCGGTAGGGCCCGCACCGGCGCCCTGCTGCTGGTCACCGCCGGGGCCGTCGCCTCCGGTGCCGTCACCAGCGGTGCTTCAGGGGATGGACTGCCGCAGGCCGTGGCGATCGGCATGACGGTGCTGCGAGGGCTCGGGGCTCTGGTCTCCATCGGGCTCGCGATCACCGGTCTGATGCGGTTGCGTACCAATCCCTCTGACCGGAGGCCGTAAGGGGACCATGTGCAAGTGCCCGCCACGCATGGAGCGCCGCTATGGCCGCCGGAGCGGTAGGGCCCGGGGTGGTACGGATTTCGGGAGGCGGGATGGGGCCACGGATGTGCCCGGACATCATGTAACGTGACGCGGGCCACTAGCACGAGGAGACGATGATGTCCGGTCACACCCCCCATCCCCTGACCCGCCGAGCAGCAGTGGCCGGGACCGCGATCACGTTCGGCGTCGGAGCTGCCATCCCCGCCGCGCTCGCCGACCCCGCGGAGAAGGGCAGCGGCCGCGACAAGCCCACCCCGCGCAACGACCGCGCGAAGAAAGGCGCTGGCACCGACGGGCAGGGCGCGAACGGCGGCGACCTGCCCGATCCGTGGGATCGCTCCGGCCCCAACGACCGCCCTGTGCGCGAGGGCAACCCCCGCTCCGTGGGACTGGACCCGGATGTGCTGGACCAGCTGCCCGGCATCATCCGCGCCGGCCTCGGCAACGACCCACCGCGCTTCTCCGGGACCTCCCTGCTGGTGGCGTCCCAGGGCCGCATCGCCTACGAGCATGCCGACGGCTACGCCCTGCGCTGGAAGAACCCCACCGAGCAGCTGCCCGAGGACCAGTGGGTCCCCGCGCGGCAGGACACCATCTACGATCTGGCCTCCATCTCCAAGCTGTTCACCGCCACCGCGGTGATGCAGCTCGTGGAGCGCGGGCAGCTCTCGCTCGAGGACACCGTCGCCTCCCATCTGCCGCGCTTCGGCGAGAACGGCAAGGAGCAGGTGACCATCCAGCACCTGCTCACCCACGTGGGAGGGCTGCCGCCCTTCATCAACCTGCGGCAGGCCTACCCGGATGTGCCCTCCCGCATCGACGCGGCTCTGACGGTGAAGCCCACCGCCGCACCGGGCACGAAGTACGTGTACAGCGACCTCGGCCTGATCGCCCTCGGGCAGGTGGTCGAGGTGATCTCCGGGCAGAGCCTGGACGTGTTCGTGCAGGAGAACATCACTGCACCACTGGGCATGACCGAGACCATGTACAACCCGCCCGCGGAGCTGCTGGACCGTATCGCTGCCACCGAGTACATGACCGTCACCGGCGAGCTGGTGCGCGGCCATGTGCACGACGAGAACGCCTACTCACTCGGCGGGGTGGCCGGTCACGCCGGGGTGTTCTCCACCGCCCGGGACCTGGCCGTCTTCGCCCAGATGTTCCTCAACGGCGGCACCTACGGCGGGGCCCGGGTGCTCCAGACGAGCACCGTCCAGGACATGTTCACCGACCGCATCGCCGAGGTCACCGGGGCCGGCGGTGCTCGCCGCGGCCTGGGCCCGGAGCTGGCCGCCTGGTACTACCACGCCGGCCTCACCAGCCCCTACAGCGGTGCGCACACCGGTTTCACCGGGACCTCCCTGGTGATCGACCCGCTCACCGACACCATCGTGATCATGCTGGCCAACTCGGTGCACCCCACCCGCGAATGGTCCACCACCTCGGTGACCCGGCGTGAGGTCTCCACCTGCGTTGCCCACGCACTCGGCATCGTCCCGAAGAAGGTGCGCGATGGCTGGCACGCCGGAAATCAGGACGCCGCCACCGCCACCCTGGAGGTCGCCGTGGATCTCGACGGCAGCGCCACCGAGCTCACCGCCGAGCTGTTCTACCACCTCGAGGAGGCCTATGACCTGCTCACCGTGGAGGCCTCGGCCGATGATGGCAGCACCTGGACGCCCCTGGCCGGCACCCTCACCTCGAAGGATTCCGGCACCATCGGCGCCCCCACCGGCTCCCTGACAGGATGGGGCCGGCGAGCCCGGTGGGACGCCACGTTCCCGCTGGTGGCAGGTGGATCACCGCTCACCGGCGAGGTGCAGCTGCGCCTTGCCGCCGCCACCGACGGTCTCACCCGGGGCCTCGGTGTCTGGGTGGGCCGCATCCAGGTGCGGGCCGCCGGTGGCGGGAAGAAGCTGCTGGACACCCAGCGTGGCCGCGACCGGGATGCTTTCGTGGCCGACGGCTGGGTAAAGAAGTGAGCGGGCTGCTCTCGCCCTGGATCGCGGTCCTGGCCCCCCTGGTCGTCGTGGGCGTGGCCCTCGCGTTCCGTCGGCGGCCCGAGCCCCGGTCCGAAGACAGGACGCCGACCGAGGGAGACTGACAGCCGCCGTCGGCCCCTGCCCGCACGGCGCGGTGTCGGCGTGCGGGTCGACGTGGCGCCGGGTGGGCAGGTCAGGCTTCAGCAGGTCTTGGTGGAACCACCGCGGGGGTACTTGCAGGACTCCAGCAGCTTGCCCGCGGCATTGAAGGTACGTGCGGTGTCGCCGGTGTTGTTCCAGATGTAGCTGGCCTTGCCCCAGTACAGGGTGGTGGCAGAGTTGGTGCCCTTGCCGGAGCGGATGGTGACCGTCTTACCGGCAGCCAGTTTGTAGTTCTTCGGGAAGGTGAACACCTGCGGCCCGTCGTCGCGCACCTTGTACCCCGTGAGGTTCAGGGTGGTCTTTCCGACGTTCTTGACCTGGATGTACTCCTGGTTGTAGCCGGCGTTGTTGGCCTTGTCGGTGCCGGGCGGGTCGTAGTGGATCTTGACGATGTCCAGGGGCTTGACTACGGCAGCCTGCGCCGCGGGCATGCCCGCAAGAGGGACGGCCAACAGGGCCAGGGCCGCCAGAGCAGGGGTGATACGGGTACGCAGGGATACGCGCATGGGAATCTCCGGATGGTGCGGGGGACGACGGATGGCGACCGGGCGCTCGGCGCTGCCACCATCATCGGTGGCTCGCTTCGTCGTCCGAGGCCGCACGGTGGGGACCGGCAGAGGCCTGGTCGAGCCCGGAGATCTCAGCATAAGGCCGGTCGGCCCGCGCGTGCAGGACTTCTGACCGGGCGCATCCGACCGAATGCACGATCCCGGGGTGGCGCGAGCGTAGGCGACCAGAGATGATCGACAGGTACGCCGCAGGGTGCGGCGGGTCGCCAGAGCTGCGAGGCAGCGATCGTGACTGCCGCGCCCGCGGTCCCATCGACAGGACGGAGGCGACATGGGCATCTTCGGCTTCATGCGTCGTGACGAAGGCACCAAGACCACCCGCTCGGCCATGAAAGAGGTTCGCAGGGGCAAGGCCGCCAAGGGCCGCGGCAAGAAGAAGGCGGAGGTCGAGCAGGAGTCCGGTGGTGCGCTGCAGCGGATGGTCGAGTCCTTCCGCGACATCGGCCTGGACGGGAAGCTGAACTTCTCCTCCGCGCAGGCGGTGGCAAACCGCGCCCTCAAGCGAAGCCGCAAGAACCCCGAGAAGGCCGCGCGCCAGATCATTCGCTCGCACCGCCGCGGCGTGACCGTGGGCGGTTTCGCGACCGGCCTGGGTGGTGTGTTCACCCTGGTTGCGCTGCTGCCGGCGAACGTGTTCGAGTTCTACGTGCAGGCCACCCGCATGGTGGGTGCCATCGCCGCTGTGCGCGGATATGACCTGGAGGACGAGGAGGTCCGCACGCGCGTGCTGGCCGCCCTGGTGGGCGAGGAGTCCGACGACATCCTCGCCAGCGTGGGCCTGGGGCCCGTGGCCGGTGCTGCCACCCGTCAGCTCACCAAGCGCCTGCCGGCCTCGCCGTCCACCGCGGTGGCCCGGGCCATCGGCGGGCGGGTCGTGCGCCGCTTCGGGCTGCGCTCGACCAGACTGTTCGGCAAGGCTATCCCCGGCCTGGGCGGTGTCATCGGCGCCTGGGGCGACCGACGCGCGCTCGAGAAGATCGCCGATACCGCGCTGAAGGACTTCCCGCAGGTCTGAGTCGGTCAGCTCCACCGAGCCGCGGATCATGAGGCCTATCCGCACGGATAAGCCCCAGAATCCGCGGCTCGGTGCGTTCCGGGGGCGGACAGGGCTCTCACATGGAGCGCCGGTCCGCTACATCGAGTCCTGCCACGCCTGGTACAGCGCGGCGAAGCGCCCACCCGCGGCCACCAGCTCCTGCGGGGAGCCGTCCTCGACCACCTCACCGCCGTGCACCACCAGCACCCGGTCGGCGATCATCACGGTGGTGAGGCGGTGGGCGATGATCAACGAGGTGCGGTGCCCCAGCAGCTTCGTGAGGCCCTCCTGTACCATCCGCTCGGAGGGGATGTCCAGCGAGCTGGTGGCCTCGTCCAGGATCAGCACCTTCGGGTCTGCCAGGAAGGCGCGGGCGAAGGAGATCAGCTGCCGCTGACCGGCCGAGACCCGCCCACCGCGCTTGTTCACGTCGGTGTCGTAGCCGTAGGGCAGCTTCTCGATGAACTCGTCGGCCCCGATCGCGGCGGCCGCCGCCCGGATCTCCTCGCGGCTCGCCCCGGGCTTGCCCAGCGCGATGTTGTCGGCCACGGTGCCGGAGAACAGGTACGCCTCCTGGGCGACCATCACGATGTTGTCGGTGAGGTCGTGCATGGAGATGTCCCGCAGGTCCACGCCGTCCAGCCGCACCGCGCCCTCGCTGGGATCGTAGAAGCGGGAGATCAGCTTGGCGACCGTGGACTTCCCGGCGCCCGTCTGTCCCACCAGGGCGACGGTCTGGCCCGCGGGGATGTGCAGGTCCAGGGGCTTGAGCACCAGGGGGCCGTCCTCCGTGTACCGGAAGGAGACGCCCTCGAAATCGATGCGGCCGGTGGAGGCCGGTAGCGGCGTGGGCTGGGCGGACTCCTTCACGTGGGGCTGCTCGGCCAGCAGGTTCGCGATCTTCTCCAGCGCCGCGACGGCGGACTGGAAGGCGTTGTAGAAGTTGGCGATCTCGTCGACCGGCTGGAAGAAGCGCCGTGAGTACAGCACCAGTGCCACCAGCACGCCCACCTGCAGGTCACCGGAGAGCACCCGGAAACCACCCACCACCAGCACCGCTGCAATGGTGACGTTGGCCAGGATGCGCAGCGCCGGCTGGTAGATGCCGAACACCTGGATCGAGCGCATCGACGCATCGCGGTAGTCCTGGGCCAGGCGGTCGAACTCGGCCTGGTTGCGGTCCTGCTTGCGGAAGGCCTTCACGGCGCGGATGCCGCTCATGGCCTCCACGAAGTGCACGATCAGTCGCGCGGAGTGGGTGCGGATCGCGCGGTACTCCCGGCTGGAGCGGCGCTGGAACCACACGGTGAGCCACACGCCGGGCACCAGCATCAGCAGCATCACCAGGCCGGTCACCCAGTCCATGCCCACGATCAACACGATCGTGAACACCATGGACAGCGAGGAGCCCACCATGATGTTCACGCCGGAGTCCAGCAGCTCTCGCAGGGCCTCCATGTCGGAGGTCTGGCGGGAGACGATGCGGCCCGAGGTGTAGTGCTCGTGGAACTCGAGATCCTGCTTCTGGGTGAAGCGGAACACGCGGCGCCGCAGCGTGAGCAGCATCTTCTGCCCCACCACCACGGACTGCCGCACGTACCCGAAGGTGAGCACGCCGCCGATGAGGGCGGCGGTCATGTGGAGGATCGTGGCCTGCAGCACCTTGGTGCCGTCACCCTCCAGCAGGGCGGGCAGGCCCTCGTCGATGCCCCAGGCGATGATCGCGGGCCCGGCCACCACGGCCGCCTGCGCGACCACCACCATCACCGCCATCAGCACGAACTGGGCCTTGACGGGGCGCAACAGCTCCATCAGCAGGGTGAAGGAGCGCTGCCGGGAGGCCTTGGCCTCGGCGTCGGTCAGGGCCCCCTGGTCGTCACCGTGGTCATCGGGGCGGCGGGCGGTGGCGGTGGCGCTCATCGCTTGGACTCCGTCCACAGCCCGCGCAGGTCCAGCTCGCCGGTCATCGTCTCGATGTCACGGTCGCGCCGGGCCTCCTCCTCCTGGTTGGCGATCACCCAGCGGTAGCGGGGAGAGCTCTCCATCAGCTCGGCATGGGTGCCGACGGCCACCACCGCCCCGTCGTCCAGCAGCGCCACCCGGTCGGCGAGGGCCACGGTGGAGGTGCGATGGGCGACGATCAGGGTGGTTGTGCCCTTCAGCACCTCCCGCAGGCGACCGGTCACGGTCTCCTCGGTGCGGGTGTCCAGGGCGGAGAGCGGATCGTCCAGCAGCAGCACGGCGGGTCGGGCCGCGATCGCCCTGGCCAGGGCCAGGCGCTGGCGCTGCCCGCCGGACAGGCTCATCCCCTCTTCGCCGATGCGGGTGTCCACACCCTCGGGAAGGTCATGGGCGAAGCCCGCGTCGGCCGTGTCCAGTGCGAGCCGCAGCAGCGCCTCGGACTCCTCCTCGCTGAGAGAGGCGTCGGCGCCCAGCAGCACGTTCTCCCGCACCGAGTCGGAGAACAGTGTGGCGTCCTCGAAGGCCACGGCGGTGAGGGTGCGCAGTTCGGTCAGGTCCATGTCGCGCACGTCCACACCGTCGATGCTGATGGAGCCGGCCGTCACGTCGTACAGGCGCGGCACCAGCTGCAGCAGAGTGGACTTGCCGGAGCCGGTCACGCCGACCAGGGCCATGGTCTCGCCGGGACGCACCTCGAGATCAACGCCGTCCAGCACGTCCTGGACGTGGTCAGGGGCGTCCGCGTACCGGAAGTGCACGCCCTCCATGCGCACCTCGCCGCGGGCATCCGCGGGGTCGACGCGGCGGGGCTGCTCGGGCGAGACGATGGTGTTCTCCTCGTCCATCACTTCGTAGTGGCGGTCCAGGGCGGTGGTGGCGTTGACGGCCTGGCCGAACAGCATGCCCAGCATCCGCACGGGGCCCACCACCAGGGTGGCGGTGGCGAAGTAGGAGGCCAGCTGGCCCACGTTCATGTCACCGCGGGCGGTGAGGTGCAGACCGAGGAACAGGGCCACGCCGAGGGCCAGCTCCGGCAGCATGAACATGAACATGTCGAAGCGGGCGATCGCGGTGGCCTTGCGCACCTCGGTGCGGCGCAGCTCCTCGGCCTGCTCGGTGAAGCCCTCCAGGGCAGAGGGGCCGCGGCCGAAGGCCTTCAGCACGCGGATGCCCTGCACGGACTGCTCGATGGTGGTGGCCAGGTCGCCGTTCTGGTCCTGCGAGAGGCGGGAGAGCACCGAGTACTCGCGGTGGAAGCGGTAGGCGATGACGCTGACCGGGATCGCCGCCACGATGAACACCAGCGCCAGCAGCACCGAGGAGCGCATCAGCAGGATCATGCCCACGATGATGGTGACGGCGCTGGTCACGGCCATGATCATGCCGAAGGCGATCCAGCGGCGGATGGTGTTGATGTCGCCCATCATGCGCGAGAGCAGCTGGCCGGAGCCCCAGTTGTCGTGGAAGGACACCGGCATGTGCTGGACCTTCGCGTAGAACCGCACCCGGATCTGCTTCTCGACCGCGGTGGAGGGGGCCACGGCGAACACGCGCCGCAGGTAGATCAGAGCGGCCTCGAGGACACCCAGGGCCATCACGATCGCGCCGCCGGTCCATACGGTGGCGGCCACGGCGGAGGTCTCCAGGCGGTTGACCACGAACTCGAGCACCTGCGGGATCAGCAGAGCCACGATGGAGGCGGTCAGGGCGCTGAGCAGGCCCAGGTAGAGGCGGAAGCGGATGGGACGGACCGTCTGCCAGAGGCGGCTCATGGTCGCGAACATGGGGGTGAGGGATCCTCGGGGAAAGTAGTGGGGGTGGTCCCGGGGCGGGCGAGGCCGATCGGGGACCGGCCGTCGGGACGAGAACCCAGCCTAGTCAAAGATCGGATCGATTCACAGGGCTGTCCCGCCTCCCTGTGCCTCGGTGCGCACTCCGATGACGAACGCCGGGACGGATCGGTGGTCGAATGCCCGGATTCGTCGTCGGTGCCCCGCAGGCGTCCCGCGGATCGTCAGGGCCGTGACGGAGCAGGCGGGGGGAGAGATCAGTCCTCGGCCGGCTCCCATTCGCTGTAGGCCGCGTCGGACAGCAGCGCCGACGCCCCGGCGGACACCCCGGCCACGGTGAGCACCGCAGGCCAGGCCCCGATCTTCTTGGCCAGCGGGTGGGACAGGCCGAAGCCGAGCAGGTAGGTGGCACCCAGTACCGCGGTGGTGGCGGGGCCGCGGCGGGTCAGCCACGTGCGGCCGGCCCAGATCCCGGCCGCGGCCAGCACCACGCCGCCCAGCGGTCGGATCCCGGTCTCGCGCGCGGTGAGCCAGCCACCGATCAGGCCCACCGCGACCACGGGCGCGGTGCTCACCTTCTCGGCGGGCTTGAGGGCCACGGTGTTCGGGCCGGTGTGGGGCAGGGACGGGGTGCGGGAGCTGCGTCGCGAGATGTTCATGGTCCGAGCGTATGTCGCGCGAGAGCCGAGTGTGCTCACTTGCCATACTGGCCATGTCGCCTCTCCCCAAGGCGATGCGTACCGCAGGCCAGGCAAGCCCTCCATGTGTGCGATCGCGCCGTGGGGGCGCACCACCTGGGGCGCTCCCACCAGCTGCCACCGTGGGGTCACCGCCCAGCTGCGGATGCTTCGTGAGCTCACGGAGGACGACGTGTTCAAGCGCCAGGCCGATACCCTCTTCTCCGATTCCTACCTCGCCTGAGGAGCCCACGATGATCCGCATGCGCATGGACCTGTTCGCCGAGTCGCTCCAGATGAGCACCTCGGCGGTGGTGCTGATGCCGCAGGCCGCCGCCGAGATCGGCATGAACGGCACCGATGCGCCCGGGGCGGGGGCGGGGGTCACGTCAGGGCCCGGCGGGCGTGACCGCGACGGCGGTGCCTCGGACGGGGTGCCGGTGCTGTACCTGCTGCACGGCCTCAGTGGCGACTGCACCAGCTGGGAGCGCCGCACCTCGATCGAGCGCTACGCCGGCGAGAAGGGCATCGCCGTGGTGATGCCGGAGGTGCGCCGCTCCTTCTACACCGACGAGGCCGTGGGCGAGAAGTACTGGACCTGGGTGGCCGACGAGCTGCCGCAGCTCATCGCGCGCACCTTTCGTGTCTCCACCGCCAGGGAGGACACCTTCGTGGCGGGCCTGTCGATGGGCGGCTTCGGGGCGTTCAAGCTGGCGCTGAACCGGCCGGGGCAGTTCGCTGCTGCCGCGAGTCTGTCCGGGGTGATGGACCTGGCGGGCCTGGACCTGTCCGAGCACGCGGGCAGCATGGCCCGGCGCATCTGGGATGGCCGCGACATCGCCGGCACCGAGGACGACCTGCTGGGGCTGCTGCGTGCTGCCCACCCCGGGCACATACCGCCGCTGTTTCTGGATTGCGGGACCGAGGACTCGCTGGTGGATGGCAACCGGAAGTTCATCGCGCTCGCCGGGGAACGCGGTCACGACCTCACCTCGCGCCTGCGGCCCGGTGCGCACACCTGGGATTTCTGGGACGAGGGCATCCGCGACGTACTGGACTGGCTGCCCACCCGCGCCCGGTGAACCGCCACCCCGCCCTGTGGATCGCCGCCCATCCTCGTCGACCGCCTGCCCCACCTCGACCCTCGCCCATCGGCTGCGGACCGAACACATCCGGTGCTGCGGGCCGCTGCCGTCTGTACGATGAGCACATGACCAGGAACGACGCTCAGGCAACTCCGCTCAGCCCCGACCTCACGCAGCTGCTGCACACCCTCAACGAAGTGGTGGAGCTGGCACAGCAGGCGGATCGTCGACCGCAGACCGAGCGGATGTCGGTCGTCGTCCCCGCACACCTCGGCGAGACGTGGACCGCGGCACCGGAGGAAACGTTCCGCTTCGCCGCCGTGCGGGCCGACGAGGTGTGGGCCGCCGTCTCGGCACTTCTGGACCTCGAGGGCGATGACGCCGCCGTATGGGGACTGGGCGACGAGAACGGGGGCGGTCTGAGCTCCCTGCGCAGCCTGGTCCATGCCGATTTCACGTACCCGAGCTTCCCGCTGACGGGCCCCACCTACACCACCCTGACCTTTCCGGGCGGGTCCGTCGTGCGCACGCCCATCGTCGCCGTCGCCCTCGCCATGCGGGACGGTGCCCCGCAGGCGATCCTGTTCTCGGCGGCCCAGGACCAGGAGCGCGGGATCCTCACGGTGCTGGGCGACGGGGCCGACGCCACACTCGCCGCGGTCCGCGAGGCGATGGCCGCGAGCTCGCTGCTCTCCGGCCAGGTGGTGGAGCTGCACCTCGACTTCGACGACATCCATGGCACGCACTCCGCACTCACGCTGCTGCCGCGCCCCGAGGTCACGACCGACCAGATCGTCCTGCCCGAGGGACTCCTGGAGCGGGTCACCGACCACGTGCACGGCATCCACGACGCGGCCTCCACCCTGCGAGAGGCCGGTCAGCACCTGCGCCGCGGCGTGCTGCTGTACGGACCGCCCGGAACCGGCAAGACCCTCATGATCAGGCATCTCATGTCCCGCCCGGACGTGACCGCGGTCGTGCTGCGCACCCTGGAGAACGGGCAGATGCGGGCCGCGATGGAACTGGCCCGCTCCGCGCAGCCGGCACTGCTGGTGGTCGAGGACACCGACCTGCTGCTGGGCGAGGGTCCCCACGGCTTCGAAATGCATGCCCTGCTGGAGGAGCTGGACGGCCTGGGCGCGGACGCGGACATCGCGGTGGTGCTGAGCACGAACGACCCCGCCGCGCTGCTGCCGTCCCTGAACCATCGGCCCGGCCGCATCGACCTGCAGGTCGAGGTGCCCCTGCCGGACGTCGAGGCCCGCGAGAAGCTGTTCGCCCTCTACGGTGCACCGCTGGACCTGCCGTCGGCGGACCTGCTGGCCGCCGCGGAAGCCACCGATGGTGCCAGCGGTGCATGGATCCGCGAGGTGGTGCGCCGCGAGGTGCTCGCTGCGGCCCGGGACCACCGGGACCCGTCCGGTGCCGGGCTGCTGGAGTGCATCGCCGGGATGCGCCGCGATGACGAGGCCGTGCTGTCCTCGGTGCGCGGTGCCGCCGACCATCTCGACGATGACGCGGACGAGGACGGTTTCGACGAGGGTGAGGGCTACCGGTAGAGCGTGCCTGGCGCTCAGCCGCCCAGGAGGGCCAGTGCCAGCAGCAGTGCGTAGAACATTGCTTCGCCGATCAGTCCGGCCACGCCGGGTGGGCTGAGCAGGCGGGCCTGCTTCTTCGTCTGCTCTGCGGGAGGGGCGGTGCTCGACGCCCGCCAGGACGCCACTGCGATGCCGCTGAGCAGGGCAAGGGCCAGCAGCCACACCGCCCACCACAGCGAGGAGTCCACCAGGCCCACCAGGCCCATGATCCCGATCAGGGTCGCGCAGGAGAGGCCCTCGGAGAGGATTCGTCGCGGATGGTGGTGGTAGCGCCACAGGCGGTAGGCGGCGCTGAGGATCATGATCCCGACGACGATCGGGACCAGGAGCGGGGCCAGTTCGCGGAGGGTGTTCACAGCTCCACCGCCCCGGTGAGGACCTGGAGGGCGATCGCATCGAGAGATCGCGCGGTGTCGCTCAGCATGACGATCCCCCGACCGGTCCCCTCGTGCCAGCCGACGAATGACGCGTAGCCGCTGGTCATGCCGTTGTGCCAGATCGTGGGATCTCGCTCGTCGATGGGGTCGTGCATCCAGTTCACGGCCACGCTGCGGCCGTCGTCGGGCCCTTCATGCAGCAGATGCCGGGAGAAGTCACCTCCCGGTCCGCTTCCGTCCATCACCGCCTGCATGTAGAGCGCCATGTCGGCCCCCGTGGACCAGATGCCGCCGGCCGGTGCCGCGCCGTTCATGGTCCACGGCGCGGCCTTGAGACCTGCCCTGGTGTGCCCACGATGCGCGTCCTGGTGGAGTTTCCCCGGCAGGATCGGCGCGTACGTACTGGTCAGGCCCAAAGGTTCGGCCACGCGCTCGGCCAGCAGCTGCTCGTACGGGATACCGGCAGCCTTCGCCACCAGCTGCCCTTCGAGGGCCACCCCGTGGTTGGAGTAGGACATCTCACCGCGGCCGGTGGGGGAGACCGCGAGGGCGTCGGCGATGACCTGCTCGGCGCCCCGGGCGCTGTAGGGGTCGTGGCGCAGGAAGCTGGATGCGAAAAATCGGGGCAGCCAGCGGGTGGCGACCGAGGGGATACCTGCTGTGTGGGACGCGAGCTCGGCGAGGGACACGTCGGCGATGTCGCTGCCGTCGGCCTGGGAGCCCAGCACGTCCGCCACGGTGGTCTCGTAGGTCACTTCGCCGCGGTCCACCGCGTCGGCCAGCAGGGCACCGGTGAATGTCTTGGAGACCGAGCCGATCTCGAAGCGTCGCTCCGGGTCGGCGCCGAAGCCGGCGAAACGGGGCTCGGAGCCGGGCTCCAGCAGGACGATCGAAACGGCGCGATGCCCGTCGAGGTGCTCGGCGAGGGCGGAGGTGATCTGCTCGTCCCCGGGGCTCGCCGAGGCCGGCGGGGCGGGGTGCGGTGAGGGCGGTCATGCCCAGCAGCGTGCCGGCTGCGGGATGCCGGCCGCCAGCACGGTGCGGCGGGGGACGGGGCCGGGCTCGTCGGTGTCATGACGATCGTGTCCATCGGACATGCTCATACCTTCTCGAGTGCGGTGATGATGGTCAGCAGGGGGATGATCCGGGAGACGGGGATGGTCCAGGTGCCGCGGCGCGGGGACGCCACCCAGCCGCCGTTCTGGAGCGCGGAGAGGTGGTGGTAGGCCACACCCGTCGAGGCCAGGTCCAGTTCGTCGACCAGCTGCGCGACGGTGTGCTCGGCATCCAGCAGGCGACGCAGGATCGTCAGGCGCAGCGGATGCCCCAGCGCGGTGACCGCCTCGGCGTGCTCGGCCCAGTCGGCCTCCAGCAGGTGCTCGGTGGTGCGGCCCCACTGGTAGTCGACGTGCCCCATGCCCACGTCGACGCTTCCCGCGTAGGTGACGCCACCGGGGGCAGGGACGCGGGCCTGCTGGCCGCGCAGGGCCCAGAACGGGTCCTCGTCGGCAGGGGACGCCGGCGTGGTCGAGGCCGCACGAGCGCCGGGGGCCGGCGCAGGCTGGGGGCCATCGGGTCCGGATGGGCCGGGCACGGCGTCGGCCCCCGCCGCCGACAAGAGCGCGGCTACCTGCTGCTCGAGCCGGGCCACGCGTGAGGCGAGGTCCTCGACCGCGGTCGGGGTCTGCTCACCGCTCATGTCCCACCTCCCGGAGCGACGGCATGCATCGCACCCACCCTGGATTACGTTTCTACGGAAAACCGTAACACCACGGTCATCCAGTGCATAGAGTGTGGATGTGATGGCTTGGTGGCGGGTTTCTGGGATCACTCAGTGGCGGTGCAGGCGCGGTCAGGTGTCGGCCGTGGTGCGGCGCAGCTCGCGGTAGATGGTGGTGCGGGAGACGTTGAACAGCTCGGCGAGCTCGGCTTGGGTGTGTTCGCCGGCCGTGTACAACGTCAGCAGGTGCTTGTGCTGAGAGGGCGAGAGCTTGGGCTTCTTGCCTTTGAGTTTGCCCTTGGATCTGGCGATGGCCATGCCCTCGCGGGTGCGTAGGCGGATGAGGTCGGCCTCGAATTCGGCCACCATGCCGAGCACGTTGAAGAGCAGCCGGCCGACGGCGTCGTTGGGGTCGTAGACGCTGCCGCCGAGGCTGAGTGCGACTCCCTTGATGGTGAGCTCGTCGGCGATGTCCCTCGCGTCCGGGAGCGAGCGGGCCAGCCGGTCGAGCTTGGTCACCACCAGGGTGTCGCCCTCCCGGGTCGCGGCCAGTGCCTCGCGCAGCCCGGGCCGGGCGCGGTTCGTTCCCGTTAGGCCGTGGTCGAAGTAGATGTCCTTTTTCTCGACTCCAAGGCGCTCGAGTGCTTCCTGTTGGGCGGAAAGGTCTCGCTCGAGAGTCGAGACGCGCGCGTAGCCAACATGCATGTCCCCATTGTTGCAGTTACCCTCCCCTCACCGCCCATGTCACCGTACGGGTCTTGCGTACATGGGGGACTGGTGCACGGTTGGGTGACAGCTGGGGTTAGGCCGCCAGTGTGACGGTCGGGTTCATGATGGTCTCGTATTCGATGGGGGTCAACCGGCGCAGGCCATCTTGTCGGCGGCGGCGGTGGTAGGTCCGTTCGATCCAGGTGGTTATCGCGATCCGGAGCTCTTCTCGGGTGCGCCACCGCTTGCGGTCCAGGACGTTCTTCTGCAGCAGCGCGAAGAAGGACTCCATCGCGGCGTTGTCGCCGGCGGCACCGACCTGGCCCATTGATCCGATGAGGTGATGGCGGTGCAGAGCACGCACGAACTTCCTGGCTCGAAACTGCGACCCTCGATCCGAATGGACGATACAACCGGCCGTGTCGCTGCGGCGGATCACGGCGTTGTCCAGGGCGTTCACCGCGAGTCGGGACTTCATCCTGGAGTCCATGGAGTAACCCACGATCCGGTTCGAGAACACGTCCTTGATCGCGCAGAGGTAGAGCTTTCCCTCGTCGGTGGGATGCTCGGTGATATCGGTCAGCCAGAGTTCGTTGACGTCATCGGCGGTGAAGTCCCGCTGGACCAGGTCGTCATGCACGGCCGGGCCGGACCGCTTCCCGTTCTTTCCCCGCTTCTTCCCGAAAGCGGAGAACCACTGGTTGTCTCGGCAGATCCGCCACGCAGTCCGCCGACACATCACCTCCCCGGCGTCGGCAGCCTCGTCGGCCAGCAGTCGGTAGCCGAAGGTGTCATCGTCGCGGTGCGCGTCGAACAGGGCGTTGGCCCGGTAGGCCTCGACCAGCTCGGCCGCAGTGACCTGTTGTTTCCGCCAGCGGTAGTAGGGCTGGCGAGAGAGCTTCAGGACCCGCAGGGACACCGCGACGGGGATCCCGTCGGCGGCGAGCTCGCTCACGAGCGGGTAGTACCTTTTCCCGGCAGGTTCGCCTGGGAGAGGTAGGCAGCGGCACGGCGGAGGACCTCGTTCTCCTGCTCGAGCAGCCGGTTCCGGCGACGAAGCTCGCGCAGTTCGGTCGACTCTTCCCGGGTCTTGCCGGGTCGGTTTCCGTCCTCGACGTCGGCCTGGCGCATCCAGTTCGTCAGGCACGACTCGGAGATCCCGAAGTCCCGCGCGATCTGGGAGAGCTTCTGGCCAGGTTCACGGTTCCTCGCGACGCGCACGACGTCGTCGCGGAACTCCTGGGGGTAGGGAGCAGGCATGATGCACATCCTTCCCTGCGACGCTCCTCAGCGCCACAGATGATGTGTCACCTACCCGTGCACCAGTCCCTGGCGATCACTCGCAAGAAGTCGTCGAGGACTGAGCTCGCTCGACGTACGGTGGAGGATCCCCTTACGGGCATGCGATCTGGTCTGACGCCTGTGACAGAGCGTTCAGTGCACGCTGTATAGTTCAGTGCATGCTGACTATTGCTTCGCGTCTCGACGTGATGAACCGCCTGGGTCGTGCACTGGCCGACCCCACTCGATCCCGGATCATCTTGACCCTGCTCGACCATCCCGCTTACCCGGCGGAACTGGCCCGAGATCTGGACCTGACACGCCCGAACGTGTCCAACCACCTGGCATGCCTGCGCGATTGCGGGATCGTCGTCTCCGAGCCCGAGGGTCGTCGGACACGATATGAGATCGCCGATTCGCACCTGGCGCAGGCGCTGACGGCACTGGTCGATGCCACCCTGGCAGTGGACGAAGACGCCCCGTGCATCGATCCCGCCTGCTCGCTTCCCGGATGCGACGCAGCTGGGGAGGGCGCATGATCCTCACCTCGGTCTTGCAGGCGATGGGCCTGTTCGCAGCGACCAACATCGACGACATCATCGTGCTCTCCCTCTTCTTCGCGCGAGGGGCAGGCCAGCGCGGCACTACCGCCCGCATTCTGGCCGGCCAGTACCTCGGATTCGCCGGCATCCTCGGTGCCGCGGTCCTGGTGACCATCGGCGCCGGAGCATTCCTGCCCTCGGCAGCCATCCCGTACTTCGGTCTCATCCCTCTGGGCCTCGGCCTCTGGGCCGCATGGCAGGCCTGGCGCGGAGACGATGACGACGATGACGACGAGGCCAAGGTTGCCGGCAAGAAGGTCGGCGTGTGGACAGTCGCTGGCGTCACCCTTGCCAACGGCGGCGACAACATCGGCGTCTACACCCCTGTCTTCCTCAGCGTGGAACCTCTCGCAGTAGTCGCCTACTGCATCGTCTTCCTCGCGCTCGTCGCGGTCCTGGTGGCCCTGGCAAAGTTCGTCGCCACCCGCCCCCCGATCGCCGAAGTGCTCGAACGCTGGGAGGACATCCTCTTCCCCATCGTTCTCATCGGCCTCGGCATCGTGATCCTCGTCAGCGGCGGAGCCTTCGGACTCTGACGTAGCGGCAGCGATCCAAACGGCCCCCAACCGGGCGCACCCCTCTCGGTTCAGACCGCGACACCTACCTGCAGCCAGTCCTGCGTGATCGCGGCAACGAGACCGCCACGGAGCGCTGCAAAAACCCCGCCACCAAGCGAACGAAGCCACCGGAGCACCCGTCGCAGAACCTGTTCCGAAACCGTGAACGATCCACAACCCCCTCCGGCCGGCCGCCGGCCATGACCCCCGAGAAGATCGAGGCCGCCATGCGCCTACGTAATAGCGGCCAGAGCCTCGCACAGATTGCCAGTGCCCTCGAGGTCAGCAAGTCGACCATCCATCGCGCCCTCGCCCCCTCCGACGGTAGCCGCACCCAGGAAGCCAGCTAGCGCGTCCCGACCCTTCTTTCCCCCATCACGGGTGTGGCCGGGTGGGGACTGCCTCAGGCGGGCGGTGTCACCGTGCTGGGGACTGGTACGCCTCCGCCAAGGGGCGCAGCACGGTCTCCAGGTGGGCGATGACCTGCGGGGCGCTCTGGCCGGCATCGAGCATGCGGGTGCCGCTGTGGATCATTGCGTTGATCAGCTCGGCCACGTCCTCCGGTGCGGGGACACCGATCTCCACCAGCGTCGCCACCAGCGGCTCCTGCACCGCACGGTGCATCTGATCGGCATGTTCGCCCACGCCCTCACCCGGGGCCATGGCGGCCAGCGCGGAGCCGATGGCGTGGGAGCCCTCAGCGACCAGCTCGATGTTCGCGGCTGCGTACGCGAGGATCCGATCACCCGGCGTGGGGGCGGTGCGCATGGCGGCGGCGATCCGTTCGGTCCAGCGGGGGAACACGTCCCGCACCAGTGCCTGCAGCAGCGCCTTGTGGGAGGAGAAGTACTGGTAGACGCTGGGGCGGGCCAGGCCCGCACGCGCAGCCACCTGCGCCATGGTGGGTGCCTCTCCGGTCTCCTCGAGGATCGCGTGAGCGGCATCGAGCAGAGCCCGCTCCTGGGCGGCGCGATGCTCTGCCACGGAGGGGGCATTGATGCGCGGCATGGCAGGCCTTTCAGGAAGGGCGGCCCGGGGCCGTTCGGGCTGCAGGTGTGCTGGCCGGGTCAGGATACGGGGCCCGGTGAGGCCGGGGCCTGGTTCCAAGGCCAGCAGCGGCAGCGGATCGAAGCCGCCCTTCCCACTGCGTCTCTGACCGGCCAGGCGGTGCATCAGGCGCAGCTGATCGGCGGCCGTGAGGGCGATCTCCGGCCAGGCCCAGCCCGGCGCACCCACCCAGGAGCAGGTAGCGTCGGTCGTGAGTTCCGTACCCCACGTCGTTGTCCCGCATCCCAGTGAAGGAGCATCCATGGCCACCTACGCCGTCACCTACCGCTACGTCGACGATGCCGCCCGTCTCGACGAGGTCCGGCCCGAGCACCGCGCCTTCCTGCGGGAGCAGTACGAGGCCGGCCGCCTGCTGCTGTCCGGGCCGCTGGCCGACGGTGACCCGGGCGCCCTGCTGATCGTGCGCGGTGATGACGTTCAGGACGCCCAGGGCGTGCTGGCCGACGACCCCTTCCGCCGGGAAGGACTGATCGCCGAGGCCACGATGCGCACCTGGAACGTGGTGATCGGGGAGTTCGCTCGGCGGAGCTGACCGAAAGCGAGCCCGGCGGGACCCCCGGGGGCGCATCAGATGTGCACGGTGGGTTCGGGGGGAGCCCCGCCTGGCACTGATCGGACGGGCCCGGCTCAGATGTGCACGGCGCAGACGGAGCGCTCGTCGGCCACGGACACCAGCGCATCGCGCAACGCTGCGACCGCAGGGATCGACTGGGCGCCGTTGCGGTTGATCATGCCGATGGTGCGGTCGTCCAGATCCGGCAAGGCACGGGAGACCACGTCGTCGGAGGGGTGCGCCTCCAGTGCCGTCTCCGGCAGCAGGGCCACCCCTGCCCCGTGCACGATCAGGCGCTGCACCACGGTGGCGTCGTCGGTGGAGTGCCGCACCCGCGGTTCGTACCCGGCGCGGCGTGCGTTGGCCAGGAGGTTCGCCCGGCACCGCTCGCAACCCGCGATCCACTGCTCCTCAGCGAGATCCGCGAGGCGGAGGTCGGGGTCGTCTGCCCGCGGATGGTCCTTGGGCAGTACAGCGAGCACGCGGTCCTCCATCAGACCGGTCCACTCCAGCGTGCCCTCGGCGTCGACGTCGGACCCGGGGTACCGGAACACCAGGGCCAGGTCCACCTCCCCCTCGCGCACGGCCGCCACCGCATCCGGCGGTTCCAGCTCGGAGAAGGTGACGTCGAGGTCCGGGCTGGTGCGGTGCAGGAGGGCGAGGGCGGGCGGCAGCAGCACGGCGGCGGCCGAGGGGAACGTCGCGAAGCGCACGGTGCCGCGGCGCAGCGCGGTGATGTCGGCCAGCTCCTCCTCGGCGGCGTGCAGCTGGGCGGCGACCGCCTCGGCGTGGGCGGCCAGGCGCGTGCCGGCCTCGGTGGTGGTCACACCGGAGGAGGAGCGCAGCAGCAGCTGGGTGCCCACTTCCTTCTCGAGCGCGGCCAGATGCTGGGAGACCGCGGGCTGCGTCCACCCCAGCTCCCGCGCACCGGCGCCGATGGAGCCGTTGCGCACCACGGTGCGGAAGATCAGCAGTCGACGGGGATCCATGGGTTCATCGTACGGACCTGCCGGCCTCGAGGCGGGTCGACGCAGAGTCTGACGAGGCCCGGGCAGACCGGGACGGCGATCGGACCGGCCCGGACGGTCCCGCAGCCGACCGACGGTGCCACCACCACGCGGCCGCGGAGGCACCGAGCAACCCGGCGATCACGTCGCCGGCGGTGTCGGCCGGAGCGATGTGCACGCGCGGATCCACCACCTGGTGCCCCCACCACTCCAGCACCTCCCACACCAGGGCCAGCAGGAAACCGCTGATGACCATTAGCCAGGGGCGGGGGGAGGCGCGCCGACGCCACCGCACATCGACCATCCAGGCCGCCATCACGGAGACCACCGCGGTCAGGGCGGCGTGGACCGGCAGGTCCCACCAGGTCCATCTTTCGTACAGGTGCAGGTAGGAGCTGACGGCCGCGGCCATGGCGGTGATCGATGCCGCTGCCTCCCAGGCCCGGGGCAGTCGCATCCGCCAGGCCAGCACCTGCCCCAGTGCGACGAGCATCGCCACGGCCGCCTCGACCCACAGTCCGGCCAGGGCGAGCCCGGCCGCCATCAGCAGGCCCGACCAGCGCACGGCCAGGCGCAGCACGGCACGCCCGACTGCCCTCACCGCGGTTGCTCCGAGGAGGTGTGCGGCGCAGGCCTGGCTTCGGTCTTGCGCGCGCTGGTCCGATGCCCGGTCTCCTGCCGTCGTCGGCCGAGCCGTCTCGGGTCCAGGCCGCGGTGGGCGAGCCGGTCGGCCCAGCGGTCCCACGGGGCCTGCCGCTGCCAGGCTCGGGCCAGGGTGACGAACGCACGACGCGCACGGACGTCCGCCGGGCGGCCCCAGCGCAGGGCCCGCGGCGACATGTCCACGGCGACGTCCCAGGTGACGCGGACTGTCTGGTGGGGGAGCACGCTGAAGGAGAGGTCCATGTCGTCGTGCACGTCGGCGCTGCGGGAGACGCTGTCGCGCACGTCCTGCCACCACTCGCGGCGCAGGGACATGGTGGTGCCGAACAGCGGCGGGTGCCCGAGGGCCGAACCCACGGCCAGTACGTACCCGCCCAGGTACATCGCCGAGGTGACCAGGTCCAGCGGCGCGGGCAGTCGGAATCTCGCCGGACCGGTGACCGCCACGACCCGGGGACTGGTGCAGACGGATGTGCCCCCGGTGGCCTGTGCAGCGGTGGCATGGGCCCGGCGGTGAGCGGCCACCCAGGTGGGGCGGGGTCGGGAGTCCGCGTCGCAGCGCAGGATCAGGTCGCCCACAGCCGCGTCGTAGCCGGCCGCGACCGCAGCGGGGATGCCGGCAACGGGTTCGTGCAGCACGCGGCAGCCGGCCCCGGCGGCGATGCGGGCGCTGTCGTCGCTCGATCCGTTGTCCACCACGATGATCTCCAGCGGTGGCTCGGTCTGGCGGCCGAGCGCCTTGAGCAGCCCGCCCAGCTCCTCGGCATCGTCCTTCACCGGGACCACGACGGAGCAGCTGAGCGGCACTGCGATGGATCTGGACATGCGGGGAAGTAGACCACGTGCAGATCAGAGTTCCGTGGATACGAGGGGAGGCATCCGGAAGTGCTCCTGAGCGGCCGCAGACCGCCGAGCCCTGATCAGCAGCCTGCGGCGCGCACCACGGCATCGGCGAGGACCACGTCCCCCAGTCCGCTCCCCAGGTTCTGAGCGACCACCAGGCCATCCGGGCGCCCCTCGCGCAGCAGGTCACCGGTGGCCCCGGTGGCGCGCGGGTAGTCCTGGCCGTGCTTGAGGGGACGCAGCATCTCGTACTGCTCGGGGTCGTCGGCCACCACGGTGCCGGTGCGGGCCAGCTCGGCACCGGCCACCGAGGCGTAGTCCAGCGGCAGCAGGGTTGCATCGGCGGTGACCTCACCCGGTGCGAGCTCGCTGCCACTCAGCCCGATCGGCAGGCCGCTGATCACCACTCCCGCACCGGCCAGGGCCTCAGCACGGTCCGTGGCGGTGCGGATCTCCAGGTTTGGCGTGTTGACCCTGCCCCAGGTGACCAGGTCCTCGAGTGCCCCGGCCCGGCGCCCCCACACGGAGAGCGGGCCACGTCCCAGCGCCTCGATGACGCGGGCGTGCGAGCGCGCCTGCACCCCGGTTCCCAGGAAGGCGATCGGGCGGTTGTCCAGCGCCAGGGAGGCACCGGTGACGGCGGCGGTGCGAAGAGCGGTCAGCTCGGCGGCGTCCATCACGGCGCGGGTGGAGCCGTCAGCGCCCGAGAGCACCATCAGGCCGTCGATCATCTCCTTGCCGTGCGCACGGTTCGAGGGGGTGATCGTCACCCACTTGATGCCCAGCAGGCCGCGCTCCGGCCAGGCGGCGGGCATGGCGTTGGCGAAGCCGCCCTCCTCGTGCACCACCTGCGACTTCGGGGTCACCGAGGCCGAGCCGTCGGCGAGCGCGAGCAGCGTCTCGCGCATGAGGGCCACAGCGTCCGTGGGGGAGGGCAGGAGGTCACGGACCTGGTCGTCGCGCAGATGGATCATGCCTCGACGGTAACGTGTCCGCTCCTGCCGCTGCCCCTACACTCGGCACCATGAGCGGGGTATTCGGGTCCGGAGCGCACGGACCGCAGGGGGACCCGTCCTGGATGCGGGGCGCGGACGACCGCGGGAGCGACCGACGGTGGGACGACCCCGGCAACGCTGGAACCGGTGGCGCCGGCGGCAGGGGCGAGGGGTGGTCCGCCGACTTCGACCATGGTGAACCTGCGGACGTCCCGCGGGACGCGGGCCGGGATCCCTCGTCGTTCGGCCCGCAGTTCGGCTCCGGTGCGAAGTCCGGGCCCAGCACCGACTGGCGACGCAGCTTCGGCACTGCCGATGCCGAGGAGGGTCGATCCCGGGGCGGGGCCACCTCCATCGGGGGGATCGTCACCAGTGTGATCTCACTGGTGGTCCTGGGCTACGTCGCGATCACCTTCTTCGGCATCCTGGGCACGTCGGGCGGGGTCGGTGGCGCCCCCTCGGTCTTCATCCTGGTCTTCGGCGTCTTCGTGGTCACCACCGTGGTGAAGATGGTGCGGTCCATCCTGCGCTCCCTCCGTCGATGAGAAACGCCTGCCCCGCGCGCTGAACGGCGAGCCCCAAGGGGGTTAGCTCCCGACCGTGGCCCGATGACGAGCCCGTAGGCTGGGCCGATCATGCGCATCCCCGAAGGCTTCAGCACCCGCATCGCTCGACGCCCGGCCGATGACCGCAGCGGCTCCGACGGCGTCGACGGGGACACGTGGCTCGCCCACCTGCCGGCCCTGGTCGACCGCTGCCTGGACAGCTGGGACCTGCGACTCGACGGCGACTCCTGGTACGGGGAGAACGCGCTGGTCATCCCGGTCCGCCGGCACGACGACGAGCGGGCCGCACTGAAGCTCACCTGGCCGCACCGTGAGGCCACCACCGAGCACCTGGCGCTGCGGGCCTGGGCCGGGCGCGGCGCCGTCAGGATGCTGGCCGCATCCCCCGCAGACCGTGCACTGCTGCTGGAGCGACTGGACGGCGACCGCGACCTCACCACCGTCCCGATACTCGAGGCGTGCGAGGAGATCGGCCGCCTGTTCAGGGTGCTGGGCCATCCGGCGCTGCCGCAGCTGGACACCGTCGCAGCCAAGGCGGAGCAGTGGCGCGGGGAGCTCGCGCAGGCCCGGCCCACAGTGCCGCGCCGGCTCACCGAGCAGGCCCTGTCCGTCCTCGATGACCTGCTGGTCGATGCTCCGCAGGCCCGGATGGTGCACGAGGACCTGCACGACATGAACGTGCTCGCCCCTCTCGATCCGCAACGAGGGGACTGGCTCGCCATCGACCCCAAGCCCGTGGCAGGTGAATGGGCGTATGCGGTGGCGCCGATCGTGTGGAACCGCGAGGACGCGGCCGAACGCGCCCACTCCTTCCGCACCCATGTGCGGCTGCGGGCCGAGGTGGTGGCCGATGAGGCCGGCCTCGACCTGGACCGGGTTCAGGCCTGGACGCTGGTGCGACTCACCGTGAACGCCGTATGGGCTGCGCAGTTCCCCGCCGCGGCGCACTTCCACGGGCGGATGATCGCCCTGGCGAAGGCGTTCAGCGAGCCCCTGGGCTGGTGAGGGCCGGGCTCCCCGGGGGCAGGGGGACCGGGGGCTGCAGGAACTGCGCGAGGCGGTAGCGGCTCCCGTCGGCCGTCCGCTCCAGCACCCCGGAGTCCACCGCATCCCGCCGCACCAGCGCCGGGTCCGGCGCGATCATCGAGATCCCTGCGTTCAGCTCCGCCTCGCTGAGTGCACCGTCGGCTCCGAGTCGCTCGAACACCATGCGGGCGATGCGGCCCGAGGCTGCGATCCGGTCGACCTCCCGTGGAGGGAGAGATTCCAGCCGGGGCACCTCCAGGATGGCGTCCGAGGAGCGCATCAGGCTGAGGGCATCGACCACCTCGCGCAGCATCGGGGCATCGACCTGACCGTCGGCCCGCAACCAGTCGATGCGGTCCAGAGGAGCATCGGTGCTGCTGCTCCGCGTGTGGGCGGCATCCCTGGTGCCGTTGCGATGCTCCGCACCGGTGGCACGATCCGCGATGTCGATCTGCTCCCGTCCGGTGAGCCGTGCACCGAGGGCGGCGCGCAGCTTCGGGGAGGAGAGCATCGAGAACAGCATCCGGGCGCGGCTCAGGGCGGCATCGAGGTCCATGGACGGACTGGGGGTCATGGCCTCAGCCTCCCAGCTCCAGCACCCTGATGGCCAGCTGCACCCGGTTGGTGACCTGCAGCTTGTCGAACAGGCGCCCCAGGTGGGTCTTCACGGTGGCGAGGCTGAGGAACAGCTGCTGGCCGATCTCCTGGTTGGTCAAGCCGCGCGCCACCAGGCGTCCCACCTCCCACTCCCGCTCGGTGATGCCCGTGGGGGCTGTGCTCGGCGCCTCGGCAGGAGCGGCGCGGCCAGGACCCGTGCCGGTGGTACCAGCATCGGTGGGCCCGGTGCCCTGCCCGTCGGATGCCAGCCGCACCAGGCGCGCCAGCACCTCCGGGGAGAAGCGCGCCCGGTCCTGGGGGGCATCGAGCACGGCCTCGACCACCTGCTGCGGCGGGGAGTCCTTGAGCAGGAACGAGACCGCGCCGGCGCGCAGCGCATCCAGCAGGAACTCGTCGGTGTCGAAGGCGGTCAGCATCACGACCCGGGCTGGGGAGCCCTCCTCGCGCAGCGCTCGCACGGCCGCGATCCCGTCCATGTGCGGCATCCGCACGTCCATCAGGATCACGTCCGGTTCCAGGGCGCGGGCCTGGTCCAGGCCCGACCGGCCGTCGGCCGCCTCGCCGACGACGTCGATCCCGCGTGCCCCGTCGATCATCAGGCGCAGACCGGCCCGCATCAGGGCCTCGTCGTCGACCAGAAGCACTCGGGTGCGGGACTGCTGGTCGGTGATCCCGTCGCCTGTGCCGCTGGTGTCGCTGCCGGTCTCGGAGATGCTCACCATGGGATCCATGCTTCCACCTCGAAGCTGTCGTGATCGCAGCCGGAGCGGGCATCACCGCCCAGCAGTCGCGCGCGTTCCTGCAGGCCGATGAGTCCGTGACCGGTCGACGGCACGGCCCCCTCCTGGTCCCCGCCCGGGTGCTCGTCGCTCAGTGGGTTCCGCGCGGTGAGCACAAGGCGCTGCTGGCGACGGGCCAGGGTGAGGGTCAGCGGTGCACCGGGGGAGTGCTTCGCGGCGTTGGTGACCATCTCGCCGAGCATCCGGGACAGCGCCACCACCGTGGAGCGGCCCCGCTGGTCCAGCTCACTGGAGTCGGTGCCCTCCCAGGTCAGCGACACATCCTGACCCCTGGCGCGGGCGTCGTCCACGATCTCCTGCAGCGCGGGAGCAGTGGGGAGCGGCTGGGGCCCGTCCGTGGAGCGCAGTGCCAGCAGCACCTGCCGCAGCTCCCCGTTGGCCTTCTGTGCAGCATCGCGCACGGTGCCGGCGATGTGCTGCAGCTGCTCGGGCGGCAGGTCCTCCCGGTAGCTCATGGCCCCGGCATGCATGGCGATCGCGGCCAGGTGGTGGGAGACGCTGTCGTGCATGTCGCGGGCGATCGCGGTGCGCTCCTCTGCTCGGACCCGCGCCTCAGCCGATGCCCGGGCCTGCTCCGCAGCCTCTCGTGCCCGTTCGGCCGAGGCCCGTGCGAGCTCAGCGGATTTACGTGCCTGTTCGGCGGCGGTGCGCTCGCGATCAGCGGCGATGCGCTCGCGGTCGGCGGCCTCGGCCTGGCTGCGCAGGGATGCCAGCAGCGCTGTCCTGGTACCGGACAGACGCCCCAGCACCAGCGCGGTGGTGCTCACGGCCAGCGTTAGCACCACGGCCACCACCCACGAGAAGTCAGGCGAGGCTGACCGAGCGGCGGCGTCCAGGGCCATCAGGCCGATGGCGGCGCCGGTGAGCAGTCCGACGGCCAGCAGGTCCAGCCCTGTCCGTCGCTTCCTACCCAGGCGATGCAGGGCGATGAGCCCTGCCGGGATCCCGCACGTGCTGAAACCTGCCAGGGTCGCGATGACCAGGTTGAGGACCGTCCCGACGCGGGTGGCAGAGAGGAACCGCAATGGACCGATCACCAGCGCGGCCAGGGCACCCACCAGCAGATCGACACCTGTCAGCAGCACCAGCGCCGTCGGTGGCTGGTCATTGAACTCCGTCAGCACCATGCCGAAGGTGATCAGCAGGATGAACAGTCCTGTCGCCACGCAGCCGAGGGATTCACCTGCCGCGATCAGCCAGGCTCGTGGCCGACCCGGGGAGGGGGATGCCGCGCCGGGTGCCGTTGCGCCCGGTCCGGGTGCCGTTGCGCCCGGTCCGGGTGACGCGGGGGCCGGTGCCACCGCCATGGCGGAGGCGGGTGCCGCGGTCGCACCGGGCGTGGGTGCATCGGGGACAGGTGCCGCCGACATGGGGGCGTCGGGCTGGGCGACCGGGGCACCGGCGCGGGTGGGGACGGGCATGGGGCCAGCGTAGGGATACCGACGGCGAACGGGATCGGCCGTTCGGCTGACCTCGACGCGAGACTGCGGGAGGGGCCGATGAAGGCCGGGCGAGGAGTACGCCTTCCTGCTGCACGCGGCCAACAACTGGTCCCTGTTCCTGCTGGCACCGACGATGGTGAGCCCGCTCGAGCAGGGCGCCGTCCCGCCGATCGCGCTGCTCACCTCGACCCTGCCCACGGTGCTGATCACCGCCGGACTGTGGTGGTGGTACTCCCGCCGCGAGGGTCTGGGGCTGTGGGAACCGGCCAGGGGCACCGGTCAGCGACTGCGCGGATCAGGGCGGGCCCGTGCCGGATCAGGGGACTGAACCGCCAGGGGATCGCTTCCCGAGGCACCGGATCAGTCGGCGGCCTCGTGAACGGCAGCGCGCCTCGGGCTGTCGGTGCGGGCTTCGCGTGCCGCGAGCACCTCGCGGCCGCGGTCCGTCTCCGGGAATCGCGCCACCATGGCGCGCAGCTCCGCAGCATCGATGGTCGCGCCGAAGGCCTCGGTGAACGGCTGCAGGCGCACCCCGTCGGACAGACCCCCGATCAGCACCGGGTCGAAGCCCAGCTCGTCGACGAACTCCGCGACCTCATCCACCTGCGGCGAGGGACCTGCGATCGCGATGGCAGCGCGCGGGGTCGCACCGCCCGCACCTGGAACCCTCCCACCGCGCGGCCGAGCCAGGTCCTCCAGATCGTGGTAGCCCATGTGGTTCAGCGCCTTCACCACGGTGGCACCCGGCAGCTGGCCCTGGATGAACTCGCTGGTGGAGGCGGCGGGGGCGGAGAACTCCTCGTGTTCGCCGTCCGTCTCCCACCAGTAGTTCATGGCGTCGATGACGAGCTTGCCGTCCAGGGCGTCGGCCGGGATGGTGGCGTGCTTGCCCAGGGGCAGGGCCAGGACCACGATGTCGGCCTGGGCGGCGGCCTCCCGGGCGGTGGTGGCGCGCGCTCCCGGGGCCAGGATCTGCACGATCAGCTCGATCTTCCCGGGGTCACCGGAGCCGGCGATGAGGACGTCATGGCCTGCGGCGACGGCCAGGCGTGCCAGGACGGTGCCGACCTTGCCCGCCCCCAGGATGCCGATGGTGCGGTGGATTCTCTTGCTCACGACCAGTGCTCAACGTGCGCCGGCCCCGGTTCCTTCCCGGGTGTGATGCGTCAGCGAGGGGTGTCGGTGTGGGCGAGGTGGTCAGGGGCATCGGTGCGGGGCAACGGAGGTGCAGCCTGGATGGCCCGGGTGCCCACGTGACCTGTGAGGCACTTCGTCCCGTCTGTCTCACGGGCCACTGCAGATCGCCGCCACCCGGCCTACACTCGACGCCGACATGTGCCGACTCTTCGCTCTCCACGCCGACCAGCCCGTCACCGCCCAGATGTGGCTGATGGATGCCCCCTACTCCCTGGTGACCCAGTCCCGCTTCAACGCCGACGGCACCGGTCTCGCCTGGGTGGACGAGGCAACGGGGCAGGTGCAGGTCAGGAAGCGGCCCATCGCCGCCTACCGCTCCGAGCGCTTCGGCCGGATCGCGCAGCAGGTGCGCACCCGTTCGATGATCGCGCACGTGCGACTGTCCAGCGGCACCCAGCACACCACTGAGAACACCCACCCCTTCGTGCAGGACGGCATCGTCTCCGCGCACAACGGGGTCCTCGAGGTCACCTCCGGCATGAAGCAGCGCGTGCGGCAGCTGGGCACGGCCCACCACGTGCACGGCACCACCGACAGCGAATGGATGGCCGCCCTGGTCACCGGCGAGGTCGCCGCCCACGGCGACGACCTGCACGACGGGGTGGTGGCAGCGCTGGACTGGATCGCCCGCAACGTGCCCGTGTACTCCGTGAACCTGCTCGCCATGCGCGGGGACGAACTGATCGCCGTGCGGCTTCCCGCCACCAACGAGCTGTGGGTGCTGGAACGCTCCGCCACCGCGGCTGATCCCCGAGAGCCCCTCGAGCAGTCCTCCGACTCCCTGCGCGTGGACAGCGAGGACCTGCAGGACGTGCGCTCCGTGGTGATCGCCAGCGAGCCGATGGACGACGACGCAGGCTGGCGCCTGATGGACCCGGGCGAGCTGATCCACGTCGGCCCCGGCGCGACCATGACCAGCGAGCGTCCCTTCGGGCCGCTGGCCCAGGCGCTCACCATCGATGACCTCGGCCTGTCGGCCGCGGCCTCCCAGGCGCACGCGGCCCAGGCCCGCGAGCACGAGCAGCGCCGCCAGCGTCTCGCCCGGCGTCTCGCATCGCGGCGCGCAGCATGACCGCGTACCACCGCATGGCCACCCTGCGCGAGCCCTGGTCGGCATGGTCCAAGCCTTTGCTGACCGTGTTCGCCGCCTTCGCGTCGTACGTGATCATGGCGTCCGCGCTGCTGGTCACCGTGGTGCTGCTGCTGGCCCTGGTGCCCGGGGTCAACGTCGCCCTGGGTGTGACCAGCGGTGACCCCGCCAGCCCGCTGGACGTGGGCCTCGCTCTGGCGATGGGTGCGCTGTGGCTGCCGGCCGGTCTGATCGGCGTGCGCGCGGGCGGGTGGCGTCCCATCGCCACCGCGTTCTCGGTGGCCGCCCACCGCCGCAGCGTCCTTTCGACCCCTGCAGCGTTGGCCGTCATCGCCGGTGGCGTGATCACGGTGGGCGTGGCCGCGCTGGCCGGGTCCCTCGCACCGGTGGAGGCGGGCCCTGACGCGCCCGGCCCGTCGACCGGTGCCGTGCTCGCACTGGTACTGGTCACCGCCGTGCTTGCGCCCCTGCAGGTGGCGGGCCTGGAACTGACGATGCGCGGACTGGTGATGCAGGCCCTCGGCACCTGGCTGCGCAGCCCCGTCCTCCCGATCCTCGCGGCGATGGGCATCGTGCTGATCGGGCGTGAATGGAGCGCCGCCGTGCTGATTCCCGCCCTCACCCTGGCCGCCTGCGCCGGCATCCTCGCCTGGAAGAGCGGCGGCCTCGAACTGCCCTTCTTGCTCACCCTCACGACGACCGTCGTCGGTATCCTCACCTCCGGCCTCGCGGTGGGCACCGGTATCGGTTCGGGCGCCGCGGCGATGGTCGCGGCGTCAGCCGCCCCGGGCAGTTCGAACGCGGCCCTGGCCGGCGGCGCGCCCGCCTCCGCGGCGCTCGCCGGTGGAATCGCTGGGGCCGTGGCCCTGGTCGTGGGCACCGCGGTGGCCTGCGTGCTCATCGGCCGACGCGACGGGCTCACCCTCGCCGAGCCGGTCACCCGAGCGGCCGACGAGCCGCTGCCGCCGATCGTCGCGGTCTGAGCCGGCCCGGCCGAACTGCGCCGGGGCGCGCGTCGTCGCCCCACGGACGCGCAGCCTCACCCCACCTCGCGGAACCCGAGGTCCAGGTAGAGGGCACGCGCTGCGGGCGCGGTGTCGTCCACTCGGAGGGCCACCGGCTCGCGTACGGCACCGACAGCGGCAGTGACGAGAGCACGGGCAATCCCCTGTCGACGCACGGCGGGAATCACGAACAGGTCGATGATGAACGGCCCGGGTGGTGCATCGTCCCAGGGGGCGTCCCTGACGGTGAGGACCGCGCCGAGCAGTTCGTCCCCGCGCCACGCCCCGAGCGAGGCGTCCGGCAACCACAGCCCGTACTCCCCCTGCCAGGCAGCGCGCACGTCGGCTGTGGCCTCTTCGATCGTCATCTGGGACGAGGAGCCGTGATGGCTGAGCCAGTATGCCTCTGCGGCCGCGTCGAGGTCCTGCTCCCGAAGCTCGCGAAGGTCGACCGGCTGGGGCAGGTGGACCAGTTCCGTCGGATCGGCCCTGTGCTCACGGACCATCAGGGAGTTCGCCATGCGTTGACCGTAGCCAGCTGTGGCCGTCACGGCCACATGATTTATCGCCCGTCGCCCGTCGCCCGTTGCCCGTCATGGGCCCGGGGCCTCGGCTCTCGGCCCCGCCTCGGTACGACGTGGCGGCATAGCTCAGCGGGGGATCGCCTCAGCTCCGGATCGCGTCGATCACCTTGATGCGGGTGGCGATGATCGCGGGCAGGGCACCGGCCAGGACGCCCACCAGGGTCGCCGCCGCAAGACCGGCCACCACCGCGCCCACGGGGAACGGCGGCAGGTCCACCAGGCCGATGCCTCGGAAGTAGTCGGTGACGAAGGGGGCCTTGACCAGGGCCACGGCCCCCATCACGCCGATCGCACCGGCCACCACAGTGGCCACCACCGACTCCATCAGCACCCCGAAGAAGATCCGCCCGCCGGTCGCGCCGTAGGAACGGCGGATGCCGATCTCCCGCACCCGGTACCGCACGGTCACCAGAGAGATGTTCACCAGGCCCACCGCGCCCAGCACCAGGATCGCCAGCGCCACCGCGATCAGCGCCTGCTGCAGCACCTCGAAACCCTCCATGGGGGCGGAGTACTGGGCCGCCTCGAAGCTCCCCGCCGGGGTGTCGGCCAGCACCTGGGAGAGCCGGTTCGACACGGCCTGGGCCTGCTCCGGGGGCACCCATGCCCGGTACTCCGCGGTGATGGCCCCAGGCTGGTCCATCCCCGGCATCTCGTCGATGCTGCCCGCAGCGGTGTAGGCGGTGGGGCCCCAGTCCGTGGTGGGATCAGCGGGGAGCACCCCGATCACCACCGCCTGCACGGCCTGCTGGTTCCCTGCCTGCCCATAGAGGGTGATGGGCTCGGTTCCCATGGCGGGGCGGCCCAGCAGCTCATACGCCGGCTGGTTGACCACGATCGCGGGGGCCAGACGGTTCTGGTCCGAGTCGGCGATCCACCGTCCGGACTTGGGGCGCACCCGGTAGATGTCGGCGTAGTCCGGGTCCACGCCTTGCAGCTCGATCGTCTGCACGCCCTGGCGGGTCTGTGCCCTTACGAGGGTGTTGATGACGCGGGTACGGTGCTCGATCCCCAGGCGGTCGATCTGCTCCAGCACGATCTCGTCACGCTCGTCGGCCGTGAGTTCCGGCCCACCTCCTCCCACGTGGTACACACCCACCACGGAGGCACGGCCGGCAGACTTCTCCACCGATTGCTCCAGGGCGCTGCCCAGCATGCCGCCGGCGCCCATCACGCCGGTCAGGATGAACACCGACAGCGCCACGCCGATCAGCGCCAGCATGATGCGGCCCTTGTTGACCCGCAGTTCGCCGTAGGCCTCGACGATGGGGGCGATCAGACCGGTCATGCCGCGTCACCGCTCGCGCGCGGGCTGGCCTCGACGGCAGGGGCTGACGTCCCGGCGCTCGCTGGGGCCGACGCTCCGACACCCGCTTCGGCCAGGTCCTCCACCTCGCGGCGGCCGGAGCGGATGCCCACGGTGGCCGACAGTGCCTCGCGGGCATGGTTGCTGGTGACCGGGTGCAGCACGCCCTCGTCCAGCAGGTACGCGCGCTGGGAGAGCGCGGCGACCTGCAGGTCATGGGTGATGGTGACCAGGGCGGCATCGGAGTCGCGGGCGATCTCGTCCAGCAGCGCCATCACGGCCTCGCCGGTCGTGACGTCGAGCGCGCCGGTGGGCTCATCGGCCAGGATCAGGCGCGGCCGGCGCACCAGCGCTCGGGCCACCGCCACCCGCTGCTGCTCACCGCCGGAGAGCCGGGTGGGCAGCTGGTGGGCGCGGTCGGCCAGACCCACCCGGTCCAGCATCTCCATCGCCGAACGCTCGCGGCGCCAGAACTGCCGGGCGGTGCCGTACATCATCGGCATCATCACGTTCTCCAGCGCGGTGCGCCGCTCCAGCAGGTTGAACTGCTGGAACACAAACCCGATGTAGGCCCCGCGCAGGCGGGCACGGCGGGCGTCGGACAACCGGGAGACGTCCTTGCCGTCGAACAGCAGCTCGCCGCCGGTCTGGCGGTCGATCAGTCCCAGCAGGTTCAGCAGGGTCGTCTTGCCGGACCCGGAGCGACCGACGACGGCCACATGGTCCCCGGCCTCCACTGTCAGGTCGATGCCCTGGAGGATGTGCAGCATGTCCCGGCTGGGCAGGCGCACCGAGCGGGTCAGGTCCCGCAGCTCCAGCAGCGGTATGCGTCCCTCGTGGGGTGCGGTCACCACATCTCACCGCCGACCATGGCGCCCTCGGGATTGTCCACCCCCGGGACGAATTGCAGGATCTCCTGGCCCTCCTCCAGGCCCTCGACGATCTCCACCACGCCCTCGCCACGCAGGCCTAGCGTGACCGGAACCGGGGTGGGCTCGCCCGTGGCCTCATCGAACACGTACACGGTGCCGTCGGTGCCGTTGCCCTCCACTGCCGTGGTCGGCACGGTCATCACACCGCTGGCGGAGCCCAGGTCCACCGACACCTTCACCGACAACCCGGGCACGATCTTGATTCCCTCGGGGACGGGACAGCGCAGCTGGGCCGCGGAGGTGCCCGAGCTCTGCTCCTGCTCCATCCCGGGGTACTCCTCGAAGACACCCGGGGGTGCCTCGGGCTCCGAGGGCGACGTGGGCTCCTGCACGGTGGCGTCCTCGGTGATCGTCGGGGCTGTGCAGGGCACCGGCTCCGCCGCGGTGGGAAGCTCCGCCGTGGCCTCGATGTCCAGGTCCAGCAGCTGCAGCTGCTCCTCCGGGCTGAGACCGGCGACGATCGAGTAGGTGCCCGGCGACAGGGTCGCCACCGTCTGGCCCGCGGTGGTGCTCTGCCACTCCGCCAGGGTGAGCCCGGTGATCCGGCCGGCCTCGGGGGCGGTGAGGTTCAGGTAGAGGTACTCCTGGGCGGGAGCCGGGTCCGGCGCCGGGGCGGGCAGGGGCTCTCCGTCGGGCCCCGGTGCCGCCGGGTCCCCCGACGCGGACTCCACCGCGACCGGATCCTGCGGCACCCGCACCTGCAGAATCCGGTCGCCCTTGGCGACGGTGTCGCCGTTCTTCACCCAGATCTTGGTGATCTCACCGGAGGCCTTGGCGAGCACCGGGGTTCCGGCGTCGGGCTGGACGATCGCGTCCAGGGCCATCGTCGAGGTGATGTCGCCGGTCTCGGGGACCACGGTCGCGTACTGGTCGAACTCGGCGGTCGGGTAGAGCTCGTCCCCCTCGCCGGCCTCGGCGTTCGCGGGGAAGAACGCCAGTTTCGCCAGCGCCAGGGCTATCACGGCGAAGATCAGCATCCACACGATGGGGAAGACATAGCGGCGAACGGATTCCATCGCGGCCTTTCGATCAGGACGGGGGCGCATCTCGACGCCGCCGAACGGAAAAGGGTGCACATAGCTGCGCTGAGGACAGTGTGGCCGGTGGCGGGGCGCTGGTCATCCGACCGAGGTAGGGAGTTCGTGCGCTCCTTGCCGTACCACGGTCCGTGATTGCGCCCTAGTCTCGTATCCATGAGCTCCTCCGACTCCGTGCCCGATCCGCTGCTGCTGCTGCCGCTGCGCCAGCGCATCGTCGAGCAGCAGCTGGGCGTGCGTGCCCTCCACGTGATCCGCCCGGGCAGGCCCGACGTCACCCACCTGTTCCGGTCCGACGCCCCGGAGAACCTCTACTCGATCTCCAAGGCGGTCACCGCCCTGGCCGTGGGCCTGGCCCGGGATGAGGGTCTGCTGGATCTGGACGACCGGCTCGTCGACCACCTGCCGGCCCCCACCGGAGGCACCGGGCCGGACGGGGCCGCCACCCGCGGGTACGGCGAGGGGATCGACCAGGTGCGCCTGCGGCACCTGCTCACCATGACCTCGGGCTCCCCGGTCACCGCCTTCACCGACGAGGAGCGCGAGCACCCCGGCCTCACCGATCACTTCCTGGGCACCGACCTCTCCGCCCAGCCCGGGGACGGCTTCGTCTACTCCAACGGCTCCACCTTCATGCTGGCCCGCGTGATCAGCGAGCGCACCGGGCAGAGCCTGCGCGACTGGCTGATGCCGCGTCTGTTCGAGCCGCTGGGGATCCTCAACCCCCAGTGGTTCACCGACCGCCAGGGATTCACCTGGGGCGCCACCGGCCTGCACCTGACCAGCGCGCAGGTGGCCCGGATCGGCGGGCTGCTGCTGGGTGAGGGCATCGCCCCCGAGGGGGCCGCCGAGCCGGGCACGCGCCTGGTGCCCGGGGAGTGGATCCGCGCCATGCACGCCGCCGACGCCTGGGTCCCCACCGGCGAGGCGGACCCCGAGGGCGGGAAGTACGGCTTCGGGGTGTGGAAGTGCTCGGTGGGGGAGTCCTGGCGGGCCGACGGCGCCTTCGGCCAGTTCCTGGTGGTGCTGCCGGAGCAGGAGGCCTGCGTGGCGATCACCTCGCACCTCGAGGGCAAGCCCGGCTCCGAGATCCTGCGGGCCGTGTGGGAGGAACTGCTGCCGCTGCTGTGAGCGGGGATATGTGACGCGCTGCTGAGCGGGGTCAGCGGCGCGGCGCCGGTCCCGTGCTCTCCCGTGCCATCAGCTGCATGGGCAGTCGCTCCACCATGGGAGGCCCCCCGCCGGGGCGCTCACCCTGCTCCCCGTCGATCAGACGCGTCAGCATCGCCACCGCTGCCCTCGCCTTGGCTTCGATGTCCTGGGCGACGCTGGTCAGCTGCGGCCTCACCCACCGGGTGACGGGGGAGTCGTCGAAACCCGCCACCGACATCTGACCCGGCACGGCGATGCCGCGGTCCAGCAGCTCGCCCAGGATCTCCGCCGCGAGCACGTCGCTGGAGGCCACGACGGCCGTGGGCCGCTCCGGATGCGCGAGGATCTCATCCACCGCGCGTACCGCGGAGCCCGGGTGGTGGTCGGCGTGGACCGCGATCAGATGGGCGGCGCCCTGCAGCCCGTCGCCCGTCGCGGCGTGCTCCAGGATCGCCCGCTGCACACCCTCGTAGCGGCGCGCCACCACGCCCGGGGCATCGGTCAACGGGCCTGCGAAGGCGATCGCCCGGTGACCGTGCTCGATCAAGTGCCGCCCCACCGCGAGACCCCCGCCCGCGTCGTCCACTCCCACCACCGGGACCTCGGAACGGCGCGAGTAGTTGTCCAGGAACACCAGCGGCCGGGGATGGGTGCGGGTGAGGTCGTTGATCTCGTCGGCCACCGAGCCGTAGACGATCAGCCCGTCCACCCGCCACGAGCCCAATCGCCGGGCGGCCCGGACCACGTCCCTGCTGGCTGCCGGGATGAACGAGAACCCCGCCCGGGTCACGGCCTGGCCCACCGCCCCCAGCAGCAGGGCGTCGTGCGGGTTCTCCAGCAGAGCGCGCGACTGGCCGGGGTGGTGGAGCACCAGGCCGATCATGCGGGAACGGTTGGCGGCCAGGGAGCGGGCCGGGGCGTCCGGCACGTAGTCGAGCTCCTCGATGGCCCTCAGCACCCGGGCCACCGTCTCCGCGGAGGCCTTGTGGTGACGACCGTTGATCACATTGGACACGGTCATCCGGCTCACGCCCGCGGCCGCCGCCACATCGCGAATGCTGCTCATGGGGCTGGTCCCTCCCATCGGCCCCGGGGGTGGCGCCGCTCGACCCCCCGGTAGGCCCATCCTTGACCATCCGTGTGCCCTGCGCCTAGCCTACGAAGTCGTGGACCGGTAAACAACGGTGTGACCTGCGGGGGTTCCCATCCCCGCGTTTCTGCTGGTCTCCGGAGCGGGCGGAGTTGCCCGTTCCGCGACTGTGACGGAGGAGCTTCCCATGAACCATCTGGTCGACCCTGAACGATTCGCCCCGTCGCGTCGCGCGCTCCTGGGGGCCCTCGGCGTCTCGGCGGCGTTCCCCGCGCTCGCGGCCTGCGGTGGCGGCGACCCGGCGGAGAAGGCGGCGGAGGACGTCGCCTCCAACGCCGAGGTTGAGCTGCCCACCTACACCGAGCAGACGGCCGTCGAGCCCGACATACCCGGTGAGAACGGCTCCACCCCGGGCTACACCTCCTATCCGGAGGATCTCCCGCAGACGGTCGATGCGCCCCCGGGCTCCGGCAACACCTTCACCCTGATGGTGCCCACTTGGAGTGCGGTGCAGTCGGGGCTGAACAACGCGTACACGCAGGCCCTGGACGAAGCGCTCGGGTCGAAGCTCGAGTACCAGATGACCACCGGCAACGACTACCGCGACAAGCAGGCCGCGGTGTTCGCCTCCCCGGACGACGTGGCCGACTGGGTCTCGGTGTTCGGCTGGAACCCCCCGGCCCGGTTCGACCAGGCCGTCGAGTCCGTGTTCCAGGACCTGACGCCCTTCATCGGCGGGGACAAGATCTCCAAGTGGAAGAACCTCGCCAACCTCCCCACCGCCGCCTGGCAGTTCGGCGTGTTCAAGGGCAAGCTCTACGGCATCCCGGTGCCCGGCGAGATTGTCACCGACGCGATCTTCTACCGCGGTGACATCTTCGAGGAGCTGGGCCTGGAGGCGCCCACCAACGCCGAGGAGTTCCTGGCGGTGTGCGAGGAGCTCACCGATCCCGGTGCCAATCGCTGGGCCACCAACGACCTCAACACCGGCGCCCCGAACCTGATGTTCGGTGCCCCGCCGGACTGGCGCGTCGATGACGGCCAGCTCATCTACCGCTGGGAGACCCAGGAGTACCGTGATGCGCTGGAGTTCCAGATCCAGCTGTTCGAGAAGGGCCTGGTCCACCCGGACGTCGCCGCCGACACCGGGGACGCCAAGCAGCGCTTCGAATCCGGCCAGGTGGCCATCCACTACGACGGCGTCGGCGCGTGGGGTGAGGCCACCAAGCGCGTCCAGGCCTCCAACCCCGACTACCGGCAGGTGCCGATGAGCGGGCTGTCCGCCAAGGGCGGGGACCCGATCCGCTACACCGGCAGCGCCGCCAACTTCTTCAGCTTCCTCAAGAAGTCCGACGACGAGGCCCGCATCGAGGAGCTGTTGGGCATCGCCAACTACCTGGCCGCCCCCTTCGGCACGAAGGAGTGGGAGCTGGTGAACTTCGGCGTGGAGGGCACCCACTTCAACCGGGGCGACGGCGGGGTCCCCGAGCCCACCGAGGCGCTCGCCGCCGAGCACCCCGGCGTGCTGTCCACCCTGGTCACCGGGCCGCTCGCGAAGTACGACTTCGCCGATCCGGGGCACGTGGAGGAGTACTGCGAGTGGATGAAGGGCGAGACCCAGTACATGGTCGAGGGACCCTTCTACGGCCACCAGGTGCCCAAGCCCGCCGAGTACGCCTCCCTGGACCAGCCGATGTACGACCTGGAGAAGGACATCGTGCGCGGCCGCAAGACCATGGACGACTTCGACGCCGCGGTGGAGACCTGGCGCAGCAGCGGTGGTGACCGGATGCGCGAGTACTACCAGGGCGTCTACGACGAGCTGGACAAGTGAGCACCGCGCACGGTGCCTCGGCGGGGGCCGCCCCGCCGGGGCCCGGCGGGGCGAGTCCCGGCCGAGCCGCCAGCGGCGGCCGCGGCTCGGGGCGCCGCGGGGCCTCCAGCGGGGTGGAGCGTCGGAAGATCCCGCTGTCCAAGCGGCTGCGACGGGACTGGCCGCTGCTGATGATGGTGCTGCCCGCCGTCGCGCTGATGGTCGTGTTCATGTATGTGCCGATGTTCGGCAACATCATCGCCTGGCAGCATTACTCGCCGTACGTGGCGCTGTTCGAGAACCCCTGGGCGGGCTGGGACAACTTCGCGCGCGTGTTCCGCACCCCCGCCTTCTGGGACGCGGTGGTCAACACCCTGATGATCACCGGCTTCCAGCTGGTCTTCTTCTTCCCGGTGCCGATCGCTCTGGCCCTGCTGCTGAACTCGGTGCTGACCCCGTGGATCCGCACCACCATCCAGTCCATCGTGTACCTGCCCCACTTCTTCTCGTGGGTGCTGGTGGTGACGATCTTCCAGCAGATCCTCGGCGGGGCGGGCCTGATCAACCGGCTCCTGCGCGCCAACGGCATGGAGCCGATCGAGATCATGACCAACCCGGACACCTTCCTGCTGCTGGTCACCTCCCAGGCCGTGTGGAAGGACGCCGGCTGGGGCATGATCATCTTCCTGGCCGCGCTCAGCACCATCGACCCCTCGCAGTACGAGGCGGCTGCGGTGGACGGCGCGGGCAAGTGGCGCCGCATGTGGTCGATCACCTTGCCCGCCATCCGGCCCACCATCATCCTGCTGCTGATCCTGCGCCTGGGCGATGCCCTCACCGTCGGCTTCGAGCAGCTGATCCTCCAGCGCGGCGCCGTCGGCCCCGGAGCGGCCGAGGTGCTGGACACCTACGTGTACTACCAGGGCGTCATCGGCGGTGACTGGTCCTACGCGGCTGCCGCCGGCCTGATCAAGGGCGTCGTCTCGCTGCTGCTGGTGCTGGGTGCCAACAAGCTCGCCCACGCCTTCGGCGAGGCGGGCGTCTACCGGAGGGAGACGAAATGACCGCCACCTCGCCCGGTTCCGGCTTCGCCGACCAGTCCCCGCCTCTCGCACAGGAGGCCGACGGCCGTACCACCGCGCCCACCACGGGTGGCTGGCTGGGACGGCGTGGCGGCCCCCTGAAGAAGGGTCCCGGCAAGGCGCTGCGCCCCGCCTGGGACGAGGAGCCCACGATCCTGGAGAAGGCCGGGAAGGTACTGGTCCTGGGGCTGATCGTGCTGGCCGTGCTGCTGCCGCTGTACACCGTGGTGCTCACGTCCCTGTCCAGCGATGCCACCATCAACCAGGCCGGCGGCATGGTGCTGATCCCCGGGGAGCTCACCCTCGCGGCCTACAGCTCCATCCTCTCCGGCGGGGTGGTCACCAAGTCGATCCTGGTGAGCATCGGCGTGACCACCGTCGGCACCCTGCTGTCCACCGTGGTCTCGGTGATGGCGGCCTACGGGCTCAGCCGCACCGACTCCCTGCTTCACCGGCCGATCCTGTTCCTGTTCATCATCACGATGTTCTTCTCGGCCGGCATGATCCCCACCTACCTGGTGGTCTCGGGCCTGGGGCTCATCGACTCCTACCTGGCGCTGATCCTGCCCGGCGCGGTCTCGGCCTTCAACATCCTGATCCTGCGTGCCTTCTTCATGGGCATCGACCCCGGGATCCTGGAGGCCGCGCGCATCGACGGTGCGGGCGAGTTCCGCATCCTCGCCACCATCGTGCTGCCCATGTCCACCGCCGTGATCGCCGTGGTGGCGCTGTTCTACGGCGTGGGCTACTGGAACGCGTTCTTCAGCGCCATGCTGTACCTGCAGGACAGCGGCAAGTGGCCCCTGCAGATGGTGCTGCGCTCCTACGTGCTGGAGGGCGTGGAGCTGCCCGGCTCCGAGCTCACCCCGGCCGGTGTGGGCAGTGCGCAGCGTCCCTCCAGCCTCGCGGTGAAGATGGCGATCGTGGTCTTCGCGCTGGTGCCGATCCTGATGGTCTACCCGTTCGTGCAGAAGCACTTCACCAAGGGCGTCATCTTCGGGGCGATCAAGGGGTGATCCTGGAGGGAGCACGGATCCGACGGGACTACGGTTGAGGCATGGACTGGTCCGCTCTCGCCAACTTCGCCCTCGTGCTGCTGTTCGTGGTGATCGGCGGCGTGTTCGCCGGCACCGAGATGGCGATCGTGAACCTGCGCGAATCGCAGATCAAGCAGCTGGAGGAGAGCGGTCCGCGCGGGGAGGGCACCGCCCGCCTGGTGCGCAACCCCAACCTGTTCCTCTCCGCCGTGCAGATCGGCGTGACGGTGGCCGGATTCTTCTCCTCCGCCTACGGCGCCTCCACCATCGCCCCCTCCCTGGTGCCGCCCCTGGTGGGCGCGGGCCTGAGCGAATCCACCGCGAGCACGGTCGCCCTGATCGGCATGACGCTGGTGATCGCGTTCCTGTCGCTGGTGTTCGGGGAACTGGTGCCCAAGCGGCTGGCCATGCAGAACGCCCTGGCGATGACCCGGATCGTGGGCCCGCCGCTGAGCGTGTTCGGCAGGCTGATGCGCCCGGTGATCTGGCTGCTGTCGGCCTCCACCAACCTGGTGGTGCGGATCCTGGGCGGTGACCCGGATGCCGACCGCGAGGCCGTCTCCGCCGAGGAGATCCGCTCCATGGTGCGCACCTCCGACGCCCTGGACCAGGCCGAGTCGCGGGTGCTGGCCGATGTGTTCGACGCCTCCGAGCGCACCGTGGTGGAGGTGATGCGGCCGCGCCCGCAGGTGCACTTCCTGAACGGCGGCGACACCGTGGCCGAGGTGCGCGAGGAGATCCGCTCCACCAGCTACTCCCGTTACCCGGTCACCGGGGAGGACGTGGACGACGTGCTGGGCTTCGCCCACGTGCGCGACATGATGCTGGTGGACGACCCGAGCGCCGTGCGCCTGCGGGACCTGGCCCGGCCCATCGAGCACATCCCCGGCACCGTCGAGGTGCTGCGAGCCCTCAACCGGATGCGGGCCCAGGCCCAGCAGATCGCCGTGGTCGTCGACGAGTACGGCGGGACCGACGGGATCGTCACCCTCGAGGACCTGCTCGAGGAGCTGGTGGGGGAGATCTACGACGAGTTCGACGCCGACGCCTGGTCCCCCAGCAACCCGGACCGCCTGGCTGTGCCCGGAGGGGACATCGACGGCGGCCTGATCCTGCAGGAGTTCGAGTCACAGACGGGCATCGCCCTGCCCGACACCGGCGGCTACGAGACCGTGGGCGGCTACGTCATGGCGCAGCTGGGTCGCATCGCCGCCGTGGGCGACGAGGTTGAGGTCGGAGCCGGGGCCGATGGGGCCCGCATCCGCGTCACGGCGATGGACGACCGACGTGTGAAGACAGTGCGGCTGCGCCGCGAGGGCGATGCCGCCTCCCGGCATGGGGATGGGGGCAGCGCCGGGGAGCATCCGGGGGCCTGAGCCAGGAGCCGAGAGGCTACGGGAGCATCACGTCAGGCAGAGCGAAGATGAGCCTCGATGCTCCCGATGAGCACAGGGACGTCTTCTCGCACGGTGGCACGAATTACATCCCCGTTGACCAGCATGTAACCGTGGGCGATGCGGTTCCTCATTCCCCACATCGCCGACCAATCGGATCCGAACAGCGCACGACGCGAGTCCGGCTCGAGCCGCTCCAGTGTTTCGATGGCGGCCGACAACCGCATGCAGATGGCATCGATGGTCACCTGGTCATCGAGATCGCGGGTGGCGTATCTGCTGACGAGCCGCAGGTGGTACAGCGCATCCCCGAGTATTTCCGCGGTCGTTCTGCGGCGCTCGCGCTTCACAGTGGTACCGCCTCTTCGAGAACGCGCTCCTTCAGGTGAGGGGGTAGGGCTGAGTCGGGGGTCAGATCGGTGGATGCCCCGATCAGTGCACTGATCTCCCCCTCGAGCCGACTGAGCTGCATCAGACTGAGCGGGGTTGCCATCGTGAATAGCAGATCGACGTCGGAATCCTGGTCCTCCCTCCCGGTGGCCACCGAGCCGAACACGCGGATGTCGGTGCCACCGACCTCTGAAAGGATCCTCTGGATCTCAGGGCGGGAGTTGCGAAGCCGGCGCGCGAGAGGGCTCGTTCCATGGAATCGCAGAAGTCGTGAGATCTCCGGTTGGCTCCGGCCGGTCTCTTTCGAGATCTGCGACTGGGTCATGCCGTTGCGCGATGCCTCGCGGACGGCTGCGACCAGACGCTGGCGTGCGGCGCGCACCGCCTCGTCACTCTCACGGGCGATCTCAGCCAAGGACGACATGAACGAAGTATAGCAATTGCTATTGACTTGCCGTCGGCGGGGCGCTCCAGCCCGGTGCAGCCCGTTTCCCCCTCGGGGACCACCCGGTCGGGGCGTGACCAGGCCACGGCGTTATGCTCGATGCATCCCCCGTCGACTTCCAGGAGGCTCTCCATGGCACGCACCACCACCTTCGCCGAACTTCTCGTCACCCAGCTGAGGGACATGGGGGTGGAGCGCATCTACGGAGTGGTGGGCGACTCGCTGAACCCTGTGGTGGACGCGGTGCGCAAGACCAAGGGCATCGACTGGGTGCACGTGCGCAACGAGGAGGCCGGAGCCTTCGCCGCCGGCGCCGAGGCCCGCGTGACCGGGAAGCTCGCCGTGTGCGCCGGCTCCTGTGGGCCGGGCAACACCCACCTGGTCCAGGGTCTGTTCGACGCCCACCGCGACAACGCTCCCGTCCTCGCGATCGCTTCCCACATCCCCAGCGCCAAGATCGGCACCGGCTTCTTCCAGGAGACCCATCCGGAGACCCTGTTCCGCGAGTGCTCCCACTACTGCGAGATGATCAACTCCGGCGAGCACGGCGCCACCCTGCTGCACATCGCCGCCCAGACCGCCCTCGCCAAGCAGGGGGTTTCGGTGCTGGTGCTGCCCGGCGACGTCGCCGACGAGGAGGTCTCCGGCCCCCTCACCCGCGACCTGGCCACCGAGTTCGGCGCCGTGCAGCCCGCACCCGGGCCGGTCGGCCGTCTGGCCGAGCTGATCGACCAGGCCGACAAGGTCACCCTGTTCGTCGGCGCCGGGGTGAAGGACGCCCGCGAGGAGGTGCTCGCGCTGGCCGGGGCGCTGAAGGCGCCGATCGGTCACGCCTTCGGCGGCAAGGAGATCATCCAGTACGACAACCCCTACGACGTGGGGATGAGCGGCCTGCTGGGCTACGGCGCCTGCTACGAGGCAATGCACGAGGCCGATCTGGTGATCCTGATGGGCACCGACTTCCCCTACAGCGAGTTCCTGCCCGAGCCCGACGGCGCCAAGCTGGTCCAGATCGACGCCGACGCCTCCCGCCTGGGCCGCCGCGCGCCCCTGGACCTCGCCCTGCACGGCGACGTGGCCCTCACCATTCAGGCCCTGATGCCGCTGATCAAGGTGAAGAAGAGCAAGCGGTTCCTCTCCAAGATGCTCAAGCAGCACCACAAGGCCCTCACCGGGGCGGTCGCGGCGTACACCAGGAACGTCGAGAAGCTGACCCCGATCCACCCCGAGTACGTGGCCTCCGTGCTGGACGAGGTCGCCGATGACGATGCGATCTTCACCGTGGACACCGGGATGTGCAACGTATGGGGCGCCCGCTACATCACTCCCAACGGCAAGCGCCGGCTGTTCGGCTCCTGGCACCACGGCACCATGGCCAACGCCCTGCCGCAGGCCATCGGCGCCTCCGCCGCGTTCCCGGACCGCCAGGTGATCTCCATGAGCGGCGACGGCGGCCTGAGCATGCTGATGGGTGAGCTGCTCACCGTGAAGCTGCACCAGCTGAACACCAAGATCCTGGTGTTCAACAACTCCAGTCTGGGCATGGTGAAGCTGGAGATGCTGGTGGGGGGCATCCCCGACTTCGAGACCGACCACGAGCACGTCGACTTCGCCGCCATCGCCCAGGGCGCAGGGATCCCCTCGGTGCGGATCACCGACCCGAAGAAGCTGAAGAAGGAGCTCGCGGCGGCGCTGGCCACCCCCGGGCCGATGCTGATCGACGTGGTCACCGATCCCGACGCCCTCTCGATGCCGCCGAAGATCACCGCGCAGCAGATCCGCGGCTTCGCCACCGCCTCCACCAAGGTCGTCCTCGGCGGTGGCGTGGGCAGGATGGTGGACATGGCAGCCAGCAATATCCGCAACATCCCGCGCTGATCAGCACAGCCGGCGGGGGTGAGTAAGCGCCCTCTGTGGTGGACCTTGCACTCCGGCGCACCTGCACGCCCTAGGATAAAGAGGGCGAACCGTCTGCTTGTTCAATGATGGCGGGCCGTTGCGCGCCCCGCCATGCAGACGGTGCGAAGGTACGTCAGAGATGCGAGGAAAGGGCCATGGCGTGACGATCGAGGACTTCCTGCGTCTACTGCTGCGCAATGCGGTGTGGCTGATCCTGCTGACTGTGCTGGGTGCGGCGGCCGGTTACGGCTTCTCCTACACGAAGGCGCCGGTCTACCAGGCCAGCGCACTCGGCTTCGTTCGGGGTGCCTCCGGCGCTGGCAACGATCCGATGAACTCCACTCAGGGGCAGTACTCCAAGGCCCAGTTCTACCTGCCGCTGTTCCAGACCCGCGCGGTGGGTCAGACCATTGTCGATGAACTCGGCATGGACGCGAGCCCCGATGCGGTGGCTGGGTCTCTGGCCACCTCGCTGGACCCGAACGCGCCGATCATCACTGTGACCGCCTCGGCCGGCAGTCCGGAGGACGCCAGCGCCATTGCCAACGCGTCCATCGAGGCGGTGGCCGCGGAAGCCGAGATGCTCGAGCCCGGCAACGGTGACCGGCTGGTGCCGTACCAATCGGCCATCACCCCCGGTGCCCCGTCGTCCCCCGACCGTGAGAAGTACCTGATGGTGGGGGCCGCAGCCGGCCTGCTCGCCGCGATGGCACTGGCAGTGCTGCGCAGCCGCAACGACTCGCGCCTGCGCACGGTGGACCAGCTCACCGATCAGTTGCACGTTCCCGTCCTCGGTGTCCTGCCCGACATGAAGGACTTCACCCGGTCCAAGTCCGGCACGCTGCCGGAACCCAAGACCTTCCAGTCCCGTGAGGCACTGCGAAAGCTGCGCACCAACCTGCGGTTCGTGGACGTCGACAACCCCCCCCGCTCCATCGTCATCACCTCCAGCGCGCCCGCCGAGGGCAAGTCGGTGGTCTCGGCGAACCTCGCCCGGGTGATCGCCGGGACCGGCCAGCCCACCCTGCTGATCGACGCAGACCTGCGCCGCCCCCAGGTGGCCAAGGAGTTCGGGATCGACGGCGGCGTGGGCCTGTCCCAGCTGCTGGCGGGGGCCGTCTCCCTCGATGACGTGATCCATGAGGTGCCCGGGAGCCTGCTGTCGGTGCTGCCGGCCGGGCAGATCCCGCCGAACCCCTCGGAGCTGTTGGGATCGCGACGCATGCAGGACATGATCCGCGAGCTCGGCCGCCACTACTTCGTGGTGATCGACGCCCCGCCGGTGCTCGCGGTGACGGACGCCCAGCTGCTCACCCGCCACGCCGACGGTGCGGTGCTGGTGGCCGTCGCCGGCCGCACCCGCGTCGAAGGCCTGAGCCGGGCCGTCGAGGCGATCGAGAAGGTCGCCGGCACCGTCTTCGGTGTGGTGCTGAACCGTGCCTCCACCAGCCGCCTGAAGCGCATCGCCTACGGAGACGCCGAGTACGGCTACTCCCCTTACGGCGACGGCTCCAAGCGGTACGCCTACGGCTCCGCCAACGGATGGGAGACCGGGCCGCAGGCCGAGCTGGAGGTCCCCGATGATGTAGTGACTGCGCCGGTTCCCGAGGCCCTCGTCGTCGAGGCGGGGGAGACCCCGGCCGCCCCGGCCAGGTCGCGCCATCGCGGGGGCCGGCGCTCCGTCCCCCCGGAGGAGACCACCCAGCTGCCCGGCCACGGGGCCAGCACCGCGCGCCGCTGGCCTGCAGCCGGTGACGGCAGCACCGGGCAGGACGGCCGGAAGTGACCTCCCGGCTCGGTGCGGTGATCCCCGTGCACGGGCCGATCGAGCCTGTCCTGCCTCTACTTAACTCGCTGGTAGGCGGGAGCACGCCGTCAGATGGAAGGCCCGCCCTGGTGGTGGTCGTGGATGATGCCACCGCCGAGCCGGTGGACCCCAATGCCCTTCCCCCGGGCGTGGAGCTGGTGCGCCGCGCCACCAACGGGGGCTTCGGGGCCGCTGTCAACACCGGTCTTGACCGGCTCGCCCGGGAGGGCCTGGACCTGGCCCTGGTGTTGAACTCCGATCTGCGGGTCCCCGACGGCTTCGTTCGTGACCTGGTTGCCCATGCCCAGCCGTGGCAGCCGGCCGTCGTTGGCTGCCGTGCCGAGGGGCCCGACGGGATCTCCGGTCACTCCGCACGGTATTTCCCTACCGCCTCCCACCAGATCATCGAGTGGCTGGTACCGCTGGCCTCCCAGCGTCACCGCGACGTGCTGCACCGTGCGGTGGGTCACGACATGGCAGCGGAGCGCGGCACGGGCATGATACCTGTGGACTGGGTGAGCGGAGCCGTGATGCTGCTGCCACTGACCCAGGTGCGTGAGGTGGGGGGCCTGGACGAGCTGTACTTCATGTATGCCGAGGAGGTCGACCTCCAGCGCCGCCTTCGCGCGGTCGGGGTGCCTTCGCTCTACGACGCCGACCTCACCGTCACCCACGTGGGCGGCGGATCCTCCGGCGGTGAGGCCCGCCGACGGCAGTGGCTCGTGGCTGGCCGCGATCGCTACGCGCGGTTGCACGGGCGCCCCCGCACCCTTCGTACGGGTCTGCGTGCCGCCCCCCTCGCCAATCTCGCCTGGAACACCGGGCGCAGAGTGGCTGGGCGGGACGTCGCTCCCTTGGCTGCGTTCCGCGAGCAGTGGGGCGTCATCTCCGATGCGGCTCGAGGAACCGTCGCCGAGAGGAACCGACGATGAACGCCACCGGTAGGACCAGCGCCACCGTTCCCCGGAAGATTGTGCTGGTCACTCCTACCTTCCACGACTACGCCACCAGCATCGCGCAGGCCTTCGAGCGGGCGGGGCATGAGGTGGTGACCGTGCGCTATGACGATTATGTGACCGTGAAGGACAAGGCGCGCCTGAAGGCCACCGTGGAGTTGCCCAGCAAGCTGCGCCTGCCCGGTGACCATGCCGGCCGCGAACGCCGCCGGGTCACGGACTCTGTGCTGAGCGACCTCACCGCCGCCCGCCCGGACGGTGTGGTGGTGATCAAGGGGGACATGCTGGATGACCGCTTCTGGTCCCACCTTGATGCCCACCGCGTCCCGCGGATCCTGTGGCTGTACGACGACCTGCACCGCCACCCGTACAGCCCTGAGTTCCTGGCACAGCTCGGGCCGGTGGTCTCCTACTCCGAGTCCGAGGCTGCGATGCTGCGGGAGCAGCACGGGGTCGATGCCACCTGGGTGCCGGATGCCTTCGACCCGCACCGTGCACAGCCCACCGGTCGCCGAGTCGACCGGATCGCTTTCGTGGGCGCTGCCCACGCCGACAGGGTGCGGATCCTGCAGGATCTCACCGATCGCGGCCTGCCGGTGCATGCCTGGGGCCGGGACTTCTCGCACCACCCCGTGGACCGGCTGCGCACCTGGGGCTGGAAGCGCCCCTTGATCCCCGCTTCTCGCGACATCCCGCTCACCGAGGCATACCTGGTGGTGGGGGAGTCGTCGGCCTCGGTGAACATCCACGGCCCGCAGACTGACCACCCGATGCGCACGTTCGAGGTGCCTGGCATGGCCGGGGTGTCCCTCGAGGACCGCGCGTCGGTGGCCCGGTTCTACGATGTGGGGACCGAGGTGGAGGTGTGGACCGACGTCGATCACCTCGCTGAGCTGTGTGAACGTTCCCGGAAGGACCGCGTGTGGTCCGAAGGGCTGCGGGAGAAGGGCAGGGCCCGCAGTTTGGCGGAGCACACGTTCGACCATCGGATCACGGAGGTGGACGCACTATGGCGCTGAAGTACCCACGATCGATGGAGGACTGGGCGGCCTGGCAGGCATCCCGTCAGCGCATGCGCCGAGCCAAGCACCGCGTGGCCGGCGCGGTGGACAGTCTGCGCGGCGCCGAGCCGGAGATCCCCCGCGTCACCCTGTACCGCCGGGTCTCGGCCGACGGGGACCTGCTGGTGGAGGACGGCCGCACCAAGCCCCTGCTGATCGCCCTGGACTCCGCGTCCCCCACCTCGATCGCCTCCGTGGCCGACGTGATCCCCTATACCCGCGGTGACGTGGCGGGGCTGGCCCCCAAGGGTGTGGAGGTGGAACTGCCCGGTGCGGAGGACTGGTCCCGGCGTGATCTCCCCGCCGATGTGGGCGCCGTGCTCACCTCCGTGGACCCGTACGCCGTGATGAGCCTGGGTGCGCACCTGCGCGCCGGCGCCCTGGCCGACGGTATTGCCCAGAAGCTCGGCGTGCCGCACTACGTGGTCCAGCACGGCGCGCTCACCCCGTACGCCCCGCCGCTACCGGAGAACGCGCACCTGCTGGCCTGGACCCAGGCCGACGCCGACTTCTGGAGGTCTGGGCGCGACGACGTGCAGACCACCGTGGTGGGCTCCCAGCTGCTGTGGCGAGCCGGGCACGAGACCACCGCGGTCCCGGCCGACGCCACTCCCGTGTTCCTGGGCCAGCTGCACGGTGCAGAGCTGCCGCGCTGGGTGACCGGCGGGGCAGCACAGAAGTTCTGCCTCCAGCACGATGCGATGTACCGTCCCCACCCCTCCGAGACGGACGTGCTCTCGCGCCTGCAGCATCAGGTGTGGCAGAGGCGAGGCATCGAGTTCGCTCCCACCGATGTGCCGCTGCGGCAGGTGGCGGAGCCGGTAGTCGCGGTGTTCTCCACCGGCATCCTCGAGGCCGCAGCCCGCGGCGGGCCAGCCTGGGCCTACGCGCCGCGCGCCCCACGCTGGGTGCACGAGTTCTGGGAGCGCTACGGCATGAAGCCCTACGGCGGAGACCCCACCCCGGCCCTGCCCATCGGCACCGGGGAGCCGGCCGTCGCTATCGCGGGTCTGGTCGATCCACTCCCGGGTGAGGAGCCGGGCCCGTCGGCCGGCCCTGTCCCGTCGGCCGGACCCGGAGGTGCTGAGTGAGTGTGCTGTGCGTGATCCCGGCGCGCGGCGGTTCCAAGGGGATCCCCCGCAAGAACCTGTTGCCCGTGGGTGGCAAGCCACTGATTGCCTGGACGATCGCCCAGGCCCTGGCCACCACCGAGGAGTCGGACCTGATCGTCGCGGTCTCCACCGAGGACGAGAAGATCGCCCGCGTGGCCCGTGAACACGGCGCCCGCGTGATCGAGCGACCCGTTGAACTGGCACAGGACACCACCGCTACCGAGCCGGTGCTGCTGCACGCCATGGACGTCGCCGAAGCGCAGGGGATCGACCTGGAGGCCGTGATGCTGCTGCAGGCCACCTCGCCCGTGCGGCTGCCCGGCACCCTGGACCGTGCCGTGGCGCAGTTCCGTGACAGCGGCTGCGATTCCCTGATCGGTGTGCTGCCCCAGTCCCCGTTCTTCTGGCACCTGCCGGAAGCAGACGGTGAGCAGCCCCGGGCTGACTACGACTGGACGGCGCGCCCACGCCGGCAGGACCTCACCGCCGGCCAGCACCACTACTTCGAGAACGGGAGCCTGTACGTCACGGCCCCGCACGTGTACCGCGAGACCCGAAACCGTATTGGCGGCCGCATCTCCCTGTTCGTGCTCGACGAGCTCGAAGGGGTCGACATCGACACCGAGGCGGACGTCGCGGCAGCCGAGCGCATGCTCGCACGCACCGGATGGAGCACCACCGCATGATCCTTGACCGTCACCCCGCAGGCTTCGTCGCCTCCGATCAGGACTCGATCCTGGCCGCGCTGCAGAAGATCAGCGCCAACCAGTCCCGCATCGTCTTCCTGGTGGACGAGCACGGCACGGTCACCGGGTCGTTGTCCGACGGGGACGTGCGCCGCTGGCTGATCTCCGAGACCGCACCGGACATGACCCGTGCTGCCGGCTCGATCGCCAACCGCTCCTTCCTCTCGGTCTCCGAGGGCACTCCGCTGTCGGAGGTGAGCACCCTGATCCGTCCGGGTGTGGACCGCATCCCGGTGCTGGACGAGCGTGGCCGACTGGTCGCGATCGCGACCCCCGGTATGGCCACGGTGCGCATCGGGGACCGGCAGATCGGTGAGGGCCAGCCCTCGTACATCATCGGCGAGATCGGCAACAACCATCAGGGCGACCTGCAGCTCGCGAAGGACCTGGTGGACAACTGCGTGGACGCGGGTGTGGACTGCGTGAAGTTCCAGCTGCGCGACATGGCCTCCCTGTACCGCTCCGGCTCCAGCGAGAGCGCCGGGGAGGATTTGGGCCCGCAGTACACGATGAACCTGCTGGCCAAGTTCTCCTTGAGTGCGGACGACATGCTGCGCGCGCTGGACTACTGCGCCGAGCGTGGCCTGGACGCCATCTGCACACCCTGGGATCTCTCGAGCGCGGACGTGCTGCACGAGTACGGCGTGCCCGGGTACAAGATCGCCTCCGCCGATCTCACCAACGATGAACTGCTGCACCACGTGGCGGCCTTCGGCGACCCGATGATCGTCTCCACCGGCATGAGCACCGAACAGGAGATCCGGGGTGCGGTCCAGGTGATCCGCTCGCACGGCACCCCGTACGTGCTGTTGCAGTGCCAGTCCACCTATCCCGCTCCCTACAAGGACGTGAACCTGCGGTACATGGACCGCCTGGCCCGCATCGGCGAATCACCCGTGGGGTACAGCGGCCACGAGCGCGGCTGGCATGTGGCCGTGGCCGCCGCTGCCCGCGGCGCCCATGTGATCGAGAAGCACGTGACGGTGGACAAGTCCCTGGAGGGCAACGACCACAAGGTGTCCCTGCTGCCCGGGGAGCTCGCGCAGATGGTGCGGGAGATCCGTGAGGTGGAGGAGGCGCTGGGCAGCGACCGGCCCCGCGAGGTCTCCACCGGCGAGCTGATGAACCGGGTGAACCTCGCGAAGTCCCTGATAGCGGCGAAGGACCTGCTGCCCGGGGACACCGTGCGCGCCGAGGACGTGGAGGTCAAGAGCCCCGGCCGTGGCCTGCAGCCCAACCGCCTGGACGACCTGGTGGGCCGGGTGCTGCACCGCGCCGTGGCCGCCGGTGACTTCTTCTACCCCGGCGACCTGGCCGGTGAGGCACAGACGCACCACGACTACACGTTCCGTCGCCCCTGGGGCCTGCCGGTGCGGTACCACGACGTGCGCCCGCTGCTGGAGGTGTCGGACCCGGACTTCCTGGAGTACCACTTCTCGTACAAGGACGTGGAGCTGGACCCGCACTCGTTCTTCGACAAGGGTGAGCGCCTGCCGCAGTTCTTCACCACCCATGCTCCTGACCTGTACGCCGGGGACTTCCTGATCGACCTGGCCAGCCCCGACGACGCGATCTGGGAGCGGTCCATCCGCGAGGTGCAGAACGTCGTGGACATCACCCGGCAGCTGCGCGAGCACTACACCTGCGAGCAGGACCCGATCGTGGTGGTCACCATGGGCGGCTTCCTGCCGGACCGGCACGTGCGCCCCGAGGAGCGCCGGCCCATGTACGAGCGGGTGCAGAAGGCCCTGGAGCAGGTGGACGAGGCCGGTGTGCGGCTCACCGCCCAGACCCTCCCGCCGTTCCCGTGGCTGATGGGCGGCCAGCAGTTCCACAACCTGTTCATGGACCCGGAGGACACCGCCTGGTTCTGCGAGACCTACGGGCGCCGCCTCACCCTGGACGTGTCCCACACCAAGCTCGCCGCGAACTTCGCCAAGCGCCCCTTCAGCGAGTACATCGACCTGATGGGCCCGCACATCGAGCACCTGCACATCGTCGACGCCGTGGGCGTGGACGGCGAAGGCGTGCAGGTGGGTGCGGGCGAGGTGGATTTCCGGGACCTCGCCGAGCGACTGGACCGCCTGGCACCGGACGCACCGTTCATCCCCGAGATCTGGCAGGGCCACGTGAACAACGGCGAAGGCTTCTTCACCGCCCTGGATCGGCTCGAGCAGTGGTTCTGATCCGTACCGCGCTGTGGCTGGTACCGGTGGCCGAGCTCGCCGGGGTGGCCCGGCACGTGCTCGATGCCGCCACCGAGGGCATTCCCGGGTGGCGGCTGGTGGTGCTGTGCCCCGAGGGGTCGCTCGCTGTGGAACTGGCAGTGCGCGGGGTGCCCGTGGTGACCGGGCCGGTCTCCCCGGCCGACGGCACCCCTACCGCGGTGCGCGCCATCCGCCGCACCCTGCAGCGTCTGCGCCCCGACCTGCTGCACACCCATCTCGCCTTCGCGGACCTCGCCGGGGTCGCAGCGGTGACCGGGCTGCGCGCCGGCCGCGGGGAGCGGATCCGTCTAATCTCGACCGAGCACGGGATCTCCGGGGTGCGCGGCTATTACCAGGCCGGCGACCTGCAGGCCCGGGTCAAGGCGCGCGCGCATCGTGCCCGATTGCTGCGCACCGATCGCGTGATCGCGGTCAGCGAGTCCACCGCCGCGCAGGTCGCGGCGCAGTGGGGGAGGGGGCAGAAGCTCACTGTGATCCGCAACGGCGTCGACGCCCCGCGGCCCGCCCTGCAGCCCCGTGCGGGCCTGCGCGTGCTGTCCCTCGCGCGCCTCGCCCCGGAGAAGAACATCGACCAGCTGGTGCAGGCCTTCGCCTTCGTCGCCGATGAGTACCCGAAGGCCCGACTCACCATTGCAGGTCGCGGACCGGAGGAGGGCGCCCTGCGCACCCTCGCCTATTCCCGCCACCTCGAGGACCGGATCGACTTCCCGGGCCACGTGGACGCGGACGAGGCACTTCGCGCCCACGACGTGGTCGTCCAGCTCTCCGCCTGGGAGAACCTCTCCTACACGCTGCTGGACGCCGTGGCCCACGGCCTCGGCGTGGTCGCGACCGACGTGGGCGGGAACGGAGAGATCCTGCCGGGGCGGTGCCTGGTCACGGCAGACGAGGCGCGCTTGCCGGAGTCCGTGGCCGCGCGGATCGTCGAGCAGGGGCTCGACCTCGCGGCGCGGCCCGTATCTGCGGAGCACGGGCTCACCGTCGCGGAGATGACCGCGGCGATCGCGGACGTGTACGGGGAGGTGGCGGCATGAGCGAATCTCGTTTCTCCGTAGTCCCCATCTCGACTCTGGTCAAGGACGGCGCCGGGCACGTAGCAAGCAGCATCGGGTCGATCAGGATCCCTGAGTTCGTCTTGTTCGGGCTGCTCATGGCGGGCGGTGGCCTACCCATCAGCATGCTGGGTCCGATCCCGGTGGGGCATCTGATTCTGGGGCTGATCTGCGCCTACGGAGGGTTTCAGCGTCCCACGCGCGACTTCGGAAAGTTCCAGTTGATCGTGCCCGCCCTTGTGCTCGCCCTGTTCTACGTCGGGATGGTCTCGCTGTTCGCGGACCCCTCTGCGTTCGCAGCTGAGTGGCAGGAACGCCTGCTGAGGATGAGCGCCGTGACGGTCATGATGCTGTTCCTGGCCAGCGGCAGGCTCGAACTCCGGTCGGCTCTCCTCGGCTGCTTCGTCGTCCTCGTCGTCAACGTCCCACTGTTCTATGCAGGACTTGTCCCTGACACATACGGCGGCTATCTCACAGGTCTGATCGGGGACAAGAACGCAGCGGGTCTCGCCTATGCGGTCGTCGGCCTTCTCGCGCTCATGGCAGTGCGAAGCAGAGGCGCGGTCGCCACCATCGTGGCCTTCAGCCTCGCCGCAACCTGGCTCACGGGCTCGCGAACATCGATCGCCGCCTTCTCTGCCGGTGTGGCGTGGATCGTCCTCGCCCCCCGCCTTCCTATGGTCGGGAAGTGGGTGCTTGGAGCAGTGATCGCCTTCACCGTCAACCTGCTTGCCGAGGACTACTCGCAGATCGGGGTGTTCTCCGACCGAGAAGGCAGCGATCTGCTTCGACAGCGCATCGACGCCGCCTCACTAGAGAGGGTCGAAGAGACCGGATTCTTCGGGCAAGGCCTCGGCGAGGCGTACGTGGTGCTCGACGACCGGACGTGGTTCTTCCATAACTCCTACTGGAGTGCCCTGGTCGAAGGCGGCTGGCCGTGGGTGATCTTCCTCGTGGCCGTCTCGGTTCTCATCATGGTCCGTCCGTTCAAGGGGCAGGTTCCGAGTAGGCAGTACCTTGCACAGGGAGCGGGGGTCGCGGTATTGATCTGCGCTACTCGACTCGGCGAGGTCCTCTACACCAACGTCTGGGGAATCGCCGTAGGGGCGGCGCTCTTCCTGTTGTCTGCGAAGCGAGCAGACGAACCATTGGACGCATCGACCCAGCAGGCGTCGACCGTACGAGAGGGGGGTGGATCGTGATCGATGTGTCGGTGGTGATCTGCGCATTGAACGAGGAACGGCGTATCGGCCGTCAGCTGGCCGCGCTCGATGCGCAGATCGATGCTCCACCGTTCGAGGTGATCGTGGTCGACAACGGCTCGACCGATGGCACCGTCGCCGTCGTGCAGGAGTGGATCCGCTCCTCACCCCATGCCGCCGTCGGTATGAGGGTCGTCGATGCCTCAAACACCCCGGGGATCCCCGCGGCACGGAATGCAGGCGCACGCGCGGCCGAAGGCCGGGTGCTTGCCTACTGCGATGCTGACGACGAGGTCCAGCCGGGCTGGGTTGCCGCGATCGCACACGGCGTGCAGGGGACGACCATTGCAGGCGGGCGCCTGATCGCATTCGCGTCCGACGGCACCTGCAGAGGTGACCTCTACGGCGGCCTCGTCGCGACGAGCTATCTCCCGCACATCGGCTGCGCGAACGCCGCCGTCGACCGACTCACCTTCCTCGAGGTGGGAGGGTTCGATGAGTCGCTCCCGCGCTATGGATTCGAAGACGTGGACCTCTCCTGGCGTATGCAGGAGGCAGGACATCAGATCGTCTACCTGCCCGATGCGGTAGTGCACTTCTTTCTGAGCGGTTCTCGCGCGTCGGTGCGGAAGAGATTCGAGCTGGGCAAGGGACGGGTGCTCATGGCACGGCGCTTCCCCCGGTACGACGCGAACGACTACACGGTGCGTTCGACGGTCAGGGATGCGGGGCGTGCGGGAGGTTGTCTCCTGAGGACGCTGGTCACGCAGCGGCAGATCGATACCCGGCTGGCCTCACAGGCGGTCGCAGCGGCCGGCAGGGTCGCGGGTGCCGTCGTGTACCGAAAGAGCTCAATACCCCCACGCCGGCTGCTCGCCGACCGGCCTGAGCCTCGATGAGCGCTGCAGCGCGGGGCCCGAGAATCTCTTCGCTGGCGATTGCCGCCAACAACGGGGACGTGGGTGGCGGCGAAGTCATGTTGCTCAACATCGCCGCCGCACTGCGAGAGATGGCGATCGAGGTGAGGATCTTGGCGCCGACCTCGCCGGACGGACTCCTGAGCACAGCGCGGGAACGCGGGTTCGACGTGACACCCCTGGACGCGTCCACCCGTGCAAGTTACATGCGCGAAATCGCCGCCTGGCGGCTGCGCAACCTGTCCGTGCCGTTGTGGTGCAACGGCCTCGTGCCCACGCTCGCCACGACCGCGATGGGACCACGCCTCGCACATCTCCATCTGCTGCCCACCGGGCTCAATGCGGCGGCAGCACGTATCGGTCGGCTCGGTGCGAGGCGACTGCTCGTCCCTTCCCACTTCATGTCCTCACGGATCCCAGGGGCTACGGTCCTCGAGAACTGGACCGAAGACATCGGCTTCCGGGACAGGAACGTGCGAACGACAGGCCTGCTGCGTGTGGGCTTCCTCGGACGCCTCACCACGGACAAAGGCGTGCATGTGCTCGCACGTGCTTTACAGGAGGTCATAGCTCAGTCCGATCGCGAGGTGCGTCTCATCATCGCCGGGGAGAACCGTTTCGGAGGCTCCGACGATGACAGGGAGATCGCCGCAGCGCTCGAGCCGCTCACCGGATCGGTGGACCGCCTCGGCTGGGTGGATCGTGAAGAGTTCTTCGACCAGATCGATCTCGCCGTGTTCCCCTCCCTCGTGGAAGAGTCCTTCGGGCTCGTGGTCGCTGAGGCGATGGCTCGTGGTGTGCCGTTCGTGATCTCTGATGCGGGGGCGCTGCCTGAGATCGCCGGCCCGAGCCATCCATGGGTCGTGCCTCGTGGCGACGACGGGGCATTGGCGGAGATGATTCTGTCGATGATCGGTGAACTCGACGATGAAGGAGCCCAGCGCGATGCCCGTCGCCGGTGGGAAGAGCGCTTCTCTCCGGCCGCCGGGGCAGGGCGCGTGGCAGAGCTCCTGCTCGACCTCGGACAGGCTGCAGGCACCAGGAGAGCAGGAGGCAGAAGTGACGTATGACCCCGTGGCATCGATCATCGTGCCGTCGTACCGGGGAGTGGGTCGACTTCCGCAACTCCTCGATAGCCTGGCCGCACAGAACGACGGCACGCCGCCCTTCGAGGTCATCGTCGTCGTCGACGGTGTCGACGACGGGTCCGTCGCGCTCCTCGAGGCCGAGTCCCGGTTCGCACTGCGGAGCATCATCTTCCCGGAGAACCGCGGGCGAGTCGCTGCGCTGAACGCGGGATTCGAGGCGGCCCGCGGCGGCGTGCTGATCCGCTGCGACGACGACCTTGTGGTTCCGTCCGGATACGTCGCTGCTCACGTCGAGGCGCACACCTCCGGAGGAGCGGTGGGCGTCGTCGGGCCGACCCGGGACGTCCACGCCCCCAGCGCGTACGCCCGCGCCTACGGCGAGGACGCAGCGAAGCGATCATTCGCCCATGTGCTCAGCCGATCGCCCGCCGACGGGTGGCGACTCTGGGCCGCGAGCTGCTCGATCACCCGTGAGACCTGGGAGTCGATCGGGACCTACGACGACAGGTACAAGGGTTACGGCTGGGAGGACGTCGACTACGGCTACCGGCTCCACGCTGCGGGCCTTCCGATCAAGGTGGTGGAGGCCGCGACGGCTGATCACCACGGGTCGGCCCGCACAACCCGTGCCCGATCGGTCAAAGCATTCGAAGCAGGAGTGGCACGCGCGACTTTCCGAAAGCTGCACCCGGAGGCTCCGATCGGGGCGCCAGCGGCCGGAAAGGGCCTCTGGGGAGCTGCGGTTCGTCTGACCGCATCGTCCCTGCGTTCCAGCCGAGCGGTGGATCGAGGAGCACGGTGGGTCGACCGCATACTCCCCCTTGTGCCGACTCCCGTGGGTCGAAAGCTCGTCGCACTCGCCGTCGAGGGAGCCGACCTCGCAGGGGCGGCTCGGTCCAGCGAAGATGATGGAAGGAACCGATGAGTCCACGGATCGCGATCGCTCACGACTACCTCACGCAGCGCGGCGGCGCTGAGCGGGTTGTACTCTCCCTCGCCAAGGCGTTCCCCGAGGCGGAGATTCACACGCTGTTCTACGAGCCGGAGCAGACCTACCCGGAGTTCAGGGAGATGCGGATCCGCACCAGCGGTCTGAACCGCATCGGCGCGTTCCGGCGGGATCCCCGGATCGCCCTGCCACTCCTCGCCGCTGCCTCCTCGCGGATGAGGATCGATGCGGACGTCGTGATCGCCTCCTCGTCAGGCTGGGCGCATGCCTTCCCGACCACGGGAAAGAAGATCGTGTACTGCCACTCGCCCGCCCGTTGGCTCTACCTGCCCGACGACTATCTCGGCGAGGCAGGACCACTGGACCCGAAGCGGATCGCGCTCAAGGCGCTCACCCCGTTCCTCGCCCGCTGGGATCAGCGCGCCGCACGGACGGTGAACCTGTATCTCGCGAACTCCTCCGTCGTGCGTGAGCGGATCCAGCGCGTCTACGGGATCGACGCCCCCACACTGTTCCCGCCCTTCAGCCCATCCGTCGCCGAAGGTGAACAGGAGCCGATCAGCGGGCTCTCGGGCTGGGCCGGGGGGGACGGGACCGAAGGCGGCCATTACCTCGTGGTCTCGAGGCTCCAGCCGTACAAGCACGTCGATGCCGTGATCGAGGCGTTCGCCGGGATGCCGGATCGGCGTCTGCTCGTGATCGGTCGAGGGCTCGAGAAGCAGAGCCTGCTGGACATGGCCCCCGCGAACGTGCGCCTGGTCGAGGGGCTCACGGACGCGCAGATGCGATGGGCATATGCCAACGCCACGGCTCTCATCGCCGCGAGCCACGAGGACTTCGGCCTGACCCCGCTCGAGGCGGGAGCTCATGGAATCCCGACCATCGCGCTGCGTGCGGGCGGGTATCTCGATACGGTGCAGGAGGGCGTGAACGGCACGTTCTTTGACGCACCGGCTGCTGCGGAGATCCGTGCGGCCGTACAGGACTTCGCTGGTATCGGCTGGGAGCCGACGCTGATCCAGGAACGGGTCGAGAGATTCTCCGAGGAGCGGTTCGCTCATGAGTTGAGGAGGTGGGGACGAGACTCCGTGGTTTCGGGAGAGAACTCGGTTCAGCGATAGCTCGTGATGTCCGGAATGAGATCCTCCCTCACCGCGACTCGACCGTGGTGCTTCAGTGCGAGCGGATGGATGACCTTGGCGAGGAGATCGTTCCAGCTCACCGGATACTCGAGCACCTCGTTGCGGACCCCGCCCGGATTCTGCTCGAGAAGCGGCCCGAGGTAGTCGAGTCGACGCTCCAGTTCTGCCATCCACTCCCGTGTGAAGGTCGAATCGGCTCGTGCGACAAAAGCACTTCCGCCTGGAAGGGTCCGGGAGTTGCGCTTCAGATCGCGACCCAGCTGCCGGGGCAGCTGCGCGACCCATTGCGTGGAGCGCTCGGGGGATCCGACGAGCCATAGATCGTCTTGTGCTAGTTGGTCGAAGGCAGGTCCCCAATGTCGGGTCGGTGCCTTGACGTCGCTGTAGCCGCCACCGTGATGGTGGAGGAGGTACGCGCGGAGGTAGTCCGACCGGTGCACTAGCGAAAGGTTCTCGTAGGCGGGGTGCAAGTCGTGTCCCGGCACAATCTACTCGTGCACGTTCTTCGGGGTGACGAGGACGATCTCGATTCCGTGCTGGCTGTCCAGGAGCGCGTCGAGGCCACGCTGGCGCACCTCAGGCAGTGGGCCGTCTCCGGTCCACAGGGTGAAGATGCGTCGGGGTACCTCGCTCTGCCCCTCCGAGGAGGCCGCATCCCAGTTGAGGAACGACCGCCGGTACATCCCGGCGGTATACACGTAGGGATGCCGCGACTCCTGGTTGTGCCAGAGGGCAGAGGAGAGCTGCGTCGAGGCCGTCTTCATCGACGCACGGCTACGCTTCGACGCGACGAAGCCCGCATGCTTCCCCTGCCGCGCCACATCCATCACAGCATCCGGTGCGCTTCGAACGCTCATCGAGGACCCAGCGCTCGATAGCGGAGATCCCCCTGCCAGCGGCCGACGTTCCATCCGATCATCTGCGCGGCATCGAGACGGCGTGGCAGGTCATGGCTCCGGAGGTCGGGGACGCGACGGAGTGTCTTGCGGAGCATCTGCAGCTCTCCCCGCACTGTGCTCCCGGGAATTCCGCGATCGCGGTGCTTCATCCACAGTTGGATGTACGTCACGCCGTAGCGACGGAACTGACGGAAGGCGCTGCGAGGCGTCGGGCGGTCCGTACGGTCCAAGAGCGCCCCCCGTGCAAGTGAGATCGTGAAACCGGCATGCTGTGCTCTCCAGCAGAAATCCACTTCATCATGACCGCCCACGAAGGATTCGTCGAACCCACCGATCGCGTCGATCACTTCGCGACGGATCGCCATGATGCCCCCGGGGAGATAGGGGAGATACCGCTGCGGACGCTCCATCTCGTAGGTCGACGGGTCGCGTGTGCTGAGGATGCCGCCCGCGATGCCGAGTGCCGGCTCCTTCGTGAAGGCGTCTGAGAATGCTGCGAGCACTCCGGGCCTGGCGCTGTCGTCTGCGTCGAGCAGGACCACGACCTCTCCACGAGCCGCTCTGATCCCGGCGTTGCGTGCGCAGTTCACGCCCTGCCGCTCGAACGCCGGGACGACGCGGATGTCCAGCCTGTCCGAGAAGCGCCTCGCAGCTTCGGCCGTGCCGTCGGTGGACCGATTATCCGCGACGACCACTTCGAACGGTGGAGCGTCCTCCTGGTGGATCAAGGCGTCGAGCTGCCGTCCGATCGTGTCGGCGGCGTTGTAGGCAGGGATCACGACGGTGAAGAGAACCGTGCTCATCGATAGTCCTCGAGCTGGGGGCGGAGCCGGTCGGAGAACCGGAGATGGGACTGGTGCTTGAGAGAGAGGGGCTGCGTGATGTCTCCCAGGATCTCCGTCCAGCGAATCGGGTAGCCTGCTGGGGCGCCATACGGGTCGCAACCTGAGGCATCCGCTTCTCGGAGGGGCTCCTGCAGGAAGTCGAGTCGAGCATGGAGCTCCCTCATCCACTCCGTGGTGAACTGCGACCGGGGCCGGCAGATAAAGGCTGAGGTCCCGAGGACGGCGCGATAGTGCGCACGGAGGTGTGCTCCGAGCGAATGCGGCAAGTCCGGGACGTATGCGGAGGTGACCTCGCGGTAACCCATCACCCATGCATCAGGATCGTCGTTCATGGTGTCGATGAGCTCGCGCACTGGTGCGGTCTGCGGCTTCACGTCGAGATAGGCGCCGCCGTGGTGGTGCAGCGCGTAGGCGCGGAGGTAGTCGCTTCGGTGAACTACATGCAGGTCGCCATATGCGGCATGGAAGGGCTGGCCCTCCACCAGGACATCCTCGGGCCCGGCGACGACACGAACATCGACGCCTGCCTGCTCCCGTAGGGCTTGGAGCGAGCGAGCGCGTCGAGGCGGCGGGGGGCCGCCGAGCCAGATCACCCAGAGCACAGCAGGCACCTCCTCCTGCTGGACGCCCTCGGGATCAGGTCGGCACAGGAAGGTGTGGGGGAACATTCCCTCGGTATAGGTGAACGGATGCTTCTCCTCGCGCCGAGCACCGCGGCGGTCGGCATCTCGCAACGCGGCCGCGGCTCCCGTGCGACGCAGCTTCTTCGAGACCAGAAACGCCTGATGCTTGGCCTGTCGGAGACCATCCATCATTCTCACTGCGGCATCTCCCCTTTGTCGCGAGATTCATCAATACCCTCGATCGCCGCACGGACGGATCGAGCCCAGCCGCTCCACTCCGCGTTGTCCGCGGCCCACCGGGCGGCATCGTCGGAGAAAGACTCGAGATCCTCAATGAGGACCCGCTCTTCGACAGCGCTGATGAACGGCTCCGGCGTCCCATCGTCGGCGATGAGCCAGCCCGACCTGCCGTCGACCACGAGGTCGGTCAGCCCACCCGTCGCGGTTGCGAGGACGGGGAGTCCGTGGTGCAGCGCATCGGTCACGACCACCCCACCCGCACTTGCCCTCGACGGCTCCAGGAGGACGTCGTGCGTCAGGTACGCGCTGCTCATCTGCTCACGGTCGAGCCGGCCAGCCCGCACCACGTGCTCCGGGAGAGACGGGACCGCGTCCCCGACCACGGTGAGCAGCACGTCGTGGCCGCGCCGGCGCAGCTCGTCCACCGCGGAGACGGCGAGGTCTCCTCCCTTTCGTCCCCAATCGCTGGCGACGAAGAGCAGCCGCAACGGAGCATCCGGATGCTTCGGGCGACGGACTTCTCCGGGACGCGGTTTCACCCCGGGACCAAGATGGGCGACTCGCACGAGCGAGGGGCGAACCCCGAGGTCATCGATCAGTCGCTCACGGCTCCAGGCGGAAGCGACCACGAATGCCTCGGTGCGCTCGGCGACCTCGTGTTCGATGCGCAGGGCTCTTCTGCGCACAAGGGCCGGCACCCGGGCGAGGTCCGGATAGGTATTCGCCAGCGCCGCGAAGGAAGAGTCCGTGACCTGCACGATCCGGCGTGAGCTCGGCACCTCGAGGAGCTCGGGTGTCGCGGCGATCCCGATGATCGGCGCGCTCTCCGGGAGGGTCCGGAGAGCGCGTGCGAGCGGGCGGCTCCGACGCCGCGCGGATGACGGAGACCACGCGGGAAGATGTGTGCGATCGCGGAGGCCGTAGAGGCGAGCGAGGACTCGGTCGACGAGAGCAGTCTCCGTTCCGGTCGGCACGAAATCCACCCGCTCGAACTCGTCGCGCAGCGCCTCCATCATAGGCAGCACTACGCCGGACCACGAGCGGGGCGATGTGGGGTCCCAGGGGCTCGTGACGATGACGTGATCGGCTCGGGTGCTCAACTTAGTGCTCCGGCCCGGAGCACCGGGTGGGTGAAATGACGCTGCACGACAGGCCGCTCCACGGGTTCGGGGGACACGGACAGGGTCAACTCCGTTCTGACCGTAGGATATGGCACGAGGAACACACGGCCCGACGTGCCGCTCGGCGTTTCTGACGTATGGGAGAAGGTGGAAATGCAGACCACGGAACGAGGGGGCATCCGCGCCGTGGCCGCTCGGTTGCGCGCCGTCATCGCGATCGTGCCTTGGAGCATGCGGGGAAGTCTGATCGGCCTGCTGCTCACCTCGATCATCTCGGCGCTGCTCGACCTCGTCGCGGTGGCGCTCATGCTGCCGCTCACCCAGATGCTCATGTCGCCGGAGTCCGTTCCTAGCGTGGTGGAGCGCTTCGTCGTGCCGCTCGTGGGCACACGCGACCGCCAGACGCTCCTCCTCGCCGTGACGCTCGTCGTCGGCCTTGTCTTCGTCACGAAGAATCTCGGCGTGATCGGTATCCGGTGGTGGAGCCTGGGGGTCGTCAACCGGGCACAGGCCGCGGCGCAGGCGGCCATGCTGGAGCGATATCTGCGCTCGGACTTCCAGGAGTTCCGTCGCCGATCCCGCTCCAAGATCCTGCAGGTCATCACCGGAGCCATTCCGCAGGCGTTCAACGGGGTCCTCCTGGGGGCGATCCTCGTCCTCACGGACGCGCTTGCGATCGTCGCGATCTTCCTCGCCCTCGTGCTCATGGCTCCGCTCGCCTCGGTGCTGGCGATCCTCGTCTTCGGTGGGACAGCATTGCTGGTTGCTCGGGTGTTCAAGCCCTTCGCCTACAAGTTCGGGCTCAGGGGCTTGATGCTCGAGCAGGATGCGTGGTCCCATCTCAACCCGGCGATCGAGGGATTCCGGGAGACGAGGCTCTTCCGTAGGGAGTCCCTCTTCGTCGAGCGATATCGCATCAATCGCAGCCAGTACGCGAGGACGGCGCAGAGGCAGGGGATCCTGGGAGAGGCTCCGAAGTACCTCCTCGAGATCGCGATGATCATCGGGATTCTCCTGATCGCACTGCTCCTCTTCTGGCTCTACGACGAGGCGACCGCCTTCGGCCTGCTCGCGGTCTTCGCGGCCGGTGCGGTGCGCATCGTCCCAGCCTTGAACCGCGTCGTCGCGACCGTCAACAACCTCCGCGCGGCAATGCCGAACCTTACTTTCGCAGCGGACGAGATCCGGAGTCTGGAGGACGAGGTCGGTCGGGTGGAGATCGCCCCGACCAGTGCGCAGGACGATCCGGTGCCTGAAGAACCCATCGAGGTCCGAGATCTTGGTTTCCGCTACGCCACAGGCAGCCGCGATGTCCTCTCCGATGTGGACGTCCGGATCGATCGCGGGACGACCGTCGCCCTCGTAGGGCCCTCCGGGGCGGGGAAGACGACCTTCGCAGACCTCCTGGCCGGGCTTCTCCGACCCACCGCGGGCTCCATCACGGTCGGCGACATGGACCTCTCCCAGCAGCCACGACGCTGGATGTCCGAAGTGGCCGTCGTCTCCCAGCAGGTGTACCTCTGGGACGCGCCGCTCCGGGACCTCATCACCTTCGGTGCCCTGCGCGACGAGGTGGACGAAGAGCACCTCGCCGATGTCGTGCGCCGAGCTCGGCTCGAAGACTTCGTCGCGGACCTGCCCGAAGGGCTCGGTCAGTGGGTGGGTGATGGAGGGGTGCGCGTCTCCGGCGGTCAGGCACAGCGGATAGGCATCGCACGCGCACTGTATGCGCGCCCGCGTGTGCTGATCCTCGACGAGGCGACCAGCGCTTTGGACAACGAGACGGAGCACCAGATCACCGAGACCATCGCCGCGCTGCACGGCGAGCTCACCGTGATCGTGATCGCGCACCGTCTCTCGACCGTCAAGAACGCCGACGACATCCTGTTCTTCTCAGAAGGCCGGCTCGCCGGCCAGGGCACCATGACCGAGCTGCACCGGCAGAACCCGGAGTTCGCACGCCTCGTGGAGCTGGGGCGGCTTGAGCTCGACGTCTGACGCCTGTCAGACTCTCGATCGGCGGCACGTGATCGCGTCCTCGACGCCCGAGAGATACTCCCGGACGAACCTGTCCACCCCGTAGGTCGCGCGAGCGCGCAGAGCCGCCGTGTGGGCCCGAACCGCTGCATCGTGGTCGGACAGCACGTCGAGGGCTCCCTGGGCCAACTCGTGATCATCATCGGAGACCAGGTCGAACAGGTCCGTGTCGATGCCCTCGGCTCCCACGGTGGTGGTGAGCGTCGGGATGCCGCGCACGATGGACTCGACCACCTTGAACTTGACCCCGGCGCCGCGGTCGATAGGCGAGACGGTGGCGCGGAGTCCGGAGTACGCCTCGTCGAGATCGTCGACGAATCCGGTGAGTTCGACTCCGGGGAGCCCGCTGAGCTGGGCACGGGGCCCCTCTTCGAGACCTCCCCCGATGATGCGGAGCCGCGCATCCGGTCGAGCCGCACGGACGAGGGGCCAGATGTGCGTGGCGAGCCGCAGCGCGGTGTCACGGTTCTCGTGGCGACGCAGTGCGGCGACGAAGCCGACAACCGGGGGGCGGGAGCCGACATCGAAGAGCGGAGTGGAGTCATCGACGAGCGGCGGGGGGACGACGGAGGACGGCAGCCCTGGGATGCAACCATCGAGCAGCACCCGGTCCTTTTCAGAGAGGACGAAGCCACGGTCGAGAGCAGGGGCGGCGCGTCGGAGGAGCCGGCGATTACGGGCGCGATCCCTGAGTGCCTTCCGCGCGCTCTCCTTGTCTCCCGCGGCGTCGACGGCACGGGAGAGCTTCTGCTCGTTCACGTCGTGGAACATGCAGGTCGTCGCGGCGTTCGGGGCGAGCTTCCGGATCAGGGGAGCGAGGCGACCGTACTCCTCCCATTGAAGGTCCACGAGGTCCGCGGTACGGAGCAGCCGACGGGCCGAGCGGTTCATGAACAGATCTGCGAGGAAGTGCCAAGGGGCCTCGGCGAGGTCTCGCGAGGGCAGGGCGGGGAGCGCACGATGGACGATGGTCAGCGCCAGTCGGTGCAGGCCTCGATGGTCGCGCGGCCTGCCGAGCATGTGGGTCGGAGCGGCCGGCGCGGTCTCGTGGAGGGCCTCGATCGTGGCTCTCGTAGACGGCACGAGCACTTTGACGTGCGCGCAGGATGCCAGATGGGCCTGCACGATCCTGGTGAGCAGGAGCCCGCCCGCATGGGTCGGCGACTCGAGGGCAGGGACTGGCGAGATGACGACAACACGGCGGGGTGCTTCTGGGACGGTCATCGAAGTTCAGCGTTCTCTTCCGGGCTGCAGGCAAGATCGTCGGGGTAGGGAATCATGCTCTCCTTGGTCCCCAGTGACGGCCCAGAGAATCGCTCGCGGCCGAGAATCGAGCTGGCCCGAGAGGGATGCGAGCTGCAGCGGGATGGTCGATTGTGCCTGGTAACACTGAATGATCACGCTGACCGTGGGACCGGCCACTTCCCCTCCTTGCCCGGCGCACGGCCCCGGTGCGGGCGTGCGACGCCTCGAACGATAGCTGCAATTCGGCAGGGTCGACTAAGGGCTTCGAGAGTCATTGTTCGTCTCTCTGGTCGCGTTCTCGCTCGGAGTCCAGGCTGTCCGTTGCCGAACAGTAGCGGGTGTGACGCCACCCACTCGGCGGAGGCGAGGAAAATCTTCAGTTCCTCATCAGGGTGCGCCGCCGAGCTTTCGGTCAAGTCCCAGGAAGTGGTGTAGCGATCCTTCGATGAGGGGTCAGGCTGTCAGCGCGGGCAGGGCATCGGTGTTCACCTCGTTCACGGGGCTGGTGGTGAGGGTGAGGCGGCAGCGGGCGAGGACGTCAAGGCCGAGATAGCGGCGGCCCTCGGCCCATTCATCGGTCTGCGCAGCCAGGACCGCGCCGACGAGCCGGACGATCGCCTCGCGAGAGGGGAAGATGCCCACCGAGTCGGTCCGTCGACGGATCTCGCGGTTCAGACGCTCGGCGGGGTTGTTCGACCAGATCTGGACCCAGACGTCTTTGGGGAAGCCGGTGAACGCGAGGACGTCGGCGCGGGCGGCATCGAGGTGATCGGCCGCGTCGGGCAGTTTCTCGCTGACGTAGTCCAGCAGCCGCTCGAACTGGGCGTTCACGGCTGTCGCGTCGGGCTGGTCATAGACGCTGTGCAGCATCGCCTTCACGGCCGGCCACATGCCCTTGGGGCAGATGCTCATCAGGTTCGCGGCGTAGTGGGTGCGTTCCCCCACGCGCTTCGCTCTCAAGCGGGAGGTGCCCCCAGTCGCTGCCCGGACGCTCCGGGCAGGTGAGCGGCGATCGCCTCGACCAGCCCGGCGTGCGCATCCGAGGTGACCAGACGGACCCCGCCCAGACCGCGAGCGACCAGGTCCGCGAAGAAGCTGCTCCATGCCGCCCCGGTCTCACTGGTGGCCACTCGCATGCCGAGCACTTCGCGGTGCCCGTCGCCGTTCACGCCGGTCGCGAGCAGGACGACGGCGTTGATCACCCGTCCGCCCTCGCGGACCTTCATCGTCAGCGCGTCAGCGGAGACGAATGTGAAGGGGCCGGCCGCGTCCAAGGGCCGGTGGCGGAACTGCTCGACATGCTCGTCAAGATCGGCTGCCATGCGGCTGACCTGCGACTTCGAGAGCGAGTTGATGCCGAGGGTCTTGACGAGCTGGGGCCCCGGATGCGATGTGCGCGAAGCGTGCATCCGGGGAGCCATGCGGCGGGTGGAGACGCCGGCGAGGTAGCAGTCCGCCACGACGGTGATCAGGGCGGATTCAGCGCGCTTGCGCCGCTCGAGCAGCCAGTCGGGGAAGTAGGTGCCAGAGCGGAGTTTGGGGACGGCCACATCGATCGTCCCGACCCGTGTGTCGAGGTCGCGATGGCGGTAGCCGTTGCGCTGTGCAGAACGACCAGCGCTGGGCCTTCCGTACTCTGCGCCGGCGACGGCATCAGCGTCCGCGGAGAGCAGGGCGTTGATCACGTCCTGCAGCAGGCTGCGCATCAGGTCCGGGGACGCTTCGGCCAGGGCTTCACCGAGCAGGCCGGAAGGGTCGACAATGTGAGGAGGGGACTGATGCGCGATCAGGTGTCACATGATCTGTGGCGCTGAGAAGCGTTGCAGGGAAGGATGTGCATCATGCCTGCTCCCTACCCCCAGGAGTTCCGTGACGACGTCGTCCGTGTCGCGAGGAACCGCGAACCTGGCCAGAAGCTCTCCCAGATCGCGCGTGACTTCGGAATATCCGAGTCGTGTCTGACGAACTGGATGCGTCAAGCCGACGTCGAGGACGGCAACAGGCCCGGCAAGACCCGGGAGGACTCGGTCGAGCTGCGCGATGCGCGCAAGCGGATCCGGCTGCTCGAGCAGGAGAACGAGGTCCTCCGCCGTGCCGCGGCCTACCTCTCCCAGGCGAACCTGGGCTGACCCCGTTTCGTAGGTCCAGTCGTTATGAGAGTCGTCCTGTTGCCCGCGGTCGCGGGCAGGGAGTGAAGCGCCCTGGGTTTCGTTCCGTGGTTAGACGGTCGCGGGCGCGGTCGTCGTGGTGTGAGTGTAGGCCGCTTCGACTGCCGCTGGAGTGCGGTAGTCGAGCGCCTCGTGGAGCCGGGTCGTGTTCCACCAGTGGACCCAGCCCATCGTCGCCAACTCGACTTCGCTGACCGAATCCCAGATCCGCTTCGAGTAGATCAGTTCCGTCTTGTAGAGACCGTTCACGGTCTCGGCCAGGGCGTTATCGTAGCTATCGCCAACGGTGCCGACTGATGCTTTCACCCCCGCTGCGATGAGAGCGTCCGAATAGGCCAGTGAGACATACTGGGTGGATTCAATCGGTGGATGCAACACCCTCTTGCTCGAGTGACTGTAGCTGCTCGGCGAACACCTCAGCTGGAGACTTCCAGTCGAGGACCTTCCGGGGACGATTGTTGACTGCCAGCGCGACCGCTTCGAGGTCCTGCGCAGTCCAGCGTGAGAGATCGGTACCCTTCGGGAAGTACTGACGTAGCAGCCCGTTCGTGTTCTCGTTCGTGGGCCTCTGCCACGGCGAGTGGGGATCGGCGAAGAACACCTTCGTGCCCGTCTCCACAGTGAACTGCGCATGCCCAGACAGCTCCTTGCCGCGGTCCCAGGTCAGCGTCTTGCGCAACTGCTGCGGCAGGGTCGTCATCGAGGCAGTCAAAGCAGCGTTCATCGCCACAGCGCCGTAGCCGGCCAGGGCGGGACCGTTCTTGACCCGCGGTGTCTGCCCGTAGCCGTCCAGCCGAGGCAGGTGCACCAGCAACGTGGCTCGGCTCTTGCGCTCAATGACGGTACCGATCGCGGACCGGTTCGTGCCGATGATCAGGTCACCTTCCCAGTGTCCTGGCACGGCGCGGTCGGCGGCTTCGGCGGGGCGTTCACTGAGGACCACATCCTCGGTCACGTGCCCTTGAGGCTTGTTCTTCGACCGGGCTCGGGGCACCCGCAGAGATCGGCCGGTGCGCAGGCAGGCGACCAGTTCTCGCTTGAGCGCGCCCCGGCCCTCGATGAACAGGGACTGGTAGATCGCCTCGTGACTGATACGCATGGACTCATCCTCGGGGTAGTCGATCTCAAGCCGGTGTGAGATCTGCTCCGGACTCCACGCCGTGACCCACCGCCGGTCGGCCCGGCGTGGCTTCGACCTGCCCTTCCACGCCGGTACGTCCGGCCCAGCCACGATCGACCCATCTGGATGGCACACATCGCCGCTGAGCCGGTCCTGGACGTAGTTCCGTAGTTTCGGGTTCGCGACCAGCTTCGCGGTCTTCGGCCTCCGCGCCATCAGCTCCGCCTTCCACTGCGCGACCGAGGCCCGGTACTCCAGCTTCCCGCCGCGGGTAGCGGCGTTTCGACGCAGCTCGCGCGAGATGGTGGCCGGGTCGCGGTTGATCCTGCGCGCGATCTCGCGCACGCCCACCTGCTGAGCGTGCAGGACAGCGATCTCCTCCCGCTCAGGAAACGATAGATAACGTCCGCCAGGCTCGGTGAGTTCGATCGTCCTCATGCCGCCACCTTGTCGGAACCAGCGTGCCCCGACGGCTGCAGACACGCCCACCTTCCCGGCTGCGTCCTCCGAGGAGCTTCCCGTCGCTATCTCTTTCCAGAACCTGCGTTCGATGCTGCGGCGCGTCTTCGGGGCGCCTGGCGAGATCATCGCCGACCGGCCCGTGAGTTCCTTCAGCCATCCAGCTGGTCGTCCCATCAACACCCTCCTCGACCTGAGGTGTTGCGTCCACCGATTGAATCCACCCTGACTGCCCCTGTCGGAGTGGTGAACCAATCCGCTATCATTCCTGCTTGCACCAGTGGAAAGAAGTGCGTGCTCCAGTGCGAGCAAAGGTAGAGACTGTGTGTGGAGTGTGGGTGCGACCGCCCAGCCGACAATTCTCCGACTGAAGACATCGGTGATGAATGCGACGTAGCAGAATCCGGCGAGGATCCGGACGTAGGTGATGTCAGCGACCCAGAGCTGCCGCGGACGGTCCGCGGCAAACTTCCGTTCCACAAGGTCGGGGCGCTCATCCGGTCCGGCTCCAGGGCGGGTGGTGACGGGCTTACGGCCTCGCCGGACGCCTTGGAGTCCCGCGATCCTCATCAGTCGTGCCACCTGGTCGCGACCGACGTCCCATCCCGCATGCCGCATCGCGTGCCACATCTTTCGGACCCCGTAGACGCTGTAGTTCTCCTTGTGAATTCGTTTCACCTCCTCCACGAGCATCTCGTCCCGAATGCTACGAGCGCAGGCTGGCCTGCTCTTTGCGGCACGGTATCCGCGGGAGGTGATGAACCCACATTCTGTCGCACCGAGGATGCGGCAGATGGCCTCGACCCCGAACTGTTCGCGATGCATGTCGATGAACGCGATCATTTCGTCGTGGGGCGGTCGAGTTCCGCTGCGAAAAACGCCGAGGCGGCTTTCAGGATCTCGTTCGCGCGTCTCGCCTCGGCGAGTTCTCGCCGGAGCCGGCGGTTCTCCTCCTCGAGCGGCTCTCCCGGGCCGGCTGGTTCGGTGGGGCCGTAGCGGTTGCACCAGATCCGCAGCGTCTCCGTACCGACACCGAGCTGCGGGGCGACCGCACGGATCGATGCTGCACGGGGACCACCCTCGCGTACCTGACGGTCGTAGACCATACGCACGGCACGGTCACGCAGCTCTGGACTGAACTTCTTGGGCATGCTCCGATTCTCCTTGCTGAGACTCGGAACGGAACCCAGGGCGCTTCAACTTGGCACGGGAGGGTCATACACGTACTTGGCGATGACGCACTCGTTGTTTTCGTCGATCCCCGTGTTGTACCCCACACCACTGCCGCTCTCCCACAGGATCGTCACCTCGGACAGCGACTCGGGGGCGGGACCCTCTCCGGTGGTGGTGACAGACTCTCCGGGCTCGCCCTCGAGGGTGAGCTCCAGCCGGCCCCCGTCCGTGAAGATCAAGGTGACGAAGCGAGTCAGCCCGTCCTCAGGGATCGTGCGGGTGACAGTCCAGGTGCCGGTTCCGGCCTGGGTGGTGGAGGGCTCGTAGGTCAGACCCTCCTCGTTGTTGGAGACCCACTCCTGCCAGAGCTGGGAGATGGTCGCGGGGCTACAGGGAGTGGGACGGTCATACACGTACTTGGCCACGGCGCACTCGTTGTTTTCGTCGGTCTCGGTGTTGTACCCCACACCACTGCCGCTCTCCCACAGGATCGTCACCTCGGACAGCGACGCGGGGGCGGGACCCTCTCCGGTGGCGGTGACAGACTCTCCGGGCTCGCCCTCGAGGATGAGCTCCAGCCAGCGCTCGTCCGTGAAGTCCAAGGTGACGAAGCGAGTCAGCCCGTGCTCAGGGATCGTGCGGGTGACAGTCCAGGTGCCGGTTCCGGCCTGGGTGGTGGAGGGCTCGTAGGTCAGACCCTCCTCGTTGTTGGAGACCCACTCCTGCCAGAGCTGGGAGATGGTCGCGGGGCTACAGGGAGTGGGAGAGGCCGCGGCGAACGGGGCGGCGGCCACGGCGACCACGGCGGGCGCGGACCAGGCCAGGCCGCGGGTGATGTTTCGGCGGGAGATGGTCTTGGGAGCGGTGGGGTTCTCGGTCATTTCAGCCTGCTCTCTGTTGGGTTCCCAGTTCAGGCTCCGGGTTGCTTGTTGGGTGGTTCGGAACGAAGGGGTTGGAGGTGGTGGTTTGCGATCTTGTGGTCCTCCATTCCCTTGAGGACTGGGGGATGGGTCCAGTATAGTGGGCTGACCCCGTTTCGTAGGTCCAGTCGTTATGAGAGTCGTCCTGTTGCCCGCGGTCGCGGGCAGGGAGACTGGTCAGATCATGACGAACAGCAGAAAGCGTCACACCCCCGAGCAGGTCGTCCGTAAGCTCGGGCAGGCCGACAGGATGCTCACCGATGGTCAGGACGTCGCGGCGGTGTGCCGGGAGCTGGGGGTGTCCGAGCAGACGTACTACCGGTGGCGGAACCAGTACGGCGGCCTCAAGGCCGACGACGCAAAGCGCCTGAAGGAGCTGGAGAAGCAGAACGCGACCCTGAAGCGTCTGCTCGCGGAAGCGGAGCTGGAGAAGGCCGCGCTCAAGGAGCTGGCTGAGGGAAACTTCTAAGCCCGAACAGGCGCCGCGCCGCCGTCGATCACCTCAAGCGCAAGTTGCGGGTGAGCGAACGGATGGCGTGCCGTCTGGTCGGGCTGAGCCGCTCCGCGTACCGGCGACCGCTCAAGGGCAACACGGTCGCGGACCCGGATCGGGCGCTCAGGGAGTGGCTGCGCGCCTGGGCGAAGGACCATCCCCGCTACGGGTATGGGCGTGTCAGATGGTCTGTGTAAGCCGTACTGAAAGGAACGGTAAGAATCATGACCATGACCAACGAGAAGAAGCAGGCCGGTGGTGAGCCCACTGGCGGGGACCTGGTCGAGGAGCTGAAGTCCTCGGGGCAGCTGGATGCCCTGTTCGCTCAGATCGACGCAGGCAATGTTCAGCTCACCGGCGACGGCGGGTTCGTGCCCGCGCTGGTGAAAGCCGCCCTGGAGCGTGGCCTGCAGGCCGAGCTGACCAGCCACCTGGGCTATGACAAGCACGCCGCGGAGGGCCGCGGCAGCGGGAACTCCCGCAACGGCACCACACCCAAGACCGTGGAGTCCGAGGTCGGACCGATCGAGCTGGACGTCCCCAGGGACCGTGCCGGCTCGTTCACCCCGCGCCTGGTCCCCAAGGGCCAGCGGCGCCTTGGCGGCCTGGATGACATGATCATCAGCCTCTACGCGGGCGGGATGACGATCCGGGACATCCAGCACCACCTGGCGAGCACGATCGGCACAGACCTGTCCCACGAGACGATCTCCAATATCACCGACGCCGTGAGCGAAGAGGTCCTGGCCTGGCAGACCCGGCCGCTGGAGGAGTTCTATCCCGTGATCTATCTCGACGCGATCCGCATCAAGATCCGGGAGAACAACCAGGTCCTCAACCGCGCCGCCTACATCGCCGTAGGAGTCGACCTCGACGGGATCAAGCACGTGCTGGGCATCTGGGTCCAAGACACCGAGGGCTCGGCGTTCTGGGCCCACGTCTGCGCGGACCTGGCCAACCGGGGCGTCAGGGACGTGCTGATCGTCTGCTGCGACGGCCTGAAGGGGCTCCCAGAGGCGATCGAGGCGACCTGGCCGGACTCGATGGTCCAGACCTGCGTGGTCCACCTGATCCGGGCAGCGATGCGGTTCGTGGCCTACTCCGACCGCAGACAGGTCGCCGCCGCGTTGAAGCCGATCTACACCGCCCCCAACGAAGAGACCGCGAGGAATGCTCTGGCCGAGTTCGAGGCCTCCGAGCTCGGCACGAAGTACCCGTCTGCAGCCGCGACCTGGGCGAACTCGTGGGAGCGGTTCATCCCGTTCCTGCAATTCCCGCCGATGCTCCGCAAGGTCATCTACACCACCAACAGCATCGAGTCGTTGAACTTCCAGCTGCGGAAGGTCACCAAGAACCGCGGGCACTTCCCCTCGACCGACGCTGCCGTGAAGCTGTTGTGGCTGGCGATCTGCAACATCGAAGACAAACGCGCCCTGGAGCGGGAGAAGGAACGTGGCAAGCCCGCCGACCAGCGTCGAGCATCCGGCCGGCTGGTCGAGGGCCAGGTCGTCACCAACTGGAAGCAGGCCCTCGCCCAGCTCGCCGCCGCCTACCCCGACCGCATCAACCCCTACCTGTAACCACCCCGCTTACACAGACAAATTGACAGGCCCACGGGTCGGCGGGCGTATCACGACGCCCGCGCCGAGGGGTGGGTGGTGAACCACAAGAAGATCCAACGCCTGTGGCGTGACGAAGGGCTCCGGGTCCCGCAGCGGCGTCGACGCAAGCGCGTCGGGTCCTCGACCGTCGACGCGCCGACGGCGGACGCGCCGAACGTGGTGTGGGCGGTGGACTTCCAGTTCGACGCCGACGAGCACGGACGATTGATCAAGATCTGCTCGATCGTCGACGAACACACCCGGGAGTGCATCGGCGGCCTCGTGGAGCGCTCGATTACCGCCGACCGACTCACCGCCCACCTCGAGGACCTCGTCGCCGCCCGGGGCGCCCCGGCGGTGCTCAGGTCGGACAACGGGCCGGAGTTCATCAGCGAGGCGATGGCCGACTGGGCCGGCACCCGCACCGGCCTGTCCTACATCCCTCCGGGCTCGCCGTGGCGCAACGGGTACGTCGAGTCGTTCAACAGCCGGATCCGCGACGAGTGCCTCAACATCAACAGCTTCTACTCGCTGCTGCACGCACAGGTCATCATCGGCGACTGGAAGGACGAGTACAACCACCACCGCCGGCACTCCTCGCTCGGCTACCTAACCCCAGCCGAGTACGCTCGGCAGTGCACCCATCAAATGGAAACCGACGACTCACAGAACGTCCGGACCGAATGAAGGGGGCGGCTCACCGCACCGGGATCCCGTGGCGGGACCTCCCGCGAGAGCGTTTCGGACCGTGGCAGACGGTCTGGAAGCGACATCGCCGCTATGCCGCGGACGGCACCTGGGATCACGTCCTCCAACAGCCCCTCGCCACGGCCGACGCGGCCGGGAAGATCTCCTGGGACGTGTCGGTCGACGCGACGATCACGCGTGCGCATCAGCACGCGAGCAACACGACCCGTCCCGAGCAGGACACGGGGGCCGGAGTGAATCACAGGCCGCGCGGTGAGGACTTCGTCCACAGTTCTCTGGGTGGCGCACGTGAACCTGCAGGTCACGACATCGGCCGGTCAAGGGGTGGGCTGACGACAAAGATCCATGCCGTGGTCGATGGGAACGGGCGTCCGCTGGCGGCGGTCGTCACGGGCGGGCAGCGCAACGATGGCGCGATGCTGATCGAGGTGCTGGCCGAGATCAGGGTTCCTCGCCTGGGCCCGGGCCGGCCCCGCACTCGCCCCGACGCGGTCCTCGCCGATCGCGCCTACACCTCGAGGATCAACCGCGGACACCTCGCCCGGCGCGGGATCACGGGCGTGATCCCGCAGAAGCCGGACGAGATCGCTGCCCGCCAGCGCAGAGGCTCCCGGGGCGGGCGCCCGCCCGGGTTCGACGTGGTCGCCCACAAGGGACGCAACGTCGTCGAGCGCTCCTTCGCTCTCGCGAAGCAGTGGCGAGGACTGGCCACCCGCTATGACAAGCTCGCCCTCACCTACCGCGATGCCGTCGTCCTCGCGGCCTGCATCACCTGGACCAAGATTTATGAGACATGCCCTAGTGGGCCGGGTGTCTCGTGCACGCGATTGAATCGTGGTGCACCGCAATACTCTGGCTTCTGGGCGATCCGACTACCGTGGGTGCTGCTCCCTTGGAGGTACTGAGGCCCGCGTCGGGAGAATCCGCAGGCCGCTTCTCTGAGCTGGCCCCGGCCCGATGAGCTAGAGGTCCACCACGAACCAGGCGATCATCGCCGACGTCACCGGCACGCTCACGCCGAGCACCACGCGGCAGCCGGTCCAGCTCTCTCGCGCGCTCACGCAACGGACCTACCCTCGGGCTTTCATCGTTGAGGTGTCCGAGGAGTGGTCGTAGACGCGGAAAGGTGCTCCTGACCTGGAAGAATAGGGCTTGCTTAAGGTCCAATTCTCCAAGGTCGAAGGAGCACCTTCAGGGTGAACACTACCGGGTTGTATCCGCGGGTGCAGGTTGATGTCGCACCGAGTGCGGCGGTGGGGCAGGCGGGCGGGGTGCTGCTGACCGAGACGGTCCGCGCCACCGGCCTGGACCGGGCCCTGTCGCAAGCGCTGGGACCGTGGCGGCGCCCGTTGGCGCAGCATGATCCAGGCAAGATCCTGCTCGACCTCGCGCTGACACTGGCTGTGGGCGGGGACCGCCTGGCCGACGTCGCCGCGGTGCGGGCCGAGCCGGACGTCTACGGTCAGGTGGCCTCGGATCCCACGATCTCTCGCCTGCTCGCGCTCCTGGCCAGCGATGTCGATGCTGCCGAACGCGCGATCAACACCGCCCGCCGCCGCGCCCGCGAGGCGGCGTGGGCTCGGGCCGGCAGCCATGCCCCGAGCCATCACGTCACCGCGAAGAACCCGCTGGTCATCGATCTCGACGCCACCCTCGTGACAGCTCATAGCGAGAAGGAGAACGCACGAGCGACGTTCAAGAAGGGATTCGGGTTCCACCCCCTGCTGGCCTTCGCCGACCACGGCGAAGGCAGTGGTGGGGAGATGCTGACCTGCCTGCTCCGGCCCGGGAACGCGGGCTCGAACACGGCTGCTGACCACAAGACCGTGATCAGACAGGCGCTGGCCCAAGTAGGGCTGGGGCCCAGGCCGGGGAAGAAGGTGCTGATCCGGATCGACGGTGCCGGCTCCACCAAGAAAACCATCGAGGAGCTGGTCAAACGCCGGGTCTCGTACTCGGTGGGATTCACGTTGCCCGCCAACACCCCGGAGGTCTACCGGATCATCCCCGAGCATGTCTGGGAGCCGGCCTATGACCCCGACGGCACCCCACGAGAAGGGGCGGACGTGGCCGAGCTGACCGGACTGCTGGACCTCAAGGACTGGCCAAAGGGGATGCGGGTCATCGTCCGCCGCGAGCGACCGCATCCCGGGGCGCAGCTGCGGTTCGAGGACGTCGACGGTTACCGCCTGACCGCCTTCGCGACCACTCCCCCTCCTCGCTGCGCTCGGGGGAGGTGCCCCCACCCACCCGGGGGCAGCTGGCTGACCTCGAAGTCCGTCACCGCCGCCGGGCGCGATGCGAGGACCGGATCCGGGCCGCGAAAGACGCTGGCTTACGGAACCTGCCGCTGAAATCCTTCGCCCAGAACCGGATCTGGTGCCAGATCATCGCTCTGGCCAGCGAAATCACTGCCTGGATGGGCCTGCTCGCGCTTCCCGACTCCTCGGCACGGCGATGGGAACCCAAACGCCAGCGACTGCGTCTGTTCCAGACCGCCGCAACCTTCGCTCGCCATGCCCGGTAGCGGGTCCTGCATCTCTCGGACCGGTCACGCTGGGCCGGGATCATCCAGGCAGGCTACGACCGCCTCGCCCAGCTTCCCGCCCCGGCCGGATAGCTCCCGGCCCCGTCGCTGACCGCACTCCCCAAGGACCCTGGCACCGGAACGCCCGGCCACCGCGATCGACACGCGGCGACCCGTCACACCCTCATGCCACAATCAGCTCGCGCACACCGGCAACAACGCCGGACACCGCCGCTCAGCAGCACCATGAAAGATCGAGGCTATCTCTCGCTCTCGGGTGCGTGGCCACCCGGGTGAGGCCAGCGGCTCCGATCACAATTTGCGAAGAACTCTGCTCATCTGTTGTTACACGCCGTTAAAGTCGCAACCAAGAATCGTTTCGTCCGTTATCTCCCTCGCGCGCGCGTGGCGTCGGGTCGAGCGGTCCAGCGCAGGGGTGTGAGACGGTGGCTGTGGTCGCCGATGAGCCGTGGAGGGGCCGTTGAACGCTGTTTCCGGGGGATCTGGGGTTGGGGACCTTGACTGATCTGGATGTCGAGCGTGCCGCGCAGGCGCGCCATCGACCCTCGACGCGGACCCAGCGCACGTCGGAGGCGCGGCTGCGCCTGCTGACGCTGCCGGCCATGATCGTCGCGGACATGCTCGCGCTCGCCCTCGCGGTGGGCATCGCGTTTGCCGTCCGCCAGCTCGTCTTGCCGCCAGCCGGTGATCTTCGCGAGAACGTCACCAGCGCCTCCCTCGTCATGGCGCTCGGATGGTTGGCCGCCATCGCGATGCTCGGCGGGTACGACCGTCGCCAGCTCACCTCCGGCCCGCAGCTCTACCGCAATGTCCTCCACGCCTCCGGCGCTGCCTTCGGTGTCATCGGCGCGCTCGTCTACCTGCTGGATCTCGAGCTCTCCCGCGCCTTTTTCGTCGTCTTCTCCGTGGCCGGCCCGCCGCTGCTGCTGTTGAACCGGTTGCTGCTGCGGCGCGGCCTCGCCGCGGCCCGCGTGCGCGGGGCCTTCCGCCAGTCGGTGATCGCCGTGGGCTCCCTCGGCCACGTCGACGGGATAGCCGCGACCCTACACCGCGAGCGGTGGCTCGGCTACGACATCGTGGGCGCCGTGACCCCGGGGGGCATCGCCGACTCCTCGTGGCTCGGGATCCCCGTGCTCGGGGCGGAGCGTGACCTGCTGGCGATCGCTGAGTCCGCCGCGCCGGACATGCTGCTGTTCACCGCCGGGTCCACCTCGAGCGCGGAGGAGTTCCGCCGCACCGCTTGGAAGCTTGAGCACGAGAAGATCGGCGTGATCGTGGTGCCCGCCCTCACCGAGATCTCCGCGGACCGCGTCACGATGCGCCCCGTCGCCGGGCTGCCGCTGGTGCACATGGATCTGCCCCGCGCCCGCCAGGCCCTGCGCTGGACCAAGCGCCTGTTCGACGTGGTCGTCGCCGCGCTCGTCCTCGCGGTGATCTCCCCGCTGCTCGCCGTGATCGCGCTGCGCATCCGCGCCCACGACAGAGGACCCGTAATCTTCCGCCAGCAGCGCGTGGGCCGCGACGGGACGCACTTCGAGTTCCTGAAGTTCCGCACGATGGTCACCGACGCCGAGGCCGTGAAGGTCGAGATGGTCGAGCGCGCCGTCCAGGACCGCGGCAACACGGTCATGTTCAAGATGCAGAACGACCCCCGCATCACCGCCCCCGGACGCTTCCTGCGCCGCTTCTCCCTCGACGAGCTGCCGCAGCTGTGGAACGTGCTCCGGGGCGACATGAGCCTCGTCGGCCCCCGCCCCGCCCTGCCCGGTGAGGTGGAGCGCTACGACGACGACGCGCGTCGGCGCCTGGATGTTCGCCCCGGCATCACCGGACTGTGGCAGGTCTCCGGCCGCAGCGACCTCTCCTGGCAGGACACGGTGCGGCTGGACACCTACTACGTCGACAACTGGTCCTTCACCCAGGACCTCCAGATCCTCATCCGCACGGTCAAGGCCGTGCTCGCCTCCTCGGGCGCCTACTGACGATGACCCGGCCCGTTCCAGGCGGAGCAACCGCTGCGCGCCCCAAGAGCGCACTGCCCCGTCCCCTCCGCCTCCTCGCCGCGCTCGTCCTGCTGCTCTATCCGCTCGCGGCGGGCGCGCTGCTGCTGACCTCGGACGGCTGGGCCGTGAACCGTCTGAACGTGGGGATCTGGTACCCCGTCACCGGTGCCGTGGGCCTGCGTGAGCAGGTCACCCCGGAGATGTTCGCGGCGCTCGCGAACGTGGCGCTGTTCGTGCCGTTCTTCGCGGCGCTCGCCGTGCTGGTGCCCACCTGGTGGTTGGTGGCGGCCGGCGCGGGGCTCTCGATCGCGGTCGAGCTCTACCAGGGCGAGATCGGCACGCGGGAGCAGGACCTGGTCGACATCCTCGCCAACACCGCCGGTGCCGCGCTCGGCGTCGGCCTCGGGCTGCTCGTGCGACGGCTCGCCGGGAGGCACGCACGGAACCGCCGCACGGAGCGGCCGGCCGACGCGTCGGCCCGTCGGCCGGGACTCAGCGACCCAGGAAGCGCCCCCAGCGCGCCCACCACTCCCGGCGCACCTCGCCCCGAGACGGGGCATGGCCCAGGCGGAGGCCCAGATGATCGCGATTGACCTGCAGCGCCTCGACCAGCAGCCGGGCCTTCGCCAAGGAGCCGTCGGCGTCCCGCAGGCGTGCCCGCCATACCTCCCGCGGGGCGGCGCCGTCGTGCACCGCCTGCCACACCCGCGCCCCGGGCAGGCCCTCCACGGTCTCCGGGCGACCGATCGCGAGCGCGAGCGGCACCTGGGCACCGAGCTCGGCGGCGAGACCCTTGATCCGCGCGCGCTCCGCCTCGTCCACCTCGGTCCAGGCCACGCGCACGTCATGACGAGAGCGGCCGCTCGCATCGCGGGCGGCGTGCACCAGCAGCACCAGACGCTGCGCGGTGAGATCCGGGACCGCGCACGGGGCGCCGCCGAGGTTCACGCTCTCCCGATGCGCCCACAGGCGCTCGAAGGTCGCCGCCGCATCCCGGTCCAGGCCTGGGAAGGCGCGGTGCAGATCGGCCGTTCCCCACACGCGGTGGTGGAACGTCGCCGCATGCGCGAACACGCTGCCGTGTTCGAAGGTGGTCAACTGCCCCCATCCGTCGGCCTCGAGCGCGGCCACCAGCGGCGCGACCTGCCCCGGGTCCACCAGCACGTCGCAGTCCGAGGAGCCGGCGCGGCCCTCGGCCAGCAACGGATGCAGCGCCACGCCCTTGAGATGCAGGATCCTCACACCCGCGCCTCGGGCAATATGGTCGAGGCAACCATGGGCCATGCGCAGACGCACCGGGACCGGCACCTGCACGGGGGATGTCATGGGGGCAAGTGTAGGAGCCGCCGGCCCTGGCCGCGGGATCGGCAGCAGTGCCCGCGGGCGGACGGACGCTCGTGATGAGCGCAGAAGGACGCACGAACGAGAACGGAAGGGGGAGCGGACGTGTGGGAGCTCGATAGCCGCATCCAGCACTACGACTGGGGATCGACCACCGCGATCCCCGAGTTCCTGGGCCGCCCCGCCGACGGCGCCCCCTGGGCCGAGGCCTGGTACGGGGCGCATCCGCTGGCGCCCTCCACCCTCGCCACAGGGCAGGACGCCGGCACCGGGCTCGACGCCGCGATCGCCACAGACCCGCGCCGCATGCTCGGCGGCGGCGTGGAGCGCGCCTTCGGCGCCCGCCTGCCCTATCTGCTGAAGGTCATCGCGCCGGAGAAGCCGCTGTCCCTGCAGGTCCACCCCGATCGCGAGCACGCCCAGGAGTCCTTCGCCGCGGAGACCGCGGCCGGGCTCCCGCTCGAGTCGCCGCTGCGCAACTACCGCGACGACAACCACAAGCCCGAGATGCTGATCGCGCTGACCCGCTTCACCGCGCTGTGCGGGTTCCGCACCCCGCGCCGCGCCGCCGCGCTCCTGGAGGGGCTGGGCACCGATCTCACCGACCGCCTCCATGCGCTCCTCACTCGCAGCCCCACCGCCCACGGCATGCGCGCCGCGTTCCGCACCCTGGTCTCCTCGGCAATGCGCCCTGGCCCCGATGTGGTCCAGCAAGTCGTCGGGGCCTGCCGGGCTCGTGCCGACTCCGGCCACTCGCCCTCCCTGCGCATCGACCAGACCGTTGCATTGCTGGCCGATCACCACCCGGGCGACCCCGGCGTGGTCGCCGCGCTGCTGCTGAACCCCGTCACCCTCCGCCCGGGCGAGGCGATGTTCGTGCCCCCAGGCACTCTGCACGCCTACCTGCGCGGCGTGGGCCTGGAGATCATGGCCGCCAGCGACAACGTGCTGCGCGCCGGGCTGACCCCCAAGAAGGTCGACGCCGACGAGATGCTGCAGTGCGTGAGCGTGCAGGCCGCACCGCCGCTACGCGTCGCGCCGGAGCGGCAGAACGCGACATCGGTCGCCTATTATGCGCCCGTGGACGACTTCGAGCTCTCGATGACCACGCTCACCGATCCGCCCGGCACCTTCCGCGCCTGCCACCGCGTCCCCGGCGGCGGGCCCCGCACCCTTCTCGGCCTCGAGGGGGAGGTGCTGGTGCAGAGCGACCTGGGCCGCCACGTGCTCACCGCCGGCAAGGCCCTGTTCGTGCCCGCCGCCGCCGGACAGCTCCACGCCGGCGGCTCCGGCCGCTTCGTCCAGGCGAGCGTCCCGTGACCCGCTACCGGCTGCGCCCCCTGGTCAGCGATTGGGACGGGGAGGACCTGTGGGTGGGGGCGCTGCCCCACGGCCCGATCAACCGCATCCAGGGCGTGGGCGCTCTCGTGCTCGAGCTGCTCGCGGATGCGCCCGGCCGCACCGCGAGTCCCACCGAACTCGCCGCCCGATTGCGGCAGGAGGTCGAGGACGTGCCCGAGGACGCCGAGCAGATCATCACCGTCTTCCTCGCCGAGCTCGATATGGGTGGGATCCTCGAGACGATCGAGGGGGACGCCGCGTGACCGCCAACGCGAACCGGCTCGAGGTCGCGGGCCACAGCGTGCTGCTCACCTTCGGACCCGGCCTCGAGACCGTCGCCGAGGAGATCGACGCCCTCTGGTATCACCTGCGTGCGGCCGACGACGACGGCGCGACACCGCAGATCCGCCTCGACTACGCGCTCCCCAGCGGCGACCTCCCCGCCGGGGCCGTCCCGCTGCCCGCGCGGCCCGAGGCGAGCTACACCATCTCCGGCCACCTCACCCGCGAGGTGATCCGCCGGCTGATCGGCACCCGCCTGCTCCTGCACGCCGGCGCCGTTGCCCACCCCGAGCTCGGCATCCTCGTGCTCGTCGGCGCGTCCGGGGCCGGGAAGTCCACCGCCTCCTCCATGCTGGGACGGGGCGGCGCCTACCTCACCGACGAGCTGACGATCATCACACCCGGCACCTTCGCGCTCACGCCTTATCCCAAGCCCGTCTCCAAGCACGACCCGGAGCTCGGCGCGAAACGGGACCTCGCCCTGGGGGGCCTGGGGCTCCGCCCCGCCCATGAGGCGGCCGCCCCGGCGCCGGCGATGGTGCTGCTGCTCGAGCGGATCCGGGACGAGGACGAGCCGGAAGAGGGGTCCTCGGTGACGCGGGTGCCGCTGTCCGAGGCATTGACCCGGATCGTGCCGCAGACCTCCTCGCTGTGGGCGCTGCCCGGAGGTCTCGCCACGCTCGCCGAACTGCTGAACTCTGTGGGCGGCGCTCTGGAGGTGCGCTACCGGGAGGCCGCCGAGCTCGAGGAGCTGCTGCGCCGCCTGCCGCCGGCCGAGCACGCCGAGACGGCCGAGATCGAGCCGCGGCCCGGAGACGTGGTCACCTGGGAGGACACGGCGCCGGCGCCTGGCAGGATAGCGGCCGTTCCTTTCCGCCAGGCGCTCGCCATGGAGTCCGGGCTGTTCCTGCTCGGTGAGCACGGCGCGATCCACCTGCCGGGCCTCGCAGGACTGGTTTGGGACCTGCTCGCTGACGCGGGCCCCCTCACCTTCGACCAGCTGGAGCAGCTGGTGGTCGAGGAGATCGGAGAACACCCCGAGAGCACGGCCCTTGTCCGAGGCACGGTCTCGGATCTCGTGGCCCACGGCTGGGCCCGCCGAGGCTGATCAGGGGGCGAGGACGCCCCGGCGCAGCACCGGCACCAGCTGCTCCACCCGCTCGGTGAGTAACGCGGCCGTCCGTGCCGCTTGCGCCGCATCCTTGCCGTAGGGATCGGGGACGTCGAGGCCCGCGGGAACCGCCCGGCGCGTCCACGCGGAGATGATTTCCTTCAGTGAGGAATTCGGATTCTCCGACGCCATCCGAACGAGCTCTGGAATATGTCCCATGTGTCCGATGCGCCGGGCTGCGGCAGGGAATTCATCCAGGAGGTAGGTGCGCTGCCGGCGCGACATTGTGAGGATCAGATCCGCCCCGAGGTCCGCGGCGGATACCTGGCGGGCGCGGAAGCCCTGCGGGTCGACGCCGCGCGTTGAGAGCTCGCCCGCCATCTGCGAATCCATCGGCCTGTCCTCCAGGGCGAAGATACCCCTGCTTGCAGTGCGGATGCCGGGTAATCGATCGCGCAGCAGATGCTCGGCGAAGGGGGAGCGGCAGACGTTGCCTGTGCACACGAACAGGACCGAAGGCTGCTGCGACTCCGGGTGGCGCACGGGGGCGGGAGAGCTCATATGTACAGACTAGACGGCACAGGCGGATCGTCGGAAATGTTCAGATAAAAGTGGCGACGCGGTGAACTCGTGGAAATTTGCCCGACGGTGAGGTCGCAAAAGGGTGCCGGAGGTGAAGAAGTGCGACGGCCCTCCTTCTTAATTCGCCGAGGGCATGCCACTATCGAGGGTGTGACGGTCCGCCGTCCCCCTGCCCGCCTGAAAGCGCCTCCCCCGGAATGCGCCACCTGGTGCGCCCGGAGCGAGGCGTACCCTGTCGGCTTCCCTGTTCGCACTCAGCCGCCGGACGACAGTTCCCCGCCTGCCTGTGCCTCCGCCAGCTGCTCCTGGATCTCCTGCACGAACTCGATCACGGCGCTGCCGCCGTTGACGGGGCCGCCGGCGAGCTGGCCGTCGGCCCCCAGCAGCACCGCGCTCGGCGCGCTCGCGCCGCCGAGCGCGGTGCGAGCGGTGAACTGCAGGTCGTGCAGCGCGTGGTCGGCGACGCGGTCTGTCGTCCGCTCCCGCAGCTGGTCCAGCGGGCGGGAGAACACGAACCGCACCTGTAGCGTCTGTTCCAGCTCGCCGATCCACTCCTCAGCGTGGTCCAGCACTCGCTCGCACGGCCCGCAGCCCTCGGTGACGAACACCAGCAGAGCCGCGCGCTGCGCGGTGAGCTGGGTGAGGGTGACTAGGCGGCCGTCGGGCTGCTGCAGCACCGCCGCCGGGATCGGGGAACGCTCGTAGTCCAGCAGCTCGTCCTCTTCTAGAACCGGCCCGGCAGAGGCCGGAGCGGCTGGGGCGTCGGCATCGGGCGCGGCGACGCGTCCCCCGATCGTGGCGGCGGTAAGCACGATCGCGATCAGCAGCGCCATCCCGAGCCCGATCAATCCCATCGGGTCCTGCACCAGGAGAGTGGTCATCGCACCGGTCGCGGCCGCGACCACCGCCAGCACGCCCAGCGCGCTGAGGATCACGTTCCGCACCAGCGTGGCGCGGGAGACGGTGGGGGAAGCGAGGGTGCCGAAGCAGGAGCACTGCACCTGCTCCTTAAAGGTCAGCGCCCGCGCGATGATCACCAGATAGGCGAACATCAGCAACGTCACGACACCCGCGATCAGCATCTGCAGCGGCGGCACCGGGATCCACAGCGCCAGCGCGAGCACGATCTCCATCACCGGAAGCGCCGAGGCGACCGAGGCGTGCATCGTCGGCAGCGGGAGGCGCAGCGAGCGCATCGCATCCTTGGTTTCTTCGCGCGCACCGAGCTTTGCGAGCCCGGAGATCAGCAGGGTGATCGACAGCAGGATCGGTGCCGACAGCAGCACAGCCATTCGGGGAGCCTCCTCGCATCGGCCCGGCCTTCGGGACAGCGTCGCCTCCATTGTCCGGCATGGGCGCCCGCCTGAACGGGGTCGGGCCGGCGGTTCGCCCACGGCGCATCCGAGTCCGTCGGCCCTACCCTGGAGCCATGTCCACCGATGCGCACCAGGCCGCTACCTCCGCCCTCGACGCCGTCCGACGAGGCGAGATCCTCGCCGACGTCGCCGCGCTGCGGGACTCCTTCGACGCCGGCACCACCCGGCCGCTCGAGGCGCGCATCGCGCAACTCGACGCCCTCGCCGCCGGACTCCGCGCCGAGCGTCCCCGCCTGCTGAAGGCGCTCGAGATGGACCTCGGCAAATCCCGCACCGAATCGCTGATCACCGAGCTCGGTGTTGTCGCCCAGGAGATCGCGCATGTGCGCAAGAACCTCCGTGTGTGGCTGCGACCGGAGCGCTTCGGCCCCGGCCTGCTGCTCGCGCCCTCCAGCGGACAGATCCGCCGCGAGCCGCTCGGGACCACGCTGATCATCTCCCCGTGGAACTACCCCGTGAACCTTGCACTTGCCCCGCTGATCGGCGCGATCGCCGGCGGGAACACCGCGATCCTCAAGCCCAGCGAGGTCGCCCCGGCCACCTCCGCCGCGCTCGCCCGCCTCGTGCACACCCACCTCGACCCGGCCGGGGTGAGAGTGGTCGAGGGCGCGGTCGAGGAGACCGCGCTCCTGCTCGAGCAGCGCTTCGACCTGATCTTCTACACCGGCAACGGCGCCGTGGGGCGGATCGTCGCCCGCGCCGCGGCCGAGCACCTCACCCCCACCGTGCTCGAGCTCGGCGGGAAGTCCCCCGTGTTCGTTGACGAGGGCATGGATCTTGCCGCGACCGCGCGCCGCATCGTATGGGGGAAGTTCACCAACGCCGGGCAGACCTGCGTCGCTCCCGACTACCTCATGGCCACCCAGGCCACGATCGATCGCCTCGTCCCCCACCTGCGCCAGGCGACGATCGCGCTGTACGGCAGGGACCCGCGTCGCTCCCGCGACTACGGCCGGATGGTGAACCAGAAGCACTTCGACCGCGTGCTCGCCCTGATCGACGACGACAAGGCCGTGCTCGGCGGGACCACCGGGGCCGACCGCGAGGCCCGGTACCTCCCGCCCACGATCATGACCGGCGTGGACTGGGACGATCCGGTGATGGGGGAGGAGATCTTCGGCCCCGTGCTCCCGCTGCTCGAAGTCTCTGGGCCCGACGAGGCGATCGCCCGCATCAACAGTGGCGAGAAACCGTTGACCGCCTACGTATTCAGCCCCCGATCCGAGATCGAGGAGCGATTCATCGCCGAGACCTCTTCCGGTTCCCTCGCTCTCAGCCACACCCTCGCCCACCTCGGCTCCCAGACGATGCCCTTCGGTGGCATTGGGGAGTCCGGGATGGGGAAGTACCACGGCCGCGCGAGCCTCCAGGTGTTCACCCACGCGAAGCCCGTCGTGAAGAAGCCGCTGCGCCCCGACACGCTCCGGCTGGTCACCCCGCCGTACCGCGGGGCGAAGCGGGCTCTGCTCGGACAGTTGTTCCGTTGACTCACTGCGGGAACGCGCAAATCGACCTAATCCGGACGTAGCGCGCCGTGCGGTGTGACACAACGACTGAACAGGGCCGCGTGACCGTTGCGCCGGTTTAGGTTGAATCGTACCTTCGCTACCGTTTAGTACGTCCCATTTCCGAGCCGGGTGTGGGTCGAGTCCGCACGCCGTGCCCGTGAGGAGCCATCAACACCAGGAGGGCGCCAATGACCGGCTCCGATCCCATCCCATCCGTCGGCACCTGCTGCGGGGCGCGGCCTGGGTTGCCCCTGCGGCCGCTGTGGCTGTTGCAGCGCCCGCGGTCGCTGCCTCGCCAACGCCTCTCTTGGGAGGCATCCTCGCCGTGTCGTCCATCACGGGCAGTGGCCCCTCGGGTCGTACGCAGACCATCACCATCAACGGCAGCGCTGCTTACCCGACGGCGGGCATCTGGATGGAGAATGTCCCGGCCACCCCGAATCCCACCGCGGCACGCTCCACGCTCTACCTCCCCGCTGCGGCATATGCGGGCCTCAAGTGGGGGCAGGTCGGAACTGACCAGACGTGGACGATCCCGGCGCCGTACAGCACCGCGCGCCCCATCAACGGTTACACCGCATATACCACCACCTACTTGAATCGGCCCAGGTTTGATGCCGCTGCTGTTTGAGTCGGGAAGGATGGACAGGCAGCCGTGGAAGATCGATTCCCAGCTGCGCGTGAGGTGCGTGCGGCTTGTCAGGGAACACCAGCAGGAGTACCCCACTCTGACCGCCGCAGTCACTGCGGTCGCTCGGCAAGAAGGCGTCTCGCGGGAGTCAGCACGGCGCTGGCTCGCGCAGGCCGAGGTCGACGACGGAACCCGCCCCGGGATCACGAGCGAGGAGTCCGCCGAGGTCGAACGACTGAAGGCTGAGAACAAGCGGTTGCGCGAGGACAACGAGATTCTTCGCCGGGCTTCAATTTTCTTCGCGGGGGAGCTCGTCCCGCGCAAGCGGGGGGTGCCCCCACCCCGCAACCGCTGATCCTGGCGTTCATCGACGAGATGAGAGCCGAGGGCTACGCAGTCGAGCCGATCCTTCGCGTCCTGAGCCAGCAGGGCCTTGCGATCGCTGCACGGACCTACCGGGCCTGGAAGCGCCCGGCCCGCATCGCTGAGCGCACCGTCGCAGACGCCCTGGTAGAGGACAAAATCCGCGAGTAGAGTCCGAAGTGCTCCACTACGAGGCCCTCACCCCAGAGCCCGAACCCGCAAAGTAGCGGCAGAGATCCCGGGCCGATTCACCATCCGCGTGGCGCTCCTGGGGGTGACTATTCAGGGAACGCTCGCCGAAGTGGTGGACGGATCTGCCGTGGCGATCGAGGTCTTCCGGCTGGGCTGGCAGCCGGTGACGCCGGCAAACGATGTCCTCTCGACTCTCGTCGGTGGAATCGTCGGCGTCGTCGAGGGTGCGGTGGACCTAGCATTCAGTCGTGACGGTGTTCTCGACACGGCTCTCGACGGGGTGAACCAGCTCCTCGACGTGCTCTTCAGTGCTTTCGGTGACGGCGGTGTACTCGCGTTGACGGTGAATGCACAGAACGAAGCCGCCGAGTCGAGCTTCGTGCCGCCAGCGGAGTACACCGCGATCGAGCGCGGTAGATTCGACGTCGCCGCTCTGCACGTCGCCCTGCTGGACGGTGGTTCCCCGTCGGGTCTGCTGAATCTCTAGGTTGCTCGCGGCTCCGTCGGTAAGAACACGCCGCGTTGACTCCCCCGGCGTGACCCTCGATTTCGGGGGTTACGCGTGGGGTGGCGTTTCCCGCGCGTTTCCGGCGCCCGCCTCCGCCGGCTGCTCGCAGATCTCCTGCACGAACTCGATCACCGCTCTGCCGCCGTTGACGGGGCCGCCGGCGAGCTGGCCGTCGGCCCCCAGCAGCACCGCACTCGGCACGCTCGTACCGCCGAGCGCGGTGCGGGCGGTGAACTGCAGGTCGTGCAGCGCGTGCCCTGATCACGGTCGTCGCGGACTGCTATCTCGCAGGTGTCTCCACGCGTCGCATGGACAAGCTCGTCAAACCCCTGGGCATCAACAGTCTCTCGAAGTCGCAGGTCAGCAGGATGGCAGCAGATCTGGACGAGCACGTCGAGCAGTTCCGCCACCGGCCGCTGGACGAGGCCGGGCCCTGCACCTTCGTCTCCGCCGACGCGCTGACCATGAAGGCCCGTGAAGGTGGCCGCGTGATCAACGCTGTCGTCCTCCTAGCCACCGGCGCCAATGGCGACGGGCACCGCGAAGTGCTCGGCATGCGGGTCGCGACCAGCGAGACCGGAGCTGCGTGGAATGGCTTCTTCGTCGACCTTGTCGAACGACTACGAGCTCATGCACCTCCATGTCGCCACCGACCTCGCCGATCGGATGCGCGAGCGCGGCATCCTCGTGCCCGGCGTCGACCGCGCCTGGCAGCTCGGCTGCGCCGACAAGCTCCGCATGGCCCAGCTGCTCGAGGGCATCGGGATGCCCACCCCGCGCACCGTCACCGGCGACGACGAGGCCGGCATCGCCGAGATCCCCGCCGCCTCCGAGCGCCTCGTGGTCAAGCACCGCCTCGGCAGCGGCTCCTCCGGGCTCGCGCTGGTCCCGGCCGACGGGGTCCGCGCCGCGATCGACGCCGCGATCGACTCCGCCCCCGCCCCGGCCGACGGCTCAGCCCCCAGCGGCCAGGATGTCGTGGTCCAACCCTGCCTGCCCGGGCTCGAGCACGGCGTGGACATCGTGGGCGATCTGCGCGAGCCCGGCGAGCTGCGGGCCGTGCTCGCCCGCCGCAAGGTGCGCATGCGCGCCGGCGAGACCGACAAGGCCGCCTCCGTGGATCCCGCACCCTTCGTCGCCAACGCCGAGAAGATCGCCCGCGCCGCGCAGCTCACCGGACTCATCGACACGGACATGTTCCTCGCCGAGGGCGGCGAGCCCTCCGTCATCGACATCAACCCCCCGCTTCGGCGGCGGCTACCCCTTCGTGCACCTCGCCGGGGCCGACGTCCCCCGCTACTACCTCGCCCGTGCGCTCGGCCTCGAGATCGACGAGGACTGGCGGGAGTACGCCCCCGGCGTCATCTCCGCCAACCACGAGAGCGTGCGCGTGACCTCGACGGAGGCTTGACCCTGTCACCTGCGGTCCTCTTGCGGCTGGATAGGGGCGGAGCCTGCGATCGGGGCCTCCTGGCCGGACTCGACGGCGCCTATACTTGATCAAGACCACCGAGCCCGTGAGCCTCGGAACTCGCAGCCAGAAAGGCACCAGGCATCGATGACCACACCACACCAGCCCATTTCCCGACGGAGACTGGCCCGCACGGCGGCATGGGCGGTGCCGGCCGCAGCCGTGGCAGTCTCCGCCCCCGCTGTCGCCGCCTCGCCCTTCCAATGCCCGTCGCGGACGTACACGGCCGAGAGTCCCGGCTCCGGGGTGGGGCGGACCACCGGGACCTGGACGGTCCCCGCCGGGGTGACGCGGATCTGTGTGACCGTGGTCGGCGGCGGGGGCGGAGGCGCGCCAACGGCAGTACTGGAGGCGCCGGGACCCGTATCACCGGTGACCTGGCGGTGACGCCGGGCACGGTCCTGTCCTGGACGGTCGGCGCAGGAGGGGTGCGACCGCCGACCACGGGCGTTCGCGTTCCCCCGGACGCAACCGGCGGTGGAGGATATGGCAAGGGCGGCGACGTGATCTTCAGTGCGGCGTCCGCCGGGGAGGCGACCAACAACAACGTGAGTGGATCAGGGGGTGGGTCCTCGGCCATCGTGATCGGCACGGAGGTGCTGGTCGTGGCAGGGGGCGGCGGTGGCGGTGGGGGCTCGGCGCTGACCTCGTCCGGGTACCCGCAGTTCAGCGGTGGCGCGGCGGTCGCGCGCTCGGCCGGAGCGAATGGCGGAGGATCGTCGACGTCGCACCCGAACGTGTCGAGCACCACGGCCACGACCAACGGGGGACGCGGCGGACCCGGCGGATCCGGCGGGCCCGCCGGCACAGGCGGACCCGCCGGGACCACGACCGTCGGCGCTCCCCAGAAGGAGCTCAGCTCCGTTAGCAGGGAGGGTGCAGCCGGTACGGCGGGGTTCACGGGGGCCGGCGCGAACGGTGTCCAGACGGCTTCAGCCACCACGTCGCACGTCTCCGCCGGAGGCGGAGGCGGCTACGGAGGCGGCGGGAGCGGAAGCTGCACGACCTTGCGGGTGCAGGGCACCGGCTCCACTCAGACCGCATCGATCTCCTTCGGCGGCGCCGGTGGAGCAGGAGGCAGCTATCGCAGCCCCCGGTTGAACAACAGCACTGTCTCCGCGGCCGCCAACGGCGCGGCGGAGGCGGGCACCCGTCGCCCGGGCTCCATCACCATCAACTTCTGAACCGCCGGCACGGCGAAGCGCCCGTCGTGCGCCGACCGCTGGCGCTCCTTCCCTGAAGCGCCGTCTCCTGTCGCTGGAGACGGCGCTTCGTGCTGTCCGGGCGCTGATCGGACTGCCGGTGCGGCTTGCATGACTACGCAGGCCGCAGCGCTGCCCCCTTGCGCCCGGCTCATGGTCGCCGCTCTCCGGCCGTCGGTCAGCCGGCGGCTACCTGCCGGGAATCTGTGGACCGGCTTCACAAGGATCAGAACCTGACGGATGGTACGAACCGGCACCAGGCGGGCAAAGCGGACATCGACGGTGACGTCGCAGGTCCGAGAGCTTCGTACCATCGGAAGAGGGGGAGTCGTGTCAATCATCTCTCTGCATGCCGTCCTGTGGCCCGCAGCATCCAGTCCGCGACGGATCAGCGAGGACGGGCAGCCCATCCGCGATGCCGGCCCCGACACCCTCTACGACCGGGACCTCCATCCCGCGCCGGTGCCGTTTAACCGTTCGACCAGCGCGTTCATCTCCCGGCACGAGCGCACCAGGATCTACACCCCCCGGCACAACGGGAAGATCGAGCGCTACCAACGGCTGATGAGCGACGAGTGCCTCTACGCCCGCCGCTACGAATCCGAGACAGAACGGAGGGACGCGATCGGCGTTTGGAACCACCACTACAACTACTGTGAGTCTTGGGGCGGCTGGTCTGGAACTGGCTGGCAGGTTGAGCGTCGTGCTGCTTCCGCGCCGAGGCCGTGGCTCTTACAACTATTCGCCCCCATCGGGTGCGTTTCGATGGACATGTCCGGCTCCGGCGTGGGGTGGCCGGCGCTCGCCCGGCCCACTCCGATGGCTTGATCAGAAGACTGTCCGTCCTCGTCCTCTCGGCGAGGTCGTGACTCATCACAGTATTGCCCCGAAGTGACTTCCATCCAGGCTCGCGCCGGCCCGTAGCGGCCGCGTCATCAGTCCTGACTTGGAAGGAAATACGAACCGCCATGGCCATCGTCGCGCATACCCGCCCGTTCGTCATCGGAGTGGATACCCATGCCCGCAACCACAGTTTCGCGGTCCTGACTGCAGCCACCGGCGAGCAAATCGCTGCCAAGCAGTTCCCGACGACGTCCGCGGGCCTGAATCGCGCCGTGGCCTGGGTCTCTCGTCTCATTGGCGGGAACCTGACCGCTCTATGGGGGATCGAAGGCGCCGCTACCTATGGCGCACGGCTCGCACGAGTCGTGCCCGACGCTGGCTACGAAGTCGCCGAGGCAGCCAGGATGGATGCTCGGACACATCATCGCGTTGGTAAGTCGGATCTCCTCGATGCGCACCGCATCGGCGCCTCGGTACTGCCGCTGGAAGACGACCGGCTACGCCATCCCCGCTCCGACGCCGGCTTGCGTCCCGCGTTACGCGTCCTGACGAGCGCGCGGGAGAACATGAGCTCGGAGCGCACGGCCAGCGTCAACGCTCTCACCGCCCTGTTGCGCACCGCAGATCTTGGCCTCGATGCGCGGAAGCCGCTGACAAACGGGCAGATCACCGAGGTGGCGTCTTGGCGCACTCGAGTTGAAGACCTCGAGCTCGCGGCTGCTCGAGCCGAGGCTCACCGGCTGGCCAAGCGAGTTCGTGCTCTCGACATTGAGCTCGCCGACAACCGCTCGCAGCTCGAGGAGCTTCTGCGTCAGAGCAAAGCTGCCCCATTGCTGGACGTGATCGGCGTCGGGCCCGTGACCGCTGCAGTCGCCTATTCAGCATGGTCACACCGTGGGCGCTTGCGTGACGAAGCTGCCTTCGCGGCGTTGGCCGGCGTGAGTCCCATCCCTGCATCGTCGGGAAACACGACTCGCCACAGGCTGAATCGCGGAGGCGATCGAAGGCTCAATCGCGCGCTCCACATGGCCACGGTCACCCGAATGGTTCACGACCCCGAGACACGCGCTTACGTTGACAGACGGCGAGCTGAGGGGCGCACGACAAAAGAGATCCGACGCTGCCTCAAGCGCTACCTCGCCCGGCGGATCTATCGAACTCTCGAGGCGCTCCACGCGGCGCCGACCACGGCTTGACAGACATAGAAGAGTCCATCGGCCCCACACCGCCTGCGGCGATCAGCCCCCGGCCCCACACCGCCCGCGGCGATCAGCCCCCGGCCTCACGCCTCCGCACCGGCGTCGACAACGTCATGACCAACTACATCTAACCGCCCTACGCGGGCATTAAGAAGGCCCTGCCCATCCGGCTGTCCCGCTGAGCCGAGCTGGTTCGATCACTGCGCCGCTGTGCTGGGCAACGCGCGTCCGGGAATTACGCTGGTGTGCTGGCCCTCAGGTATCACCTGTGCCCAGCCACCGGCCGAGCTCTGCGACGTGCCCCGCGATCACGTCGGCCGATCGGCGCGCCACCTCAGGGGACCGGCCGTAGGGATCCAGCACGTCGGCGGCCGAAAGCTGCGCACCCGACCGCGCCCAGGCGCGGATCCCGGCCCGATGCGCTCCTGCGCCCACGCCGGGGGGTGAGTCCGCTGACGCGCCGGAGTCAGCCAGCGCACCGGTTGAGGTGAGCATCACCGTGCGTAGCCCTACTGCGGGCCATTCCTCGATGATCCACGCCCGCTGCCGCTTGCTCATCGTCACGATCAGATCGGCACGCACCGCGGCAGCCTGATCCAGCTGCGCCCCGACCAGCCCGTCGGGCGAGAGGCCGAACCGTGCGAACTCCGGCAGCATCTCGGCGGCCACCGGCGCTCCTACCAGCGCCATCGTTCCCCTGGAGCGCACCTCGACTCCCGCCACGCCGCTCCCTGCAAGTCGGCGTCTCAGCAGTGCTTCGGCGAACGGTGACCGGCACACATTACCGGTGCACACCATGAGGATCGAGAAGGGCAAGGAGGCCATGCTCGAGTATGGCGGCGGTTGGTCCGTGCGGCGCAACTGGCGGCTCGGCCCGCTCCACCTCGCGCGCCCCCTCACACGCTTAGTCGGCGCCCGAGGCATATCCTGCACAGGTGAGTTCCGCCGCCCATCCCGCCGCTCAGCCCCCGGTGCGGCGCAAGCCCCTGCTCGCCGTCCTCCTCGCCCCACTGTTCATGGCACTTGTTGCCGTGAGCGTCATCAACGTGGCGCTGACCGCCATCGGCGAGAGCCTGGACGCGAGCTCCGGCGGCCTGCAGTGGGTGATCTCCGGGTACGCCCTCGCCTTCGGCATGCTGCTGGTGCCGGCCGGACGCGCGGGCGATGCCACCGGCAGGCGTCGCATGCTCGTGATAGGCATCGGGATCTTCACCCTGGGCTCCCTGCTCTCCGGTTTCGCGCCCAGCGTGGAGATCCTCAACGTCTCCCGCATCCTGCAGGGCATCGGTTCGGGCCTGCTGAACCCGCAGACGGTCGGCCTGATCCAGCAGCACTTCCGTGGGCAGGCCCGCGCCCGGGCCTTCGCGTTCCTGGCCACCACCGTGGCCGTCGCGACGGCCGTCGGCCCCGTGATCGGCGGCCTGCTGATCCAGATCCTGGGGCCCGACCAGGGCTGGCGCTGGATGTTCTTCATGAACGTCCCCATCGGCGTGCTCGCCATCCTGGGCGCCTTCCACTACCTGCCCGACGACCGTGCCGCCCGCACCGGCCAACGCGCGGACCTCGACCCGGTGGGCACGATCCTGCTGTCCGTGGCGATCCTGTGCATCATGCTGCCGTTCCTGGAGCGCGGCGTGAACGCCGTGATCTGGCTGGCCTTCCCCGTGGGGCTGCTGCTGGTGGGCCTGTGGTGGGGCTGGGAGCAGCGCTTCAAGCGCAAGGGCCGCCCCCCGATGGTGGACCCCGCGATCTTCGCCAACAAGGCGTTCCGCAACGGCATCCTCATCGTCTCGGTGTACTTCCTGGGCTCCACCAGCATCTGGATCATCGTCCCGCTGTACCTGCAGATGCACCTGGACCACACCGCGTTCGAGGCCTCCCTGCTGGGACTGCCCTCGGCCATGGCGGCAGCCGTCTCCTCGCAGATCGCCGGGCGGTACGTGCTCGCCCTGGGCCGCCGCATGGTCATCTACGGCTTCGCCGTGGCGCTCGTCGGCCTGGGCGGCACCGCCCTGCTGGCCGGCCCCGTCGAGTCGGGCGCGATCTCCTTCTGGCTCCTGGCCGCCCCGCTGACGCTCATGGGACTCAGCAACGGCATGACCATCTCGCCGAACCAGACCCTCACCCTGAACTCCGTGGACCCCCGTTACGGCGGCGTGGCCGGCGGCATCCTGCAGCTGGGGCAGCGCGTGGGTGCAGCCCTGGGCACCGCCATGATCCCCGGCGTGATCTTCTCGCTGACCGAGTCGGGCACCGAATGGCTCGAGGCGTTCATGATCGCCCTGGTGGTCATCATGGTGCTGACCGTGATCGCGATGGGCGTGAGCATCCATGACCGGGCCCGTGAGAAGGCCCAGCCGGGCGCTTTGTGAGAGGAACCGGGGGACAGCACGACATGAGCAGGCGCAGGCAACGGGGCCACGCGCGCATCATCCCCACCGGGTGGGACGACGCATCCGGTATCCCCGCCGGGTGGGACGAGGTGCCCGGCCCCGAGGACCGCCCCGCCAGCGGCACGTCCGCCCGGGCACAGACGCGAACCGAGCCGGAGGGCCATGCCGGCGGAGCGGGGAAAGAGAAGTCCCGACGTCGGCTGATCGCCATTGCTGCCGTGCTGGCCCTGGTGATCGGCCTCGGGATCGTCCTGCCCGCGCTGCTGAACCGCGGCCGGGGTCCGGAGGCGACGGTGCGGGAGTACCTCGATGCCCTGGTCTTAGGTGACACGGCCACCCTGCGCGAGCACACCTTCACCGGCAGCGGGCCCGGCACCGCGGCCATGACCGATGAGGTCTACTCCGCCGCCACCGATCGGGTGCAGGACTACGAGGTGCTGGAGGTCCGCACGGAGGGGGAGAGCGCGACTGCCACCGTGCTGCTCGACAACGGCACCCACCAGTACGAGTCCACTGTCACCCTCACCGGCCACTCCCGGAACTTCTACAGCCCGCTGGAATGGCGCATTGATCCCGTGGACTACGGGACGGTGGAGCTGTTCGTGCCGCCCTTCGCGGAGGAGCTCCTGGTCAACGGCACCACCATGGCCATGGACCGCGTGCGTCGCCCCACCGTGGACGGGCAGTACGAGACGGTGCTCCAGCTCCTGCCCGGCACCTACGAGATCGCCCTTCCCGGCAGGGGCGAGCTGGTCGCACCGCTTCCCCTCGAGATCACCGTGCTGCCGTCCCTCGGGCCCGAGGCGCGCTACATCCGGGGCCAGGAGCTGGGCTACGACATCACCGAGGCGGGCCGACAGGAGATCGAGCAGCAGGTCTCATCCCACCTCGAGGACTGTGCCGACAGCCAGGCGCGCCAGCCCGACCTCTGCCCCTTCTCGGCACCGGTGGGGGAGCGGGAGGCCGGGCAGCCCTCGGGCGGGACCTGGGAGATCCTCGAGCAGCCGCAGCTGGAGATCACGCCTGCGCTCAACGGAGGGTTCGACGTCGTCGGGACCGGTGGCAGTGCACGCTTCACCCCGCACGCGGGGCCAGACGGCACCGCGCAGGAGGCGATCACCGTGGACTTCGAGGTGAGCGCACTGGTGTTCCAGGACCCAGGAGGCGGTCTCCACGCCATCGTGCTGGGGGCGAGCGGGCGGTACGGAGTGGTCGTCTGCTACGACTCCGAGACGGGGCAGAGCTCCGTCTCGGCGGATGCGGTGACGGGAACAGTCGACTGCGCGTGACCCGCCCACGAATCACATCGATGTCATTCTGAATCGCGCCTGACCTGCGTAAAAAGCGCGCAAAATTCGGCGGCCAGGCAAGGGGAGGCACTACCGAAGTCGGCGCTTTGCAGGCAGTGTGAGAAGGTCCGATCTCCAGCGGCGTCGCTGGCGGATCGAACTGCGTGATGC
>NZ_JADEYR010000030.1 GCF_015209585.1 Brachybacterium epidermidis
CCCCAAGCCCCCGGCCCCGCCCGCGGACCAGGTCCGGGCCCGTCACCCCCTGACCCCGCAGAGCGTGGCTGAGCGGGGCGGTGCGGTGCCGGGCACAGTAGAGGCAGATGCCGCGGTCAGGTTGCTGGGCCTGCAGCGTGAGCAGTCCCGTGAGCATGCCCGGATGCTGCGGGAGCTGGCGCCCTTGTGGATCGCGCCCGCGAACGACGAGGAAGCAGCCGATGACCGGGCCGAATCCGCTGTGGTGGCCGCGGTCGCCCTGCGCACCACCACCAGCCACGCTTCGACCTTGATCCGCCAGGCACACACTGCTGTGCATCATCTGCCGGCCCTGTTCGCCCGGCTCGAGGTCGGGGACCTGCCGGTGGAGTGGCACCAGCGGATCCTCCGCACCACCCGGGAGTTCACTCCCGCCCAGCTGGCGGAGGTGGATCAGCGGGTTTCGGCCTGGGATCTGGCCTCGATCCCCGTCCAGCGGTTCCGTCGTGAACTGCGTGTCCTGGTGGCCTGGCTCCACCAGGCAGGTGAGACCACCCCGCGGCCGGAGGATCAGCGCGAGGTCGCTCTGGAGGGCTCCCCTGTCGATGACGGCACCGCCACCGTCCGCATCACCGGGCCCGTCCCGGAGATCCTCTCCCTGTCACGGCGCCTGGATGCCAGCGCCCGCGCGATCCAGGACCAGCAGCGCCATGCCCTTGCCGACGGCGCCCCGGTCCCCTTCGACCCCGACGGGCAGGCCGCCGCCACCGGTGCGCCGCTGACTCTGGCGGCGCTGCGCTACCTGGTTCTGACCCGCAGTGTGCTGGAGACCGGGGGCATCGAGGTGCCTGGTGAGCGGTTCCGGATCAGCGTGATGGTGCCGGTGATGACCCTGATGGGCCACTCCGATGCGCCCGCCCTGATCGATGGCACCATCCCGATCCCCGCCTCGATGGCCCGCATGA
>NZ_JADEYR010000003.1 GCF_015209585.1 Brachybacterium epidermidis
GCCCCGCACCCCTGGACCGGCAGCACCCCGCCGTCCTGATCCCCGGACTGAAGCGCCTGATCAAGGGATCCTGGGAGCAGAAGGGCTGGTTCACCCTCGCCGTGGCCGGCGCGATCGGCTTCGCCCTGCTGCAGATCGCGACCTCCGCGATCATCGGCCGCGTCACGGAAAATGTGGTGGTGCCCTCCTTCGAGGCCGGTCGAGCCAGCCCGGCCCTGCTGGCAGGCGGCGGCCTCGCGATCCTGGGCATCGGCGTTGCCCGTGCCGTCTCGGTGGTGGTGCGCCGCGTGTTCGCCGCCGCCACCCAGTACGACCTGTACCGCCTGTACCGCGAGCGCATCGCCGCCGTGTACGCGAAGGTCCCGCTGCTGTGGCACCGCCGCCAGTCCACCGGCACCCTGCTGAGCTCCGTGCACTCCGACGTGGAGGCCACCTTCTTCGCGATGGCCGCGTTCCCGTTCGCGCTGTCCACCGTGGTGATGCTGGTGTACGCGATCGCGGTGGTGTGGCGCATCGACCCGGTGATCCTGCTGGTGATGCTGGCGCTGATCGTGGCGCTGATCATCCTCAACGTGCTGCTGCAGCGCTACGCCGCCCCCATCGCCGTGCAGTCCCAGCGGCTGCGCGCCGAGGTCGCCGAGATCGCCCACGAGTCCTTCGACGGCGCCAACGTGGTGAAGTCTCTGGGCCGTGAGGACATCGAGGAGCAGCGCTTCACCCGCGCCGCCGAGGAGCTGCGCCGCAACGGCATCCGCTTCGGCTACGTGCGCGGCTGGTTCGATCCGCTGATCGACGCCCTGCCCAACCTGGGCATCCTCGCGGTCGCCGTGCTGGGCGCCTGGCGGATCGGTGAGGGCCACCTGAGCACCGGCCAACTGGTGGAGGTCGCCTACCTGTTCACCCTGATGTCCCTGCCGATCCGCTCCTTCGGCTGGGTGCTGGGGGACCTGTCCCGCACCGTCGTCGGCGGCGGGCGCGTCCAGCAGATCCTCGACGTCACCCAGGAGCGCACCTACGGCCCCGACCAGCTGCCCGCCGGGCCCGGCCGCCTCAGCTTCGAGGACGTCTCCTTCACCTACCGCGACGATCCCGAGACCCTGATCCTGGGCCGCACCGCCAGCGCCGCCGACCAGCACGTGCGCATCAGCGAGGCCGTCAGGGGCGTGTCCCTTACCGCCGATCCCGCCACCGGCACCCGGGTGCTCGCGGTGGTGGGCGCCACCGGCTCCGGCAAGTCCACCCTGGCGCTGCTCGCGGCCCGCCTGCTGGACCCCACGGCCGGACGCATCGCCCTGGACGGCGCCGACCTGCGCTCCCTCACCGCCGACGCCCTCACCAGCGACGTCGCCCTGGTGCTGCAGCAGGCCTTCGTGTTCGACGCGACCGTGCGCGAGAACATCACCCTCGGTGAGGACATCGACGAGCAGACCATCCGCTGGGCACTGCGCGTGGCCCAGGCCGACGGCTTCGTCGACGCCCTGCCCGGCGGCCTGGACGCCGAGCTGGGGGAGCGCGGCGGCTCCCTCTCGGGCGGGCAGCGACAGCGGATCGCCCTGGCCAGGGCCCTGGCCCGCCGGCCGCGACTGCTGATCCTCGACGACGCCACCAGCGCCTGCGACCCCAGCGTGGAGCTGGCCATCCTCGACGGGATCAGGCGCGAGATGACCTCCTCCACGCTGCTGCTGATCGCCTACCGCAAGTCCACCATCTCCCTGGCCGACCAGGTGGTGTTCTTGGACCACGGCGCAGTCGCCGCCCAGGGCACCCACGCCGAGCTTCGCGAGCACAGCGACGGGTACCGGGCCCTGGTGGACGCCTACGACGAGGCCGCCATCGCCCACGACCTGATGGAGGCCCCCGGATGAGCGCCCCCACCTCCTCCCGCCTGGGCAGCGAGGCCACCAACGACGAATCGGCGCTGGCCACCATCCGCCGCGGCCTGGCCCTCACCCCCGAGGCGCTTGCCGGCGTGTGGATCACCCTGCTGCTGGCCGTGATCGCCACCGCCGGCAAAGTCGTCGTCCCCATCGCAGTGCAGAGCATCCTGGACCGCGGCATCATCGAGCCCGCCCAGCCCGACCTCGCCTTCGTGGCCACCGCCGCCGGGCTGGCTGCCTGCGTGCTGCTGGTGACCGCCAGCTGCAACATCCTGATGAACCGTCGGCTGTTCCGGATGGCCGAGACGGCCCTGGCCACCCTGCGCACCCGCGCCTTCCGCCACATCCACGACCTGTCCCTGCTCACCCAGGGCACCGAGCAGCGCGGCGCCCTGGTCTCCCGCGTCACCAGCGACGTCGACACCGTCAGCCAGTTCATGAGCTTCGGCGGGATCATGCTGGTGGTGATGAGCATGCAGCTGGTGCTGGCCACCGGCGTGATGCTGCTGTACTCCTGGCCTCTCGCGCTGGTGGTGTGGCTGTGCTACCTGCCGGTGTTCTTCCTGCTGGGCGCACTGCAGAAGCGCATCCGGGCCCGCTACCAGCAGGTGCGGGCCGCCGTCGGCCGCATGCTGGGCTCCGTCTCGGAGTCCCTGGTGGGCTCGGCCACCGTGCGCGCCTACGGGATCGAGGAGCGCACCCGCGCCGGTCAGGTGGACCGGGTGCGGGACGTGCGCGACGCCCAGTTCGCCGTGCTGCGCCCGCAGTCGGCCAGCTTCTTCCTGTCCGAGACCGGGGACGGCCTGGCCACCGCCGTGGTGGTGGTGATGGGTGTGCTGATCGGCACCGGCTCCCTGGGCATCGACCTGCCCGGCGCGGATCTCACCGCCGGCAGCGTGGTCGCCTTCGTGTTCCTGGTGTCCCTGTTCAGCATGCCCGTGCGGATGGGCATCGAGATGCTCTCGGAGGCCCAGAACGCCGTGGCCGGTTGGAGGCGCGTGCTGGGTGTGCTGGACACCCCGGCCGACGTGGCCGACCCGGCCGGCGCCATGGACCCCCACACCGGCCGCCGCACCGACCCCGTGCCTGGTGTGCGCGCCCTGCCCCAGGGCGGCCTGGACATCGAGGTGGACCAGGTGCGCTACGCCTACCCCGACGGGCCCGAGGTGCTGCACGGCATCGACGTGGACGTCCCCGCCGGCAGCCACATCGCCATCGTCGGCGAGACCGGCAGCGGCAAGACGACCCTGGCCAAGCTGCTCACCCGCATGATGGACCCGGTGGGCGGCGAGATCCGCATCGGCGGGGTGCGGCTGGACCTGATCCCCTACGCGTCCCTGCGGGACCGCGTGGTGATGGTCCCGCAGGAAGGCTTCCTGTTCGACACCACCGTGGCCGGCAACCTCGCCTACGGCAGGCCCGACGCCACCCGGGCGGACATGCTGCGGGCCCTGGACGAGCTGGGGCTGAGCGCGTGGTGCGAGGACCTCCCCGAGGGCCTGGACACCCCCGTCGGCCAGCGCGGCGAGTCCCTCAGCGCGGGGGAGCGGCAGCTGGTGGCGCTGGCCCGCGCCTACCTTGCCGATCCCGATGTGATCGTGCTGGACGAGGCCACCAGTGCTGTGGACCCCGCGGCCGACGTGCGCCTGCAGCAGGCCATCGACGGCCTGGCCCGCGGCCGCACCACCCTCACCATCGCCCACCGTCTCTCCACCGCCGAGCGGGCCGATCAGATCCTGGTGCTGGACCACGGCGACCTGGTCGAGTGCGGCACCCACGCCGAGCTGGTGGACATCGAGGGAGGCATCTACGCGGGCCTGCACCATTCCTGGGTGGCGCACAGGGAGGCGCGGTGAGCTCCCCGGGATCGCCCCAGGCCGGGTCCGGGTGGGGCGCGCCGCGTGTGCCGGCCGGACCTGCCCCGACCGTCCCGCCCGTCTCCTCTCGTCATCAGCCGCGATTTCGCAGCGCCGAGCGGAAGGAGGCCCTCGCCGCCGCGTTCCAGGACCAGGGCGAGGACTACGACCGCCTGCGGCCCGGCTATCCCGGCGCCGTCGTCGAGGCGATCCTCACCCACCTGCCCGATACCGACGACGACGGTTCCGCTGCCGGCGCTGACGGCGGCGCCCGTGCCGTCGACCTCGGTGCTGGCACCGGGAAGCTCGCATGGGCCCTGGCCGAGCGGGGGCTTGACGTCACCGCCGTGGACACCAGCGCCGCCATGCTCGAGACCGCGCGCAGGCGAGGACCGTCGGCCCCCTCGCTCACCACCCACCTCGCACCTGCCGAGTCCACGGGCCTGCCTGAGGGGATGGCCCACCTCGTCACCGCCGCGCAGGCCTGGCACTGGTTCGACGCCCCGGCCGCCACCATCGAGGTGACGCGACTGCTCGCCCCCGGCGGGGTGCTCGCGCTGGTGTGGAACACGCTGGACGTCGCGATCCCCTGGGTGCACCGGCTGTCCCGGATCATGCACGCCGGTGACGTGCAGCGGGAGGACTTTGAGCCCGCTGTCGGTCCTGAGCTGGCGCTCATCGAGCGCCGGGTGCACCGCTGGGAGGACCCCATGCCCAGCCATGACGTGATCGACCTGGCCCGCACCCGCAGCTATGTCATCACCGCCGCCGCGGAGCGCCGCAACCGGGTGCTCGCGAACCTGGACTGGTACCTGCACGAGCACCTCGGTCACGCACGCGGAAGCATCATCGGCGTCCCGTACCGGACCGACCTGTTCCTGTACCGCGCGGCCGTGCCCTGAACCAGTCCCGCTACTCTGGCGATCGAACAGCTGACCACGTGCGTCCATGCCAGGGAGATGATGCGGATGAGCGCGAGATCCGGGGCTGGCCGTTGAGCGCGCGATCCGGGGCTGGCCGTTGAGCGCGAGATCCGAGGCCCGTCGTTGAGCGCGAGATCCGGGGCTGGCCGTTGAGCGCGAGATCCAAGGCCCACCGTCACCGGGACGAGGTGGGTGAGGTCCTCGCCGTCCACTCCGACCGGCCCGGTCCGCTGGTGGCCGGGATATTCGTGCTGGTGTGGGCGGTGTTCGCCGGTCTCACCCTGATCAACCCCGGTGAGAACGCGCTGTTCATCATCGGGCCCATCGCCACCTTCGCGCTCATCTTCGGCCTGATCCTGCTGTACATCAGTGGTGAACGGCTGGTGGTGTGCGAGCGCGGCCTGGTGATCGGCTCCGTCGCCCCAGGGCTGCGCCCGTACGTGGTCCGCTACGAGCAGATCGTGCCCGGCAGCGTGGTGCCCGTGACCGGCGCTCGGAAGTACGGGCGCGAGACCGGCCACTCCGGCTTCCCGCAGTCCACGGTGCGCCGCAGTGCCTGGACCGGCAGGGGCGTGCACTTCGTCGGCCCCTCGCCGAAGGAGGCGCGGCGCCACAACGCGCTGCTCGCCCCGCTGCAGGATCCCCCACCCCTGTCCATCGACGGGCGCTGGGTATGGTTCGCCGGCACCAGTTCCACCCCGCATCGCGGCCGGTTCGGTAGGACCTGCCCCGCGCTGCGGCCGGTTTGGCCCCCCGGTGAGGCTCGAGGGGCGTGTAGTTGGCGCTATCCAGGGCCGATTCCGCCAACTGCCTCGACGTCGCGGCGTCGGCCCGCGTGGCAGCCGCGGCCCGCGCGTCGGCGTACGCTGCCCGGTCGCCTTCAGGCTCGGCTCAGGGCTTCCACCCGTGCGCCAGGAGCTCGGACCGTACGATCTGGACGGCGTTCGCGCCGGAGGTCTGGACGTCATCGTTGGACAGACGGATCTCGTGGAACCCCGCAGATCTGGCTCGTCGGGCCCGCCGGATGTCGCGTCGGACCTGCTCACCATCGTTGTGGCCCTTGCCCTCGTACTCAGCGCACAGCCGATAGTCCGGCCACTGGAAGTCGGGGCGGTGCAGTTCCTCGCCGCGCGGTCCGTACAGCGGCTCATTGATGAGCGGCTCCGGCAGGCCGGCGTCACGGAACGCCAGTCGCAGCATCGTCTCCCGCGGGGAGTCCGAGCCCACGCGCACGTCGGCCAGCGCAGTGCGCAGCTTGGTGGCGTAGCGCCCCGTGCACACGGAACCCAGTTCGTCGAGGGTGCACCACGGGTTCTGACGCCCCTGTTCAATGGTGGGTCGAGGGCACCGCACCAGGTGATCCCCGATCGAGACCAGTTGCAGGTGTGTGAGGTGGGGAGCGAGGTCGCGCCAGGTGCGAGCCCGGGTCGACATGCGGAAGGCCGAGTCGGGGATGGCAGGCTCACCGGACGAGGCGCGGTGCTTGCCGATGACCCGCCCCACCTCTTCCGGCCGGAAAGTGAACATGTGCCAGCGGACTACGCGATCCGAGCTCCGATTCACACCCGGGATCGCGAGATGGGTCTGGCGGCCGGAATGCCAGGTCGCATCCTGCAGCGGGAGCGGCATCCCCAGCAGCCTCGCGGCCGAGAGTCCGACGACCACAGCTTCGGGAGTGTTCCGACACACTGCGGTGACGACGTCGAGCTCGGTGACGGCGCGGCCCCGGTGGGCGTAGAGGCCCCGGCGCATCTGGTAGAGATCGGCCCGCCGCAGTCGATCTTGTGACACCCCGTTCGCGAGAGCCTCCGACCGCGAGAAGACCCGCCAGGGGAGGGCATCGGGCAGTGGTCTCGGTGAACGGGGCACGTACCCAGGATGGAGCGGGGACGACGACGCGTCGGCAGGGTGTGGACCGAGGGCATGTAAGGAGGAACCTCGGGGCGCCCGGCCGGCGCGTGGGGACTGGGCTGGGGCGTCTGGCCGGTGCGGTGGGAGAGGGTTTGATGCGTCCGGCCGGCGCACGGGGGGAAGTGGACTCGGTACGTCTCCCGATCAGTACTCATCGGTACGTACGGACAGTTGGCGTTCGGGCCTAGCCATTCCGCCAACTGGACGTAGGTCGACGTACGTGTACACCGTCGGCGACGTGAAGAGACGAGCCTTGCCGCTCAGCCTCCGGTGCCTCCGTCAGCGGGTTCGGTGCCGCCGCCGTCCTGGGTGCCCGCGCCGGTGCCGCCGCCGTCCGATGCGCCGGTGCCCGCGCCGGTCGGCAGATAGCTCATGTCGCCCACCAGCCAGCGCTCGCCGTTCCACACCATCTGGGCCTGGATCTGGCCGGTCACGGCCTCCAGGGGAATCGACTCCTTGGTGGGGTCGTCCACCAGGATGCTCTCGGCCTGTGTGAAGGTCACCGTGGCCAGTCCGCTCGCGGGAGCATCCCCGGGGGCGGCGGAGCCACCATCCCCGGGGGCGGCGGAGCCACCGTCTGCGGGTGCGTCGCTGTCCGCGGCTGCGTCGCCATCGGCCGGAGCGTCCCCGCCCGCTGCCTGGAAGCTCGTGGACTCCACCGTGAACTCGCCGTCCACCAGGTAGCCGCCCTGCTCGTTCAGCACCCGTGCGTTGGCGAGGAAGGTCATGCACACCGAGCAGTTCGGATCCGTCGACTGCTCCCATACGGAGGTGTCGCCCGTGGTCATCATGTACGTGTAGGAGTCCAGCAGGTAGGTCAGGGTGGCCTCGGCGCCGGCCGTGGTCTGCTCGGTCATCGCAGCGGGGGGCTCGGGCTTGGCTATCTCGGGGCGCGGCGGCTGATCGGCCGGGTCCACGTCCGGCCGATCGTCGGCAGGATCCTGCTGCCCCTGCGATGACGAGGAGTCCTGGCCATCGGGCCCGCCCATCAGCCCAGTGATCCCCATGTAGCCGAGGGGGAGCACCAGCAGCAGGGCGAGCACGATGATGACGAGGCGCTGGACAGGTCTATCCACCCGGCCACGGTAGCGGACACCTGCTGGGTGCCCAGAAGGGCGGTGGCTGGCAGTGCGGTGACCGGAGGGGCGGTGTGCAGAAGGGCGGTGGCTGGCAGTGCGGTGACTGCAGGGGCGGTGTGCAGAAGGGCGGGGGTGGAGAGGGCGGGGGAGCCTCCACGCCGGTGCGCACGCGACCTGCTGGGGTGGGGAAGCCACTGCCCGGATGTCCACGGGTGGTCTGTCGGCCGTCTCGACTATGCTTCACGCTGCGCACGAACACGCCCCGTCCGCGCCCGTGCGCCCCTGGAAGGAGCCCCGTGATACTGCTTCGCCTCATCCTGAGGGCGCTCAAGCCGTACCTGCCGTGGGTGCTGCTGGTGGTGCTGTTCCAGATCATCGGCGTCATGGCCGCGCTGTACCTGCCCACCATCAACGCCGACATCATCGACGAGGGCGTGGCCAAGGCCGACATCCCCACCATCTGGCGCCTGGGCTGGATCATGACCGCCGTGTCCTTCGGGAACATCTTGGCGCTGGTGGCCGCGAACTACTTCAGCGCCCGCTCCGCGATGGGTGTGGGCCGCGATCTGCGCTCGCGCGTGTTCGCCCAGGTGCAGAGCTTCTCCCCGCGGGAGATGAGCGAGTTCGGCACCCCCTCGCTGATCACCCGCAACACCAATGACGTGCAGCAGGTGCAGCTGCTGATCTTCTTCGGCCTGAACTTCCTGGTCCAGGCCCCGGTCACCGGCGTCGGCGGGGTGATCCTGGCGCTCAGTGTGGAGCCGGGGATGGCCTGGCTGATCGCCGTGATGGTCCCGGTGATGCTGGTCAGCGTCGGCTTCCTGATCCTCAAGGCCGCGCCGATGTTCCGCCAGATGCAGGAGAAGATCGACCGCATCAACGGCGTGCTGCGCGAGCAGATCACCGGCATCCGCGTGCTGCGGGCCTTCGTGCGGGAGGAGCGCGAGCGTGAGCGCTACGCCGAGGTGAACTTCGAGCTCACCGACCTGAACCGGCGCATCGGCCTGCTGATGATCCTGATCAACCCGATCATCATGTTCATCATCAACATCTCCAGCGTGCTGGTGCTGGCCGTGGCCGCGCCCCGCATCGATGCCGGGCAGATGGAGATCGGCTCGATCACCGCGTTCATCGCCTACCTGATCCAGATCCTGATCGCGGTGATGATGGCGACCTTCATGACGATGATGATCCCGCGCGCGATGGTCTCCTCCGAGCGCATCACCACGGTGCTCGAGACCGATACCAGCGTGGTGCAGCGCACCGACGGGCTGCGCGACATCCAGGGCCCGGTCGAGCTCACCTTCGAGGACGTCTCCTTCACCTACCCCGGCGCGGAGAAGCCCGTGCTGCAGGACATCTCCTTCACCGCCCGGGCCGGTCAGACCGTCGCCATCATCGGCGGCACCGGTGCCGGCAAGACCAGCCTGCTGAACCTGGTGCCGCGCCTGGTGGACGTCACCGAGGGCAGCGTCAGGCTCAACGGCCACGACGTGCACGAGCTGCACGCCCAGGTGCTGTGGGACCGCGTTGGCCTGGTGCCGCAGCGGCCGTACCTGTTCTCCGGCACCGTCGCCTCCAACCTGCGCTTAGGCAACCCGAACGCGACCGACGAGGAGCTGTGGCACGCCCTCACCATCGCCCAGGGGCGCGACTTCGTGGCCGCCATGCCGCAGCAGCTGGACTCCCCGATCGCCCAGGGTGGCACCAACGTCTCCGGCGGACAGCGGCAGCGCCTGTGCATCGCCCGCGCCCTGGTGGCCCGGCCCTCCCTGTTCCTGTTCGACGACTCCTTCAGCGCCCTGGACCTCACCACCGATGCGAAGCTGCGCCGAGCCCTGGAGCCCGAGACGCGCGACGCCCTGGTGCTGGTGGTCGCCCAGCGCGTCACCACCATCACCTCCGCTGATCTGATCCTGGTGCTGGACCACGGCAGGATCGTGGACCGCGGCACCCACGCAGAGCTGCTGGAGAGCTCGGAGACGTACCGCGAGATCGTGCGCTCCCAGGGCGTCGAGGAGGAGGTGGCCTGATGACCGCGTCAGACAAGACCCCCGCGAAGGACCGCCGCAGGAACCGTCGGAAGGACCATGACGCGACGCCCGGGGGCTCCCCCGACGTGCCCACCACCGCGCCTGTCGTCGCCGGCGACGAGGCCGCCGAGGCCGAGGAGATCGCCAGCGAGAAGGCCGCCGAACGGGGGCTGCGCCCCGGCCAGAGCGCCAAGAACTTCTGGCCCTCCGCCAAGCGACTGGTCCGCGAGATCGGCCCGGAGCGCAAGTACCTGTACGCCGCGATCCTGATCGGCTTCGTCTCGGTGGGGCTGTCCGTGGTGGGGCCGAAGATCCTGGGTCGCGCCACCGACATCATCTTCACCGGGCTGATCTCCCGGGAGATGCCGCCGGGAGCCTCGAAGCAGGAGATCATCGACGGTCTGCGCGCTTCGGGTGAGGACCAGTTCGCCGAGATGCTCACCGGCATGGAGCTCACCCCCGGGCAGGGCATCGACTTCACCTCCCTGTACCAGGTGCTGGGCCTGGCGGTGGGCCTGTTCGTGCTCTCGGCGCTGCTGATGTGGCTGCAGGGCCTGGCCCTGAACCGGATCCTGGTGCGGATGGTCTACCGCCTGCGCCGCGAGGTCGAGGAGAAGCTGCACCGCCTGCCGCTGGCCTACTTCGACCGGATGAAGCGCGGGGAGATCCTCTCCCGCGTCACCAACGACATCGACAACATCCAGAACACCCTGATGAACACCGTCACGGGCCTGGTCAACTCGATCCTCACCGTGATCGGCGTGCTGGTCATGATGTTCACCATCTCCTGGCAGCTGTCGCTGATCGCGCTGGCCGTGATCCCGGTGGCGCTGCTGATCACCGGGGTGGTGGGCAAGAAGGCCCAGCAGCTGTTCGCCCAGCAGTGGGACGCCACGGGCGTGGTGGGCGCCGAGGTCGAGGAGGCCTTCACCGGCCACGACCTGGTCACCGTGTTCGGTCGCCGCGATCAGGTGGGCGAGCGGTTCGAGGAGCGCAACGAGGCCTTGTTCAAGGCCACCTTCGGCGCCCAGTTCATCTCCTCCCTGATCATGCCGCTGATGATGTTCGTGGGGAACCTCAGCTACGTGGCGGTGGCGATCGTGGGCGGCCTGCGAATCGTGCAGGGTCAGATCACCCTGGGCGACGTGCAGGCGTTCATCCAGTACTCCCGCCAGTTCACCCAGCCGCTGTCGCAGGTGGCGTCGATGGCCACCATGCTGCAGTCCGGTGTGGCCAGCGCCGAGCGCGTCTTCGAGCTGATGGACGCCACGGAGCAGGAGCCTGAGACCGAGAAGGAGGGCGCTGCGGCGGGCATCCGCGAGGGCCGCGTGGAGTTCGAGCACGTGCGCTTCTCCTACAGCCCCGACCGCGAGCTGATCCGCGACCTGTCCCTGGTGGCCGACCCCGGTCACACGGTGGCGATCGTGGGCCCCACGGGCGCCGGCAAGACCACCCTGGTGAACCTGGTGATGCGGTTCTACGAGGTCGACGGCGGCCGCATCACGATCGACGGCATCGACATCCGCGACCTCACCCGCGACCAGCTCCGCTCCCGCACCGGCATGGTGCTGCAGGACACCTGGCTGTTCAAGGGCACCCTGATGGAGAACATCCGCTACGGCCGCCTGGACGCCACCGACGAAGAAGTGATCGAGGCGGCCCGCGCCACCCACGTCGACGACTTCGTGCGCCAGCTGCCTGAGGGCTACGAGACCGTGGTGGACGACGACGGCACCTCGCTCTCGGCCGGTGAGAAGCAGCTGTTGACCATCGCTCGCGCCTTCCTGGCCCGCCCCAGCCTGCTGATCCTGGACGAGGCCACCTCCAGCGTGGACACCCGCACCGAGGTGCTGGTGCAGAACGCGATGAACCGCCTGCGCGAGGGCCGCACCTCCTTCGTGATCGCCCACCGCCTCTCCACCATCCGCGATGCGGATCTGATCCTGGTGATGGAGGACGGCGACATCGTCGAGCAGGGCAACCATGACCAGCTGCTCGAGCAGGGCGGCGCCTACGCGCGCCTGTACCGCTCGCAGTTCGAGGGCGCCGCCACGGACCTGGACGCCGAGGACGCTACCGCCGATGAGGAGCCTGCCACCACCACAGGTGGCATGTCGATGGGGTTCTGAGCCGACGGGCGGATCGCCGCTCGCGTCCCTGGTTGCGGGTTCAGCGCGCCCGCATCGCGCCCCGCGCGTCCCTGGCGCGCCCGCATCGCGCCCCGCGCGTCCCTGGCCTGCCCGCGGCGCTCCGCGCTCGCGTCGAAGTGGCATGTTAAGCCTCTCTCATTCCACGGAGAGTTCATAGAAGTATGCGCATGCATGCATAAGCTTGCTGCGTGAGCACCCCCAGACGGACCCTGCTGCGAGCCCTGCCGGCCGCAGTCCTCGTCGGCACCGCGGCGTCGGTGACCGTTGGCTGCACCCGGGCGAGTGAGCGCCTCGATGCCGAGTCGAACACCGTGCCCGAGGTGGACCTCAGCGGGATCGAGCGCCAGGACGACCTGGCTGCGATGGTTCCCGCCCCGATCCGCGAGCGCGGAGAGCTCATCAACGGTGCCGCCCTGAACTACGCCCCCGGCGAGTTCGTCGGCTCCGATGGGGAGGCCGTCGGGTACGACATGGACGTGCTCGCCGCCATCGGACAGGTGCTGGGCCTGTCCACCCGCACCGAATCAGCGGTGTTCGCGCAGATCATCCCCTCGATCGGCTCCAAGTACGACGTGGGGATCTCCAGCTTCACCATCAACGCCGAACGGCTCGAGAACGTCAGCATGGTCTCCTACTTCCAGGCCGGCATCGCCTATGCCGTGCGCACCGGGAACCCCTACGACATCGACCCGGCCGACCTGTGCGGCAAGCGCGTCGCCCTCCAGGTGGGCACCTACCAGGAGGAGCTGTCCCTGGAACGCTCCGACCAGTGCCGTGATGCCGGCAGGCCCGGGTACGACATGCTGGCCTACGTCTCCAACTCGGACGCGGCAACCAATGTCGCCGGCGGCAAGGGGGACATCCTCATGGCCGACTCCCCGGTGACCGCCTACGCAGTGGCGCGCTCGCGCGGCACTCTCGAGCAGATCGGCGACATCGAGGAATCTGCGCTCAACGGCATCGTCGTGCCCAAGGACCAGCCCGAGTTCGCCGAGGCCCTGCGGGGGGCCGTCCAGTACCTCATCGACTCCGGCCACCTCCGCGAGATCTTCGCGGCCTGGGGCAACGAGAACGGCATGCTCGAACGAGCAGAAGTGGACCCCCAACCGTGAGCAGCACCGTCTCCGACGCCCCTGGCCTGCGCGACGCCGCCGGCAACGAAGTCACCCCCATCCGTGCCCGCCCCGCCCCGCGCCCGGGGACCTGGATCGCCGCGGTGGTGGTGGGTCTGCTGACCCTCGCCCTGGTGAACTTCCTGATCACCAATCCGGTGTTCGAGTGGGACACGGTGGCGACCTACATCCTGGACCATCCTGGACGTCAAGGTGGTCCAGGGCGTCGGCTGGACGCTCCTGCTGACGCTGCTGTCGATGGTGCTGGGCACCGTCGTGGCGCTGACCGCCGCCATCATGCGCCGCAGCGACAACCCCGTGCTGCGCGCGGTGAGCTGGGGGTACATCTTCGTGTTCCGCGGCATCCCGGTGTACACCCAGCTGGTGTTCTGGGGCCTGTTCACCGTCATCGTCCCCAAGATCGCCGTGGGCGTGCCCTTCGGGCCGGAGCTGTTCTCCTTCTCCACCCGCGACCTGGTCACCGCCTTCTGGGCCGCCGTGATCGGCCTGGGGCTGAACGAGGGCGCCTACCTGGCCGAGATCATCCGCTCCGGACTGAACTCGGTGGACCGCGGCCAGGCCGAGGCCGCACGCGCCCTGGGCATGAGCGAGGCGAAGATCCTGCGCAGGATCATCGTGCCCCAGGCGATGCGGGTGATCGTGCCGCCCCTGGGCAACGAGACCATCGGCATGCTGAAGACCACCTCGCTGGTGCTGGCGGTCCCGTTCACCCTGGATCTCACCTTCGCCACCAACGCCATCGCCAACAAGCTGTTCACCCCGATCCCGCTGCTGATCGTGGCCGCACTGTGGTACCTCGCGATCACCAGCGTGCTGATGGTGGGCCAGCACTACCTGGAGAAGTACTTCGGTCGCGGCTTCGACGACCGCACCCCTGCGCGCCACGGCGGCCGCGGCGCCCGTCAGGCCGCCGTGAACCGCGCCGGCACCACCCCGAACGACCCGCTCCCGGAGGTGGAGCTGTGATGACCCAGGATCCCCGCAACGCCCCTGCTCCTACGGCGAACCGCGCCGACGCCGCGCCCGTTCCTACTGGGGCCCGCGCCGATGCCGCGCCCGTTCCTACTGGGGCCCGCGCCGATGCCGCGCCCGTTCCTACCGGGGCCCGCGCCGATGCCGCGCCCGTTCCTACCGGGGCCCACGCCGACGCCGCGCCCGTTCCTACTGGGGCCCGCGCCGACGCCTCACCCGCCCCCACCGGGAACCGCGCCGATGTCTCGCCCGCTCTACCGGGGCCCGCGCCGATGTCTCGCCCGCCCCCACCCCGCTGGTCGCGGTCACCGACCTGCACAAGAGCTTCGGTGACCTGCACGTCCTGAAGGGCTGCTCCCTGGAGGTGGCGCCGGGGGAGGTGTGTGTGCTGGTCGGCCCCTCGGGCTCGGGCAAGTCCACCCTGTTGCGCTGCATCAACCAGCTGGAGAGCCCGACCGCCGGTGAGGTGCGGATCGACGGCGAGCTGCAGGGCTACCAGTCCGAGCCGCTGGCCGACGGCCGCTGGCAGCGACTGTCCAACAAGCAGATCGCCGCCCAGCGCTCCCGCATAGGCATGGTGTTCCAGCGCTTCCACCTGTTCCCCCACCTCACAGCTCTCGGCAACGTGATCGAGGCGCCGATGCAGGTGCTGGGTACGCCGCGGGCACAGGCGGAGAGCGATGCGCGCGAGCTGCTGGACCGCGTGGGACTGGCCGATCGTGCCGATCACTACCCGGCCGAGCTCTCCGGCGGGCAGCAGCAGCGCGTGGCCATCGCCCGTGCCATGGCGATGAAGCCCGAGCTGATGCTGTTCGACGAGCCCACCAGTGCCCTGGACCCTGAGCTGGTCTCCGAGGTGCTCGCCGTGCTGAAGGACCTGGCGCGGGAGGGCATGACGATGGTGGTGGTCACCCACGAGATGGGCTTCGCCCGCGAGGTGGCCGACCAGGTGGTGTTCATGGACGACGGGCGAATCGTGGAGCAGGGACCGCCCCAGCAGGTGATCGACGCGCCCCGCTCCGATCGGCTGCGGGAGTTCATCGCCTCGGTGCTGTGATGTCGTGACCCGGCTCTATGGCGAACGACGGGATGCATATGAGGCGTCGCTGACAGTTTCAGCGCTCCGGTGACGAAATCGTCCCGTTGTTCGTCACTTGCGAAGCCCGCGATCTCGCTCAGCCCTCAGGCGGCCAGCAGCTGCGCCACCCGCCGTCGGCCCTGTCTGCCCACCTGGGCAACGGTCTCCAGAAGCGCCTCCTCGGTCGAGCGCCAGCTGTGCCACACCTGGGAGTAGCTCAGCCGCAGGATCTGCAGTCCGTGCCGACGCATCGCCAGATCCCGCCGGCGATCCTCGTTGAACGATTCCGGTGAACTGTGGTGCGTGCGCCCATCGATCTCCAGGAAGAGCCCGCTGACGTACGCGTCGACGAATCCGGCCCCCTCCACATACACCTGCTGCTCCACATCATGGCCGCGTCGGCGCAGCGCGCGCACCACCCGCGTCTCCGAGCCGGAACCGCTGGCTGCGGAGATCCCGCCGATGCGCTGACGATGCCGACGTGGGGCGTCATCCAGCAGGGCCTGGACCTGCGCGATGGACAGCAGCCCCTTCTCGATCGCGGACTCGAGGAGCACCGCCGCCGACTCCCCGTCCACGCAGCGGATCGCGTGCGCCAGGGCCAGTCGGAGGGAGGCGATGGCGTCCGTTTCAGGCCACGCCCGCAGGCCCGATCCGTGCGCTGCTGCCCACTGCGGGCACGCACTGCCCAAGCGGGGACGGTAGATGTGCAGGTCGTCATCCCGTTCCCGGGGAGGAACCCATAGACCGTGCAGTGCCGCCGCATCAACGCAGGTGAGGCGGGCGCCTGCGGGCAGTGCCTTGACGACCTTCGGGTTCGCGCCGGTCTTCGCGTACCAGCCGGGCGCGATGCTGCGCAGGTGCCCGCGCCGCACGGCGGTACGGATCTGGGCGTGGGTGAGTCCCTCATCTAGCAGGGCGGAGCTGGTGGCCACGCCGAGATCGGCGTCCGCCACGCGATGGGTGCCGCGCGGTGCTGGACGTGGCCGGAACGGAGCGCGCGCTCCCATCGGGACCACCAGTCTGCTGGGAAGGAACATGGCCCAAGGGTGGTCGTTCACCAGAGCCGATGGTGTGTGTGGCGCCGACGTGTGGAGAACCGGGGTGGGAGGAACGTCGTGGTTGCGTTACTGGGGGCGGGCGGGATGCTGGGTGAGCCGGGTGGATGCTGATGAGCCGAGTGCTGGGTCGGCCGGGTGCTGGGTGGGCTGGGTGCTGGTCTATCTGGCCGGACCGCTGGTGGGCCGGGTGCTGGTCGGTCTGGCCGGGCTGCTGACTGACGGTGGGACTCCAGTGAGGCGCGAAGCGCATTACGGCCCCGGAATCGGCGATTCCGTCCCACCGATTGCGAAACGGGAGAAATCGGGCACCGGTTGGGCGGGGCAGGGGCAGCGCAGCGCTGCGGGCAGGCTGGTGGCAGGTAGGGGTAGCGCAGCGCTGCGGGCAGGCGTGAAGGCACGGCTGGTGGCAGGCAGGGGAAGCGCAACCCTGCGGGCAGGCTGGCCTGCAGGCGGGCGGATGACCTGCAGGCAGGCGGATGACCTGCAGGCCCCTCCTCACCAGTCGGTGATGCGCCAGCGGTTCTTCTTGGCCACCGAGAACAGCCCCAGGTCCGGGGAGATCGCGGTGGGGGAGCCCACCAGGGACAGCCACGCGGCATCGGCGTGGGAGTCGCCGTAGCCGTAGGAGGCCTTCAGGTCTGCGCCATGGCGGTCGGCGTACTTGCGCAGCCAGTTGGCGCGGGCCTCGTCCACCAGCGGGGGAGTGGCGAGGTAGCCGGTCATCACGCCGTCGGCCCCGGCGTCCATGTGGGTGGCCACCACGTCGTCGAACAGGTCGGCCAGGGGCTCGACCAGCACGTCCAGGGCGCCGGTGACCAGCACGGCGCGGTGCCCGGCGGCGCGGTGGCGCTCGATCACCTCGAGCGCCTCGGGGCGGATGGAGGCGCGGATCTTCCGGCCCAGCTCACCGTTCATCAGCTCCCGCAGGTCCTGCTCGCGGTAGCCCTCGTACCGGCGGTTGACCAGGCGGATCAGCTCGGAGCGGTCACGCTGCTCGGCGCGCAAGTAACCGGGCAGGGAGGTGAGCACTCCGCCGATCTCCGCCGGCCACACGCGGCGCGGGCGGGTGGCGCGCACCACCGCGAAGTACTGCTGGACGATGTTGGTGGCGATCACCGTCCCATCCAGGTCGAACACGGCCAGGGCCGCCGGGTCGCTGGACAGCTCCGGGGCGGGGCGCTCGGCCCGCTTGCGCTGGGCGGCCTTGGCGCGGGAGTACGCCTTGGTGAGCTCGGTGACCGCGGGCAGGTGCAACTGCTGGAAGTAGTCGCGCCAGTTGATCTCGGTGACGTCGAAGTCGTGCTTCTCCAGGAACTGCGCCGGGAGCTCCTTGCGCAGGGCCCGGGTGTTCGCGTCGTCGAACACCATCTCGGTCTTGGTGTACTGGCGGTACAGCTCGATGTACTTGCGCAGCGTGGTGAGCCCGTTGGTGGCCTTGTGCAGGCTGGAGGTCCACTCGCGGGTGCGGCGGGAGGCCGGCAGGTAGGCCACGGCCTTCTGGCCGGCCTTGGCGGCGATCTCCTTGGCGCGGAAGCGCTGCTCGACCATCTCCACGGCCGGGAAGCTCCACTCGGGCACCACGATCGGGCGGCCCTTGTCGTCCTCCAGGGGCTTGGTCACGAAGTACTCGCGCACGGCGGAGACCATCTCGTGGAACGGCAGCGGGTTCGAGGCGCCGGAGACCACCTGGAAATAGGCGTCGTCGCCGCGGCGGGAGACGTCCTGGGTGGCCAGGGCCACGATCACGTTGACCACGAAGTCCACTGGGATGATGTCCAGGATGGAATCGGCCAGGCCCGGGAACTCCTGCAGCATGCCGCGGCCGTACGCCATGATCAGCGGATCGGCCACCTTGTAGCCGTCGATCCAGCCGGGGTAGGGGCTGTGCAGGGCGGACTCGATGATGGAGGGGCGCACGAAGGAGACCCGGTGGCCGGCGCCCGCCCACAGGTCCTCCGCCACGCGCTCGGCCATGGCCTTGGTGAAGGTGTAGATGTCGGTCCAGCCCACGGACTGGGCGCGGGTGCGGCCGAAGTCGACCAGGCGCTCGTCCACCCAGGCACGGCGGGCGGTCTCGGCGGCGGCGGCCACGGCCTTGGGGCCCATGCGGCCGTCGCGCAGGCGGGCGGTGCGCATCTGGGCGCGCAGCGTCTCGGGTCGACGCGACTCCGCCTCGACGCGGGCACGGGCATCCTGGGCGGCCTCGTACTCGCGGCGCCAGTCGACGTCGTGGACCAGGCGCCCCTCCTGGCGCAGGCCCTTGGAGATGCCGCCCACGTACGCGGTGGAGACGTGGATGACGTGCGGGTCCTGCCCGGAGGCCAGCAGCGCCTCGTACAGGTTGCGGGCCCCGCCCACGTTGGTGCGGAAGGCCTCGTCGATCGGCGGATCGAAGGAGACCGAGGAGGCGGAGTGGATCACCACGTCGTACGGCTCGGTCAGGGCCGGCAGGTCGGTGAGGTCGCCCTCCAGGGCCGACACCCGCGCGGCGAAGATCTCCCTGACCTCGTCCTTGCCGACCTTCTCGGCCCAGGTGGAGAACACGGGCTTGCGCAGCAGCTGCTCGAGGCGGGCCTGCCCGCTGACGCTGCCCTTGGGGCGCACCACGGCGGTGACGTGCACGTCCTCGGTGGTCTCCAGCAGGCACTGCAGCACCGCCTGTCCCAGGAAGCCGGTGACGCCGGTCAGGAGGATCCGACGACCCCCGGTGCGAGCATCGCCGGCGTGCGGAGAGGTGCTCTCGACGCTCTCGTCGGCGGCGGGAGTGGTGTTGTTCATGGGATCCCTCGATGGACGGGTTCGGCGGTGCGGGCGCGGTCGATCCCGTGCCGGGACGGGGTGCCCGGAGCGGATCCGCCTGCCCAGGCGATTCCACCGCGAACAGGCGTTCCTGTGCTGATCGGCGGCGGTCGCAGCGCAGGCCCGCCGTGCTCCCGAGATGGCCCCCGGGGCGGTTCTGCGATGTTCCCGTGCTGGTCAGCGGCTTGTCGTCATGCCCTGGTCAGGGCCTCGCTAGTGTATCGTAGCCGCCATGCACAGGGCCCTGATCACCGGCGGCACCGCGGGCATCGGGGCCGCTTTCGCCACTGCTTTCGCCAAGCGCGGCGTCCCCCTTGTCCTGGTCGCGCGCGATTCCGCACGCCTCGAGGAGTTCGCCGCACAGCTGCGCGCCGAGCACGGGGTGGAGGTGGAGACGATGGTCGCCGACCTCGTGGAGCGCGACGCCCAGCAGCGCGTGGCCGACCGCCTCGCTGCCGACGCTGATCCGGTCGACGTGCTCGTGAACAACGCAGGTTTCTCCGTGCGCGCGAGCCTGCTGGAGGAGGACCTGGACGAGCACGACCGCGGCTTCGAGGTGATGGTGCGGGCCGTCCTCAAGCTGGGCGGCGCGGCGGGCCGGGCCATGAGCGCGCGCGGCCGCGGCTGGATCATCAACGTGGGCTCCGTCAACGCCCTGATCACCCAGAACAACTACTCCGCCATCAAAGCATGGGTGGGCAACTACTCCGAGTCCCTGGGCGTGCAGCTGGCAGGCACGGGCGTCTCCGTCACCGCACTGATGCCTGGCTGGGTGCACACCGAGTTCCACTCCCGCGCCGGCATCAAGGGCTCCTCGATCCCTGACTTCCTGTGGCTGGATGCGGACCGCCTGGTGGAGGAGTGCCTGGCGGACGTGGCACGCGGCAAGCCCGTGAGCATCCCCAGCACCCGCTGGAAGCTGATCGCCGCGGTGCTGCGCAGCACCCCCCGCGGGCTCGTGGCCAGGCTCAGTGCCCTGCTGTCCCACCGTCGCAACCGGGAGCGCTGAGATGAGGGACGAGGCCGACGGCCGCACCCCCGGCGACGATCCGACCCCCGGGGACGCCCTGCCCGAGGGCACGGAGGATGCCGCCGTGGGCGGCCCCGAGCAGTCCGCGGACGACAGCTCCGCGCGCGAGCAGTCCGCCTTCGAGCGCACCGTGCGCGAGATGCTCGCCCGCGACAGGACCGCCAAGGCCGACGAGAAGGCCGCCAGGGCTGAGGAGAAGGCATCGAAGGCCGAGGCCAAGGCTGATGAGAAGGCCGCGAAGGCCGAGGCCAGGGCGGAGGCGAAGGCCGCCAAGGTGCAGGCGAAGGCCGCCGAGGAGCAGCGTGCCCGCCCGGTGCCGTCCCTGTCGGCCCGCTCCCGTGCCGAGGGCTGGGACGAGCCCGAGGGGGATCTCGCCAAGTACCGCTCCCATTGGCGGTCGGCGGTGCGCTTCGTCCTGCAGCGCGTGATCTTCAAGGCCGTGGTGCGCAGCGCCGTCACCCCGAAGTCGGTGGTGGCCCGCCGCGTGCGCACCGTGCGCGGCCCGTACGTGCTGGTCGCCAACCACACCAGCCACGTCGACGCGCCGATGATCGCGCTCAGCCTCCCGTGGAGCCAGGCGAAGTTCCTCTCCACAGGCGTTGCTGCCGACTACTTCTTCAACGTCTGGTACCGCCGCTTCTTCGTGCGCTGGATGTTCAACGCCTTCCCGGTCGACCGCGGCGGCTCCCGCAAGCACTCCGGCACCTCCCGGAACCTGCTGCGCTCGGGCGTGCCGATCCTGGTGTTCCCCGAGGGGGGTCGCCAGAAGGACGGGCGGATGAAGGACTTCAAGCCCGGTGGCGCGGCGCTCGCCATCAGCGTGGGAGTGCCGGTGATCCCGGCCGCCATCGTCGGCGGCTACGAGGCGATGCCCAAGGGCCGCAACTGGCCCGCGCCCGGCCGCCCGCCGGTCACCGTGGTGTTCGGCGACCCGATGATCGCCGACGAGGGCGAGACTGCGGTGGAGTTCTCCACCCGCATCCATGAGCGCGTCAAGGACCTGTACGACGACCACTACGAGGAAGTCCTGGGCGGCGCCGCCCAGGGCGAGGAAGGACCGGCATGAACTCTCCGCTGAGTGCCAAGGACGTCAAGCGGCACCGGTGGTGGGGCTGGGGCCTGGACGACGTCACCTTCAACTGGCGCAACAAGCCCGGCTTCGCACCGCTGGCCCAGGACGTGATCGGCATGGACCTGCACACCATGCCGGACCCGGTCACCCCCGAGCTGAGCGAGCACACCGTGCCGCCCGGTCGCCTGGGCGAGGACACCCGCGCCGCCCTGGTGGACGTGGTGGGCCCGGAGAACCTGCTGGACGACGACGAGTTCCGCGTCATCCACTCCTTCGGCCGCTCCCTTCCTGACCTGTTCCGCGCCCGCAACGGTCACTTCGAGCGCCTGGTGGACGCGGTGGTCTACCCCGGCAGCGAGGAGGAGATCGCCGCGGTGCTGCGGATCGTGCTGGAGCAGGACCTGGTGCTGATCCCCTACGGCGGCGGCTCCTGCATCTCCGGCTCGGTCACCCCGGACGTCGCCGAGCAGCGCCCGATCCTCACCATGAACCTGGGGCGCATGCGGAAGGTCCTGGAGATCGACGACACCGCGGGCCTGGCCCGGGTGGAGGCCGGCGTGTACGGCCCTGATCTGGAGGAGCAGCTGAACGAACTGGGGTGGACCATGGGCCACTTCCCGGACTCCTTCACCTACTCCACGCTGGGCGGCTGGGCGGCCACTCGCTCCACTGGAATGCAGTCCGACAAGTACGGCGACATCGAGCAGATCGTGCGCGGCATGCGCGTGGTCCACCCCGAGGGGATCATCCGCACCAAGGCCGTGCCCGGGCGGGACAGCGGCCCCAGCGTGCACGAGATGATCATGGGCAGCGAGGGCCGCCTGGGCGTGATCTCCGAGTGCACCGTCCAGGTGCACCGCACCCCGCCGGTGCGCCAGGTCATCGCCTACATGTTCCCGGACTGGGAGCACGGAATCCGCGGCATGCACGCGATCGCCCGCTCCGAGGTGCACCCCACCTTCGCCCGGCTCTCCGACGGGCCCGAGACCCGCTTCAGCCTGGCCCTGGTCAAGGCGCCCGAGTCCACCAAGTCCAAGGTGATGGCCAAGGTGCAGGACGGCCTGTTCGCCTACCTGCGCTCCAAGGGCTGGGACACCACGCAGGAGATGTGCATCTCCTACGTGTGCTTCGAGGGCACCAAGCAGACCGTCGAGCGGGAGAAGGCGATCGTCAAGAAGATCGTGGCGAGCAATGGCGGCATCAGCCTGGGCGCGGGCCCCGGCGCGGTGTACGACCAGAAGAAGTTCGACACCCCGTACCTGCGCGACTTCCTGCTGAACTACAAGGTGTTCGGCGACGTCTGCGAGACCGGCGCCAGCTGGTCGAACCTCAACGAGGTCCACTCCAAGGTCTACGACGCCTACTACGGGGTGCTGGCCGAGCACGACTCCCAGGGCTTCATGTTCTGCCACATGTCGCACAGCTACCACGGGGGCGCCTGCCTGTACTTCACCTTCGCGCTGCCGTACACGGAGGACTCCACGGCGCTGGCGAAGTACTACGACGCCAAGAACGCCGTGCAGCAGACCTTCGCGGACCTGGGCTCCCCGGTGTCCCACCACCACGGTGTGGGCACCGAGCACCGGCCGTGGATGGTCGAGGACATCGGCGAGGTCGGTGCGCGCGTGGTGCGCGGGCTGTTCGCCGACAACGATCCCGGCCGCAACCTCAACCCCGGCAAGGTGCTCGAGCCCTGATGGCCGGGCGCCCTCACGGTGCGAGGTGGCTGACACTCGAGAGCTCCCCGATCCGTCCGGGTCTGCTGCGGAGCTCGCGGCCGTTGACCCGTCCGGGTCTGCTGCCGAGCGTGCGGCAGGGGACCAGTCCGGCCCCGCCCACGGCATCTGGGTGCTGCGGCACGGCGAGTCGGTGGCCAACGTCGAGGGCGTGATCGTCTCGGCCGTCGGCCCCCGCGCCCTGATCGAGGTGGGCCTGACCGAGCGCGGCAGGCGCCAGGCCCGGGATGCGGCACGAAAGGCCGAGGGCAGGGGCATCGGGCCCGAGGTGGTCGTGCTGGCCAGTGACTTCGCCCGTGCGCATCAGACGGCCCAGGAGTTCTGCGTTGCTCTCGGCGCGCACGAGCCCCGGCTGGACGAACGGCTGCGGGAGCGCGGCTTCGGCACTCACGACGAGGGGCCGGCCAGTGCGTACGACCTGGTCTGGGCTGATGACGTGGCCCGGCGCGAGTCCGCCCATGGGGTGGAGCCCGTGTCCGAGGTCGCGCGCCGGGCGTGCGAGGTGCTGCGCGAGGCCGATCGGATCGCCGAGAGCGCACCGGTGGTGCTGGTCGCCCATGGTGATGTCCTGCAGATCATGCTGGCCGTGGGGGAGGGCATGGATCCCTACGCGCACCGTTCCGTTCCCCATCTGGGCAATGCCGAGCTGCGCCGTGTGGGGCCTGGGCGGGATCCGTCGGGCGCGGGGGTCACGGGCATGGGCGCCGAGGCCTCCAGCACGACGCCGGCCGTGGGCGTGAGCACCGGCGTTGCCGGCACGGGTTCCGATCCTGAGTGAGCGGAGAGTTCCATGAGTGAGCGCACTGCCTCGGTGCTGATGGTGATGCGTGGCGACGAGCAGGCCGCGCGGGCCGACGTGGCCGCGTTCTTCGATGCGCGCGGCTGGGTGCCGCGGGTGCGGGACGACGGCTCCCTCGCGTACGAGTGCGGCAGCCGCGGTCGTACCGTGCTGCTGGGAGCACTGGCCGGCCGGAAGTTCTTCCTCACCGGCATCATCGAGACCCGCCAGGATGCCCACACCACTGATGTGGTGTACCGGTGGGGGCCTGACGCAGGCCTGGCCCTCGGAGGGACCATCGGACGCCGGCGCGCTGAGCGCGCGCATGCCGAGACTGCCGAGGCCCTGCAGCGGCACCTCGAGGAGACCGGCCGGCTGCTGCGCACCCATCGCCGCTAGCGTCGCACCCACCGCGGCTGCTCCGCGCCCACCGCCGGTGGTTGGTCTGGCGCGCACCGCCGATGGTTGGTCTGGCGCGCACCGCCGATGGTTGGTCTGGCGCGCACCGCTGGGGGTGCTGAGAGCCGGGCGCATCTGAGAACCATGTCCTGGTTCTCAGATGCGCCCGGCTTCTAAGGCGCGAGCGCGGACCCCGGTGGGTCACCGATCGCGGTCACGGCAGTACTTCGGCGGTCAGGACATGCTGTGTGCTCAGCTCAGATGGCCGGCCCGCCCGCCCCAGCCGGTATCAGGCGTTCAGCACCTGCATCATGCCGGGAAGGTCCTCGGCGAGGTTGTCCCTCCACAGGCCCCACTCGTGGGTGGCGCCCTCGATGAGGGCGAACTCGTGGTCGATCCCCGCGGCGGCGAGGGCGTCGGCGAAGCGCCGCTGGTTGGGGTGCACCACGTTCTCGATGAGGTCCGCTCCGATCTCCCCGAGCTTCGCCTCGAACTGTCGCAGCAGGTCGCCGTGGGCGTGGAGGCCGTCGAACAGGTCATCCCACGGCCCATCGCCCGTGCGCAGGAACACCCGCTTGCCTCGGTATGTCTCGATGTTGTCCATCGGGTTGTACCCCTTGGCGATCTTTGGGTACGGGTGATGGCCCCACGTGGCCCCGGGAAGGTTCGAGGTGCCGAAGTACTTCTCCGCGTCGAAGCCCGGGCACACCCAGATCGCGCCGGCGACCGCGGCACCGTCCACGGTGGCCGGGTTGCAGTCGGCCGGTCCGGAGTAGGAGCTCACCGAGCGGAAGTGGCCCCAGTACCGCTGGCCCAGCGCCAAGGCGCCCCATCCGCCCATGGAGAGTCCTCCGATGGCCATCGCTTCGGGGCGGGTGCGGAAGTTCGAGTGCACGAACGGCAGCACCTGGTCCATGATGAAGGTCTCCCAGGCGGCTTCGCGGCCGGGCAGCGGGAAGTTGGCGTTGGAGTAGAAGCTTCCCGCGCCGCCGTCGGGCATCACCACGATGACCTCGTGCTTCTCGGTCTGCTCGATCACGCCGCCGATGTTGGTCCAGTCCTGGTAGAAGCCTCCGCGGCCGTGAAGCAGCACCAGCACCGGGTAGTGCCGGTCCGGGCTGGACTCGTAGCTGGGCGGCACCGTCACCCTCACCGACGGCGGGAAGGTCTTCACCATGCCGCCGGTGTCGAAGCGGAAGTCCACCGAGCGGATGTCGGGATGGATCCAGGGGCTGCCGTCGATCATCCGCAGTCCAGCTGCGTCGTGGAACCCGCTCAGTGCTGACGCGCTCGCGGCAGCTGCGGCGCCGACGGCGATCATCGGGGCCAGGGCGGCAGCGCCCTTCAGCAGGGAGCGGCGGGACGGGCTGATCGCCGGTCGATCAACGGTGAGGCTGGTGATCGGGTCGATGTGGTGCGTGGGCGGCATGGTGACTCCTCATCAGGGGCGGTCGTCGTCAAGGGACTCACGTTCCGGTGCACTGACATCTATGGCACGCTCGTGACGCGGACCACTTTTACGTGGCCCTATGAGGGAGCGCAAAGTTCCCAGGTGGGACCGGCGTGTTGCTGATGGGTAACTCATGGCCCAAACGTCGTGACGGTGGGACATAAGTGCTGGTCAGCAGCACAGGGGGAGGTACTTTCGTACCGGTTCGGCCGCCCGCCTCCGGGGCGTTCTCGGTGTCCGGAGCGCTGGGAAGAGGAGCGAGATCATGTCGGCGCCCGTGGAGTCGAGAAGAAGAAGGCGCCCGTGGAGTTGAGAAGAAGAAGAATAGGTCCCCTCGCCGTTGAGGGAACCTTGCGAAGAACCGTAGCCCAGGATCGAGAGGCGTAGATCACAACGGGGTCACGATCCGGGTCTTCGTGCTCTGGACGGGATGCCGCCGAGGGGACTCCTCCGCGCGCCCCTCCCCACCCTGCCGGATCGCCCCTACGATGGGGGGATCGTTGTCGCGACCAGCCGTTCCGGGCGTCGCGACCGCTGCTGACCAGTCACGACATGAGGATCGAGATGACACTGCGCATCGCCGTGTTCGGCGAGAACCGGCACGAGAAGGTGGACCCGAAGGTCCAGGAGATCTACCCCGAGGGCATGCACACCGTGATCGCCGACGGCCTGCGTGAGACCCTCGCCGCCGACGGTGTCGACGCCGAGGTGCGGATCGCCCTGCTCGACGACATCGAGCAGTCCCTCTCGGAGGAGGCCCTGGCCCAGACCGACGTGCTGACCTGGTGGGGGCACATGGCCCACGGCGATGTCCCCGACGAGGTCGCCGAGCGTGTGGTGCGCCGCGTGCACGAGGGCATGGGCCTGATCGCCCTGCACTCCGCCCATTACGCCAAGGTGTTCAAGAAGCTGATGGGCACCACCTGCAACCTGCTGTGGCGCAACGAGGGCGAGGAGGAGCGGGTGTGGACCGTCAACGGCTCCCACCCCATCGCCCGTGGCGTCCCCCACCCGATCGTGATCCCTGAGCAGGAGATGTACGGGGAGATGTTCGACATCCCCGCTCCGGACGAGCTGGTGTTCGTCTCCTCCTTCGCCGGTGGCGAGGTGTTCCGCTCCGGCTGCGTGTTCCGCCGCGGCAAGGGCAAGTTGTTCTACTTCAGCCCGGGCGATCAGGAGTACCCCGTGTACCGGCAGGCGGAGATCCGCCGCGTCCTGGCCAACGCCGTGGTGTGGGCCCGCCCGGAGGACCGCCCGGCCGCACCGGTCAAGATCGACAACGCCCAGCGCGACTGGTTCCGCGCTGCGGACGAGGAGGGCACCACGCGTGTCATCTGAGGTCCTCACCCACGCTCCCGGAGTGCACACCCCCGGCGCAGACGAGGCTCTCGGCACCCCCGCCCCGGGGGAGGCGCGCGCCGAGGCGCAGGCCCGTGCCCGACAGGCCGCACGGATCCCCGCCGACCGTCCTGCGCGGGTGGTCATCGTCGGCGCCGGTCTGATGGGCGACTGGTGGGCACGCGAGGTGGTCGACAGCCCCGTCGCCGAGCTCGTGGGCATCGCCGATCTGGTCGACGGTGCGCCGCAGCGGGTGATCGCCGGCTGCGGCGCTGCGGATCCCGCGTCGATCGCCGTGGGAGCCGACGGTGTCGACCTCGCCCTCGAGGTGGGGGCCGACATCCTCATCAATCCCACGGTGCCCGTGGCCCACCATCCGGTGACCGTGCGGGCCCTGCACGCCGGCATCCCGGTGCTGGGGGAGAAGCCCGTCACCGAGACGCTGCCCGAGGCGATCAGCCTGGTCGCCCACGCGGAGATCACCGGCGTGCCGTTCATGGTGTCCCAGTCGCGCCGGTTCTTCCCCCAGGTGCGCCAGCTGCGCCAGTTCGTGGCCGACCATGGACCCACGGTGATCACCAGTGCGTTCTTCTCCCTGTTCGAGGAGCACGAGGGGTACCGCCGCCACCAGCTGCACCCGATGCTGCGCGACATGGGCATCCATGCCTTCGACACGGCCCGGTACGTGCTGGGCACCGACCCGGTGGCGGTCACCGCCCGCGGTGCTCGCCCCGAGTGGAGCGTGTACGACCACGACGCCACCGTCACGGCCACCTTCGAGATGTCCGACGGCTCGCTGTTCGTCTACAACGGCACCTGGAACGCCCGCGGCGCCACCACCTGGTGGAACAGTGAATGGCGGATCGGTGCCCAGCACGGCACCGCCACCTGGGACGGCAGCGGCCTGCCGGTCCTCACCACCGCTGATGAGGAGGAGACAGCGCGCCTTCAGGCCTGGATCGCCGAGCAGCCGGACCCGGATTCGCAGCCGGATCAGATCGCCGCCTCGCTCATCGAGTTCGTCACCGCTCTGCGCGAAGCGCGCACCCCGATGTGCGAGGTCCACGAGAACCTGCTGAGCTTCGCGATGGTCGAGGCGGCTGTGGCCGCCGTGGACCATGGGACGCGCATCGAGATCGATCCGCTGCTGGAGGAGGCCAAGGAGCAGGCGATCGCCGCCGAGACCCACCCTGAGGCGCGCGCCCTGATGCAGTCCTGGACCTCGGTGCGGGACGTGCTGGACGCCTGGCAGGAGGCCCAGGGCTAGGACCGGGGCACTGCGAGGGAGCATCCATGGCCCTCACCCCTGCCCGGTTCGCCCGGCCCGCGTTCGCCCTGGAGGTGAGCATCGTGACCGGCGGCGCCTCCGGCATCGGCCGGGCGCTCGCGACACCGCTGCTCCAGCGCGGCGGGCGCGTGATCATCGCGGACAGGGACGCAACCGCCGCCGCCAGTTTCGGGTCCTGTGCTCGAACAGTGCTCGGACATGAGGAACGCCCCCCATCGCGCAGGAGAACCTGCAGATGAGGGGCGTTTCCTTCGGCGCGCCCGGAGGGATTCGAACCCCCAACCTTCTGATCCGTAGTCAGATGCTCTATCCGTTAAGCTACGGGCGCCCGTCGGTGAAGCCGACCTGCACGATTTTAGTGGGTTGGCGGTGGTGGTGCCAATCCTGCGTGCATGAAGCTCCTCACACGACGGTCAGGCCGAGAACTCCGGGCCCGTCACCAGCTGGGGTTCTGCGGGTTCTGGGGCGGCTGCTGGGGGTCCTGGGGCGGCTACTGGGGATTCTGGGGCGGCTGGCCCCATGGCTGATCCTGTCCCGGCTGTGCCTGGCCCCACTGCTGATCGGAACCGGCCTCGCCCTGACCGGGCTGACCCTGGCCCCAGGACTGCCCCTGCGCCGGCGGGGACTGCTGAGCGGAGCCGTTCCACTGGTGGCTGCCCTGCGGGGCCGGCGGCACCGCGGGGGAGCCCTGGTGGGCAGCGAACGGGGGAACGGGGGAGGAGCTCTGCGCGCCCGGCGCCGGTGAGGCCGGGGCACCCGGAGCCTGCGGGACGGCCGGGGCGCCCGCCGCAGAGGAGGAGCCGTAGCCGACCGGGGCCGAGGCGGGGGTCTTCCCCTTCTTCCGGGAGCGCATGAAGAGGAAGGCGCCCAGGGCGAGAGCGAGCAGCAGCAGGAAGCCCAGCACCACCACGGCGATCACCACGATCAGCCAGGGGAACCCGCCCCCGGCCTCGGCGACGATGTCCACGCCTTGGAAGAACTCCGAGATGTCCGTGTAGGTGACGGTGTTGCCGTCGATGGTGCCGCCCTTGGACTCCAGCACCTTGCCCGGGAAGCTGAAGGTCATGTGGAAGTCGATGTCGGAGATGCCCAGCAGCGACAGGTCCTCCTCGGTGAACTCCTCGTCGCCGAAATTCATCACCAGGTTGAGCTTGCCGTCCTCCTCGGTGACCCGGAAGGAGCTGTTGTAATCGGAGCTGTCGGCCTGACCGGTGATGCGGCAGCCCCACAGGTCACCCTCCTCGTAGGGCTCCGGTACCGCGTCGTCGATCGAGGGCTGTTCGCCACGCATGGCCTCGCACATCTCGGCGGCGGAGTTGTACTCCGTCTCCATCAGGGACTTCGGTATGGCGATGTCCATCGTCGTGACGACGTCCTCGGCGCTGTTGACCTCGATGTCGGCGTGGAGGCGGCAGCCGGCCAGCACGAGCAGGAAAGGGATGAGCAGAGCGGCGGTCAGTCGCCGACGCCACGAGAGGGTGTTCATGATGCCCCTGAGGGTGGAGGAGGAGTGGTGGGCGCGCCGAGCGGTCAGCATCGGCCACACGGCCAGCGTACCGTCCCAAATGTCGATCTGCCCTGGGGAGAACTCCCCATCTCGCTGGCGCTTCGAGGCCGGATCGGTCCGCCAACGGCTCGGGGCGGGACCCGCCGGCTTCGGACGCGTTCAGTCGTCCGTGCCCGGCGCGGGATTCGAGGAGGAGCTGCTCCCCGACGCGGCGTCGTCGCGCGACAGGGCATCAGCGGCGGCGGCCCGCACCGTGTCCGCGGCGGTGCCGACGGCGTCGGCCGCGGCGCGCACCGGGTCGGCGGCGGAGGAGCCAGGCGGCATGGCCTCGCCGAACACCGGGGACGGCTGGGGGCGCTTGGGGGCGATGCCGTCCCCGGAGGAGACCCCGCGGATGCGGCGCACCACCCACGGCCCCAGATGCTCGCGGGCCCATTGCAGGTCCTCATGCCGGGCCTCGCGGCGCGGCCGGGGCTCATCCAGCTCGTCGCCGAGCTCGATCCGGTCCAGCTCGTGGGGGACGCCCAGGGTGTCCAGCACCTCCACGGCGATGGTCTGGTGGCCGGTGGGGGAGAAGTGCAGGCGGTCCTCCGCCCACATCACCGAATGGGTGAGCGCGCGCAGCGACCACAGGTCCACCACGGCTGCCCCGTGGCGCCGCGCCACCGCCCGGATGTTCTCGTTGTAGACCGCGACCCGCCCTCGGATCAGGTTGAACACCGGAGTGTCGCCCACGTCCGGTCCGGTCCACAGAATCACGGTGGCACCGCCGGCCGCGAGCTGCGCGACGGCGTCATCCATCGCCGAGGCGATCTCATCCGGGTCGCCCCTCCGGATCACGTCGTTGCCGCCTGCGAAGATGCTGATCAGATCCGCGTCGAGGGCGAGGGCCGGCTCGAGCTGCTCCTCGAGGATCTGGCGGTACAGCCGTCCCCGGATCGCCAGGTTCGCGTAGCTGAAGTCCGGCACGGTGCGGCCCAGCTCCGCCGCCACGCGGTCCGCCCAGCCGCGGTGCCCGCCGGGGACCATCGGATCGGGGTCACCGATGCCCTCGGTGAAGGAATCGCCGAGGGCGACGAAGCGATGCCAGGGATGAAGGGCCTGCCCACCAGGGCCGGCTGCTCCCGCACCGGTGCTCGCGGACCCGTCAGCAGATGGATCCGCGGGGTCCGGGACAGGCGGGGGAGCGGGGCTGGGGGACGCTGTTGCCACGTCGTTCACTTCCAGAACATCAGCATGCCGCCGCCCATCATCATCAGGCCGAACCCGGCCGCGAGATTCCAGTCGCCGATCGGCAGCGGCAGGGTGCCGGCGGAGAGGTAGTAGGTCACAAGGTACACCAGGCCCAGGATCAGCAGGGCCACCGCCGTGGGAGCGAGCCACTGCGGGTTCATCTGCGAGGCAGCGGCGACCCGTCGGCCGCGGCGCGCACCCTCGCTGCTCGCCGGCTTGCGGGCCGCGGTGGAGCGCGAGGCGTCCTTGGCCCTCTCGCCCACCTCGCCGGTGGCGGCGCTGGTGGAGGAGCGCTTGCGGCGCGCCGGGTCCTTGCCGGTCGCGTCCTCGGACTCCGGGTCCTTCCCCTTCGAGCCCGCAGCAGCGCCCTTGGCCTTCGCACGCCTGCGCGCGCCCGGGGTGACCTCGCTGCGCTCGCCGTCGGTGTCATCGCCCTCGAGCGTCGACCCCCGGGGCGCGTCGTCCCTGCCGACGGGCGCGTCGTCCCCGTCGACGGCCGTGCCGGACTCCTCGTCCGCGGTGCCCGTGGCCTCGTCGTCCTCCGGGAGCTCTTCGAGGTGCTCCGTCCCGGACGTGGCAGCTGCCGGCGCCGCCTTCGCCCGTGCGGACCGCTTCCTCTTGCTCCTGGCCATTCCTCGGTGCTCCCTCACTCCTGCTGACCGCGCCATAGCGCGGTGATCCGCGGAAGCGGACCTTGGCTTAGGGTAATGGCCGTCGGGCGACTGCGCGAAAGGCGGGAGGGAACCATGGACCCACGACCCCCGGACCCTGCCGCTCCCGATCCCGGTGAGCGCACCGCCGCTCCCGATCGGGGCGAGCGCACCTCCGGGCCCGTCCAGCCGGACTCACCGGGGACACAGGTCCCCGCCTCCCGGCGAGAGTTCGCCGGGCGCCTGGGCGTGGGCCTGGTGATGGCGGCCTGCGGTGTGCTGTTCGTGACCACCTCCCGCATCTCGGGCGGGGGGTCGATCCGCGATGAGTCCAGCAGTGTGGCCGAGGTGCTGCGCGAGCGTGACCGCACCATCGGATCCCTCACGGACTCCGCGGCCGACAAGCGCGCCCGCATCGATGAGCTCACTCGCAAGGGCGGCGGCAGTGAGCACCGCACCCAGCTGGTGGCCGACGCGGTGGGCCTCAGCTCCGTCGTCGGCCCCGGGGTGCGGGTCACGCTCTCCGATGCCCCCACCAGTGCGCTGGGCAGCATCCCCGGGGTCACGCCTGACGACCTGGTGGTCCACCAGCAGGACATGGAGGCCTTCATCAACGCCCTGTGGGCCGGTGGGGCCGAGGCGATGATGCTGCAGGACCAGCGGGTGATCAACGGCAGCGCCTTCCGCTGCGCGGGCAACACTCTTCTGCTCGAGGGCCGCGTGTACTCGCCCCCGTTCGTGATCACCACCATCGGTGACCCCGACGCCCTCATGGCCGCGCTGGACAGTGCCCCGAGCGTGGCGCTGTACCGCGAGTGGGTGGACTACGTGGGCCTGGGGGAGCGCTCCGAGACGATCGACGAGGTGACCCTGCCGGCCTTCGAGGGCTCGCTCACCATCGACGTGGCGAGGGCCGGATGAGTCGGGGACGCCGCCGCGCCGACGGGACGGCCCGAGGCGCGCACAGGGCCAAGCGCACCTCGCTGCTGGGCGGGGCGATCGGGGTGCTCGGCGAACTGCTCCTGACCCTCGGCGCCCTGATGCTGTTGTTCCTGGTGTGGCAGCTGTGGTGGACGGATGTGGTCGCCGACCGCGAGCAGGACACCATCGTCGCCGAGCTCGACCAGCAGTGGGGCGAGGCGGAGCAGGCCATCGCCGCCCCCCAGGACGGCCCTCCGCCGGTGCCCGACACCCTGGGCGACACCATGGTGTGGGGCACGATGCACGTGCCCGAGTTCGACCGGCAGCGAGTGCCCCTGGCCGAGGGCGTGAGCCTGGAGAAAGTGCTCAACGTCAAGGGCGTGGGTCACTACCCCGAGACGGCACTGCCGGGCCAGGTGGGCAACTTCTCCGTGGCCGGGCACCGCAACACCTACGGCCGCCCCTTCGAGGGCATCGCCCGCCTGGAGGAGGGCGATGCGATCGTGATCGAGACGGCCGAAGCCTTCTACGTCTACGAGGTGACCGAGTCGCTGGTGGTGATGCCCGATGCGGTCGAGGTCATCGCGCCCACCCCCGGGCAGCCCGGTGTGGAGCCCACCGAGGCGATGCTCACCCTGACTGCGTGCCACCCCATGTACTCGGCGCGCGAGCGGTACATCGTGCACGCCGAGTTCGCCTACTGGACCGACCGTGCCGACGGCATCCCCGAGGCCCTCGCACCCAACGGACAGGAGGGCTGATGTACGCCTGGATGTTCCGCCGCCTGCCCGGCCCGCTGTGGGTGCGGATCCTGATCACGCTGGTGATCCTGGCCGCCCTCGTGGTGGTGCTGTTCGGCTGGGTGTTCCCCGCCATCTCCCCCTACATGCCGTTCAACGACGGTCTGGTCGGATCGCCGTCCCCAGGTGCCGGCGGCACCGCAGGAATGGGCGCGGCCTGATCACAGGACCACCCCACGAAGCGGCCCGATCACGCACACTGCGGCGCGACTGGGCCTGATCACAGGGTGCCGCGGCGCGGCCGGCCTCAGCCGGTGGTCAGCAGCGGTGCCAGGCCGCAGGAGCGCTCCTCGGCGTCGATCCCGTCGCACAGCTCCAGGAACCGCGCCAGCATCAGATGGCCGTTCTCAGTGAGCACCGACTCGGGATGGAACTGCACCCCGTGCAGCGGCAGCTCACGGTGCGCCAGGCCCATCACGATGCCGCTCGCGGTGCGGGCCGTGACCTCGAGCTGATCGGGGATCGTCTCCGGGACCACCGTCAAGGAGTGGTACCGGGTGGCCGTCATCGGACTGGGCGCACCCTCGAACACGCTGCGCCCCTCATGCACCAGCTCGCTGGTGCGCCCGTGCATCAGCTCCGGGGCGTGCTCCACGGTGGCCCCGTAGAACTGCCCGAGGGCCTGGTGCCCCAGGCACACGCCCAGCATCGGCACCTGGTCGTCCGCACACGTGCCGATCACGTCCAGGGAGCGGCCGGCAGTGGTGGGGCTGCCCGGCCCGGGGGAGACCAGCACCCCGGCGAAGCCGCTCAGGTCGATGCTGCCGTCCTCGTGCTGCGGCACCCGGTCGTTGCGCACCACCGTGCAGTGCGCGCCCATCTGCTCGAGGTAGCCCACGATCGTGTAGACGAAGCTGTCGTAGTTGTCGATCACCAGGATCGGGGTGGGGGAAGGCCCGGTGCGGGCCGGCTCCGGCTCAGCCACCGTTGCCTCTGCCGTTGCCCCGACCGCTGTTGTTCCCGGGGCCGGAGTTCGGGTTGTCGCCACCCTTGTTGGGGTTCGGGTTGTCGCCACCCTTGCTGTTGTCGTCTGCCGGATCGGTGGGCGGGTCGTCCCCGGGGTCGTCCGTGGGGCTGGGCTCCTCGGTGGGCTCCGGGTCAGTGGTCGGTTCGGGGTCGGTGGTGGGCTCGGGCGTCGGCTCGGGCCCGCGGGAGATGACCACCGTGATGGTGGAGCCGCGCTCCACCTGCTCCTGCGCGGCGGGCTCGGTGCGGATCACCGACCCCTCGGGCACCGAGTCGTGGTACTCGCGCTGGGGGTTGGCGCCGAACCCTCCGGCATCCTGGAGGATCTGCTGCGCCTCCTCGTACGTGCTGCCCACGACGTTGGGCACCGCCACCGGTCCCGCCTCGCTCGCGACCACCAGGGTCACCGCTGTCCCGATGCCCACCGTCTGGCCGGGGGCGACGCTCTGCTCGAGCACGGTGCCGGGGGCGTTCTCCGTGTCCTCCCGCGTGGTGGTGTCCGCCGTGAGCCCGAGATCCTCGAGCATCTGCGTCGCCTCCTCGATGTTCAGACCGTCGAGGTTGGGCATCATCACGTTCCCGGTGGCGACCCACACCTGGACCTCGTCGCCCGGCTGTGCGGTGCTGCCGGCCTGAGGGCTGCTGCGGATGATCTGACCGGCCTCGAGCTTGGCGGCGTCCTCCTCGGCCGCCACCGCCATGGTCAGGCCGAGGGCCTCGAGCTCAGCGCGGGCCTTCTCGCGCGACTTGCCGCGCAGATCCGGCACCTCCACGGCCTGGGGGCCGGAGGAGACGGTGAGCACGACGGTGCTGTCGACGGGGGCCTGCGCCTCCGGCGCCGGATCGGAGCTGATCACGGTGCCCTCGTCCACCTCGGCGGAGTTCTGGTAGTCCACCTCGCCCTTCAGGCCGACGTCCTCGAGCAGGCCCAGGGCCTCGTCCTCGGTCTCGCCCACCACCGCGGGGACTGCGACCGTCTCAGGGCCGTCGGAGCCGAAGGGGTCCAGGAACCACAGTAGCGCTGCGACAACGCCCGCCACCGCCAGCAGCACCAGGGCGATCAGCCACCACGGGGTGCGGCGCTTCCGCTCTTCCTCGACCTCGCCGGGGCCGGACGGGACGACGGCACCGTTCTGTGCGGTGATGGGGCCGGTCTGCGCGGAGGCCAGGGCGGAGCCGTGCACCGGGCCGGCGGCCGCGGCTCCCACGGCTCCCGCACCGGCGATCCCGGCACCGGTCATCACCGGCAGCGCCTCGGTGGTGTCGTCCATCGGGGTCAGCACGGTGGTGGCCCCGGCGTCGGCCCCGGCGGGCACCGCCCCGGCCACGAGCACCGGCGCCCTGCCGGAGACCACGGCCGCGATGTCACGGGCGAACGCGACCGCGCTGGCGTAGCGCTGCTCGCGATCCTTGGCCAGGCCGGTGAGGATCACGGCGTCCATCTCGGGGGTGATCGCCGGGTTGAAGTGCGAGGGCGCGTGCGGGATCTCCCGCACGTGCTGGTACGCGATCGACACGGGGGTGTCACCGGTGAACGGTGGGCGTCCGGTGAGCATCTCGTACATCACGCAGGCTGCGGAGTAGATGTCGGAGCGCGCATCGACGATCTGGCCGCGCGCCTGCTCGGGGGAGAGGTACTGGGCGGTGCCCATCACGGCCTGGGTGGCGGTCATCGCGCTGGTGGCATCGGCCACCGCGCGGGCGATGCCGAAGTCCATCACCTTGACCTGGCCGGACTCGGTGATCATCACGTTGCCGGGCTTGATGTCGCGGTGCACGATCCCCGCGCGATGCGAGTACTCCAGGGCGCTCAGCAACGCGGCCATCACCTCGCCGGCCTGGGCGACGTCCATCGGGTCCTCGGGATCGATGAAGGCGCGCAGGGTGCTGCCCTCCACGTACTCCATCACGATGTACGGGATGGTCACCTCGGCACCGGTGAGGGAGGTGCTGTGCTCCTCGCCGGTGTCGTACACGGCGACGATCGAGGGATGGTTCAGCGAGGCTGCGCTCTGCGCCTCCCGGCGGAACCGCTCCTGGAAGCTGTCGTCCCGGGCGAGGTCCGACCGCAGCACCTTCACCGCGACCGTGCGGTGCAGGCGGGTGTCCTCAGCCAGGAACACCTCGGCCATGCCTCCGTGTCCCAGCACCCTTCCCAGGGTGTAGCGGCCTCCGAGGACCACGTTATCTCCACTCAATGCCAAACCGCCCTCGTGCCGTGGCCGACAACGACCGATTCGACCATGGTACGCGCTGACTCCAGCCCCTCTGCCGCTCCTCGGGGGGCACCGGCCGAACCGAGCGGTAGCCATCCCATCCCGCCGGCGACGGCCAGCGCGACCACCGCGATCAGCAGGAGCAGCAGCACCAGCCCCGGCACCGACAGCGGACCGATCCGGGCCCCGGTGGTGGTGCCCCGCACGGTGCGCTCGGAGGTCCCGGTGTCCACGCCGTCATAGCGACGGTCATGGCCGTCATGACCGTCGCGGCCGCTCTCGCGCGGGGCCGGGCCCGTTGCCTCCCCGCCCTGCGCGGCGGCCCCCGCAGGCACCGCGGCCCCGCCGGGAACTGCAGATCCACCGGGCGGGGGGAGCTCGGAGTGCGAGGAGGGTCGGGGAGCCGTGGACGCCGAGGACGCCGACAGCGCCGAGGGGCCGGAGGCGGCCGAGCGGGCCGACGGCCCCGAACGGTGCCGCACGCCCCGGCCGCGATGCCGCTGCCGATGTCGGGCCGCGGCCGTGCGGGTGCCCGTGGGGGAGGCGCTGCCGGGCGATCCGGCGGAGCGCTCGGCGGCGCCCGAGCCTCCGGCGCCCGCCGGGTCGGCGCTGAGGGTGGGGATGGCCCCGGTGGTGAAGCGCGGTACGGCTCCGCGCTGGATGGCCTCCAGGATCCGGGCCACGGCATCGGCCGAGCGCGGCCGGTTCGCGGGGGCCTTCGCCAGCGTCATCATCACCAGCCGCTGCAGATCCGGATGGATGTGCGAGGGCAGCTCCGGCGGTTGCTGCTTCACCTGCGCCATCGCTATCTCGACCTGGCTCGAACCGGTGAACGGGCGGTGCCCGGCCAGCATCTCGTAGGCCACGATACCCAGGGCGTAGATGTCCGAGAGCGAGGTGGCCTGCTTGCCCATCGCCTGCTCGGGGGAGAGGTACTGGGCGGTCCCCATCACCAGGCCGGTCTTGGTCAGTCGTGCCTGGTCGGAACTGCGGGCGATGCCGAAGTCGGTGATCTTCATCGACCAGTCGTCGCTCTCGTCCACCAGCACGTTCTCGGGCTTCACGTCGCGGTGCACCACGCCCTTGGCGTGGGCGGCGTCCAGGGCGCGCGCCAGGGTGATCAGCACGGGGATCACCCGGTGCTCCGGCAGCCCGCCCGGGTTCTCCTCGATGATGTCCGACAGCGGCCTGCCCGGGCACAGCTCCATCACGATGTAGGCACGCCCGTCCAGCTCGCCGTAGTCGTAGAGCCCTGCGATCGCATCGTGGGAGAGGGCGGCGGTGTGCCGCGCCTCGGCCCGGAAGCGCTTGAGGAAGCCGTCGTCGCCGGCATACTCCTCGCGCAGCACCTTCACGGCCACCTGCCGGTCCAGCTCCTGGTCGTGGCCCTTCCACACCTCGCCCATGCCGCCGGTGGCGATGAGGGAGTCGAGCTCGTAGCGTCCCTCCAGGACGAGGCCCTGCTTGGTCTTCATCGCCAGATCACCGCTTCCATGACTTCCTTCGCGATCGGGGCAGCCACCCGCGATCCGTACCCGCCCTCCTCGACGAGCACGGCGACGGCGACCTCTCGATCGCCCATCTGCGCGTACCCGACGAACCATGAGTGGGGTGCGCGTCCCTCGCCCCACTGGGCGGTGCCCGTCTTGCCGCCCACCTCGGCGCCCTCGATCCGGGCTGCGCTGCCCGTGCCGTTCTCGACCGTCTCGATCATCATCCCGCGCATCTCGGAGGCGTTCGAGGCGCTCAGCGGCTGGCCCACCTCGCGCGGGGTGAGCTCGGCGATCGAGGACAGGTCCGAGGTGCGCACGGACTGCACGAGCTGCGGCTCCATCACCACGCCGTCATTGACGAAGGCGGAGGCCACCATTGCCATCTGCAACGGGGTCACGCGCGTCTCGTACTGGCCGATAGAGGTGGTGGCCAGCTGGGCGCCGTCCAGATCGGTGCCCATCGTCGAGGCGGTCCCCGCCAGTGGGATCTCCATCCGCTGCCCGAAGCCGAACTGCTCCGCGGTGGCCCGCAGCTGGTCCTCGCCCAGCTCCTGCCCCAGCAGGGCGAAGGAGGTGTTGCAGGACTGCCGCAGGGCGTCGGTGAGGGTGGAGGCGTCGTCCGGGCCGCACGGGGTCTGGTCGCCACCGGCGCGGTTGTTCATGATGGAGGAGGAGTTCGGCAGCTGGTAGGTGCCGGGACCGGGGATCACCGTCTCCGGTGTGTACTTCCCCGAGTCCAGTGCGGAGGCCGCCACCACCAGCTTGAAGACCGAGCCGGGCGGGTACAGGTCGCCGCCGGTGGCCCGGTTGGTCAGGGGGCGCGCAGGATCCTCGTTCAGCGCCGTCCAGGCGGCCTGCACTTCGGAGGAGCTGTGGCTGGCCAGGAGGTTGGGGTCGTAGCTGGGGGTGGAGACCATGGCCAGCACCGCGCCGGTGCTGGGGTCCAGTGCCACCACGGCGCCGCGCTGATCGCCAAGGGCGTCCCAGGCCGCCTGCTGTGCCTGGGAGTCCAGGGTGAGCTCGACCGTGGCGCCCTGCCCCTGCTCCCCGGAGAGGATGTCGGAGATGCGCTGGTAGAACAGGGCGTCGGCGTCACCGGAGAGGGTGTCGTTCAGCGCGCGTTCGATCCCGGAGAAGCCGTAGATCACCGAGTAGTAGCCCGTGACCGGGGCGTACATGGCACCGGGGTCGTAGGTGCGCAGGTAGCCGTAGGTGTCGCCGGACTCCTGCGAGCTGGCGATCGCGGTGCCGTCCACCACGATCGGTCCGCGATGGCGTCCGAACTCGTTGTAGATGGTGCGAGCGTTGCGGCCATCGGCGTTGAGACGGCCCTGGGCCACCACCTGGAAGTAGGTGGTGGAGGTGAAAAGCAGCAGGAACAGCATCCCCACCACGAGCCATACGTGACGCAGCGGCTTGTTCATGCCATCACCTCCGCTGGGGAGACGCGGGTGGAGCCGGGGACCTGGCGCGCCGCAGGACGGCGGGCTGCATCCGAGAGCCGCACCAGGATCCCGGCGATGATCCAGTTGCACACCAGGGAGCTGCCCCCGGCTGCCAGGAACGGCAGGGTCAGGCCCGTCAGCGGGATCACCCGGGTGATGCCGCCGACCACCACGAACACCTGCAGGGCGATCACGAAGCCCAGGCCGCCGGCCAGGAGGGTGCCGAAGCCGTCGGAGATGCCCACGGCCGCGCGCATCGCTCGCTGCACCAGCAGCAGGTACAGCAGCAGCACGGCGAAGGCCCCCACCAGGCCCAGCTCCTCCGCCAGGGAGGTGTAGATGAAGTCGGACTCCGCGTGGGGGACGACGTTCGGGCGTCCATCGCCCAGGCCGGCACCGGTGATCCCGCCGTTGGCCAGGCCGAACAAGCCGGCGTTGACCTGACCGCAGGCATCGAAGTTCTCCCGCGAGAGCGGATCCAGCCAGCAGTCGATGCGCCGGCGCACGTGCCCCATCTGGATGGCGGCGAACACCGCCGGCGGCAGGAACATCACCGCGCCGATCACCAGCCAGCTCAGACGGTCCGTGGCCACGTACAGCATCACCACGAACAGGCCGAAGAACATCAGGGAGGTGCCCAGGTCCGTCTGGAACACCAGCACGGCCATCGCGAAGCCCCAGGCCACCAGGATCGGTCCGAAGTCCGACCAGCGCGGCAGGTGGATGCCCAGCACCTTCGGCCCGGCCAGGGCCAGCGTGTCACGGCGGGCCACCAGGTAGCCGGCGAAGAAGACGGCGAAGGCGATCTTGGCGAGCTCGGCGGGCTGGAAGCTGTTGCCGGCGATGGAGATCCAGATGCGGGAGCCGTTGCGCTCGCTGCCCAGGCCCGGCACCAGCGGCATCAGCAGCAGCAGTGCCCCGGTGAGCGCGAAGATCCAGGTGTAGCGGCGCAGCCAGCGGTGATCGCGCAGCGCCACCAGCACGCCGATGCACAGCGCAGCCCCGAGCATCGACCAGATCATCTGGCGGTCCGCCATCGCGGTGGCCCGCGGCCCGTACAGGGTGTTGGCGGAGTCGATGCTGGCGATCACCGCCACCCCGAGCATGTTCAGCAGCACCACGATCGGCAGGATGGTGGGGTCCGCGTACGGGGCGCGCCACATCACCGCGATCTGCAGCAGCACGGCCACGACCGCAGCGCCGATGCCCACCTGCATCAGGTCGGCGGGCAGCTCCTCGAAGCGGCCCAGCCCCACCAGGGCATAGGCCGTCACCCCCACCGACACCGCGAAGGCCAGCAGCAGCGCCTGGGTGAGGCGGCGGGGCCGAGCGGTGTACGAGGATGGTCGCCATCAGCTCGACTCGCCCTCGTCCGGAGGCGTGGCAGTGCGCTCCGGCCGCTCGGGAAGGGGCTCGACGCCGCCGGAGCCTCCTCCGCGGGCTCGGAGGAGAGGCCCCGCCGTCGGGCGTGCCGGTGGTGCTGTCGGTCTCGGTGGGCTCCTCCGTCCCGGGGGGAGGGGTGGTGGGGGCGGCGAGCTCGGCGGCGTTCTGCAGGCGCATCACGACTTCCTCGGCCGCGTCCCGGTCCGGCGTGGAGATGGTGCGCTGCACCTGGTCGCGCATGATCGGCGGCAGCTGCTCCAGCTCGATGTCCGTCACCTCGACGGGACTGGACAGCGGGATCGGGCCCAGGTCCTGGGCGAGCCCCTGGTAGATCACCACGTGGGTGCCGTCGGTGCCCACGAAGAACTGCTTCTGCGACCAGGCATAGGCCGACCACAGGGCTCCGGCCACCACGGCCAGCAGCAGCGCCAGGGTCACCAGGGCCGGCCAGGGGCTGCGACGAGGGGGCTCCTCCTCGGAGAAGTCCTCGTCGGCGTAGGGGGCCTCCGCCTCGCCTCGCGTGAGCGCGGCGGCCTTCGCGGCGGGCCCGGAGGCGGCTGTGGGCTGGTGGCGGGTGCGGGCCGCGGACCCGACGATCTGCGGTGCGGTGGACGGTGGCTCCACGCCGCGCGGGAGCCGGTCCAGGTCCAGCACATCGGCGATGATGCAGGTGATGTTGTCCGGCCCGCCACCCTTGAGCGCCATCTGCACCAGGGCGTCGGCGCACTCGTCCGGATCCTCGATCTCCTGCATCGTGCGGCCGATGGTCTCCAGGGAGACCAGGCCGGACAGGCCGTCGGAGCACAGCATCCAACGGTCGCCCACGTGCGCGGGGCGCAGGGAGAGGTCGAGCTCAGGATCGGCGTCGACATCGCCCAGCACCCGCATCAGCACGGAGCGCTGGGGGTGGCGCTCGGCCTCCTCCTCGGTGAGCCTGCCCTCGTCCAACAGTCGCTGCACGAAGGTGTGGTCCTTGGTGACCTGCGTGGTCTCGCCATCGCGCAGCAGGTACGCGCGGGAGTCCCCGATGTGGGCGAGGGCGAACTTGCCCTCGGTGCGCAGCAGCGCGGTGATGGTGGTGCCCAGGCCCGCCAGCTGCGGTTCGTCGCGGGCGCGCCGCAGGATCTCCTGGTTGGCGTCCAGCACCGTCTGCTCGAGGGCGGCGACCATGTCGGAGGCGGGGGTCTCGCTGTCCAGCCGCATCAGGCGGCCGATGGCCACGGAGGAGGCGACGTCGCCTCCCGCATGCCCGCCCATGCCGTCGGCCACGGCCAGCAGGTGGCTGCCGGCATAGCCGGAGTCCTGGTTGTTCGAGCGCACGAGGCCCACGTCGGAGCGGGCGGCGTACCGCAGTGCGATGGTCATCGCGGGCCTCGTCTCAGTTCGATCTCGGTGCGGCCGATCCGCACCTGGGCGCCGGGTCGGAAGGCCACGGCCCCCTCGATCCGACGGTCCGACACGAGCGGGCCGTTGGTGGATCCCAGATCCTCCACCATCCACTCACCGTCGCGCTGGAACACGCGGGCGTGCCGGTTGGAGGCGTAATCGGCGTCCAGCACCAGGGTGCACTCGGGGGCACGGCCGATGAGGACGGGTGTGGAGCCCAGGGTGAGGGACGTCCCGCGCAGGGGCCCGGCGGTGACCACCAGGGAGGTGACGGTGACCGTGGGATCGGTGCGCATGGCGCCCACGTTCGCCGGGTTCGCGGGATCGGCGGAGGGTCGCTGCTCGCGCCGCGGGTTCTTGCTGGAGCGGGTGACGACGGTGGTGCCGAACAGGTCGTTGCGCAGCACCAGCAGCACCGCGATCACGAACACCCACAGCGCCAGCACGAAGCCCAGGCGCAGGGCGACGATGGTCAGTTCGCTCATGCGCCGCTCACCACGTGGAGGGGCCCGCGTCGGGACGCAGCACGGTCAGTCGGGTGCGTCCGATCGTGACCAGGGAGCGGTCCTGGAGGGCCACAGGGGTGCGGATCCGCTCGCCGTCCACGAAGGTGCCGTTGGTCGAGCCGAGGTCGGTGGCGATCAGGGTGCCGTCCTCCTCGGTGCGCAGCTCGAGGTGGTGACGGGAGACCCCCGTGTCCTCGAGGATGATGTCGGCGTCGCCGCCCCGGCCGATCACGGTGACGGAGCCGGTCAGCAGGTACTGCTGGCCGTCGATCTCGACCAGGGGATGACCGGCGGAGCCGGACTGGGCGGCATCGGTGGCGGGCGCGGCGTTGCCCCGCTCGGTGCGGGACTCGGTCTCGAAGCGGCCGGGGCGCACCTCGTCGTCGTTCTCCAGCGTCACGCTCACCCCGCCCACGAACATGTAGCGCTGCTTGTCGGCGTGCTCGATGATCACCCGCTCGAGCTCCTCCACCAGTGTGTCCTGCCAGGAGGCGAAGCGCTCGAAGTCCTCGGAGTGGAGGTAGACGCTGTACACGTTCGGCGCCAGCGTGCGCGTGCGGTCGAGCACCTGGATCTGGTCGTCGCACTCGCGCTTGAGGCCCTGGGCCAGGTCCAGCGGCTTGAGCTGCCCCCGCCCCCGCGAGAACACGCTCGTCACGCCCCTGTCCAGGGTGCGCTCGATGCGATCCAAGATCCCCACGGCGGTCCTTCGCTCTCGTGCCTCCCGCTGCCGCCGGTCGGCGGAGCTTGCTTCCTCGTGAACGGGTCGATCGTATCGCGACGCGGCCCTGGCGACGGGGTGCGCACGGTCGGGAGCAGCAAGGGGTTCGTGCAGGTCTCGTAAAGGAGGAGGGGCCCGGCAGCAGCGTCATCACTGCCCCGGGCCCCCTCGCGGCACCAGGAGGATGCCGCCGGTGGTGCGATCAGTAGATGAGCACGCGCCTGTTCTTGATGAACCAGCCGCGGGTCCACAGCATGTCGCTGGCGGCGGTGGAGATCCGCGAGCAGCCGTGGGAGGCGGGGTAGGGAGGGATGCTGCCCGACCCATGGATGGCCCAGCCGCGGTCGTAATAGCCGGGACGGTACAGGTTCCCCAGCGGGCCCGTCTGCCAGCCCCGGCTGTACAGGCTGTACATCCGGAAGTCACCGGTGGGTGTGGTGGCCGTCTTCCACCGGCCCCCCGAGTAGTAGCGCTCCCCGCTGCCTGTGGACGTGTTCAGGACGTAGGAGAGCCTCCCCTCGGAGGTGGCGATGAGCAGCTGGGAGGACTTGCTGACCTCGAAGCCTGTCCCGCTGGTGATGCGGCGCCTGGGCTGCACCTTGCGCCGGATCGCATCGTAGGTGCGCGGCCCCACCACGCCGTCGCGGGTCAGCCCCGCAGCCTTCTGGATCGCGTAGACCGCCTGCTGGGTGAGGTGGCCGAAGCTGCCGTCGACGGTGCCCAGCCAGTACTTCAGGTTGGTGAGGTCCCGTTGGAGCGCCGTCACGGCGCTGCCGCGGGATCCCTTGCGCAGCACGGGCGCGGCGCTCGCGGGCGAGGCCCCGGCGGCCAGCGCCGCCCCCAGGGTGAGCGCACCCGTCCCCACCAGCAGGCTGCGCCGCGATGGTGAGAGGAGCCCGGAGTCCCGCACCTCCATGGGCGGTCCGTCCGCGGCGTCGAGCGGTGCCGGCGTGGCGTCGATGGTGAAGGCGTTCATTCTTCCCCCTGTGAGTGATGTGCATCCCCTGGAGCGGCGAGGCCGCATGGACATCATGGACTACCCAAGGAACAGTAAACAAGAGATAAAGCCGATGAATCTGTGAGCGGTGCAGATCGCTCTCATCGACGCAGGTCAGCCGGGTGGGGAGGGGGAGCTTCGATCGCCGGGATCGCGGTATGGGATCCTGGGCGCGTGGCCACCGACGAGATCCCCACCGACGCCTTCGACTTCCCCGTCGCCTTAGGGGTGAGCGACCCTGACGGCACTGTCCACACCCAGGGCGACGAGCGTGCGGTCTTCCCTCTGGCCAGTGTGTCCAAGCCGATCGCGGCGCTGGGCGCACTGATGGCCGTGGACCGGGGCCTGGTGGACCTCGACGAGCCCGCCGGTCCTGAGGGCGCCACCGTGCGACACCTGCTGGCCCATACGGCCGGGTACGGCTTCGAGGGGGAGGACGTCCTGTCCAAGCCCGGAGCGCGTCGCATCTACTCCAACACCGGCTTCGAGGTGCTTGCCGCCCACGTCGAGCAGGCCACCGGGTACGACTACCCGGAATGGATCGAGCAGACGGTCGTCCAGGGCCTGGAGCTGACCGACCTGGACGTCGAGGGCAGTCCCGCGGCCGGCTACCGCGGCAGCATCCGCGACCTGCTGGCCGTGGGGCGCGAGCTGCTGGAGCCCACCCTGATCCCGGAGGCGCTGTGGCGCGAGGCCACCACCGTGCAGTTCCCGGGGCTCTCCGGCATCCTGCCCGGCTACGGCAGGCAGAAGAACAACGACTGGGGGCTCGGCTTCGAGATCCGCGGGGACAAGCAGCCGCACTGGACGGGGAAGGGATCCTCCCCGCAGACCTTCGGCCACTTCGGCCAGTCCGGCTCCTTCCTGTGGGTGGACCCGGCGCGTTCCCTGACCGCAGCCTTCCTGGGGGAGGAGCCGTTCGGTGCCGTCCACCAGGAGAACTGGCCCGCGCTCACCGACGCGGTCCTGGAGCGCTTCGGCCAGGGGACATGATGCCGGCGCGGCCGAGGGTGCTCCGGTGAGCGCGCTGGACCTGCTGGACGAGTTCGGCTTCGAGGCCGCGGCAGTGGTGCTGGGCCCCGAGGGCGTCCGCGCCCAGCGCGGCGACCTTCGGCTGGTGCGGGCCTGGCGCTCCGTCACCAAGACGGTGACCGGACTGGCCTGCACGATCGCCCTGCAGGAGGGGCGGGTGCACCTCGACGACGAGGCCGGCCCCCCGGGCTCCACGCTGCGCCACCTGCTCACCCATGCCTCCGGCTGCACCTACGAATCGCCCACCGCCCTCCAGCCCCCGGGCCAGCGGCGCCACTACTCCAACTACGGGATCGACGAGGCGTCCCGCCACGTGGAGCGCGCCGTTCGCCGCGACTTCGGGGACTGGGTGGCGGAGCGGGTGGCCGGGCCGCTGGGGATGGACCACCTGGAGTGGACCGGCTCGGCCTCGGTAGGTGCCATGGGAACGCTCGAGGACCTCTCGCTGTTCGCTGCCGAGATGCTGCGCCCCACCATGCTGGAGCCGGAGTGGCATCGGCAGATGACCACCCCTCAGCTTCCGGAGCTGGTGGGCATCATGCCCGGCTTCGGCAAGCAGACCCCCAATCCCTTCGGGCTGGGCGTCGAGGTGCGCGGAACCAAGAGCCCGCACTGGACCGGCGCTCACAACAGCGAGCAGACCTTCGGCCACTTCGGCATGCGCGGCAGTGCGTTCTGGGTGGACCCCGTGGCTGACCTGGCCCTGGTGGTGGGCACTTCCCACGACTTCTGCGATGCCCACCGCCGCGTGATGCCGCAGCTGTCGGACGCGGTGCTGGCCGAGCACGGACGCGCCTGAGCCGCCACCGCTGTCGCCGATGCCAGCGGGTGGGGTAAGCCGATCACTGAAACGCTTTAGCATGGCCTGCACCCCGTGACGCGGGCCTCACCCCCTGGGTAGGCTCGATGGTCCGGAAGCCCACGACGACCCAGCGGTGCTGCGCCGCCCCGAGGAGCCCCTCCATGTTCGACGACAGGGAACTCACCGAGTCCCGGATCCGCCGCTTCGCCCAGGACAACCTGGCCGCGAAGATCTACCAGGAGCAGGCGGAGGTGCAGATCTCCGTCTACCGCGTCCCCGGGGAGCCGATCCCGCCGCGCGAGGCCATCGCCCAGCAGTACGAGCCGATCGAGCTGGGCGCCCGCCTGGGCCGCGCCTGGTCCACCACCTGGCTGCACGTCACCGGCACCGTCCCGGCCGAGTGGGCCGAGGACGGCACCTCCGCCTGCGAGCTGATCGTGGACCTCGACTTCACCGGCCAGCCCGGCTTCCAGGCCGAGGCGCTGGTGTTCACCCCCGACGGGGTGCCGGTCAAGGCGATCAACCCCTACAACCGCTACCTCCCGGTCCAGCCCGGCGAGCAGCTCGACTACTACCTCGAGTGCGCCGCCAACCCCATGGTCTCCGGCGGCTGGGCCTTCGCCCCCACGCCCCTGGGCGATCCCGAGACCATCCCGGATGAGGAGCTCTACCGGATCAAGGAGCTGCACCTGGCCCGCCGGGACGTGCAGATCTGGGAACTGGCCGAGGACTTCCGCGCCCTCGGCGGCCTGATGGTCTCCCTGCCGGAGAAGAGCCAGCGGCGCCACGAGATCCTGCGCGCCCTGGAGGCGGCCTGCGATGCGGCCGATCCGGACGACATGCCCGGCACCGCCCAGCTGGCCCGGGAAGTGCTGCGCCCGGCCCTGGACTCACCGGCCAGCAGTTCCGCGCTGACGGTGCTGGCCACCGGCCACGCCCACATCGACTCGGCGTGGCTGTGGCCCGTGCGCGAGACGGTGCGGAAGGTAGCGCGCACCTTCTCCAACGTGTGCACCCTGATCGAGAACGATCCGGACATCACCTTCTCCGCCTCCTCGGCCCAGCAGTACAAGTGGCTCAAGGACCGCTATCCCGAGCTGTTCGCCCGCATCCAGGAGCGCGTGGCCGAGGGTCGCTTCATGCCGGTGGGCGGCATGTGGGTGGAGTCGGACACCAACATGCCCGGCTCCGAGGCGATGGCCCGTCAGTTCATCGCCGGCAAGCGCTTCTTCCTGGAGAACTTCGGGGTGGAGACCCGCGAGACATGGCTGCCGGACTCCTTCGGCTACTCCGCGGCCCTGCCCCAGATCACGGCCCTGGCCGGCCACGAGTTCTTTCTGACCCAGAAGGTCTCCTGGAACCAGATCAACACCTTCCCCCACCACACCTTCCGCTGGGAGGGGATCGACGGCACCAGTGTGTTCACCCACTTCCCGCCGGCCGACACCTACAACGGCATGCTCTCGGGGGAGGAGCTGGCCTACTTCGAGCGCAACTTCAAGGAGAAGGGCCGCTCCAGCATCGGCATCGACCTGTTCGGCTGGGGCGACGGCGGCGGCGGGCCCACCCGCGAGATGATGGCCGCCGGTCGTCGGGCCGCTGACCTCGAGGGCTCCCCGAAGGTCGAGTTCGGCAGCTCGCAGGAGTTCTTCGAGCGGGCCCGTGACGAGTACCCCGACGCCCCGGTGTGGAACGGCGAGCTGTACCTCGAGCTGCACCGCGGCACCTTCTCCGCCCAGCCCGGCACCAAGCAGGGCAACCGCCGCAGTGAGCACCTCCTGCACGAGGCGGAGTTCCTGGCCTCCCTGGCCGCGATCCGCACGGGCCACGAGTACCCCCATGACCAGCTCGAGGCCATGTGGGAGGACGCGCTGCTGAACCAGTTCCACGACATCCTCCCGGGCTCCTCGATCGCCTGGGTGCACCGGGACGCCGAGCGCAGCCACGCCGCGCTCGCAGAGCGGGCCGGTGCGATCATCGAGGAGGCCCTGGCGGCACTGGGTGGCGCGACGGTCGATGCGTCGGCCCCCGAGGCCCTGGTGACCGCCGCCGATGAGGCCGACGACCCCGACCGCGCCGTCGACGGCCCGACCCGTGAGGGAGAGGGCGCCGGGCAGGTGCTGGTGAACACCGCACCCGTGGCCCGTCGCGGTGTGCCCGCCTACGGTGCAGGATCTGTGGAGACCGCGCAGGAGGCCGTGGTGGTGGTCCGCGAGGGCGACCGGATCACCGTGGAGAATGAGTCCCTGCGGGCCGTGCTGGACGCCTCCGGCTCCCTCGTCTCGCTGCAGGACCGGGCCACCGGGCGCGAGTCCATCGCCCCCGGCGCCCGCGGCGCCCTGCTCCAGCTGCACCGCGACACGCCCAACGCCTGGGATGCCTGGGACATCGACGAGTTCTACCGCCACGTGGTGCGGGACCTCGATGCACCCACCGACGTGCAGGTCCGTGAGGACGACGGCGGAGTGCGGGTGGCCTACACCTACAGCACGGCGCTGGCCGAGGATGCCGGCAGCGCCGAGACCCGGGGCGTGACCGGTGCGGGCTCCACCATCGTGAAGACCTTCGTGCTGCGCCCCGGCGACACGGCCCTGGAGATCGTCAACGACCTGGACTGGAAGGAGCGCAAGAAGGCCCTCAAGCTCGCCTTCCCCCTGGACGTGCGCGCCGCCTCGATGAGCAGCGAGATCCAGTTCGGCCACGTGGACCGACCGGTCCCGGTGAACACCAGCTGGGACTTCGCCCGCTTCGAGACCTGCGCGCACCGCTGGGTGCACGTGGCCGAGGGGGACTACGGGGTGGCGATTGCCAACGACTCCACCTACGGGCACGATGTGCTGCGCACCGTCCGTGAGGACGACGGCGGCACCACCACCACCGCTCGCCTCACCCTGGTGCGGGCCCCCGAGTACCCCGATCCGGGAGCCGACCACGGCCGGTACACCATGCGGGTGTCGGTGCGCCCGGGCGCCGGGGTGCGCGAGGCCGTCGAGGAGGGCTACCGGATCAACCTGCCCGAGCGGTACGCTCCCGCCGCCGCGGCCCGGGCGATCGCCGCCCCGCTGGTCAGCGTGGATGCGCCCAATGTGCTGGTGGAAACGGTGAAGCTGGCCGAGGATCGCTCCGGTGACCTGGTGGTGCGCCTGTACGAGTCCGAGGGTGCGAGAGCGGTCGCCTCGGTGGTGCTCGATGAGGCGCTCGCCGGTGGCGAGGTCGCCGTGGTGGACCTGTTGGAGCGCCCCTTCGACGAGCACGCCCCGGCCTTCCGCTCCGCGTTCGAGCAGGGCGGCGACGCCGACCAGAAGGGCGCGGTCGGGCTGAACTTCCGTCCGTTCGAGATAAAGACGCTGCGCATCTCCCGCCAGGGCTGATCCGTCCGCGCTGGGGCTTAGCAGTCCTGTTGGGGCTGTGCGGCCCTGCCCGGCTGGTCGCCTTCTCGCGCCGCACGCCCCGTCTACATTCCTGTGCAGGCGGGGCGTGACTGCTGTCCAGGCCCGCTCATCCTCATCGCATTCGTTCAGGCGGGGTGTGACTGCTGGTGGGACGTATGTGAGGCGTGAACGTCCTTACCGGTCCGTAGGCGCTGATTTCGTCCCGCAGTTTGCGAAGCAGGGCAAAGCCGGCAAGCCTGGTGCTGGTGCTGGTGCTGGTGCTGGTGCTGGTGCTGGTGCTGGTGCTGGTGCTGGTGCTGGTGCTGGTGCTGGTGCTGGTGCGGGCGTCGCATGGCCCGTGCGTGACTGGCGCTGCACCGCTGGCCACTGCTTGTTCTTCGGCTGTTCACCTGCGCTTCGGTCCTCTTTGAGCCTGCTCCCACCTGGATGCACGGTGACCAGATACGTTAGGAGCAGGCACACAGTTCACCCCATTCTGGCCATGTGCATGCACCGGGCCGGACGCGACCCCTTGGAGGACTCGAAAGATGAAGATCGTCGTCGCCGGCGGAGACGGATTCTGCGGTTGGCCCACTGCCCTGTACCTCTCCCAGAAGGGGCACGAGGTCACGATCGTGGACAACCTGGTACGCCGTGAGATCGACGACGAGCTGGGCTCGAACTCGGTCACCCCGATCCTGCCGCTCGAGGAGCGGGTGGCGGCATGGAAGGAGGTCTCCGGCAAGGACATCGCCGTGAAGGTCGGCGACCTCACCGACTACGAGACCGTCTCCGGCCTGTTCCAGGAGCTGCAGCCCGAGGCCTTCGTGCACTTCGCGGAGCACCGCAGCGCCCCCTACTCGATGATCGACCGCGAGCACGCGATCGAGAACCACCGCAACAACGTCGAGGGCACCCTCAACGTGCTGTGGGCGATCAAGGACTACGCCCCCGACTGCCACCTGGTGAAGCTGGGCACCATGGGCGAGTACGGCCAGCCCAACATCGACATCGAGGAGGGCTGGATCGAGATCGAGCACAAGGGCCGCAAGGACCGCCTGCCGTTCCCCAAGCAGCCCGGCTCGTTCTCCCACCTCCCCAAGGTGCACGACAGCGACAACATCATGTCCGCCTGCCGCATCTGGGGCATCCGCGCCACCGACCTCAACCAGGGCGTCGTCTACGGCCTGGAGACCGAGGAGACGCGCCTGGACCCGCGCCTGGTCAACCGCTTCGACTACGACGCCGTGTTCGGCACGGCCCTGAACCGGTTCATCATCCAGGCCGCCATCGGCCACGACCTGACCGTGTACGGCAACGGCTCCCAGACCCGCGGCTACCTGAACATCCAGGACACCGTGCGCTGCATCGAGATCGCCTGCGAGAACCCCGCCGACCGCGGTGAGTTCCGGGTGTTCAACCAGTTCACCGAGCAGTTCTCCGTGCAGGAGCTGGCCGAGAAGGTGCAGAAGGTCGCCAAGGACCTGGGCACCGAGGTGGCGATCGACCACCTCGAGAACCCGCGTGTGGAGAAGTACGACCACTACTACAACGCGGTCAACACCAACCTGCTGGACCTGGGCCTGGAGCCGCACCTGCTGACCGACGAGCACCTCACCGAGGTGCTGAAGATCGCCCAGAACAACACCGATCGCGTCAAGCGCGAGCTGGTGCTGCCCACCGTCACCTGGAAGTGACCACGAGTCCGTGAAGATCGCGATCGTCACGGAGACGTTCCTGCCGTCCGTCGACGGCGTGGTGACAAGGCTCCGCCACGCCGTCGAACGGTTCACCGACCTGGGCCACGAGGTGATGGTGGTGGCTCCTGACCTGGGGGTCACCGAGCACCACGGGGCCCGGGTGGTGGGCATCCGGCCGGTCACGCTGCCGTTCTACAAGCACCGGCGCTTCACCCTGCCCAGCCCCAATGTCGACGGCATCATCCGCGGCTTCCACCCTGACGTGGTCCATGCCGCCCAGCCGCTGCTGCTGGCCTCCTCCGGCGCCTACGCCGCCAAGCGGCAGCGCATCCCCCTGGTGGCCAGCTACCACACGCACCTGCCGCGCTACCTGGACCTGTACCGGGCGTGGTCGTGGGGCAAGCGGCCCGTGTGGTGGCAGATCAAGCGCAACCACGCGCTGGCGGACGTCAACCTCGCGACCTCCGAGACCATGAAACAGGAGCTCACGGAGCAGGGCATCCACAACCTGCACGTGGTGCGCCGCGGGGTGGACACCGGCACCTTCCACCCTCGCTTCGCCTCCCGACAGATGCGGGAGAGGCTCACCCAGGGGCATCCGGAGAAGAAGCTGCTGGTGTTCGTGGGCAGGCTCGCTGCGGAGAAGGAGATCCACAGGCTGCGGCCCTTGATGAACCGGCGCGACGACGTGGCCCTGGCGATCGTGGGCGACGGCCCGTTCCGCGGTGAGCTCGAGCAGATGTTCGCCGGCACCTCCACCGTGTTCCCCGGGTTCATGGAAGGCGAGGAACTGGCCAGTGCCTTCGCCAGTGCGGATGCCTTCGTGTTCCCCTCGGTCACCGAGACCCTGGGCCTGGTGATCCTGGAGGGCATGGCCTCCGGTCTGCCCGTGGTGGCAGCACGCTCGGGCCCCACGCTGGAGCAGGTCACCGACGGGGAGAACGGGCTGCTGTTCGACTCCGGCGACGAAGCCAGCCTGGACCATGCGATCCACCGCCTGGCCGATGCGGACCTCCGCACGCGCATCCGCACCGCCGCTCGGGCCGAGGCCGAGAAGTACTCCTGGGAGAACGCCTCGGACGACCTGCTGCGGTACTACGAGATGGCGATCGGGATGCACGCGCCGCGGTACTGAGCGGGCTCACGGGAGCCCGGCGGCAAGTGAAGACGGTACGGGTGACGCTCAATCGCGACGACGACGGAACAGGGAGCGGCGCTCACCGGCGCGCTTGCCGTGCAGGGCCGGGCTGGGCTCCGGATCGGTTCGGAGCTCCTCGGCCTTCTCGTCGGCATCATCCGCTCCCGGGGAGCCGTCGGTCGTGCCGGGGTCGACGGCTCCGTCGGAGTCGTCGTCGATGTCGTCGTCCTCGATCCACACGTCGGTCCAACCGATGTCGGACTCGTCCCGGGGCCGGTACTCGCCCCGCGCAGGCAGCTGATCGGCGACGTCCTCCAGCTCGATCTCCTGTGGGGCTCGCACCTCTTCGCCCTTGTGGGGGACGGGGCAGGTCCAGAAGTAGGGGCACCCCGGGCAGCCTGCCGTCTCGTCGTCGGGTGCGGCCTCGCGCTGCATCTGCACGCCGTCCATCTGCTGCAGCATTCGCAGGCGGGACTCGTAGGGGTTGATCTCCATCGCCGCTCAGCGTACTCGCGCACGGCGGGGCGGAGCTGGACGCGGAGCGAGGGTTGGCGGGTGCGCGAGCGGCGCTACGCTGACCACTGCGACAACCGCGACGAAAGGGGATGGGGGATATGCGCACCAGGACCGGGCGTGCGGTGGCTGCCATGGCCGGGCTGCTCATGCTGAGCGGGTGCCTCCCGGGCATCGGGATCGGCCAAGGGCAACGGCCGGCCGGACCGGATGACCCGGTGCGAGACCCGGTCAACGAGCGCTGGTACACCCCCTCGGACCTCATCGACGGGACGGAGAAGATCCGGGAGCAGTTCCCGGATCTCGAGGTGGAATCGGGGATGTCCCTCGCCGGGACCTTCACCGAGCCGGACGAGCGGGAGCTGATCCCGGCCCAGGACGACTACTGGCGGCAGTCCGTCATGGTGGTGGGGGAGGAGGCGGTGGCCGAGCTCGTCGCTGCCTCGCGAGTCGCCGCGGTCTCGGATGGAGGCGGGGTCGACCCCCTCACGGGGGAGGGCACGAGTCCCATGAACAGCCCGGCGGGGACCCGCGCGGACGACGAGGTGATCCGGGGAGTGATCGTGCAGCCCCTGGAGGACGAGGCCGGACAGTGCCCGGACGGATGGATCCTGCTGGGCATGACCCTCACGGCCGATCCCACCGACACGATCCGGCCAGTCACCGCCGACGGCCTGGTGATCACGATGGCCGCGGTGTGCGAGGGCGGGGACCGCATCGTGGTGGACGCGCGCGATTTCTGAGTTCGCCCTGCAGCGGAACCACGGAGCGTCGTTCATCGCCGCCGACATCAGGGGATCTGCAGGAGCGACCACTGCGTGCCGTCCCAGCGCAGCACCCCGAAAGTCCAGCTGACCGCGTACAGCGCGGAGCCGTCGGGAGCCCACTGCACGCAATGGGCCGACCCGCGTGCCGGGGGCAGGTTCCTGTGCTGCCCACCGTGCACGTCCCAGACGGTCACGGTGCTGCCGGAATCACCGGACACAGCGACGACGTCCCCGGGGGAGACGCTGAGGCCGTACGGGCGCTCAGCCGCGGGCTAAGGCCCCGGGCGCACGGCACCCGAGGGGTCCACCACCGCCAGTGCAGCGGGTTCGTAGCTGCTGATCACGAGGGAGCCGTCGGACAGGTGAGCCACGCCCAGCGGCGACCCTTCCGGCGCCTCGACGGTGCGGAGGAGCTCGACGTCACCGACCGACCAGATCTGCACTGGGCCCGTGGCCCCGGCGACGGCCAGCTCGGTGCCGTCCGGCGAGAAGGACAGCGACGCCGGCATGAGGTCACCGAGGTCGATCACCTCACCGGCCTCGCACGCCCCCTCCCGGAACCGCCACAGGCGCAGTGTTCGCTCGGTGCTGAGCGAGGCCAGGAGAGCCCCGTCGGGGCTGAATGCGAGGTCGACGATCCTGCGGTCCTCGTCCGAGCCGAGGGAGTGCCCGGTGAGAGTCCACTGCAGTGCGCCGTCTCTGCCCAGGATGTCGATCTGGGACCGCCCTGCGGCAGCGAGCATGTCGCCGGAGGGGTGGCATGCGAGCGGACCTCGACGATGGTTGCCCGTCACTGTGAGGAGATCGCCCGACGCAGTGTCCCAGATCGCCGTGCCCCAGTCCTCCACGGACAGGGAGTCCGGGGCTGTGTGCTCCAGACCTGCTGCGACGAATGACGAATCCGGTGCGACGGCCAGTCCTTCCGGTGAGACGAGCTGGTCGGGAGAGATCCGGAACCCTCCATAGGGGTTCTCGCCCTGGGGGGCATTCGCAGCGGGGTGGCAGGTGCCCTCCGACGTCGTCACGGAGTCCTCCTCATCGTCCTTCTCGTTGCGCCGGGGGGTGCAGGCCGCGAGGGCTGTGACACCCACCGCAGAAAGGGTGAGGGCCCGACGCGTGAGCAGCGGCACGGGGTCACGGTATCGGGCTGAACGGCACGGGGGCGTCATGGTTTGTCTCGGATCCGCTTGAATTCCTCGACGGACAGTCCGCTGCCCTGTTCGTATGCCGCGGTGCGGGCATCGACCTCGACGGCCTGGTTCCGGTACTGCTCCATCTGTTCGTCATAGGCCGCCTGCTGCTCCGGGGTGGGGGAGATTGGCGTAGGCGAGGGAAAGGTGCATGTGTGCGGTGGGGGAGAGGCAGGCCCCGGGCATCTTCCTCCACAGTTCGTCGACGATCGCCTGGTGCTCCCCGGCCTTCGCGAGCGGCGCCACAGAACCGGCGATCATCACCATCGGGTCGTAGCTCGGTGCCGCCATGATCGCCCGATGCAGCTCGATCAGATTCTCAGCGGTGGGTCGAGAGCGTAGGCCTCCATGATGTCCGGGAAGCTCACGGGATCACATCCTTGGTGAGGAGGGCGGAATCGCTTTCAGTCTAGGTCTAGTTGGTCATGACGTTGTCGACGCCGGTGTGGAGGCGTGAGGCAGGGGTCCTTCCGTACGCCGCTTTAACGGCGCAGGGGTCGGGGGTCCTGTGATCACGATGGCGGTCGTGTGTGAGGGCGGTGACCGCATCATTGTGGAAACGCGGAGATTCTGAGCCGGTTCCGGCCGGGGGCTGATCAGCTCCCGGCCACGGCCCTGTCGATCGCTTCGGCCAGTGCCGCCCCGGTGGGCTCGGTGGCCTGGCCGTGGACCACGAGCGAGCGGGCCTCCGCGGCCTTGGTCGCCCCGGCGTGCAAGGTGACCACGCGAATGTCTCGGTGGATGCCCAGATGGCCCGCTAGGTCTGCCAGGAAGGTGCCGGGCAGCGCGACGGAGCTGTACCCGGCCAGCCGCAGATCGCGCACCACCTGGGGGTCCAGCCCCACGGGCACCGGACGGTAGCCCGTCACCCGCGTCACCGCGTACCCCGCCTGCTGCAGCTGCCCGGTCAGGGAGGCGGGGGCCGTGGCCGAGGTGATCAGCAGCAGCTCCTCGCCCTCCCGTGACGCGGCAGGGACTTCGAGGCCGGCCCCCGCGTCCAGGGCCGGGACCGTGCGGGTGGGCTCCAGGCCCACTTCGGCGAGGGCCGCCGCTGTGTCCTCCCCGATGGCGGTGATCTCGGTGCCGCGCGGCAGCGCGAGCACAGGACGGCCGGGGGCGTCCGGGTCCTCCGAGGCGGGGTCCGACTCCCCGTCGGACGGGTTGCCGCCGGTGTCTCGGGCATCCTGCAGATCGGCGTAGGAGAGCACCAGGTCCACCGCGCGGGCCCCCTCCAGCACCAGCTGCGTGAACCGGCCCTCCATCAGTGCGGCCACGGCATGCTTGGCGTCACTGTCGCGGTTCATCCGCAGCTCCACGAAGGGGGCGTGGTCCACCTCGTGCCCGAGCTCGCGCAGGCGCGCGACCAGTTCCCGACCCTCACCTGCAGGGCTCGGCACCAGGACGGGCTTCGAGGACTGTTCGCTCATGTGTTCCTCCCATTCCGACAGCACGTCACGCGGTCCATTGTGCCCCGTAGGATCGATGGCAGCCGATGCCCCACCGCCCCGCGGGAGATGAATGATGAGCACGCCCCAGCAGCGCGTCCACGACGCCACGCTCGCCCTGCTGAACCTGCTCTCCACCGGGGAGGAGGCCACCACCGCCGAGGCCATCGAGCTGCGGTGCGAGCTGGCCGAGGCCACGGCCGTCGCCGGGCGCCTCGAGGACGCCTTCTACCAGGCCGACGAGCTGCTCAAGGACGCCCAGCGCGAGTACCGTCCGGACGACCCGGCCATCGCCCGGGTGAGGCGCACGGTCTCCGCGATCGAGGAGGCGGCGCAGGAGGATCCGGGCCAACGCTCCGGCGGAGGCTGAGAGGTTCTCCTGGGAGAACGCGTCCGACGACCTCTTGCGCTTCTACGAGATGGCGATCGAGGTGCTCGGGCGAAGCTGAGACCAAGCGCGGTTCCGGCGCCGGCCTCACAGGACCTCAACGAGGTCCGCACAGATCACGCGCGTCACCCCCCGGAACCAGAGGGCCTCCAAGATACGATCTCAACGGCCTGCTGACCCGTTGGCGCGCGTCGTCGTGCATCGCACGAAGGGGAGGGGCCGCCCGGAGGGGACCCGCATCCGTCGGCCCCGAGCAAGACTGATCAGGAGTCCCCGTGCTCAAGAAGCTGAAGGCGATCGCCAAGGAGCTGCTGGCGATCACCGCCATCCGCCGCGTCTACGAGACCGTGAATCGTGCGTTCCTGGAGACCTTCGGATCCAGTCGCGTCCTCACCCATCTCTTCTTCGTGGTCAGCTTCCTGACCTTCAACCGGGAACAGAGCGCCGTCCTGCGCGGACGCCGCAACTACTACCGCAACAAGCACCGCGATCGCGTCACCCATGTCGAGCTGCGCCGCAACATCCACCGGCTCGAGAAGGGTCTGATCATGCGGCCGCGCCGCGATGTGTTCGCCCGCGACTACATCACGGAGACCATCGAGTTCTACGAGGAAGCGGCGCGCCAGTGCCGCACCGCCCCCGGCACCATGGACACCGCGGAGATGGAGTGGGCACACGACGTCCTGGCCGAGTACTTCCGGGTCGCCACCGGCGATGATCCCCGCATCCACGATGCCCGTGCCCGTTTCGAGGCGGCCGGTCACGACGGCGTCGAGACCGGGAAGATCCCGCATCCGAAGGAGCAGCTCAGCGATATCGACTACGACTCGCTCGAGAAGCTCGTCATGCAGCGGCGCTCCGTGCGCTGGTTCGAACAGCGCCGTGTGGAGCGTGACCTGATCGATCGTGCGCTGCTGCTGGCCCGCCAGGCGCCGACGGCCTGCAACCGTCTGCCCTACGAGTTCCGTATCTACGATGACCCGGCGCTGGCCAAGGAGATCGCCGGCATCCCCTTCGGCACCGGCGGCTACTCGCAGAATGTGCCCGCGATCGCCGTCGTCGTCGGCAAGCTCGAGTCCTACTTCAGTCCTCGTGACCGCCACGCCATCTATGTGGACAGTTCGCTGGCGGCCATGCAGTTCATGCTCGGCCTGGAGACCCTAGGCCTGAGCTCCTGCGTCATCAACTGGCCGGACTTCGAGCCGCTCGAGGCCAAGATGCAGAAGCGCCTGAAGCTCGCCGTCTCCGATCGTGTCGTCATGCTGATCGCCTTCGGCCACGCGGATCCGGACGCGCTCGTCCCGTACTCCGCGAAGAAGGAGCTCGACACCTTCCGCCGGTACAACGACTGACGTGGCCATCACCCCCTCACAGTCCTCCCCCTCGGGGGAGCACGGCGCAGATTCGTCGGCCCCCGCTCCGGGGCGGAAGAAGCCGCCGGCTACTAAGAAGGCGCTGCGCTGGGTCGTCACGATCCTGGTGGTCGGCGCCGTCGGCTGGCTGTTCTCCCGCTCCCTGATCGACAACTGGGAGGCGGTGCGCGCCAAGGACATCGGCTTCTCCTGGGAGTGGGTGCTGGCGACCCTCGCCTTCGCCCTGGCCGTCCCGGTCACCGGTGTCGCCTGGGGGAGGATCCTGCGCTGGCTCGACCGCGACGCCCAGTTCAGCCACCGCGAGGCAATCGCCGTCCAATGCCTCTCCTGGGTGTTGAAGTACATCCCCGGGCAGGTCGGATCCGTGGCCAACAAGGTGATCTGGGCTGGGAAGAAGGGCATCAGCCGCACCCTCGTGGTGATCACCTTCCTGTACGAGAACATCTTCCTGCAGCTCGCCTCGATCGTGCCGGCAGCCGTGATCCTGCTGATCAGCATCGGCCCCGAGGTCTTCGGTTCCAATGCCTCGCTGATGCTGGCGCCGCTGCTGGTGCTGATCCCCGCGATCGTGCTCCTGTACCCGCCGGCGTTCCGGGCGCTCATGAGCATCCCGGCGAAGAAGGTCCTCAAGCAGGAGATCCCGCGCGAATACTTCCTGAGTGCCCCGCGTGCGGCCCTGTCCTCGCTGGAGTTCATCCTGCCGCGCGTCGTCAACGGCGTCGGTTTCGTGCTGATCGCCCACACCGTCAGTGACATCACCCCCGCCCACTGGCTCCCCTTCGGCGCCGCCTACGCCCTCGCCGGCGCGATCGGGATCCTGGCGATCCTGGTGCCCAGCGGGTTGGGTGTGCGTGAGGCCGTCATCGTGATCGTCCTCAGCCAGTACGTCCCGGTCCCCGAGGCCGTGATCATCTCGCTGCTCGCACGGCTCCTGGCCACCATCGGCGACGCCCTCGTCGCTCTCATCTACCTGATCACCCGCAGAACCCTCCCGAAGGAGACGCGTCCATGACCACCCACCGCATCGCCATCATCGGCTCGGCCCTGTCCGGCAACAAGGGTGCCTCGGCCATGCTCGAGTCCGCCGTGCAGACGCTCACCGACCGTCTCGGTGACGTCGAGTTCACACTGCTGAGCATGTACCCGGCCGAGGACGACGCACAGAACCACTACCCGAACCTGAAGATCGTCAAGGCCGACCCGGCCACCCTCGGTGTGCGCATTAACTCTCTCGCCCTGCTCCACCGTCTGCTGCCGCCGCTGCGTCCGCTGCTGCGCCGGGACAAGGCCGTGCGCGCCCTGGCCGAGGCCGACGTCCTCCTGGACCAGGGCGGCATCACATTCACCGACGGCCGTGAGAAGTTCCTGCTCTACAACGTGGCTTCGATCCTGCCAGCCCTGAACCTCGGCACCCCGGTGTTCAAGTGCGCGCAGGCAGTCGGCCCGTTCAAGAATCCGATCAACCGGATCGTCTCGAAGATCTTCCTCCCGAAGGCCGCCTGCACTGTCACCCGCGGTCGCATCACCCACGAGTACGCCGAGGGCCTGGGCCTGACCAACATCGTGGCCGGCGCCGACTACGCCTTCTCCCTGGAGATGGACGGCACCGAGGCCGAGTCGGTCTCGCGCCATCTGGACCTGTCCTTCTTCGACAGGGGCGACGTCGTCGGCGTCTGCCCCTCGGTCGTGCTGCAGAAGAAGGTCGACGCCCGCGGCGGCGACTACATCGGCCAGATGGTCTCCTTCATCGAGCACCTCCGCGCCGAGGGCAAGAAGGTGTTGCTGATCCCGCACAGCGTGCGCACCGGCACCACCAAGACCCACAACAACGATCTGCCGCTGTGCACCGAGATCAACGGTCGCCTGCGCATGGGCAACGACCTGCTGTTCGTGGACCGCGAGCTGAGTTCCCAGGAGCTGCGCTACCTGATCGGTCGCTGCCACCTGTTCGTCGCCAGCCGCTTCCATGCCATGGTCTCCTCCCTGGCGATGGCCGTGCCCACCCTGGTGATCGGCTGGAGCCACAAGTACCGCGAGGTGCTGGAGATGTTCGAGCTGGAGGAGTGGGCCTTCGGTCACGACCAGCTCACCCCCGAGCACCTCACCCAGCGCTTCGCCGACCTTGAGGCCCGTCGCGACGAGGTGCAGGCCAAGCTCGATCAGCACCTGCCTGAGGTCAAGGCGAACTCGCTCATGCAGGCCGATCTGATCGCCGAGCTGGTCCGCAAGGCCTGACCGATGCATCGAGGCGGCGGGAGCGACAGCCCCAGGTGCTCGTTGCCCTCGCCTCTGTCCTCCCGGCCCTCAACAAGGGGCTGACCCGGCTCTCGGGGGGGCGCCCGCTGGCGCTGCTGGTCGCCGTCACGACCCTGCTGGTCATGGTCATGCTCGCGGCCATCGATCTGAACCGGCACCGGCCCGAGGGCCTCGAGAAGAGCGACATGTTCCTCTCGGAGACCTTCGGGCAGGCTCCATTCACGGTCATCGCAGTCCTCGTCGGTGTCGCTTCCGGCGTCCTCGCACTGGCCGTCCTCGGCCTGCTCGTGGTGACGGGGGAGGTGCGCCGCCCTGGTGTGGCTGCTCGCCCTGTGCATCGACCATGTGCTGTCAGCGGGGGCTGATCGCGCGCCACCGGACCCACCACCTCGAGGCAGGGGCGAGACGGCGGTCTCAGGGCGTCTCGAAGGCCGCCCAGTCCGAACCGTCCCAGACCATGACGCCCTGGGCCTGCGACAGGCCGTAGAGGGTGTTGCCGTCCGGTGAGAAGCACCACTGGGTGGTCTCCTCGCGGGGGAGCTCCTCGACCTCGCCCCGGACGCTGTCCCAGAGCAGCAGTGTGTCCGCACGGTCGGTGACCGCGACCTTCCCGCCGGGACCCGCGACCAGGTCCCCGAACCAGCCGGAGGTGAGCTCGGGCCCCGTGTCCACCGTGCCGCCGGGCCTGATGACCTGGACGACGCTCGGGTCCTCGGCGAGAGCCAGCACGGTGTCGTCCTCGAGCAGGGCGATCGCGAACACACGGCCCGTCGCCCCCTCGACGGGGCCGATCCGTTCGCCGCTGTCGGCGTCCCACCACTGCGGGGCGTTGTCCGGCGCGCCCTCGTAGCTGGAGCGGGCCGCCCCGATGAGCAGGCGGCTCCCGTCGGCGCTCCAGAGCACGGCGCTCGGATCGTCGTCCTGCTCGAGCTGCAGCGTCCCGTCGCCGCTGCAGGTCTCCGTGTCGACGGTGAAGAGACGGACCGTGTCGTCGTTGCCCAGGGTCGCGAGGCGAGACCCGTCGGGCGAGACGGAGACCGCTGACATGGAGGCGAGGTCGTCGGTCAGATCGTGGCCGAGCAGGTGGGTGAGGACCTCGCCGTCGATGGAGAGCACGCTGGCGTACCGCGGGTGGCCGACGACCAGGTGCTCGCCGTCCGCCAGCCAATCGACCGGCCCGCCGGCGCGCTCTTCGAGCTCGTGCGCGACGGCGCCGTCGGCGGTGCTCCACACGACCAGGCCGCCCTAGGTCTCGAACGGGGCCTGCTGGTCGGTGCGGTGAGCGGTGATCAGGCTGCCGTCCGGCGACAGGGCGAGGCCGCGCCGCAGGAACCTGTTGTCCGGCTTCGCCGGTGCGGGGTCCACTATCGTGCCGTCGGGGACTGTGTCCTCGTACTCCTCGGGGACCTGCTCACCGCCGTCCAGGCATCGGGTGACGGCACCGTCGCGCGGGCGTCTCCGTCGCGGCAGGCCGGGCAGGCCCGGCAGACCGGGAGGACGCGGCAGGTCCACCCCGCAGCCGCTCATGGCCAGTGCCGCCGGCAGTGCGGCGCCGCTCAGCAGCAGGCGCCGCCGCGGCGGCCGTCGGTCGTGCATCATCGCGATCCCCTCCTTCGGGGCGCCGCCGTCCCCCGACGCGGCGCCCCGCCAGGATCGCATACCGGGGCTCGGGAGCCCGGCGGGGAGGTCAGCCCTGTGCCGCCGCCCGGGCCGCCTGCGGCAGGGCCGTGATGATCCGATCGAGGACGTCGTCGGTGTGCGCGGTGGACAGGAACCAGGCCTCGAAGGCGCTCGGCGGCAGATGCACGCCCTGGGAGAGCATGGCGTGGAAGAAACGTCCGAAGGCATCGGTGTCCTGCGACTTCGCCTCGTCGTAGGTCCGCACCGGCGCCTCCCGGAAGAACACCGAGAACAGAGTGCCGGTGGACTGGACGACATGCGGGACGCCCGCGGCGGTCAGGGCCTCGGAGACCGCTGACTTCAGAACATCGGCGGCGCGGCCGATGGCGTGGTAGGCGCTCTCGTCGAGCCCGTCGAGCGTGGCCAGGCCCGCGGCGGTGGCCAGCGGGTTCCCCGACAGGGTGCCCGCCTGGTAGACGGGACCCGCGGGGGCCAGCAGGCCCATCAGCTCGGCCCTGCCGCCGAAGGCGCCCACGGGCAGTCCGCCGCCGATCACCTTGCCGAAGGTCATCAGGTCCGGTTCCCACCCCTCGCCGTCGATGCCGTACTGGCCCTCGCGGCTCGCCCGGAACCCGGTGAGCACCTCGTCGGAGATCAGCAGTGCCCCGGCGGCGTGCGCGGTCTCTGCCAGGAAGCGGTTGAAGCCGGTGCCGTCCTGCTCCGGCGGCGGGACCACGCCCATGTTCGCCGGTGCCGCCTCGGTGATGATCGCGGCGATCTCCCCGCCGCGCTGGGCGAACAGCTCGGTCAGGGCCGCCCGGTCGCCGTAGGGAAGCACCACGGTGTCCTTGGCGGTGGCGGCGGTGACTCCGGCAGAGCCGGGCAGGGCGAAGGTGGCGACCCCGCTGCCGGCCTCGGCCAGCAGGGCGTCCACATGCCCGTGGTAGCAGCCGGCGAACTTCACCACCACGTCCCTGCCGGTGGCGGCGCGGGCCAGGCGCAGCGCGCTCATGGTGGCCTCCGTGCCGGAGTTGACCAGGCGGATCTGCTCGACGGGGCGCACCCGCGCTGTGACCTCCTCGGCCAGCAGCACCTCGCCGGGCTGCGGGGCACCGAAGCTGAGGCCCTTGCCGGCGGCCTCCCGCACGGCCTCGACCACCTGCGGGTTCGCGTGGCCCAGGATCATCGGCCCCCAGGAGCCCACCATGTCCACGTACTCGCGGCCGTCGGCATCGCGCAGCAGGGCTCCCTCGGCGCTGACGATGAACGGCGGGGTACCGCCCACCGAGCCGAAGGCCCGCACCGGGGAGTTCACGCCCGAGGGGATCACGCTGCGGGCCCGCTCGAACAGCTCGGCGGAGGTGGGAGCAGGGGTGCGGTGTTCGGTGGCGTCGGTCATGGGGGTGCCTTTCTCGAGAGGGTTCAGGCGTGCGTGCTGGGGTCGGTCCGAGGCGGACGACGGGGGCCGGGGCCGCTCGGATCGGGTCGGGTCAGAGGAACTCGCGCAAGTGGGCGGGCAGGCCGTCCCGGTACCAGCCGGCCACCTCGCTGGCCCAGTAGGTCAGCACAGTGGTGGCGCCGGCACGGCGGAACGCCAGCAGGGACTCCAGGATCACCTTGTCACGGTCGATCCAGCCGTTGGCAGCAGCGGCCTCCACCATCGCGTACTCGCCGGAGACCTGGTAGGCGCCCACGGGGACGGGGGAGGCGGCAGCCACCTCGGCCAGCACGTCGAGGTAGGGCAGGCCGGGCTTGACCATCACCAGGTCCGCTCCCTCGGCCACGTCCAGCTCCAGCTCCCGCAGGGCCTCACGGCCGTTGGCGGGATCCTGCTGGTAGGTGCGGCGGTCACCGCTGAGGGAGGAGCCCACGGCGTCACGGAATGGGCCGAAGAAGGCAGAGGCGTACTTCGCGGTATAGGCGTACAGGCCCACGTCCAAGTGCCCGGCGGCGTCGAGCGCCTCGCGGATCGCGGCGATCTGGCCGTCCATCATTCCCGAGGGGCCCAGCAGGTGGGCGCCGGCCTCCGCCTGGGCGAGGGCCATCTCGCGGTAGCGCCCCAGGGTGGCGTCGTTGTCGACCCGGCCCTCGGCATCGAGCACGCCGCAGTGGCCGTGGTCGGTGAACTCGTCCAGGCACAGATCCGCCATGATCACGGTGGCATCGCCCAGCTCGCGGCTAAGGCGGGCCAGAGCCCGGTTCAGCACCCCGTCCGGATCGGTCGCACCCGAGCCCACGGCGTCCTTGTACTTGGGCACGCCGAACAGCATCAGGCCGCCCACCCCGCGTTCGGTGGCCTCGGTGGCGGCGCGCACCAGGGAGTCCTCGGTGTGCTGGAGGACGCCCGGCATGGAGGAGATCGGCTGGTCCTCGGTGATGCCCTCGCGCACGAACATCGGCAGCACCAGGTCTGCCGGGCGCAGGGTGTGCTCGCGCACCAGGGAGCGCATGGCACCGGTGGTGCGCAGGCGGCGGGGCCGCACGATGGGGACCGGCCCGCCGACGGCGGCATCGGGGGCCTGCTGCCGGGGCGTGCGGGGAGCGGTGGGATCAGAGGTCATGGGGGTCTCCTGGTGAACGCTGTCGGAGGGATCGGAAGGGTCGGACAGGGCGGCGCGGACGGCATCGGCCAGGCCCCGGTCGGTGGCGGTCCGGGCCTGGTGGTGGACGGTGAGCCCGGCGGCGCGGGCCGCCGCGGTGGACGGGTCGCCGATGGTCACCACCCTGGTGGAGGGATGCACGCCCTGCTCCGCCAGGATCCGCGCGATCATCGAGCTGGTCAGCACCACCACCCGGTACACCCCCGTGCGCAGGTCGTGCGCGACCTGCGGGGGCAGCGGGAGGGGGTGGGGCGTGTAGGCGGTCACCCGGGTGAGCGCGTAGCCCTTGGCCGCAAGGCCGTCCGGGACGGTGCCGGCCGCTGCCGCGGAGGCCGGGAACAGCACCCGGGCGCCGGTATCGGGGGCTGGCGGGAACTGCTCCACCAGGGCCTGCCCGGAGCCGCCGGCCACCCGGTCCGGCTCGCGACCGCAGGCGCGCAGGGCGCTCGCCGTGCCCTCGCCCACCACGGTCACGGTCACCGAGGCCGGGATCCGCAGCACCCCGGGCTGGTGCTCGGCGGAGCCCGTCTCCTGGAGCATGGGCCCGGCATCGGCGGTGCCCGTGCCCTCGGGCAGGGGGCTGGGGACGGCCGCGAGCGCTTCGACCGTGCGCGGGCTGGTGAGGACCAGGTGCTCCCACTGGCCTGCGGCCAGCGCAGAGACGGCCTCGCGCATCGGTGCGTCGTGGTGCAGGCGAAGCTCCACCACGGGGTGCTGCTCGACGTGCAAGCCCTGCTCCTGCAGCAGCCGCGCGAGCGCGCCGCCGCGGCCCTCAGGTCGTGGCAGCAGCACCCTCGCCGCGCCCCGGGACGGGGCAGCGGCCGACGGCGGCAAGGATGCGGTCACGGGCATCAGACCTGATCCGGTGCCGCGGAGGCCGCGTCCAGCAGGTCCCGGGCGCCCTGGTCCAGCAGCTCGGCGGCCAGTGCCTCACCGAGCCGGGCGGCGGAGTGCGCGTCAGATGCGCCAGCGCGCTCGGGCGCGGAGGTGCCGTCGGGGTCCACGCGGCGGGAGCCCTCGATCACCTTCGCGCCGTCGGGGGAGATCGCCAGGGCCCGCAGCTGCAGCGCCTGCGCCTCACCGGTGGCATGGGCCGCCACCGGGGCGCTGCAGCCGGCCTCGAGGGCCCGCAGCAGGGTGCGCTCAGCGGTCACCGCGGCCCGGGTGGGCGCGTGGTCGTAGGCGGCCAGGGCCTCGGCGAGCCACCCGCCGGCCTGCCAGTCCTCGGTGCGGCACTCGATCGCGAGCGCCCCCTGGGCGGGTGCCGGCAGCATCACCTGCACGTCCAGCAGATCGGAGATCTCCGCGGCGCGGTCCGCCCGGTGCAGACCGGAGGCGGCCAGCACCACGGCGTCCAGATCCGCCTCGGACCCCAGGGCGCGGTTGATGCGGGTGTCGATGTTCCCGCGGATCGAGACCACCTCCAGGTCCGGGCGGGCCCGCAGCAGCTGGGCGGCGCGGCGCGGCGACCCGGTGCCCACGCGCGCCCCCGCCGGGAGCTGGGCGAGCGTGAGGCCGTCGCGGGCCACCAGGGCATCGCGCGGATCCTGCCGAGCGGGGATGCAGGCCATGGTGATGCCGTCGGCCGGGGTGGTGGGCAGGTCCTTGCAGGAATGGACCACCGCGTCCACCTCGCCGTCCAGCAGCGCCTGCCGCACGGCGGTGACGAACACGCCCGTGCCGCCGATCTGGGTCAGCGGCCGGCGGTCCACATCGCCCGTGGTGCGCACGTGCACCAGCTCCACCGCCCGGCCGGTGCCGGCCACCAGGGCCCGCCCGGCCTGACCGGACTGGGCCAGGGCCAGGGCCGAGGCGCGGGTGCCCAGACGTAGCGGGGCCGGATCGGGGTGCGCCGTCATGAGGCGTCAGCCCCGGCGGTGCCTGCCCCGGAGGTGCCTGCCCCGGCCGCCTGCTCCTGCTCGCGAGCGGCCCGGGCGCGCTGCACGTCCCGCGCGGAGTCCACGCCGCTGGTGGTGGGTCGGCACATCCGGCCCACGCAGCAGTTGGCGCCGCACACGTCCGGCGTGGGCCCGAAGTCCGTGACCTCCTGCCGTGGGAAGGCAGGATCCAGGCGCTCCTGCACCAGATCCGCAAGGGCCTTGATGAACCGCGGATCGGTGCCGGAGGTGGCCACCCGCTCGAAGGTCAGGCCGTGCTCCTGGGCGGTCTCCTTCGCCTCGGTGTCCAGGTCCCAGACCACCTCGACGTGGTCGGTGACGAAGCCGATCGGCACCACCACCACCGCATCGGCCGACTGCTGCTCGGCGATCTCCTCGATCACGTCGTTGACGTCCGGCTCCAGCCACGGGATGTGCGGTGCGCCGGAGCGGGACTGGTACACCAGGCGCCACGACGGCAGCTGCGGCAGGGCGTCGTCCACCCGGTCCATCACGTAGCGGCAGGCCGCGAGGTGCTGGGCCACGTACCAGCCGCTGGAGCCCTCCACGCGGGTCTCCTCCGGACCGGAGGCCTCCGCCATCGACAGCGGCACCGAATGGGTGGAGAACAGCACCGCGATGCGGTCCACGTCGTGGCCGGCATCGCCGAGCGAGCGCAGCGCCTGCTCGAGGCCGTCGGCCACCGGGTCCAGGAACCCGGGATGGTTGAAGTACACGCGCACCTTGTCGATGGTGACCTCGTCCGCGAGGCCCGTCTCCTCGAGCACCATCGCGAAGTCCTCGCGGTACTGACGGCACGAGGAGTAGCTCGAGTACGCGCTGGTGACCAGGCCCAGGGCGTGGCGGTGACCATCGGCGTGCAGGGCCGTGACCGCATCGGCGTTGTAGGGCTCCCAGTTGCGGTTGCCGAAGTACACGGGCATGTCGATGCCGCGGGCGGCCAGCTCCACCTGAAGGGAGGCGATCATCGCGCGGTTCTGCTCGGTGATGGGGCTGCGGCCGCCGAGGGCCCGGTAGTGGCCGGCGACCTCCTCGAGCCGCTCATCGGGGATGCCGCGCCCGCGGGTGACGTTGCGCAGGAACGGGATCACGTCCTCCTGGCCGTCGGGGCCGCCGAAGGAGGAGAACAGGATCGAGTCGAACGCGCGCTGCTCACCGCGGCGGGTGTGGGTCTCGCTGTCGTGGTCCACCTCGCGCGGCAGAGGCAGCTCGTCGGCGATCTCGGTGACAGCGGCGGTGGTGGTCTCAGGGCCGGCTGCGGTCTTAGGGGGAATGGTCACGGGGGTCCTTCCAGAGCGGGTCGGGCCGGGGCCCGACGGGGGAGGCCCGGTGGCAGAGCGTCGCCACCGGGCCGATGACGGGTCAGGCCAGCAGGGCGGCGATGTCGGCGGCGGAGTCGAGGCGGCGGCCGGTGTGGAACGGCAGCTCCTCGCGCACGTGCAGGCGGGCATCGGAGTAGCGCAGGTGCCGCATCATGTCCACCAGATCGTGCAGGTCATCGGCCTCGAAGCTCAGCAGCCACTCGTAGTCGCCCAGGGCGAAGGAGGCCACCGTGTTGGCGTTGACCTGCGGGAAGTCGCGGCCCAGTTTCCCGTGCTCGATCAGCATGCGGCGTCGTTCCTCCTCCGGCAGCAGGTACCACTCGTAGGAGCGCACGAAGGGGTACACGCAGATCCACTGCTTGCGACCGCGGTTCTTCGTCATGAACGAGGGGATGTGGGAGCGGGTGAACTCGGCGGCGCGGTGCACGCCCACGGCTGCCCACTCGCGGTGCAGCAGGGTGCCCGCCAGGGAGTTCTCCAGCGTGCGCAGCCCGGCCTGCAGGGCCTCGGGCTCCTCCGCGGCCAACCACAGCATCAGGTCGTCCTCGGCGCGGAATCCGGAGACGTCGTAGAAGCCGAGCACCTCGCAGCCGTCGGCCTCGATCAGGGAGATGGTCTCCTCCACGGCGGTGGTGAGCTGCTCGGGGCTGGCCGCACCCTCGGCGGCCAAGCCGCCCAGGCGGCGGAACACGGTGTAGGAGGTGTAGCGGGTGATCTCCTTGCCGGCGCTGTCGGGGCTGTCGTGGCCCTCGGGGCGGGAGGGCGGGGGTGCTGGGTGGTCATGGGCGGTCCTCCTGGACTCGGTGGGTGGATGGGTCGGGGATGGTCATGGCGCGGGCGTCAGCCCGCACGATCGCGTCGATGCCGGTGCCGGCCCGCCAGGCCCCCACCAGCTCGAGGCTCGGCTCCTGGGCCAGCAGCTCGGTGATCGCGTCCAGGGCCTCGCGATGGCCGGGGCCGGGGCGGCGCATGGCACGCTGCCAGGTGATCACGCGGGCGGCCCGCCACTGGGAGCGGTCCAGCGGGGTGCGCAGGATCGTGGAGGCATCGGCCAGGGCCAGGTCGACGATGGTGCCCTCGGTGCCGTCAGGGCCGTGGGAGTCGTCCTCGGGAAGCTCCTCCCCGGGACGGCCGTAGCTCAGACGCACCACGTGCAGGCCGTCGGCCGCGCGGCGCACGTGCTCCCACTTGGCGGTGGCGTGGGTGAGGGCCTTGGCGCGCACCCCGGGGGTGCCGGCCGCCACCAGGGCGCCGGTGCCCGAGGGCGAGGAGTCCAGTGCGGGAGCCTCCAGCACCAGGGCCACCAATCGCACCGGCACCGCGGGCGCGGAGGGAATCGCACGGGCCAGCGTGGGCAGGGCCTGCTCCAGCAGGGTCGCAGCGACATCGGGCGGGCAGGCCAGCACGAGGTGCTCGGCCTCCAGGCGCACCTCGGTGCCGTCGGCACCACTGGTGGCTGCACCACTGGTAGCTGCACCACTGCTGCTGGCGCCTCGGTCCGTGCCGAACGCCGTGACCTGCCAGGTGCCGTCGTCCTTGCGTGCGACGGCGAGTGCGCGGGTTCCGGTGAGCACCTCGCCGCCGTGGCTGCGCAGCTGCGCCTCGAGCGCCCGGGGCAGCTCGGCCATGGTGGGGGTGAGGGCCTGCACGGCCGTGCCTGCCCCGCCACGGGAGGAGCGGGAGGTCGCCGGGCGCAGGGACCGCACCGCAGCGGCGAGGGAGCCGTTCTCCCGCACGGCGTCGGGCAGGCGGGGCAGGGTCGAGGCCAGCTCCAGGGAGTAGGGATCAGCGGAGTGCACCCCGCCCACGAGGGGTGCGACCAGTCGATCCACCACGCGCCTGCCCATCCGGCAGCGCACGTAGTCACCGAGGGTGACGCCCGGACGCAGCCCCCAGGAGGCCGGCAGGAGGCGTTCGGCCCAGGCACGAAGGGCCCCGGTGGTCCCCAGCACCTTGCGGGTCTCGGGGGACAGGGGCCGGGCCGGGATGCCGAACATGCCCCCGGGCGGCGCGATGTGCACGCCGGCGGCGGAGACCAGGCGGCTGCCCCGACCGGTCACGGGGGAGACCACCTGATCGGCCAGGCCCAGCTGCGCGATCAGCGCCTCGACCGCGCCGCTGCCGACCGACCAGGCCTCCGCACCGATGTTGATGTCGATCCCGCCGACGGTGCGGGCGGCGATCGCCCCGCCGGTGGAGGGCTCGGCCTCCAGCAGGGTCACCCGTCGGCCCGCGAGGGCGTGTCGCCGGGCGGCCAGCAGGCCCGCGATGCCGCCGCCGACGACGACGGTGCGCTCGGGTGAGCTCATCCGGCGGCCCCGGTGGTGGCAGGAGCCTCGACGCCGCCGGCGCCCGACTGGGCGGGCGCACCGGCCGTGGACAAGCCCTGCGACGACGAAGAGCCGTCCGACGAGGAAGCCGAGGCGGGGGGCTGCTCGTGCAGGTGGGCGACCAGGTCGGTGAGCACCTGCGGGTCCGTCTCCGGCGGGACGCCATGGCCCAGGTTCACCACGTGACCGGCCGCGGCGGCGCCGTCGGCGAGCACCCGATCGGCCTCGGCGAAGCGCACCTGCTCCGAGGTGAACAGCACGGCCGGGTCGATGTTCCCCTGCAGGGGGGTGCCGGGAGGCAGATGTGCGGCGGCCTCGGCGAGCGTGATGCGGTGGTCCACACCCATCACGGTGGCGCCTGCCTCATGCATCGGGGCCAGCAGGTGCGCGGCCCCCACCCCGAAGTGGACGCGCGGCACCGGCAGGTCCGCGACGTGGTCGAACAGGGCGCGGGAATGGGGCAGGGCCCCGGTGCGGTACGTGTGCTCGGAGAGCGAACCGGCCCAGGAGTCGAACTGCTGGACGGCGGAGGCGCCGGCCAGCACCTGCGCGCGCAGGAAGCGACCGGAGGCCTCGGCCACCCAGGCGGCCAGGCGGTCCCACACCTGCGGCTTCGAGCGCATCAGCGCTCGTGCGGCCAGGTGGTCCCGGCTCGGTGCCCCCTCGACCAGGTAGGAGGCCACGGTGAAGGGGGCGCCGGCGAAGCCGATCAGGGGAGTGGATCCCAGCTCGGCGACGGTGAGGCGCACGGCCTCACGGATCGGCTCCAGGGCCTCCTCGAAGGAGTCGTCCAGCACGGGCAGGGCATCGACGTCGGTCTCGGTGCGCACGGGACGGGCGAAGACGGGGCCCACTCCGGGCTTGATCTCCACCTCGAGGCCGGCCAGGCGCATCGGCACCACGATGTCGGAGAAGAAGATGCCCGCATCCACGCGGTGGCGGCGCACGGGCTGCACTGTGATCTCCGCAGCCATCTCCGGGATCAGGCACGAGTCCAGCATCGTGGTGCCCTCGCGCAGCTTCCGGTACTCAGGCAGGGACCGCCCGGCCTGGCGCATGAACCACACACTCGGCGGGGCGTCGGTGCTGACCCCTCGGTAACGGGCCAGCAGGGGTGCCTCGGCGGTGCCGGAGTCGGCGCTCGAGCGCTGCAGCGGATGGTCTTGTGGCAGGTGGGACCGGACGCGATCGCGATATGACGCCGTGTCGCTAAATACGGCCTCTGACGTGCTGTTTTCTGTCATGGCGACCCCATTGTGCACGACTCGTCACAGAGGTGGCTGTGGGGGCGGTGCCAAGGTGACATCAGTCGTAGGATCGTCGGCATGCTTGTGGCCGTGCGCGCTTCCCATGAGCACCTCGACCTCGGGGTGCTCGACGCGCTCTCCCGCGGCGCCGACCAGATCGACGACCTCCTGGCCCATGTCGACTGCATCCACGGGACTGTGGTGATCGCCACCTGCAACCGACTGGAGATCTACCTCGACGCCGAACGGTTCCACGACGCCGTCGCCGCCACCGTCGATGCGATCGCCCAGTGCTCAGGGATGGAGCGCGACGAGGTCGCCTCCCACGTCGACGCGCTCATGGACAGTGAAGCCGCCGCCCATCTGTACGAGGTGATGGCCGGGCTGCGCTCCCGGGTGGTGGGCGAGTCGGAGATCGCCGGTCAGGTTCGCACCGCCTTCAGCTCGGCGCTCGCTGCCGGCCGCACCACCGCGATGCTCAACGACCTGTTCCAGATCGGGCAGCGTCACGCCAAGCAGGTCGCCTCCACCACCGGGCTCGGTGCGGTCGGCCGCACCGGCGGGGCGGTCGCCCTGGATCGCGCCGCCGACGTCCTGGACCTCGGGATCGCCGACGCCGCCGTGCTCGTGATCGGCACCGGCTCCTATGCCCGTGTGATCACCGCAGATCTGCGCCGTCGCGGCACCCGGGACATCCGTGTCCACTCCGGGACGGGTCGGGCCGAGGCCTTCGCCAGCAGCCACCGGGTGCAGGCGGTGCCCACGGGGATGCTCCCGGAGGCCGTTGCCCACGCCGACCTCGTCGTGGCCGCCTCCGGCCAGGGCGACGCGGTGTTACGGCCTGAGCATCTCGCCGGGCGCGACTCCCGCGCGCTGGTCGTCCTGGACCTGGCCCTGCGTTCGGATCTGCACCCCGATCTGCGCGGACGCGAGGACGTGCGGATCATCAGCCTCGCCGATCTGGCGCACGACATCGACGACGACGGGCAGAAGCAGCAGGCCCGCGCCATCCTCGATGAGGGCGTGCGCAGCTTCATCGCTCGGCGCCGCATACGCAGCGTCGACCCGGCCATCAGCTACCTGCGCGGCAGCGTCTCCGGTGCTCTCGACGACGAGGTCGGCCGGATCCGCAGCCGCTTCGGCGACGAGGTCGCCGCGGAGTTCGAGCGCGGCCTGACGCGGATCGCCGCGAAGGTGCTGCACCCGCCGACGGTGCGCGCCCGGGAGCTCGCCGTCAACGGACGGGCCGAACAGTATGTCGCCGCGTTCCACACCCTGTTCGGCGTGGACGTGAGAGCCTCGCAGAAGGCGGCGGGCCACCCCGCCGATGACCGGACCGAGGCATCCCCGAAGGAGCACCGATGACCAGCCCCCCGAGCGTGTCAACGACGCCGCCCGTCGGCTCCTGACCTTGCTCGAGCACGGCCCCGATGCGCAGGTCGTCGGCGAGGTGCGCGCGGTCGTCGCCCGGATCGAGACCATCGCCCGCAAGAAGCTCCGCGGCCAGCAGTCGAAGCAGGGCTGAGGGGCACGCGGCGAACACCCGGTTTCGCAGGCTGTCCTCGAGACAGTGAGGGCCGGTCCGATACGTCGTCGGGCCGGCCCTCCTGTGTGGCGGTGTGGGGTCAGTGGCGAGGCGTGAGGAAGGCGACCGACGCCTTCTGCAGCATCAGCGGATCCACCACGGCGCACAGCTCGCGGGTGGAGTGCATCGACAGCAGGGCGACGCCGCAGTCGATGGTGGTGATCCCTAGGCGGGTGGCCGTAATCGGGCCGATGGTGGATCCGCAGGGCATCGCGTTGTTGGAGACGAACTCCTGGAACGGCACACCCGCCTGCGCACAGGCGGCGGCGAAGGACGCGGCGCCGACGGCATCGGTCGCATAGCGCTGCTGTGCGTTGATCTTCAGCAGCGGGCCGGCGCCCAGGCGCGGACGGTTCGCCGGATCGTGGCGCTCGGGGTAGTTCGGGTGGGCGGCATGGCCGGTGTCGCAGGACAGCACCATCGAGGAGGCGCTGGCGCGCCGTCGCGACGAGTCGTCCCCGCCGAGTGCGGCGTGCATGCGCACCAGGATGTCCTCGAGGAACGGACCGCCGGCGCCGGACCGCGTCGAGGAGCCGACCTCCTCGTGGTCGTTGGCGATGAACAGGGCGATCGGCCCGCTCGGAAGGGCCGCGGCGGCGACGTCGATGATGGCGCGCACCCCGCCGTGGGTCGAGGCCAGGTTGTCCAGGCGGGCGGAGGCGAACAGCTCTTCCCCGGCGCCGATCATGGCGGGCTCCTGGGTGTCGACGGTGACGACCTCCATACCGCGGATCCGCTCGGGATCGACGCCGGCGCAGCGCGCGAGCAGGCCGACGATGTCGACCTCGCCGAGGCCGGCGACCGGCTGCATGTGGCGCTGCGGGTCGAGCTTCAAGCCCTCGGCGTTGATGCCGCGGTCCAGGTGGACCGCGAGCTGCGGGATGCGCAGCACCGGCGGGGTGGAGACCAGATGGGTGGTGCCGTCATCGAGCACGAGACGGCCAGCCAGGCGAAGGTCGCGATCCAGCCAGGAGTTCAGCAGTGGGCCGCCGTACACCTCGACCCCGACCTGGGCGAAGCCCTCAGCGCCGATCGACGGCTTCGGCTTCACCTTGAAGGCCGGCGAGTCGGTGTGCGCGCCGAGGATCCGCCACGGGGTCGCGGCGGACACATCACCCGGCGTCACCCACGCGATCACGGAGCCGTCGCGCACCACGTAGCGCGCGCCGGTCACGGACTCCGCGCCCGCCCAGTCCTCGGTCTCCTCCAGGCGGGAGAACCCCGCCTCCTCGAGGCGCCGCGCGGCCTCGGCGGCGGCATGGAAGGAAGAGGGTGAGGCGGTCACGAAAGCGCCGAGGTCCTCGATGAACTCGCGGGCCTCGGCGTCCGGGCAGGTGAGGGTCTCGGTGCGCTGCGCAGTCATGTTCCTCATTCAAACAGACCGCCGCCCCGGTCACCGGGGAGATGACCGGGGCGGCGGAGATGACGCGTCGGCGTCGGCGTCGGGCGAGGCCCGAGGATCAGGGACGACCCATGGAACGGTAGTCCCAGCCGGCTTCGCGCCAGGCGGCGGGGTTCAGCACGTTGCGGCCGTCGATGAAGCGCGCCTCGGCGACGACCTCCTTCAGGGCGACCGGATCGAGCTGCTTGAACTCGTCCCACTCGGTGAGCAGCAGGACCAGCTCGGCGTCCTTCGCGGCCTCGAACGCGTCCTTAGCGACCTTCAGGTTCGGGCGCTCGGTCTTCACGCGCTCGTTGGCCGCCGGGTCGGTGACGGTGACGTCGGCGCCGCGGCCCGAGAGCTTCGAGGCGACGGACAGGGCGGGGGACTGGCGGGTGTCGTCGGAGTCCGGCTTGAAGGCGGCGCCGAGCACGGCGATCTTCTTACCGGTGAAGCTGCCGCCGAGCATCTCCCGGGACAGGTTAACGACGTGGTCGCGACGACGGTTGTTGACCATGTCGACCTCGCGCAGGAAGGACAGGGCCTCCCCGGCGCCGAGCTCGCCGGCGCGGGCCATGAAGGCACGGATGTCCTTGGGCAGGCAGCCGCCGCCGAAGCCGACGCCGGCGCGCAGGAACTTCGGGCCGATGCGGTCGTCCAGGCCGATCGCCTCGGCGATCACGGAGACGTCGCCGCCGGTGGCCTCGCAGACCTCGGCGACGGCGTTGATGAAGGAGATCTTGGTGGCCAGGAAGGAGTTCGCGGAGACCTTCACCAGCTCGGCGGTCGGATAGTTGCCGGTCACCAGTGGGGTGTCGGCCTTCAGCATCGGCTCGTAGACCTCGTCCAGAAGGGCCTTGGCCTCGGCGGCCTCGGCCCCGGCGTCCGGCAGGCCGTAGACGATGCGGTCGGGGTACAGGGTGTCCTTGACGGCGAAGCCCTCGCGGAGGAACTCGGGGTTCCAGGCCAGCAGGGTGTCCGTCCCGGCGTCCTTGAGCTTCTGCGCGAGGATCTGCGCGGTGCCCACCGGCACGGTGGAGCGGCCTACCAGCAGGCTGCGGCCGTCGGGGCACTTGTCCAGGTGCGGGATGAGGGCATCGACGGCGGCGTGCACGTAGGTGAGGTCGGCCCCGCTGCCGTTGATCTGCTGCGGGGTGCCCACGCAGATCACGTGGACCTGGTAGTCCGCGGCGTCGGCGTAGTCGGTGGAGAAGCGCAGGCGGCCGGACGCCAGGGCCTCGGTGAGGACCTTCTCGAAGCCGGGCTCGTGGAAGGGGGCGATGCCCTTCTTCAGATCGTCGATCTTCTTCTGGTCGACGTCCAGGCCGAGGACCTCGTGCCCGATCGAGGCCATCGAGGCGGCGTAGACGGCGCCCAGGTATCCGCATCCCACGGTCGTGATTCGCATGGGACCAGATCGTACCCGTGCGCGGGGGGTCGCCGCGGGACGGAGCCGGTGCGACGGATCACGGCCGACGCTGTTCAAGAACGTGGAGTTCTCGGGATCGTCGATCGTTCCCCGAGCGCACCCGCATCCACGAGCACCTGCTGCCGGGCCAGGACCTCCTGTTCGTGGACCGCGAGCTCGGCCCCCGGCAGCTGCGGCACCTGATCGGCCGCTGCCAGCTCGAGCCGGGCTACCTCTGGAAGCGCTTCGAGCAGCTCGAAGAGCAACGCGGCGAGGTCCAGGCGAAGCTCGACGCGCATCTGCCCGAGGGGCGCGAGCGCTCCCTGCAGCAGGCGGACCTCATCGCGGCGCTCGTGCGCGAGCGGTACGCCGCGCGGTGCTGATTGCCGGGTCGCGGGCGGTTCGCCGGTAAGCTCGGGCCCTGCCGTGGGGGACCGGGCGCGCGAGCACCGGTGCGTCCCCCGCCCTCGAGGACCGATCGCCCCGAGGGTCCATCGCCACCGAGAACTGAGGACCGTGAGAACCGATGACCGTGAGCGCTGACCCCGGAGCGACAGCGGCATCGGACCCGCATCCCCGCCGCGCCCCCGTTGAGGGCGCCGCTCGCGGCCTCGGACCACTGTGGCGCTGGGGCGCCGTGGTGAGCGTGGTGCTCGCCCTCACGCTCCACGTTGTCATCGCTTGGGGCGCCCGCACCCCCTCGTTCCCTTTCGACGAGATTGTGCTACTGCAGTACTCGAAGTTTCTCTCCGGCGCCGGCATGCCCACCCCGCCTCGCGGCGCCGGCTACTTCCCGGCGTGGAGCGCGATCATGGCCCCGATCTGGTGGTTCACCTCGAACCCCGCCGTCGCCTACCGGGTCGCGATCGGGCTCGGCGTGATCGCCGCGATCGTCACGATCTGGCCGCTGTCCCGCGCGATCACCCGCGTGGGCCTCAGCACGCCGCAGTCCGTCGTGGTCGCCTCGTTCGTCATGTCGATGCCCGCGCGTACCGTCCAGACCGGTTACGTCACCAGCGAGAAGCTGCTCTTCCTCGCCCTCGCCTGGACGGTCCTCGCGGCCCTGCGCCTCTGGGAGAAGCCCACGGTCCCGCGCGCGATCGTCTTCGCGATCGCCGCGGCCGTCCTCACCTCGACCCATTCTCGGGCAGTGGTGCTACTCATCGCGTGCGCGATCTGGCTGCTGTGCCTGGCGATCCGCTCGTGGAGGGCCTCGCTCGCGGGCCTCGTCGTGCTGCTCCCGATCGGCTACCTAGCCTTCTGGTCCGGCGGCCTGCTCAACCAGTATCTCGGCGGCGGCTTCAGCCAGGGCGAGAAGCTGCTGGGCAACCTCCTCGGCTCACGACCCTCGATCATCCTGCGCGTGGTTATTGGCCAGTCGTGGGAGCAGACGGTCGGATCGCTCGGGCTGGTCGTCGTGGGCCTCGTCGTCATGCTTGTGCTCGTGTGGCGTGAGCTGCGGCGAGAGCACGCGATCGGCCCCGTGTGCCTGATCGGCGCGATGCTGCTCGGCGTGGTGGTGCTGTCCGTCGGCCAGTGGTCCAACGAGACCGCCCTCTACCTCGCCTCCTGGCGCCGGCTCGACGCCTGGCTGTACGGGCGCTACCTCGACCCGGTGACCGCGCTGCTCGTCGCACTGGGCCTCGGCGCGGTCGTGCGGGGGCTGTCGCGCCGCGTGCTCGCCACAGCGCTCGTGCTCACAGCGGGCCTCGTTGGCGTGACCGTCCTGTGGCTCGCCCCGGACGCCCCCACGTGGGGCTATGTGACACCTGCGCATATCCCGGCCGTTATGCCCTGGTTCTCGACGCTGCCGACGGCGACCAGCGAGACCTGGCAGTGGGGCCTCATGCCGAGCCTCACCAACGAGAACCGCTTCTGGCTGCTCGCGAGCATCCCCGCCCTGCTGCTGCTCGCCGCGCTCACGGGCGCGGGTCGGCTGGGCCGTCGCGGCGGCGAGGTACTCGTCGCGGTGCTCATGGTCCTCGCGAGCGTCGGCACGATCGCCTCGACGCGCGCCACCGATCACTTCCAGCAGCTCGAGGGCGGCCGCCCGGTCCTGGCTGATGAGATCAACCGCCTCGAGGCCGAGCACGACGGCGAGCTCACGGTCGACTTCGACCGCTTCTGCACGCCCGGGCTCAGCAACAACGCCGTCGTCCAGAACAAACTCGCGTACTGGATCTCACCCACCACGATGGACGTGACCATGGATCGCAACACGTCCCAGGCGCAGATCGTCCTGGGCTGCGACATCTGGCCCGAGGGCAGTGCGAAGGGCGCGCGGATGATCAGCGGGGTGGAGAGTTACGGCTACCACGCATGGGTCATGCCGGGGCCGCTACTCGACGAGCTCGACGCCCAGGGCCGCCTGGAGCCGGTCGCGACGTCATGACCACCCCGATCAGCACCGCGGCGACGGTCACGACGGCGGCCGCGACCGCGAAGCCCACCAGCGGTAGCGCGAGGTCTGGGCGGAGCTCGGCCTGGCCCCGGGCCGCGGTGCGCGGTCGTCCGAGCAGGAACACGACGATCTGCCACCAGGCCGTCGCGGACCACGCGAGCACCAGGAGCGGCGCGGCCCGGCGAAGACCGCCGAGGCCCCAGGCGATCAGCAAGCAGGTCACGGAGAGGATCGGCAGCGAATAGCGGGGGAAGAGGTTCCCCGCCGCCGCGGAGACGTACACGAACTGCATCGTGATCAGGAGGCCGGAGACGGCCGCCAGCATCGCCACGCCCGCCAGGGCGACGGGCCGCTCGGCCGCCCCCGGGGTACGGGAGCCGTGCGGCGCGCTCCGCCCTCGGCGGGAGGCGGCGCCCAGCACGGTCGCGAGCACCGCACCGAGCAGGGCGGGAGCCGCGAGCAGAGCCCAGAGAGTCAGGCCGTCCGGGGTATTCCCCGGAGAGAAGATCCCGAGCAGCTTCGACCAGTAGACGGGATCCGCGGCCACCTCGAGCGGCGCCGGGGGAGAGGTGCGGCCCGTGTTCGCCTTCGCCCAATCGGGGTGCCCGCCGGCGACGGTCCCCGTCAGCCGCACGTTGCGCAGGTAGAACCAGCCCGTCGCCGCGATCATCGCGATCCCGATGAGCACGGGGCGCAGCAGCCATGAGCGGCGCGGGAGCGGGCCCGGCGCGAGGAGCCCCCGCAGCACCAGCGTGCCGAACACCACGGCGACGATCGGCACCAGCGCGAACCGGGTGGACGCAGCGGCCACGGCGGCGATCCCGAGCACCCACCACATGCCGCTCCGGGTGGCGAAGACGCCCGTACCCTCGCGTGGCAGGGTGATCAGCCGAAGGGCTGCACCGAGCACCACCGTGATCTCGAGGGCGGCCATGTTGTCGTTGTAGATCGCGCTGCCCACGCCCATGACCCAGGGAGAGGAGGCGGCGGTGAGACCCGCGATCCACGGGAGCCAGCGGCGGCCCCCGCAGAGCGGTCGCACGGCCCACATGACGGCGGCGCACAGCACGGCGGCGATCACGGTGTTGACCATGCGACCGGACATGCCGGCGAGGTACGGACTCCCTGAGTCGTACAGCGGCCCGACGACCGGCGCGAGCAGCACGTAGAACAACGGCGGGTGCTGGGAGGTCCACTGCACGGGCGGGCGGACGCCCCACGGCAACTCGACCTGAAGACCGTCCTCGAAGACCGGCAGGTCCCCGTGCCACACCTGCACCGCGTAATCGAAGTGGGCCATCTCGTCCCCCGAGGAGAACAGCGGGGTGAGGAGGCTGCGGGCCGTGGTCGCGGCGAGCACCATGATCACGATCCCCGAGGTCACGACGAAATCGAGCGGGCTGGGGCGACGCATGGAGGCTCCTCGTGACGTGGACGCGGCATGCCCAGCCTAGAGGGGCGGGCGTCGACCCCCGCTGGTGCGCGGGCTCACGCGGCCGGGGTGAGCGTCGTAACTGCTCGTCCCAGGTCGTTCTGGATACACTGACGCGGTTCCGCGCAGTGCCGGGGGCCTTCAGCGGAAGAGTCCGCGGGGCCCGGTCACGTCCACGACAAGGTGATGTCCCCATGAAGGTCTTCGTCCAGATCCCGTGCCTGAACGAGGAGCAGACGCTCCCGATGGTGCTCGACACGATCCCGAAGGAGCTGCCCGGCGTCGACTCCGTCGAGGTGCTCATCATCGATGACGGCTCCACCGACCGCACCATCGAGGTCGCCCAGGCCCACGGCGTCAAGCACATCGTGCGACATGCGAGGAACATGGGACTCGCGCGCTCCTTCCGCGACGGGGTCGACTACGCCCTCGCCCACGGCGCCGACATCGTCGTCAACACCGACGGCGACAACCAGTACAAGCAGGAGCGCATCGCCGACCTGGTCGCCCCCGTGATCGCAGGCGAGGCGGACATCGCGATCGCCGACCGTCAGACCAAGAAGATCGCGCACTTCTCACCGTTCAAGAAGGTCATGCAGCAGGTCGGCTCGCATGTGGTGAACCTCGCCGCGGAGACCGAGCTGCCCGACGCCGCCTCCGGCTTCCGCGCCTATTCCAAGGGCGCGCTGCTCCGCCTGAACGTCATCACGCAGTTCTCCTACTGCATGGAGACGATCATCCAGGCCGGCAACAAGCGCCTGCGGATCGCGTCGGTCCCGATCGACACGAACCCCAAGACCCGTGAGTCGCGGCTGTTCAACAACATCTTCCAGCACATGGCGAAGTCCGGGTCCGCGATCGTCCGCGCGTACCTGATGTTCAAGCCGCACCAGGTGCTGCTGTGGATCGCCATCGCGATGGGAGTGCTGGGCGCCATCCCGTTCGTGCGCTTCCTGTACTTCTTCGTGCAGGGCCAGGGCGGCGGCCACACCCAGTCCCTCGTCTTCGGCTCCACCCTGCTGATGTGCTCGTTCATGAGCCTGGTGCTCATGATCATCGCGGACCTGCAGCGCACCAACCGCACGCTCATCGAGGAGTCACTCGAACGTCTCAAGCGCCTCGAGTACGGAGATCCTGCTCTCGCCGCAGCACCCCTGCCTCGCGCTGGGGCACCCGTCGCGTCCTACGATCCGCACTCCGCCGGAGAGGCCCTTGTGCAGACGGCTTTCTTCGAACCTGCCTCACCGCAGGAGCGTCGAGGTCCCCACGCGTGAGTCGGCTCCTCGGCTTCGGCACCTTCGACGAGTCGGCCCATCCGCGCATCCGGGTGCTCCTGGAGGGGATGGCGGACCGCGGGTGGCAGGTCTCCCGCCTGAACCGCCCGCTCGGCTTCTCCACTGCTGAGCGGGTCGAGATGCTTCAGAAGCCATGGCGAGCCGGTCTTCTCGCCGCGCGCCTCGCCGATCGGTGGACACGCCTCGCGTTGGGCAGCCTGCGTTTCCGAGGCGCAGCCGCTCCTGACGCCGTGATGGTGGGGTACATGGGGCACTTCGACGTTCTTCTGGCGCGCCTCCTCTTTCCCCGGACCCCGATCGTCCTGGACCATCTGATCTTCGCCGCAGGGACGGCATCGGATCGGGGTGCGAAGGGAACGCTCCTGCTGAGCGCTCTCCGGCTCCTTGACCGGATCGCGCTCGGGGCGGCAGACGTGATCGTTGGGGACACCGCAGAGCATCAAGCCCGCCTCACCCCCGTTCAGCAAGAGCGTGCTGTCATCGCAGCCGTGGGCGCCCCCGAGGCATGGTTCGAGGTGGCCCATGGCCGTCGTTCTCAGGGCCCGTTGCGGATCGTGTTCTTCGGCCTGTTCACTCCGTTGCAGGGGACGCCGACGATCGCACGGGCACTGCGCCGTCTCCACGACCGTGATGTGCCGTTCCGCGCCACGTTGATCGGGTCAGGGCAGGACCACGCTGAGTGCCGCCGGATCCTCGAGGGCGTCGATGAGGTCCAGTGGGTCCCGTGGGTCGATGGGGCGGACCTGCCGGCGCTCGTGGCCGATCATGATGTCTGCCTGGGCATCACGGGCACGACCCCCAAGGCTGCCGATGTCGTGCCGAACAAGGTCTATCAGGGAATCGCCGCCCGCTGCGTCGACATCACCAGCGATACCGCACCGCAGCGCAGGGTCCTGGCTGATGCCGCGGTGCTCGTGCCAGCCGGTGACGACGACGCGATGGCTTCCGCGCTCCAGACGCTGGCGAACGACAGTTCCGCTCTCGACTCCGCGCGCGAGCGCTCGGAGCGAGCTCGGGACAGGTTCCGGCCCCACGAGGTCGTGGCCGATCTCGAGGCCAGACTGTGCGCGGTGCGCTGATGGGGCGGATTCTGGAGGTGCTGCGCTCCACGCCGGTTCGGGCAGGATTCCTTCTCCTGGCTCTCGGACTGGCCATCTGGGCGATCGCTGCACGCTGGGATGAGGTGGTGGATGCTCTGGGACGGACTGCGCCCTGGGCGGTCGGAGCGGCCCTGGTCCTGTCCCTCATCTATGTGCTCTTGACGATGATGGCGTGGAGGGCGGTTCTCGCGGACCTGGGCTCCCGATTGGCACCGTCCGCGACAGCATCCGTGTTCCTCGTCTCCCAGCTGGGCAAGTACGTGCCAGGCGGGGTGTGGAACATCGTGGCGGCCGCCGAAGGCGGGTCGGGTCACGATGGGCCTCGTCGTCGCTCCGTCTCAGCGATGGCTGTCGCGGTGCTGCTCTCTCTCGTCGGCGGTCTGCTGCTGGCCCTTGCCGTGGTGCCGTTCGCCCCCAGCGAGATCGCTGATCGCTTCGGTTGGGCCTTCGTCGCTCTGCCGGTGGTGGTCGCGGTGCTGATGCCCCCTGTGCTGAACCGCCTGCTCGGGATGCTCCTGCGGCTGACTCGACGTCCCCCTCTGGAGACTGCACTGACCTGGAGGGGGGTCGGTGAGGCACTGGCATGGACGCTGGCGTCATGGATCGCAGCCGGCGTGCAGGTCTGGGTACTGGCGGTCGGGGTGGGGATGACACCGGATGTTCCCACGTTGCTGCTGTGCATCGGCGGGTACGCGATGGCATGGAGCGTCGGCTTCCTCGTGATCTTCGTTCCGGCCGGGGCAGGCGTGCGCGAGGTGATCCTGGCGGTCGTCCTCGGAGGGAGCCTCGCCGCGGGGGGAGTGCTCGTCGTCGTCATCCTGTCGCGACTGGTGCTGACCATCGCTGATGTGGCCCTCGGCATGCTCGGGCTGGTTCTCGGCCGTCGGATGAGGCGCCGGCGCTCGACAGGGGCGTGAGCCGCAGAACGGCGGCCGAGCAGCCGCGTGGACGATGGCGCTCTCAGCGCTGGCTCAGGACCATGTCGACCTGGGCATCGCGTTGTTGGACACGAAGTGCTGGTGGGGCACGCTGGCCTCCTCGCAGGCCTGGACGAACGCGGCGATCCCCACCGCGTCGGTGGCGTACCGCTGCTGGGCGTTGATCCTCAGCATCGGGCCCCCGCCCAGGCGTGGCCGGGTCACTGGATCGTGCCGCTCGGGGTAGTTGGGGTGGGCGGCGTGCCCGGCATAGACCGAGAGCACCATCGAGCCCGCGAAGGCGCGTCGGCGCGTGGAGTCGGTTCCGCCGACGGCCTCGTGCATGCGCACCGGCACATCCTCCAGGAAGGGACCGCCCGCGCCGGAGCGGGTGGCGGAGCCCACCTCCTCGTGGTCGTTGGCGACCATCAGGGCGATGGGGGCGTCCGTGTCGCGGCGAGTGGAGGCCACGGTGATCAGGGCCTGCACCTCCGCGTGGACGGAGGAGAGGTTGTCCAGGCGCGCGGAGGCCAGGAACTCCTCGCTCGCACCGAGCAGGGCCGGCTCCTGCGCATCCATGGTCACCACGTCGAAGCCGACGATCTCGTCCACCCCGATGCGCCGGCCCTCGTGCTCACCGGCCCGCTCAGCCAGGACCTCCAGCACGTCCGCCGGGCCGATCCCCAGGATCGGCTGCATGTTCCGCTGCGGATCCGGCTTCAGTCCCTCGGCATTGACCCCGCGATCCAGATGGACGGCAAGCTGGGGGACGACGGTCGGGACATGACCTCGGTCCCGCAGCAGGGGCGGGGTGTCCACCAGCACCGTGGTGCCGTCGCGCAGGGCCAACTGCCCGGCCAGCCGCAGCTCGCGGCCCAGCCACGAGTTCAGCAGCGGACCCCCCGTAGATCTCCACGCCCACCTGCGAGAGCCCCTCCCCGCCGAGCTGCGGGTTCGGCTTGAGCTTCAGGGCCGGGGAGTGCGTGTGGGAGCCGACGATCCGCCAGCTGCTCTTGGCACCGGCACCTTCCGGGGCGGACTAGGCGATGACCGCGCCGTCGCGCACCACGTAGCGGGCGGTCATTCGGGGGTGTCATCCGGTCATTGAACCATCACCTCGGCGACCGGGGCCCGTACGAGTGCGATCCCCGCCTCAACAGGCGGTGACCTCGTACAGGTACGTGTCGCCGACCTGGTGGACGAGGTCGAAGCCGGGGGTGTGCTCCGTGATCCCCTCGTACCCCTCGAACCCGGAGACCTCGATGTCGTCGTCGTAGATCCGCAGCTCCTCGAGATCGAGGAAGTACAGGGGGCGGTCCTCGGGCAGCGTGCCGCAGATCTTCGGGTCGAAGGCTATGTGCTTGAAGTTGTCGTCGAGGTACCGCTCGGCCGGTGTCCGTGACAGCGTCATGTAGAGCCGGGACACCTCGCGCCCGGTGAAGGCGTACACGAGCCCGCCGCCCTCCCAGGGGTCCGAGATGACGTACGCGTCCCCCGGTACGTGCTCCGGCAGGTCCTCCAGCATCTCGAACTCCGTGGGGGACAGCATCTCGGAGCCGTCCCAGGTCCGGTAGGCCTCGGCTGCCGTGTAATAGCGTTGCCGCACCTCAGGATGGGACGAGACGTGCCAGGCGAGCACCGTGGACACGAGGACTCCGGCGACCGTGAGGATCACTGCGCGGGAACGGGGCGCGCTCGCTTCGCTGCTCGCAGCTCGGGACCCACCGCCGGCACGGCCCTCGGCACCGTCACCGCTCGCGGACCGGAGCGAGGCGGTCCGCTTCCGCCCCCGGCGCGAGGCCCACAGGCGCTCTGCCGCGTCCCACGTGCACTGCGCCCCCCATATGGCCAGGGGCACGGCCGTCACCGTGAGCATCGCCGCGGTGCGGAGACTGTCGCGGTACATGAACCCGGACAGCAGGTCGCGCCACCACGCGACCAGGACAGCCGAGGAGGCCCAGTACACGATCACGGGCCCCAGCATCGCCAGCAGCGGCAACCGATCCCGGCCCCGGCCGAACGCCGACCCGATCAGGCCTGCTGCGCTCAGCAAGGTGATCACGAGAAGCGTGTACCGCTCGATCGCGCCGCCGAGGAATGCCTCACCGAGAGCCTGCGGTGTGGACTGGAACGGCACCCAGGGAGCGGAGGCGGTGCTGGGGGCCAGACCTGCCCAGAGGATGAGGCTGCCGACCACCACAATAGCCAGCACCGCTGCACGCAGCTGAGCGGGACCGGGCATCTCCCTCACGCCGCGGATCGTCGCGGACAGCCGACCAGCCAGGGAGCTGGAGTTGCGCCCGTCCCCCTGACCCGTGCCCTCCCCCGGTTCCGGCGCGTTCGTCGGACCGGCCGGGTTCCTGGCCATGATCCTCGAGGCCCGGAGATGACGGACCAGCGCGACAGCGACGATCGGCAGGGCGATGATCAGAGCCGACAGCGCTGCACTGGGGTGGGCGATGCCCACTCCCACCCCCGTGAGTCCGATGAGGCCAGCTGTGCGCACAGGACTTCGCAGAAGCTCCGGGTCGAGTGCCAGGTGGATGAACAGCGCCGCCATGGCAGGGGCGACTGCCAGCCCCAGGATCGTCGGGTAGACGAGGCCCCAGTCCAGCAGTACCGCGGGGTAGCCGGCGAAGGCCAGGCTCAGCGGCCCGGTGATGAGCCTGGCCAGGGTGCCGGGGCGGGCCAGGACCTCCACCAGCAGCCAGATGGACCACGGCCACACGACCAGCATCGTCACCAGCGTCAGGGCATGCACGGCTGACTGGAGCTCCAGACTGCTGAGCTGCTGGACCAGTGCTGCTGCGCTGTGCCAGCCGTTGGGGTAGATCGAGCCCCGCAGCAGCGCACCGGTGTCGAACGGGGTTGCCTGACCGGTGCGCGTGATGGCGGAGATGGCATTGAGATGGAACGCGTTGTCGTACCGCTGTGCGATCGTCGTGGGCTCCACGAAGGCGGTCAGGAACAGCGGTGTCATGAACAGCCATGCGATCGTCTGGCCCATCAGGTACTGGCCGGCGGCGAGTGCGGGCAGCGGAGACCACCGCGGGATCCGACGGCCCCAGGGGGTGGCCCACCGCAGCAGCGCGACGACCCCCACGGCCAGCGTCGTGGCGATCACCAACCAGTCGACGCCCCACCACGAGTCCGCGAGCCGGGCCAGCAGACCTGAGAGGAGGACGAGGGCGAGAGAGACCGGTGGAGCCGCGACCAGCGCGGTCGGCCAGTGGACCCGCCAGCACAGCAGCCCCGCCGCGCCTGGTGCGATAAGCAGCACGAGGGCGACGATCACGCCGGGGATCACATCGGTCCACATATCGGGGTCATCCTGTCATGCGGGGCAGGCGGAGCTCACGCGTCGAGAGCACCGGCCAGCACATCAGTGAGCGCCCTCTCGACGAAGAGCCGGCTGAGGTGGTTGTCGTCCATGTACACGTAGGTGTCGCCGAGGATCGGTGAGCAGCGCCCGTTCGGACACACGTGCTCGGTTGCGTCGATCACGGTGACCGACGCGGCATCGTCGGCGGGCGCATCGGAGGGGCCCGCGCCACCGCGCAGCCCGGCCAGTGATGCGGCCGGGTTCTCGGCTGCGAGCTTCTCCTCCACGTCCGCGCCGCACGCGAGATCGGCATCGGCAGGGGTGCCGCCCGCGACGATCTCTTTCTCCGCGCACTCGTACTGATCCTGCGACCAGCGTGGGGTGTCCCGCATGGCGATCACGTCGATGCCGCGGTCCAGCAGCATCTGCACGGCTGTGTCCATGCTGGCGTGCATGGCGTCCTGCGATGAATCGGGCGCGCTGCGCGTGACCGTCGTCAGCACTGTGCTCGGTTCGACCTGGTCGACATACTTCAGCACGTACTCGTCGTATCCGTTGCAGTACTCGCTGCGTTCGGCACCGGCTTGGAACGCACAGCCGTCCATCGCGAGGTTCACGATCTGGACATCGCGCTCCTGGGCCCAGGGGATCAGAGCGGGGATGAACTGGCGAGCGTGCGAGCTTCCCACCACCACGATGGTCTCCTCGGCGGTGGCGTCCCCGGGAAGCAGCTGCTGGCAGGTCACGTTGTGGAACGGCTCTGGGGGCGCCCATGGCCCGGCGCAGGCGTGGGGAAGGTTGGGCCACTGCTCTCCCAGCTGCCAGCCGAAGGGCCGGATCACCGGTGCGGTGTCGGTGACGACCTCGTCGGTCGGCAGCGCGGGGCCGGCCGAGGCCACCGGCTGCTGAGGGGTGCTCATGGTCAGTGTCAGCCACCATCCGCCGGCGGCGCCGAGTACCAGTGCGATGCTGGCAGCCACCGCTGTCAGGGCGCGCCAGGGGCGGGCCTCCAGCCAGGCGGAGCGACGGATGGGGGCGTCGACCAGGCGTGTCAGCAGCCAGGCGAGCACGCCTGAGGCGAACAGGACGACCAGCCCGTCGAGGAGACCGGCACGTTCCTGGCCGCTGCGGTGCAGCCACAGCACCAGCAGCGGCCAGTGCACCAGGTACAGCGCGTAGGAGATGTCGCCGATGAATGCAGCGGGCCGGGTGGACAGCAGCCGGTCCACGCCCCAGCGGGTGCCGGTATGTCCGGCGATGACGACGGCTGCGGCGCCGGTGAGCGGCCAGATCGCGATCCAGCCGGGGAACACCGAGGAGACGTTGAGCAGGATGCCGCAGGCGAGCAGAGCGATGAGACCGGCCCAGCCGAGCATGGCCCGCTGCGTGCCGAAGCGCGGCGCGGTCGCGTCCTCGGGGCGACGGGCGCCGGTGTGATGGTCGATCCACGGCAGAGCGAGGGCGAGCATCGAGCCTGCGGCGAATTCCCAGAGGCGGGCTCCGGTGTCGAAGTAGGCCACGGGCTGGTTGCTCGCGGTCTCGATGATCGACCAGGTCAGCGAGGCCGCGACGATCAGCGCCATCAGGCCCAGCAGTGGGCGGCGCACCGCTTTCCCGCGGCGGGCGAGCGGCACAGCCAGCAGGAACAGCAGCGGCCACAGCAGGAACGCCTGCCCCTGCACGCTCAGCGACCACAAGTGCTGCAGCGGCGAGGAGGCCCCGGCGTCGCGTGCCTGGTAGTCGACCTCCTGGAACACCAGCAGGACGTTCTGCACATAGCCGATGGACGCGGCGGACTGCTGCATGACCGTCGGCCAGATCGAAGGCGGCAGCAGCCACCAGGTGGCCACCAGTGTGGCGAGGATGGTGACCGCGGCTGGGGGCAGCAGGCGCTTGAAGGTGTGCAGCCAGTAGCGCGGCACAGCGAGCGGGCGCCCGGCGTCCAGACGGCGCACGAAGGTGCCGGTGAGGAAGAAGGCCGAGAGGAACAGGAACACGTCCACACCGCCGGAGACCCGGCCGAGCCAGATGTGGTACACCGCCACCAGCATCAGCGCCAGGGCGCGCAGCCCGTGCAGCTCCCGACGGAACACGGGGCGCTCCGGGTGGGTCTTCCGCGCGCCGGTGCCTCCCCGGTGGCCCGCAGGTGCCGCCGACGTCGCCTCGGCCTCCTGCGCGGCACCGTGAGCGAGCGCGGTGCCCAGCGGTGCGGCGGTGCCCTGCTCGATCGTGGCCCCGCGGTGCTGGCGGTCCGGGTGGCCGGTCACGGACTCCGCGGTGGACCAGGCGTCCTCCGCGGACTGCTCCATGTGGTCCTCGAGCGGGCCCTGCAGCCAGTCGTCGAGCGAGGAGGCCGGCACCGGCCCCTGGGTCCAGTCCTCCAGCCGGGAAGGTGCCATCGAGCGTGCGGCGGCCGCACCGGCGGGCGGCGCGGATCGCTCCGGGCTGCTGTCAGTCCCCACGGCGGGCTGGACCCACGGGTCCTCGCCGATGGGCTCGGCGCGGCGGGCGTGCGGGGTCGGCTGATCACCAGGCGAGCTGATCGTGATCTCCTTCCGCTCTCCCGCTCCCATGCTCCGTCACGGCTCTCCGAGGTTCCGGACAGCAGGCGCTGCCGTGCGGCGCGCCGGGCGCACTGCGGAGGATCCTATGCGAGAGCACCCCACCGGTGACCATGGATGGAACCGCGATCACAGGGCACCGCGGGTGGCTCATGGGAGCATGGGAGGGTGAACGAACTGCCTGCCGACGTCGGCTTCGAGGTCACCGCCCGCCATGGCGAGAAGGCCCGCGCCGGCGTGATCTCCACGCCCCACGGTCCGATCGCCACGCCCGCCTTCATCCCGGTGGGCACCAAGGCCACCGTCAAGGCGGTGCTGCCGGAGACCATGGGTGAGCTGGGAGCGCAGGCCCTGCTGGCCAACGCCTACCACCTGTACCTCCAGCCCGGTCACGACCTGGTGGACGAGGCCGGGGGACTGGGCGCCTTCATGAACTGGCCCGGCCCCACCTACACCGACTCCGGCGGCTTCCAGGTGATGAGCCTGGGCGCCGGGTTCAAGAAGGTGCTCTCCAGCGAGTTCGCCGGCGGCTCCAGCGCCCGCACCTCCACCGGGGAGGACGACGCCGTCGCGGAGGGCAAAGAGCGACTGGCCCACGTCGACGACGACGGCGTCACCTTCCGCTCCTTCATCAACGGCGACGTGCACCGCTTCACCCCTGAGATCTCCATGCAGATCCAGCACGGACTGGGGGCCGACATCATGTTCGCCTTCGACGAGCTGACCACGCTGATGAACTCCCGCGGCTACCAGGAGAAAGCGCTGGAGCGCACCCGGCTGTGGGCGATCCGCTGCCTGGCCGAGCACACCCGTCTCACCGCCGAGCGCACCCATCGGCCCTACCAGCAGCTGTGGGGTGTGATCCAGGGTGCCCAGTACGAGGACCTGCGCCGGCAGGCCGCCCGCGACCTGGGCGGCATGGACGTGGACGGCCAGGTGTTCGACGGCTTCGGCATCGGCGGGGCGCTGGAGAAGGAGAACCTGGGCACCATCGTCGGGTGGGTCACCGACGAGCTGCCCGAGGACCGGCCCCGCCACCTGTTGGGCATCAGCGAGGTGGACGACCTGTTCACCGCAGTCGCGGCCGGGGCCGACACCTTCGACTGCGTCTCCCCCTCACGCGTGGCCCGCAACAGCGCCGTGTACACCCGGAAGGGCCGGGTGAACCTCACCGGCGCCCGCTACCGCCGCCAGTTCGCACCCATCGACGAGACCTGCGACTGCTACACCTGCACCCACTACACCGCCGCGTATGTCCACCACCTGTTCCGGGCAAAGGAGATGCTGTCCAGCACCCTGTGCACCATCCACAACGAGCGGTTCGTGGTGCGCCTGGTGGATGAGATCCGCGCCTCCATCGCCGACGGGGACTTCGAGGCCCTGCGCGAGCAGCGCACCGCCGACTACTACGGCTCCCCGCGCTGAGGTCCCCGTGGCCGCCCCCGATGACGAACCCCCGAGGTTCGAGCTGCTGCAGTTCGAGCTGCCCGAGTCGCCGGAGCACGAGGACACGACCGGCGCGGAGCCTCCGCGCGAGGACCCGCCCCTGGATGCCACCACCGCCCTCGGTGCTGCCGTCACGCTGCTGGCGCTGGCAGCCCTGAGCGCCCTGCTGGGGCAGCACTTCCTGTGGGGATGGCTGCGCATCCTGGCCGGGGTGCTGGGTGGTGCGGGGGTCGGTGCGGCCCTGCTGATGGTGCTGCACCGGCGCCGCTGGGTGCTGGCCGGGATCGCAGCGGCCCTGCTGGCACTGGTCCTCACCGTCCCCGCAGTGCTCTCCGCCCGCGCCGCGCCACTGGCCTCCATCGCCCTCGCCTCGATCCCCGCGCTGGCCGACGACGACCGCGTCACCTCTCTCCCGATCCAGGACAGCCCGGTGCTGGTGCAGCGCGCCGACGGCTCAGGGGAACTCCTGCGCGGCAGCCGGGTCGACGAGATCCCCGCGCAGGCGGGGGAGATCCTGGCCCTGAGCGCCGAGGGCACCCGCCTGCTGCGGGTCACCGGCACCACCGGTGAGGCCGAGGGTCCCACCACCACCGTGCTCGACCTGCCCCCCGACACGGTCCCTGTGCCTCTGACCGCACTGGACGGGGCACCGATGGCCCTGGCCGGAGACCTGCTGGTGCTGCGGACCTGCACCGAGGGCACCTGCCGCATCAGCGGCCACGACCTGAGCCTCGCGTCGGATGGCAGCACCGCGGTCCCCGCCCTGTGGACGATCTCCGACGGCACCCAGAGCGATCCCGGTGCTGTGCGCGGAGCAGATCCTGCCGGGATCCCCCTGCCGGCCACGGGCGCGCAGCCTGCCGGCCTGCTCGATGCCCTGCGCAGCACCGGGATCCTGCCGGAGATCGCCCTGGTCCACGACCCCGCACAGGGATGGGTGCAGCTGGACCCCGCCACCGGCTTCCCCCAGGGCCAGGTCCTGGCCCGGCCCGAACAGGACTGCCGGATCGCCTCCACCGCCGCGCCCCCTGGGCCGCCGTCGCTGCAGGAACCGGGAGCTGTGGTGCTCACGGTGTGCAGCCAGGACGACGGCGCGATGACCGCCACCGCCCACCGCGACGGATCAGTGCTGTGGACGTCCGAACCGTCCCCGGCCGGCGAGTGGATGGTGACCCTGGACCAGGGCAGGGTCCTCGCCGCCGGCACCGAGCAGGGGAGCGAGGTGAGCGGCGAGATCGTCGCTGGGGAGGCGCAGTCCGCCTGGACCGCTCCCGGCGGCTCCGTGCTCCAGCAGGCCTCGGCCCTCACCTCCCGGATCGGCATCGACGGGGCCCGCATGGTGGTCACCAATGATGCGGGCCAGCTGGTCGCCTACGACACCGCCGACGGGGAGAACACCTGGACCTCGGCCGTCCACGACGAAGCGGCTGCCGCGCAGGGCGTCCCGGGGGTGCGCGGCGTGCTCGGTGCCGGATCCGCGGTGGTGCTCGACCCGGCGGTGCGCACGGCACCGCTGGATGCCCGGGACGCGCGCCGGCTGCGCATCTTCGATGCGGCCACCGGTGAAGTGAGGATCGAGGTCGTGGTGGAGGGGGACCTCGAGCCCGTGGCGGCCGTGGGTGTCGGTGCCGCACTGGTCACCGAGGGCGACCGCACCCTGCTGCTGAGCCGCTGAGCCGCTGAGCCGCTGAGCCGCTGAGCCGCTGAGCTGCTGGGCCGCTGACGCCGGGCGAGGCCGCATGCAGAACCGGCCGCCCCCAGGGGACGGCCGGTTCGGCTGCGAGGTCGACGGGGTCGGGATCCCGTCAGGCGCTCAGCGCGCCTGCGGAGCTCTGCTTGACCCAGCGGCGGGCCATCATCGCGCCCACGATCAGGGCCACCGCGATCAGCAGCCCGCGGCCGATCTCCAGCACCAGGACCACCAGAGCCCACACGCCGACGCTCGTCGGATCGGTGGAGGCGCCCACCGCGATCATGTAGATCACCTGGACGATCCAGTACAGGATCACCGCCAGCACGATCGCGCCGACGACGATGAGCGCACCGATGCGGCCACGACCACGCGCCTGGACGGCGACGATGATCGCGACCACGAGCAGCGCCAGCGACACCACTCCGTTCAGCAGCAGCATGAGCAGTGCGACGATCCCTCCGCCGAGGGCCGTCACCCCCATGGTGTCGCCTCCGCCTGCCGACGAGGCGCCGATGGCGAATCCGGCGACGGCGCCCACGATGTACTGGGCGAGCCGGACCGTCACCACAGCGATCGCGAGGATCAGCAGCCACTTGGTCAGCTTGTCCAGCGTCGAGGGGGCGGTGGCCGGTGCACTGGGAGCTGCTCCCGCGGCGCCGGGGTAGCCCGCCGGAGCCGACGCCGGGGATCCGTACCCGCCCGGGGCCGGCGCAGGGGAGCCGTACGCCGGCGCGGGCGAAGCACCCGGTGCCTGCCCCCACTGCTGCTGGTCAGCCGGGGCCGCGCTGCTGCCACCGGGCTGGCCCCAGCTCTGCTGCTCAGGCTGGTGCCCCCAGCTCTGCTGCTCAGGCTGCTGCCCCACCCCTGCTGCTGGTCCCCCTGGCCGGCGGGCTGCTGGCCGTACGGGTCCATCGGATTGTTCTGCTGTCCGTACCCCTGAGTCATGACTCTCCTCGATCGTGGCGATGGCGCGGTGACGCCCCGCGACAGGCTATCTGTCGCGGGGCGCCAGCGGTCACGCGCCGACCCATCGTGACCGAAGGGTTTCCCCGAGGTCGCCGTCCGGCGGTCCGCTGTGCGTCAGCCGTTCACCGGCCGCAGGCGGAAGGTGAAGGTCTCCTCCCGCGCCGTGAGCACGTACGTGTCCAGCGGGATCGGGCCGCAGGCCGCGGATCCCACGCCGTGCATCGCCGCCGTCAGCGTGACCCAGGTGCGACCGTCCGGCCGCAGCGCGCCGTCGTGCAGGCGCAGGTCCAGCTCCGCCGTGGACCAGGGCCGCACCGCCAGGCCCAGGCCGTCCGGTGCCTGCAGCTCTAGTCCTGCGCCATCACCACTCAGCGCGGCACGCACCACATCGGCGCGATTGCCGTTCTCCTGCGGGAACACATACGGGACCTGGAGATCGGCCAGCGTGGAGCGCCAGGTGCCGAAGGTGGTCCCACCCCCGGTGTCCGGGTAGGACTCGTGGGGGCCGTAGCCCTGGTACTCCACCTCGTCCAGGCCGCCCGGCAGCGACAGGGTCCAGCCGATCCGCGGCAGTGGCAGGTCCGCCGGCCAGAAGTCCACCGGGGTGATGGTCACCTCGGCCTCGACCTCCGTGGCCGTGCCCCGCCAGCGCTCGGTCACCTCGGCCCCGAGCTTGGAGCCGTCCAGCCCCAGGCGCGTGCGCACCACCAGCTGATCGCCCTCGACCGTCACCTCGATCAGGCGGCGACGGGCATGGTCCAGCCCGATGCGCTTCCATCGCGCCTCCAGCGGGTAGCGGGTGCGGGCGCGCTCGTTGTCCACCGGGGCGCGGTACAGGTCCGCGTAGGCGTGCTCGACGTCCATCGAGCCCAGCTCCACCAGGCGGCCCAGGTCGTCGAAGCGGGCCGGGCCCAGTTGCCAGGAGCCGTCCTCACCGTGCTCGGGGGCGACGGCCCCCTCGAAGGCGGGCACCGCGGCGCGGCGGTGCACGGCATCCACGTGGTCGGCAGCGACCACGATGTGATCGGCCGGGACCGGGCCCACCGCCTCGCGGGTCAGCAGGCGCACCGTGGTGACATAGCCCTCGCCGGTGGGGAGGGCGACCTCAGCGCTGTGGCCGGCAGCGAGCTCGGGCAGCTCCAGCTGCTGCCACGTCTCCTGGCCGTCCAGCGAGACCTCTGCGCGCAGACCGCTGAGGTCCGAGAACGCGTAGCGGTTGTGGATGCGCACCGAGCCGCGCGTGACCTCCAGCCCCACCGGGGAGTAGTGGTGCTTGGCGTCCAGCAGGGCAGGGGAGGGGGTGCGGTCCGGCAGCACCAGGCCGTCGGCCACGAAGTTGGCGTCATGCAGGCGCTCCCCGAAGTCACCGCCGTAGCCGTAGATGCGGTTGCCCTCGGCGTCGGTGGTCTCCAGGCCGTGGTCGATCCACTCCCAGATGAACCCGCCGTGCAGCGCCGGGTACCGGTGGGTCAGCTCCATGTACTCCTTGAGGGAGCCGGCCCCGTTGCCCATCGCATGGGCGTACTCGATCCACAGGAACGGCTTGGACAGTGCCGGGGCCGGGTCCTCGGCGGTGCCGAAGCCATCGTCGGGAGCATCCACACCCAGGTGACGCAGCATGCTCACCAGCTTCGCGCGGTACTCCTCGGAGAGCTCGCGCCGACCGATCTGCTCTGTCTCGTCGACCGTGCTGTACATCAGCGAGAACACGTCGGACTGGTCGCAGCGGTAGTCCTGCTCGTAGATCACCGGGTGGGTGGGGTCCACCTCGCGCACCGCCGCGATCATCGCGTCGGTCACCACGCCGGTGGCGGCCTCGTTGCCGATCGACCACATCACGATCGAGGCGTGGTTGCGGTCGCGCAGCACGAAGCGCTCGCTGCGCTCGACCAGCAGCTCCTCGTACATGGTGTTGTCGGCCGGGCGCTCCGCGGCGCCGGTGGGGTCCTCGCCCCAGGTGGAGTCGGCGTGGAAGCCGTGGGTCTCGAAGTCGCCCTCGCAGATCACGTACAGGCCGGCCTCGTCGCACACCTCCAGGAAGCGCTGGTGGGGCGGGTAGTGGGAGGTGCGCACGGCATTGAGGTTGTGCTGCTTCATCAGCGCCACGTCCAGGTCCTGGTTCCCCAGGTGCTGGGTGCGGCCCACGACCGGATCGGTCTCGTGGCGGTTCACCCCGCGGAACACGATGCGCTCGCCGTTGACCCGGAAGATCTCGCCGTCCACCTCGATGCGGCGGAAGCCCAACCGCAGCGTGACCGTCTCGGCACCGGTGGAGACCGTCGCCTCGTACAGGTGCGGATCCTCCGCGGACCACGGCCGCACCTGCCCGGCGTCGATCTCGGTGCCGGAGGAGGTGGACAGGCCCAGACCGGGCACCTCCACGGCGGCGTCGATCTCGGAGCCGTCCGCGTCGTAGGCGGTCACGCGCAGGGTGCCCGCGCCCGTGGCGGGATCGAAGTCGGCCACGGTGGCGAGGTCGTGGATGCCGCCAGCCGGTCGCAGCAGCAGGTCCACACTGCGGAAGATCCCGGAGGCCCACCACATGTCCTGGTCCTCGACGTAGGTGTTCACGGACCACTGCACCACGCGCACGTCCAGCTGGTGCTCGCCCGGGCCGGAGAGGGCCTCGGTGACGTCGAACTCCTGGGTGAGCCTCGAGCCGGTGGTCACACCGATCTCCTGGCCATCGATCCACACCATTGCCGCGGAGTCCACGCCCTGGAAGCGCAGCAGGACGCGCGCACCCTCCTCGAGGGCCGAGGACCAGTCGGCGGGCACGGCGACGGAACGGGTGTAGTGCCCGGTGGGGTTCTCGTCGGGCACGTAGGGGTGGTCGCGGGGGATGGGGTAGATGACGTTGGTGTACTGGGGTGCGCCGTAGCCCTGCAGCTGCCACAGGCCGGGCACCTCGATGGGGGCGCGCTCGCCCAGGTCCGAGCCGTCGGCCCGGGTTCCGTAGCGGAAGTCCCAGGTGCCGTCGAGGCTCAACTCGGGGGCGTCGCTGTGCAGGTGGGCGCGCCCGCGCAGACGGTTCCTCCCGGCGGGCAGCTCCTCCCACCAGTGATCGGTCAGGGCGGTGGCGGGGATGGTGATGCCGGTACCGGTGGCGGCGGCGGACGGTGACGGGGTGGTCATCGATGCTCTTCCTCGAGTGGTCCTGGACTGTGGGATCAGGGACTCCCGGCCCGGCGACGTCGCGGTGGATCGACCGTCGTGGACGGCCCGGACCGGTGCAGCCGAACAGGGTTCGTGAACGTTCCCGAAACAGGCTACCGCCCCACGTCCGGCCGCGCACCCCGGATGTCCCGAGGCCCCCGCGCCACGTGCCCGATCCGGGTGCATCCGCGGCAGACGCCCCTTCTCGCACCCGCCCCACACGGTTACGGGTGAGTACCTTCCACGATCTGGAAGCCAGGCGCCCGGTGCTGGAGCCGTCGCGCGGCGAGGGAGGCCGGCACCCGGTCCGGGGCCTGGCCCCGGTGCGGGAACTGCCGCCCGGTGCACGGAGCCCGGTTCAGGGCCGCACCGGTAGACTCGCCCCTCGTGACCACGCCTGAGCCGAACCGGTGGCCCTCGCCCCGCGCCGCCGCGGTGGTGGCCCGCAAGGAGAACTACGAGCAGCTGCGGCGCCTGAGCACCTGGCGCCTGCTGGCCGCCACCAAGGCGCCCGCTGTCCTGGCCATCCTGCAGTCCGTGTTCCCCGCCGGTGACCGTCGACTGCCGCGCAGCGAGCTGGTGGCCCGCGTGGGCACCCACCTCGCGCTGCTGCACGACGACGAGCCGGAGCCCAGCACCGGCCGCACCGGCCGCACCGGCCGCACCGCGCCGGAGTACGTCGACGGCTGGGTGCGCGAGGGCTACCTGACCCGCCGCGACGATCCCGCGCAGACCGAGACCACCTTCGAGCCCTCCCCGGCCACGATCGACGCGATCCAGTTCATCGCCTCGCTCGAGGAGCACCGGCCCACCACCACCCAGTCCCGCCTGCAGCTGGTGGTCCAGCAGTTCGACCGCCTCGCGCAGGAGACCGAGACTGACCGGGACGTGCGCCTGGCCGATCTGCAGCGTCGGCGCGAGCGCATCGAGCAGGAGATCCGCGACCTCGCCGAGGGCGAGCTGATGCTGCCGAGCGCCGAGGCCTCCCTGGACCGCCTGCGCGATGTGCTGCAGATCGCCGCCGACCTCTCCGGCGATTTCCTGCAGTACCGAGAGGACCTGCGGGCCGTGGACCTGCACCTGCGCGAGCAGATCCTCTCCCCGGAGGGATCACGCGGCGAGGTGCTCGAACAGCTGCTGGCCGGTGACGACCTGCTGGGGCAGTCCAGCGTGGGCCGCACCTTCACCGCGTTCTTCCGGATGCTCAACGACCCCGTCCAGACCCGCACCGCCCAGGAGCTGGTGGACCGCCTGCTCTCGCGAGACTTCGCCCGGGCCCTCAGCCGCGAGGAGCGCGAGCGCCTGGCCAACGTGTTCTCGGATCTCTACGAGCCGGCCCAGGAGGTGCTGGACGTCAAGACCGAGCTGTACCGCTCGCTGGCCCGATTCGTGCGCTCCCAGGACTTCCGCCAGCACCGGGTGCTGCTGGAGGCGCTGCAGGAGGCGCAGGGCGTGGCCCTCGCACAGAAGGACGAGGTCTCCACCCGCACCCCGTTCCCGCTGGAGCTGGACCTGTCGCGGGTACAGATGTCCTCTGTGGCGCAGCACCGGCTGAAGGACCCCACCGATCCCGGGGCGCCCGCCGAGGCCGAGGTGCACGACGTCACCGCGCTGAGCGTGGAGGTGCTCGAGGACCTGGTGCGGGTCAACGACATCGACATCGTGGGCCTGACCGGGCGGGTGAACGACGTGCGCGGCTCGGCCGGGCAGGCATCGATCGGGGACGTGCTGCGCTCCCATCCGGCAGACCAGGGCCTGGCCAGCATCATTGGCCTGATGTTCCTGGCCACGCAGTACGCGCAGGAGCGCGAGGGTTCGACCGAGCTGGTGGGCTGGCGGGAGCTCGACGGTCGCGACTACGCCGCGAAGGTCCCCGCCTACTACTTCCTGGACGACGTCCCGGCGCAGTGACCGGGGTGGTCATCGACCCCTGAGGGCTCTGCGCAGCTGCTCCTGGGCCTCCGGCTGCAGATCCTCGCTGGGCTCCGGCCATCCGGGGATCTGCTGCAGGTGCGAGTTGCGCTCGGGTGAGAGCCTTCCCGGCGGCAGGGCCTGGGCGAGGATCGCGTCGGCCGGTGCCGCCCCGGCGTCCTGCATGGCCGTGGCGATGCTGCGGATCAGGCGTTCGGCACCGCCGGTCACACTCATGATCTCCGTGGTCCCGCCGAGGTGCCGGGTCATCTGGTTCTCGCTGAGCTGACCCCCGCTCAGGTCACCGGCGCGACGAGCGCGGAAGGTGATGCCGTGCCGGGAGCCCCGGTTGACCCGGCCAGCGGTCATCAGTGCTGGGATGCGGGCCGAGCGCAGGAAGGCGCTCAGGTTGCTCCATGCTCGGATCGTGCTGATGTCGATGTCCTGGAACAGGTACACGCTCCGGGTGAATCCTGGCAGGAACGACCCAGTGACGATCGCCCGGTCGGTCACATGGATGCGGAACGAGGCGAGAACCCACAGCAGCGGCAGCGTGGCGAACCGGGCTCACCCGAGAGCCGGCCCGGCGGCAGCGCCCACTCATGTGGTCGCTCCTTCCTCCCCCAGCTCCGCCAGATGGGGCTCGGCCCGCTCGCGCAGCACCTCCACATCGACCCCGTACTCCTTCATCCGACAGCCCAAGCCGTTGGGCTTGACCTCGATGCCCTCCTGCTGCCAGTGGGGCAGGGCCCGTCCCAGCAGGGGGTGGTCCCCCGAGGCGCTGGTGACCCGCCACCACGGCACCCCGGATCCCCACTCGCGCATGATGCGACCCACCAGGCGCGGCCCCACCCCGGCGATCGCTCCGACCTCCCCGTAGGCGACCACTCTGCCGGGCGGCACCTGCTCCACCACCCGCAGCACGCGCTCCACGGTGATCTCGTCCATCCGGGCTCGCGGTGCGGCAGGCATGCCCGAAGTCTGGCACGAGCGTCACCGGATCCGGCAGGGGCTTCAGCTCGTCATACTCCGACATCATGGGTTCTGCTTATGGCAGTCATAAGTTAGCGTCGGGCCCCATGATCATCACCGGACTTCTCCTCGGCGCCGCGCTGGGCTACGTGCTCCAGCGCTCACGCTTCTGCGTCACCGGCGCCTTCCGTGACCTCTACCTGGCTCGATCCACCCGCTACTTCACGCCGTTCCTGCTGGCCATCGCCATCCAGGCGGTCGGTGTCGCAGCGCTCACCGGCATCGGCGTGATCGCTCCGGAGCCCGCCTCCTTCGCCCCCCTGGCCGTGATCGGAGGCGGCCTGCTGTTCGGCGTGGGCATCGTCCTGGCGGGCGGCTGCGCCACGGGCACCTACTACCGAGCGGCAGAGGGCCTGGTGGGCTCGTGGATCGCCCTGATCTTCTACGCCCTGTTCGCCGCGGTCATGAAGTACGGGCCGCTGGGCGGCTTCACCGAGGCCGCTCGCTCGCGCACGGTGGGCGATGCGACCGTGCACGAGACCCTGGGAGTGAGCGTGTGGGTGCCCACCGTCGTGTTCGCCGGGATCGTGGGTGCGCTCGTCGTGCGCGAACTGCGCCGCAGCAGCGGCAGGAAGGTCGCTGCCCTGCCGCCGCGCCGCACGGGCCTGGGCCACTACCTCGCCGACATCCCGTGGAGCCCGTGGGTGGGCGGCGTGCTGCTGGGCCTGATCGCCATCGCCGCCTGGGTGCTGTCCACGGCCGCCGGCCGCAACGGCGGCCTGGGGATCACCACCCCGTCGGCCAAGGCGGTCACCTTCCTCACCACCGGGGATGCGACGCTCGTTGACTGGTCGGTGATGCTGGTGCTGGGAATCCTGGTGGGCTCCTTCGCCGCCGCCAAGCTCTCCGGCGAGTTCCGCTGGCGCACCCCGGACTCGGCCACCATCCTGCGCAGCGCCGGAGGCGGCGTGGTGATGGGCATCGGAGCCGCGCTCGCCGGCGGCTGCACCATCGGCAACTCCCTGGTGGAGACCAGCCTGTTCAGCTACCAGGGCTGGGTGTCACTGGTGGCGATCATGGCCGGCACCTGGGCAGCGGCCTGGTTCCTGCTGGTACGGCCCCAGCGCGCAGCCCGCGGCACCGCTCGACCCGCCCCTGTTCTCAGCCCGGTCGCCTGAGCCGCTCTGCAGCTCTGGATCCGACCGGTGGCATCTCAAGGACCGCTGGATCGAACCCCACCCCTGAAAGGACACCCCATGGCCACCTACACCCTCGAGACCAACGGGGCCGTGTGCCCCTTCCCCCTCATCGATGCCAAGCAGGCCATCGCGCAGCTCGATGCCGGTGACGACCTCGTGATCGGCTTCGACTGCACCCAGGCCACCGAATCCATCCCGCAGTGGGCTGCCGACGCCGGCCACGACGTGGTCGCCTTCGACCGCACCGGCGATGCCGGCTGGACCATCACCGTGCGCAAGGGCAGCTGAGAGCGGGCGCCCTGCACGGCACCTGATTGCAGCCGCTCCTGACGGCCGACGGGCCGGGAACCGATCATCGGTTCCCGGCCCGTCGCTGTGGCGGCTGCGGTCGGATCAGATCCGACGGTCGGTGCCGTCCTCGGGGCGGTGCTGCTGGTCGGCCTCCCGGATCACGTCGCCGCGCTCGTCGGCGCCACCGTCGCGCTGCTGGAACTGGCCCTCGTCGCCGTAGCCGTCCTGCTGGAACTGGCCCTGCTGCTGGTGGCCGTCCTCGCGCGCGGCACGGCGGCCGTGCTCCGAGCCCGTGGGGACCGTTCCGTCCGCATCGCGGTTGCTGTCCGGCCCGGGATGCTCGACATGCGAGCCCGCGTGGGATCCGTCGTGGTGCCCGTCGCGCAGGTCGCCGCGGTCACCGTGGTGCTCGCGGTCATCACGCACACCATCGTGGTCCCGGTCTCGCCCCACGCCGTCGCGATCGTCGCGGCGGTCATGGTCATCGCGGATGCCGTCCCGGTCCCGGTCATGGGCGGCCGCAGCGCCGGCGGCACCTGCACCGGTGGCACCCGCACCTCGGCGGTCAGAAGCGCCGCCGGGGTCGAGGCGGTCCGCCTCCTGGAGCTGCTCGTCGAGGTGACGACGCTGCTTGTCGGCGTCCACGCGCTGCTGCTCGGCAGCCTTGGCCTTCTTCTCCGCGTCGAGGCGTGCGCGATCGGCCTCGATCTGGGACTCGCGAGCCTGCAGGTCCCGCTCCTCAGCGGCGGTGCGATCCTTGTCCGCCTGCTGTCGCAGTTCGTCGGCACGGCGTCGATCCTGCTCGCGCTGACGCTCCTCCTCGGCACGCTTCCGCTTCGAAGCAGCCATGGCCAGGAGTGCGATCAGCAGAAGCAGGAGCAGCACGCCCACCACGATGGCGATGATGACGCCTGTCGATAATGATTCCATGTCGGTCTCCTTGCGTCCGGGTCCGCGGCCCTGACGGTGCCGCGGGGTCCTGCTGTCGTTCCCGATTCCACCAGAAAACTCGCGCAGCGGGGAGGATTTGGCCGGTACTGGTCTTCGAGCGGGTCGGGAGCCGCCGCCGCGAGCAGCACCAGGGGGGGTCCCCACACGTGCCGGGCCGGTACGGATCCCTCCATCGGCCGACGCCCGCGCCGGTAGGGTGGGCTCTCGTGACCAGCATCGAGCACCGTTACACCGACGACGACGCCACCGCGGAGCAGCAGGACGCGCCCGCGCCCGCAGGATCCCTGGTGGACGAGTCGCGCCGTGCGCTCGTGGCGCTGCTCCAGGGCCCCTTCGTGGACGGGCGGCGCGACAGCAGCCGCTACGCCCAGGTGCTGCGCGACCGGGTGGCCATCGAGGCGCGCCTGGCAGACATGTACCTCGAGCTGGTGATCGACGACGACGCGCAGGTCGCGTTCGTGCGCCAGAGCGAGGACGATCCCGATGCGCCCAAGCTGCTGCGACGCCTCACCGGCATGAACCGCCTGGACTCTGTGCTGCTGCTGGTGCTGCGGCAGATGCTGCTCACCCAGTCCTCGCGAGGCCAGCGCACCGTGGTCTCCGAGGCCGAGATCCAGCAGGCCCTGGCCGCCTACCGACGCACCACCTCGACCGATGAGGCCGGCTTCGCCAAGGAGGTGCGGGCCGCGATCGCCAAGGTGCAGAGGGCCGGACTGCTGGACGAGCAGGGGGACGACTACGAGGTCTCCCCGGTGCTGCGCCTGATGATCGGCCCGGACACGGCCCGCGAGTTCATCGCCCTGTACCGGGAGGCGGGGGTGGGCGGCCTGGAGGACCCGGCCGACGCGACCGATCCTGAGGACCCGGCCGAGGCGTGATGCGTGCCGACGGCGTGACCGGTCCCCAGCTCGAGGACCCGCTGGTGGCGCGCCTCGCCTCCGGGAAGGAGACCTCCTGGCTCCGCCCGCAGCTGGACCCGGCCGAACAGTCCCTGGGCGCCTGCTCGCTTCCCGCGGGACTGGTGGAGGATGCCCGTCGGCGCTTCCGCCGCTTCGCGCCCTGGTTCGCCGATCACTTCCCGCAGACCCGCGCGGCCGACGGGATCATCGAGTCGCCCCTGGAGAGAGCAGGCGCCCTGCAGTCCCGGATGGGCGAGCTGCTCGGCGCCGAGCTCCCGGGGACCCTCTGGGTCAAGCGCGATGACACCCTGCCCGTCAGCGGGTCGATCAAGGCGCGCGGCGGTTTCCACGAGGTGCTGCAGGTGGTGGAGGGCATCGTCGAGTCCGAGCAGCTCGGTGCGGCCGGGAGCGATGGGCACCGGTCGGAGGGTGCTGCGGGTGTGAGGGCGCTGAGGGACCCTGCCACGGCGAGGACGCTGCACCAGCACGGCATCGCGGTGGGCTCGACCGGCAACCTGGGGCTGTCGATCGGGCTGCTCGCCGCCGAGTTCGGTCTTCGCGCCACCGTGCACATGTCCACCGATGCGCGCCCCTGGAAGAAGGACATGCTGCGCAGCAGGGGAGTGGAGGTCGTCGAGCACGCGGGGGACTTCAGCGCCGCGGTCGCGGCGGGGCGCACCGCCGCCGGGGCCGACCCCCTGACCCACTTCGTGGACGACGAGTCCTCCCTGAGCCTCTTCGCCGGCTATGCCGTGGCCGCTCGCCGTCTGGCCGGTCAGCTCGCCGCCCTCGAGGTGACGATCGATGAGTCCTCCCCGCTGTTCGTGTACCTGCCCTGCGGAGTGGGAGGGGGACCGGGAGGGGTCACGTACGGGCTGAAGCAGGTGTTCGGCGATCACGTCCACTGCATCTTCATGGAGCCCACATCGGCGCCCTCCATGGTGCTGGGAGTGCGCACGGGCCTGCACAGCGAGGTGAGCGTCCAGGACATCGGCCTCAGCGGCAGCACCATCGCCGACGGTCTGGCCGTCGCACGGCCCTCCCGGTTGGTGGGCGAGCAGATCGGCGGGATGATCGACGGCTTCGTCACCGTCGCCGACGAGCGGATGGCCGCGCTGGTGAGCGTGCTGGACGAGACTCACGGATGGCGTGTGGAGCCGTCCGCGACCGCGGGCGCGATCGGCCCCTGGCGAGTGATGGCCGACGCCGCCTACCGCGAGGCGCGCGGGCTCGACGCGCGCTCCATGGCCCGCGCCCATCACATCGTGTGGTCGACCGGCGGGAGCATGGTGCCCGAGGACGAGATGAACGGCTACCTGCAGCAGGGCAGAGCGGCGCAGGGGATCTTCTACGCCTGACAGCCCCACCGGACATCAATTGTGCACCAACGGCGTTGCGTAATAAGGTGAGGCTTACCTAACCACCGCCGTGGTGGTTCTGTCCGGAAGGCCCCGCGTGAAGATCTCCCGCCGCACCCTCGCCCTGACCGCACTCGCCCTGCCCGCGCTCTCCGCCTGTGGCTCCACCGGCCAGGACGGTGACAGCGCCGGTACGGGCACCTCCGACGGGGGGTCCGGGCAGGGCTCCGCCGATCCCGGCGCGTTCCCCGTCGCCGTGACTCACCTGTACGGGCAGACGGAGGTCGCCGCCCAGCCGCAGCGCATCGCCACGGTCTCCTGGGTCAACGGGGACAGCGTGCTGGCGCTGGGCATCGTGCCGGTCGGGATGCCCGCCGTCGAATGGGGCGGCAACGACAACCAGTCCACCGACTGGGCCGATGCGAAGCTCGAGGAGCTCGGCGCCGCCTGGGGAAGCCAGAGCGCCCCGACCACCTACTCCGAGGCCGACGGCATCCCCGCCGACGAGATCGCCGCCCTCACCCCCGATCTGATCATCGCCGCCTACTCGGGGCTGACCCAGGACGAGTACGAGCAGCTGAGCCGCATCGCCCCCACCATCGGCCCGATCGCCCCGAACTACACCACCTCCTGGCAGGAGGCGATCACCGCGATCGGCCAGGCCACCGGGCGCGCAGATGCGGCACAGCAGGTGATCGACGAGGTCACCGGCGCGCTGGCCGCCGTGGGGGAGGAGAACCCCCAGGTGCAGGAGTCCACCTTCATCGCCGGCACGCTCGGCCTGACCGACGACACCATCACCCTGTACACCGCCGGTGACACCCGCCCCCGGTTCTTCACCGCACTCGGGATGACGCAGGCCCCGGTGGTCACCGAGAACACGCAGGACGAGTCCACCTTCATGCTCTCGTGGTCCGCCGAGCGGGCCGACGAGCTGGACTCCGACATCTTCTACACCTGGGCCGCAGCAGGCTCCACCGTGGAGAGCTTCCAGGACCACGCACTGTTCGCCCAGATCCCGGCCGTGGCCCGCGGCAGCATGGTGCTCACCGCCGACGACCACCAGACCCTCTCGATCTCCGCCGCGAGCGCGCTCAGCCTGCCGTGGGCGATCCAGAACGTCGTGCCCTCGGTGCTGGACGCCGTCCAGGCCGCCCAGGGCTGAGATGCGCCGTACGCCGCTGCTCGCGGTCACCGGCGGAGTGCTCGCCGTGCTGGCCGCGGCCGCACTGTCCGTGCTGGTCGGCGCCCGCAGCGTGGATCCCTCCGCGGCCTGGCAGGCCCTGACCGCCTTCGACCCCGCCGTCACCGACCACGTGGTGGTGCGCGCCCGTGTGGACCGCACCCTGGCCGGCATCGCCGTCGGGGCCTCCCTGGCCGCAGCAGGTGCCGCGATGCAGGGGATGACTCGCAACCCGCTGGCGGATCCCGGGATCCTGGGCCTGAACGCGGGCGCGGCCGCGGCCGTGGTCGTGGGCATCTACGCGCTGTCCATCTCCAGGGTCGTGGAGTTCATGGCCTTCGCTTTCGTGGGCGCCGCGATCGGCACGGCGCTGGTGTACGCCGTCGCGTCCCTGGGACGCGACGGCGCCACCCCCGTCAAGCTCGCCCTGGCGGGCGCCGCTCTCACCGCCGGTCTGGGATCCCTGGTCAATGCCCTGGTCCTGCTGGACCAGGAGTCCCTGGATCGTCTCCGGTTCTGGCAGGTGGGCACCCTGGGCGCCCGCGGTCTCGGCGACATCGCCACGGTCGGCGTGTTCATGGCGCTGGGCGTGGTGATCGTGCTGCTGGCCACCGGGACCCTCAACGCCCTCGCGCTCGGGGACGATGCCGCCGTCGGCCTGGGGGTCCATGTCGCGCGCTCCCGCGTAGTGCTGGGAGCGGCGATCGTGCTGCTGTGCGGGGCGGCGGTCGCGCTCGCCGGCCCGGTCGGGTTCCTGGGCCTGGTGGTGCCGCATGCCGCCCGTCTGGTCGTCGGCGGGGACTACCGGCGGATCATGCCGGTCGCACTGCTGATGGGACCGGTGCTGATCCTGGTGGCCGATGTGGTGGGACGGGTGATCGCGCCACCGGCGGAGGTCCAGGTGGGCGTGATGACCGCCCTGATCGGCGTGCCCGTGTTCATCGCGCTGATCCGCACCCGCAGGCAGGTGGGGCTGTGACGCGACCTGCCGCCGGCCCCGTCCGTGCCCCGTCTTCTGCCGCCGGTCCTGTCCGGGCCCCGTCCGCCCGCCGTGCCACGCCCACGCGCGGCCCCGGTCGGGACCGTCGGCGCGCTGCCGGGACCCTGTGCGCGATCACCCTCCTGGTGCTGGTCGCGATGGCGGCCCGGGTTCTGCTGGGCACCCCCGTGGTAACCGCCGGCCAGGCCCTCGCCGTGCTGAGCGGCGAGCAGGTCCCCGGCATCTCCTTCATCGTGATGGACTCACGCCTGCCCGCCGCCGTGGTCGCGGTGCTGGCGGGGATCGCCTTCGGGCTGTCCGGCACCATCTTCCAGACCCTGCTGCGCAATCCCCTGGCCAGCCCCGACGTGATCGGCGTGACCCTGGGGGCCTCCGCCGGGACGGTGGTGGCGATGACCGTGTTCGGAGCCACCGGCGCCGCCCTGTTCTGGAGCGCCCTGCTGGGCGGCCTGGGGACGGCCGTGCTGATCCTGCTGGTCGCCGGAGCTGGTCGCGCCGGAGCCGCCGGCGCTGTGGACAACCGCTTCGTGCTGGTCGGCATCGGCGTGGGTGCAGCGCTCAATTCCCTGATCAGCTACCTGCTCACCCGCATCAGTACCCGCTCCGCCGGCGACGTGATGCACTGGATGATCGGCTCGCTCAGCACCTCCACCTGGGAGCGCGCCCGCGTGCTCGCCCTCGCCCTCGCGGTCCTGGTCCCGGTGCTGATGGTGCTGGTGACACGGCTGCGGATCCTGCAGCTGGGCGACGACATGGCCACCGGCCTCGGCCTGTCGGTGCCCCGCACCCGCATCGGCCTGATCCTGGTGGGCGTCACCCTGTCGGCCCTCACCGTCGCCGTCACCGGGCCGCTGTCCTTCGTCGCATTCCTCGCGGGCCCCCTCGCGCGGATGCTGCTGGGCCGCCCCAGCTTCCCCCTGGCCGCCGCGATGGGGGCCGCGATCGTGCTGCTCGCCGACGTCGTCGGTCAGAACGCCGTTCCCAGCACCGCACTGCCGGCCGGTGTGATCACCGGCGCACTGGGTGCCCCGTTCCTGCTGTGGATGCTCACCCGCACCCCCGGCTCCCGAGACGAGAGGTGACACTCCCGCCATGGCCCTGATCGAAGCGCGCAGCCTGCACCTGGGCTACGAACGCCGTGACGTGGTGCGCGACCTGGACCTGACACTGCCCGAAGGACGCATCACGATCATCGTGGGGGCCAACGGCTCGGGGAAGTCGACCCTGCTCCGGGGACTCTCGCGCCTGCTCCCACCCCGATCCGGCACCGTGCTCCTGGACGGTGAGGACCTCCGTGCGCTGCGCGGCAAGGAGCTGGCCCGTCGACTGGGCCTGCTGCCTCAGAGCCCCATCGCGCCCGACGGGGTGAGCGTGCGGGACCTGGTGGCCCGTGGCCGGTTCCCGCACCAGGGCCTGTTCCAGCAATGGACCGCTGAGGACGAGCAGGCCGTGACCGAGGCGCTCGCCGCCACCCGCACCGATGAGCTGCAGGACCGGCTGGTCGAGGAGCTCTCCGGTGGCCAGCGCCAACGGGTGTGGATCGCGATGGCGCTGGCCCAGCAGACCGAGGTGCTGCTGCTGGACGAGCCCACCACCTTCCTGGACGTCACCCATCAGCTGGAGGTGCTGGACGTCGTCCGCGATCTCAACCGGCAGCGCGGCACCACCGTGGGCATCGTGCTGCACGATCTCAACCTCGCCGCCCGCTACGCCGATCACCTGGTGGCCGTGCGCCGCGGCGAGATCCACTCCCAGGGCACCCCGGATCGCGTGATCACCGAGCAGATGGTGCACGAGGTGTTCGCCCTGGACTCCCGGGTGCTGCCCGACCCCGTCACCGGCACCCCGATGGTGCTGCCCCTGGGGCTCGACCCCCGGCCTGAACTGGGCGAGTCCCGGCCCGGACAGGAAAGCGGAGCCGACGCGCACCGCCCGCCCCAGGCCGCTCCCACCGATGCCCCTGACCCCCTCGTCGACCCCGAACCGGAGGACGCCATGACCACCATCGAGACTGCCGCCCCCTCACCCGTGACGGTGCCCGCGCTGGAGCACAGCCCCCAGCTGGCCTTCGACCTCACCGTCGCCGCAGTGCGCCCTCTCGGCGAGAACCTGGTGCGGATCACCTTCGCCTCACCCGAACTGATCCACTTCGGCACCGGCGGCCACCCCCTGGACCTGCGGATCAAGCTGATCGTGCCCGGCCCCCGGCCGTCGGCCGATCATTTCGCCTCGATCCGCCCCGGCGGGCAGCTGGACCCTGCACAGGCCACCGACTGGTACCGGACGTGGCTGCAGATCGACCCCGAGGACCGCGGATGGCTGCGCACCTACACCGTGCGCGAGCAGCGCGGCGCCGGCCACCCCGGCAACCTCACCGAGCACCCCGAGCTCGACGTGGACATGGTGCTCCACCTCGAACCGGAGCAGCGGCCCGGGCGTGGGGTCGCCGCACGCTGGGCGCAGCAGGCCGCCGTCGGCGACCGGATCGACGTGCTGGGACCGAACCGGCACCTGGTCGATGCGGAGTACGGAGGAATCGAGTTCCGCCCCGGCACGGCCCGCACCCTGCTGCTGGCCGGCGACGAGACCGCCGCGCCCGCGATCTGCTCCATCCTGGAGGCTCTGCCGCCCTCCATGAGCGGGCACGCCGTGATCGAGGTGGGCCATGAGTCCGACCAGCAGCAGGTGCTCACCCGCTCCGGGGTGCAGGTCACCTGGCTGGTCCGCGGCGATGCCCCGCACGGGGAGCTGCTGGATGCCGCGGTGCGTCGGCTCATGTGTGAGAACGCGCAGGCCTTCCGCGAGCAGGGCGGGGGAGGGGATCCCGCGAATCCCGAGCTGGAGGACGTGGACATCGATGCCACCATCCTGTGGGAGACCACCGTGGGTCAGGGCTCCTTCTACGCCTGGCTGGCAGGGGAGGCCGGCGTGATCAAGGGCCTGCGGCGCCACCTGGTCTCCGAACTGGGCATCGACCGGCGGCAGGTCTCCTTCATGGGGTACTGGCGTCAGGGCCGCCCGGAGATGTGACCAGTCGAAGGGCTGCTGGCAAAAGGCTGCGGAGTGTGTCGCGCTCAGGTTTCAAGCGGACAGTTCGGCCCGGGGACCGTCTCCGGCGATGGCTGTCCCCACTCGGTTGCCCCATAGCGCCGGGAAGCGCGTCGGGAACACGCGAAGACTTTCCTGATCCGGGCCATCGATCTGCGCGCTCGTCGCGACGATCGCACCGCGGCCCGAAGGGATACCACGGATCACGAGCGGTGTCGTTTGATCTCCTCGTGCGGTCTGGGAGGCGATCAGATGCAAGCGGTCGGAAAGATATGAGACGTCCGACGGAGCGAAGTGTGCAGCGATCCGATCCGCATAGGCTGAGATGGTCACACCGGTGTGTGTGTCCATGCCGAATGTGTTCGCTGTTTGATGGACCAGAGTCTGCATCCAATCGCGAACCGCGCCGTTCGAGAGCGCGGTGACGCGGAGCGTATCCGGTTGACCTCCGCTGCCCCGTGTCTCGAAGAGCGCGAACAGGGCATCCCCCATGAGGTCACGGCGTGTTGTCGCAGCGAGCGTGAGATGCAGATCCGATAGTCCGCGGACTGCTCCGGAGAATCCGCCGACGGTCAGCGCAGATTTCTTCCCCGCAGCCTGGCTCACGGACACCGCCGATCCGAACATGGAGAACTGGTGCATGGCCGCCCCCCTCGCGTCACCCGCGGTGCGCTCGTCGAAGTGTCTCTCGACTTCGATCAGGCGGTGCGGGGTGAACTCCTGGACGTTCTCCGCGACGTAGGCGATGTGCGGAGGTTCCTGCAGAAGTGCTTCGCAGTGGTTCGCCAGTCTTTCGGCGAGAGCCCAGTCGACGCGGTTCACCTTGTTCGCCTTGCGCTCGCCCAGCAGCCCCACTGTGAGGAGCACGAACCCGACGACGCCCAGGGATCCGCCGGCGAACACCATCAGGAACAGTGCTCCTGCCAGTTGGGTTGCCGCGTCGGTCTCTCCGCCCGCACGCATCAGGAACCACCCTGCCACGCCGATCAGAAGGACGAACCCGATCAGGAGCGTTCCGAAGGCGAGGGACTTCCGATGGCGATGCAGGCGCGCGCGAGCGCTCATCTGTGGGGGCTTGCTCATGGCCACGACCGTAAGCGACTCATCAGGGCAGCGCGACCAACAACCGCGGATTGGGGATAGGAGTCTGTTCTTCCCGGTTTGCCTGAGGGTTCGTCCACTGGTCTTGATGATCGCGGGCCGACCTCACAACCGCCGGCCCGGTAGCCTACCGGGGTGGAATCCACCGCTGAGACCCTCGACCTGCCCGGCGTGAGCGCAGGCCAGGACGCCCCTGCCGACGCCATCGTGCGCGACCCCGAGCACCCGCACCCCGGCCAGTGGCGCCTCACCCACGTCCAGGTCTCCAACTGGGGCACCTTCCACGGCACCCACGACCTGGCGATCTCCCCCAAGGGCTTCTTCCTCACCGGTGGCCCCGGCACCGGCAAGTCCACGCTCCTGGACGCCATCAGCGCCCTGCTCACGCCGCCGCGCACCCTGCAGTTCAACGCCGCCGCCTCCGATGCGGGCCCGGCCCGCTCCAAGTACCGCCGCACGGTGGCCAGCTACGTGCGCGGCGCATGGGCCATGCACTACGACCAGGCCACCGGTGAGTTCAGCCAGGAGGTGCTGCGCGAGAAGACCACCCTGTCCGTGATCACGCTGCGCTACTCCGACGGCCAGGGCGGCACCGTGCAGCTGTCCCGCCTGCTGCTGCTGCACGCCGGGCACACCTCCGACTCGGACGTCAAGAGCCTGTACGTCATCGCCCGCACGCCCCTGGACGTGAGCGACCTGCGCCAGTTCGTCTCCACCCAGATCGAGGGCAAGTCCCTGGAGGCAGCCCACCCGGGCACCGAGACCTTCCGCCAGTTCCGCGAGTACCGCGCCGCGTTCTGCCAGCTGCTGGGCATCCCCGACGAGAAGGCCCTGGGGCTGCTGCACAAGATCCAGTCCGCCAAGGAGCTCGGTGACGTCAACGCCCTGCTGCGCGACTACATGTTGGATGCCCCCCGCACCTTCGAGCTGGCCGATCAGGCGCTGGCGAACTTCCACAACCTCTCCGAGGTGTACGAGGCGCTGGTGACCGCCCGTGAGCAGCGCGACCTGCTGCGGGGGCTGCGGGAGAACCACGAGGCATGGACCGCCATGCGCACCCGCGGCGGCGAACTGGTGGACCGCCGCTCCGACATCGACGTGTACGCCGCCCAGCACCTGGTGCGCCTGCTGGGGGATGAGGAGCAGCGCCTCCAGCTCGAGCGCGACCGGCTCGGCGCCCAGCAGCGCCGCCTCACCCAGGACGTCGCCGAGGCCCGCGCCGACCTCGCCCAGCTCAAGGAGCAGCGCAAGCGGGCCGGAGGCGGCGAGATCGACGACTGGAAGCAGCAGATCGCCGGTCTGGAGGTGGAGCGGGAACGGCGCCGCGAGCGCGGCACCGAGTTCGCCGCCCAGCTGGCCACCGTGGAGCTGGGCACCCCCGTCAGCGAGGACGTGTTCCTCTCCCTCCAGCGGGAGGTCACCGCCCGCCGCGAGCAGCTCGAGGCCGAGGAGAAGGACTCCGATGCCGCCCGCTGGGACGCCGAGGCCGCGGTGCGCGACCTCGCGACGACCCTCGAGAACACCCGCCAGGAGCTGAAGTCCCTCACCGCTCGCGCCTCCAACCTGTACTCCGAGGACGTGGCGCTGCGCGACCACATCGCCGCCGAGGTGGGAATCGCCCCCACCGAGCTGCCCTTCGCGGCCGAACTGCTGCAGGTGCGCGCCGGTGAGGAGGAGTGGACCGCCGCCGCCGAACAGGCCCTGAGGGGCCTTGCCCGCTCCATCCTGGTGCCCGAGCGCGCATACCGGGACGTGGCCGCGGTCATCGACCGCACCAAGCTGCGCCGCCGCATCTCCTACAACCGCGTCAACACCGACCTGCGCCGGCCCGCCAAGAACATCGACGAGCGCTCCCTGGCCGCCAAGCTCGACGTCAAGGACGGGGAGTTCCACGTGTGGCTCAGCCACGAGATCGCCTCGCGCATGGACTACACCTGCGCGGAGACCCTCGAGGAGTTCACCCGCCTCTCTCGCGCGGTGCTGCGCTCCGGGCAGATCAAGCACTCCGCCACCCGCCACGAGAAGAACGCCGACCGGCAGATCAACGACCGCTCCCAATGGGTGCTGGGCTTCGACAACCGTGCCAAGCGCGCCGTGTTCGAGGCCGAGCGCACCCGCGCCGAGCAGGCCCTGTTCGAGGCCCAGGCCCGCCGCGCCGATGTGGAGACCGCGCGCCGTCGCCGCCGCGAGCACCTCTACGCACTCCAGGCCATCAGCGGCGTCACCTGGGACGACATCGATGCCGCCTCGGTGGCCCGGCGCATCGCCAACCTGCGCGACATGGTGCGCGCCGCCGAGGACGGCTCCGCGGCGCTGACCGAGCTGGCGCGGCAGATCGACGACGTGGAGCAGGCCATCGCCGATGCCGACGAGGAGCTGCTCGACGTGGTGCGCACCGCGGGCAAGCTCGGCGAGCAGGCCGAGCGCGCCGCCGAGCGCCTCACCCAGGCCCGCTCCCGCCTCGCCGAGCGCACCCTCACCCCCGAGGTGGAGGCGGAGCTCGCCGAGCGCTTCACCGCGATCGCCCCCACCCTGGTGCTGGCCACCATCGACCAGGTCACCAAGGACGCCTCGGCCACCCTGGACGCGGAGCTGATGGACCTCACCCGCCGCACCTCCCGCGCCGAGGAGGACATGCGCACGGCCATGCGGGAGTTCGCCCGCCGCTGGCCCGCCCAGGCCGGGGACACCGACACCAGCCTCGAGGCGGCCGACGACTTCCTGGCCATCCTGCAGCGCATCGAGGAGGAGAAGCTGCCCGAGGTGGAGGACCGCTTCTTCGAGTTCTTCACCGGCAACACCCTCGGCGACGTCCAGGCACTGGCCACCGCCATCGCCCGCGAGCCGGCCGAGATTCGCAAGCGGCTGCAGCGCATCAACGCGCTGCTGGCCCAGGTGGAGTTCCACGCGGGGCGCTACCTGCAGCTGTCCATGCGGCCCGTGCACCTGGCGGCGCTGGACGAGTTCAAGCGCGCTCTCGAGGACGCGGTCGTGGACACCACCCAGAACGACATCAGCCGCGACCGGGAGCTGGCCGAGCAGCGGTTCCTGTCCCTGCGCCACCTGATGGACCTGATCTCCGCGGCCCGCACCAAGGACGACCAGGTCTCCCGCGCGATCCTCGACGTTCGCCGCCACGTCCACTTCCACGCCGAGGAGGTCGACGCCGCCGGCACCGTGGTCCACGCCCACGAGTCCGGCGGCCCGCTCTCCGGCGGCCAGAACGAGCGCCTGGCCACCTTCTGCCTCGCAGCAGCGCTGCGCTACCAGTTGGCCGGTACCGGGCAGGACGTGCCCCGCTACGCCCCGATCATCATCGACGAGGCCTTCTCCAAGGGCGCCGGGAAGTTCATCACCGCCGCGATGGAGTCCTTCCGTCACTTCGGATTCCAGGTGGTGCTCGCCAATCCCGGCAAGAACCCGCAGGCCCTGGCCCCGTTCATCGGGGGGGTCGGCGTGGTCTCGATCCGGCAGGACCGCTACTCCTCCGTCGCCCCGATCGAGTTCGTGCCGGTCCCCGCGTGAGCGGTCCGCGGTCGCCGATGGGGAGTTCTCCCCATCGGCAGATCGCGGCCGCGGGCCTACCCTGGACGCCAACCGTTTCGCGCGCGCCCGACGGGCCGGACGGGGAAGCATCGACGGACCGGGACACACGTGGGGAGGGGCACACGGATGTCAGCTCTGCCGGCGAAGACGCCCGATGCCATCGCCTCCCAGGACGAGACCCATCTCCACATCCATGAGCTGCTCACCGCGGCCACCCAGGCCCTGCTGCACGAGCAGCCCGGCCTCGGCACGTTCGAGGACCATCGCCCCCAGCGCGACCGCCCCTCGGGGGAGGCATGGAACGGCCTGGAGACGATGTGCCACGTCAGCGCCCTGCTGATCGCAGGTCGCTCCCCGGACCTGAGCGAGTGCGGATCGCAGCGCCTCCTGGACGCCGTGGACTCCGCCGTGGCACCTCTGCGCCTGACGCGTCAGGACGACCGCGAGGACAGCGGCGTGCGCACCGTCGTGTGGCGGGACCCCGACGGGGTGCGCCTGGAGGTGGTGATCGGGGTGCGAGTGGCCGTGCGGGCGATCAGCATGCCCTTCCTGCCGGGCTCCCTGCGGCCGCTGTGGACCACCAGCCCCGCCTCGCCGATCAGCCCGCTGACCCCGCCGCCGCAGCCGCTGCACTGATCCGCTCCAGGGCGCCCAGCGGGATCGGCAGCCAGTCCGGGCGGTTGCGCGCCTCGTACAGCGCCTCGTACACCGCCTTGTCGGCCTCGAACGCCGCCAGCAGCACCCGCAGCGACGCGTCCTCCGCGCGGATCCCCGCCCCCTGCGTGTACCCGGCCAGGAACGCCTCCCGGGCCCTGCTCGACCAGTCGGTGACGTCCCTGTCGTGCTCGAGCGCCACGGCACCGGCCGCGTAGTCCAGGCTGCGCAGCATCCCTGCCACGTCCCGCAGCGGGGAGTCCGGGCGGGAGCGCTGGGCCAACGGCCGCAGCGGCTCGCCCTCGAAGTCCAACAGCACCCAGCCCCGTCCCGGCGCGGCCAGCACCTGGCCCAGGTGCAGATCGCCGTGGATGCGCTGCATCGCAGGCCAGGAGGCATCCAGCGCCGCTCGCTGGAGGGACTCGAGAGCAGCACGGTGCTCATCGACCTCCGCCACCTGCAAAGCCACCTCGTCCAGCCGCTCCCGCATCTGCTGCACCATCGCGGCGGCGACGTCCCGATCGGTACGGACGGTGCCGAGCGCGGCGGCCAGGTCCCGGTGCACCTCCGCGAGAGCGGTGCCCAGCCTGCGGGCCGCAGCGGAGAAGTCCTCCCCGGCCACGGCCTGCCGCAGGGCCGTGCGCCAGGCGTCCTCCACGCCCGGCAGGAACTCCTGTGCGAACAGTGCGTGCGCCCGCAGCTCGCCCAGGGCCAGGTGCGTCTCGCCGACCACCGGCGGCACCCGCGTGGAGCCGGCATCGGTGAGCGCCCCCTGCAGCACCACATCAGGGTTCTCGCCGTCCTGCAGCACCCGGAACAGCTTCACGATCACCGGTCGCGCCCCCTCGGCCTCGAAGATCATCGAGGTGTTGGACTGCTCCCCGGACAGCAGGCGGGAGGAGGCACCCGGTCCGACGGGCAAGCCGCGCGCTCCGTCGTCCTGCGCGGGCGCAGCCGCCCCATCGGCCTGCGACGGGCCACCGGCCACGGTGCGCGAGCTCAGCCGCAGATCCGGTCCCGCTGCGTCAGCGCCGGCCGCCAGCATGCGCAGCATGGCGGCGCGACCGTCGGGATCACGGGTGGCGTCATCCGCTCGCAGCGGCCCGCCCGGCACGGCCAGCACACCGATCTGCGCCCCTTCCTCGCCGGTGGCCCCCTGGCCGGGACGACGCAGCACGACGGGCACCTGGTACAGGGCCTCGCTGCCGGTCTCGGTCCCGGCGCCGATCACGGTGGCCACCACCACATGGTCACCGGCCACGTGCAGGGGTGCCCACCCCAGCAGCCGGACCGTCGGCACCCCGGTCCCCTTGTGGGCGTACCAGCGCTGGGAGTGCATCCAGGCGGCCAGGTGCTCGGCAAGGAAGGGCAGCAGCTCGCCGAGAGGGGGCAGGTCGGTGAGATCGAGGGAGTGCTCAGGTGCGGGGGAGCGGTGCTCGTCCATGTGACCACTGTATGGCGTGCGCTGCAGCAGGAGGGCCCGAGGCGCTGCTTGCTACGCTGGCCGGGTGCTCGAGCCCAGGCCGTCCGGTGGCCGTCGCGCCCTGTCCCTGCGGGCCGCGACGCTGCTGATGAGCGCCGTGCTGCTGGTCGGCCCCGCGGCTCCGGCCTCGGCCATCGGGGAGAGCGGGCCCTTCGAGCTGCCGCTGGAGACCAGCACCGTCAGCATCGCGCCCGGCGCCGCCACGGCCATGCCCCTGATCGCGCTGCTGGAGGATCAGCAGCAGGACGAGTTGGATCTCGGGACGGCCCGGCTCGGCATCCCCACCGACCTCCCCGCAGCCCAGACGTCCCGGATGTCCCTGGGGGAGGACGCGCGCACGTTGACCGTGGCCGGCGAGGGCACGTGGGGGCTCGTGGGCGGTGACCTGGTGTTCACGCCGGACTCCGGTGTGACGGGCGCCGAGCAGCCCGTGACGCTGACCATCGAGAGCATCCACGGGCACCGCTCCGAGCCCGCGCAGCTCACGCCGGCCCTGCTGGAGTCCGTCGACGACGAGGGGCGCGGCTCGGCGGGGCAGCCGGTCGAGGTCGCCCTGGGCCACGAGGTCCCCGAGGGCGGTGCCACGCGGCTCCAGCTCGACGGCCTCCCGCCCGGATCAGCCACCACGAGGGACGGCAGCCGTCTGATGATCCCGGAGCAGGGGCGATGGCTGACCTCCGAGTCCGGGGAGACCCTCACCTACGAGCCCCTGGGGGTGCGCCTGGGGCGGCAGCCCGATCCGGTGCGCTACCTGGTGGTCGACGAGGAGGGCGGGCCGGTGGCCACCGGTCGCGTCGAGATCACGGTGCCCGTGATCTCCGATCTCTACCATTCGGCGCCCTTCGGCCAGGACATCGTCTACTCGGTGGGCGAGGCCCAGCAGTTCGTGGATCCCGCCACCCTGGTCCTGGACCCGCCCCCCGGTGATGACGCCGAGGCTGTCTCGGAGACCGAGGTGGTGGTGCCCGGGCAGGGCACCTGGACCCTGGACCGCGATGCTGCCACCGTGCGCTTCTCCCCGGAGAGCGAGCTGGTGGACCAGGCGGCACCGATGGGCATCCGGGGCGGCGATGGCGAGGGCGCGCAGGCCGCGCCCGCCCTGCTCAGCACCGCCTATCCGATCCTGGTGGACCGCACCCAGTCGGCCCCGCCGGGTGAGCCGCTGGTCTTCGACCTCACGGTGGGGGTCAGGGACGTGCGCGCCGATTCGATCCGCTTCGATCCCGAGCCGCTCTCGGCCGAGGCGATCGTCTCCAACGACGGGCTGACGCTGCGCCAGCCGGGGGAGGGCACCTGGAGGATCGAGGAGGACGCGCGCACGATCACCATGACGCCGGATGCCGCATTCCGGGGGGAGTCCACCCCGGTCGGCATCGTCGGGCAGGGCGTGTACGCCGACAACCCGGTGGAGGCGGCCCTGACCGCGGTGGTCGCACCGGTGATCGCCACGGCGCGCGATGACGAGGAGCGCACCGCGCCCGGCGTGCCGATCACGGTGGACGTGCTGGCCAACGACACCGCAGGCAGCGGCTCCCAGCCCCTGCGGCCGGAGTCCGTGCAGATCCGCTCCATGTCCGCCACGAACCTGGGGGAGCTGTGGGACGCCACCGGGGAGCGTCTGGTGATCCCCTCGGAAGGGGAGTTCACCGTGGCGCGGAACGGCTCCATCACCTTCACCCCGCAGGACGGGTTCGTGGGGCGCACCTCCCCGATCATCTACATCGTGTGGGACAGCACCGGGATCCCCACCCAGGCATCCCTGACCATCGACGTGGATCCGGCCGTCGCCGCGAGCGGGCAGCCCCGCACCGACCCCAGCGGCATCAACAGCCTGCTGGCGGGGCTGCTGCCCGGTTCCCGCGACACGTCCATCGTGTTCGGGACGGTCGTCCTGCTGCTGCTGTTCGCCGGGCTGGTGGCGATGTGGATCGGGGTCCGCATGGAGCAGGACCGCCGCCTCTGGGAGGACTGATCGGGATGCAGGCCCCAGCCGTCGGCGGATCGAACGGGAGTCAGCGCACCGCCGGACTCAGCAGCCCTCGGGTGGCTGCACCGGCTGTTCGAGCGCCTGCTGCGCCGCCTCCGGGGCCGCGAGCCCCGGGAAGCCGTCGCCCAGCAGCAGGTCCACTCCGGTTCCCTCCCGCTGGTCCATGCGCAGCTGCGCCCCGGGCACCTGCGCCAGCAGCGACTGGGCGGCCAGGTATCCCTCGGGCCCGTGGACGATGACGGCCGGCCCGCTGGCCTGACTGGTGTTGCCGGGATCCCCGGTCGCGTACCCCCGTTCAGCCAGATCCGCGGTGATCGATCCCGCGAAGCCGCTGCGCCCGGTGCCGTTGAGCACCGTCACCTGCACCTCGGTCGGGGAGAGGGGGACTGCATCGGCGCCCGGGCACACCAGCTCCGCGCCCGCGTACCGCAGGGTCTTCGGGGCGATCATCCCGGGCTCCGCCGGCGGCTCCCGCAGCTCGCGCAGGGCGTAGGCACCGATGGCCACCAGCGTCACCAGCAGCAGCGAGAAGACGATCAGCTGGGTGATGCGCAGCCGACGGGTCCGCCGCGTCCTCAGCGAACGACGGCGGACCTCGTCGGCAGACCGCCCGTAGGGATGGACCTCACGCTCGGGCGGCATGTCAGTCCAGGGGGCGGTACCGGATGCCGAAGGCGTCCAGTCGGGGAAGGTGGCCTCGCAGCCGCTCCTCGAACTCCTCCCAGCTCTGCTCGGGGGAGCCCCAGGCACGCTCGGCGACGGCGCACATCCGGGGGAAGGCCATGTACTGCAGGTGCTCCAGGGTGGGGATGTACTCCGTCCACAGCTGGCCCTGCAGGCCGATCACGAGCTTCTCCTCGTCCGCACTGAGCTTCTGGGGGGAGAAGGCGGCGGTGTAGACGTCCTTGACGGTGGTGTGCCCGCCGATCGCCAGGGGCTCTGCCTCGCTCCTGGCCTGGTAGTGGTCGAAGTACAGATGCTCGTTGTTGGCGATGACCGTCTGGAAGCCGCGTTCGGTGGAGGTCTTCACCCCGTTGCCGTGGCGCCAGTTCATGATCACCATGTCATCGGGCAGATGGGTCTCCAGCACCTCGTCCCAGCCGATCACGCGCTTGCCCTTCGCGGTGAGCACGTCGTACGCGAACTGGGTGAAGCGCCCCTGGATCTCCGAGACCCGCGTGTAGCCCCATTCGGTCATGCGGGTGCGGGCCTCGGTGGATCGCTCCCACTCCACGGTCGGGCACTCGTCCCCGCCGATGTGGAAGAAGGGGGCCGGGAAGATGTCGGCCACCTGGGTGAGCACGTCGCGCAGGAACTCGAACACCTGGTCCGAGACGCCGAGCACGTGATCGGAGATGCCCCACACCTCGCGCACCCCGATCTGCTGGGCAGGGTTGTTGCCCAGCTCCGGGTAGGCGGCGACAGCGGCCTGCATGTGGCCGGGCAGGTCCACCTCGGGCACGATCATCACCCCGCGCTTGCTGGCGTAGTCCACCAGGCCGCGCAGGTCGTCCTGGGTGTAGAAGCCGCCGTGGCGCACCCCGTCGTACTGCCAGTCGGCCTCGTCGGCGCCCATGTGGCCCACCAGGCTCTGATCGCGCCAGGCGCCCACCTCGGTCAGCTTCGGGTATCCCTTGATCTCGATGCGCCAGCCCTGGTCGTCGGTCAGGTGCAGGTGCAGCACGTTCAGGCGGTGCAGGGCCATCGCATCGATCATCGTCTCCACCTCCTGCACCGTGAAGAAATGGCGGGAGACGTCGAGGTGCATGCCGCGCCAGGCGTGCTTGGGGCGGTCCACGATGGTCACGCAGGGGATGGAGCCGCCGCTGCCGGTGACGATCTGCGCGAAGGTGTTGCGGCCATCGGCCAGGGCGGCCTCGCTGCCGGCGGAGAGGTTCGCACCCTTGGGGGAGATGGACAGCGAGTACTCGGTGCGAGGCAGGTCCTCGTTGATGCCGATCGAGAGCCCCGCCCAGGGATCCGTCGTCTCCCAGACCCCGTGGGAGTAGATGACGGACTGCGGGAGCGGGACGAGGGCGAGCGGGTCGGGCATGGTCTCTCCTGAGGGGTGACGCGGGTCGTGGATCCCCCAAGTCTGCCACGTCACATCAGGGCGCGGGGAAGACCTCCGATGTCTCACCGAGGCCGTGACCGGGCATGAAGGAGCCCGGCCGGGGTGTCCCGACCGGGCTCCTGCACGTCGCCCTGCTCCTTCCCATGACGCTCATGCGTCGAGCAGGCCGCCGTGCTCAGGTGTCGTCGCCTCAGCTCAGCGGTAGGTGACGAACACGTGCGGGGCGTTCCAGATCATGCGCTCCATGACCCGCCCGCGCGAGCTGGAGGCATCGATGACCCGGCCGTTGCCGGCATAGATCCCGATGTGACCGTAGTTGTTGCTGGTGAAGGCCACCAGGTCACCGGGCTGGGCCTCGGCCTGGGAGATGATCCGGCCGCCGAAGGTGTAGCCCTTGGCGGTCTTGCGAGGCAGGTTGATGCCGGCCTGGTTGTAGGCGTGGTACACCAGCCCCGAGCAGTCCATCCCGGTGGCCGGGGAGGAGCCGCCCCACGTGTAGCGCACGCCCTTCTGGGCCCGGGCCGCATTAACGATCGCCTGACCGTTGAACGAGCCCACCGAGGCGACCGGAGCACGCCCGGAGTCGCGCGAGGGCGGGGCGTCACTGATACGCACGTTCGAGTACAGGGCGTTCCAGGTCTTCGGGCCGACCACGGCGTCCACGCCGATGCCGGCAGCGGACTGCAGTGCGCGCACCGCAGCCGCGGTGCCCCTGCCGAAGATGCCGTCGACCGCGATCGACGCACCGCGCTCGTTGAGCTGGGACTGGAGGGTGCGAACGGCATCGCCGCGGCTGCCCTGACGCAGCTTCGGCTGCGAGGAGGCCGCCGAGGCGGCCGGGGCAGGAGCGCTCGAGGAGATCTGGATGTTGCCCGCCAGGGCGTCCCAGGTCTTCGGGCCCCCCACGGCGTCCACGCCGATCCCGGCAGCGGACTGCAGGGCGCGCACAGCACTGGCGGTGTTGCGTCCGAAGACGCCGTCGACCGCGATCGACGCACCGCGCTGATTGAGCAGGGTCTGCAGATGCTCCACCGCTGCGCCACGGGAGCCAGTACGCAGCTTGACGCCGGCGAACTGGTCGGGGCCGCGGGGCCACGGCGGGGAGGGTGACCGGAGCGGCTGCGGCAGCACCGTTGATGCTTCCGAGCGCGGCCGGGGCGGGGGCCTGTGCGCGAGCCGATTCGGCTCCCTGCAGAGCGGCGGTGGCGGGGGCCGCACCCAGCAGGGCGGCACCTCCCACACCACGCCCGACAGGAGCGGCGAGGCCCCGGTAGTCGATCACGGCGGCACCGGGAGCCCGGTGCGTGCCGCGGGGGACGGTACGGATCATGTCCGGATATCTCTTTCTCCGTCGCCACACGCGACCCGCGACGGCATGCGCTGCGGGACAGGTGCCCGTCACCCAGGGAAGTGGAGGAAGCGACCGAGCCGGTGACGGGTTGGCGGCGCCCCGGTCAGTGCCCCAGGTACGAGCGGCACCGGCACCAATGTAAGTGCAGGTCAGCGGCCTGAACAGGGCAGTTTGCATGCACAGGCCTGGCTCTTTGTCAAAGTTTTGCTCGTTTGCACAAGTTTTCGACGTGTCGCGCTCGCGAATCGGACATTGCTGTGCTAGTTACAGCGATGTCATTCGGTGGGGCGCGGGCCCGGCAGCGAGGTGGCTTGATGCTGCGGTCACGACCAGGCATGCGGCGGCGATCCTGGTGAGCTCCATCCCTGGATGGTGGATGCCGCTGGATGGTGGGTGCCGCTGGATGGTCGGTGCCGCGAAAGAACGAGAACGGCTCCGGTGCAGATCTGCACCGGAGCCGTCGACCGGTCGGGGTGACAGGATTTGAACCTGCGACCTCTTCGTCCCGAACGAAGCGCGCTACCAAGCTGCGCCACACCCCGAGAGCTCCCCGCTCTGCTGCGGTCGACCAGTTCGGCTCCTGCTCGAAGGGGAGGAGCTGTCAGGTCGACGCGATGAGCGCGTCACCGAGGAGCAACTCTAACAGGCGTTTCCTACCGCTGGTCAGGCGATTCAGCGCGCGGGGCCCGCAACGTGATCAAGCTCGCCTCCGGAGGGGTGGCGAAGCGGTAGTTCGAATAGGGGCTGGCGCCCATGCCTGCGCTCACGTTCAGCGGCACCCCCCGCCAGGTGGACAGTCCCCGCGCCTGCGACCGCGGCAGGTCGCAGTTGGTGACCAGCGCGCCGACGCCGGGGATGCGCAGCTGCCCGCCGTGGGTGTGACCGGCCAGGATCAGATCGGAGCCGTCGCGGGCAAAGGCATCGAGCACCCGACGGTAGGGGGCGTGGGCCACGCCCAGGCGCAGCACCCGGCCGTGCTCGGGCGGGGAAGCGTCCTGCGGGGGAGGCATCTCGTCGCGCTCGAGGTGAGGATCGTCGACCCCCACCAGCTGGACCTCGAGACCGCCCAGCTCGATCCGGCCACGGCTGTTGGTGAGGTCCTTCCAGCCGAAGGCGGAGAGTCGCCCGGCCAGCTCCTCCGTGGGCAGCTCCACGTCCTCACGCTCGGTGAAGCCCTCAGGGCGGGCATCGGGCAGGAAGTACCGCAGCGGGTTCTTGGGGGAGGGCGCGTACATGTCGTTCGAGCCCATCACGAACGCCCCGGGGCGGCGCAGCAGCGGCTCGATGGCCTCGGCCAGCACCGGCACCGAGGCCGCCGAGGCGATGTTGTCGCCCGTGTCGATCACCAGATGCGGGCGCAGGGTCTCGAGGTGCCGCAGGAACGCCAGTTTGCGCTCCTGATCCGGCATCAGGTGGATGTCGCTGATGTGCAGCAGCCTGATCGTGCGCGCCCCGGCCGGGAGAATGCCCAGCTCCACCTCGCGCAGGGTGTACCGGTGGATCTCGATGTGCCGGGCCCAGACGTGGGCGGCCGCAGCGCTCACGGCACCCAGCCCGCCCAGCGTCGCCGCCACCGTCGTTGCGCGCACGCTCAGCCCTCCCGGCCGGTCGACTGGCGGATGGTCACGGTGCTGCCCGCGGGCAGGGCGGTGCCAGGGGCAGGGTCAGTGCCGATCACGAACCACTGGCCCACGGAGTCCGACGGCTCACGACGCACCTCCACGCGGTAGCCCGCCTGCTCGACCGCGGTCTGTGCCTGGGAGAGGTACATGCCCGCGACGTTGGGCACGGTGCCAGGTGTCACCTCTCCCACCTGGCCCGGGCCCGGGGGAGTGGGCCGCGCCGGAGCCGGAGGGAAGGCCTCGGCGGGCAGGCCCTCGTGGGCCGCCGTCATGTACTCCTGCCAGGTGGGCAGGGAGACGGTGTTGCCCCACACCTTGCCTTGGCGCAGGTAGGTGTCGTCGACGTTGAAGCCCTCGGGGCGCTTGTTGGCCTGCGGGTGGCCGAACCACACGGCGGTGGACATCTGGCGGGTGAAGCCCACGTACCAGGTGTGGAACTGCTGATTGGAGGTTCCGGTCTTGCCGCCCGCGGGGTGGCCGGGGATCGTGCGGCCCTTGCCTGTGGCGCGCGGGTCCTCGAGGTCCTGCTGGAGCACCCACGCCATGGTGTCGGCGTCCTCCTTGTCCATGCGCTGCTCGCACTGGGCGCCGGTGATGGGCATCGGCTCCCCGTTGCGGTCGATCACCTCGGTGACCGCCTGGGGGCGGCAGTACGTGCCGCCTGATGCGTAGGTGGCGTAGGCCCCGGCCATGTCCAGGGCGGAGATCCGCAGCTCACCGAGCACCACCACGGAGGGGGCGAGCTCCGTCTTGTAGATGTCCTCGATCGGGGCATCCCAGGTGGCCTGGTCGTAGGGGTTGTGCGTGGCCGGCACAGCGCCCACGGAGCGGGCGGTCTCGGCGATGTCGCACAGGTCCAGCTGACGGGCCATGTTGGCGTAGCTGGTGTTGACGGAGAACTTGGTGGAGTTCAGCACCGTCTCCATGGGCTGCAGCTTCACCGAGACTGCGTTGTCGGGGTTGTACCCGGGGTTCTCGCGCCAGGCTCCGCTGCCCAGGCACGTGGCGGGGAACTCCTTCATCTCCTCCCGCCCGGTGGAGACGGTGTCGTAGATGCTGCGGCCGCTCTTGATCCACTCGTGCAGCACGAAGGGCTTGAAGGTCGAGCCGACGGGGAAGCCGTTGGAGCCCCCCAGGGCGTTGGGCACGTTGTAGTTGATGGCCGTCTCACCCGGGCCGATCTCCTGGTGGGGATTGAAGGTGCGGTTCTGCGCCATCACCAGGATCTTGCCGGTGCCCGGCTCCACCGTCACGATCGAGTGGCCGAAGCCGTGGCCGGCATCGGCCGGCACCCTTCGCTGCAGGATGTCCTCGGCGGCCTTCTGCTTGGCCGGATCCAGCGTGGTGCGGATGGTGAGCCCGCCGCCGTAGAGCAGCTTGCGGCGCTCCTCGTAGGTGGGGGCGAACTCCGGGTCGTTCAGCAGGGTGCGGGTGACGTAGTCGCAGAAGAACCCGCTGCGGCCGGCGTCGGCGCAGCCGGCCCGCACCTCCTGGATCTTCAGCATCTCCTCGACCGGCTGGGTGCGGTACTGCTCGTACTCCTCATCGGTGATGTAGCCCTCGCGGTGCATGTCCCCCAGCACCTCATTGCGTCTTTTCTCCCCCGCCTCGGGGTGGGCCACCGGGTCGTACTGGTTGGGGCCGTTGGTGATGCCCGCCAGCATCGCGGCCTCGCCGGGGTTGAGATCCTTCGCGCTCTTGGAGAAGTAGTGCTGCGAGGCCGTCTCCACGCCGTACTGGGACGGCCCGAACTGGGCGACGTTCAGGTAGCCGTTGAGGATCTCGTCCTTGTCCCACTTCTTCTCCAGCGAGATGGCGAGCTTGGCCTCGCGCAGCTTGCGCCCGTAGGTGGTCTCGGTGGCGGCCTCGATGTCCTCCTGGTCGCCGCGCTGCACGGCGTCCATCAGCAGGGCGTTCTTGACGTACTGCTGGGTGAGGGTGGAGCCGCCCTGGGTGGCGCCGCCCACCGAATTGGACAGGAAGGCACGGGTGAGGCCGCGCGGGTCCACGCCGCCGTGCTCGTAGAACCGGCGGTCCTCCACCGCGATCACCGCGTGCTGCATGTGCGGGGAGATCTCCTCCAACGGCACCATGATCCGGTTCTCGGTGTAGAAGGTGGCCAGCAGGGAGCCGTCGGCCGCCTCGATGCGGCTGGCTTCGTTCAGCGGTGCCACCTCCAGCTCGGAGGGGTAGGACTCGAACAGGGCCACGCCGTCCTCGGCCACGGCGGAAGTGGCCGAGACCGCCGGCAGGAAGAACGCGGCCAGCAGCACGCCGCCCAGGCCTGCCACGGCGATGATCCCCAGCAGCAGGTAGAGGGTCTGCGCCAGCGCGGCGGGCAGTGAGCGCCGCTGTGCGGGGCGGCTGGGCGAGGAAGTGGCCATGAACCCACAGTACGGGCAGGCCCGGGCCGGTTCCATGAAGCAGGACACGTCCTGGCGAAATCTTCACGAAGCCCATGGCTGTCGGCACGCGAGGTCGAGCAAGGGGGCACCCCCGGAACGCCACGCGGAGCCAGCCGCCGAGAGCGCTGCGGCATACCACAGGATCCCCGGCGTGGCATGGAGGTTTGGCGAGTGTCGCACCTGGTCCCTACGATGTGGGAGGAACTCACGGGTCGACGAGGATTCGGAAGGGGACTGACATGACCGTAGGGGTGACGACTGCGCGGGCGCTCGGGGAGGGCGAGGACCGCAGCTGGGCTGCTCGTGGAGCCTGCGCCACCATGGACCCGGACGAATTCTTCGTCCAGGGGGCCGAGCAGCATGCCGTCAAGACGGCCTGCGGTGGCTGCCCGGTGCGCACCCAGTGCCTGGTGGACGCGCTGGAGAACCGCATCGACTTCGGTGTGTGGGGCGGGATGACCGAGCGTGAGCGTCGGCGCCTGCTGCGCCGCCACCCCGACGTCAGCGACTGGGGTGCCGCGCTCACCTTCGCCGCACGTCGCGCCGCCGCCGGCGGCATGTGACCGCCTCCGCCCAGGGGCTCCACGGCCGGTAGGCTTCGCCCCATGAGCACCTACACCCGCTGGGAATACCTGACCGTTCCGCTGCTGATCCACGCCACCAAGCAGATCCTCGACAACTACGGCGAGGAGGGATGGGAGCTGGTGCAGGTGGTGCCCGGCCCCAACCCCGAGTCCCTGGTCGCGTACCTCAAGCGGCCGCTTTCGGAGGGCTGATCGATGACCGTTCCCGCCACGCCCCCCTCCGCCGCGTCCGACGGCTCCCGCATCCGCCAGCGCCTGTCCGAGCTGGGCCTGGAGCTTCCCGGCGTGGCCGCGCCTGTGGCCGCCTATGTGCCGGCCGTGCGCACCGGTGACCACGTGCTCACCTCCGGCCAGCTGCCCTTCGTGGACGGCGAGCTGCCGCGCACCGGCAAGGTGGGTGCGGAGGTCACTGCGGAGCAGGCGGCCGAGCTCGCCGCCACCTGCGCCCTCAACGCTCTGGCCGCGATCGAGGACCTGGTGGGATCGCTGGACCAGATCGCGCAGGTGGTGAGGCTGACCGGTTTCGTCGCCTCGGATCCCTCGTTCACCGCTCAGCCCGCCGTCATCAACGGCGCCAGCGAGCTGCTGGGCGAGCTGTTCGGCGAGCGCGGCTCCCATGCACGCAGCGCCGTCGGGGTCGCCGCTCTCCCGCTGGATGCCCCGGTGGAGCTCGAGCTGCAGGTCGAGATCCAGCGGACCACCTGAGCCGTGTCCGAGCAGTACCCGGACCGAGACCCGGAGGCCCCCGGCGTCGAGCTGATCACGCTGCGAGCGCCCAACCCGGGCCCGATGACCCTGACGGGCACCTGCACCTACGTGCTGCGGGACGGCGCCCAGGTGTGGGTCGTGGACCCGGGCCCGAAGGACCCTGAGCACCTGGCCGATGTGCTGCTGGCCTGCGGGGCCGACGCGCAGCCGATGGGTGTGCTGGTCACCCACCACCATGCTGACCACGCTGCCGGTGCCGCCACCCTGGCCCGGCAGCTCTCCGCCCGCACCGGTCGGGACGTCCCCCTGTGGGCGGCCGATCAGCGAACCGTGGCCGGGTCACGGCCCCTGCCGGCCGTGCTGGACGGTGACAGGGGCACCGCCGGGCACGTGATCCATCTTCCCGGGCACACCGCCGATTCCGTCGGAGTGCTGGTGGAGGGCGGCAGGATGCTCACCGGTGACACCCTGCTGGGGGGCTCCTCCACCGTGATCGTCCCTGACCACGGCGGGGACCTGGGCGAGTACCTGCAGTCCCTCGCGATCCTGCGTGCGATGACATCGGACGGGCGCGTCTCGTCCCTGTACCCGGGCCACGGCGAGCCGTACCTCTCGCCGCTCGAGGCGCTGGAGGCGATCGAGAAGGCCATCGCTCACCGCCAGGAGCGCATCGAGCAGGTGCGCCGTGCCCGCACCGCGGGGATCCTGACGATGGACCGTCTGCTGCGCGTCGTGTACGGGGCCGACCTTCCTGATCAGCTCGAGAAGGCTGCCCGCTGGAACCTCCGGGCCACGCTCGACCACCTGGGTCAGAACGGCTGAGGAGCCAGGTCCGCGCGCGGCCCCGGTGGGCTCACCGGTGGGCTCGAGCGCCTGAGGTCGCTTCGCCACCGGATGCGATGACGGCGCGCCCCCGGATGCCGGGGACGCGCCGTCGTCGTGCTCGTGGGGATCAGCGGGCGCGGCGGCGCAGGCGCTCGATGTCCTGCAGCAGCACCGCGCGGGCCTCCAGGCGGATCCAGCCGCGGGAGGCGAAGTCCGCCAGGGCCTTGTTCACGGTCTCGCGGGAAGCGCCGACCAGCTGCGCCAGCTCCTCCTGAGTGAGCCCGTGGGCCACCATCACGCCGTCGTCGGTCTGACGTCCGAAGCGCTGCGCGAGATCCAGCAGGTTCTTGGCCACGCGACCCGGCACGTCGGCGAAGACCAGGTCCGCCAGCGACTCGTTGGTCTTGCGCAGACGCCGCGCGAGGGAGGCCAGCAGGTGGCGGCCCACCTCCGGGCGCTGGGCCAGGACCCGGTACAGGTCCTGCTGGGTCAGCGAGTACAGGGTGGACTCGGCCACCGCGGTGGCCGTGGCGTTGCGGGGAGCCGGATCGAACAGGGAGAGCTCGCCGAGGGTCTCGCCCGGGCCCAGCACGGCCAGCAGGTTCTCGCGGCCGTCGCCGGAGGCGTGGCCCACCTTCACCTTTCCGGTGCCGATGATGAACAGGCGATCGCCGGGATCCCCCTCGCGGAAGATGACGGCGCTGCGGTGGTAGTCCTCCTGCGACATCGACGCGAGCACGGCCTGCTTGCCGTCCTCGTCGAGCGCGGCGAACAGCGGCGACGACCGTACGATGTTCTCGTCCACGGAACCTCCTGAGGGTGGGCCCCGGGCGCCGGGGCCGATCTGGTCTACTCATCGTGACCGCTGCCGTCGCGCACGGTGGCAGTGATCACACGATGCTCACAGGCTACCGCGTCTTCGGGTCCGGTTCCGGTTCACCCGCCGAGACGGGCCCTCGAAACACCCCAGGAGCACTGATCACCATGTCATCAACGGGCAGGCGTGCCTCTCGCGGGTCCGCGAGCCCGGACGCGCAGGACGAGAGCCTGCAGAAGCGGCCCGCGCGGAAGGTGCCGACGCGGAAGCAGCCCGCGCGAAAGGCGCCCGCTGCCAAGGCGCCGGCCCCCGTCGCCGAGGTGCATGCCCGGCTTGGCCAGGAGTACCCCGCAGCCCGCACCGAGCTCGATCATCGGGACGCATTCGAGCTCCTGGTCGCCACAGTCCTCTCGGCCCAGACCACCGACGTGCGGGTCAACTCCCTGACCCCCGAGCTGTTCTCGCGCTGGCCCGATGCCGCCGCACTCGCCGGTGCTGACGAGGAGCAGGTGGCCGCCCTGCTGCGCCCGCTCGGCATGGGGGGCACCCGGGCCGGCCGCATCATCGGGCTGGCCCAGGACCTCGTGCGCGACCACGCCGGCGAGGTGCCCGATGACCAGAAGGCGCTCGAGGCGCTGCCGGGCGTCGGCAGGAAGACTGCCTACGTGGTGCGCGGTGCCTGGTTCGGCCACTCCCTGCTGGCGGTGGACACCCACGTCGGCCGCCTCGCCCGGCGGTTGGGCTGGACCGAGGCGAAGGACCCGGTGAAGGTGGAGACCGCCGTGGTGGCCCGGGTGGAGCAGGAAGCCGCCGCAGGTGGAGAGGGCGCCGACGGGCAGCGGACCGACCTGACGGCCCTGCATCTGCGGCTGATCCTGCACGGGCGCCGCGTGTGCCTGGCGCGTGCGCCGCAGTGCGGTCGCTGCGTGCTGGCCGACATCTGCCCCAGCGCGGAGGTGGCCTGATGGGGGAGGGTCAGGAGCGCGCGGCTGCCCGGGTGGGCCACCCCGGGTTCCTGAGCGAGCTCGCTGCGCGCGCCGGTCGCGGGGGAGAGGTGCTGCTGGACCGTTCCCGTGACGCCCGGTCGCAGCTGGCTGCGTCCCGGCCCCCTCGTCGCAGCTCCGTGCTGCTGCTCGTGGCCGGCACCGATCTGGAGGACTCGCAGCTGGTGCTGGAGGAGCGGGGGCACTGCCTGCGCTCCCAGCCCGGCCAGTTCGCCCTGCCCGGCGGAGGGGTGGACCCGGGTGACCGCGACGAGGTGCACACCGCGCTGCGCGAGGCGCAGGAGGAGACGGGGCTGGACCCGCGGGAGGTGACCGTGCTCGGTGCCTTCGCCGCGATCCCCATGCCGTGGCGCTCCCAGCACGTCACCCCGGTGCTGGCGTGGACGCCCACCAGGCCCCCGCTGCGCGCGCAGGACCCGGTGGAGGTGGAGCGCGTGGTGTGGGCACGGCTCACCGGTGAGGGCTCCCTCACCGATCCCGCCCGTCGCTACCGAGGACTGCTGGATGACCGACCCGTCGGTCCGGTGTTCGACCTGCCCGACGACGCGTTCGTATGGGGCTTCACCGCGATGATCATCGAGCAGATGCTGGCGGGCCTGGGACTGGACCCCGTGCCCTGGGACGCCCCGGTGCGGCAGATCCCGCCGGAGCGCCGCAGGAACTGAGAACCCGGCCTCGCTCCCATCACCGCCCCCCGATCGTGGGAGGCGGGCTGTAGACTTGAGCGTCGCCGGACCCCCGGCGCCCGGCGAGCATGCCCGCATCCGCGCACCCCGTGCGCAGTGCCAGGCGACTGCCCACCGGTTCCTTCAGGACCACCAGTCCCACGACAGCAGACAAGGCGGGATCCACGTGCCACGCGGCAAGGTGAAGTTCTACGACGCCGAGAAGGGGTTCGGCTTCATCCTCGATGACGAGGACGGCCAGAGCGTCTACGTGCATGCCTCGAACCTGCCGGACGGGGTGGCCACCCTGCGCCCCGGTGCCCGGGTGGAGTTCGACATGGTCGACGGCCGTCGCGGCCCCCAGGTCCTCTCCCTGCAGCTGATGGAGCCGGCTCCCTCGGTGAGCCGCGCGCGTCGACCGAAGCCGGACGACATGGCGGTGATGGTGGAGGATCTGATCCGCCTGCTGGACGATGCCTCCAACGGCCTGCGCAAGGGCCGCTACCCCGATCGCGGTCACGCGCAGAAGATCTCCACCGTGCTGCGAGCCGTCGCCGACAGTTTCGAGGCCTGAGCATGACCTCCGCCACCAGCACCCCGCGCCGCTCCAGGAGTGCCCGCCCGAAGCTCGATGCGATCGCCGCCGAGGCCGTCGACCTCGCGCGTGCGGCTCTCGAGGAGGTCACCGAGCCCGGTCAGGTCGGTGAGCACCTGCGGGCGGAGGCCAGCGGCGATCGCGTGGTCACCCACGTGTTCGACTGCATGATGCCCGGGTACCGCGGCTGGTCGTGGGTGGCGATCCTGGTGCGTGCCCCGCGCGCCAAGAGCGCCACCGTGGCCGAGACTGCGCTGCTGCCCGGGGAGGGTGCGCTGCTGGCCCCTGACTGGGAGCCCTGGTCGGAGCGTCTGAAGCCGGAGGACGTCGGTGCCGACGACCTCATGCCGTACAGGGAGTACGACGAGCGCCTCGAGCACGGCTACGAGAACACCGGCGACGAGGATGCCGACCGCGTGGCGAACTGGGAGCTGGGCCTGGGCCGGGTGCGCGTGCTCTCGCCCGAGGGCCGGGCCGATGCAGCCGAGCGGTGGGCCGAGGGGGAGTTCGGGCCCCGGCCCACCTCGCAGCGCCGTCGTCGTGGCACCGTGACCGCGAACTGCGCCAGCTGCGGGTTCCTTTCGAAGCTGGATGGATCCCTGCGCCACGAGTTCGGGGTGTGCACCAACGAGTGGTCCCCCGCCGACGGCCGCGTCGTCCACCTCGGCTACGGCTGCGGCGCCCATTCGGAGACCGGCAAGGACGACGGCGACCGCGAGATCCCGCGAGCCACCGGGGTGGTCCTCGATGAGCTCGACGTCGAGTACCAGAAGCAGGCGCAGTCCCCGACGGCCGAGGCCGGTGAAGGCGCGATCGGCGCTGCCGAGGCTCCGACGGACGAGGGGCCGAAGGGCGACTGAGCCCCGGCGCGCTCAGCGCTGGGACACCGCCACCCGCGCCAGCAGCGCCTCGATGGCCAGCAGCGGCGGCACATTGCCGGCAATGCGCGCGCGTGCCTCCTGCACCGCTTCCAGCAGCCCCAGCGTGATGCGGCCCTCGCCGGTTCCGGCCGCGCGACGGATCTCCGCCTCCACGCCCGGGTTGACCATCTCACCGCCGGAGCCGCTCTGCACGCTCAGCACATCCCGCAGCACGGAGTGGGCATCCAGCAGGTAGCGGTCCAGGACATCGCGGACCAGGCGGGTCTGCCTGCGCTGGGCATCCTCCTCCAGCTGCTTCATCTGCGAGCGCAGTGACGGCGGGACCTTGCCGTCCTCGATACCGGCGGAGCGCATGAAGGCCGCACGGTCCTCCTCGGCCACCGCGTCGGCGTGGGTCTTGGCCTCCGCGGTGGCGCGCTCGACCAGCGCCTGGGCCGCCAGCACCGCCTCCCCGGCGCCCCGCAGCCCCAGCAGGGTGCGCGCGGACTCCTCCCGGGCATCCAGGGCGCCCTCCTGCGTGGCATAGCGCAGGGCCAGCCCGATGTGCCCCTGGGCCGCACGTGCGGAGCGCTCCGCCAGCTGCGGCTCCACGTCGTTCCGACGCACCAGCAGCTCCGCCACCACCTGCGCAGACGGCACCGCCAGGGTGACCAACCGGCAGCGCGACCTGATGGTGGGGGCGAGATCCTCCGCCGACGGCGCGCACAGCATCCACACCGTGGCCGGGGGAGGCTCCTCGATCGACTTCAGCAGCACGTTGAAGGTGCCTGCGCTCATCCTGTCGGCATCCTCCACCACGATCACGCGGTGACGACCCGTAGCGGGGGCGCGCTGCGCGGTGAGCACCAGGGCGCGCACGTCGTCCTTGGAGATCGAGAGCTTGTCCGTGGCCACCACCGTGGCGTCGGGATGGGTGTTCGCCAACACGGTGCGGCAGGCCTGGCAGGCCCCGCATCCGGTGGCGTGCTCGCACTGCAGGGTGGCGGCGAATGCGCGGGCCGCCGTGGAGCGGCCCGATCCGGGCGGTCCGGTGATCAGCCATGCCTGCGCGAGCGAGCCCTCCGGGGAGGCGGCGCGCTGGAACTGCGCGACCGCCTGCTCCTGGCCCACCACGTCGTCCCAGACGCTCACCGGGGGCCTGCCCTCACTGCTCGTCACGGTGGGCAGGTGGGTCAGCAGGATCGAAGGTGGGGTCGAAGCGGGCGAGCACCTCGGCCACGGCCTCCAGCACCTGTGCGTGCACCGCCTCCCGGGGCTGGGTGCCGTCGATCACCCGGAACCGCTCCGGCTCTACCCGGGCCATGTCCAGGAAAGTGGAGCGCACCGCCGCATGGAACTCCAGCCCGGCCAGCTCGAGGCGGTCCTGGTCCTGGGCGTCCCGCCGCTGGTCCAGCACATCGGGGGGGAGGTCCAGCAGGATGGTGCGGTCCGGCAACAGGCCCTCGGTGGCCCACAGGGACAGTGCCCCGATCTGGGAGGGGTCCAGATTCCGGCCGGCACCCTGGTAGGCGATGGAGGAGTCCAGGTAGCGGTCGCTCAGCACCAGGCCGCCGCGAGCCAGGTGGGGACGCACCACAGTGGCGATGTGGTGGGCGCGATCGGCGGCGTACAGCAGGGCCTCGGCGCGCTCGTTGACGTGCTCCCCGTGCAGGAGCAGCTGGCGGATCTGCTCGCCCAGCTCGGTGCCCCCCGGTTCGCGGGTGGTGAGCACCAGATCCTCCGAGACGTGCCGCTCCTGCACCAGGTGCTGTCCCAGCATCGCCATCTGCGTGGTCTTCCCGGCGCCGTCACCGCCCTCGAAGGAGATGAACACCCCGCGACGGGGCGGGTGGGGCTGGGGGATCCGCAGCGAGGTGGAGTCCAGGACGTTCATGCGGCAACCTCTCCTGGGTAGGTGACGCCGAGCGCGGCGCGGGCGGCATCCATGGTTCCCATCACCGACAGGGTGTCCTCCCAGCTCATCCAGGGGGATTGCAGCTCGCCCGCGCTGATCCGGCGGGCGGCCTCGGCGATCTCGTAGGCCATGCCGTCCCCCGGCGCCCCGGGATGCTCGAAGCGCGCACTGCGGCCGTCCCGCAGCGAGACGGTCAGGGTGCCCGGGGCGTAGAACGGACCGGTGAGGCGCGCCGTGCCCTCCGTGCCGGTGACCACGGCCTCGTTGGGCATCCGGGCGTTCAGGGTGGTGGCGATGCGGGCTCGACCGCCCCGTGTGCCACGGGCCAGCAGGCCCACGTAGGCGTCTACACCGGTGAAGGCGAGATCGCCCTGGATCACCGGGTCCGTCAGGTCCCCCACCACCATCTGGGCGAAGGAGAGCGGGTACACGCCCAGGTCCAGCAGTGCGCCGCCCCCCAGGGCAGGGTCGTACAGGCGGTGGTGTGCATCCTCGGGGAACCACTGGCCGTGCTCTGCTGAGACCTCGACGATCGTGCCCAGCAGACCGGAGGAGAGCACCTGGCGCAGCACGTCGTACTGCGGCAGGAAGCGCGCCCACATCGCCTCCATCGCGAACAGACGGTGCTGCGCGGCCAGCTCCAGCAGATCCTCGGCCTCGGGGCGGTTCAGCGTGAAGGCCTTCTCCACCACCACCGGCACGCCGGCCTCCAGCACCGCGCGTGCGTACGCGTGGTGCTGGGCGTGGGGGGAGGCCACGTAGACCACGTCGATCCCACCGGCTTCCAGCATCGCCCGGGGCGAGTCGAAGGCGCCGGTGGCCCCATGCTCGGCGGCGAACGCCTCGGCGCGCTCCTGCGAACGGGAGCAGACCGAGACGACCCGGGAGGCCGTGGCCCGGTGCGCCGTCGCGGTGAACTGATCCGCGATGTGACCGGGGGAGATCAGCCCCCACCGCAGGCCGGGCGCGGTGGACGGATCGGGGCTGAGCGGCTCCGGCAGGCGCAGTGCGCCCTCGGAGCCGGGGTCCCCGTGACCGGAGGTGGAAGTCATGCCCCCAATCTACCGACCGGCTCCGACAAGCGGGCACGGACTGGCCCCGGTCAGTCGCCCTTGACGTTCACGATCTGGGCGAAGCGGTGCACCACCTCGACCAGATCGGCGGCATCGGCCATCACCTGATCGATGTCCTTGTAGGCCGCGGGGATCTCGTCGATGAACACGTCGGTGTCGCGGTACTCGATGCCCTTCATCGCCTCGCGCAGCTGCTCGAGGGTGAAGGTCCTCCTGGCCCGGGACCGCGAGTAGCTGCGTCCCGCACCGTGAGGCGAGGAGTGGAAGGCCATGGGGTTGCCCAGTCCCCGCACCACGTAGGACGCCGTGCCCATGGATTCCGGGATCAGGCCCATCTCGCCCTTACGGGCGGAGATCGCCCCCTTGCGGGAGATCCACAGCTCCTTGCCGAAGTGCTGTTCGCGCTGCGTGAAGTTGTGGTGGCAGTTGACCTCCTCGAACCTCTCGGCGGGGGCGCCCATGTGCTCGCCCAGGGCGTCCAGGGTGCGGTCCATCATCTCCTCACGGTTCTCCCGGGCGAAGTCCTGGGCCCACAGCAGCTCGGCGATGTAGTGGTCGAACTCCGCGGTCCCCTCGGCCAGGTGAGCCAGGTCGCGGTCCGGCAGCTCGATGCCCTCCCTGCGGCAGCGCTGGGTGGCGACCTTGATGTGGTGCTGGGCGATCCGGTTGCCCACGCCGCGGGATCCCGAGTGCAGGAACGCCCACACCCTGTCCTCCTCGTCCACCGTGATCTCGATGAAGTGGTTGCCGGAGCCGAGGGTGCCCAGCTGCAGACGCCAGTTCTCGGCGTGGCCGTCCGGACCGGGAATGACCGGCGCGCTCGAGACCCAGGTCGCGTGGTACTCCTCCAACAGCTGGTGGTACCGCGCCTCCAGCAGCTCGACACGGCGCGTCGCCCTCGCGGTGAGGCGCCGGTTGTACTTCCCCGCCGAGACCGGCACGCGATCCTCGATTCCCGTGCGCAGCCCCACCAGGGCGCCGGCTTCGCGCACCTGCTCCTGGGTCCACTGGGTGCGCACCGCGATCATCCCGCAGCCGATGTCCACGCCGACGGCCGCCGGGATGATCGCCCGATCGGTGGGGATGACGGAGCCGACGGTCGCACCCTTGCCCAGGTGGGCATCCGGCATCGACGCCAGGTGCGGGGGCACGAAGGGCATGCCCGCGGTGGTGCGGGCTTGTTCGAGGGTGGCCTCGTCCAGGACGCTGGCCCAGTTGTAGAGCTCGTCGGTGATGCGCTGGATGGTCATGGTCCTCTCATGCTCGCGTGGCCGTCCACTCGCCGCACCCGGGCGGGAGGGCCCGGTGACGGTGCAGGACGGGGAACGGCCCGGCGGTCGTGCGCACACAGCAGCGCGCACCGGGAACCCTAGAGGGTCCCCGATGCGCGCGCACGGGATTATTCCTGGTCAGGTCATCCCTTCACCGAGCCCGCGGTCATGCCTCGCACCAGGAAGTTCTGCAGCGAGAAGAACACGATCAGCGGGACCAGCATGGAGATGAACGCACCGGCGGTCAGCAACTCGGCGCCCTGGCCCTGGGTGCCCAGCAGGTTCTGCAGCGCCACGATGATCGTGGTGTTGGAACCGCCGCCCAGGAACAGCTTGGCGATCAGCAGGTCGTTCCACACCCACAGGAACTGCAGGGTGGCGAACGCGGCGATCGCCGGCAAGGAGAGGGGTGCCACCAGGCGCCAGAACGTCTGGTAGTGCGAGGCGCCGGCGATCTTCGCGCTCTCGATGAGCGAACCGGGAAGGCCCGTCATGTAGTTGCGCAGGATGTAGATCGCCAGCGGCATGCCGAACCCGGTGTGCAGCAGCCACACCGCCACGAACTCGCCGGAGATGCCCAGACCGCGCGGGCCCAGCAGGTTCAGCATGGGCTGGAACGCCACCTGGATCGGCACCACCATCAGCGCCACGATCAGGATGAACAGGATCTCCTTGCCGCGGAACTTGATGAACGTGAACGCGTACGCCGCGAAGGCCGCGAACATGATCGGCAGCACCGTGGCCGGGACCGCCACCACGATCGAGTTGATCAGGGTGGAGCCCAGATTGGTGTTGGTGAACACCTGGGTGTAGTTGTCCATCGTCCAGCCGGAGCCGAAGGGGTTGAACAGGGCCGTCCACCACGCGGTGGAGGCGGCATCCTCACGGGTGCGGAAGCTGGTCACCAGCAGTCCCAGCGTGGGGACCGTCCACAGGATCGCCAGCAGGATCATGGTGACGATCGCGAAGGGGGAACGGCGGCGGCCGGCCTTCATGCGCCCGGTCATCGGCCCCCCTCCTGGCGCTTGAAGCTGATCACCTGGAAGATCAGCACCGGCATCCCCAGGATCAGCAGCACCACCACGACCGCCGAGGCCTCCCCTGCCTTCTGCTCGGTGAACAGCTTGCGGAAGAACAGATTGGCGATCACGTCGGTGTTGTTGCGGCCGTTGGTCATCACGTAGACGATGTCGAACACCTTCAGCACCACGATCAGGATCGTGATGAACACGGCGATCACCGTGCCCCGCACCTGCGGAAAGATGATCTGCCAGAAGATCCGCATCTCGCTGGCACCGTCGATGCGGCCGGCCTCCACGGTGTCCTCCGGGACGGCCTTGATGGCCGAGCTCAGCAGCACCATGGCAAAACCCGTCTGCAGCCAGATCAGGATCACCATCATCAGCAGCGAGTTGAGCCGGTAGTCGGAGATCTGCAGCCATGTCTGCGGCTCGCCCCCGAGAGCGACGACCACCGCGTTGAGCAGGCCCGTCTGGGCGGTACCGGGCCGGGCGTACGCGTAGATGAGCGTGCCCCAGATGGTCGAGGCCCCCACGAAGCTGATCGCCATCGGCAGGAAGATCATCGCCTTCGGGGTCTTCTCCCCCGGGGCCGAGAGCTTGTCCGCCAGGACGGCGACCGCCAGTCCGAAGGCCACGGTGATCGCCGGCACCACCAGCACCCACAGCACGTTGTTCAGCAGTGCCTGCCAGAACGCACCGGAGGCGAAGATCCGCTGGTAGTTCTGGAAACCCACCCATTGCGTCGAGCGGTCGTTGGCGAAGGAGTAGATCACCGTCTGAGCGGTGGGGTAGATCAGCATCAGGCCGATCAGGCTCAGCCCCGGCAGCAGGAAGGCGTAGGGGATGACCCCGCCGCTGAGCCGGGAGGGCAGCCCCTCGATCGCCATGTTGAGGAACAGGAAGAACACGATCGCGCCGCCGATGCCCAGCACCAGGCCCAGCAGGCCGATCAGGATGTCGCTGCCCCCGAACGCCTGCGGATACCAGGCGAAGGCGAGGAACACGGTGCACACCACCCACGCGGTGACCGCGAGGCCCACCACCCCGACGAGGATCCTCAGGGGACGAGCGGGGGAACCGCTGCGGGACCGCGCGGGAGAGCCCGCACCCGAGGCGGGCGCGGGCTCTCCGGTGCGTGAGGGCGCGGTCACTCCGCCGGCCACGAGGCCTCCACCTCGTCGAGGACCGTCTGGGAGTCCTTGTCACCGCCGATCCACTCGACCATCGCGGTCCAGAAGCTGCCGCCGCCCACGGAGCCCGGCATCAGGTCCGAGCCGTCGAAGCGGAACACCTCGGCATTGGAGGCGATGTCCGCCACGGAGCGGGTGGTCTCATCGGCGTACTGCGAGTTGTCGAAGGTGGAGTGCGGGCTCAGCCAGCCGCCCGCCTTCGCCCACTCGCCGCCGAAGTCCGGCGAGGTGATGAACTCCATCACCTGGATGGCCTCCTCGTCGTCCCGGGCGAACAGGGCTGCGAGGTCGCCGCCGCCCAGGATCGGCTGGCCGTCGAAGCCGCCCTCCCACTTGGGCAGGGCGAACACGCCCACGGCGTTGTCGAGGTCGGACTGGATGTCCTCGGGGAAGAAGCCGGTGACGAAGTTGCCCTGGCGGTGCAGCATCGCGGCCGGCGGATCCTCGAACAGCGGCAGCGCGGCCTCCGAGAACGGGGTGTTGAGGATGGTCTGCGATCCGCCCAGCACGTTGCCCTCGGTCTTCAGCAGCGTGCCGAGCTCGTCCAGCGCCTGGACCACCTTCGGGTCGTTGAAGGGGATCTCGTGCTTGGTCCACTGGTCGTACACCTCGGGGCCGTGGATGCGGAGCATGAACTCCTCCAGCCAGTCGGTGCCCACCCACCCCGTGGCCTGATCGGCGTTCCAGGCATCCGCCCAGGGGGCGATGCCGGAGGCCTTGATCTCGTCACCGATGGCCAGCAGCTCCTGCAGGGTGGCCGGCTCGGTGCTGTACCCGCCCTCGGTGTACGCCGCAGTGGGGTACCAGACCAGGGACTTCACGGCCAGGCGCACCGGTGCGGCGTAGACGGTGCCGTCCAGGGTGGCCGACTCCAGGAAACCGGGGATCAGGCTCTCCTTCAGTGCGGCCTCGTCGAGGTAGTCGCCGATCGGGGCGATGTGCTCGGCGGCGAGCTCGAGAAGGCCGCCCGGCTGGGGGAACAGGGCGATGTCCGGGGCGTCACCGGCGCCGGCGCGGGTGCGGATGGTGTTCACGAAGGCCTGGTCGGAGGTGTACTCGACCTGGATCCCCGTCTCCTCCGTGAAGGCTGCCAGGGCCGAGTTGAAGCCGTCGGCCTCCTGACCGCCGAAGTTGCCCAGGATGGTGACGACGCCATCGCCACTACCACCGGCGGAGCCGCCGTCGCTGCCGTTGCCACCACCGCCGCTGCCACCGGAGTCGGGATTCTGCAGGCAGCTCGCCAGCCCGAGGGCGGAAGCAGCTGCGGCACCACCCATGAGGGCGCGACGAGTCGGATTCAGACGCATGTGAACTCCTTGATCAACACTGATGGGGTCCCCGCCATCGTACGGCCGTTTCGTGACCAACCATGGAACGCCTGACGGAACGATGCCCCCTCGTGACCCGGATGCATGAATATGAGCGTCGTCACGGTGAATCCTGCACAGCCGATCATCCAGTGGTCTCGTTCGGTCTCAAGGTGCGGACGAGGAGGAATGCTCCGGCCGTGCTGGGGCGCGTCCGCAGGGGGAGCACCGGCCCGCCTCGGGGCCGGTGCCACCTGCGTGTCGTCGTGGAGCGGGCTACTTCTGGGGAGCGGACTTCCGGGTGGTCGATTTCGCCGGGGTCTTGCGGGCGGTGCTGCGACGGGCGGGCTTCTTGGCCGGCCCCTTGGCCCGCTTCTCGGCCAGCTTGTCCACGGCGATCTGCTCGGTGATGGACTCGACGGACTCCCCGGAGCGCAGCGACACGTTGGTGGTGCCGTCGGTGATGTACGCGCCGAAGCGGCCGTCCTTGATCACGATCGGCTTGCCGCTGGTGGGATCGGTGCCCAGCTCCTTCAGCGGCGGCTTGGCGGCGGCCCGGCCCCGGGTCTTGGGCTGGGCGTAGAGCTTCTCCGCCTCCTCCATCGTGATGGTGAACATCTGCTCCTCGGTCTCCAGGGAGCGGGAGTCGGTGCCCTTCTTGAGGTACGGGCCGTAGCGGCCGTTCTGGGCCGTGATCTCGGTGCCGTCCTCGGTCGTGCCCACCACGCGGGGCAGGCTCAGCAGCCTCAGGGCGTCCTCGAGGGTGACGGTCGCCAGGTCCATGGACTTCAGCAGGCTCGCCGTGCGGGGCTTGGGCTTCGCCGCCTTCTTGGCGGTCTTCTTCGCACCGTTCGTGGTCTCCGCTGCCTCGGGCTCCGGCAGCACCTCGGTGACGTAGGGGCCGAAGCGACCGTCCTTGGCGATCAGCTCGTGCCCGGTCTCCGGGTCGGTGCCCAGCACCCGGCCGTCGTCCTTCTGCCGCTCCAGGAGCTCCAGGGCCTTGGCGACCGTGAGCTCGTCGGGGGCGATGTCGTCGGGCACCGAGGCGCGCTGCGGATCCGCCCCCTCGATCTCCTGGCCGTTCTCGTCCCGGGCGGGCCGCTCGACATAGGCGCCGTAGCGGCCCACCCGAAGGGTGATGCCCTCGCCGATGGCGATGGAGTTGATCTCGCGCGCGTCGATGTCACCCAGGTCGTCCACCATCGGCTTCAGGCCGATGGGGCCGGAGGTGCCGTCGCCGCGGTAGAAGTCCTGCAGGTAGTCCGCCCGTCCCAGCTCGCCGCGCGCCATGCGGTCCAGCTGCTGCTCCATGTGGGCCGTGAAGTCGTAGTCCACGAAGGTGCCGAAGTGCTCCTCCAGCAGGCGCACCACGGCGAAAGCGGTCCAGCTGGGCACCAGGGCGGTACCCCGACGCAGCACGTAGCCGCGGTCCTGGATGGTGGCCACGGTGGAGGCGTAGGTGGAGGGCCGGCCGATGCCGCGCTCCTCGAGTGCCCGCACCAGGGAGGCCTCCGTGTACCGCGGGGGCGGGGTGGTGGTGTGGCCGTCGCTGGTCAGCTCGCGGGTCTGCAGGCGTTGGCCCTCGCTCATCTGGGGCAGACGCTTGTCGTCGGAGTCCTCCGCGTAGCGGGAGGTGTCGCGGCCCTCCTCGTACGCGGCCAGGAAGCCGCGGAAGGTGATCACGGTGCCGGCCGCGCGGAAGGTGGCGGACCGGCCGTTCTGCTCCAGGGCCAGCTCCACGGTGGAGGTGGTGCCCTTGGCATCGGCCATCTGGGAGGCCACGGTGCGCTTCCAGATCAGCTCGTACAGGCGGAACTCGTCCCCGCTGAGCTGCCCGGCCACCTCTGCCGGCGTGCGGAAGCGGTCGCCGGCCGGGCGGATCGCCTCGTGGGCCTCCTGCGCGTTCTGCGACTTCGAGCGGTACAAGCGGGGCTTGTCGGGCACGAACTCGGAGCCGTACAACTCGGCCGCCTGCCCGCGGGAGGCGGCGATGGCCTCCTTGGACAGCGCCACCGAGTCGGTGCGCATGTAGGTGATGTAGCCGTTCTCGTACAGGGACTGCGCCACCCGCATCGCCTGGCGGGCCCCGAGCCGCAGCTTGCGGGAGGCCTCCTGCTGCAGGGAGCTGGTGGTGAACGGCGGGGCGGGCCGGCGGGTGTGGGGCTTGGACTCGAGCTTGGTGACCTCCGCCGGGGCACCGGTGAGGGCCTCGATCAGCTCCCGGGAGGACTGCTCGGTCAGCACCGTGGCGCTCGTGGCGCGCGAGGTGAGCGTGCCGTCGTCGGCGAAGTCGCTGCCGGTGGCCACGCGGGAGCCGTCCACGGTGGCGATCTTGGCGGAGAAGGCGGCGCTGTCGGTGGCGAAGGAACCGGTGACGTCCCAGTAGTCGGCGGCCACGAAGGCCATCCGCTCCCGCTCGCGCTCGACCACCAGCCGGGTGGCCACGGACTGCACGCGCCCAGCGGACAGCGACGGGCCGATCTTGCGCCACAGCACAGGGGACAGCTCGAAGCCGACGAGGCGGTCCAGGATGCGGCGGGTCTCCTGCGCGTCGACCAGGTGGGAGTCGATGTCGCGGGTGTTCTCGAGGGCCTCGAGGATGGCGTCCTTGGTGATCTCGTGGAACACCATGCGCTTGACGGGGAGCGCCTTCTTGGGCTTCAGGGTCTCCAGCAGGTGCCAGGCGATGGCCTCGCCCTCGCGGTCCTCATCGGTGGCGAGGTAGAGGGTGTCGGCGTCCTTGAGGGCCTTCTTCAGCTCGGCGACCGTCTTCTTCTTCTCCGGGCTGACCACGTAGTACGGCTCGAAGCCGCCGTCCACGTCCACCCCGAAGCGGCCGAACGGGCCCTTCTTCATCTCCGCCGGCAGGTCGCGCGGCACCGGGATGTCGCGGATGTGCCCCACCGAGGCCTGCACCACGAAGTCGTCGCCGAGGTACCGGCCGATGGTGCGAGCCTTGGCCGGGGACTCGACGATCACCAGATGCCGTCCGCCAGTCACGTTGATTCGTCCTTCCTCGCCGCGCACGTCGCGGCCCGTCCGCCGTGGTCCGCCACCGGGGACCAGGGTCGCCGGCGAGGGGTTCCCCGCCCGGCGATGGTTCACGGTACACGCTCCGATGCAGTCCTCCTGCGCGGTTCCGGGGCGCGCAGCAGCAGCACCAGCGCCATCCACAGTGCCGTCCCGCCGCAGATCACCGCCACCGTGGTGCGGTACGCGGCCTGCTGATGGGCGGGCTCGTGCAGCACCAGCGGCAGCTCCAGTGCGGTGAGGGCCACCACGCCCAGCGCCAGCGCAGTGCACCCGGCCATCGCCAGCAGCAGCGCGATGAACGCCTCACCGGGCGGCAGGGGGTCCCGAGCGGCGGGGGAGGGGGCCCGACGCTGCTGCACCGTGCCGTCCACCGCCAGCATCAGGAAGGTCCAGGCGGCCACCACCGCGATAGCCCCGGCCACATCACTGGCGCGGTGCCAGCCCAGGGCCAGGGTGCCGATGCCCGCACCCGCGGTCCACACCGTCCCCAGCACCGCCACCGGGCCCCGTGCCCTGCCGGCCACCAGTACCAGTGCCACCGCCGTGGAGGCCGCCAGCGTGGTGTGTCCGGAGGGGAAGGAGTTGGGTGTGATGTCGATGCCCGGCCCCAGGACGTCCCGGGTGACCACCAGGTGCTTGATCACCTGGGTGCTGAGGTTCGCGCCGCCCACCAGAACGCCGAGGGGCATCAGCAGGTCCACGCGCCGTCGCAGCACCGCGATCACGGCGACACAGGCCAGGGCCGCGAGCACCACCGGCAGGCTGACGGTTCCGGCCGCCAGACCCACTGCCTGGGAGACGAGGCCGGTGTCCAGCTGGGCGCCGCTGAGGGTGAGCTGGTCCAGGCGCTGCCCGGATGCCGTGCCCACCGCCACCCGGGCCAGCAGGACCACCATCGCAGCGAACGCCAGTGCCAGCAGGCCGCTGACGACCGGGCGCACCGGGACTGCGGGCCCGCGCCTCACAGCTCGAGCATCCCCGTGAGCAGCAGCTCGCGCAGCTGGGGCATCAGACGCTCCTCCACCTGATCGGGGTCATCCCCCGTGAGGGCGCACACTGCACCGATGGTCTGCCCCAGCGTGAGGGTGCCGTCGAGAGCCCCCACCGTTGCTGCGAGCACCTGATCCGCTGGGATCGTGCGAGCCAGACCGGCGCCCTGGACCAGCTCGATCAGGCTGGGGTCCCAGGCGCCGGGCACCAGGTGGCGCCGTTCGATGAGATCCGCGGCGCGTCGGGGCCGGGTTCGGGCGAGCTGCGCATCGTCCAGGGCGCGCAGGCGCTGCATCATGCGCAGTCCGGCTGCGAGGTGCCCGCCCAGGGAGCCGCTGCCGGTGCCGGTGGCCTGCTCGATGCGCATGGTGCCGGCGGGTCCGCCCGCCGGGGCGGTGCGGCGCGCGCGGGAGTCGGGCCCGATCCTCGGCAGCGGCCGCGTCGGTCGGGGCAGCGGGCAAGGGGCGGCGCATCAGCACGTAGCCGAAGCCGATGTCGCGCACGTTGCGGCTCTCGAAGTCGTCCAGCCAGCCGTCGATGAGGCAGGGCCATTGCGGGTCGCGGGGCGTGATGCCCCCGTCGCGGGCCCAGGTGCCGGCGTACTGGGCGGGGTCCTCGCTCTCCCGCTGGATCACCCAGCAGTCCAGGCCCTCGGCCTGCGCGCGAGCGAGCCAGCGCCGCGGGTGCTGGTCCCACTCCTGACTGCCCGAGCGCTCCCAGTTGCCCAGCATCACGGCGGTGCCACCCGGCGCGAGGTGCGCGGGCAGCGCCTCCAGCAGCTCGGCCAGCAGCGAGTCCCCGGCCCTGCCGCCGTCGCGGTACGTGAAGCGGTCGGCGTCGTCGCCGGGTGTGCGCGGGGTGATGACGAACGGGGGGTTGGAGACGATCAGGTCGAACGTCTCTCCGGCCACCGGGTCCAGCAGCGAGCCCTGACGCACCTCCACCTGCGCCCGGTTCAGGGCGGCGTTGAAGGCGGTGAAGGCCAGTGCCCGCTCGGAGAGGTCCGTGGCGATCACGTGCGTGGCATGGCGGGTCGCGTGCAGCGCCTGGATGCCGCTGCCGCAGCCCAGGTCCAGCACCCGGCGCACCCTCGCGCGCGGGGTGATGCGCGCCAGGGTGAGGGAGGCGCCGCCCACACCCAGTACGTGGTCGGGCCGCAGAGCTGCCCTGGTGGCCAGCTCCGAACGGTCCGAGGCGATCCACCAGTCGATGTGGCCGTGGTCGTCCTGCGCGGAGTAGGGGGACAGGTCGATCGTCGCGTGCAGCAGGGAGGGGGCCCCGCTGGCTGCGGCCCGGCCAGCGGCGGGAGCCAGGATCCCCAGCTGCTGCGCTCCCCCGGTACCGAGGGTGGGCAGCACCTCGGCCACACGTGCGGCAGGCAACTCCGCGCCCAGCGTGAACAGGGAGAACAGGATCGCCGCCGGATCCGATGCCCCGGCCAGCGCTCGCCGCGCAGGCAGGGGGTCCTCCCGGTGCAGGGCCGCCACGGCGACCTCGCCCAGCAGCTGTTCGGTGCGCTCGACGGTGTACCGGGCCCGGCTCAGGTCACCACGCAGCGCCTCCACCAGGTCGGGAAGCAGCTGCGGGGCCGCCGCAGGAGTGTCGGAGCGCATGGCTACGATTGTGCACCAGCAGTCGAGAGGCGGTGCCGGATGCGCGCAGGGAGGGCGGAGGATCTGCTCGCCGCGCTCAGTGCACCCCCGCTGCGCAGCGGCTGCCTCACCCACGTGGAGCGGATCCCCGCCCGCACGGGCCGTCGTGGCAGCTTCCCCGCCTGGACCGATCCGCGCCTGGTGGAGCATCTCGGCGCCTGCGGCATCACCGCTCCGTGGACCCACCAGCAGCAGGCCGCCGAGCTCGCCCACGCCGGTCGCAGCGTGGTGCTGTCCACCGCCACCGCCTCCGGCAAGTCCCTGGCCTACCTGCTGCCGGTGCTCAGCGACATCGGCGCCCGGGAGTTGGATCCCGCGGCCCGCCGCGCCACCGCCCTGTACCTCGCCCCCACCAAGGCGCTGGCCGCCGATCAGCTCACCAACATCACCGCCATGACCGAGGGCGCCGGGTTGCGGGACGCCAGGGTCGCGGTCTACGACGGGGACACCCCCACCGAGCAGCGCCGCTGGATCCGCCGCCACGCCACCGTGGTGCTGTCCAACCCGGACATGCTCCACTTCGGCATCCTGCCCGGCCACGAGCAGTGGGCGAGCTTCTGGCGGGCCCTGCGGTACGTGATCATCGACGAGTGCCACAGCTACCGCGGCGTGTTCGGCAGCCACGTGGCGATGGTGATGCGCAGGCTGCGGCGCATCGCCGCCCACTACCGGGCCGAGCCCACCTTCATCCTGGCCTCCGCCACCACCGCCAACCCGGAGCTGTCCGCCTCCCGCCTGGTGGGCCTGGACGTTGAGGCCGTGACGGAGGACGGCTCGCCACGTACGGGGCTCACGGTGGGGCTGTGGGAACCGGGCACGCGGGCGGTCGTCGACGGGCGCCGTCCAGCCGGTGACGGCGGGCACCGCCCGGCCGACGGCCACGCGGGCACCGGCGGCTCCGCCCCCGGGTCCCGAGGCTCTGAGCACGGCCCGCTGGGCCAGGGCGCCGATGATCTGGGCCACGCCGTCGAGGGTTCGCGTGCGGCCGGTGGAGGTCGCACCGAGGAGCCGCTGCGTCGCTCCGCCACCACCGAGTCCGCGGCCCTGCTGGCCGACCTGGTGGCCAAGGATGTGCAGACCCTGGTGTTCGCGCGCTCCCGTCGCGGTGCCGAGCTGGTCGCTGGCGGCGCTCGCCGGATCCTGAACCAGCAGGCCGAGCAGACCTCCTCGGCCGCCCTGGCGGATCGGGCGCAGCGGGTGGCCGCCTATCGCGGCGGGTATCTCGCCGAGGAGCGCCGCCGCCTGGAGGACGACCTGCGCTCGGGGCAGCTGCGGGCACTGGCCTCCACCAACGCCCTGGAACTGGGCATCGACATCGCGGGACTGGACGCCGTGGTGATCGCCGGCTGGCCCGGCACCCGCGCCTCCCTGTGGCAGCAGTTCGGTCGCGCGGGCCGCCGGCAGGACGCGGGTGGGGCCGCCCTGGCGCTGTTCGTGGCCCGTGAGGATCCCTTGGACACCTACGTGGTGCATCATCCGGAGACGGTGTTCGGGGCCGAGGTGGAGGCCTCCGTGTTCGATCCGGCGAACCCGTACGTGATGACCCCGCACCTGTGCGCCGCAGCCGCCGAGCTGCCCATCCAGGTGGGCCAGGAGGAGATCTTCGGCCCCTCGGCACGGGAGCTGCTGGGCACCCTGGCGGCGCGCGGTGTGCTGCGCGCCCGCCCCACCGGCTGGTACTGGACCATGACCGAATCCGCGCACCACCTCACCGATCTGCGTGGCAGCGGCGGGGAGCCGGTGCGGATCGTGGAGAAGGGCAGCGGCACCCTGCTGGGCACGGTGGACGCCGCCAGCGCCCACACCCAGGTGCACGACGGGGCCGTCTACCTGCACCAGGGCAGGAGCTTCGTGGTGGGCCAGCTGGACGTGGAGCGTGCGGTGGCGTTCGTGCACCGCGAGGACCCGCTGCACTCCACCCATCCGCAGTCCGCCTCCACCATCCGCATCCGGCAGACCGACCGGGAGGCCGCATGGGCCAGCGGGGTGCGCCTGTGCTTCGGCACCGTGGACGTCACCGACCAGGTCACCGGCTACCAGGTGCGGGACGTGTACACCCAGGGGGTGCTGGCCCAGCACCCCCTGGACCTGCCACCGCGCACCCTGACCACCAAGGCCGTGTGGTGGGTGATCCCTCGTGCCACCACCGACGGTGCGCAGATCCCCGGTGAGGAGCTGCCCGGCGCGCTGCACGCCGCCGAGCACGCGGCGATCTCCATGCTGCCGCTGCTGGCCACCTGCGACCGGTGGGACATCGGCGGGGTCTCCGCCGCCCATCACGAGGACACCGGTGAGCCCACGATCTTCGTGTACGACGGGGCTCCCGGCGGTGCCGGCTTCGCCGAGCGCGGGGCCGATGACGCCGCCGCCTGGCTGCGGGCCACGGCCGACATGATCGGGGAGTGCGGCTGCGAGGCGGGATGCCCGGCCTGCGTGGTCTCACCGAAGTGCGGCAACGGCAATGAGCCGCTGTCCAAGGCGCAGGCGCTGCGCCTGCTGGGACTGCTGCACCCGGCCGGGTGATCAGCGCGCGGGCCTTCCTGCGGCCGACGGGCCCGTGACCAGGCACTCAGCTCCATCTCCCGCTCCGGCGCCCGCTCCTTGCGCAGGAACGTAGCAGGCTGTGGGCTGGACCGCCGTGCATTCGCCGGGACAGGTGCACGATCACGGCACGTCCGTGGGAGAGGGGCCGGCCCGCGCCCGTGCCCCGAGCGCCGGCAGCGGAGCGGCCCTCACCTCCACCTGCACCAGGACGTCCTGCCCCTGCACCTGGCAGGAGCTGAGGAGCGCGCCGTTGCGGTCTGCGGCCTCGGCGGCGACCTGGCACGGCGCACTCGCGCCGACGGCCAGGGCGTCGGACGCAGCCAGGGCGGCCAGATCCGCGGCGGTGGCAGCCCGGGCCTGGGCGAGCATCCCGCCACCCAGCAGGCCCGCCCCGGCGACCACCGCGCTCGCCGCTCCGGTCCAGGCCAGGACAGCGGCCGCGCCCGTGCTCATGGTGTCCCCGCCCCGGTCAGGTGCGGTTCCCGGCGGGCCGTGGCATCGGCGCTCAGCTCCCACCGGGCACCGGCGAGCGGGCCGGTGTCGACGTGCAGGGTGCGGGAGGTGGTGACCAGCACCCAGGGGCCGTCCCCACCGATCGAGACCGTGACGTCCTCTCCGCCGATGCGACGTGCCGTCGCGGTGGCCGTGGCCTCGTCCTCCCCCCGGGCCAGCTCGCGGGCGGCCCCACGGGCGGCGCTCTCGAGTCGCACCTGCGTGCTGATGCCGGTTCCCACCACCAGGATGACCAGCACCATCGCCACGATCACGGGGAGCACGACGGCGGTCTCCGCGGTGGCGGACCCCCGGTCGTCCCACAGACGGGACGACCGGGAGGACCGCGCGGTCACGAGCCCGAGGCGAGCGCCGAGGTGATGATGCCGAGCAGCAGCTCGCGCACCTCCCCGGACGCCAGCAGGGCCACCAGCACCGCTGCGAAGCCGCAGGCCGCCAGCACGGTGATGGCGTACTCGGCGGTCGAAGCGCCGGTCTCGTCGCTGAGTGCACGCCGGAGACGGCGGTGCATCGTGCGGATCGTCGTGGACATGGTGTCTCCTTCGGTCAGGGACGGCGGGTGCCGTCCGATGGAGGCGACGGGTGTCGCCGGATCGGGGCAGCGTCGTGCTGCCGGGGACCCCCCGCGGATGCGGGGAGCCCGACCGGGCCCGGGTGAGCGGGACCGGGGTGCGAGGGGACGTGGCGGTCACGTCCCGGTGAGGGTGATGGCACCGCCCAGCAGCGACATGACGGTGGGGATGATCCCCAGCACCACGAACGCGGGCAGCAGGGTGAGACCGGTGGGCAGCACAAGGCGCACGGCCAGCCGGGCGGCGCGCTCCTCCGCGTCGCGGGACCTGCCTCGGCGGGCATCCTGGGCGGAGGAGCGCAGCGCTCCGGCGAGGTCGGCCCCGGCGGCCTGGGCCAGCACGGCGGACTGCCCCAGCGCCGCGAACTCCGCGGGCAGCTGGGCCGTGGCGATCGCCGCCGGCACTCCGGAGCGCAGTGACCCCGCCGCCCGCGCGAGGGCCTCGGCATCGGCACCGGGGGAGAGGGACGCCGCCACCGCCTCGATCGCGGTGGGCAGAGGAGACCCGGCGTCGAGGGCTCCGGCGATCAGCTCGAGCACCACGGACGGGTCGACGTCCTGGGCCGCGGGTGGATCGGCTCGGCGGATCAGCCGATGCATCCACCACCAGCCCGTTCCGGTCAGCAGCAGTCCGGCGCCTCCGAGCAGCGTGCCCGTTCCAGGGGTGAGCAGCAGGCGGAGCGGGTCCCCTCCCAGCAGCATGCCCAGGCCCAGCCCGGCGAGGGGAAGGACCAGCAGGATCCGGGCAGTGGACCGGGGCCCCGCGAACGCGGTGCGACGGGCCAGGGCGGAATCGTGCAGGTCTCGCACCGCGGTGGCCAGTCCCTGCAGGACCCCCGCGGTAGGAGCCCCCGTCCGCTCGCACACCGCCAGTGCCGCTCCCAGGGAGCCGACGGCTGGCGACCCCCTCAGGGACCCGCTCGCCACGCGTCGTGGATCCCCGCCTGCCGCGACGGCACGCGCGAGGTCCGCCAGCTCCCCGTCGGGAAGGGACCGGGCCACGGCGCTCCAGGCCTGCCGCAGCCCGGATCCTGCCCCGATCACGGCCGCCAGACGTTCGACCATCAGGGCGATGTCCAAGGCCCCTGGCCGCACGGCGCGGGTGAGCCTCCCGGAGGAGGGGCCGCGCGATCTGCCCGGCACCGGTGGCGCCAGCACCCACACCAGCAGGAGCACCAGGGGTGCCACCAGCCAGCCCGGGCCGAGACCCGTTCCCATCAGGCAGCCCTCCTGCGAGCAGGGGCAACGGCCGGTGACGGGGACACGGATGCCCGGCCCGCGTCGAGCCGTCGCGCGAGGGCAGCGGCGGCGGGGCCCTCCACCAGGCCATCGGCGTGGGCGCGCAGCGCCGTGGTGCTGGTGAGAAGACCGTCCTTGCCGCGGTGCAGAAGAGCGATCTCCTCGACCCTGCGCTGTGCACCGTCGCGCCCCAGATGCAGCACCACCTCCAGGGCACTGCTCACCTGCGCCGCCAGTGCGCCACGGTCAAGGCCGCCGAGAGCGCCGAGGGCTTCGAGACGTGCGGGCACGTCCTGTGCAGTGTTCGCGTGAACGGTGCCGCAGCCGCCCTCGTGCCCGGTGTTCAGCGCCTGCAGCAGCTCCCGGATCTCCGCTCCGCGGCACTCGCCCAGCACGATGCGATCCGGACGCATCCGCAGGCACTGCCGCACCAGGGAGGCCAGGTCCACCGCCCCAGCGCCCTCACTGTTGGCGTGACGGGACTGCAGGTGCAGTACATGGCAGTGATCCACGGCCAGTTCGAGGACGTCCTCCACCACGATGATCCGCTCACTCATCGGGACCTCCCTCAGCATCGCTGCCAGCAGGGTGGACTTCCCGGTTCCGGTGCCGCCGGTCACCAGGAAGGGCACCCGTGCCTTGATCACAGCGGAGAGGACCGCTCGCAATTCCGGACCGAAGGCGCCCAGCTGCTGCAGGCCATCCAGATCCAGCCGGTGCGCCGCCGGCAGGCGGAGCGAGATGATCGCCCCGCCGGTGGACAGCGGTGGCAGCACCGCATGGAACCGGATCCCCGACGGCAGGTGGGCATCCGCCCATGGCACGGCGTCGTCCAGGCGCCGACCCCCGGCCGTTGCGAGTCTCACCGCGAGATCGCGCGCCTGGGCGGGGCCGAGCTGGACCGCTGCCTCCCGCAGTCCGTGCTCGCCGTCGACCCAGACCCGACCGTCGTCGTTGACCAGGATGTCGGTGACTCCGGGGCCTGCCAGTGACTGCAGTGGCCCCAGCCCGTCGATGTGGTCCCGCACCTTGGCCGTGAGCTCGAGAGTGGAGGCCGCGCCCAGTACTCGTCCGTCCTGACGCAGCAGCCGTGCGACGCGGGGAACGTCCACCGTGCCGGGGCGCTGCACCAGGTCCTCGCGCACCAGTTCCAGCAGGTGGTCGAGCTCCGGGGGAGCCGGCGGCGGGGTGAGGGACGGAGCTGTCATGAGCGCAGCCCTCCTGTGCTCCCGTTCCCGCCTGCCTCGAGCAGGGAGGTCAGGAAGGAGCGGCAGGCCCGATCGGCGCCGCCTCGGCGCACGTCCAGCAACGGGACGGCGCCCGGGGCGCTGTCTCGGAACGACATGGCGAGGGGGAGGCGCAGATCGGTTGCCACCTCGGAGGGCGAGAGCGGCCCGCGCCTGCGCACCGCCACGGAGGAGAGTCCGTGCGGGAGCGCCCACTGGCGAAGACGACGTGCGGCGGCCCGGACGGCGTGATCGGTTGCGGGAACCACGATGAGCAGACGGTCGAGGTGCGTCGCGGCGACGGGAACCAGAGCGGGGGAGAGGTCCACCACCACGGTGCCTCCAGCGGGCTCGAGGGCGTGGAGTGCGTGCTCGAGCCCCGAGGGGTCCGGGCCGGGGCCGTCGCCGGCGACCAGCAGACGCACCTCGTCCACCACCGGCAGCGCCTGGCGCAGTGCTTCGCCGTCGGTGCTGCCGACGGTGGCCACGTCCTGCCAGCCGACATCCGGGTGCTGGGGTGCCTCCACCAGCAGGTCCAGCCCACCACCCAGCGGATCCGCATCCACCAGCAGCGCGTTGCCGTGGCGTGTGGCGGCCGCGGCCAGGCGGGCCGCCAGGCTGGAAGCACCGGCACCCCCGCAACCACCGACCACACCCAGCAGCAGGGAGCGGCGTCGGGGGCGGGCGGCACGGGCCAGATGGGTGAGCAGGGAGTCGGACTCCGCCGGCAGCCGCAGCACTGCTCGTGCCCCGTTCTCGAGAGCGGAGCGCCACTGCTCCTGGCTGATGGTGGGCGCGTCCGTGAGCATCAGCAGTGCGGCCTCGGGAACCGTCGGCAGATCATCGGCCAGAGGCGTCTCCGCCTGGGCGAGCACGACCGCGACCGTGCTGGAGTTGGTCGATCCGGCGTCCACCAGTTCCAGGCCGACGGCGGTGGCATGGTCGTGGGCGAGTTCGCGCAGCGGGCCAGCCGGCCCCACCCATAGAGCGCACGTGCCCCGTTCCTGGACGCTGCCGTCCACGGGGGCTGCGGTGCATGCAGGCGGGGGAAGCGGGACCGGGGTCGGGGCCCCCGTGACCCAGGACGAAGGTCCCTGGTCGCGCCGGTGGCCCACGCCGAGGCCGCCGCTGTGGTGCCGGCGGCCTGCGATGGAGCGAAAGTGCTGGTCATGCGGCCATCGTTGCCGCATCCAGTGGAGGGCGACAGTGCTCCTCGCCGATCGTGGACAACCCTGCATTGGGGAGGAACCCGAGGTCACGCACACCCCTTGCGCGCTCGCCCGGGGCGACGTAGTGTGATCTGCACAACGACGAATACCGGCAACGGAACCCACGTGCGACTGGTCCCCGCAACGGACCGGCTGCGAGGTGTCGAAAGCGCCACCGCAGCCATCACACATGGCACGCCTGATCCCGTTGCACATGGCTCGTCGGGAGCGGCGCCGCGATTGATCGCGACGCCGCTCTTCTTGTGCCTGGGCTCGTGGCCCGGCGCCCCGTGCCCGGTCTCCGTCCGCTTCCCGGGCCCGATCTCGCTCACCCGTCGCCGACGACGGGACGGAGCCTCAGAACTCCAGGTCCACCACCACCGGGGCGTGATCGGAGGCGCCCTTGCCCTTGCGCTCCTCACGGTCGATGAACGACCCGGTGACCGCTTGCTGCACGGCCGGGGTGCCCAGCACGAAGTCGATGCGCATCCCCTCCTTCTTGGGGAAGCGCAGCTGCTGGTAGTCCCAGTAGGTGTACACCCCGGGGCCGGGGTTGTCCGGGCGCACCACGTCGGCGAAGCCCGCATCGACCAGCGCCTGGAAGGCGGCCCGCTCCGGCTCGGTCACGTGGGTCTTGCCCTCGAAGAACTCCATCGACCACACGTCCTCGTCGTGCGGCGCCACGTTGAAGTCACCGACGAACGCAACGCGCGCCTGCGGGTCCTCGGCGAGCTCCCGTGCGCCCTCGGCCCGCAGGGCGTCCAGCCAGCGCAGCTTGTACGCGAAGTGGGGGTGGTCGATCTCGCGGCCGTTGGGCACGTACAGCGACCAGATCCGCAGACCGTCGCCCACCACAGCGCTGATGGCCCGCGCCTCGGCCACGCCGGTCTCGTCCTCCGGCCATACGGGCACCGCCGGCAGCTCGGGGCGCACGTCCTCCAGGCCCACGCGGGAGACCAGCGCCACCCCGTTCCACTGGTTCAGGCCGTGGGCGTGGACCTCGTAGCCGGCCTCCACCAGCTGGGTGAGGTCCAGCTGGGCGGGCTTGGCCTTGGTCTCCTGCAGGGCCAGCACGTCGACCTGATGGCGGTCGAGGAAGGCGAGCACACGGTCCATCCGGGCACGCAGGGAGTTGATGTTCCAGGTGGCGATGCGCATGGCCCCGATCCTACGGGCCGTGAGCCCGTGGCGGCCTGACGATGGCTCCACCTGCGATTACCATCTGGACATGGCGCGCGCACTCGTCACCGGATCCACCTCAGGGCTGGGGTTGGAGTTCGCCTGGCAGCTGGCCGGGACCGGCCACCACCTGGTGCTGGTCGCGCGCAACGAGGACCGCCTGCGCACCATCGCCGCGCAGATCCGCGACGTCCACGCGGTCGAGGTCGAGGTGCTCGCGGCCGATCTCTCCGACCGCGCCCGGCTGGACCGAGTGGCCGTGCGCCTGACCGACCCGGTGGACCCGGTCGACCTGCTGGTCAACAACGCCGGCTACGGGCTTCGGGGAGGGTTCCTCGAGATCGGCGTCGAGGACCACGAGAAGCAGATGGACACCCTGATGCGGGCGGTGCTGGTGCTGTCCCACGCGGCGGCGCGCTCCATGGTGCAGCGTCGCCGGGGCGCCATCATCAACGTCAGCTCCTTGGCCGGGTACACCACCGCCGGCCCGTACGCCGCCTCCAAGAGCTGGGTCACCGTGTTCACCGAGTCCCTGGCCGCGGAGCTGAAGGGCACCGGGGTCAGCGCCACCGCGCTGCTGCCCGGGTTCGTGCAGACCGAGTTCCACGAGCGGGCCTGCATGAACATGGAGGGCCTGCCGCGGGTCACCTGGCTGAAGGCCCCGTTCGTGGTGGAGCAGGCCCTGAAGGACGCAGCCCGGGGCACGGTGCTGTCCATCCCCTCGGTGAAGTACCGGACCGCAGGGGAGGTCTCCCGCATCGCACCGCGCTCACTGGTGCGGGCACTCACCTCCCCGAACTGGTACCACCGGCTCCAGCAGAACGCGGTGGTGCGCTCCCGACGGCGTGCCTCCCGCCGCAACCTTCATGCCCCCTGGCAGCGCGAGGACCCGCCGCAGTAGCTGCCCTCGCTGCGGTGCCGCTCCGGTCGGCTCCTGCCCGCTGCACACCGCGCGCCGGGCCATGCGCGCCAGTACCCTGGGGCGCATGCCCGACACCACCCCCACCTCCGACCGCCCCGAGAGCTCAGGCCAGAGCTCCGCTCTCACCGCCGACCGGGAGCGCCTGCGCCGGTTGATCCGTGACCTCGCCGTGGTGCGCGGCCAGGTCACCCTGTCCTCCGGCGCCCAGGCCGACCACTACGTGGACCTGCGGCGCATCACCCTGCACCACGAGGCCGCACCCCTGGTGGGCCGCGTGATGCTGGACCTGCTGCGGCGCGAGGGCCTGGTGCCCGGCATCGACGCGGTGGGCGGCCTCACCCTCGGAGCGGACCCGGTGGCCACCTCGATCCTCCATGCCTCCGCAGCGCAGGCGGAGCACCCGCTGGACGCCTTCGTGGTGCGCAAGGCCAACAAGGCCCACGGCCTGCAGCGGCGCGTCGAGGGACCGGACGTCGCCGGCCGCCGCGTGGTCGCCGTCGAGGACACCTCCACCACCGGTGGCAGCGTGCTCACTGCCTGCGAGGCCCTCACCGAGGCCGGGGCCGACATCGCCGCGGTCGCCGTGATCGTGCATCGCTCCGACGCCTCGCGCCAGGCCGTCGAGCAGGCCGGTTACCGCTACCTGGCGGCCTACGACATCTCCGAGCTGGAGATCTGAGGGAGGCGCTCAGACCTCCGGGACGGCGAAGGTGTCGCAGGACTCCACGGTGCCCTTCTCGTAGCCCGTGATGAACCAGGCCTGACGCTGCTCGGAGGAGCCGTGGGTCCAGCTCTCCGGGTGGATGCCGCCACCGGCGACCTCCCCCTGGATGTGGTCGTCGCCCACCGCAGCGGCCGCCGACAGACCGGAGGCGATGTCCTCCTGGGTCAGCGGCTCCAGCATCCGCACCCCGTCCTCGTCGACGGTGTTGGCGGCATGGTGCGCCCACACCCCGGCGTAGCAGTCAGCCTGCAGCTCCAGGCGCACCGCATCGGACTGCGGTCCGGTGTCCTGCCGGTTCGCCCGCTGCATGGAGCCCTGCAGGTTCTGGATGTGATGGCCGTACTCGTGGGCCACCACGTAGATCTTGGCCAGCTGGCCCCCGTCGGCCCCGAACCGGGACTCGAGCTCGCCGAAGAAGGAGACGTCCACGTAGATGCTGGCGTCGGCCGGGCAGTAGAAGGGGCCCACGTCGCTGGTGGCCGGGCCGCAGCCGGTCTGCACCTGGCCGGTGAACCCCTGCCCGCCGGGCTCGACGAACTCGATGCCCGAGGCGGGGGCGAGCTCGGACCACAGCGAATCGGCCGATTCGATGGTGGCCTGCACCAGGCAGTCGTCGCGCTCGTTCGCGTCCTGACCGGTGTCGCATCCCTCGAGCGTGCCGCCCTCGGCGACAGGGCCCGGCTGCGGCTGGCTGCCGCCGAGCAGGGCCCCCGGGTCGCCCCCCATCAGCATGTAGACCAGGATCACGACCAGCAGCAGGCAGCCACCGCCGCCGCCGATGGCGACGCCGCCGCCACCGCGCCCGGGGCGGAACCCGCCGCCGAAACCGCCGCCGCCGCCGCGAGAGACGTTGTCAGAGCGGATCTCCGCGTTGGGATTGAAGGTCATGGCCACAGAGTAGACGAGCGTCACGTCCGGGGGTATCGGTTCACCGACGCGCCTGACGCCTGGTCGAGCACCGGCGGGCATGACCGGATGAGGTGGATGCGGGCAGTGCCACAGCCCGATCCGAGACGGTGCCGCCTACCATGGGCCAGTCCGCTCGTGCATCTGCCGGGGGGAACGCGCGAGAAGTCCGCCCTCGCGCCCCGAACTCGGAGGAGCTGCTGCATGAACATCGTCGACTGGGCCGTGGAGACGATCGACCGTTTCGGCGCCTTCGGTGTCGCCCTGCTGATCTTCCTGGAGAACGTCTTCCCCCCGATCCCCTCCGAGGTGATCCTGCCGCTGGCCGGCGTGACCGCCGCCGGGCCCAACAACACCTACGCCGGCATGCTGATCGCCTCGATCATCGGCTCGGTGACCGGGGCATGGCTGCTGTACGGCCTGGGCCGACTGTTGGGTCCGGAGCGCCTGCGCTGGGCGTTCATCCACCTGCCGCTGCTGAACGTGGACGACTACGACAAGACCGTCGACTGGATGGACAAGCACGGTCAGAAGGGCATCTTCTTCGGCCGCATGGTGCCGGGGGTGCGCTCGCTGATCTCGATCCCCGCGGGCCTGTACAAGATGCCCTTCTGGATGTTCACCCTGCTCACCGCCCTGGGCAGCGCCATCTGGAACACCATCTTCGTGACCTTCGGCTACACCCTGGGCAGCAACTGGACCGTGATCGAGCCCTACACCGATGTGATCTCCAAGATCGTCTACGCGATCATCGCGATCGCCCTCGTGTGGACCCTGATCAAGCTGATCCGCCGCGAGAAGCGCCGCAGGGAGCTGGGTCTTCCCGATCCCGACGAGGAGCAGAAGAAGGAGCTCCGTGAGAAGGGGGACGATGACGCACGCTGAGCCCGCCCAGGAGCGCGAGGTCGGCGTCGGCCCCCACCCCGAGCCCTGGCCCGAGGACCCGCACCTGGATCCGGAGCTGCTGGCCCACGGCGACCGCCGCAACGTGCTGGACCGGTACCGCTACTGGCGGCGCGAGGCGATCATCGCCCACCTCGACACGTCCCGCACGGCCCTGCACGTGGCGATCGAGAACCTCGAGCACGACGCCAACATCGGCTCGGTGGTGCGCACCGCCAACGCCTTCAACGTGGCCGCCTTCCACATCGTCGGCAGGCGGCGCTGGAACCGCCGCGGTGCGATGGTCACCGACCGCTACCAGCACGAGCTGCACCATCCCGATGCAGCCTCGCTGGCGGCCTGGGCCCGTGCGCAAGGACTGTCCATCGTGGCGATGGACCTGGTGCCGGGAGCGATGCCCATCGAGCACACCGCATTGCCGCGCGACTGCCTGCTGGTGTTCGGCCAGGAAGGGCCGGGTCTCAGTGAGGACCTGCTGGCAGCAGCGGACCAGGTGGTGGGCATCAGCCAGTTCGGCTCCACCCGCTCCATCAACGTGGCCGCCGCCGCGGCGATCGCCATGCACACCTGGGTGGTGCAGCACGTGGACGTGCCGCGGGGACCGCTGGCCTGAGCGGCTCTCCGGGCTCGGCTCCGCCCACCGGCTCACGCAGCATCGCTCTGACAGATCTGCGACGAACGACGTTTTGGCGGGAACGCCTCCGCTCACCGGTCCGCCCTCCACGGGAGGGCAGCTGCCTAGAATCGCAGGATGCTTCCCGAGGCCACGCGCCGTCGTATCCGCTCCAGCGCCCGCGACGGCGCTCGCCGCCCGGAAGCCGCCCGTCCACGCGAGCAGCAGGCGGTGTGATGGCGGGGACCAGCGACGAGACGGTCGAGATCGCCTCGGAGCACCTGGCCTCGCGCATGAGGTGGCGGTCGCACAGCTGGCTGTGCCTCATAGGCGCGGTCGCGTGGCTGGCGCTGTGGATCCTCATCGAGGAGCGGATCGAGCAGGGCGCCGCTTGGACCTCGCCTCTCGCGGGCACGGGTCCGCTTCCGGGCGCGGCGCTGGAGAAGCAGAGCAAGGATTCGCACGCACCCGGTTCCGAAGGTGGCGGCAGCGGCAAGCATGTCGAGTCGGCGGGAGCCTTCGACATCCGTACGTTCATCGGGGCGCTGATCGGACTGTTCGGCCTGATCGTCCTGCTCACGGGCCTATTCGGGTTCAGTCCCGAGGAAGCAGCCAAGACCGGTGGTGTGAACGCGAACCTGTGGGCCGGTATCGCGATGATCGTGTTCGCTGCGCTGTTCGCGGTGTGGTCGAAAGTCGACCCGATCCGATTCGTGGTGCAGGACAACGCGGAGGGCGCCGAGGAGGAGCGGGACTTCGCCGCGCTCGACTGACGTCGGCCCGTACGGTGTTGCGCGTGCACCCTGAGTGCGCGCTGTGCCGCGGGGTCGTGAGTGGCCGATCCGCGGGGCTGAGACGCAGGCCACTCCCGGAGCCCGCGGGACCCTCCCCGGGGGCGGCCCGGGGCCACTGTGGAACAATGAACAAGGACGAGCGATCCCGTGTTGCATCATTGCGCCCGAGGTCGTCCCAGCAGTCTCTTCCTGAAGGAGAAATACCCCATGGCAGTTGTCACTCCCGACCAGTACAGCGCGATGATCGACCGCGCCAAGGCCGGCAAGTTCGCCTACCCCGCCGTGAACGTGTCGAGCTCGCAGACCGCGATCGCCGCCCTGCGCGGCTTCACGGAGGCCAACTCCGACGGCATCATCCAGGTCTCCTTCGGCGGTGCCGAGTACCTCTCCGGCTCCACGGTCAAGGACCGCGTGGCCGGCTCGATCGCCCTGGCCGAGTTCGTGCACGCCGTGGCCAAGAACTACCCGATCAACGTGGCGCTGCACACCGACCACTGCGCCAAGGAGGTCCTGCCCACCTGGGTGGAGCCCCTGATCGAGTGGGACCTCGAGAACCGGGTCAAGAAGGGCATGGACCCGCTGTTCCAGTCGCACATGTGGGACGGCTCCGCCGTCCCGGTGGACGAGAACCTCGAGATTGCCGAGCGTCTGCTGGCCAAGTCCGTCGAGGCCAAGAAGATCCTCGAGATCGAGGTCGGCGTGGTCGGCGGTGAGGAGGACGGCGTGGAGGCCAACGTCTCCAACGACAAGCTGTTCTCCACCCCCGAGGACGGCCTGAAGACCGCTGAGAAGCTGGGCCTGGGCGAGAACGGCCGCTACCTGACCGCCCTCACCTTCGGCAACGTGCACGGCGTGTACAAGCCGGGCAATGTGAAGCTGCGCCCCTCGGTGCTGCTGGACATCCAGAAGGCCGTCGGCGAGAAGTACGGCAAGGACATGCCGTTCGACCTCGTGATGCACGGCGGTTCCGGCTCCACCCTGGAGGAGATCCAGGAGGCCGTGGACAACGGTGTCATCAAGATGAACATCGACACCGACACCCAGTACGCCTTCACCCGTCCCGTGGTCTCGCACATGTTCGAGAACTACGACGGCGTGCTCAAGGTCGACGGCGAGGTGGGCAACAAGAAGGCCTACGACCCGCGCGCCTGGGGCAAGAAGGCCGAGGCCGGCATGGCCGCCCGCGTCGTCGAGGCCTGCGAGAACCTGCGCTCGGCCGGCACCCACGAGGGCTGACACGCACTCCCTCCGCCACCCGGCGGAACGAGACGGGGGCATCCACCAGCGGTGGGTGCCCTCGTCGCTGTTCGACTCAGCTCACCAGCGGTTGCCCTGCGCCCTGCGCATCACGGACTTCAGGGCCGGCAGCACGTCCGCCAGGAAGATCCCGGCGATCACCACGCCGATGATCATGAACAGCATCGAGGTGCCGCCCCGGCCGATCGGGTACGGAAGGGAGAGGAAGCCCAGCAGCATCGACACCCCCGTCAGCACGCACCAGAACACCTTGGTGCGCTTGCCCGCGGCCACGTAGGCGTCGGACCGGAAGCGGATCGCGTTGACGAACGCCCAGACCTCCAGGGCCAGCAGGGCGAGGGCGAGCACAGCGAAGATCCACATCTGGATGGCAGCGATCATCGCGCCAGGATAGTCGGATCGCCCGCATCCACCCTGGCAGCCCGGGCGGGCAGGAGGAGCCTTCCGCTAGGGCCGTCGGCGCTCCGGATCGGACCGGTCGGTGATCAGCAGTTCCAGGGCCTCCGTGGTCGCCGGCGGCTCCACGGCCTTCATCTCGCGGGTCAGGGGACGCGGGCCGATGGACTCCCCGTCGGCGGCGATCAGGAGGCTGGGCAGCAGGCGCTTGGCGTCCTTCGCCTCCAGACCGGTGGCCTGCAGCAGGTCGATCGCCAGGGAGCGCAGCTGGATCACGAGCGTCACCCCCTCGAAGTGCCCGGCCCGCCCCGGTCGAACCCCTGATCGTTCTTCAGCAGCAGCTCGGGGGTGAGGTAGGAACCGAACAGGCGCAGGCTGCGGCGGGCTGCGGTGAAGTCCACGTCGTCCTGGCTCACCGCCGCACGCAGCTCGGTGATGGCATCACGGGCGGCCAGCAGCGCATCGGCCAGGGTGGAGTGCGCATCCCCGTTGACGGCGGTGAGGAACTCGACCTCGCGCCGGGCGATCACGCGCAGGTTCCGCATGGCCCGGTCCGATCCGATCAGCAGGTGCTGGAGGCGCTCCACCCCCGCGGCGTGGCGGTAGGCGGGGGGGGAGTAGGTGGCCATCTCGTTGGCCGCCTCGTTCGCCACCTTCCACTCATCGGTGAAGGACTGCGAGGATATCCGCACCGACCGCAGCGCCGCCTGCGCCACGCTCACGTCCCCGCTGCGGGCGGCCAGGGCCAGGGTCACCATCGTGTCCTCGAGCTCCTGGAAGAAGTCGGTGGCGGCCCGGCGCTGAACGGAGCGAGGATCCCCGGTGGTCAGCAGATGGATCAGGATCGCGACGGTGACACCGGTCAGAGCGTCCACGACGCGCCCGCCCGGCGTCATCCCGGGCGTGACCGGCATGATCATCACCAGCAGCGACTGGATCGTGACCTGGAAGCCGAACAGGTTGCCGGAGTCCAGCAGGCGGGCCAGCAGTCCGGCCCCGAACACCACCACTGTGATCTGCCAGGTGCCCGGGCCGATGGTGGAGCGGGCCAGCTCGCCCAGCAGCACGCCGAGCATCACCCCGGCGCTCATCTCGACCACCTTGCGGATCTTCGTCTCCGTCCCGAAGCCGATGATGATGAAGGCGACGATCGAGGAGAAGAAGGGGTACTCGTGCCCCCACAGCAGGTGGCTGAGCAGGTAGGCGAGGGCGGCCGCCACGGCGGCGCGACCGATGGACAGGGCGTCCTGCCGGCCCCGGGAGGAGCCGGCGCGCACCCTCCCCGTCAGGCCTTGGCGCAGCCGCTCTGCGCGTGTCATGCGGTGGGCGCTCGGATCGTTCACGGGCGCACCGGGTCCGCCAGCCGCATCTGCAGCAGCTCACGGATCTCGAAGGTCTCCCCGTCGCGCGCGCCGCGGCCCACCACCATCGGGGCGGGGGACGGTTCAGGAGTGGCGCCGCGCAGTCGGGACATGAGGCCGCCCGGTACGCGCAGCACGTAGAAGCGGGCCTCCTCGTCGACGGCGAGGGTGAGATCGTGCTTGAGGTACCAGCCGGTGAGCGAGGTGCGGATGGTGCCGGCCCCGGTGAAGGGACGCGCCTGCAGGGGGACCGGCTCGATGCCGGCGGCCCGGAAGGCCCCGATGGCCTCGCGGATGATCGCCGTGGCGCGCTCGTGCTCGCTCTGCCGCTGCGCCTCCAGCGCCTGCTGCTGCGCCGCGATCACCTCATGGCGCTTGTTGGTCCAGTCCTGCTGCTCGCCCTCACCGCTCATGCCGCCATCATCCCAGGTGCGGGGGCGCGGCGCCCACAGCAAGCCGGTTCCACGGCGCGGCCGACGGGCCTGTCACGGGATCAGAGGCGTGCAGTGGCGGGGCGCTCCCCGTGGTCCCGGGGCAGCACGATCGGCTCCTGGGCTGCGTCCAGCCAGGCCCGGGCCTCACCGTCGTCAGCCCCGGGCTCGGGCACGGCCACCGCCAGCGGAGCGTCCAGGGGCACGGCTCGCTTGACCACGGCCAGTGCGATCGGACCCAGGTCCGCGTGGATCGCGGCGGAGGTCACGGTGCCCACGACCTTCCCGTCGGCGCCGCCCAGGCGCACCTGCCCGCCGGGGGCGACCGGCACGTCCTGCGATCCGTCCAGGTGCAGCATCACCAGTCGCCGGGGAGGCTGGCCGAGGTTCAGCACCTTCGCGACCGTCTCCTGCCCTCGGTAGCAGCCCTTGGTGGTGTGCACCGTGGTGCGCAGCAGGTCCAGCTCGTGGGGGATGGTGCGCTCGTCCACCTCCCGCGCGGCACGTGCGCGGTGATCGGCGATCCGCAGCGCCTCCCAGGCCAGCATGCCCGCCAGGTGCTCCTCCCGCCACGGCAGCGCCTGCAAGGCCTGTGCGTCCACCACTGTGAGCACTGCTCCGACCGGGTCCTCCGGGTCCGGGCCGTAGGCCACACCGCCCGGCGCCACCTGCGGCCAGCCGTCGCTCCACACCGCCACCGGTGCGGGCAGCTCCAGTGCAGTGGCATGCCCGGCCAGCACCTCGTGCGCCGGGGCCACGGCACCGAGGACCCGCAGGTCGTCCCGGTCGATCAGCTCGACCCGCGCGGCGAAGCGCATCATCTCCAGGTATCGGCGCAGCCCGGCGCGGCAGCCCGAGTCCAGGATCAGCAGCACGGAGTCCTCGGCCAGGAGCACCGCGGAGGCCAGATGCTCCACGCGGCCCTGCGGGGAGAGCACCGCCATGCTCGCACCGGCAGCCACCGAGGACCCGGTGAAGTCCTGCGAGGTGATGGTGGTGAGCCAGCTGCGGGCATCGGCGCCGCGCACCTCGAGCAGCTCCAGCTGGCCCAGGTCCACCACGGAGCGGGAATCCAGCAGCCTCCGCTGCTCGCGCAGGGGCGCCCCGTAGTGCGCGGGCACGGCGGCATCCGGGCCCTCGCCGAGCACGGCCCGCTGCCGCAGCAGCGGCGGTCGTACTGCCGATGTGCTCCCGGCGGCAGGCTCGGCCGACGTGCCGGGCACAGGATCGGGGACGACGGGATCAGGCACGGTCGAGCTCCAGGGACAGATAGGGGATCATGGCGGACTCCTCGGCGACGTGGCCGCCGGTCGCGGTGTCGCCTGCGCGTCTCTCCCACAGCCACATCAGCCGCCCCGACACGTACCCGGCCATGCGAGTCTCCAGCACCCGGGAGGTGCCCTCGTCCCGGCGGGCCAACTGGATGCGGGGGCCGCGCACCTCTCCTGCCCATGCGGCCTCAGGTGCGGCGTCCTCGTCACTGGTGGGCTCGAAGCGGGCCGTGAGGCCGTAGGAGACGAACCCGGCCGGACTGCCGGGCGCGGCCTCGCGAGCGGCCTGGAGATCCTGACCGGGCAGGGGATCGCCCACGATCCACTCGCCGCGCTCGCGCATCAGCAGGCGGCGCTCACCGGTGCCTCCCTGGCGCGGTGGCGGCGCGTCCTCGCGTGCGAAGACGCTGGTGGGCGGCAGCGGGGCGGCCTGATCGACCGTGTGGATCTCGGACACCCAGGCAAGGGTGCCGTTCTCGGTGGGGGTGCATTCCAGGCGCTGCTCGACGCGGAGGTCACCGGCGTCGGCTCCCGGGCGATGCAGAGCACCGCTGCCCTCCCAGGTGCCCACCAGCCAGGCCAGCGGGTACAGGGAGGAGGGCAGGGAAGGATCGAGGGAGATCGGCACGGCGCTGCCTCCGGCCGCTCAGCGGCCGAACAGGCGGGCGAGGACCAGGACGGCGAAGGCGAGCGTGCCCACGCCGACGAGGACCACCAGGGCGAGGAAGAACAGGGAGAGAGCGGACATGAGGGTGAGTCTAACGGCTCAGGTCAGCAGGTTCACGGCCAGCAGCGTCATCACGCCCACCGTCGCGACCGGGGCACCCGCCACAGCGAGGGAGGCCGATGGTCTGCGTGCCATCAGGGAGGAGCCCAGCAGCAGGTGGGAACCGCTGGCTCCCACCGTCGTCACCAGGCCTGTCGCCGCAGCGGGAACGGGGCCCACCCCGGCCAGCACCCCGGCGAGGAGGGTGATCACGGCCGTGCCCAGCAGTGCGGCCAGCAGCAGCCGGGGCAGCGAGGGCAAGGGGGCGGCCCCGGCCAGGAGCGTCACCGCCAGGCCCAGGGCGATCGCGGCCACCAGCCCGGTGCGGCCTGTGCCCACGGCATCGGACTGCGCCAGCACCCAGCAGCTGCCCAGGCCCGTGAGCATCACCCCGGCGACGGTCCCGGTGAGGGAATCGGTCAGTCGGGAGCGCTCACGACGCACCATCTGGTGGACGAAGGAGGCGAACACCCCGACCGCGCACACCATGATCACCGCGGCCACGGCCCCGGTGCGCTCCGCCACGACCAGGGAGAACAGCGCGCCCAGCACACCGGTGCCCGCCACCACCAGGCGCGTGCCGGGCGCCGAAGGCAGCTCCAGCAGGTCCGGCCACGCGATCCCCACCAGCACCCCGAGCAGCGCGACCGTCAGCGCCACCAGGGTGGGAGAGAGGGGGCCGGTGAGGGCGACCAGTGCCATCAGCAGCGCCAGGGCGGCACCGAGCGGGGCGCGCTCGGGAGCGATCATGGGGCGGGCCTCGCTCTCGGATCCGGGGTCTCGGCCACGGCCGACGACGGGTTCGGGCGGGCGCTAGAGTGTCAGTCTACGAGCGGCCGCCGGCACCGGCGGCATCATCGCCCCCGGAAGGACCCCATGATCACGTCGGACGCCCTCTCCTCGGATGAGCGGCACTCCGTCGGCAGGCTCCTGGAGGCCGCCACTGCGCACGACGGCGTCCCGGCCCTGGACGAGGCCGCGCGGCTCGCGCTCACCGGCACCGGCGCCCGTCACCTGCTGATCCCCGCGGCGCCCGGCAGCGGGGAGGCCACCGCGCAGGGCTACGCCTCGATCCTCCCCGACGGGACCGTGCAGGGAATGGTGCACCCCGAGGCCCGCAGGCAGGGCCACGGCACCGCACTGCTGCAGGCCGTGCTGGCCAAGCGCCCCGACGCAGGGGTATGGGCGCACGGTGCACTGGAGCCCGCGCTCGCGTTCCTCGAGGGCCGAGGACTGCGTGCGACCAGGCGCCTGCTCACCCTGAGCCGGGACCTGGGCCCCTCCGCACCGCTCCCGGCCGTGCCCGCGGCGCGTATCGACGGTCTGCAGCTGGACACCTTCGTGGCCGAGAGGGACGCCGAGGCCTGGGTGGAGCTGAACGCGCAGGCCTTCGCCGAGCACCCGGAGCAGGGCGCTCTCACCCGCGAGGACCTCGACCGGCGCATCGCCGAGCCCTGGTTCGATCCCGAGGACCTGCTGCTGGCCCGCCATGGGGGCGAGCTGCTGGGATTCGTCTGGATCAAGCGCGAGCCCGCGGATGCAGGCGGCGAGCGGTCAGGCACGGCGGGCTGCTCCGGCGTCGCCGAGCTGTACGTCGTGGGCACCGCCCCCCGGGCACAGGGTCGCGGCGTGGCCGGCCACCTCATCGGCACCGCCCTGCACCGCCTCAGCGCCGACGGCACGGCGCTCGTGGAGCTCTACGTCGAGGCCGACAACACCGCCGCCCTGGAGCTGTATCGCCACTGGGGCTTCAGCGTGGCGGGCAGGGACGTCCAGATGCGCCTGCCGGAAGCGGGCTGAGAGGTGCGCGTCGCTCCCGGGACCCCGCCACCCGTGCTCGCCGCCGGCGTGCTGGCATGGCGTGAGAAGTCCTCCCGCATCGAAGTGCTGCTGGTGCACCGCCCCCGCTACGACGACTGGTCGGTGCCCAAGGGCAAGCTCGACAAGGGGGAGACCTTCCCCGCCGCTGCCGTGCGCGAGGTGGCCGAGGAGACCGGGTACCGGGTGAGGCTGCACCGGCCGCTGCCCGCCTCCGTGTATCTGCTGCCGGACGGCCGCACCAAGATCGTGCAGTACTGGATCGGCACGGTGCGTGCGAAGGACGCGCCGGGGCCGGAGGACCCCACCGAGGTGGACGAGGTGCGCTGGGTGGGGCTCGACGAGGCCGAGCGGATGCTCACCCGTCATGGGGACCAGGTGCTCGTGACGACGCTGCGCCGCTTCCTTGAGGACGAGACGCTGGAGACCGTCCCCATCGTCCTGCAGCGGCACGGCGCCGCCATGCCGCGTGCGAAGTGGCGCAAGGGTGAGAAGTCGCGCCCCCTGAACTCGAAGGGGAAGAAGCAGGCGCAAGCCCTTCCCGGACTGATCGACGCCTTCGATCCCACCCGGGTGCTGAGCAGCCCCTGGAAGCGGTGCCTGGCCACCGTGGAGCCCTTCGCCCGTATCGAGGGCCTCACCATCAGGACCAAGGACGAGCTCACCGAGGCCGGGGCGGAGGAGCACCCCTCCCGCACCGCCGCGGTGATCGAGCGGGTGCTGCACGAGGGGCGCGGCACCGTGGTGTGCACCCATCGACCGGTGCTGCCCACCCTGATCGGTGCCGTGAAGAAGTCCGCCGATCGCGGCGCCGAGATGGAGCTGCCCAGGGAGGATCCCTTCCTGGCGGCCGGAGAGGCCCTGGTGCTGCACACCACCGCAGCGGGAAGGGTGGTCGCCGTCGAGCGGCATCTGCCCAACATCGCCTGAGCATCGGTACGATCCTTGGGAGCCGCCCCCGCACAGACCGGGTGCGGCAGGGGCGGGCGTCGTGCATCGTCCCTGACGACCACACAGCACCAGCAGGGGAGAGCCATGACGCAGGGTGGGGGATACCAGTACCCGGAATTCGGATCATCGAGCAGCGAGGCGGACCGGCACGGCCAGGGATCCCAGCACAGCGATGACCCGTACGCGATCAGCGAGGACCACGGGTACAGCGATCCGTACGCCTCGTCCTCATCGGCCTCCTCGGCACCCGGCTACCAGCCGTCCCCCTCGCCGGCCTACCAGTCCTCGTTCCAGCAGGGCCCCGGCTACGGCCAGCCCGCGTACGCCCCCGGCCCGCCGTCCTCCTCGCACGCGGTCGTGGGGATGGTGCTGGGCATCGTCTCGATCGCCCTCTGCGCGGGCGTCACTGCGCCCATCGGGCTGATCTTCTCGATCCTCGGGATGCGGGAGACCAGCCCGACCGCGACCGAGCCCAAGGGCGGGCGGGGCCTGGCGATCGCGGGCCTTGTCACCTCGATCCTGGGGTGCCTCGTGCTGCTGTTCGTGGTGGCCTACGTCGTGCTGGTCATCGGGGTCGGGATCGCCGCCAGCACCAGCTGAACGGCTCGGCCCGCCACGGAGCCCGGTTGCACGCGTCCAGGAGATTGTGACCGGTTCGTATCCTGCTTCCTGCCTGCGGTTTCGGTCACAAAAGGGGCGAGTTCACCCGTTGTTCACACGCGAGGGGGGAGGGCGTCATCTGCGCTCCCTAGCGTCCACTGCGACACACGTCGAAGCAGCTTCTTCCATGCAGGGCCTCGGGCCCCGAAAGGACTCACAGTGAACGTTCGCAAGAACAAGCTCGTCGCACTGGCAGCGCTCGGTCTGACCGGTGGGCTGGCCCTGTCCGCCTGTGGCGGCGGCGACACCGGCAACGGTGGCGACGGCGGCAATGCGGGTGGCAACGGCGGCTCCAACGGCTCCGACGCCGGTGGCCAGGAGGGTGGCGCCGGCTACGCCGAGCTGACCGGCAGCATCGCTGGCTCCGGCGCCTCGTCCATGCAGAACGCGCAGACCGCGTGGACCGAGTCCTTCATGGGCCTGGTCCAGGCCGAGGGCGGCGACGTCACCGTCACCTATGACGCCACCGGCTCCGGCACGGGCCGCGAGCAGTTCCTCAACAGCGAGGTCAAGTTCGCAGGCACCGACTCCCCGCTGGACGAGGAGGAGCTGGCCGCGTCCACCGAGGTGTGCAACGGCGAGCAGGCCTTCAACCTCCCCGTGTACATCTCCCCGATCGCCGTGGTGTACAACCTCGAGGGCGTCGACGAGCTGAACCTGACCCCCGAGGTGATCGGCGGGATCTTCGCCGGCGACATCACCAAGTGGAACGACGAGAAGATCGTCGAGCACAACCCGGATGCGAACCTGCCCGACAAGGACATCGTGCCCGTGCACCGCTCCGACGACTCCGGCACCACCGAGAACTTCACCGAGTACCTCTCGGAGAACGCTCCCGATGCCTGGACCCACGGCCCCGTCGAGACCTGGCCCATCGACGGTGGCCAGTCCGGTGACGGCACCTCCGGTCTGATCTCCACCGTCGAGGGCGGCGACGGCACCATCGGCTACGCCGACGCCTCCCAGGCCGGCAACCTCGGCATCGCCAAGATCCAGGTGGGCGAGGAGTTCGTGGAGTACTCCGCGGAGGCCGCAGCCAAGGCCGTCGACGTCTCCCCGCGCGCCGAGGGCCGCGAGGAGAACGACATCGTGGTCGAGCTGGACCGCACCACCACCGAGCAGGGCGTGTACCCGATCGTGCTCATCTCCTACCTCGCGCTGTGCGGCTCCTACGCCGATGCCGGCGAGGGAGAGGCCGTGAAGGCCTACGCCTCCTACATCATCTCCGAGGACGGCCAGCAGGTCGGTGCCGACAACGCCGGCTCCGCCCCGCTGTCGGATGAGCTCTCCTCCGAGGCCCAGGCCGCCATCGACGGCATCCAGGTCGGCTGATCCAGCCCGAGACACCCTGTGCCGCCGGGCCCTACCATGGCCCGGCGGCACGGATGTGTCCCCCTCCCCTCCATGATTTCCGAGGAAGGTCACTGTGAGCACCACTGACGTCACGCCCGAAGCTGCGGAAGCGCCCACCGGCTCCATGAAGCGCAGCGGTCGTCGGTTCGGCGACAGCGTGTTCTCCAATCTCTCCATCGGCTCCGGCCTGCTGATCTTCCTCACCCTGGCCGCCGTGGCGATCTTCCTGACCCTCGAGGCGTGGCCCGCCATCCGGGCCAGCCAGGAGTTCGAGGGGACCGCCGAGTTCTCCCTGATCGAGTACACGGCGCCGTACGTGTTCGGCACCGTGCTGGCCGCTGTGATCGCGCTGATCATGGCGATCCCGATCTCGATGCTGATCGCGCTGTTCATCTCCCACTACGCGCCGCGCAAGATGGCCCAGGGCCTGGGCTACATGATCGACCTGCTGGCGGCCGTGCCCTCGGTGGTCTACGGCCTGTGGGGCGGCATCTGGCTGGTGCCCAGGCTCGAGCCGCTGTACATGTTCCTCAACAGCACCTTCGGCACCTGGCCGCGCTGGCCGGGTTTCCTGCCGTGGGTGGGCGGGGAACCGGTCGTCGCCCTGTTCGCCGGCGATCCCACCGCCCCCATGCGCAACCTGGCCTCGGCATCCGTGGTGCTCGCCGTCATGGTGCTGCCGATCATCACCGCGATTGCCCGCGAGGTGTTCCTGCAGACCCCCCGCCTGACCGAGGAGGCCGCCCTGGCCCTCGGTGCCACCAAGTGGGAGGTCATCAAGACGGTCGTGCTTCCCTTCGGGCGCAGCGGCGTGGTCGCCGCCTCCATGCTGGGCCTGGGCCGCGCGCTCGGCGAGACCATGGCGGTGCTGATGATCCTGGCCCCCGGCGCCACGTTCTCCTGGCACATCCTCGAGGTGGGACGGCACCAGTCGATCGCCGCCAACATCGCCTCGCGCCAGGCCGAGGCCTCCGGGGTCGACATGTCCCTGCTGATCTTCACGGGCCTGGTGCTGTTCGTCCTGACGTTCATCATCAACGCCATCGCCCGTGCCATCGTCGCCCGCAGCGGCCCGAAGAGCTGAGGTCACCATGAGCACCGCCATCGACAACGAGACCCCGACGATGATGCGCTCCAGCGGGGAGCGCCGCCTGCCGTGGTACCACCTGGTCTTCACCGGTCTGGTCGGCGCGGCCATCGCAGCCGTTCTCCTGCTGGCGCTGGACGCCTTCTCGATCGCCTCGATGCTGATCCTGGGATTCATCCTGCACCTGGTGATGGGCTACCTGTACTCGCTGGTGCGCGAGGGCCGCCGCTGGGCGATGGACCGCCTGATGATGCTGATCGTCATCGGCGCGTTCGCACTGGCGATGTTCCCCCTGGTCTCGCTGCTGTGGGAGGTGATCTCCCGCGGTGGTGCCCGCGTCATCGCAGCCTCACCCACGCCCTTCGCCTTCTGGACCAACGACATGTCCGGCATCATCGGCGGCGCGGACGCGGGTGGCGTGCTGCACGCGACCATCGGCACACTGCTGATCACGCTGTGGGCCTCGGTCATCTCCATCCCGATCGGCCTGTTCACCGCGATCTTCCTGGTGGAGTACGCCGATCAGGGCTGGCGCCGGGTGCTGGGCAAGGGCGTCACCTTCCTGGTGGACGTGATGACCGGCATCCCCTCGATCGTGGCAGGCCTGTTCGGCCTGTCGTTGTTCTTGGCGTTCCTTCCGGACGGCCAGCAGGGCGTGCGCATGGGCATCATGGGTTCGGTGGCCCTGTCGCTGCTGATGATCCCCACCGTGGTGCGCTCCAGCGAGGAGATGCTGCGCCTGGTGTCGATGGACCTGCGCGAGGCCGCGTATGCCCTGGGCGTGCCGAAGTGGCTGACCATCGTGCGCGTGGTGCTGCGCACCGCAGTGGCCGGTCTGGCCACCGGCATCACCCTGGCGATCGCCCGCGTGATCGGCGAGACCGCGCCCCTGCTGCTGACGGTGGGCATGGTGACCTCCATCAACTGGAGCATGTTCGACGGTCGCATGGCCACGCTGCCCACGTACATCAACCAGCAGTACCGCAACGGCAGCGCCAACTGCATGAATGACACCGTCACCAACCCGGTCAACCAGGAGGTGTACGCATGCTCGGTCACCACGAACATCGACCGTGCCTGGGCGGCGGCCCTCACCCTGATCATCATCGTGATGGTGCTGAACATCATCGCGCGTCTGGTCAGCCACTACTTCTCTCCGAAGATCAGCCGCTGAGCTGACGCCCTCCAGCGAAAGGAACTGCGATGGCCGCACCTCTGCCCATCACCGTCGAGGACCTCAACATCTACTACGGCGACTTCCTGGCCGTGGAGGACGTCAACGTCCAGATCATGCCGCGCTCGGTGACTGCCCTGATCGGCCCCTCGGGCTGCGGCAAGTCCACCTTCCTGCGCACCCTGAACCGCATGCACGAGGTGATCCCCGGTGCATACGCCAAGGGCCGGGTGCAGATCGACGGTGAGAACATCTACGACCCCCGCGTGGACCCGGTGAACGTGCGCCGGCGCGTGGGCATGGTGTTCCAGAAGGCGAACCCGTTCCCGACCATGTCGATCCGGGACAACGTGCTGGCCGGAGTGAAGCTCAACAGCCGTCGCCTCGCGAAGAAGGACGCCGACGAACTGCTGGAGAGCTCACTGCGCGGCGCGAACCTGTGGGAGGAGGTCAAGGACCGTCTGGACAAGCCGGGCCTGGGCCTGTCCGGCGGTCAGCAGCAGCGTCTGTGCATCGCCCGCACCATCGCGGTCAAGCCCGAGGTGGTGCTGATGGACGAGCCGTGCTCGGCCCTCGATCCGATCTCCACCCTCGCTATCGAGGATCTCATCCACGAGATGAAGCAGGACTACACGATCGTGATCGTCACCCACAACATGCAGCAGGCCTCCCGCGTCTCGGACCGCACCGGCTTCTTCAACATCGCCGGCACCGGCAAGCCGGGCCACCTGATCGAGATCGATGACACCGAGAAGATGTTCACCAACCCGGCGCACAAGCAGACCGAGGACTACATCTCCGGTCGCTTCGGCTGATCGACGTACTGCGAGGGACGAGCGGTAGGAGATCAGCCAGACGGACAGGGCCTGTTCGAGGTACTGCGAGGGACGAGCGGTAGGAGATCAGCCAGACGAACTGGGTCTGATCGACGTACTGCGAGGGACGAGCGGTAGGAGATCAGCCAGACGAACGGGGCCTGTTCGAGGTACTGCGAGGGACGAGCGGTAGGAGATCAGGCAGACGGACAGGGCCTGACACCCGGATGGTTCGTTCAGCGGTCCGACGACGGCCTGCGACCACGGTCTGACATCGGCCCCGGGAAATGGCTCCCGGGGCCGACGCGTGCCTGGGGGGACCCCAGCCAGGCTGGGTTCCATGAACACAGCATCACTGACCGCCTTTCCTTCTGGGTCCACCGGTCCCACGCCCGCAGCCACCTCCGCAGCCGTGCACCACGGCACCCCCGCTCCGCTCGCCGATCCGCGCCCGGTTCCCGTGCTCAGTGCTCGTGGCCTGGTCAAGAGCTACGGCGAGGGTGGCGCCGGCACCGTCGCCCTGGACGGCGTGGACCTCGACATCGCCCGTGCCGACTCGATCGCGGTGATGGGACCCTCCGGCTGCGGCAAGACCACGCTGCTGCACACCCTCGCCGGGATCCTCCGCCCCACCTCCGGCACCGTCCTGCACGACGGCACCGACCTGGCCTCCCTGAGCGATCGCCGCCGTACGCGCCTGCGCCGCAGCGCCTTCGGCTTCGTGTTCCAGGACGGGCAGCTGCTGCCCGAGCTCACCGCCACCGAGAACGTGATGCTCCCGCGCATGCTGGGCGGCATCCACCGCGGTGCCGCTGCCACCGAGGCCCGCAGCTGGCTGGACCGCCTGGGCCTGCAGGGCATGCACGACCGCAGGCCGGGCCAGCTCTCCGGTGGTCAGGCCCAGCGCGTGGCGATCGCCCGGGCTCTGGCCGGCCGCCCCTCGGTGGTGTTCGCCGACGAGCCCACCGGTGCCCTGGACCAGACCACCGGAAAGGCCGTGCTGCGGGTGCTGGTGCAGGCCTGCCACGACACCGGGGCGAGCCTGGTGATGGTCACCCACGACGCCTCGGTGGCCACGGCCTGCCTCCGCACCGTCGCCATGCGTGACGGTCGCATCGAGCGCGAGTTCCACCGCCCGACCGACGGGATCGGAGGTGTGCGATGACCGCCCTGGTCTCCGCAGCGCCCTTGCTGCTGCGCCGTCGCGGCGCCCTCGCCGACGCCCTGCCGGTGATCGCCTTCACCGCGGCCACCGCCATCATCGCCACCGTGATCGGGGGCGCCGCGGCCTTCGCCCGCCGCATCCCCGCCGACACCAGTGGCCCTCTCACCGGTGAAGCCGAACTGATGCCGCTGCTGATGCTGTGCGCCGTGTTCGCCTCCGTCCTGCTGGTGCCCAGCGCCATCGCTCTGGGCGGATCCGCCGCCCGGCTCTCCCTGGCCCGGCGCGAGCGCGACCTCGCCGCCATGCGCCTGGTCGGAGGCACCACCGCCCAGGTAGGGGGCATCGCCGTCCTCGACGTGGCCGCCCAGGCCCTGCTGGGTGCCGCGGCCGGTGTGGTGCTGCACATGCTGGTGGCACCTCCGCTGACCGCGCTGGACTTCGGGATCACCCCCTTCACCGTGGGGGAGCTGCTGTTGCCCTGGTGGGCCTATCCGCTGCTGATCGCCGGTGTGGTGCTGCTGGCGGCTGCCTCGGGCGCGGTGTCCCTGGCCGGGGTGGTGCTGAGCCCCCTGGGGGTGGCTCGTGAGTCCCGCACGGTGCGGATGTCCGTGCTGCGCCTGCTGATCTGGGCGGTGGTGATCGTCGGCTTCGTGGCCTTCATGCAGATCATGCCGATGATGGACGCCGACGGCTCGGCGCTCGGCATGCTGATCGCCATCGGCTTCGTGGCCCTCATCGTGGCCGGCATGAACGTCGTCGGTCCGTTCCTGGTGTGGATCGTCGCCCGGATCACGGCGGCCCTCGCCCCCACCCCGGCCCTGCTGGTGGGCGCGCGCCGTCTGGCCGCAGACCCCCGCGCCGGGTGGAGGGCAGTCTCCGGGATCACCTTCGCGATGGTCATCGCCGGGTTCCTCACCATCATCGCCACCATCGAGCCCTCCACGCCCGGGGACCAGATGCTGGCCACCGCCCTGCACACCGGCGGTCTGCTGACCCTCGGGATCGCTGCCGTGCTCGCTGCGGGCACCACGGGGGTGGCGCACACCGCCCGGGTGATCGACCACGCCCCGCGGATCCGGGCCCAGCACATCGCCGGTGCCGAGGTGCCCCAGCTGCACCGCGCCCGCCTCGCGGAGATCACACTGCCGGTGCTGCTGAGCTCCGTGGTGGCCACCTTCACTGCCGGCCTGGTGCTGCTGACCGTGTTCGGCGGGGGAGCGGCCGATGTGCGCACCGCAGGGCTGTACTTCCTCGGGGTGATCGGGGCCTACGCCATGGTGATCGCCGCCGTGGTGGTCTCGGCGCCCGTGGTGCGGCGAGCGGCACTGCGCGCCGCCTGACACCGGGGCCCATGCCATGACCGCGTCGATGCGGGACCCGGGGCCACGACCGCGGCATCCTGCACCGTGCCAGGAGGGTCTCATGGCTGGTGGGTGCGGCGCGTAGGGTGGACGACATGGAAATCGAGACCGTCGCCCCGACCGAGGTGCCGGAGGGCGCCCAGCTGATCGACGTGCGCGAGCAGGCCGAATGGGATGCCGGGCATGCACCCGGTGCCCAGCACCTGCCGGCGAGCTCCCTGCTGGAGAAGCTCGGGGAGCTGCCCGAGGACGGCGACCTGTACATCGTGTGCCGCTCCGGCGGTCGCAGTGTCCAGGTCACCCAGTGGCTCAACGGCAACGGCTATGACGCCATCAACGTGCGCGGCGGCATGGACCAGTGGTTCGAGTCCGGCCTGCCCATGGAGTCCGATGGGGATGCAGAGCCGTACGTGCTCTGAACCTCGCGGCTCGATGAACGGCCGCGGGCCACGTGTGCTGGCAGCCGAGGCTCGCTCCGGGTTCGGCCCTCAGGTGCTGATCACGTCGCGCAGCAGCGCGTAGCCCACGAACGCCACCACGTCCAGCAGGGTGTGGGCGATGATCAGCGGCATGGTGCGGCGCGTGCGCCGGAACCACTCGGCGAACACCACCCCCATCAGCATGTTGGCCAGTCCCGGCCCGATCCCCTGGTACAGGTGGTACGCGCCGCGCAGCAGCGCCGAGGTGGCGGTGATCGCCACCGGCTGCCAGCCCATCTGCTCCAGCCGCAGCACCAGGTACCCGGCAACGATCACCTCCTCCACGAGCGCGTTCTTCAGCGCGTGGAGGATCAGCACCGGCACCGTCCACCAGTGCTGGTCCAGGGCGGCGGGGATCACCTCGAGGGTGGCCCCCAGGGCCCGGCCCAGGTAGTAGATCGCCAGGCCCGGAAGCCCGATGCAGGCCGTCAGTGCGACGCCCCACAGCGCGTCCCGCACAGGGCGCCGCGCATCCATGCCGAGCGCCTGGACGGCCCGGGTGCCGGTCACCGTCAGCAGCAGCAGGACCAGGGCCACGGGGGCAAGGGTGAAGACCACATCGGCCAGCTGGTACACCAGATCGAACCAGGGCCGCTCGGAGGCGGACCGGTTCAGCGCAGTGCTCTGCTCACTGAGCGGCCCCCGCGTGAACGCGTCGATCAGCGCCATGATCGAGTAGAACGCCGAGCGCCCCAGGGACAGCGCCAGCACCACCAAGATCTCCAGGCCCAGCAGCAGCTGGATACGGGACGGGGCAGAAGAGGAGGCGGCGGGCTGCACGGCCCCATCCTCCCACCGGCCGGCAGGAGTGACCGTGCCGCACCCACCCGTGACCGTGCCGCACCCACCCGTGACCGTGCCGCACCCACCCGTGACCGTGCAACACTCGAGGGATGACCACCGATGCTCCCTCCCAGAACCGTCCCGTCGTCCTGATCACCGGTGCCTCCCGCGGCATCGGCCGCGCCATCGCCCACGAGCTCGCCGCCGATCATCACCTGATCCTCGGCGGCCGCGACCGGGACGCGCTCGAGAGCCTGGTCTCCGAGCTCCCCTCGGCCGAGCCCTTCGTCGCGGACCTCTCCGACCCGGCCTCCCTGGCCGATGCGGTGGGCGCACTGGAGCTGCCCCATGGCCTGGACGGCGTGGTCCACTCCGCCGGGATCCTGGTCAGTGGCACCGTCGAGGAGCTCACCGCCGAGGACTGGACCCGCTCCTTCGCCCTGAACGTCACCGCGGTCGCCGAGCTCACCCGAGGGCTGCTGCCCGCCCTGCGCACCGCCCGCGGCACCGTGGTCACCATCAACTCCGGCTCCGGGTACACCTCGGGCGCGGCCGGCGGGGCCTACAGCGCCTCCAAGTTCGCGCTGCGGGCCCTCACGGACGCCCTGCGCGCCGAGGAGAAGGAGCACGGGGTGCGGGTCTCCTCCGTGCACCCCGGGCGCACCGCCACCGACATGCAGCGAGAGCTGCGCAGCTTCGAGGGCGGCGAGTACCAGGAGGAGGACTACATGCGGCCCCAGACGGTCGCCGCGACCGTGGGACTGGCCCTGCGCCTGCCGGCCGACGCCGCGATCGACTCCCTGTCCGTGCGGCCCCGCTGAGCATGCCCTCCGATTCGGACGTCGTGATCGAAGGAGTGACCATGTCAGCAATCCGTGCCGTGACCGTGATCCTCGAGGACCCCTCCGCAGCGGCGCAGGCCCTGCACCGCACCTTCGGATGGACGGTCGACAGCGACTTCGGCACCTTCGCCTCGCTCGCCCTCCCCACGGGCATCCCCCTGTGGATCAACGCCCCGGCACCAGGGGAGAGCGTCACCGGCCACCTGGTGCTGCACCTGTCGGCCGCCGATGTCGATGCCGCCTTCGGCCAGGCCGTGGAGCGCGGCGCGGTGGCCGTGCGCGAACCGCAGGACATGGACTTCGGGGAGCGGTCCGCCTGCGTCGCCGTCGATGCCGCCCCCGGCCTGGTGTTCGACTTCTCCCGGCCGATCGGCTGAGCGCACCCGCAGCCGGGTCAGCATCCGCGCAGGTCCTCGTCGCAGCCGGGCGCGCCCCGCAGCGCACGGGGAGGACTGCTCTCAGCGGTTCAGCGCCCCCGGCCCGGAGACGGTCGGGTCCCCGGCGATGCGGTACCGCCACGGGAAGCGCTCGGGATGGGAGGCCTCCTCGCGCAGCCCGATGCGCGGGCCGACGGCGAGCCGCGGATGCGGCATGAGGGGTTCCTGACCGGAGCGGCCGACGCCCGGATGCTCCTCATCGACCTGATCCCGCGGATCCGCACGGCCCGTCAGGTGGAACTCGCCGCCGCTGCACAGGTCCAGGCCGTCATCGGCGAAGGTCACGCCGCAGGCGACGGTGGCGCGGCCCGGTCCCCGCGCCAGGTCCCGCTCGCTGCGGCACACCCCGGAGGCACGTCGGCGCTCGAGGGCGATCTCCTGGCCGGCGATCACCTCACCGGCCCGGATCAGGCACCCGGTGGCGGTGCCCTCGGCGTCGGCCACGATGTTCATGCAGGAGTGCAGGCCCATGTGCCGGTACACGTACAGGTGGCCGGGCGGCCCGAACATCGTGGCGTTGCGCGCGGTGCGGCCCCGGTACGCGTGGGAGCCGGGGTCCTGCGCGCCCACGTACGCCTCCACCTCCGTGATGCGCAGCGCCACCCCGCGGCCCACGAGCACGCAGCCCAGCAGCAGCGGCGCCAACTCCAGGGCGGGCCGGTCGAAGAAGGAGCGGGGCAGCGGACGCTGGCCGGGCAGGCCCGGCGGTGTTCCGGGGCCGGCCGCGTGGGAGCCGGCTCTCTCGTAGCCAGGCGAGGTCACTTCATCAGCCGCTTCACGGCCTGCATGATCTCCTCCATCTTGCGGTCCAGCTCCGCGGCGTCACCGGACTGCGCTGCGGCGTGCACGCAGTGGTGCACGTGGTCGTCCACCAGCCCCACCGCGACGGACTGCAGGGCCTTGGTGACCGCGGAGACCTGCGTGAGCACGTCGATGCAGTAGGCATCGTCCTCCACCATGCGGTGCACGCCCCGCACCTGTCCCTCGATCAGCTTCAGCCGGCGCAGGTAGGCGGACTTGGATCCCTGGTAGCCGGGGTCACCGTGCCGGCCGTGGTCGGACTCTGGAGCATGGTTCGAGCCACCGCAGCAGCCGGCGGCACCGGGGCCTCCGACAGGAGCCACCGGACCGGACGAGCCCGCGGGCTCGACGGGAGCCACGGGCGGAATGTCGTCGTTCATCAACTGTCCTCCCCCTCGGCCTGCTCGAGGTGGTCCACCAGGCGGGCCGCGTAGCCGACGTAGGTGTGTGGGGTCAGCTCCAGCAGCCGCTCCCGCTCCGCCTCCGGCAGTCCGAGCCCCTCGATGAACTCGCGCATCGCCGCGCCGTCCACCCGCTGCCCGCGGGTGAGCTCCTTGAGCCGCTCATAGGGGCTGTCCATGCCGTCCACGCCCTGCACCCCCAGGGTGCGCATCACCGACTGCACGGCCTCGCCCAGCACCTCCCAGTTGCCCTCGAGATCGGCGGCCATGGCCTGCCCGTCGACATCCAGGCCGGCCAGCCCCCGACGGATGTTGGAGATCGCCAGCAGGGAGTGCCCGAGCGCCGGGCCGATGTTGCGCTGGGTGGTGGAGTCGGTGAGGTCACGCTGCAGACGCGAGGTGACCAGGGTCTGGGACAGAGAGTCCAGCAGCGCCCCGGAGATCTCCAGGTTCGCCTCCGCGTTCTCGAAGCGGATCGGGTTCACCTTGTGCGGCATGGTGGAGGACCCGGTGCCACCCTGGGCGGAGAGCCGTTGGCGGAAGTACCCCAGGGAGATGTAGGTCCAGATGTCGGTGGCCAGGTTGTGCAGGATCCGGCCGGCGCGGGCCACATCCGCGTACACCTCGGCCTGCCAGTCGTGGGACTCGATCTGCGTGGTCAGCGGGTTCCAGGTGAGCCCCAGGTGCTCCACGAAGCTGCGGGAGACCTGCTGCCAGTCCGTGCCCGGCACGGAGATCGCATGGGCGGCGTACGTGCCGGTGGCGCCGTTGATCTTGCCCAGGTACTCATCGGCCTCGATGCGGCGCACCTGCCGCGCCAGGCGGTGGGCGAACACCGCCATCTCCTTGCCCAGGGTGGTGGGGGTGGCGGGCTGGCCGTGGGTGCGCGAGAGCATCGGCACCTCTGCGGTCTCGCGGGCCAGGGTGGTGAGGTCATCGATCACCTCGCGCAGCGCCGGCAGCCACACCCGCTCGATCGCGCCCTTGATCATCAGCGCGTAGGAGAGGTTGTTGACGTCCTCGCTGGTGCAGAAGATGTGCACCACCTCCGCGAGCGGCTCCAGGGAGGTGCCGGCCAGGCGACGCTTGATGTAGTACTCGATCGCCTTGACGTCGTGGACCGTCTCCTTCTCGATCTCCGCATGCTCGGCGATGCCCTCGGCGCCGAAGTCCTCAGGGATGGCGCGCAGCAGCGCGATCTCGTCCTCGGTGAGTGTGCGCAGGCCGGGGATCGCGCCGGCGTCGAGCAGGTGGATCACCCACTCGGTCTCCACCACCAGGCGGGAGCGGTTCAGGGCCGCCTCGGAGAGGTGATCGACCAGGGGCGCGGCCTGTGCGCGGTAGCGCCCGTCCAGCGGGGTCAGCGCGATCGGCGGAGTGATGTCGGCGAAGGAGTGGGCCATGGGGACCATTGTCCCATCACCTCGGGCCCGGCCGGCCGGGAGGTCCGCACCCCCGAGCGACCGGGTCCAGCTCGCTGCTCAGGCCTCGCGGCGCTCGCCGTCACCCAGCCCGGTCACGGCCTCCACGATCGCCGAGAGCACGCCGATCACGATGCCGGCCAGCAGCGCCCACCAGAAGGAGTCGAACTGCAGGGTCAGCCCGAACTGGGCCGAGATCCAGCTGGTCAGCAGCAGCATCAGGGTGTTGATGACGAGTTGGAACAGGCCCAGGGTGAGGCAGGTGATCGGCAGGGCCAGAAGCGAGAGGATGGGCCGCACGATCGTGGTCACCAGGGCGAGGATCAGGGCGATCGCGCCGATGGTGAGCACCTGGGTGAGCAGCGGGGCGCTGTCGTCGCCCAGGTGCATGCCCGGCAGGATCAGCGCGGTCACCCACAGGGCGAGGGCTGTGACGATGAGTTGTCCTAGGAAGCGCATGGGACCAGTGTCCCAGGTGAGCTCGGTGGAGTGCATGTCCCGAGGCGGTCAGGCATCCCAGGGGTTGACCAGCTCGACCTCCAGATGCTGGAAGTCCCGGGTGTTCCGGGTCACCACGCGCAAGCCGTGAGCGAGGGCGGTCGCCGCGATGAAGCAGTCCCGGTCAGGGCGCGGGTCAGGCACCTGCAGTGCTGCGGCACGCCGTGCCACCAGTTCGTCGACCGCGAGCACTCGGCCGTGGAAGGACTGTCGGACAGCGCCGTCCAGCCATCTGCGCAGGGCAGCGCCCTGCAAGGGATCGCGGCGCTCGAGCCTGCGCACTCCCAGATCCAGCTCGAACATGGTGATGGCGCTCAGGAACAGTGCGGTGGGCTCCTGCTCCCGGAACCATGCCACCACGTTCGTATCAGCAGAGGGCTTCCGGATCTCACTGATGACGTTCGTGTCCAGGAGATGCATCAGAACTCCGGCACCTTCGTGTCGATCCGTGCAGGGGTGAACTCGACATCCACGTCCTCGCTCATCCTGAGCCGGTTGAGGAGATCGTCCATGCCGCCCTGCGTGAGGCGCCTGTACTCCTCGAAGGTGAGGAGGACGAACGCCGGTTCACTGCGATCGGTGATGACGACCGGCCCGTGCGCAGCGGCGCGCTTGGCGGCGCTCACGTCCTGGTTGAACTGGCGAGACGTCACAGTTGTCATAGTGCCCTCCCCGTGATGTAGTTACGTACCTACATTGTTTCGCCCGTGCCGAGCTCCCGCAAGGGGTGCGGCCCTCTGGGAACGGAGGGCCTCGGCGCATACCGTGCATGCATGAGTTCGACTGCTCGGCTGTCCACGATCGTCCGCACCCCGGACGGCCGCGCCCTGCACATATACGGCCTGCGTCGAACCGGGGCGGGTGTGACGTCGACCGGGGAGCCGACCCAGGCGGCGGCCAAGACTCATGCCGTCCCATCCGGGTCGGCCTCGCTCCGCCCCCTGGTGGTGCTGGAATCGGGACTGGGCGTGAGCGGGCGGTTCTGGGGACCCGTGCAACGGGCTCTCGCCGCATCCACGGAGGCCCTGGTCCTGGCCTACGACCGGGCCGGCCACGGGCGCAGCGATCCTGATCCGGCCCCGCGCACCCTGCAGCGCCTGGCCGATGACCTCGAGACCGTGGTCCATGTCGTCCCGCACGACCGCCTGCTGCTGGTGGGGCACTCCTGGGGCGGGCCGATCGTGCGCACCCTCGCCGCCCGCCTCGCCGCCCGAGGCGCCCCACCCGCCGGCGTGGTGCTGGTGGACCCCGCCGACGAGAACTGCGACCTCTACTTCGCCCGATCCACCCGTGCCAGCGGGGTGCTGCAGGACCTGCTGTACATGCCCCTGGCCCTCACCGGGCTGCTGCAGCCGCTGGGCCGCGCCATCCTCGAGGGTCTCCCGTCGGCCGATCGTGACGCCGCGGCCCGCGCCTCCTCCACGCTCGCCGCCGCCCGCGCCACCATCGCCGAGAACCGCATGTTCACCCGCGAGATGCGGGGCCTGCTCAGCTCGCCGCCGGATCTCGGGGAGGCACCCGTGACGATCATCTCCGGCACCTCCACCAGCCAGTTCGACGACCGGATGCGGCGACTGCTGAACGAGGCGCACCGGCTCAGCGCGCAAAGCCTCCCGCGCGGGCATGTGGTGGAGGCGGATCGCTCCGGGCACATGGTGCCGATCACCGAACCGCAGCTGGTGGTGCGCGAGATCCGCGCGCTGCTGGATGCCTGAGACGCCGTTGCTGCCATGCTACCGCCTCGGCATCGCAGCGAGACCGCGGCAGGAACCGTCAGGGAACGTTGGCGCAATCGGGCGCTGCCGCGGCCAGACGGGCATCGAGTGTGAGCAGGCGGCAGCCGATGACGCGTGCCAGCACCACGTACATCGCGTCGTAGGCCGTGAGGTTGTGCCGGAGTGCCCAGACGGCAGGCAGCCGGTCGATCATCGGCACCTGTTCCACACCCAGCTGCTGGAACTCACGGAACGCCCGTAGCGCGTCGTCCTCGGTCAGATGGCCGCCCAAGGACCAGCCCCGCACAACAGAGGCCACCTCGGCGGTGAGGTGCTGGGGTGCGATCAGATCGTGGCCCTCGAGATGCGGAACGGCAGATGCACCCCGAGCAGTGCCGAGCAGGACCTCGGCGACCACCGACGCGTCGACCACGAGGGTCATGCGCTCGGCCGCTGCTGGGCCAGCACAGCTTCTGCCGGTGGAAGCTCACGCCGCCCCCGCTCGGAGATGCGGGCCAGCAGCTCGGCGCGACTGGGCTGCGTGGCCAGCCGCTCGAGCTCGTCGCGCAGGTAGTCGCTCAGCGACTTGCCCTCGAGCGCGGCCTTCGCCTTGAGTGCCCGACTGGTCTCCTCAGGAACATTGCGCACCTGGATCGTTGTCATGCACCAAGCATAGGTGGCATGCAGAGTGCATGCACAGCCCATCCCTCGGCCCGCCCGGTACGGCGATCGCGACCGGGCATAACCTGAGGCCATGACCGCTACACCGCGCTCCGAGTCGATCCGACTGCGCTCCGCGCTGGAGGCGCTGCCCGCCTACGTGGCCGGCAAGCCCGCCGCCAACGGGGCAGGCCCTCGGTTCAAGGTCTCCTCGAACGAATCGCCGTTCCCTCCGCCCGCGGCGGTGCGGGAGGCCGTGATCACCGCGATGGACAGCGCGAACCGCTACCCCGACATGGGTGCGGTGGCCCTGCGGGAGGCGCTCGGTGCCCTGCACGGCGTGGACCCCACGCAGATCGCCGTGTCCACGGGCTCGGTGGCCGTCTGCGGCGATCTGGTGCGCGCCGTCGTCGACCCCGGCGACGAGGTGGTCTTCGCCTGGCGCTCCTTCGAGGCCTACCCGATCCTGGTGGGCTCCCACGGTGGGGTCAGCGTCCCGGTTCCCCTGACCGCCACCTTCGAGCACGACCTCGAGACCATGGCCGCCGCCATCACCGACCGCACCCGCCTGGTGCTGCTGTGCACACCCAACAACCCCACCGGGCCCTCGCTGACCACCGAGCAGATCCGCGTCTTCCTGAGCCGGGTGCCGGAGCACGTGGTGGTGGCCCTGGACGAGGCCTACCGGGAGTTCCACGACCCCGACTCCGTGGCCGAGACCGCCACGATCTTCCGCGACCATCCCAACGTGGTGCTGCTGCGCACCTTCTCCAAGATGCAGGGCCTGGCGGGCCTGCGGATCGGCTACGCCGTGGCCCACCCCCGGCTGGCCCGTGCACTTGGCCAGGTCACCGTGCCCTTCGGAGCGGGATCCCTGGCCCAGGCCGCGGCCCTGGCCAGCTGCGAGCCGGCCGTGATGGCCGAGCTCGAGCAGCGGGCCGCATGGATCCGTGAGGAACGCGCGCGCGTGGCCGATGCACTGCGGGCGCAGGGCTGGGAGCTGCCGGTGAGCCAGGGCAACTTCCTGTACTTCCCGCTGGCCGAGCGCAGCGCGCAGTTCGCCGCCTTCGCCGAGCAGCGCGGCCTGGTGCTACGGGCCTATGGGGTGGACGGCGTGCGTGCCACCATCGCCGAGCAGGAGGCCAACGACCTGCTGATCGACATCTGCGGCCAGTGGCGCGAGCGCGACGCGCAGGCCTGAGAGGCGCCGACGGTCCACGGCAACCCACGGGGGCCGGTACGCCCCGAGCGGCCCTTGGGCGTACCCTCCTGGCGGCGGACCGGCAGGACCGGGCCGGATCGAGGAAGGAGCAGAGCGGATGAGCAGCGTCAGCGCGCCACGTCTGGGAGGCCCGCGGGCCTACGTGGTGTGGATCGCGGCCGTGCTCGCCTACGCCTCGGCAGTGCTGCAGCGCACCACCATGGGTGTGGCCGGACTTGACGCCACCGAGCGCTTCGGCGCCTCCGCCCCCATCGTCTCCACCTTCGTGGTGGTGCAGCTGCTGGTGTACGCGCTGGCGCAGGTCCCGGCCGGCCTGCTGCTGGACCGGTACGGCTCCCGGGTCACGCTCACCGCCGGCGCCGTGCTGATGGCCGCCGGTCAGCTGCTGCTGGCCCACGCCGACACCGTCACCGTGGCGATCCTGGCGCGAGTGGTGGTGGGTGCGGGGGACGCCCTCACGTTCTCCAGTGCCATCCGCCTGGTGCCGGCCTGGTTCCCCGCCGCCCGGGTCCCGATCCTCACCCAGCTCACCGGGATCCTGGGCCAGGTGGGGCAGATCGCCTCCGCCGTGCCCTTCGTGATGATCCTGTCCCTGCACGGGTGGACCCCGGCCTTCACCGCCTCTGCCGGGGTGGCGGCCTGCGGAGCGCTGCTGGCACTGCTCCTGGTGCGAGCCACCCCACCCGGGATGCGCCGTCCCACCGTGAAGCAGGACCTTCGGCGCATCCCCCTGGTGCTGGGACGCATCCTCCGTCACCCCGCCACCCAGCTCGGATTCTTCACCCATCTCACCTCCGGGTTCCCCGGGATCGTGTTCTCCATGATGTGGGGGTTCCCGTACCTCACGGCGGGGGAGCGGCTGCCGCTGCCGGTGGCATCCGGGGTGATGACGGTGCTGGTGATCGCGGGCATCGTCTCCGGGCCCGTGATCGGCGCGCTCACCCAGCGCCACCCGCTGCGCCGCTCCACCCTGGTGCTGCTGATCATCGCCACCATCCTGGTGCCGCTGATCGCCCTGGTGCTCTGGCCGGGACCCGCCCCTATGTGGCTGCTGATCGTGCTGGTGGCAGGCCTGGCGATCGGCGGTCCCGGTTCCAACGTGGGCTTCGACTTCCCGCGCACGGACCTGGCCCGGCACCGCCTGGGCACCGCGACCGGTGTGGTGATCATGGGCGGTTTCGTCGGCGGCCTGGTGGCGATCCTGGTGATCGGCCTGGTGCTGGACGCCCTGCGTCCCGACGGTGCCTACGACCTGGAGGCCTTCCGCATCGCCTTCGCGGTGCAGATCCCGCTGATCCTCGCCGGGATCACCGGGATGCTGGTGAGCCGCCGCAACCTGCGCCGCCGCATGGCTGCCCGCGGGCAGGTGGTCCCGCCGTGGCGCGAGGTGTTCCGCAACGGCCGATGGCGGAGGATCTGACCCCCGGTCCGGATGCAGCAGGCCATCCCGGGGGACGCTCGCGGCGTGTCGGCCCGGGAACGATCACTAGGCTGGTCCGCAACCACCCGCCCGGTGCCGCGTGGCCGCGACCCAGCCCCGCAGCCCCGCCTCCACTTCGTCGTCCTTCCAGCTCAGGAGCCTTCCATGACGTTCACTCTCGGCATCGTCGGCATCGGCCAGTTCGGCTCCCACTTCGCGGAGCTGTTCGCCGCTCACCCCGAGATCGACGCCCTCTACGCGGTGGACTCGATCCCCGAGCGGATCGACGCCGTCGAAGCACGCGGTGTGCCGTTCGCCGGGCGCTTCGACACCCTCGAGCAGCTGCTGGACTCCGACGTGGACGCCGTGGCGATCTTCACCCAGCGCTGGACCCACGGCCAGCACGCCCTGGCCGCCCTGCGCGCCGGCAAGCACGTGTACTCCTCCGTGCCGATGGCCATCGAGGAGGAGGAGATCCGTCAGATCACCGAGGAGGTGCAGCGCAGCGGCCTGGTGTACATGATGGGCGAGACCAGCCAGTACAACGCCGCAGTGGTGCTGGCCCGCCGCCTGTACCGGCAGGGCGTGTTCGGTGAGGTGTTCTACGCCGAGGGCGACTACGTCCACGACATGGACCTGGGGTTCTACGACGCCTACAAGTACTCCGGCGGCGAGCAGTGGAAGTCCACCGCCTCCTACCCGCCGCTGCTGTACCCCACGCACTCGATCGGCGGCATCCTGGGCGTGATCCCGAACCACGCGGTCTCCGTCTCCGCGATCGGCCGCCCCGACACCCGCGGCGACGGGGTGTTCGACAAGAGCGTCTCGATGTTCGGCAACGACGTCTCCAACGCCTTCGCCCTGTTCGAGATGGACAACGGCGGCGCGTTCCGCACCAATGAGCTGCGCCGCGTTGGCTACCCCTCCCACAAGCGCGAGTCCCGCTTCCGGTTCTTCGGCGAGGAGTCCTCCTTCGAGGAGACCGTGGAGGTCACCTACTGGCACGACAAGCAGCGGGTGCTGGAGGTGACCGACCTGATCGCCACCGGCGCCACCATGAGCCTGGACGATCCGCGCCTGGCCGACGTCTCCCCGGCCCTGCGCGACGCCTTCGTGGCCGGTGCCGCCCCCGCCCACCACCAGGCGCGCCTGCCCAAGGAGCTCCAGGGCAAGCCCAACGGCCACGAGGGGGCCCACCACTTCCTGGTGGACGATTTCGCCCGCGCCGTGGCCGACGGCATGCAGCCCATGGTCAACGCCTGGCAGGCCGCCCGCTACACCCTGCCCGGGGTGATCGCCCACCAGTCGATGAACCGGGACGGCGAGCGCCTGCCCATCACCGACCTGGGCGACTGCCCCCTGCCGGTGCAGGACCTCGACGTCGACCAGGAGCCGCTGGACCTCGAGGCCCTGTTCGCGGCGCAGGATGCACGGAAGGGCTCCGCTGTGCAGTGAGGAGCTGCCGGGCCGTGACCGGGAGCGTGCTTCCTCTCACTCGGCGTCCGACTCGGTGTACGCCAGTCCCAGCAGCGTGCCGTCCTCGGCCACGGTGATCTCCGCTCGGGTTGCACGTCCGGTGCGTTCCTCGATCCGGGAGACATGCAGGACACGCCCGATCAGCCTGGCCTGCGGGGGGCCGGCGCGGGTGAGCTCCCCGTACACCGCCGGGACGGCGTCGAAGGCGCGCGCCACGCCGCCGGATCCCGCCATGCGGCGGATATGGGCGGAGGCGCGCTGCTCCAGCTCCTCGTAGCGGCGCTCCGCGGCTGCATCCAGCAGCCCGACGGCAGCGGCCACCTGGGAGGCGGAGGGATCCGGCTGCGGGCGCGTGACCTTGAGGGGCACCTGGCGCCCGAACCGCTTCTGCGCGGCCTGCCGAGTGATCCCCAGCTGCTCACCGATGGCGGCCCAGGTCATCCCGGTGGCGCGGGCCTCGGCGACGAACAGGTGCAGGGTGCGCTCGGCGGTATCGGCCAGATGGGCGGCCGCCGCGAGGGACTGCTGGACCTGTGCGCCCGGTGCGTCGGCCAGCGGCCCCAGGCACAGGGCCGAGGCCACGCTGATCTCATCGCGCAGTCGGGAACGGTCGTCCATGGCGGCATTGTCTCGCGCCCCGGGTCCCGTGGCTGCGCGACGTCGAGCTACAGCACATCGGGGGTCTGCGGGCCGTGCTGCTGCGGCCCGAAGGTGCCCCGAGCCCCTCGCGGCATGATCAGGTAGGCGGCGAACACCGTCAGGGCGATCCCGATCACCCCCAGCGGGGTGTCGATGAACCAGTTCATCTGCTCGAGCGTTCCCTGGGTCGCCACGATGGACACCGCCAGCCCCACGGTGCTGTTGAGCGTGGAGTGTGCGAAGGCCGCGGGCAGGGGGTTGCCGCCCGCGCGCTCGGTGATCGCCCCGAAAAGGAAGTGCAGTGCCACACACGCGATGATGAACATGCCGATCGCCAGAGGACGGGGCGCTCCGGGGTAGTTGTGTCCGATCAGCGTGATCGGCAGGTGCCACAGCGACCAGATGAGAGCACCCACCACGATCGCCCCGGTGAAGCCCAGGGGCTTCAGCTGCCGCCACAGCCAGCCGCGCCAGCCGATCTCCTCTCCCAGGGCGGGGATCACGGAGACGAGCAGGTTCACGGCGGTGACAGCCAGCACGACGGTCACGGCGACCGGCACGGGCATCTCGGCGCCGGCGTCGGCCATCGCAATGGTCGTCGCGTGTGCCCAGGTGCTGCCGGTGAGATCACCCGGCACGCCGCGCAGCACCATGATCACGGCGGAGGCGGCGTTGATCGCCAGCATCACCAGCACGGCCAGCGGGATCCACAGCGCCAGGCGCTTCCAGCGACCGCGGAAGCGCAGCCCCACCTCATCCCGCCAGGAGCCCCTGGTCACCAGCTTCACCACGATCACGGTGGCGATCGCAGGGGCGAACATGCCTGCGGACAGCACCCATGAGTACAGGGGGTGGGTGATACCGCCGGGCAGGAACCAGAACGGGGCAGCGCTCAGGGCGAGCAGCGCGTAGGCGATCGCGGCGAAGATCAGCACCGGTTTCCAGGGGACCGAATGAGGCGGGGGCAGCATCTCGGCGGGTCGGTGTGCGGGATGGGGGCTCATGACAGGAGTGTGATGCGACAGCCACCAGGAAGTCAACTGATGGTTGACATGCGCGGGCCTGCGGCCTGGATCGACTGCTCCTTGTGTAGTGGATGGTCCTCGCACGGTGGGATGCGCGGCTGCCGGAGAGTCCGCTCATGCTGGTGTACGTCGCCCTGCCCTGCATCCTCCTCGCCGTGGTGACCCTTGCAGCTGGGATGCGCGCGTGGCAGTCGCGTCCAGCTGCCGCGATCGTGAGCAGCAGTGGTCCCCACGGCGCGCCGGAGTCGGTCGGCGAGGCTCCTCCCTCTCACCCTACGGAACCGTAGGTTACGATCGAGCGGTGAGCGCGTTCTCGACCACCATCCCGCCTGTCGCCGACCAGGAGCCGATGACCCAGCTCCTGGCTCCCGACGGCACCCGGACCCCCCACGAGGAGTTGGACGCCGTCCTGGCGGGGCACAGCACCGCATCCCCCGCAGGTGCCGCTGAGGGCGATGCGTCAGCAACCGCCGACCCCGGACCGGACCTGGCCTCCCCGGAACGCCTGCGCGGCTACTACCGCGACATGGTGATGATCCGCGCGGCAGACCTCGAGGCCACCTCGCTGCAGCGGCAGGGCCAACTGGGCCTGTGGGCCAGTGCGCTCGGGCAGGAGGCCGCGCAGATCGGCGCCGGGCACGCGGCCCGCACCCAGGACTACCTCGTCCCCACCTACCGCGAGCACGGGGTCGCCTGGGCGCGCGGCATCGAGCCGATGCGCCTGCTGGAGATGTACCGCGGGATCTCCCACTGCGGCTGGGACCCGTACGAGCTGCGCACCCACCCGTACATGATCGTGCTGGGCTCCCAGGCCCCCCATGCCGTGGGCTACGCCATGGGCCTGCAGCGCGACGGCCTGGTGGGAACCGGCGACCTCGACAGCGACACCGCGGTGCTGGCCCTGTTCGGCGACGGCGCCTCCAGCGAGGGCGAGGTCTCCGAGTCCTTCACCTTCGCCGCCTCCTTCCAGGCACCGGTGGTGTTCTACACCCAGAACAACCAGTGGGCGATCTCCGTGCCCACCTCCGTGCAGACCCGGGTGCCACTGGCCCAGCGCTCCCGCGGCTGGGGCATCCCCTCGATCCGGGTGGACGGCAACGACGTGCTGGCCGTACTCGCCGCCGTGCGCTCGGCCATGGACGCGGCCCGCGCCGGGGAAGGGCCCCGCTTCATCGAGGCCATCACCTACCGCATGGCCGCCCACACCACCAGCGACGACGCCTCCCGCTACCGCAGCAGCGAGGAGGAGCAGCAGTGGGCCGACAAGGACCCGATCCTGCGCCTGCGCCGCCACCTCGCCCAGCTCGACGAGATCGACGAGACCTACGTGAAGGCCTGCGAGGAGGAGGCCCACGACCTCGCCATGCGCCTGCACCACTTCATCCACGACATGCCCGATCCGGACCCGGTAGCCATGTTCGACCACGTCTACGCGGAGCCCCATCCCGTGGTGGAGCGCGACCGCGAGCAGTACCTGCAGTACGTCGCCCAGTTCGAGGACGACGCAGACAGCACCGAAGGATCCGGCGCGACGGGCGGGGGGAGCGGCCGATGAGCACCACCAGCAGCACTCTTCCCATCGCCAAGGCGATCACCGCGGGACTGCGCGACGCCATGCGCGCCGATGACCGCGTGCTGATCATGGGGGAGGACGTGGGCGTGCTCGGCGGCGTCTTCCGCGTCACCGATGGTCTGCACGCCGAGTTCGGCTCCCAGCGGGTGGTGGACACCCCGCTGGCCGAGGCCGGGATCGTGGGCACCGCCGTGGGCCTGGCCTACCGGGGGTATCGGCCCGTGGTGGAGATCCAGTTCGACGGCTTCGTGTTCCCGGCCTTCAACCAGATCACCACCCAGGTCGCCAAGATGCACTACCGCACCCAGGGCCGGGTGAGCCTGCCGATCGTGATCCGCATCCCCCACGGCGGCGGCATCGGCGCGGTGGAGCACCACTCCGAGAGCCCCGAGGCACTGTTCGCCCACACCGCCGGACTGCGCATCCTGGCCCCCGCCACCAGCCAGGACGCCTACTGGATGACCCGCCAGGCCATCGAGAGCGACGACCCGGTGATCATGCTGGAGCCCAAGCGCCGCTACTGGGTCAAGGGCGACGTGGATCCCGACCACCGGCCCGAGCTGTCCCCCTGGGAGGCAGCCGTGGCCCGCCCCGGCACCGACGCCACCCTGCTGGCCTGGGGCCCCAGCCTCCCGCTGGCCCTGGAGAGCGCCGAGGCCGCGGCGGCTGAGGGCGTCGACCTCGAGGTGATCGACGCCCGCTCGCTGGCACCCCTGGACCTGCCCACGGTCTACGAGTCGGTCAAGCGCACCGGCCGCCTGGTGATCGTGCACGAGGCCCCCGTGCTCGGAGGTCTGGGCGGTGAGATCGCCGCCCGCGTGGCCGAGGAGTGCTTCTCCCACCTGGAGGCGCCCGTGCTGCGAGTGGGCGGCTACCACACCCCTTACCCGCCGGCCCGCATGGAGCACGCCTACCTGCCCGATCTGGACCGGGTGCTGGACGCCGTGGATCGCGTCCTCGCACACTGACTGTTCCCACCCCCGTGGAAGGACCACCCCATGGCTGACCCCACCGACCCCCAGGCATCCGGCTCCGCGCCCGACAGCCGGATCGTCCGCATCAATCTCACCGACCCCGGTGAGGGCCTCACCGAGGCCGAGATCGTCGACATCAAGGTCTCCGTGGGCGACACGATCGCCATCAACGACGCCGTGATCGAGGTGGAGACCGCCAAGAGCGCCGTCGAGCTGCCCAGCCACGTCGCCGGTACGGTCACCAAGGTGCTGGTGTCCATCGGCCAGGAGGTGCCCGTCGGCGCCCCGCTGTTGGAGATCGACACCAGCGGCGGCCCCGCCCCCGAGCAGAGCCCTGCTGCCGGAGACGCGGTGGAGGCCACCCCGCAGGAGACCGCCCAGGCCGCGGAGCAGGACCGTGGCCAAGATCCTGACTCGCAGCGGGACGCCGACCCCGGGCAGAGCGTCGGTTCCGCGCAGGATGCCGGTTCAGCGCAGGACGCCGGGGCCGACGGGGCCGCGGAGGACGCGGGGGAGGACCAGCCCAAGAACCTGGTGGGCTACGGCGCACCGTCGGCCCCCCAGCGCCGCCGGCGTCGCCGCACCGCCCAGGAGGAGGACACTCAGGTCCCCATCGACCGGATCCTCGCCAAGCCGCCCGTGCGCAAGCTCGCCCGCGACCTCGGCATCGCGCTCGCCGACGTGCTGGCCACCGGGCCCGATGGCACCGTCACCCGTGAGGACGTGCTGGCCGCCCAGCAGCGCGCCATGAGCGGCGACACCGTCACCGTGCACGACGGCCAGTACTTCCCCGAGGAGTCGCCGCAGGCCCCCGAGGGCCTGGACGCCGCAATGAAGTCCAGTCGCCACCAGCCCTTCGCCGGCGTCACCAGCGACGAGCGCACCACCCGGGTCCCGATCCGCTCGGTGCGCAAGCGCACCGCCGAGGCGATGGTGGCCTCCGCCTTCACCGCCCCGCACGTGACTGTGTTCAATGAGGTCGACATGACTGCTGCCACGCGCATCGTGCAGCAGCTGCGCGGTTCGCGCGAGTGGTCCGGGGTGAAGGTGAGCCCCCTGGTGGTGGTGGCCAAGGCGCTGCTGGTGGCGATTCGCCGCAACCCGGAGGTCAACGCGTCCTGGGACGAGGACGCCGGCGAGATCGTCTACAAGCACTTCGTGAACCTCGGCATCGCCGCGGCCACGCCGCGGGGTCTGATCGTCCCGAACATCAAGGACGCCCACCTGATGACCCTGCGGGAGCTGGCCGAGGAGATCGACGAGCTCGCCAAGACCGCACGGGCCGGTCGCACTCCGCTGTCGGCAACCCGCGAGGGCACCATCACCATCACCAACTTCGGCGTGTTCAACATCGACTCGGGCACCCCGATCCTGAACCCCGGCGAGTCGGTGATCCTGGGGATCGGCGCCATCAAGGAGAAGCCATGGGTGGTGGACGGCCAGGTGGTGCCCCGGCAGATCGCACAGCTCGCCCTGAGCTTCGACCACCGCCTGATCGACGGGGCCCTCGGTGCCGAACTGCTGCGCGACATCTCCGCCGTGCTGGAGGACCCGGCGCTCGGACTCGTGTGGGGATGACCGCTGCGTTCGACTCCTCCGTCACAGCGGGCCCGCACCCGAGGCCGGCGGTGACCGCGATCCGGTGCGCCTCGGTACTCTGAGGCGGTGACCTCCCCCTCCCCACGCCCGACGGCCCGCCGCGATGACGCGCGCATGCACACCGTCGAGATGGACGCGCTGCGACTGGAGGACAGCACCGAGGCCGAGACCCTCAGCTCCGGTCCTCCGCGGACGCCCCTTCCCTCCCGGCAGGTCGTCCTCCTGGTCGCGGCCGGCGGGGCGCTCGGTGCACTGCTGCGGTTCCTGCTGAGCGCGGCCGTACCGAGCCTGGCCACGCCCACCCTGGTGGAGCTGCCCTGGGCGACCCTGCTGGCCAACGTGCTGGGATGCCTGGGGCTGGGGGCACTGGTCGGAGTGCTCGAGGTGCGGCCGGGCAGGCCCTGGATGCAGCCGCTGCTGGGCACCGGCCTGTGCGGGGGCTTCACCACCATGTCCACGGCAGTGCTGGACGGGGCGGCCATGATGGGTGCGGACTTCGCGATCCTCGCCATCGTCTACGCCACCCTCTCGCTGGTGCTCAGCATCGGCGCGCTGGTGGTGGGCATGCTTATCGCGCGCTTCCTGGCACGCCGTGGTCCGGAGCAGGTGAGCGCATGACCTTCCTGCTGAGCATGCTCGTGGTCGCCCTGGGCGGCGCCGGGGGAGCGGCCAGCCGCTGGGGCCTGATCGTGCTCATGGAGCGGCGTGCCGCCGCCCGCGAGCGGTCCGGCCACGGGCACCTGCCCACCGGCCTGGAGATGATGCCGTGGGCGACGTTCCTGGCGAACCTCCTGGCCTGCCTGCTGCTGGGGATCCTGGTGATGCGGCTGGGATCGGTGGGAGGGACCCTCGAGCTGCTGTACCTGCTGCTGGGCGTGGGGTACTGCGGGGCCCTGTCCACGGTGGCCACCGCGGCGCTGGACGTGGTGAACCTGGTGCGGCGCGGGGCGCCGGTGCTCGGGCTCGGCTACGTGCTGTTCACCATCGGCACCGGCATGGCCGCCCTATGGCTGGGCCTGGTGATCGGCTCGTGACCGCACCCCCCTCCCGGCGCGGCGCCCGCGACGCTGCAGCCCGCCGCCCTGACGCCGACTCCCGTCCCGACCGCTCCCCGCTGATCCCGGCCCTCATCGGAGGCGCCGTCCTGCTGGTGCTCGCCGCGATCTCGGTGCTCGCGGCCGACGCCGCCGGGGCCGGCAACCCCGTGCTGCGCGATGCAGGACTGATCGCCCGCACCGGGGCGCCTGTCGCCGCCCTGATCGCCGACCTCGCCGGCGCGATGTCCCTGGGCGGGGCGCTGCTGGCCGGATGGCTGCTGCGCGAGGAGGCCGACCGCTCCCGCGCCATGCTGGTGGTGGCGGTGACCGCGGGCGTGACCACGGTGGCGCGCGGCGTCGCCCTGCTGTTCTCCTACGCGATCGCCACTGGACAGCCGGTCGGATCGGACCGATTCGGCTCCGACCTCAGCGTGTACCTGGCCACGGACCTAGGGGTGTGGCTGCTGACAGCCCTGCTGGTCAGCGCCGCAGCCACCGCTGTGGCCGTCACCGGGTCCTCCCGGGGCCTGGCCCGCGTGGTCACCGTGATGATCGCCGCCGTGGCGTTCTGCGCCGCCATGACCGGGCACGCCTCCGGCGGGGACACCCACGAGGTCGCCACCTCCACCATGATGGTGCACCTGCTGGCCGTGGGCATCTGGCTGGGCGGCCTGGCCGTGCTGCAGCTGCTGCCGGCCACCTCCCGGGACGATGCTGCCGTGGTGCGCGGCTACTCCCACCTGGCCCTGATCGCCTGGATCGCCCTCGCCCTCAGCGGCGTGTGGGCGCTCGCGGTGCGCATGAACTCCCCGGCCGAGCTGCTCACCCACCCCTATGTGCAGCTCGGTGCCGCCAAGGCCGTGCTGCTGCTGGCCCTGGGGGCGATGGGCGCGCTGCAGCGCCGCCAGATCGCCACCGGCCTCGCTCGCACCGCTGCCGAAGGGCAGGGCCCGCCGCCGGTGGCGGTGTACCGCAGGCTCGCCCTGATGGAGCTGGCCCTGCTGGGGCTGGCCGTGTCCCTGGCCGCGGCCATGAGCTCCTCCCCGCCGCCGGCCGAGGCCGTCCCTCCGCCTCCGGGCCCGGCCGCCGTGCTCTCCGGCTACCCGCTGCCTCCAGCCCCGGAGCTCACCACGGTGCTCACCCAGTGGCGGCCCGACCCCTTCGGCATGGCCCTGGCCTGCGCCCTGCTGCTGTGGTGGTGGCGCCCCGCCGCGCCGTCCCGCGAGCGGGCAGCGAGCATCCGCCTGGTGGCAGGGGCTGCGCTGCTGGTGCTGGTCACCTCCGGTGCACTGAACGTGTACGCCAAGGTGCTCGTCTCCGCCCACGTGCTGCAGCACGTGCTGCTGGTGGCGGCGGGCGCCCTGATCGGCAGTGCGCTCACCGTGCCGGCGGCTGTGCGCGTGCTGGGGCGGGGACGCACTTGGCTCGCCGCCCTGGTGGCCGCCGCCCCGGTGGCGCTGCTGATCGCGGTGTACGCCGGGCCCGGGCTGCGCGTCGCGCTCGAGAGCCACGTCGCCCATCTGGGGCTGCAGGTGCTCGCCCTGGTCGGTGGTGCGCTTGCGGTGCTGCTGGTGCGCACTGCGCTTGAGGAAGCTCCTGCCGCCGAGGTTGCTGGCAAGCGTCGACGCTCCACGGTGGCCCGTGCCGCGCTGGTGGCGGGCGGGCCGCTCCTTCTGCTCGTGGTGGCGGGCATCGCCCTGTCCACCACGGACATCCTGCTGGCGGCCAGCTGGTTCGGCGCGACGGGTCGGCAGTGGTGGCCGGACGCCCTGGCCGATCAGCACGGGGTCGGATTCCTCATCGCCGGGCTGGCCGTGCTCTGCGCGGCGGTCGTTCCGGTTGTGCTCCGGAGGGGTCGCCGCCAGGCGGCCGGTTCGCAGCTCGTCCTGAAACCAGGAGTGCGCACCACAACCGGGAGCTGACAGTTCGATCCGGCGCTGGTGCGGGGATCCCGCGGGGATCCCCGCAGTGCGCATCAGTGATGCATGATGCGTGCATCACTGATGCTACGCTGAATGCATGAGAACCACCGTCAATCTCACGCCGGATGTCGAGGCCGAGGTCGCCAGGCTGCGCCGTGAGCACGGGCTGGGCACCAGTGAAGCTGTGGTCACCCTTGCGCGACGGGGGATGCAACGCGGCAGCGCGCGGCAGCGGTTCGTCCAGCGCACCGAATCGCTCGGAGCTCGCATTGATGTCAGCAACATCGGCGAGGTCCTGGACACTCTCGATCACGAATGATCGTCGACGCCAACATCCTGCTCTATGCGGTGGACGAGTCAGCTCGGGACCACCCCTCCGCCAGGTCCTTCCTCGAGGAGCACCTCAACGGTGAGGTGAGGATCGGACTTCCATGGCAGAGCCTGTCGGCGTTCCTGCGCATCGCCACGCACCCCCGGATCATGGGCACGCCCTTGTCGGCACCCACCGCAGCGGTCTTCGTGGACGACTGGCTCGGGGCCCCCGCGGCGTGGATGCCCGATGTCACCCCGGCGAGCTGGTCGATCCTGCGTGGCCTGATGGAGAAGCACGATGTGACCGGCAACCTGGTTCCCGATGCCCAGCTCGCGGCTCTGGCCATCCAATACGGGGTGCCGGTTGTCAGCGCAGACTCCGATTTCGCCCGATTCACGGACGTCACGTGGCTCAACCCCTGTGCACGGTGAATGACATGGGCAGGTGCCCATCGATCCGAGCGCACGGCACGGCGCATTCCGTCCTGCGCGGGAGCTGACGAACCGGCTCGGAGTGACGTTCCCGCGGGAACGCCTCAATGCTCCCGGTGGAGGATCGCCCCGAGCCGTGCCGCGGGCGGGTCAGGCGAACAGCGACCGCACCGTGCGCAGGCGCCCCAGCAGGCGGTCGCGGTCCACGAACGGCACCACACGGCCCTCGGAGGAGTCGGCCGGATTGCGAGTGGCCGGCGGCGTGGACTCGGCAGCGCGGCGGTTGACCGGGGCGGTGCCCAGCTTCCCGGTAATCCGGCCCAGCAGGCCGCCGCCCTTGCCCGCGGTGGTCACCGGCACCGCGGAATCGGAGCCCGCGCGGGCGCGGTGGAACTGGGTGAGGGCGGGGGAGCCGTCGCGCACGGCCTTCATCAGGTAGGCGGCGATGTCGGCCTGTTCCACCAGGATCGGCAGCACCCCACCGGAGACCCGGTTCTGACCGAGCACCACCAGGTCGTCGCGACCCCGTGGGAACGCTCCCAGGAACAGGTCCAGCTCACCGCGGGCGGTGCGGGGGATGACGTCCTCCGGGAGGTGGTCCGCACCGGTCTCGTACCCGGTGGCCAGCACGATCAGGTCGGGCCGGTAGTCGGATTCGTCGGCGTAGACCACCGTGCCGTCGGCCCGTACCCCGGTCACCGGGGCGATCGGGGTGATGCGGCCCTCGCGGATCCGGTCCAGCACGTCGTCGGAGATGATCACCGCGTCCTCCAGGACGCTCGCGGACGGCTTGGGCAGCCCGACGTCCGACGGGTCCCCGGCCATCCGGCCGATGACCGTCTGTGCGATCGCGTCGTTGAGCTTCCCGAGCGCGGCGGGCTCGCGGGAAGCAGCCACGTCCCCGGGCATGCCGGCGATGTGGCGGGGCACGATCCAGTGTCCGGTGCGCACGGACCAGCGCACCTCCAGGGCGCGACGGGCGGCGTCCACCGCGATATCGGCCGCGGACTGGCCGGACCCCACCACCAGCACACGCCTGCCCTCCAGGCCGTCGGCGCCGTTCCACTGCTTGGAGTGGATCACGCGGACCGCGGGATCGACCTCGGCCGCCCAGGCGGGGAGGTGGGGTCGCTCGGAGATGCCGTGGGCGGAGATCACCGCGGCGTAGATGTGGATCTCCCCGGTGGAGAACTCCACCTGCCACACGCCCTCGGAGAACGGGCGCGCAGAGCGCACCTCGACGCCGGGCCGGAAGTGCTCGGTGAGGTCGTAGCGGGCCGCATAGGCGCGCAGGTACTTGCCCATCTGCTCGGGCCGCAGGTAGTCGGGGAAGGACACCGGCTGGATCATGTCCTCGTACTGCGTGAAGCGGCGCGAGGAGACCATCTCCATCGAGCGCCAGGTGGGGGAGTCCTCCCGCTCCTCGTTCCAGATGCCGCCCACGTGGGCGGAGCGGTCCACCAGGTCGAAGGGCACCTCCAGGGCCTTCAGGGCGGCGGCGGCGGCGAGTCCCGCGGGACCGGCGCCGATCACCAGCACCTTCTCGCGGGTGGGGACCGGGTCGTGGAGCTCGGACATCGAGGGGCCTTCCGGATCGGGCGTCGGGCGGGTGCACGCGGAGGTGGCTCCGGCACCGCGCCCAGCGGCAAGCAGACGTGCACCATCCTAGGCGCTGGCCTGGAGAGCCGCGCGGCCTCAGCCCAGGGCGGTGACCACCACGGACACGCCAAGGGTGATCAGGATGGTGACCGTCACGTGGGCCAGGACGGCCTGATCGCGCACCAGCTTCCGTGCGGCCGACGTGCGCGGCAGGAAGTCGCCCACCCCGGCGGTGGTCTGGATCAGCGTCGCGGCGTACACGTAGTCGCGCATCGAGCGCTCCGGCCCGGGCGTGGCCTGCAGGTCGAAGGCGTCCCCCCAGGCGTCCTCCGCCACGTACTCCAGGGCGTAGGTCATCACCGAGCCGATCCAGGCGGAGACCAGCGCACCGATGGTGAAGGCGAGCAGGATCGGGATGGCGATGCCGGGCGGCCTCATCACCATCAGGGCGATCGCGATGCCCGCGCTGAGCATCAGCTGCAGCACCTCCATCACGGGCCCGCCGTACCCCGTCACCCACCGGTACAGGCGCCGGTAGCGCCGCACGCGCAGCAGCCGCATCGAGGCCACCAGGCGGTTGCGCGAGACCCCGGTCGCCGCCCAGTAGGTCAGCGCGGCGTTGATGACACCGAACGCGGCGACCGCGGCGACGGTGATCAGCATGGCGGCCGCGGTGGCATCGGCCTGATCGTCGGCCAGCACGTAGTTCAGCTCGGGGATCGTCAGGACGAGCACCATCGTGATGGCGGTGGCGATGCCCATGGCCAACAGCACCCGCAGGCCGGGGGAGAGCAGCCGCTGCCGGAGGGTGCGGGAGCGGCGTCGCTCCCGAGCGGGACGGGGACGCGCCGGCCGAGGCTGCCGCACCGATGCGGGGCGAGCGGGCTCGGCCCCGGCCTGCTGGGAGGGTGCCGTGGCGCCGGCCGACGACGCGCCGGCATTCATCGGTTCTGCCCACCCGCCATCTCGGCAGCCATCTCGGTGGCCAGGCGCACCGCTCCCGGCAGTCCGGAGGAGACGGTGCGGTGCTCCCGGCCCTCGGCGTCGAACCCGGTGACCACCTCGTCCCGGATCGGACCGGGGGTGGCAAGCACGGAACCGGCCAGCACCACGGGCAGGCCCAGGGAGGGGTCCATCTCCCGCACCGTGGTGCAGAAGTGGCGGATCGCGGTATCGAGGATCTCCCGTGCGGCCGGATCCTCCAGCACCGTGCCCGGCAGGGGAGCGAAGCGACCCAGCCCCGCCGGGTACCCGGCCGGGGCGATCCGGTCCACGGCCCGGATCAGGTCCTGGCGCACGTCGCCGGTGGGGGAGGGCGGCAGCAGGCCGTCGCGCAGATCCAGGTCCAGCATGTCGCCCACCCGCTCGGTGAGCAGGGTGCGGCGACCGCGACTGTCGAGGTCCGCGGCCACGGCCTGCACGGTGCGGCGGCCCAGCCACACTGCTGAACCGATGTCCCCCAGCAGCCACCCCATGCCGTCGCGCCGCTCCACTGCCCGGCGCTGCCGGTAGGTGACCGCAACGGCCCCGGTCCCGGCCAGCAGCAGGATCCCGTCGTCCCCCACCTCGCCGGCCAGGAACGCCACCAGGTGGTCGTCGGTGACGGTGAGTCGGGAGGCGTCGATCCCCAGCGGCGCTGCGGCCTCGTGGGTGGCGCGCTGCACTTGCTGATGCTGCGCGGGTCCCGCCCCGGCGAAGGCGAGCACCGCGTGGCTCACCTCGTGCCCCGACACCTCCCCGAGCGCGTCGCGCATGGTGGCCGCGAGCGTCGTGAACGCCTCCGGACCGCTCGAGCGCAGGTTGCAGCCCGGGCCGGTGGCTGCGCCCAGCAGCTCACCGGCGTCGGCACCGGCGCCAGGGGTGCCGGGCACCGCCCGCACCTCGATGCGGCTGCTGGTGCCCCCGATGTCGGCAGCGAGGATGATGCGCCGTGGGTCCCGTTCCATACCGGCTCCGATCGTGTTAACTTCTGTGGCACATCGCATGATGTGAAAGTTTCTTCGATCCCCCCAGGATCCTCGCTCAGCCGCGAGCCTCAAAGGAGTTTCCATGATCGCACGACGACGTGTTCTCGCAGCCGGTGCCGCCGGCAGCGCCGCTCTCACCCTGGCCGCCTGCGGGGCGGGAGGCACCGGTGGCGGCGGCACCGACCCCACGGACACCGAGGCCAATGCCGACAAGACCATCACCCTGTGGATCATGCAGGGCACCAACGCCAAGACCGATGAGTACGTCGAGGCGCTGAAGACGGCCTTCACCGAGCAGACCGGCGCCACCCTGGACGTGCAGGTCCAGCCCTGGGACGGTGCCCACGACAAGTTCGTGACCGCCATGAGCGGCGGCACCGGTCCGGACGTCGCCGAGGTGGGCACCACCTGGACACCCGAGTTCGCCGACGCCGGCGGGCTCTCCGACCTCACCGCCGAGATCGAGGAGGCCGGCCTCAAGGACAGCCTGGTCCAGGGGCTGGTCGAGTCCGGCACCCTGGACGGCAAGCTCTACGGCATGCCCTGGTACGCCGGGGTTCGCTCGATCCTCGGCAACAAGGAGAAGCTCGAGGCCGCGGGCGTGGCCGAGCAGCCCCAGTCCTGGGACGACCTGCTCACCATGATCACCGCCCTCAAGGAGTCCGACCCCGACTCCATCCCCTTCCCCGTCGCCGGTGCCAGCTCCTTCTCGATGCTGCCCTTCGTGTGGGGTGCGGGCGGCGACATCGCCACCGAGGAGGGCGGCGAGTGGACCGCCACCATCAACTCCCCGGAATCGGTGGAGGGCCTGACCTGGTACACCGACCTGGCGCTCAAGCACGACGCCTCCACCGCCGCCGCCTCCACCTGGCTGGAGACGGACTCCCTGGCCGCCTTCCTGCAGGGCGACGTGGGCATGTTCATCACCGGCTCGTGGGTGCCCGCCACCATCGAGCAGGACAACCCGGAGATGTTCGAGAAGCTCGTGGCGTACACGATCCCCGCGAAGGACAGCCCCGTGGCCAAGTCCTTCCTGGGCGGATCCCACCTGTGCCGCTTCGAGGAGTCCCAGGAGCCCGAGCTGGCCTTCGAGCTGATAAAGCTGATGGCCACCGGCGAGTTCGCCACCCGCTGGGCCACCGAGACCAACTTCTTCCCCGGTGACCAGGCCGCGCTGGACGAGGTGGTCGCCTCCGGTGACGAGCTCACCCAGGTGTTCGCCCAGCAGATGAGCGAGGGCGGCACCTCGGTGCCGGTCACCCCCGCCTGGGGCAAGATCGAGGGCAAGAAGACCATCACCACCCTGCTGACCGAGGTCCTCGGCGGCACTCCGGCCCAGGAAGCGGCCGACGCCGCCGCCGAGGAGATGGACCAGATCTTCCAGTCATGACCGCTGCCCACACCGCGGGAAGGGCCCCCACCCCGGGCCCTTCCCGGACAGTGCCCCTCGGCCGACGAGTGCGCCGCACGGCTGCGCCATGGATGCTGCTCGCCCCGGCGCTGATCGTGCTCGCGGTGCTGCTGCTGTGGCCGCTGGGCCGCGTGCTGAACCTCTCCCTGCAGGACTACGGGCTGCGCAACCTGATCCGCGGCGACTCGAACTACATCGGCCTGGACAACTACGTCCAGGTGCTCAGCGACCCGTTCCTGTGGAGGACGGTCCTGCCCAACACGGTCGTCTTCGCGGCGGTGTGCGTGGTGCTCACGATGGCGGTGGGCACCGCGGTGGCCCTGTTCCTCAACACGCTCTCCGATTTCTGGCGCGTCATCTGCACCACCGCGATCATGGTGGCCTGGGCGGTGCCCGCGCTGACCAACACCTACGTGTTCGTGTGGCTGTTCGACCCGCGTGCCGGACTGGTCGCCAACCTGCTGGGCGAGCTGGGCCTGTTCGAGCCCGGTTCGGTCAACTGGTTCTCCGACCGCCTGTCCTTCTACGCCATCGCCACCATCAATGTGGTCTACCACGGCTTCCCCTTCATCGCGGTGACCGTGCTGGCCGGTCTGATGACCGTGCCCGAGGAGCTGTACGAGGCAGCCGAGATGGACGGGGCAGGCGCGGTGCGACGCTTCACCAACATCACCGTGCCGGGGCTGCGCCCCATCTTCGCGGTGTGCATCATCCTGTCGACCATCTGGGACTTCAAGGTGTTCACGCAGATCTACCTGATGCCCGGCGGTGACGGCACCAACCGGTCCGTGATGAACCTGGGTGTGTGGTCCTACACCGAGTCCTTCTCCCAGGGCGCCTACGGCATGGGCTCCACCATCGCCGTGCTCCTGACCCTGCTGCTGCTCGCCATCACCGTGGTGTACCTGCGGTTCCTGATGAAGGAGGAGGAGCTGTGAGCATCACCGCCACCCGGGCCTCCTCGGCCGAGACCACCCACGGCAGGAGGGACGCCCGGCGCCCCGCCCGCAGCCGCAGTGCGCGACGTGCCGGCAGCGCGGTGCTGAAGGCGATCGGCATCGTCCTGGTCATGGTCTTCTCCCTGTTCCCCTTCTACTGGATGCTCTCCACCGCGGTGGACACCAGCCCGCTGTCCCGCGGAGCCTCCCTGCTGCCCAGCGGCTTCACCCTCGAGCACTTCCGGTACGTGCTGGTGGACGCCGACTTCCTGCGGTACGTGCGGGTGTCGCTGCTGGTGGCCCTGGGAACTGTGCTGATCAGCGGCATCCTGGCGCTGCTGGCGGCCGTGGCCGTCGCCCGGTTCCGCTTCCGGCTGCGCACCGTGGTGCTGGTGATGGTGCTGATGGTGCAGATGGTGCCGCTGGAGGCCCTGGTCATCCCGCTGTTCCTCCAGGCGCGCTCCCTGCAGATGCTCAACTCCCTGCTGGGCCTGGTGATCGTGTACCTGGCGTTCTCCCTGCCGTTCGCGATCTGGAACCTGCGCGGCTTCGTCGCGGCCGTGCCCAAGGAGCTGGAGGAGGCCGCCTACATCGACGGCGCGAGCTGGTTGCGCATGTTCCGCTCCGTGCTGCTGCCCCTGGTGGCGCCCGGGCTGGTCGCGACCTCGGTGTTCTCCTTCATCACCGCGTGGAACGAGTTCATCTTCGCCCTGACGTTCATGCAGGACTCCTCGAAGTACACCGTCGGCGTGGGGCTGCGCACCTTCTTCACCCAGAACACCGCCGACTGGGGCTCCATCATGGCCGCGTCGACCATCATCGCCATGCCCGTGGTGATCTTTTTCGTGCTGGTGCAGCGCAACCTCGCCTCCGGCCTCACCTCGGGAGCGGTGAAGGGATGAGCACCGGGTCGGGCAGCAGGGGTGGGGGCCAAGCCGAGCTCTGGGACCGCGACGCCCTGGGCGTGCTGCTGGCCCCCTTCACCGGCACCGAGGTGCCCGCCTTCCTGGAGGCCCCGCTGCGCGCGGGCCTGGGCGGCGTGATCCTGTTCGGCCACAACATCCCCGATGCGGCCACCTGCGCACGCCTCGCCCGCGCCCTGCACGCGATCGAGCCGGAGGTGCTGGTCGCCGCCGACGAGGAGGGCGGGGACGTCACCCGGCTGCAGGCCGGAGTCGGCTCCTCCCTCCCCACGGCCTGGGCCCTCGGCGAGGTGGACGACCCCGATCTCACCCGCGCCGCCGGCAGAGCACTGGGTGACCTGCTGGCCGCCTGCGACATCGACCTGGACCTCGCTCCCGTGCTCGACGTGTCCACCGACCCGAAGAACCCGGTGATCGGCACCCGTGCCTTCGGCGCCGATCCCGACCTCGTGGCCCGCCACGCCCGTGCCATGGCCGGGGGCATCCGCGATGCGGGCGTGGGGGTGTGCGGCAAGCACTTCCCGGGCCACGGCGCCACCCACGTGGACTCCCACACCGCGCTGCCCACGATCGAGCTGGCCCGCGAGCAGTTCGAGTACGAGCACCTCGAGCCCTGGCACCTGGCCCCCTGGATGGACGCAGTGATGACCGCCCACGTCCAGGTGCCCGCGCTCGGCGAGGGGCCGGCCAGCATCTCCCCGTGGGCTCGCGAGGTGCTCGACGAGATCTGCGGTGAGGGCGGCTTCCGCGGACTGCTGATCACCGATGCCCTGGACATGGCCGGGGTCTCCGGCCCCATCGGGTACGGCGAGGCGGTGGTGCGGTCCGTCGAGGCCGGGGCCCACCTGCTGTGCCTGGGCACCTCGATCCGCCGCGACGACGAGCAGATGCTGCGCGAGGCCCACGACGCCCTGGTCGCCGCTGCTGACTCCGGGCGCATCCCTCGCGACGTCCTCGCTCGGCGCGCCGCCGAGGTGCGGCAGCGCCGCGGATGGATCCGAGAGCGCCGGCACGGCATGGGCAGCCCCGATCTCACGGGCGCCCTGATCGCCCTGGAGCGCATCGGATCCGAGGCTGCCGCCCGCGCGGTGCGGGAGCGGCGCAGCGCCGGTGCCCTCACCGGCGGGCCCGTGGTGATCGCCGATGCGCGCCGGCGCCGCGACCACGCCTCCGGCAGCCGCCGCAGCGTCCTGGCGGAGGTGCTGCGAGAGCGGGGCGTGCAGGCACAGGAGGCGGGCTGCCCCGCGGACCTCGCCCGGCCCGGTACAGATGCGCTGGTGATCACCCGCCTGCCCCGCTCGGACCGGGAGGAGCAGGCACGGCTGGCCGAGCTGCTGCGCCTGCGTCCCGACGCGATCCTGGTGCACGTCGGGGTGCCCGACGCCGCCCGCCGCCACGACAGGTACGTGCTCGCCCACGGCGCCGGCCGCGCCTCGATGGTGGCCGCTGCGGAACTGCTGCTGGGACGCGCCTGCTCGATGGGGCGCCCGTCCTCGACGGGAGGGTCGGGCCGATGAGGGTGCTGGGGATGATGTCCGGCACCAGCCTGGACGCGATCGACGTGGCCCTGGTCGAGTTCCGGCGCGACCAGGACGATCCTGCCCTCGCTCACGCCCGGATCCTCCACCATGGCGAGCACCCCTGGCCGGTGCGGCTGCGCCGCGACCTGCTGGCCGTGCTGCCCCCGGCCAACAGCGACGTCGGCACCTGGTGTCGCCTGCACGCACAGGTAGGGGAGGCCTTCGCCGATGCCGCTCACGCTGCCCTGGAGGGTGGTGGCGCGGAGCTGATCTGCACCCACGGCCAGACCCTCTACCACTGGGTGCAGGATTCCCGCGCCGCGGGCACCCTGCAGATCGGCGACGCCTCCCGCATCGCCCTCGCGACCGGTGTGCCCGTCCTGTACGACGTGCGTTCGGCCGATGTGGCCCGAGGAGGGCACGGGGCGCCCCTGGTGCCGATCCTGGACCAGCTGGTGCTCGGCGACCGCCCCACTGCGGTGGTCAACATCGGTGGCATCGCCAACGTGTCCCTGGTGGGCGCGGGCGAGGTGATCGCGGGGGACATCGGGCCCGGGAACGCTCTGATCGACGCTGCCGTGCTGAACGGCACCGGCGGTGAGCAGGCCTGCGACCTCGACGGGGCCCTGGCCCGCGCAGGAAGCATCGATCAGGAGCTGCTGGCGGCACTGCTCGCCGACCCGTTCTACGCCGCGCCGATGCCCCGCTCCACCGGGCGCGAGCAGTTCGACGCCGCCTACGTGGACCGCCTCGCCGCGGCCCGCGGCCTCGCGCTGCCGGGCCTGCCGGACCTGGCCGCCACGCTCACCGAGCTCACCGCCACCACCATCGCCCGAGCGGTGCTGGACCTCGCCCCTGAGCGCGTGGTGCTCACCGGCGGGGGGATCCACAACCCCGCACTGCGGGAGCGGCTCGAGGACCTGCTGGCCGGTCCGGTCATAATGGACGCCGAGAGCGCCGGGCTCCCGGCGGATGCCAAGGAGGCCGTGCTGATGGCACTGATCGGCTGGCTCAGCGCCGAGCAGGTCCCCGCCGTGCTTCCCCGCGCCGACGGCACCGCGATCACCGGTGCGAGCGGGCCCGCCGTGCTGGGATCCCTCACCCGCCCGGGCGCTCCCGCCGCCCAGCATCCCGGCCGGCCCCTGCGCCGCCTGCACTTCCCCGCCATCCCGACTCCCGGCGATCCCTGACACCGCAGCCCTGCCACCCCACACCTCGACCCGACCACGAGCCCACCCCGCTCCTCGACCCACCCCGCACCCCCGACCGGACCACGAACCCTGCCCCGCCCCTGATCCCCCGCGAGGACGCCCCAGGAGGACCCATGACCGACACGGACGCCACCACCCCGATCCCGCAGCGCGAGGCATGGCGGACCCTGGTCTCCCTGGTCTCCCCCACGGAGGAGCGCAATCCGCGCAGCGAGGACCTCGACACCCTGGCGGCATCGGACCTGGTGGAGCGGATCCTCGCCGAGGACGCCACGGTGGCGGCCGCCGTGCAGGCCGTCAGCGATGACATCGCCCGCCTGGTCGAGGTGTGCGTGGCCGCGATCGACGCCGGTGGCACCGTCCACTATGTCGGGGCCGGCACCTCCGGGAGGCTCGGGGTGCTGGATGCGGTGGAGCTGGTGCCCACCTACAACGCCACCCCCGACATGGTCACGGCCCACCTGGCCGGTGGCGACGCCGCCATGATGCGGGCCGTCGAGGGAGCCGAGGACGATCCCGAGGCCGGGGCCCGCGTGGTCTCCGAGCAGTGCGAGGACGAGGACGTCGTGATCGGCCTGGCCGCCAGCGGCCGCACCCCCTTCGTCGGCGGTGCCCTGCGGGCCGCTCGCGGGCGGGGCCTTCCCACCGCGCTCATCGCCGCCAACCCCGCCGCCCAGCTCGCAGGCGACGTGGACATCGCGATCCTGCTGGACGTGGGCCCCGAGGTGGTCACGGGCTCGACCCGTATGAAGGCCGCGACCGCCCAGAAGCTCACCCTGAACGCCTTGTCCACGGCGACGATGGTGCGCCTGGGGACCACCTTCTCCAACCTGATGATCAACGTGCGCCCCACCAACGCCAAGCTCATGGCCCGCACCGTGCGGATGCTGGTCCAGGCCACCGGCGCCGATCCCGACCACGCCGCTGACGTCCTCGAGCAGGCCGACGGGCAGCTGCGCGTGGCACTGGTGGCCCTGCTGGCCGGTGCCGGCGCCGTGGGCAGCGGCTCGGCCCACGGGCCCGTCGACGTCGAGGCGGCACGCGAGGCCGTCGGCCGCTTCCCCGCCGACCCGTCCCGCGACGGCGACCCCGCCGGGATCCGTTCGGCCGTGGCCGCACTGACCGAGAAGGACGGCCGGTGAGCGCGGGGACCGACGGCGGGGCCGCACGGAACGGGGGTGCGGCCGCCGGCAACGGAGGCGGGCCCGTCACGGTGCGGCTGCGGGGGCGGCTGGAGGACCTCCGGCCGGCGCTGCGCCGCATCGCCGAGATCGTGCTGGCCGATCCGCAGGCCGCCGGCGGCATGACCATCAGTGCGCTGGCCAAGGCCGCCGCCTGCTCCGAGGCCACCGTGGTGCGCCTGTCCCACGAACTGGGCTACAGCGGCTACCGGGAGTTCCGCTTCAGCCTGCTGGAGGAGACCGCGATCCACCGGGAGCGCACTTCCGGCAGCGCTTACGAGAGCGATATCGACCCTGCTGATGACCTGGAGACCGTGGTCGGCAAGATCGCCTTCGCCGACGCCCGCGCCGTGCGCGACACCGCCGGCTCCCTCGACACCGCGGTGCTGGGCACCGTGGCAGAGCTGATCGCGGGGGCACGCCGGATCGCCGTGTTCGGTGCGGGGGCCTCGGGCCTGGCAGGCATGGACCTGGCGCAGAAGCTCACCCGCATCGGCCTGTCCTGCAGCGTGCACCGGGACGTGCACGAGGGCCTGCCCGCCGCCGCCCTGCTGGAGGAAGGGGACGTGGCCGTCGGGCTGTCCCACACCGGGCAGACCACCGATGTCCTCGATGCGCTGCGCGTCGCAGCCGACTCCGGCGCGGCCACCGTGGCGATCACCAACGCCCCGGCCTCGGCCCTGGCCCGCAGCGCCCAGCACGTCCTGGTCACCGCCGCCACCGAATCGGCCTTCCGCTCCGGTGCGACTGCTTCGCGCATCGCCCAGCTCACCGTCATCGACTGCATCCTGGTGGCGGTCGCCCAGCGCCTACCGGACCTGGGCCGCCAGGCACTGGAGCGCACCCGCACCGCCGTAGAGTCGCGCCGGGTGCCCTGAGCCGGCGCGGGTGCGCCTGCGAGGTGCCGTGAGCTGGTGCCTGGTGCCTGGAGCCCCGTGCCTGGTGCCTGGTGCCTGGTGACCTGAGCCGGTTACGGGCGAGTACGTTCCAGCTCCTGGAAGCTGACCGCCCGGTACTGGGCTGGAGAGGGGGAAGCGCTGGAGGCGGCGCATGACGTCGAAGCCTCGGCACGGGAATGCCGAGGCCCCGGCGTGGAAAACAGGTGGTGTGCGGCCTCGGCGCCTCACTACACTGACCGCATGCGCATCTGATCAGCCCCGAACCCGACCGACCTTCGCGTCCAGGAGCTGATCCATGCCCTCCCATTCCTCTGCCGCCTCATCGGCAGGCGCCCCCGCCGCCCGCAGCGCGTCGACCTCGAACCCGGCTGCCCGCGCCGACGCAGGCGCCTCCGGCCTCCATCTGCGAGCCGACGGCATATCCCTGTCCTACCCGGATCGTCGAGTGCTCACCGACGTCGATCTGGTCGTGCCCGCCGGCCGGCCCACGGGGTTGCTGGGGGAGAACGGCAGTGGCAAGACCACCCTGCTGCGGATCCTGGCCGGGCAGCTGAGCCCCGATTCCGGCACCGTCATCGTCCCGAAACCGGTGGGCCTGCTCCACCAGGAGCTCCCCTTCGCGGGGACGACCACGCTGGCCGAGGTGGTGGAGGATGCCCTTTCACGATCGCGGCGACTGGAACGCGAGCTCACCGCGGCAGGGGAGGCCCTGGCCGAGGCGCACCCGTCGGCGGACGAGGCGCACCCGTCGGCGGATGAGGCGCACCCGTCGGCGCCTGCGCGGCATGGCAGCCCCGCCGCAGGGTCCACCACAGCCCCGACCCCCGCTCAGACCGCCCAGCTGTACGACCGCCTGCTCGCCGAGGCCACCCTCGCGGACGTGTGGAACGCCGACCGACGCACTGAGGACGTGCTGCACGGCCTCCACCTCGACGACGTGCCGTCCACCACCCGGCTCGAGGAGATCAGCGGCGGGCAGCGCGAGCGACTGGCCCTCGCCCACCTGCTGATCGCCCGCCCCACCACGAGGCTGCTGGACGAGCCCACCAGCCACCTCGACGACGACGGTGCCGCCTTCCTCGCCGCCGCAGTGCGTGCCCACCCGGGGCCCGTGCTGATCGCCAGCCACGACCGCGCCTTCCTCGACGACGCCACCGCCGCACAGCTGGACCTCGATCCGGCCGAGGCCCCGCTTCGCACCCCCGTCGGCGGCCTCACCTCCTACACGGGAGGCTTCAGCGACTACCTGCTGGCCCGCATGGACGCCCGAGAGCGGTGGGAGCAGCGGTTCCGCCGCGAGCAGGACGAGCTGGACCGCCTGCGAGAGGCCGTCAAGGACGCCGCCCAGGTGGGACACGCAGGTCGCGGGCCCCGCACCGAGGCCAGGGCCTCCAAGAAGTTCTACGCCGACCGCAACGCCAAGACCGTCTCCCGCCGCCTGCGGGATGCCCGCGCCTGGCTGGAGCAGTTGGAGGACGAGCAGGTGCGCAAGCCCCCGGCCGAGCTGCCCTTCACCCGCCTGCCCGTCGCTACGGGCGGTGCGGGCACCGTGCTGCTGGCGGCCACGCAGGTCGCGGTCGAGGACCGGCTGGATCCCGTCTCGCTGTCCCTCTCGGCAGGGGAGAAGCTGCTGATCACCGGAGCGAACGGGAGCGGGAAGTCCACCCTGCTGGACGTGCTCACCGGCCGGCTCCAGCCCACTACCGGATCCGTGTCCAGGCCCCGCAGCCTGCGGATCGGATACCTGGGACAGGACGACGAAGCGATCCCCGGCCGTACCGTCCGCCAGCACCTGGGGGCCGCCGCGAGTGCGGGGGAGGGGGCTGACGCCGCGGCGACAGAGCCCGATCCGGACTCCCGGGAGGTGCCCGAGCTGTTCGGACTGGTCCACCCCCGCGACCTGGACCGCCCGCTCGAGCTGCTCTCCCGCGGCCAGCTGCGTCGGGTGATGCTGGCCGGCCTGCTGCTGGAGGGGCCCGAGCTGCTGGTGCTGGACGAGCCCACCAACCACCTGGCCCTGGTCACCGCCACCCGGCTCGAGACCGCACTGCAGGAGTGGGGCGGCGCGGTGCTGATCGCCTCCCACGACCGTTGGCTGCGCAGTCGCTGGCAGGGAGAGCTCCTGGCTCTGCACTGACCGGGCTGCCACACACGTTCACGTTCCTGCCGTGCCGCGCCCGCTCTGCGGCACCCTGGCCGCACGGACCGTCGCGGGCCCCTGGCTCCTGCGACCGTCGAGCGCCCACCGATCCCCAGGAGGACCCCATGGCCGAGCCGCCCCTGAAGTTCGAGACCCTGGCCATCCACGCCGGGCAGGAGCCCGATGCCGCGGCCGGCTCCCGCGCCCTGCCGATCCACCAGACCACCAGCTTCGTGTTCCCCAGCGCCGAGTCCGCAGCGGACCGCTTCGCGCTGGCCGAGGCCGGCCCCATCTACACCCGCATCACCAACCCCACCCAGGGCGCCGTCGAGGACCGCATCGCTGCGCTCGAGGGCGGCGCCGCAGGCCTGCTGGTGGCCTCGGGGCAGAGCGCCATCACCCTGGCGATCCTGAACCTCGCCGGGGCCGGGGACTCGGTGGCTCTCTCGCCCAGCCTGTACGGCGGCACCTTCAACCTGTTCAAGCACACCCTGTCCCGCCTGGGCATCACCCCGCAGTGGGTCGAGGACCCCACCGACCCGGAGTCCTGGCGGGCCGCGGCCGATGACACCACGCGCGCCTTCTTCGCCGAGACCATCCCCAACCCCAAGCACGACATCCTCGACATCGAGGCCGTCGCCGGCGTCGCCCACGAGGTGGGGGTGCCGCTGGTGGTGGACAACACGGTGGCCACCCCCTACCTGCTGCGCCCCCTCGAGCACGGGGCCGATGTGGTGGTCCACTCCGCCACCAAGTTCCTGGGCGGCCACGGCACCTCGATCGCCGGGGCCATCGTGGACGGCGGCAGCTTCGACTTCACCGCCCGCGCCCAGAAGTACCCGCAGTTCACCCAGCCCGACGAGTCCTACAACGGTCTGGTGTTCTCCCAGGTCCCCGCGCCCTTCGCCACCCGTGCCCGCACCAACCTGCTGCGGGACATCGGCCCGGCGATCTCCCCGTTCAACGCCTTCCTGATCGGTCAGGGCCTGGAGACGCTGCCGCTGCGCATGGACCGCCATCTGGACAACGCCCGCGCGGTCGCCGAGTTCCTCGAGGCCGATGACCGCGTCCAGTCCGTCACCTGGGCCTCCCTGGACTCCTCCCCGTACAAGCAGCTCGCCGACAGGTACCTGCCGCGCGGCGCCGGCAGCGTACTGGGGTTCGTGCTGCCCGGGGGGATCGACGCCGGCAGGCGCTTCGTGGACGCCCTGACCCTCCACTCCCACGTGGCCAACATCGGCGATGTGCGCTCCCTGGTGATCCACCCCGCCTCCACCACCCACTCCCAGCTCAGCGAGGCCGAGCACCGCGCCGCCGGCATCGAGCCCGGGTTCGTGCGGCTCAGCGTGGGAATCGAGCACATCGACGACATCCTCGCCGATCTGGAGCGGGGCCTGGCCGCCGCCGGCTGAGCCGCGTCCAACGGCCGCGGGCCGCTGGCTGAGCACCCCGGTCAGGGCGGCTGGATACGCTGGGCGCATCATGCACAGCGAACCCTCCGCCCTGACCGACGCCTCTCCTGCCGGTGCCCCGCTACGGACCAGCCCGGCTCGGCGCCCCTGGCCCCGTCCCCGCTGGACACCTGGCCCCCCGCCTGGACGCCCGCGGCCGTGGTCTTCGACTGCGACGGCATGCTGGTGAACACCGAGGCCGCCTGGGTGGAGCTGCAGGACGAGTACCTGGCCCGCCACGGCGCCGCCTTCGACGAGGAGACCCGCCGCTCCATCACCGGCCGCGCCGCCGAGGTGGTGATCGCCGCGATCGCCGAGCTGATCGGCAAGGACCCCTCCGTGGTCACCGAGGAGCTGCTGCTCGCTCACCGCACTGCTCGCCGGGAGATCCGCATGGTGCCGATGGCCGGGGCGTACGAGACCGTCAGGGCCGTCGCTGCGGTGGTCCCCGTGGCCGTGGCCTCCAACTCCCCGCGCGAGGAGCTGCAGCACAAGATCGACGAGCTGGGCCTTGCCGAGTTCGTCACCGCACAGGTGGCGGTGGAGGACGTCGCCGCCCCCAAGCCCGCCCCGGACATGTATGTCCAGGCGGCCCGTCTGCTCGGTGCGGACCCGGCCGACTGTCTCGCCTTCGAGGACTCCGAGACCGGCGCCGAGGCCGCACTCGGAGCGGGCATGCAGCTGATCGCGGTGCCGTCCCTGCCTGGGCAGGACCCCCGCGCGCCGCGCCGCCTCACCTCCCTGGAGGACCCGGTGCTGCGCAACTGGATCGCCGGCTGGACGGGGAAGGACCCGCGGTGACCGGCATCCACCGCTTCCGGGAGGCCTTCGGCGACTGGACGCCGCAGGCCGTCGTGTTCGACTGCGACGGGATGCTGCTGGACACCGAGTCCATCTGGAACCGCGCCCAGGCCGCTGTGGTCGAGACCGCCGGTGCCCGCCTGAGGGCTGAGGACCACGAGCACCTGCACGGCTCCACCATCGAGGTGGCCGCCGAGATCATCGCCGAGCGGGCCGGCGCCCCGGAGCCCGAAGTCCTGGCGCAGCTGCACGAGGCCTTCGACCGGGAGCTCGCCGTCGGCATCCGCGCCATGCCCGGCGCGACCGCGGCGGTGGAGGCAGCCGCCGCCCGGGTCCCGCTGGGCTGCGCATCCAACTCCTGGCTGGAGGCCCTCGAGGGCAAGCTCGCCGCCGGCGGCCTGCGGGAGCACTTCACGGTGCTGGAGGCCTCCGACACCGTGGCCCGCCCCAAGCCCGCCCCGACATGTACGCGGCCGCTGCCCGTGCTCTGGGCGCCGAGCCGCAGCACGCCCTGGCCTTCGAGGACTCCGGCACCGGGGCCCGGGCCGCCCGCGATGCCGGACTGCGCCTGATCGTCGTTCCCACCCCCAGCACCCGGGCGCCCTCGGCGGATCTCGCGCTGACCACGCTCGAGGACCCCGCGCTGCTGGAGTGGATCGCCACCTGGTGAGCACGCGCGGACCGGCGGATCTCACGCGGACTGGCATCGGTGCGCCGCTGAGGTGTTCACTGGCCCCATGACCACTCCGGCCGATCCCTCTCAGCCCCTCACCGCCCGTGCTCACGGCTCGCCCCTGCGCGGCCGTTCCTGGCTCAACACCGGCGGGGTGGAACTGGACCTCGAGGACCTGCGCGGCAAGATCGTGCTGCTGGACTTCTGGACCTTCTGCTGCGTGAACTGCCTGCACGTGCTGGACGAGCTGCGACCGCTGGAGGAGAAGTGGTCCCAGGAGCTCGTGGTGGTCGGCGTGCACTCCCCGAAGTTCGAGTTCGAGAAGGACCCCGAGGCGCTGGCCGACAACATCGAGCGCTACGAGGTCACTCACCCCGTGCTCGATGATCCGGAGCTTCGCACCTGGAGCGAGTACGGGGCCCGCGCCTGGCCCACCCTGATGGTGCTGGACACGCACGGCCGCATCGCCGGGAACCTCTCCGGCGAGGGGCACGCCGCCAACCTCGACGCCCTCATCGAGCGCCTGGTCGCCGAGGGCGAGGCCGATGGCTCCCTGCGCCGCGGGCCCGCCCCCACGGTGCTGACCGAGCGCACCCCCCAGACCCTGCGCTACCCCTCCAAGGTCGCGGCTCTCCCCGATGGCCGCCTGGTGGTCTCCGACGCGGGCCAGCACCGCCTGGTGGTGTTCCGTGCCGACGGGCTCACCGTGGACGAGGTGATCGGCGAGGGCGTGCGCGGCCATCGCGACGGTGAGGCCGAGCAGGTGCGCTTCGCCGAGCCCAACGGGGTGCTGGTGCTGCCCGAGGAGGTGGCCGCCGAGGTCGGCTACGACCTGCTGGTGGCCGACACCGCCAACCATCTGCTGCGCGGCGTGCGGCTGGGGCAGGACCGCCTGCTGCGGGCCCGCACCGCCACCGAGGTGGTCACCGTCGCCGGCAGCGGCGGCCAGTGGATGCAGGGCCGGCCCCTGCCCCGCGGTGAGGGCGATCCGCGCACCTTCGACCTGTCCACCCCCTGGGACCTGGCCTGGTCCGGCGTTCTGAACCGCGCGGTGATCACCATGGCAGGCATCCACCAGATGTGGATGTTCGACCCGGTCACGCAGGGTCTCGCGGTGCTCGCCGGCACCACCCAGGAGGGTCTGGTGGACGGGCCCGTGGTGGGCTCGTGGTGGGCCCAGCCCTCCGGTGTGGACGAGATGGCAGACGGCCGGCTCGTGATCGCCGACTCCGAGACCTCCGCCGTGCGCGTGCTGGACCCGCGGGCCATGCGCGTGAGCACCCTGGTGGGGGAGGGCTTGTTCGACTACGGCTACGTCGACGGCGCCGCCGCCACCGCGCGCCTGCAGCACCCCCTGGGGGTGACCGTCCTGCCCGACGGCCGCATCGCGGTGGCCGACACCTACAACGGCGCCATCCGGGTGATCGACGAGCACGGCGCCGAGGACGGCACCGCCACCGTCGTCACCGTCGCCACCGACCTGCGAGAGCCCTCCGACGCCCTGGTGGGGCCCCCGGTGGACGGCATCGGGCAGCTGATCGTGGTGGAGTCCGGCACGCACCGGCTCACCTGGGTGCCCGTGGCCAAGGCCGCCGAGCGCGTGATCGACGAGGGCGCCCAGCGCTCCGAGCGCCCGGTGACCGAGGTGGGCCCTGGCCCGCTGCGGATCCGGGTGCTGTTCACCCCGCCCGAGGGCCACAAGCTCGACGACTCCATGGGGCCCTCCACCCAGGTGTCGATCACGACCTCGCCGGCGAGCATGGTGCGCGCGGGGGCCGGTACCAGGACCGAGCTGGAGCGGGTGCTGGAGCTGGACCCCTCGATCACCGAGGGCGTGCTGCACGTCAACGCCCGCGCCGCCTCCTGCGACGCCGATCCTGCGGTCGAGTTCCCCGCCTGCCACATGCACCAGCAGGACTGGGGCGTGCCGATCCGCGTGGTCGAGGGCGGCCCTGACCATCTGGACCTCTCCCTGCTCGCCTGACCTGCCGTCATCGGCCCCGCGCGGGCCGCTGGCCTCTCCCCCCGGACGGAAGCGCCTTCGTGGATCTCATCACCCAGTACCCCCTCGGGGACGACATCGCCGTGACCCTGCTGGTCCTGGCGGTCCTCTCGATCATCGCCCTGGTGGCGGGGGCCATCGTCCCCACCCGCCTGCGCAGACCGGCTCGCCCGGCCGCGAGGACCGGCCGTCGCCGCAGCGAGGACCCGGATGTCGAGAATCCCGACGACCGGGACCCCGACGTCGGGATCCCGACGACCGGGACTCCGACGTCGAGGACCTCGACGACGCGGGAACGGACGGGGACGAGGATCTCGAACAGGGCGAGGCCCTCGTGGCGGACCCCGACTTCCGCGACCTCGCCGCCGATCCCGGTCTGGCGCGGCGCCTGGGCGCACAGCTGTCCACTGTCGCGTCGGTGACCGTCGCGGTGGGCATCCCCGCCCTGGTGCTGGCCTACCTGGTGCCCGGATCCACCGACCAGCGCCTGCTGCGCTCCGCGATGCTGCTGGCCGGTCTGCTGCTGGGCCCGCTCGCCGCCTGGCGGGGCGTGGCCCTGCAGATCGCCGCGCTGTCCATCGGCCCCAGCCGGCGCGAAGCGCTGCTGGGTCGCCTGGGTGCTCTCAGCGTGACCGGCGCCCTGGCCCTGGGTGTGCTGCCGGTGGCGATCGCGGTGTGGTTCCTGCGCGAGCAGGCCGGCAGCGCCCTGGTGGCCCTGGCTGGTGGCGCTGCGATCGGGGCCCTGGCCGTGCGGGTGTGCTCGGCCCCCCTGGAGACCGTGGGTGCGGCCTCCGCGGTGCTGGTGGGCACGGACGAGAACGATCTGGAGCCCGACGGCGAGGACAACCTCGGTGCCGAGCACCTGCTGACCGCCCGCATCATCCGCCACGGAGGCGGGCGCGCCGCTGACCTGGTGCTGCTGACCACCGCTCTGGCCGCCGGCGGGATCCTGCTCGGCGTCCCGGTCCTGGCGGGCGAGGGGATCCTGGTGGTGCTGCTGGGCCTGGGGGCTGCCATGCTCACCGCGGCCGCCGCCGCGGTGGTCCCGCATCGGATGAATGATGGCCAGGAGCGCACCGGGCTCCGGATGGGCGGGCTGATCCCCGCCGTGCTGAGCGGTGCGCTCACGGTGGCCGCGGCCGCGCTGTGGCTGCCCACCCAGTACAAGTCCCTGCGCTTCGACCACGTGGGGATGAGTGAGTTCACCGATCCGGCCGTGGCCGGCCCCCAGCCGTTGCCGCGAGAGGAGATGGTGCCGCAGATCGAACAGGCCACCCAGGACATGGGCCAATGGATCTCCGTCACGGACGACTCCCGCGACGCCGGCGCCTTCCTGGACGTGCTGACCCTGCACACCGTGTCGCCGAGCGCCGTGGTCGCCGGCGCGATCGGAGCCGGTGCACTGGCCGCCCTGCTGGCCCTGTTGCTGCTGGATGCCACGGCCGACCGCCGCGGCGAGACCGCGCTGCGTGCGGCCCGCACCAGCCGCACCGGGGGTGCGCTGGGTGCCACCGCGGCCTTCGGCGCTACTGCTCTGAGCGCCGCGCTCGCCCTGGCGCTGCTGCTGGGCGTGCTGGGTGTGCTCAGCGTGCTCAGCGCCGGTGTGCCGGGCCTGGCCCTGGCCCTGCTCGCGTACAGCGGCCTGGGTGCCCTGGTGGTGACGCTCGGCTTCGCGGGCTCGCTGGCCGCCCCGGCTCTGCTGGATGACCCGGGCACCGAGCCGGCTGCACGGGAGGCCGCGGCCTCGGCCGGCACCGGTCCGCGCAGCGCTCTGCTGCTGGTGGCCGCCCTCGCCGCGCTGCCCCTGCTGGGGCCGGTGGTCACCGCTCTGCAGGCGGCCCCTCGGGCCGCCACGGTCTGGGAGGACCGTGCCCTGCACGCCCTCACCCCGCAGGCCCTCCCGCTGCTGGCGGGCATAGGCATGGGCGTGGTGACCGTGCTGCTGGTCATCGCCTCGATGCTCGACGCATCCCGACGGGCAGGCGCCGCTGCAGTGGTCGAGACCCGCGCCACCATGCTCAGCGACCGTGAGCACGTGCTGCTGGATGACCTGACCTACGGGCTGCGACGCTCCGCGCTGACGCCGCTGACGGTGGCGCTGCTGATGCCGGTGGTGGCGGGCTTCGGCCTGGGGCCGGCCGCCCTTCCCGGCTTCGTGGCCGGCCTGGTGCTGACCGCAGCGGGCCTGGGGCTGTGGTCCCATGGCGCGGCCTCCGCGATGCGCTCGGCCCTCGACCTGATCTCCGCGGGCCGCTACGGCGGCCCCGGCTCCTGGGGCCACTCCGGTGCGCTCTCCGGAGCGGTGCTCACGGGGGTGATGCGCTCCAGCATCGGCGCCGTCGCGCCCGCCCTGATGCTCGCCGGTGCGCTGACTGCTGCCATCGCCGTGCCCTCGCTGGTGTCGATGGTGGCCGACGACTCCAGCCCGTTCCTGCGCTGGGGCGTGGCCGTCATCGCGCTGGTGATCGCCGCTGCGGTGTGGGTGGCCTCGGCCGCCGCACCCGAGGTGGACCTCGAGGACGAGCTGGAGGACAGCTCCAAGCCGCTGTTCGCGCGCCGCGATGAGGACGACCGCGAGCTCACGCTGGACGCGATGAGCTGGGAGGACGACGACAAGCGCTGAGACCGCCCGGACCGGGCCGGGCCCCATCGGCCCTGCCGCTCGGGGCCCTCGACGGCCCCGAGGCTCCGGTCAGGGGAGTGGTTCAGGCCTCGACGCCCAGGCCCCGCAGCACGAAGGCCTCCAGTGCATCCTGATCGAAGCGTCCCGGTGCCGTGCCGATCAGCAGACCGTTGACGATCCGCACGGTGGCGTCGAGATCGAGGTCCGCAGCGAAGTCACCGCTGTCGATGCCGGCGCGGATGATCCGTCGCAGCACGTCCTCGATCAGCACCACGTGGTCCCGCAGGCGGGCCGCCGTCTCCGAGGTGAGGCGGTTGCGGCTGACCGAGTGCGGCATGTGGAAGGAGACCGTCAGCTGCAGCTGGGTGCGCACGTACTGCAGCACCGCCTCCCTCGGGGTGGCGGCCTGAACTCCGGCCTGCAGTTGCGCGATGTAGCCGGAGGTCTCGTGCATCGCGTACTCGACCAGCAGGGTGTCCTTGTCCGGGAAGTGGTTGTACATCGCGGTGCGACCCACCCCCGCGGCCCCGGCGATCGAGGAGAACGTGATCTGCTCGAACGTCTGGTCCTCCAGCAGCTCGTCCAGAGCCTGGAAGATCTTCTCGCGTGTGCGCTCGCGGTGCTCCTCGAGCGAACCGCCGATGATCTTGGGCATGGCACATTATTACACCGTGACATATCGGCGTCGGAACCCTGAAGGTCCCGCGCAGAGGTCCTGGGCCCTGCGGTCCCGGGTCCTGTGGTCCCGCTCAGTTCACGCAGTCAGCGAGCCCCATGGAAAGACGAGCCCCATGGAAAGAACTGGGTCGCGACATCGTCTGTCAACGATGTCGCGACCCAGGACACGAGAGCGGGTGACGGGAATCGAACCCGCGCTGTCAGCTTGGGAAGCTGAAGTTCTACCATTGAACTACACCCGCGAACGCCGTCCATCATAACCCCATCGCGGGGTGCTCCCTGAACATGGGCGGGAGTGGACTCTCCCCTGACGTTCCCGGAATCCGGGGCTAGGCTGGGCTCGTGCTGCTGAGTGATCGTGACATCCGTGCCCAGATCGAGGCCGAGCGCGTGCGGCTGGAGCCCTTCGACGCCTCCATGGTCCAGCCCGCCTCCGTGGACGTGCGCATCGATCGCTTCTTCCGCGTCTTCGACAACCACAAGTACGCGATGATCGACCCGGCCACGGAGCAGGCCGAGCTCACCCGCGAGATCGCCGTGGATCCCGAGGAGGCGTACATGTTGCACCCCGGGGAGTTCGTGCTCGCCTCCACCTACGAGCAGATCACCCTGCCCGATGACATCGCAGCCCGCCTGGAGGGCAAGAGCTCCCTGGGCCGCCTGGGGCTGCTCACCCATTCCACCGCAGGCTTCATCGATCCCGGCTTCCAGGGCCACATCACCCTGGAGCTGTCCAACATGGCCACCCTGCCGGTGGCCCTGTGGCCGGGCATGAAGATCGGCCAGCTGTGCTTCTTCCAACTGTCCAACGCGGCGGAGCGCCCCTACGGCAGCGAGGGGAACCTCAACCGCTACCTCGGTCAACGCGGCCCCACCCCCTCGCGCTCGGCCCTGAACTTCCATCGCACCCGGATCCCCGTGGAGGACGAGCAGGCATGAGCACCGATCTCACCTCCCACCGCGTCCAGCTCCCCCGCGACACCGATCCGGCCGACGTGTACGCCATGGTGCGCAACCTGCGCCCCCATGCCGTCCTCGAGGACGACGGCAGCATCGACCTGGGGCAGGACGCCCGGCTCGTTCCCGACAGGGGCCCGCGCGGTGCCGGCCGCTGGGACCTGGAGGTGACCCGGGTGCGGGAGGACCCGGCCCCCGAGGGGCTGGGCGACTCCCACGGGTATGCCCGCGCCTTCCCGGAGGGCCTGCCCTTCGGGACCGAGCGCTCCGCCCTGGACCTGGTGTGGTCGCTGGGCCGGCGCCTGTACGGCGCTGTCGTGACCGATTCCGGGGTGCGCCTGGAGCCGCATCCGTACCACGTGCGAGACCTCACCGTGGTCAGCCCCCACGCCCTGGCGCCGGAGTCCCTGGCCCAGCTGCTGGCACCGCTGGAGCCCGAGGCCGAGCTGGACCAGGTGCCCGAGGAGGCCGACGCCGCAGGGTACAGCATCACGATCCCCGCCGATGGCGAGGACGTGATCAGCCTGCGGGTGGGTCGCAGCGCGCGCCCGGTGGCCCTGCAGCAGCTGAGCTGGCTTGACGAGGCGGTGGACTACCAGCTGGTGCACCTTCCGGCCGATGAGACCGAGGACTCCCTGGAGTCCCCGGACGCCGAGACCACCGAGCGCTGGGCGGGGGTGTACCGCCGGATCGGGCTGATCGCCGGGCTGCTGGTGGAGACCGTCGGCGGCTACGTCGTGGACCTCGAGGGCTTCCTGGTCGACCCCGACGATCTGGCCTGACCCGCCTGATCCGCGCGACCGGCTCGCCGACGCGTTCAGTCGCGACCGGCTCGCCGTCGCGCTCGGCATGGTGGTGGCGCCGGCCGACCGGTCCGATCAGCCCGCGCTCGCGGGCGTGCCGTCGGCCTTGGCGGCCCGGCCCGCCGCCCCCAGCGGGATCGGGAAGAACGCCAGCAGGCCCAGGGCCATCACCAGCACGATCCCCAGGATCCCGGTGCGGGTGTCCCCGGTGATCCACACCGTCAGCGCGAAGGCGCCGGTGCCCAGGAAGCCCAGCGCCCGGCCGGTGGTGGCGTACAGGCCGAAGTTCTCGGTCTCCCGGCCGGGCCGGGAGAGCCGCGTGAGAAGGTTCCGGGACGCGGACTGCACCGGCCCCACGAACAGGCAGATCGCCAGGCCGGCCACCCAGAACACGGCGGTGGAGCCGAACGCCAGCACCACCAGGCCCAGCACGATGATGCCGATGCAGCCGCCGATGATCACCGGTCGCGGGCCCACCCGGTCGTCGATCCGGCCGCCCATGAACACGCCGATGCCGGCCACCAGGTTCGCGATGATGCCGAAGATGATCACTTCGACGGTGGAGAAGCCGTACGCGTTGGCCGCCAGCACGCCGGCGATCGAGAACACCGCCCCCAGGCCGTCGCGGTAGATCGCGGAGGCCACCAGGTACAGCAGCATCGCGGGCTCCTCGCGGAAGGCCCGCTTCACGTGCCGCGCGATGCTCACGTACCCCTGCACCGGGGTCCATCGCGCGCCGGGGGTGCGGGCGTGGTGACGGGGTGCCCAGATCATCAGCGGCAGGGTGCCCACCAGGATCCAGATCGCCACGAAGACAGGGATGGCGCGCAGGTTCCAGCCGTCGTCCCCGGTGATGCCCAGCAGCCCGGTCCCCGGCATCACGAACAGCACCAGCACCAGAGCCAGGCACACGATGGAGCCCCAGTAGCCCACCGCCCATGCGGTCCCGGAGACCCGGCCGCGGTTGGCGGGGGTGGAGATCTCCGGCAGCACCGAGTTCACGAACACCCCGGCCAGCTCGCTGAACACGACCGCCAGGGCGATCAGCACCGCCCCCAGGATGAGGAAGTCCGAGTCCAGCGCCACCATCGGCATCAACGCGATCACCACGACGGTGGCGAGGGTGGTGATGCGCAGCAGGGCGTTGCGGGCACCCCCGGAATCCGCGAGGTTTCCCAGCAGCGGGGCCAGCAGGGCCACCGCCACCGCACCGATCGACTGCCAGGTGGTCAACATCTGGGAGCCGTGGTCCTGTGCCGCCTTGATCGCCTCTTCGCCCACCGCGCCCTCGGCGGCGACCGCGCTGGCCACGTAGGTGGCGAACACGAAGGTGAGGATCACCGAGCTGAAAGCGCTCATGCCGCCGTCCCAGGCGGCGAAGGAGACCACCTGCGTGCGCAGGGTGCGGCGGTCGACGGCGGTGCCCGGGGCCGCGCGACGGGGGTCGGCCTCGACAAAGGCGCGTGTGCCGGGAGCGGCAGCATCGTGCAGGGCGTCGGGGGAGGAGTGCGGGGAGGAGCGGGCGGAGGAGGAGAAGGACGGGGAGAGCCGGTCACCGGGGTCCCGGTCCGCAGTGGGGGCCATGGGACCACTCTACGAAGATCAGAGCGCTCCGCCATGCAACTGCGCACGTCCCGGCACAGCCTGGATGTGACCTAGTGCCGCGACCTCAGGATTCCGACAGGTCCTCCCGTAGGATGTACTCGGCCCATCCCCCTTCCCGCACCCAGGACGGAGACCGCGTGTACACGATGCTCCTCGCCCACCTGGTGGCGGCGATCGCGGGTCCGCTGCTGGTGCGCGCGATGGGCCGCAACGCGTTCTTCCTGCTGGCGCTGGTGCCCGGCGCCTCCGCGGTGTGGCTGGCCACCATCGACCCGCTCTCCCTGGCCGATGCGCCCCGTGAGGTCGTGACGCCATGGATCCCCGCCTTCGGGATCGAACTGGCCTTCCGCCTGGACCCGCTGAGCTGGGTGATGGCCATGATCGCCACTGCCATCGGCGCGCTGGTGATGCTGTACTGCGCCCGCTACTTCAAGGACACCGAACCCGGGCTGGGACGCTTCGCCGGTGTGCTCACCGCCTTCGCGGGGGCCATGATCGGCCTGGTCCTGGCGGACGACGTGATGATGCTCTACGTCTTCTGGGAGCTCACCACGGTCTTCTCCTACCTGCTGATCGGCCACTACCAGGACAAGCAGTCCTCGCGGCGCGCGGCAATGAACGCGCTGATCTCCACCACCGCCGGCGGTCTGGCGATGCTGGTGGGCCTGCTGATGTTCGCGCAGGCCGCCGGCTCCATGCGGATCTCGGCGATCATGGCGGCCCCCATCTGGGAGGGTGCCGGGCCGTTCCTGATCACCGCGATGCTGCTGGTCCTGGCCGGCGCCCTGTCGAAGTCCGCACTGGTGCCCACGCACTTCTGGCTGCCCGGTGCGATGGCTGCTCCCACCCCGGTCTCCGCCTACCTGCACGCGGCCGCGATGGTGAAGGCCGGCATCTACCTGATCCTGCGCCTGGCACCGGCGATCGCCCCGCTGGAGGCGATCAGCATCGTGATCGCGGTGCTCGGTGCCGCGACCATGCTGCTGGGCGGCTGGCGTGCGCTGCGGCAGACGGACGTCAAGCTGCTGCTGGCCTACGGCACCGTCTCCCAGCTCGGCTTCCTCGCCGCCGTCTCCGGCCTGGCCACCGACGATGCGGTCCTCGCGGGGGTGGCGATGCTGATCGCCCACTCCGTGTTCAAGGCACCGCTGTTCATGGTGGTCGGCATCATCGACAAGAAGTTCGGCACCCGCGATCTGCGGATGCTCTCCGGCGTGGGGCGCGCTGCCCCCGTGGTCGCGATCATCGGCACCATCTCGGCGGCCTCCATGGCCGCTGTGCCCCCGCTGTACGGCTTCGTGGCCAAGGAGGCCATCTACGCGGCCCTGTGGGAGGCCGGCACCTGGCAGCGCGCCCTGCTGATCGCCCTGGTGGCGGGCTCCATCCTCACCGTCGCCTACTCCTGGCGCTTCGTGCGCGGCGCCTTCGGCCGCGCCCCCGGTGCGCCTTCGGTCGCCACCCCCGAGATCTCCCCGCTGTACTGGCTGGCCCCGGCACTCATCACCCTGGGCAGCGTGGGCCTGCCCTTCGTGGCCGGTGACGTGGAGAAGGTGGCCGGGAGCATCAGCGCGGGTCTGCCCGGTGCGGGGGAGGGGATCCACCTGGTGGTGATCCCGCACCTGGGCGTTCCGCTGCTGCTGTCCGCCCTGACCCTGGGACTGGGCGCGCTGCTGTGCGTCCTGGCCCGGCCGATGGAGAGGCTGCAGAAGGCCGTCTCGCCCATGACCTGGGGCCGCGACGGCGTGGAGGACTGGGTGGATGCCGAGCGCGGCTTCCGGCGCCTGATGCGCGGGGTCGACAAGCTCGCCATCGCCGTCACCCCCCTGTTCCAGCGCGGCTCCCTGCCGTACACCCTGGGCACCATGCTGCTGGTGCTGATCCTGCTGGCCTCGCCGATCACCATCGCCCGCTCCCCGGTGCCGGACAACCTGGTGCTCTTCCACCACCCCGCCGAGCTGCTGATCCTGCCCGTGGCGGTGGCAGCAGCGATCGGCGCCGCCCGCTCCCGCAGGCGACTGCGGGCCGTGTTCCTGATCTCCGTGACCGGCTACGCGGTGGCACTGCTGTTCCTGGTCGCCGGCGCGGTGGACGTGGCCACCACCCAGGTGCTGGTGGAGACCGCCCTGACCGTGGTGCTGGTGCTGGTGCTGCGCCGCCTGCCGATCCACTTCTCCCGCAGGCCGCTGCGGATCGGGGCCCTGGGTCGGTGGGGGATCGCCATCGGCACCGCGGTGGTGCTGTGCGGCGGTGCGCTCTACGCCGCCGATGCCCGTTACCAGGCGCCCCTGGGACCGCAGCTGATCGAGCCCGCCTACGAGGTCGGCGGCGGCCACAACGTGGTCAACGTGGCCCTGGTGGACGCCCGCGTGTGGGACACCATGGGTGAGATCGGCGTGCTGCTGGTGGTCGCCACCGGCGTGGCCTCCCTGATCTTCGTCACCCGCCGCGAGCAGGGCATCTCTCGGGTGCGGGACCTGGATGCCGACACCTCCATCTGGAGGCGCCGGGCCGATGCCCCGCTGCCGCAGAACGCCCTGAACTTCGACGCCCGCCCCGATGAGGTCACCGGGTCCAACCGCTGGCGCACCTGGCTGTCGGCCGGACTGACCCTGGCCCCGGAGCGCCGCATGGTGATCCTCGAGGTGGTGACCCGCCTCGGGTTCCCGCTGATCATGCTGTTCTCGGTGTACCTGCTGATGGCAGGGCACAACTACCCCGGCGGCGGCTTCGCCGGCGGTCTCGTGGCAGGCCTGGGCCTGGCCCTGCGGTACCTCGCCGGTGGCCGCTACGAGCTCTCCGAGGCCGCCCCCGTCCAGGCCGGCTTCGTGCTGGGCCTGGGCATGGCCATCGCCGTGTCCGCCTCCGTGCTGCCCCTGCTGTTCGGCGGCACGATCTTCGCCACCGCCACCCCCGTGGTCCATGTGCCGGTGCTCGGCGAGCTGGAATTCCCCAGCGCCCTGATCTTCGACATCGGCGTGTACCTGGTGGTCGTGGGCGTGCTGCTGGACTTCCTGCGCTCGCTCGGCGCCCAGATCGACCAGCAGCAGGAGGTGGAGAACGATGTCCGTTAGTCTCGCGCTGCTGCTCACCGCCGGGGTGCTGATCGCGTGCGGCGTGTACCTGGTGCTCGAGCGCACCCTGACCCGCATCATCCTGGGCTTCCTGCTGCTCTCCAACGGCGTGAACCTGCTGTTCGTGGTGGCCGCCGGCCCGCCCGGCAAGCCCCCCTTCGAGGGCACCGCCGACCCGTCCGAGATGAGCGACCCGTTGCCGTTCGCGATGGTGCTCACCGCCATCGTGATCTCCATGGGCGTGACCGCCTTCGGCATGGCCCTGGCCTACCGCGCCTGGCAGCTGTTCGGCCACGACGAGGTCCCCGACGACGTCGAGGACCGCCGCGTGCTGCGCCGCAGCCGCCGCCGCGCAGGCGAGGAGAAGCTCCCCTGGGCGCAGGCCCTCACCGAGGAGTCCCGGCGCGGCGCACTCATGCAGTCCCAGGGCTTCGCACCCGCGGAGGACGAGACGCTGGGCTCGGACCTCTCCAGCGCCGAGGACGTCCCCCAGGACCACACCGAGGCCGACGAGGGCGAGGCCCGGCCCGCTCCCAAGCCCGAGAGGGCCGCCGCCCGGGCGGAGCGCGGCCGTGCCCGCACCGCCACTGCGGACGCCCACGAGGTGCCGCACGGCCACGCGGGCCTCGAGGCGCCGCGGGCGCATCCGGCCGACGAGGACCACACCGCGCCGCCGACCGGGGGAGAGACCACCGTCCCGGGCACCGGCCCGGTGACCGACTCCGATGACCATCTGGGCGGGCACACCCAGTACGACACCCAGCACCACGACGGACGCGACGACGGGAGGGAGAAGCCGTGAGCATGGAACTGCTGCTGGCCCTCCCTGTGCTGCTGCCCCTGGGCGGCGCCGCGGTCACCCTGCTGCTGCGCCACCACCTGCGGATCCAGCTGTGGGTGACCATCCTGACGCTGCTGGTGAACTTCACCGTGGCCCTGGTGCTGGCCTACTACGTCAACGCCGAGAGCGTGCTGGTGCTGCAGATCGGCAACTGGACCCCGCAGCTGGGGATCGTGCTGGTGGCAGACAGGCTCACGGCGCTGATGCTGGTGGTCTCCACCTTCGTCACCTTCGCGGTGCTGATCTACTCAAGCGCCCAGTCGGTCAGTGAGAACACCGCCCGCACACCGGTGGCGATCTACCACCCCACCTACCTGGCGCTGGTGACGGGCGTGTCCATGGCGTTCCTCGCCGGCGACCTGTTCAACCTGTACGTGGGCTTCGAGGTGCTGCTCTCGGCCAGCTATGTGCTGCTGACCTTGGGCGGTTCCGCGTCCCGGATCAGAGCCGCCACGACGTACGTGATCGTCTCGCTGCTCAGCTCGGTGATCTTCCTGTCCGGCATCGCGTTCATCTACGCCGCGGTGGGCACCGTGAACATGGCCGAGCTGGCGGTGCGGCTGGACGTGCTGGAGCCGGGCACCCGGATGGCGCTGGAGCTGGTGCTGCTGGTGGCCTTCGCCATCAAGGCCGCGATCTTCCCGCTGAGCGCCTGGCTGCCGGACTCGTACCCCACCGCTCCCGCGCCGGTGACCGCCGTGTTCGCGGGCCTGCTGACCAAGGTGGGCATCTACGCGATCCTGCGCCTGGAGACTCTGCTGTTCCCCGCCTCGCAGATCTCGAACCTGCTGCTGGCGGCCGCCGGGCTGAGCCTCCTGATCGGCATCCTGGGTGCCGTCGCACAGACGGACCTGAAGCGCGTGCTGTCCTTCACGCTGGTCTCCCACATGGGCTACATGCTGTTCGGCATCGGCCTGACCACCGAGCTGGGCATGGCCGCCACCATCTACTACGTGGCCCACCACATCACCGTGCAGTCCACGATGTTCCTGGCAGCCGGGCTGATCGAGCACCGGGGCGGCACCACCAACCTGATCCGCCTGGGCGGGCTGGCGAAGCTCGCCCCCGTGATCGCGATCCTGTTCTTCATCCCCGCGATGAACCTGGCCGGCATCCCGCCGTTCTCCGGCTTCATCGGCAAGGTGGGCCTGATCCAGGCCGGCATCGAGTACGACAGCACCGCCGCGTGGATCCTGATCGTGGTCAGCGTGCTCACCAGCCTGCTCACCCTGTACGCGATCGCCAAGATCTGGAACCGTGCGTTCTGGCAGGAGCCCGATCAGGACGTCCTGGAGAACGACAAGCCGATGCCGAAGGTGATGATCGGCGCCACCAGCGCCATGGTGGCCTTCTCGATCGCCCTGACCGTCTTCGCCGGCCCCATCATGCGCTACGCCGACGAGGCCGCCGAGGCCGTGCTGGAGCGCAAGCCCTACGTCAGCGCCGTGCTCGGTGACGAAGCGGCCGACCAGCTCGTCTACCACATCGGCTCCGAGGGCCAGAAGGTGGTGGAGTGATGAAGCGCCGCTTCCTGGACCTGCCCAAAAACTGGGTGGGCCTGCTGGTCTCCGTCACGTTCTGGTGCATGCTGTGGGGCGGTGTGGACCTGAAGAACGTGCTGGGCGGCGTGCTCGCGGCGACCCTGGTGTTCGTGCTGTTCCCGATGCCGCCCACCGGGCACGAGATCACCCTGCGCCCCCTGCGGTTCCTGTACTTCGTGGGCGTGTTCCTGTTCGACATGGTGAAGTCGGCCATCGAGGTGTCGTGGTACTCGATCCGGCCCGCGCCCCAGCCGCTGAACTCGGTGATCGCCGTCAGACTGGCCTCCCGGTCCGACCTCTTCCTCACGGGCACCGGCATGCTCTCCACCCTGATCCCGGGGTCGGTGGTGGTGGAGGCGCAGCGCGCCACCGGCACCCTGTTCCTGCACGTGATCGCCGCGGAGGACGAGCAGCAGGCCGAGCAGGCCCGCCAGAGGGTGCTGGAGCAGGAGAAGCGCCTGCTGTGGGCCCTGGCCCGGCGCGAGATCCTGGAGGAGGCGGGTCTGCGATGACGCCGTTCGAGATCGTGCTGCTGGTGTGCGGTGCCGTGCTCGCCGTGACCACCGTGTCCGTGGTGTACCGCATGATCGTGGGTCCCACCATCCTGGACCGCGCCGTCTCCACCGACGTGCTTGTGGTGATGGTGGTGATGGCGATGGCGCTGCACACCGCGCACACCCGGGTCGAATGGGCCGGACCGGCCATGCTCTCCCTGACCGGGCTGGCCTTCATCAGCACCGTCACCTTCGCCCGCTTCGTGGCTCGTGAGGCGGCCCCGATCGGTCGCGAGAGGTCCCAGGACAGCGAGGAGCCCGAGACTACCACCGGCCCCTTGGAGGCCGTGCACCTGCACCGTGCCGATGGCGGGCCGGACGACACGCTGCGGCGGGACGAGAGCACCGGGCGGTCGGACGAGAGCACGGGGAGCACGGAGAGCCCAGCCACGGGCGAGGAGGCAGCACGATGACCGTCCTCGAGATCCTCGCCAGCGTGCTCATCATCGCCGGCACGGTGCTGGCCGTGATCGCCGCGATCGGCCTGAACAGGTTCAGCGATGTGCTCACCCGCATCCACTCCGCCTCCAAGCCCCAGTCCCTCGGGCTGATGCTGGTGCTGGCCGGGGCGGCGCTGGCCGCCGGTTCCTGGTCGCTGGCCGCGATGATGCTGGTGGTGATGCTGGCCCAGATGACCACGGTGCCCGTGGCCAGCGCGATGGTGGGCCGCGCAGCCTTCCGGCGTGGCTTCGTGCGCGGCGGGCAGTACGCGGTCGACGACCTCACCCCGCGCATGGCGGACCCCGACGACCAGGACGACGACGAGGACGGCTTCATCGACGAGGGCTTCGACGACCACGAGGGCCTCACCGGCGGGGAGGACCGCTTCCCGGAGAACGTCGTGGACACCGGCTCGCCCGACACCGATCTCAGCCTGCCCAACTGGGAGGAGCCGGAGGCCGGTGCGGGCGCCCACGACGACGACGGTCTGGACGTGGACCTGGCGGATGAGACCGAGCGGGAGGCCGAGGAGGTCGCCGAGCGGGACCGCCGGTGAGCCGGGCCCTGCTCGGGCGCATGCGCAGTGCGGCCCCGCCCCGCCGACGTGGGACGGGGCCGGCGCAGCCGGGGAGCGGGTCAGAACAGGCCGAATGCCTCCCCGTCGTCGGTGACGCCCATGCGCAGTGCGGCTGGCTCCTTGGGCAGCCCGGGCATGGTCATGATCGACCCGGTCAGGGCCACCACGAACCCGGCGCCGATCCGCGGCACCAGGTCCCGCACGTGCAGCACGTGCCCGGTGGGCGCTCCGAGCGCCCTGGGGTCGTCGGAGAACGAGTACTGGGTCTTCGCCACGCACACCGGCAGCTTGTCCCAGCCGTTCTTCTTCAACGTGCGCAGAGCCGCCGGGGCCTTGTCGGAGAACACCACGTCCTCGGCGCCGTAGATCTCCCGTGCAAGGGTGCGCAGGGCCTCCTCGACACCGACCTCCGGGTCGTAGAGGTGGTGGAAGTCGGTGCTCTCCTCGATCGCGGCGAGCACCTCGTCGGCCACGGCGAGGCCGCCCTCGCCGCCCTTGGCCCACACCTCGGACAGTGCCGCCCGGAAGCCCTGCTCCTTCGCCCATTCCAGCACGGCATCCAGCTCGGCCTCGGTGTCGGTGGGGAAGCGGTTCAGGGAGATCACCGGCTCGATGCCGAACTTGCGCAGGTTCTGGACGTGGCGGGCCAGGTTCTCGGTGCCCTTGAGCGTGGAGTCGATGTCCTCGGTGGCGAGGTCCGCCTTGGCCACACCGCCGTGCATCTTCAGGGCGCGCCCGGGGGCCACCACCACGGCCGCATCCGGCCGCAGGTCGCCGAAGCGGGCCTTGATGTCCAGGCACTTCTCGGCACCCAGGTCGGAGCCGAAGCCGGCCTCGGTGACGGTGATCTCGGCCAGGGACAGGGCCAGGCGGGCCGCGGGTAGGGAGTTGCAGCCGTGAGCGATGTTGGCGAAGGGGCCGCCGTGCACCAGGGCCGGGGTGCCGCCCAGGGTCTGCACCAGGTTCGGCATCAGCGCGTCCTTGAGCAGCAGGGTGATCGCGCCCTCCACCTTCAGGTCGCGCACGGTCACGGGTGAGCGGTCGTAGGTGAAGCCCACGACGATGTCGCCGATGCGGCGGGAGAGGTCCTCCAGGTCCGTGGCCAGGCACAGGATCGCCATGATCTCGGAGGCCACCACGATGTCGAAGCCGTCCTCGCGCGGCACGCCCTGCGCGGGGCCGCCCAGGCCGATCACCGTCTGGCGCAGGGCGCGGTCGTTGACGTCCACCACGCGCTTCCACTGGATGCGGCGCGGATCGATGTTCAGCTCATTGCCCTGATGGATGTGGTTGTCCCCCAGCGCCGCCAGGGTGTTGTTGGCGATCTGGATGGCGTGGAAGTCGCCCGTGAAGTGGAGGTTGATGTCCTCCATCGGCACCACTTGGGCGTGACCGCCGCCGGTGGCGCCTCCCTTGATCCCCATGATCGGGCCCAGGGCCGGCTCCCGCAGCGCCACCATGGTGCGCTTGCCCTTCAGCGTGAAGGCGTCCGCCAGGCCCACCGTCGTGGTGGACTTGCCCTCACCGGCGGGAGTGGGGGACATGGCCGAGACCAGCACCAGCTTCGAGTTGCCCTGGCCCTGGTCGATCTTGCGGATGTCGACCTTCGCCTTGTACGAGCCGTAGGGGATCAGCGCCTCGGCGGGGATGCCCGCCCTCTCGGCAATGTCCTGGATGGGTTCGAGGGTCGCGGCCTGGGCGATGGCAAGATCCGGGCTCTCGGCTGACATCGGTGTCGTCCTCCACAGTGAGTCAGGTGGGGCCCCGGTGAGCGCCGGGGTGCAGATCACACTGTACGGCCCGAGCCCCGGTCACGGGGCCGTACCGGCGGCTTCGGCAAAGAGAAGACCCCCGCCGGGGCGGGGGTCTTGAGAGTGGCTCCGACCGGCGTCGATCCGGTGACCTTTCGATTTTCAGTCGAACGCTCTACCAACTGAGCTACAGAGCCGTGACCACCGTGAAGCGGCCGAGGACCAGGGTAACAGTGCCAGGTGGGTGCGCCCAACCAGGTGGGGCCGGTGAGAGGCACGCCACGAGGGCACCGGGCGGGCCAGGCACGGGGGAGCGGGGCCCGGCCGATGCGCAGGGACGGACCGTGGACGACCTGTCCCGGTGACGGCTGGGCCGGGGGCAGGAGGTTCACGGGAACGGCGAAGGCCCCGGAGCTGAACTCCGGGGCCTTCGCGAGGGGGCGACCCTGACCGGGCTTGAACCGGCGACCTCCGCCGTGACAGGGCGGCACTCTAACCAACTGAGCTACAGGGCCTGACCGTCGATCCTGATCCCCACCGCAGTGGTTCTCGCCGATCGACCTGGACAACTCTACCGGAGGTTTCGGGGGCTCGTGCACACTTCGGCTGTGAGCCGCCTCGCACCTCTCGACTCCGGTGCCGACGACGGACTCACGCCTGCTCTCAGGCCCAGCCGAGCTCGTGGAGCCTCGCATCGCTGATGCCGAAGAGGTGGCCCAGTTCGTGCAGCACCGTCACCGCGATCTGCTCCACCAGCTCCTCGCGGGTGGCGCTCACGCGCTGCAGGGGACCGCGGTAGATCAGGATCCTGTCCGGCTGCGCGTACCCGTCGAACACACTGCGGTGGTCCAGGGGGATCCCCTCGTACAGTCCCAGCAGCTCGGTGCCGTCCGGCTGCGGATCCGGCTCCTCCTCGACCAGGATCACGACGTTGGAGCGAGCGATGGCCTCCGCGATCTCCTCGGGCAGGGAATCCAGGGCGTCATCCACCGCCTCCTCGAACTCGCTGCGACTGATGCGGACCATGCCACCATCGAACCACGGTCGCCGGATCGCGGCGGTGTCGGATGCACCGCACCTGCCCCGTGCCCGTTCGCGCAGGCGGAGGCGCGGCAGGTATGCTTCCCGGCGGGCATTCTGTGCCCAGGGCCCCCATCGTCTAGCGGCCCAGGACACCGGCCTTTCACGCCGGCGACACGGGTTCGAATCCCGTTGGGGGTACTACGCTCCGCCTCAGAGGGGAGGCTGGTCGATGTCGGTCAGCCCGGCCTCGTGGGCGATGATCGCGATCTGCACCCGATTGGTGCAGTCCAGCTTGGCGAAGATCTTCGAGACGTGGGCCTTCACCGTGGCCTCGCTCATGAACAGCCGCATCCCGATCTGGGTGTTGGACAGCCCTGCCCCCACCGCACCGAGCACTTCGGTCTCCCTCTCGGTGAGCAGTTCCAGGCCCGGGTGCGTGTCCTGCCGGGTGCCGGGGTTCGCGTCGGAGAAGTGGGAGAGCATCCGCCGGGTCACGGCGGGGGAGAGCATCGCGTCCCCCGCGGCCACCACGTGCACCGCTCGGATCAGGTCCTGGGGCGGGGTGTCCTTGAGCAGGAACCCGCTGGCGCCGGCCTCGAGCGCCCGGAACACGTACTCGTCCATGTCGAACGTGGTGAGCATGATGATGCGGGGGGCACGGGGCAGCGCCGAGACCGCCTTGGTGGCGGCGATGCCGTCGAGCCCGGGCATCCGTACGTCCATCAGCAGGACGTCGGGCCGGTGCTTCTGCACCAGCGGGACGGCCTCGGAGCCGTCGCCCGCCTGCCCCACCACCTCGATGCCCGGATCCGCGCCCAGGATCATTGCCAGTCCCGCTCGCACCAGGGAGTCGTCGTCGACCAGCCCCACGCGTGTCACGCCGTCGCCGGCCATGGGATCACCGCCTTCACTTCGAAACGTCCGTCATCGGTGGGGCCCGAGGCGATCGTCCCCCCGGCGTGCAGCACGCGGGTCTCGATGCCCGACAGCCCCATCCGCGCCCCCGGGAGGTCCGTGGTGAACCCCACGGGAAGAACATTACTGACCTCGATCACCAGGTCGGTCCCAGGCTCGCCGATCAGCGCCACCCGGGCCTTGGTGTGCCGGGCATGCTTGTGGATGTTGGTCAGGCCCTCCTGCACCACCCGATAGGCGGTGCGCGCCATCTGGTCCGGCACCGGGTCGTCGATGAAGTCGAACAGCTCGATGGAGATCCCCGCCGACTGCGATGTCACCACCAGCTCGCGCACGTCGTCCCAGGTGGGCTGGGGCGCCAGCGGTGCCCCCTCGTCCTCGCTGCGCAGCACCCCCAGCACCTCCCGCAGCTCCGAGAGGGCCGTGGTGGCCGTCTGCCGGATCAGCCCCACGGATTCGACCACCTGCTCCCGCTCCAGGTTGGGGTTCACCTCCAGGGCGCCCGCCTGCAGGGCCACCAGCGAGATCTTGTGGGCCACGATGTCGTGCATCTCGCGGGCGATGCGGGTGCGCTCGGCCCGACGCGCCTGGTCCTGGGCCTCGGCGCGACCCTGCTCCGCCTCCTCCGCACGGCGGCGGAGCTGTGCCATCAGCTGCCGGCGGGTCTGGGTGTACATCCCGATCGCCACGGTCGAGGCCACCAGGAAGAAGACCAGGGCGATCGCCTGCCCGGTGCGCTCGGGCAGCAGGTCCGGGTAGGGGGGCACCACCGTGACCGCCACTGCCAGCAGCCCCACGAGCACCGTCATCAGCCGGCTGCTGCTGCGCGTGGCGAAGCAGTAGGTGGCGATGATCAGGATGGAAAGGGAGGCGACCACGGCGTTCAGCAGGATCAGCAGCGGCAACAGCCAGCGCCAGTGCCGGTGCCGGGCCAGCAGCAGTGAACCGACCACCGCGATCCCCACCGCCTGGGCGAGACGCCACGGGTCCCCGTCGGCGACCAGCGCCATGAAGACCGCGTCGGCCGCGACGGCCAGCAGGATCAGTGCCTCCTGCCATCGGTGCCTCAGCGGCCGTCCCTGGTCATCCACGCGGTCACTGTATCCGCGTGACCAGTCGGCCAGGGGTCGACCTTCGGCCCGGCGGCCGTGTCCAAGGTCGCGGGTGCGGGGGCGGGAGGCGACGACGAACGTCTGACCCGCGCGATCCTGCGGGCGGTTCCGGCGGCACCCCTGCTCGGAAGAAGGTGGAGACATCTCGCCAGAAGCATCCTCCAAGCGCTCCTACCAGGCAGGACGGTCCACCATGAACCATCGAACCCTCAAAGCTGACACCGGGGGCACACCGATCGAGGTGCGCGGGCTGACCAAGCGCTACGGCACCCGTGCCGTCGTCGACGACCTCTCCTTCACCTGCACGCCCGGCACCGTGACCGGGTTCCTCGGCCCCAACGGGGCCGGGAAGTCCACCACCCTGCGGATCCTCACCTCCCTGGCGGCGGCCGACGCCGGTCAGGCCCTCGTCGGCGGCCGACGCTACAGCGACCTCACCGATCCCGCGCGCACCATCGGCGTGATGCTCGATGCGACCGCGCTGGGACGCGGACGCACGGGGCTGGAGACCCTCCGGCTCGCCGAGCGCACCCTGCGGATGCCCGCTGGGCGCGCCCAGGAGGTGCTCGAGCTGGTGGGCCTGGCCGACGCCGCACGCAAGCGCGTGGGCGGCTACTCGTACGGCATGCGCCAGCGGCTCGGCATCGGTGTCGCCCTCATGGGGGACCCGAAGGTGCTGGTCCTGGACGAGCCCGCCAATGGACTGGACCCGGAGGGCATCCGGTGGATGCGTCGCCTGCTGCGCTCCTTCGCCGATTCCGGCGGCACCGTGCTGCTGTCCAGCCACCAACTGCGCGAGGTGCAGGCCACCGTGGACCGCCTGGTGGTCATCGACCAGGGGCGTCTGGTGCGCGAGGGCACCCTCGAGGAGCTCACCACCGCCCGCGGCACCCGCGTCGGCGCCGAGCACACGCAGACGCTGCTGGCCGCCCTGCAGAGCGAGTCCGTGCCCCACACCGCCCGTGCCGACGGCCTGGTCGACGTGGAGCTGGCCGCGGACGACATGGGCCGCCTGGCCCTGCGCGAGCAGATCGTGCTGACCTCGCTCGGCCCGGCTGATGCCGGCGGGCTCGAGGAGGTCTTCTTCTCCCTCACCGGCACAACCCCGTCCGACACCACAGCGGCCGAGCGCGGCCCGGCCACGATCGCCTGAGGAGACCCGCCATGAGACCCGACATCGACATCCGCAGCTACCTCGACACGCGCTCGGGGCTGGCGGTGGTGATCCTCTCCTCGCTCGCCGTGCTCGCGATCGCCCTGCTGGGCGGCCTGCTGCAGGGAGCGCTGATACCCGAGGCGCCCGTGGACGTGGAGCTCACCATGCTTGCCGTGTCACTGCCGCTCACGCTGATCATCCCGGTGATCGCCGTGATGATGACCGCCGGGGAATGGAGCGACCGCTCCATCCAGGTGACCCAGCTCCAGCGACCTTCGCGCCTGACGGTGCTGGCCTCGAAGCTGCTGTCCACCGTGCTGGTGGTCGCCGTGGTCATCGCCGCCTCGGTGCTGCTGTCCGTGCTGGCCACCTGGATCGGGGGCGGGCTGCTGGGGAGGGCGCCGACTTCACCGCCGTGGACCGGGTGATGACCACTCACGTCACGGCGCTGCTGGCCACGCTCGCGTTCTCATTGGCCATGGGGGTGCTCACCCAGTCCACCGTGATGGGTCTGCTGGCGGCGATCGGCTTCCCCTTCATCATCGGCACCGCCCGCCAGATCGCGATGCTGGCTGGATCCGAGACCCTCGACGGGGTGTTGCGGGCACTGGACCTGCAGGCCGCCGCCACCGTTCTCGGGGACGGCCAGGCCGAGGCCTTCGATGTGCTGCCCCTGCTGATCCTGGTGGTGCTGCCCCTGGCGCTGGGGGCCTGGAGATGGAGCCGCCGCGAGATCGGATGAACGACCGACCCGATGAGCATCCCGGCGCCGAGCACGACCCGCCACCTAGGATGAGCGGGGCGGCCCGGCACCCCCGGGCAGCCCCGGACCGTCGCCCTCCGCAGTCGGCGGCGCCCCTCGCGCTCGCCGTGAGAACGAACGACCGTCCCGCACCCCGCGGGAACGCCCGACCCAGGAGTACTGATGCGTCTCGGATCCCCGACCCACCGCTCACCGGCCCGTCGCCACTTCGCTCGGCTCGCGGCCGCCTCCGCCGCCGCCGTGCTCGTCGTGACAGGCTGCGTGCCGCAGGGCGGGCAGGATCCCGAGCAGACCACCGGGGCCGGCCAGAGCGCCGGCGGAGGCCAGGGTGGCGGCAACGGCAGGGGTGACGACGGCAGCGGCGAGGCCCCGGCGCTCGCCGACCTGGGGACCTCCGCCGCGCAGGACCTGCCCACCGATCCGGCCGAGGACCCGGACTACGCTGCCTACTACGAGCAGGACATCGCCTGGGGGCCGTGCCAGGACGTGGAGGGCGGCGAGGAGCTGGAGTGCGGCACCCTCACGGTGCCGATGGTGTGGAACGACCCCTCGGCCGGGGACATCGAGCTGGCGCTCGCCAAGCACGGGGCCACCGGTGAGCCCACCGGCTCCCTGGTGGTGAACCCCGGCGGTCCCGGCGGTTCGGGTGTGGACTTCACTGCCTCCGCCCCGTTCATCTTCTCCCGTGAGGTCACCGCCGCCTACGACATCGTGGGCTTCGACCCCCGGGGCGTGGCCCGCTCCGAGGGCATCGAGTGCCTCACCGACGAGGAGACCGACGAGTACCTCGCGACCACCGGGGACCCGGCCGCGGGCGCCGAGGAGAACCTGCAGCAGGGCCTGGACTGGATGGCCCGGATCGCCGAGGGTTGTCAGCAGGACTCGGGAGAGCTGCTGCCCTACCTCGACACGTACTCCGCCGCCCGGGACATGGACGTGCTGCGCGCCGCACTGGACTCCGAGCAGCTGGACTACTTCGGCTACTCCTACGGCACCTACCTCGGTGCCACCTACGCCGATCTCTACCCGCAGCGCGTGGGCCGGTTCGTGCTGGACGCCGCCCTGGACCCCTCCTCGACGCTCGATGAGATCTCCGCCGGGCAGGCCGAGGGCTTCGAGAGGGCCACCGAGGCCTTCCTCGCAGACTGCCTGGCCCAGGGGGAGGCCTGCCCCTTCAAGGGCGAGGTGGCCGATGCCAAGCAGCAGCTGCACAGCTTCTTCGACTCCGTGGACGCCGAGCCTCTCGAGACCGCGGACCCGCAGCGACCCCTGACCGGCTCCCTGGCCCGCTCGGCCGTGCTGCTGCTGATGTACGAGGACGGGTTCTGGCCCACGGGCCGCGATGCGCTCGCGGCGGCCATGCAGGGGGACGGCACGGCTCTGCTCACGATCGCGGATCTCTCCTCCGAGCGTCAGGCCGACGGCAGCTACAAGGGCAACGGCATAGTCGCGATCAATGCGATCAACTGCCTGGACCATCCGGGAGTCGCCGATGAGGACTGGCAGGCCGAGGAGGCCGAGCGGCTGGCCGAGCAGTTCCCCACCTTCGGGCCCAGCATGGGGTACGGCGCCACCGTGTGCGGGCAGTGGCCCGTGCCGCCGCTGAGAGAACCCGCACCGGTCAGCGCGGAGGGCGCCGGGACCATCGTGGTCATCGGGACCACCGGGGACCCGGCAACGCCCTACGAATGGTCGCAGAGTCTCGCCGAGCAGCTCGACGATGCGGTGCTGCTGACCTTCGAGGGCGATGGGCACACGGCCTACGGACGCTCGGGCGGCTGCATCGAGCAGGCGGTGGATCCGTACCTGCTGGAGGGCACGGTGCCGGAGGACGGGCTCACCTGCTCCTCCGGCGGCTGAGAAGGTGCGATGAAGCGCACGCCGCACGGCTTTGCGCGGCCCCGAGCCGGTCCCATAGAGTGGTCCGGTCCGCCATGCGCCCAGGCAGCACGATCACGCTGATCGTCGTGGCCCGTGCGAACGGTGGGTGTGCCGCCTTAGCTCAGTCGGTAGAGCGATTCACTCGTAATGAATAGGTCGCGAGTTCGATTCTCGCAGGCGGCTCCGGAGTCGAAGAACCCTCTCACCAGCGCGGTGAGGGGGTTCTTCGTCGTCGGGTGGTCTCGGGATCAGCTGGTCTCGGGCTCGTGCGGCAGTGGGGGAGTGGCGAGCCCCCGCTCGAAGGCCGTCAGCGCGACCTGCAGGCGGGAGGTGCAGCCCAGCTTCGCCATCAGGGAGGAGACATGGGTCTTCACCGTGGACTCTGACAGCGCGAGGCGATCGGCGATCCCCGCGTTGGACTCCGCCTGGCACAGCAGGGTGAGCACGTCCTGCTCGCGATCGGTGAGCCCCAGCTCTGCGATCGCCTCGGCATCCACGTGGCCACCGGGGCCGCCCTCGCGCGCCTGATCGCAGGCGATCTGGTGCGCCAGCTCCGGGGTGATCACCGTGCCGGCGTTGGCCGCCGCTGCTCTGACGGCTGCCACCAGGGCGGAGGCGGCCGTGGTCTTGAGCAGGAACCCGCTGGCCCCGGCCGCGAGCGCGGCGCGCAGGTGCTCGTCGGTGCCGAACGTGGTCAGCACCAGCACCGCTGTGCGCGGATGGCGCTCCCGCACCTGTCCCGTGGCCTCCAGGCCGTTCTGCCCGGGCAGCGCGATGTCCATCAGCACCACGTCAGGGGCGTGGTCGTCCAACTGCGCCAGTGCCTCCTCCGCGCAGTCCACCGTCGCGACCACGGACAGATCGCTCTCCCGGTCCAGGTACGCAGCCAGCGCCGCACGCACGATCGGATCGTCGTCGCAGATCATCACAGTCGTCATCGAATCTTCCCATTCGTCATCGAATCTTCCCATTCGTCATCGAATCTCCCCGGTGTCATCGAATCTCCCCGGTGTTATCGAATCTCCCCCGGTATGTCGATGCGGGTCAGGAAGGTCGAGCCCTCGCAGCGTGCCTCCAGGTCTCCCCCCACGGCTGCCAGTCTCTCCCTGACCCCTTCCAGGCCGGCCCCGCCTCTGAGGCCGTGGCGATCGTCAGGGGCCATGCCGTTGAGCACCGCCAGTCGGAGCCCCGGCTCGGCAACGGAGGAGCCGGGCAGTGACTCGCTCATGATCGCCACCGGAGCGGCGCGGTCGCCATGGCGCACTACGTTGGCCTCCACCTCCTCCAGGCAGCGAGCGATCACCGCCACCTCACGGTCGGGCAGCGAGCACTCGCCCTCCGAGGCCACCCGCACCGAGAACCCGGCCGCCGCCAACCGTCCGCGGAGCATCTCCAGCAGATCCTCGACGCAGGCACCGCGGGCATGGGCGGGGCTGCCCACCTCGTGGGACCCGCGCAGCTGCTCCAGCAGCTCGCGCATCTCATCGGCCGCGCGGCGGGAGGTGCTGGAGATGCGGCGGAACTCCGCGGCCGTGCTCGGTGCCGTGCCGGGGCGCAGTGCGGCGTTCTCCGCCAGCATCACCACCTCCGTCATCGCACGGACCCCGGTGTCGTGGAGCTCACGGGCGATGGCACGGCGCTGATCGGACAGCTCGCTGAGCCGCCGAGCCCGCTCGGCGACGGAACGCTCGAACAGGCGCCGACCCCAGGTGGCCGCCACCAGTGTCCCGCCCTGCAGCACGATCCACAGCAGCAGCTCGGAGACCATGTACGCCGCCTCATCGCCCCGCACCGCGGAGATGGCCATCAGCGTGGTGACGTGCCAGACGGACATCATGATCGCGCCCAGGATCTTCCCGTGCCCGGCTGCCGAGGCGATCGCCACGATCGAGGCCAGCGAGCCGGGGCCCACGTGCGCGGGACCCGCGAACACTGCGAAGGTGAAGGTCAGGCCGATGATGGCACCGGCGAACAGGGGATGTCTCAGGCTGAGACCACCGGCTGCTCCGAGGATCACCGCGATCACGATCGCCAGGACGCTCTCGCCCGCGGCAACGGAGACCGACGCCATCGTCAGCAGCAGGGCGAGCAGCACGGAGGCGGAGCGCCCGTGTCCGAAGGGCGCGTCCGGCGCGCCCGACGCCCCTGTCGTTCGGGACGGTCCCGCCCCCCTCACCCCGGCAGCGCCCGGCACGGTGTCGCGCTGCTCGCG